>NZ_JAPPRN010000006.1:2287500-4031229 GCF_026672675.1 Ensifer sp. SL37 | reverse complement strand
AAGCCTTCATCTCTGTCATCGCCGGCTTCTCCTTCATCGGCATCATGCTCGGGGTGGCGACGCTGATCATCGTCATGGCCGTCATGAACGGCTTCCGCACCGAACTCATTTCCCGCATCCTCGGCATCAACGGCCACATGATCGTCCAGCCGATCGACGGTCCGCTCAACAATTATCCGGAACTGGCGACCAAATTTTCGGGCGTCAAGGGCGTCACCATGGCGATCCCGATGGTCGAAGGCCAGGTCCTGGCGCAAGGGGTCGGTGACAGCTCGACCGGTGCGCTGGTGCGCGGTATCCGCGCCGACGACTTGAGCAAGATGAAGTCGGTTTCTGACCACATCCAGTCCGGCGATCTCGTCGGCTTTGCCTCCGGCTCTGGCGTCGCCATCGGTTCGCGTATGGCCGAGCAGCTTGGCATAACGGTCGGCGGTACCATCACGCTGACCTCGCCCAACGGCGACGTGACACCGCTCGGCATGAACCCGCGTGTGAAGGCCTATACCGTCTCGGCGATCTACGAGATCGGCATGTCGGAATATGATTCAACAATCATCTTCATGCCGCTTGAAGAGGCACAGCTGTTCTTCAACGCCGAGGGACTGGTTCAGTCGATCGAGATCTTCGTCGAACATCCAGATGTCGTCGAGGAGTTGCGCCAGCCGATCGAGGATGCGGCCGGACGGCAGATCTTCATCACCGACTGGCGCGACCGCAACAAGACCTTCTTCTCCGCGCTCCAGGTGGAGCGCAACGTGATGTTCATGATCCTGACGCTGATCGTGCTGGTCGCGGCGCTCAACATCATCTCCGGCCTGATCATGCTGGTGAAGGACAAGGGCAGCGACATCGCGATCTTAAGGACCATGGGCGCGACCTCCGGCTCGGTGATGCGCATCTTCTTCATGACGGGGGCTGCAATCGGCGTTGCCGGAACGGTCGCGGGCGTGGCGCTCGGCGTCGTCGTCTGCCTCAACATCGAATCCATCCGACAGTTCTTCTCCTGGATCTCCGGAACGACGCTGTTTAGCCCAGAGCTTTATTTCCTCAGCCAGCTTCCGGCCGACATGAACGCAGACGAGACTGCACTCGTCGTCGTCATGGCGCTGACCCTTTCCTTCCTCGCCACGATCTTTCCGGCCTGGCGCGCCTCGCGCCTCGATCCGGTGCAGGCCCTGCGTTACGAATGACAAGGACATCACCTCAATGAATGCGCGCGTGGCACTGCAGCTTTCCGGCGTCGAACGACACTATGGGGAAGGCGAGACGTTCCTTTCCATCCTCAAGGGTGCTGACTTCACGCTGAGAAGCGGCGAGACTGTGGCGCTGGTCGCGCCGTCAGGGACCGGAAAATCGACGCTGCTGCATGTGGCGGGCCTGCTGGAACGCCCCGATAGCGGCGAGGTGCTGGTCAACGGGGTGTCCTGTGGCGGGCTCAACGACGATCGGCGCACGGCGATCCGTCGCAACGAAATCGGTTTCGTCTACCAGTTCCACCACCTGTTGCCTGAGTTCTCGGCACTCGAGAACATCATGATGCCGCAGTTGATCGCCGGTCTGCCCAAGGCGGAAGCCGCTGAGCGGGCTGGGGCGTTGCTCGACTATATGCGCATCGGCCACCGCGCCGATCACCGCCCGGCGGAACTTTCCGGCGGCGAGCAGCAGCGCGTTGCGATTGCGCGCGCCGTTGCCAACGCGCCACTCGTTCTCCTTGCCGACGAACCGACAGGCAATCTCGATCCGGAGACCGCCGGTTATGTCTTCGAGGCGCTGGAAGCGCTGGCACGGCAGTCGGGCCTCGCGGCATTGATCGCGACGCACAATCACGAGCTCGCCGGACTGATGGATCGGCGGGTGACGATCGAAGACGGCAGGGTCGTCGAGATGAAGTGAGTGTGCCGGAGGGCGGACGCGACGACCACTCGGACGCCGCCACGTCAGCCTGTCTTTCGCTGGCGCACCTACAGTCTCTCGACGTAAATCTAGACCGCCCTCGATGATCGTCGAAGCGGTGATCGACAAGCTGGTTGCAACGAAGTGACGAGGCGAAGGAAGGCAGGATGACCGCCGTGACCGAAGATCGGGTGCAGGCCGCGGAGCGGCCTGAAAAGTCCTCCAGCCGACCCTTTTCCGCCTTCGAGCGCATGGTGGCGTGGCGCTACCTGCGCTCTAGGCGCAAGGAAGCCTTCATCTCTGTCATCGCCGGCTTCTCCTTCATCGGCATCATGCTCGGCGTGGCGACGCTGATCATCGTCATGGCGGTGATGAACGGCTTCCGCACCGAGCTCATCTCCCGCATCCTCGGCATCAACGGCCACATGATCGTCCAGCCGATCGACGGTCCGCTCAACAACTATCCGGAACTGGCGACCAAATTTTCGGGCGTCAAGGGCGTCACCATGGCGATCCCGATGGTCGAAGGCCAGGTCCTGGCGCAAGGGGTCGGTGACAGCTCGACCGGTGCGCTGGTGCGCGGTATCCGCGCCGACGACTTGAGCAAGATGAAGTCGGTTTCTGACCACATCCAGTCCGGCGATCTCGTCGGCTTTGCCTCCGGCTCTGGCGTCGCCATCGGTTCGCGTATGGCCGAGCAGCTTGGCATAACGGTCGGCGGTACCATCACGCTGACCTCGCCCAACGGCGACGTGACACCGCTCGGCATGAACCCGCGTGTGAAGGCCTATACCGTCTCGGCGATCTACGAGATCGGCATGTCGGAATATGATTCAACAATCATCTTCATGCCGCTTGAAGAGGCACAGCTGTTCTTTAACGCCGAGGGACTGGTCCAGTCGATCGAGATCTTCGTCGAGCATCCTGATGTCGTTGAGGAGTTGCGCCAGCCGATCGAGGATGCGGCCGGACGGCAAATCTTCATCACCGACTGGCGCGACCGCAACAAGACTTTCTTCTCGACGCTCGAGGTCCAGAGCAACGTGATGTTCATGATCCTGTCGCTGATCGTGCTGGTCGCGGCACTCAACATCATCTCCGGCCTGATCATGCTGGTGAAGGACAAGGGCAGCGACATCGCGATCCTGCGGACCATGGGCGCGACCTCCGGCTCGGTGATGCGCATCTTCTTCATGACGGGGGCTGCAATCGGCGTTGCCGGAACGGTCGCGGGCGTGGCGCTCGGCGTCGTCGTCTGCCTCAACATCGAATCCATCCGACAGTTCTTCTCCTGGATCTCGGGAACGACGATATTCAGCCCTGAGCTTTATTTCCTCAACCAGCTCCCGGCCGATATGAACGCAGACGAGACCGCACTCGTCGTCGTCATGGCGCTGACCCTTTCCTTCCTCGCCACGATCTTTCCGGCCTGGCGCGCCTCGCGCCTCGATCCGGTGCAAGCCTTGCGTTACGATTGACCCCACGCTGTGACTTGCAACGTCGTTTCTTGAATGAATGCGTGCGTCTGACACAGCGATTACCAGCTTCGCCGGCCATCCGCGGCGTTTGGCGTCCAAAGCGCGCCGCGATCCTTCAGATTCGCGAACCGCTGCGCGTCACTTGCTGCGGGCCTTGCCCTCAACGCCTGATCAGACCGCCGCGATAGTCGAGCTCGTAGGCTTCCTCGCCGTCGACGAAGATGACCTCATGCCCGGAAAAATGTGCGGTGTCGCCGCGGCTGTTGTCGATGTAGTAGCCATGGGCGTGCCGGAACTCCGTGCCGCCGAGGAAATGCTGCTTGTCGCGGTACATCGCCTGAAGCGCCGCCCTGATGACGACACCTGCTTTTTCACCGTTTATGAGGTCAGGACGGATGATCCGGCCGAAGTAGTTCATCGCCCAGTGCGGCTCGTCATTCTGCCACACGGTCTCCTGGCCTGCGAAATCGGTCCCGCCGAAATAGCTGTCGAAGTAGCGCCAGCTATCCCGCTCGTAGCCGATGTCGTGGGAACCCGGGCGTGACGACGGTCGCTGCCCGCCGCCGCCGACATAGGTTTTTGATTTGGCTTCAACGATGAATTCTCTGAGTGCTTCGAGCGCGGCCATGATTGTTCCTCATACGTTCGCGCCGGAGGATGTCGCGATCCGCTGAAGCTGTAAAGAACAGATAGAGAACAATCACCCGGTTATTACAGGCCGCACGCCTTCTGCCCGCGATCGTCGCTCCAGTCCTTGAGAAGGATGAGCTCGCCTTTCGCGGTGATTGGCTTGTCGTTCGATTTGCCCTTGCCCGTCAGCACGTTGAGGTCGCATTGCGCGGTGTTGTCCGGATCGAGCGTATCGTAGGACGAGTAGGTGTAGCCCGCCACGACGAAGTCGAAGTTGCGATAGGCGACCGTCAGCTTCTGTTCCCAGCGGTCGCGCCCGATGGCATCGTTCTGACTGGTGATGAGCAACGAGCCGCTCGGCAGCGCCTCGATCGACGGCGCTTGGCCGACGAGTTCGAACTGACCCCAGACCTTGTTCGGAATGGCCGACTTTAATGCCAGCGCGCCGTTGTCGCCGGTGAGATAGAGATAGATGCCGTTGTCCTCGTCGCTGCCTTGGGCGGGGCGTACGATGAGCGCGAGATCTGGGCTCCCGTCCTTGTTCCAGTCGCCGGTCGCCGCCGAGACGATGCGGGCGGGGTCTATCGTCTCTGCTGCGGAGACGGTGGTCGGAAGCAGGATCAGCAAGGGGAGAATCAGGCGTGCAAGCATGTCGGAGCGCTCCGCGTGGTCGTTCCTCTTGATATGCGGGCGCCGCGCTTTCCTCAAGCGGCTTCGTCGTCAGTTAACCTGCATTCGGGCGCGATGTTAACCATCGTGAACAGAATGCCTGTGCACTGCTTGACACGTGAACAAAAATGGAACAAAGTAAAAACATAACGGAAAAGGAGCCATGTTATGACTGATTTTGTTCGTGACCTCGCCGCCTTCGCGTCGATGAGCCTGTTCATCGCAAGCATCTCTTTCATTGCGCTCGGCCTCTGAAGGCGGGCGTCAACATCTTCTCTCAAGCACCTCCGCAAAGCGTCTCATCCCCGTTGAATAAGGGGGACGACATGTCAGGGGAATCTGGACATGACGGGCGATAAACGGGATATCCTTCCGACTGGACAGGAATCAGGGTGCGACAATGGCAGACGACAGCAAGGCAGCATCGAGTGAGGCGCTCGGCACGGATCCGCAGTTCGTGCATCTGCGCGTCCACTCTGCCTTCTCCTTGCTCGAAGGCGCTCTGCCGCTGAAGAAGGTCATCGGCAAGGCGGTCGCCGATAACCAGCCGGCGATCGGGATCGCCGACACCAACAATCTCTTCGCAGCCCTCGAATTCTCGCAGAAGGCAGCCGGTGACGGGCTGCAGCCGATCACCGGCTGCCAGCTGTCGATCGACATGGAGGACGAGACCGAGGGGGATCGGCGCGGCCATGGGCATCAGCTCGCCAAGCTGCCGTCGATCGTGCTCATCGCCGCCACCGATGACGGCTATACGCGCCTCGTCGATCTCGTCAGCCGTGCCTATCTCAGCGGCGAGGGCAGCCAGGCGACGCGCATTACGCGCTCCTGGCTTGGCGAATGCGGCACCGAGGGCTTGATTGCGCTGACCGGCGCGTCCGGTGGCCCGGTGGATATCGCCATGAAGGCGGGCTCCACGGCGCTCGCCGAAGCGCGTCTCGAAGCCTTGCATGATCTCTTTGGCGATCGGCTCTATATCGAGCTGCAGCGCCACGGTGGCCACGACCGGCGGCACGAGAGCCGGATGATCGAGCTTGCCTACAAGTTCGACATTCCGCTTGTCGCCACCAACGAAGCCTTCTTCCCGTCGCCCTCCGACTATGAGGCGCATGACGCCCTGATGGCGGTAGCGCACAACGCCATGGTGTCGGACGACAGCCGGTTCCGCCTGACACCGGACCACTATCTGAAGAGCCGCAAAGAAATGGCCGCGCTGTTTGCCGATCTGCCCGAGGCACTGGAAAACACGATCGAGATCGCCCGGCGCTGCTCCTTCATGCTGAAGACCCGTGGGCCGATCCTGCCGCGCTTTACCGGCGCGACGGCGGATCCGGAGGAGGCCGAGCGCGCCGAGTCGGACGAACTGCGTCGCCAGGCGGAGGAGGGCCTCGAAGACCGTCTCGCGAGACTCGGTATGGCGCCCGGCTACACCCAAGAGGAATACCGCGAGCGCCTGGCCTTCGAATTGAGCGTCATCGAGCGCATGAAGTTCCCCGGCTACTTCCTGATCGTTGCCGACTTCATCAAATGGGCCAAGCAGCACGACATCCCCGTCGGGCCGGGTCGCGGCTCGGGCGCCGGCTCGCTCGTCGCCTATGCGCTGACGATCACCGACGTCGATCCGATGCGCTTCTCGCTGCTGTTCGAACGCTTCCTCAATCCCGAGCGCGTCTCGATGCCCGACTTCGACATCGACTTCTGCCAGGACCGGCGCGAAGAGGTGATCCGCTACGTGCAGCGCAAGTACGGTCGCGAACAGGTGGCGCAGATCATCACCTTCGGTTCGCTGCAGGCCCGTGCCGCCTTGCGCGACGTCGGTCGCGTGCTCGAAATGCCCTATGGTCAGGTCGACAAGATCTGCAAGCTGGTGCCCAACAACCCCGCCAACCCGACGCCGCTTTCCAAGGCGATCGAGGAGGAGCCGCGCCTGCAGGAAGAGGCCGAGAAGGAGCCGGTGGTCGCCCGCCTTCTCGATATCGCCCAGAAGATCGAAGGCCTTTACCGCCACGCCTCGACCCACGCCGCCGGTATCGTGATCGGCGACCGGCCGTTGTCGCAGCTGGTGCCGATGTATCGCGATCCGCGCTCCGACATGCCGGTCACCCAGTTCAACATGAAGTGGGTCGAGCAGGCCGGTCTCGTCAAGTTCGACTTCCTCGGCCTGAAGACGCTGACGGTGTTGAAGGTCGCGGTCGATTTCGTCAAGCAGCGCGGCATCGAGGTCGATCTCGCGAGCATCCCGCTCGATGATCTGAAGACCTACGAGATGCTGTCGCGCGGCGAAACGGTCGGCGTGTTCCAGGTGGAAAGTGCCGGTATGCGCAAGGCGCTGATCGGCATGCGGCCCGACTGCATCGAGGACATCATCGCACTCGTGGCGCTCTATCGCCCAGGCCCGATGGAGAACATCCCGGTCTATAACGCCCGTAAGCATGGCGAGGAAGAGGTCGAGTCGATCCATCCGAAGATCGACCACCTGCTCAAGGAAACGCAGGGCGTTATCGTTTACCAGGAGCAGGTGATGCAGATCGCCCAGGTGCTCTCTGGCTATTCGCTCGGCGAGGCCGACCTTCTGCGCCGCGCCATGGGTAAGAAGATCAAGGAGGAGATGGACAAGCAGCGCGCCCGTTTCGTCGACGGCGCCGTCAAGAACGAGGTGTCGAAGCCGCAGGCCGACCTCATTTTCGACCTGCTCGCCAAGTTCGCCAACTACGGCTTCAACAAGTCGCACGCGGCAGCCTACGCCATCGTGTCCTATCAGACCGCCTACATGAAGGCGCACTATCCGGTGGAGTTCCTGGCGGCGTCGATGACGCTCGACATGTCCAACACCGAAAAGGTCAACGACTTCCGCCAGGATGCCAAGCGTCTGGGCATCGAGGTGATCGCCCCGTCGGTACAGACCTCGTTCCGGCACTTCCAGACGGGCGAAAGCCGCATCTATTACTCGCTTGCAGCGATCAAGGGCGTCGGCGAGTCAGCGGTCGAGCACATCGTCGAGGTTCGAGGCGACAAGGCCTTCGCAAGCCTCGAAGACTTCTGCCTCCGGATCGACCCCAAGCTGCTCAACCGTCGCGTTTTTGAAAGCCTGATTGCCGCCGGCGCCTTCGATTGCTTCGGCTACGACCGGGCGGAGCTGGTCGGCGGGCTCGATCGTATTCTCGGGTTTGCCCAGCGGGCTCAGGAAAACAAGACGAGCGGGCAGAGCGACATGTTCGGCGCAGGGGCGGCCACCGGGCCGGAGCGCATTGCGCTTCCGACCTACACGCCGTGGCTTGCCTCGGAAAAGCTGCACCGTGAGTTCCAGGTTCTGGGCTTCTATCTGTCTGCCCATCCGCTCGACACCTACAATGCGCTGCTCGCCAAGATGCGCGTGCAGACCTTCGGCGAATTCGCCGGCGCTGTGAAGAAGGGGGCGACGGCCGGAAGGCTCGCCGGAACCGTAACCTCGAAGCAGGAGCGCAAGACGCGCACCGGCAACAAGATGGGAATCATCGCCTTCTCGGATTCCTCCGGCCAGTTCGAGGCGGTACTGTTCTCCGAGATGCTGCACCAGTATCGAGACCTGCTCGAGCCCGGCAAGTCGCTGGTCATGACCGTGGCGGCGGAAGAGCGGCCGGAAGGCATCGGCCTGCGCATCCAGACGCTGCGGTCGCTCGAAGAAGAATCGCTGCAACTGCAGAAGGCGCTGCGCGTCTATGTGCGCGATTCCGGGCCGCTGAAGTCGATCGCCTCGCACCTCAACACGAAGGGCGACGGGCTCGTCTCCTTCGTCGTCATCAAGGACAATGGCCAGCGCGAGATCGAGGTTGAACTGAACGAGAAGTTCCGGATTTCGCCGGAGATCGCTGCAGCATTGCGCTCGGCGCCGGGCGTCATCGACGTCGAACTGGTGTAATCCGAGGCGGGGCTCCGCTGAATTGCAGTGGAGCGGCGATTGAGCCGGCTTGGAACCTATCGACCCGCGGCGGGACGCTCGCCGGGTGCTTGTCTGCCGGTCTCGCAGATCAGTCGCCGGGACGTGTCCGAGTAATGGTGATGAAGTCGGTGCCCTGACCGGTCTCCAACCCGCTTTCCACATCGGCAATCGAGAGCGATGAGCCCTCGGCGAGCAACGCTTCCACGCGCCTGCGCACATCGTCGGAGATCGTCATGCGCGCCAGCGTGCGCTGGATGCCGTTATAGGCGAAGGGATCGGCCTCCGTGGAGATGCCGAGCCGCTTCTTCGTCGAGGCGGGCAGGTGGTTCTCGAGCGAGACGCCGAACCATTTGCCTTCGGCACCTTCTTCTTCATTGTGCCGGAACTGGAGGAAATGCGTTCCGAGCGCCTCTTCCGGCTTGTCGATCGTAAGCCCGGCTTCAAAGAGCGGCTTGAACCCTTGTCGCACGAGGATCTTGCCGTTTTGCGGCGGCGTACGGCCGGCCTTGCGCAGGAGCCTGTCGGTCAGGTCCGGTGTCAGCTTGCCGTCGCCGTCGATGCCTTCGCTTGCCTGGAAGGCACGCAGGGCCGCAATCGTCGCCGGCCCGGCATGGCCGTCGATCGCGCCCGGCGCGTAGCCGAGGAAATCCAGGGACGTCTGAACCTCGCGCATGGTGTCGCGGGTATCGCTGCGGGTGATCAGGATACGGATCAGCTCCTCGGTGGATCGCGCCGAATTGGCGCCGCCGGGCGGCTCCCGCATCGCCACTTCCACCGGCGCATCGCCGGCCTGGCTGATCGCCGGTCTGAGCGGCACGTCGGAAAGCGGCGGCTGGAGATCGATCGGGGCCGGGCGGAAGAGTAGGGCGCTCTTGACCTCCAAGGGCGTTATCTGCCGGTCGGAGATCAACACGTGCACGCCGCGCTCGGTCAACTTGTAGAGCGAGGCAGCAAATTCACTCGGCAACCGCACGCAGCCATGGGACGCCGGATAGTCCGGCACATGGTTGGAGCCATGCAGAGCAATGCCCGACCAGGTGAGCCGCTGCATGAACGGCATCGGCGCGTTCGAATAGATGTTCGACTTGTGATGACGCCGCTTTTCCAGGATAGAAAAGATGCCCGATGGCGTCGTGTGGCCCGCCTTGCCGGTCGAGACCGGTGATGTCGCAATGACAGCGTCGCCGTCATAGACGACGAGCGATTGCTGATCTTTCGAGACGATGATCTGCAGCGGCCCGCGACTGCCTGCAAAGCCGGTAGCCGGCGACCAAAGCAGTGCGACGACGCTGGCGGTGAGAGCGAAACGCGATACCATACACTCAACCCAACACGTGACTTGGCGAACAAACCTAGCCTTCAATCTTTAAGGAATTCATCCTGCTGTGTGGGCTGTCGATCAAGGTTGCGTGATCGCTTTGCGAAGCGTGCCTGCTCGGGCAAGCACGCTTGCGGTCTCACGGATCGCGTTTTCTGGTGCCGAAAGTGTAGCCGGTTTCGACGCTCGCCTTGCCGAATTTGTCGCGCAGCTTGTTGATCGCGTCCTCGGCCGCAGCGCGCCTGGTGGCCGCGGGATCGACGAGATCGGGCGGATCGGCGAGATCCGGGGCGGAGAGATCGCTGACGCCGATGCCGATCAGCCGATACTTCGTTCCGTCCGCCTCTTTTTCGAGAAGTTGCAGGCCGATGCGGAAAATGCGGTCGGCAAGGCGGGTAGGGCTATCCAGGCGCCGGTTGCGGGTGCGGATCTTGAAGTCGGCGGTTTTGAGCTTGAGAACGACCGTCTGGCCGGCGAGTTCTGACTTTCGCAGCCGGTGGGCCACTTGCTCGCTGAGGCGCCGCAGATGCGTGACCAGGTCGTCATAGCGCGCGATATCCTCGTTGAACGTCGTCTCTGCGGAAACGCTCTTGGCTTCGCCGTCGATTTCGACCGCTCTTTCGTCGAGCCCGCGCGATAGGCGAAAGAGCCGCTGCCCCATGGTGCCATAGCGCCGCATCAGGTCGCCTTCCTCCATGGTCTGCAATTGCCCGATCGTGCGCACGCCGTCACGCTCCAGCGTGGCGGCAAAGGCCTTGCCGACGCCCCAGATCAGGGTCACCGGCTTCTCGCGCAGGAACTCCAGCGCCTCGGCTTGGCCGATGACGGAAAAGCCGCGCGGCTTTTGAAGGTCGGACGCCACCTTGGCGAGAAACTTGCAATAGGAGAGGCCGACCGAGACGGTGATGCCGACTTCCTGCTCGATCCGGCGGGCGAGCCGCGCAAGCGTGCGTGCCGGTGGATCGTGGTGCAGTCGCTCCGTGCCGCTGAGTTCGAGGAAGGCTTCGTCGATCGACAGCGGCTGCACCAGCGGGGTCAGTTCCTGCATCAGCGTGCGTACCTCGCGGCCGACGCGGGCGTATTTCTCCATATTGGGCTTGATGACGATGGCCTGGGGGCAGGCTTCCAGCGCCTTGAACATCGGCATGGCCGAGCGCACGCCGTGAATGCGGGCGACGTAGCAGGCGGTGGAGACCACGCCGCGCTTGCCGCCGCCGATAATCACCGGCTTGTCGGCAAGCTCCGGGTTGTCGCGCTTCTCGATCGAGGCATAGAAGGCGTCGCAGTCGATGTGCGCCAGCGTCAGGTCATGGAGCTCCGCATGCCGCAGAATGCGCGGGCTGCCGCAGGCAAGGCAGCGCCGCACCGACGCCGCCTGTTCCTTGAGGCAGTCGCGGCAGAAGCCTGGAGAGTGAGCAGCGCTGTCGGGCATATCGGGAACAAATATTGAACATTGCGACCTTAAGCTCTACTCTAGCGAGTCTCAAGGAGGCGCGATTGGAAATCACAATGCAATTGTCGCCGTTGAAAAGGATCACCGGGCGCGTCTTGCGCAGCACCGGCGCGGCTGAATTTGCGCCGACGGGCAGCCGATCCGGGCTAGCCGCGGAAGTGCGCGCGAATGGCTGCGGCTGCCTCCGGCCAGTCTGCGACGGCGCGGATGTCGGCGTCGAGCTTCGGCGCGAGCGCCTTGAACTCCGAGTCGGCCATGAGGTTTATCGGCAGGCAGGTCGGCGCGTGATCCTTCACCGATCGCAGGTTGCGAAGCATGTCGTCGATGAAGACGAGGGGGACGGTGCGGCTGCCGTGAAGTTTTTGGACGATCGGCCCCTTCGGCTCTTCGGACGCAAGCAGCGGATAGGGCAGGCCGAGCCGGTCAAGAAGAGCGCGACGAACCGCGGCGTGCTGCGGCGGCATCGCAGTCAGAAAGACGATATCGGCTTCCTCCGACAATGCGGCCAGGGTCTCGACGACCTTGGCGGCGGGCGTTTGCCAACGATCCTGCGAGCCGTAGAAGGTGTCGAGCAGGATCTTGACCTCTGGCTCCGTCACCGGCTGCTCGTCCGCGTGGGTGATGATGTTGCCGGTCAGGCGAAACGATCGGGGCAGGAGGACATGGCCGCAGCTCCCAAGGAACGCTTTGAACGGATTGATGAATTCAAGCACGACATCGTCGATGTCGCTGACGATCAGCGGGCGGTTTCCAAGCGTGATGCTGTGAACTGTCGGCGCGTTTGCCACCCTCAATCCTCGAAGCCTGCGTGGCCGGAAAGTGCCATATGGGCGCGCACGACGTCTTCAGGCGCCGTACCGGTCGCCGTGCAGAATGCCATCAGGGTCGGCTCATGGTCCATCAGAAAGGCGACGAGCCCGCCCATGAAGCCGGGTTCGGCAATCGCGTTGCGCAACGCCGTTGGGTCCGTGCCGGTCAGCGCCAGAAAGCGGGACAGAAGCTCAGGCTCGCCGGCAAGCCAGGAGAGAATGTCGATGGCGATTTCGTCGGCGCTCTTCAATGGTTTGTCCCCGTATGGTTTTTACGTGCGGAGTTACCTATTTTTCAACCAAATAGGCCTATCTCTGACGTTGAGGAAATGGGTCGAGTCGTCGGCTCCGCACGTTAATTGTCCTGAGGAGACTTGCAAGGTGACGATGGACAGCAAGGGATCGACATGCCCAAACAGGTGATGATTGTTGAGGACAACGAGCTGAACATGAAGCTCTTCCGCGACCTGATTGAGGCCTCCGGCTATGCGACGATCCAGACTCGCAACGGCATGGAGGCGCTCGAGCTCGCGCGCAAGCATCGGCCCGATCTCATTCTCATGGACATTCAGCTGCCGGAGGTTTCCGGTCTGGAAGTGACGAAGTGGTTGAAGGAAGACGATGAGCTACACGTCATCCCGGTCATCGCCGTGACCGCCTTTGCGATGAAGGGCGACGAGGAGCGGATCCGCCAGGGCGGGTGCGAAGCCTATGTCTCCAAGCCGATCTCCGTACCGAAGTTCATTGAGACGATCAAAACCTACCTGGGCGATGCCTGAGCGGCGGGAAAATTGATATGACTGCGCGTATTCTTGTTGTCGATGACGTTCCGGCCAATGTTAAGCTGCTCGAAGCCCGGTTGCTTGCCGAGTACTTCGACGTGCTGACGGCCAATGACGGTTATGCCGCCCTGGCGCTCTGCGAAAAGACGCCCATCGACCTGGTGCTGCTCGATATCATGATGCCCGGTCTCGATGGTTTCGAAGTCTGCGAGCGGCTGAAGGCGAACCCGAAGACGGCACATATCCCGGTTGTCATGGTCACCGCGCTTGACCAGCCTTCTGATCGCGTGCGAGGCCTGAAGGCCGGCGCCGACGATTTCCTGACGAAGCCCGTCAACGATCTGCAGCTGATGTCGCGGGTGAAGAGCTTGGTGCGGCTGAAGAACGTCAGCGATGAGCTGCGCCTGCGGGCCCAGACGGCGCAGACGATCGGGCTTGAAGATGTTGGCCGGGCGGACCGGCCTGACGAGCCCGGCAACGTCCTGCTCGTCGATGGCCGCGGCTCGTCGCAGGAGCGGCTGCAGCGCGCCCTCAAGCCGATTGCCGAGGTCTCGGTCATCTCCGATCCGCAGGCGGCATTGTTCGAGGCGGCGGAGAACAATTTCGACCTCGTCATCGTCAATGCGAATTTCGACGACTACGATCCGTTGCGGCTCTGCTCGCAGTTGCGTTCGCTGGAGCGCACCCGTTTCATCCCTATCCTGCTGATCGCCGAGCAGGGCAGCGACGAGTTGGTCGTCCGCGCGCTCGATCTGGGCGTGACGGACTATCTGATGCGGCCGGTCGATCCCAATGAACTGATTGCCCGGTCGATGACCCAGATCCGGCGCAAGCACTGCAATGACAGGCTGCGGTCGAGCGTGCAGCAAACCATCGAGCTTGCCGTCACCGACGGCCTCACCGGGCTGCATAACCGGCGCTATTTCGACACGCACCTGAAACTGCTGATGGATCGGGCTGCTGCGCGCGGTCGGCCGCTGTCCATCTGCATGACCGATATCGACCGCTTCAAGCAGGTTAACGACACCTACGGCCATGACGTTGGCGACGAAGTCTTGCGGGAATTCGCCAATCGCATCCGCACGACGGTGCGGGGTGCCGACCTTGCCTGCCGGTTCGGCGGTGAAGAGTTCATCGTGGTGATGCCGGATACGTCAGCCGAAATGGCGGCCGGTGTCGCCGAGCGTCTGCGCACGATCATCGAAAGCCTGCCATTTGCGATCCCGCAGGCGGACGGCCCCCTGAAGGTCACCGCGTCCATGGGGATTGCCACGCTCAGGCCCGGCAGCGACACGGCCGAAGCGCTGCTGAAGCGCGCCGATACGGCGCTCTATCAGGCCAAGCACGAAGGCCGAAATCGGGTGGTGGCAGCCGCCGCCTGAGCCGCGCCTCCTGCGTTTCTGGCCTCAAAGCACCCCAGGGAATTTCTTTGCCCGCCTCTTGCGGCCTGCATTCAAAGTTGTATTCTCGCGTCACCTGTTGCTACCGGGGAGTTTGGGTGGCAGCAGAGATCATGCAGTGTGCCTGTCCAGGTCTGATACAGAATTAACCATGCGCCGAGCGGCACCGCTCCGCGCATTAAGAATTCGTTGATTTTTTTTTATTTTCAGGTGATGCTCATGAAAGAGGGGGCATCCAGCCTTCTGCGATATTCGTTACCCCATGATGCTCAGGTCCGCCGCATCTCCTGGGTCGTGGGGTCGGTCGGTTGGCTTTTGGCGTCCGCGGAATCCTCGTGCCGCAGTCAGAGGCCAGCCGACCCCCTTTCCGACACGCCGTCCCGCCTTCGGGGCGGCGTTTTGATTCTGGGGGAAGAGCAGGGGCGGGCGAGCCGTTTCCTCCCCCTGGCGTGGAACCCGTTTCACTCAGCGCCTACGCTAGATGCTCAAGGCATTGGCCTAAAAAGGAAAGGGCGCCTGACCTTGCGGTCGGCGCCCTTCAATTCCCGAAAACCGGCGATCTTACTTGATCTTGGTTTCCTTGAATTCGACGTGCTTCTTGACGACCGGGTCGTACTTGGTCTTCGTCATCTTTTCCGTCATCGTACGGCTGTTCTTGGTCGTGACGTAGAAGAAACCCGTGTCGGCTGTCGAAAGCAGCTTGATCTTGATGGTGGTGGCTTTTGCCATGGTCGTCCTGCCTTTGTAACAATGAAAGCCGTGGACAACCGGTTGCGGGCCACGGGCAAGGTTGGCGCGAAACTACAAATCGCGGCCGAAAAGTCAAGACCGTTTTGGTTTCAAAACGATCCTGACCACCGAAAGCGCGACATAGAGACCGAAAAAGCCGGCGATCGCCCAGGCAAAACCGTTGTTGCCGGTGGCGTCCATTGCCGCGCCGATCGCCTGCGGTCCAGCGACGGTACCGACGGCGTAGGAAAACACGAAGGCCGCGTTGGCGGCGGCGAGATCCGCGCCCTGAAGCCGTGAGCCCAGGTGGCTGAGGCCGACCGTGTAGAGGCCGGAGACACAGCCGCCCCAGAACAACAGCACGATTGCCATCAGGAACCAGCTCTCGACCAACAGCGGCAGGAACAGCGCGCCGATAAGACCGATCAGCGTCATTGCCGAGAGCAGTGTGCGCCGGTCTTTGACCCTGTCGGAGAGCATGCCGACCGGGATCTGGAAGATGAAATTGCCGACCCCCATGACCGTTAGCAGAAGCGCTGCCTGCGATTCGCTGAAACCGGACCGCGTCCCGAAGATGAGGAACAGCGAGAGACCGCCTGATTCGACCGCGCCGAATATGAAGACGGCAGCCGTTGCCGTGGGCACGAGGAAGACGTAGCGCAGGAAATGCCGCTCGGGCTTCTCGTCGATGACGGGGCTTTCGTCGCGCGCGAGGAAAATCGGCACGGATGCCAAGAGGATGACGCCGGCGCCGACGAGGAAGGGCAGCAGGCCTTCGCTGCCGAGGATCGAAAACAGCAGCGGGCCGGTCAGGAACCCAAGCGACAGGAATGTGCCGTAGATCCCCAGCACGAAACCGCGCTTGCTCGGCGGGGCCGTCGCGTTGATCCAGAACTCGGAAAGAATGAAGAGGACGGTGATCGCCCCGTGGAAGACGATTCGGAGCGGGAACCAGAGCCAGAAATTGGTGATGTAATAGAAGCCGAGCGCGCTGGTGGCCGCGATCAGCACGGCCCAGAGCATCGTTGGCGCTACGCCATGCCGGTGGGCGAACTTCGTCGTGAAGGGGGCAGCCACCATCGATGCCAGGCCCGCCATGGCGGAATTCAAGCCGATGAGGGTCGAGGAAATTCCGCGCTTCTCCATGATGATGGATAGCAGCGGCAGGCCGAGGCCGATGGCGATGCCGACCGCGCTGATGGCAGCAACGGCCGCGATCAGCGACCGCCAGTGAATTTCCTCAACCGGTGCAGCCGTACCGGGCGATGGCTGTGACATCTGACGCGGATCCTTAGAGCAATGTGCGCACGAAGCGCCCATGGCGCGAGGTATAGAGTGGAACCGGTCGTTCGCAGGGCAGCGAAGGATCGGCGTCCAGTCCGTTCCTGAGGTCCGCGAGGATGACCGCGGTGATGTCAGGTATCCGTAGCGACGGAGTAACGTTCACATCGATCCACTGCAAATCCTGAAGCTCCCGACTGTCCAGGAACCGCGTGGGATCGATTTCGGCCTCGTCGGCGAACACGGCGAAGAAGCGCGTATCGAACCGCCTCGTGTTGCCTGGAGGGGTGATGGCCCGAGCCATATAGCGCAACTTTGCAAGATCGGGAAGAAAGGGAACGGGAGCTTCGGCCGAAGGAAGCGGCGCGCCTATGGCGATGCCGGCTTCCTCGTAAAGTTCACGCAGGGCGGCAAGCGCGAGCGCGCGCGCCCGGGCATCCGACAGTCCGCGCGCGCCGGCCACCTTCAGCGTTCGCAGGACGGAGGGATGGAGATCGGAGCCGAAGCCAATTCGATGATCGCCGGTATCGCGGCGTCCGCCGGGGAACACATAGAGATCCGGCATGAAGGCGTGCGCACTGTGGCGCCGCCCCATAAGCACACGCACGCGGCCGCCAACTCGATCGAGCAGCATGATCGAAGCGGCATCCCGGGGCCGCATGATCGCGGGACGCGGAGGCTTGGGCTCGTTGCCCGTCTCCCGCGCCGGCCTCATGCCCGTTCGTCTCTCGGGGGCAGCACGTCCTCAGGCGCATCTTCGTGTCCGCCGAAGCCATGCATCTTCAGCGCCCATTGCAGGCCGATGACGGCGCCTTTTACAGGCTGCAGCAGCGCCAGCGAGCTGATGACGGTGATCGGTGCCCAGATAGCGAGATGCTGCCAGCTGTTAAGCGGAAGGATGAGGTCGGTCGCCATGTAGCCGGCAAGCACGAGGTGGCCGACGATCGTGACGACGATATAGGGCGGGAAATCGTCGGCGCGGTGGTGGTCCATGCGCTCGCCGCAGGCCGCGCACGTCTCAACCGACTTGAGGTAGCTGCGAAACAGCTTGCCGCTGCCGCACGCTGGACAGCGGCCGAGAAAGCCGCGCTTCATCGAAAGACCAACGGAGCGCTCGTCGCTTTTGGACCCGCCCAGATGAAGTGTTTCGCCTGACGCCGCTTTCATGTGCATTCCTCTGTCCTATCGGGACCCTATCGCCGGCCGCGCGGCGGCCGTGTCCCCGGCTTCTTCCGGGCGCCGGTGCGATCCCTGCGACCGGACTTGTGGAAGGAGCGCGTTGCCGTCGGCATCTTGCGTCCTTCGCTGATCATCTCGAAGCGGAGCGCACCCGCAAGCGGCACGGCCTCGACGAGCTTGACACGTACCGGATCGCCCAGGCGATAGCCGAGCCCGGTCTTCTCGCCGGAAAGCGCCTGATGCGCCTCATCGTAGATGAAGTAGTCGCGTCCAAGTGTTGATATCGGAACGAAGCCGTCGGCGCCATAGGCCGGCAGGGTGACAAAGAGTCCCGCCTTGGTGACACCGGAAACGCGGCCGTCGAATTCCTCCCCGACGCGACCGTTGAGATGATGCGCGATCAGTCGGTCGACCGTGTCGCGCTCGGCCGCCATGGCACGGCGCTCGAAAGTCGAGATCTCGGCGGCGATGTCGTCGAGTACGGCCTCTTCCTGCGGTGTCAGCCCGCCTTCGCCAAGGCCGAGCGAGGCAACCAGCGCCCGGTGCACGATCAGGTCGGCATAGCGCCGGATCGGAGAGGTGAAATGCGCGTACTTCAAGAGGTTGAGGCCGAAGTGCCCGATGTTCTCGGGGCTGTAGATCGCCTGGCTCTGCGAGCGCAGCACCATCTCGTTGACCATGGTCTCGAAGGGCTTGCCTTCGGCCTTGGCGAGGATGCCGTTGAAGTGGTTCGAGCGCATGTTCCCGCCCTTGACGAGCGAGATGTCGAGCGTCGCCAGGAATTCGCGCAGGCTTTCCTGCTTGGCAAGCGAGGGCTGGTCGTGGACGCGGTAGATCAGCACCTGGCGCTTCTGCTCCAGCGTCTCGGCGGCGGCTACGTTCGCCTGGATCATCATTTCCTCGATCAGCTTGTGCGCGTCGAGGCGTTCGGGAACGAACACGCGGTCGACCGTACCGTCGGGTTTCAGGATGATCTTGCGCTCGGGCATGTTGAGCTCAAGCGGCTGGCGCCGGTCGCGGCCGCGCGTGAGGATGCGATAGCCTTCCCAGAGTGGCTTCAGGATCGTCTCGAGGATCGGCCCGGTCTTGTCGTCCGGATTGCCGTCGATCGCTGCCTGCGCCTGCTGGTAGGAGAGCTTTGCCGCACTCTTCATCATGATGCGATGGAAGGTATGGCCGGCCTTCCGGCCTTCCTTGGAGAAGCGCATGCGCACGGCAAGCGCCGGGCGATCGACGCCTTCCTTGAGCGAGCAGAGGTCGTTGGAGATGCGCTCGGGCAGCATCGGCACGACCCGATCGGGAAAGTAGACCGAGTTGCCCCGCTTCAGCGCTTCAAGGTCCAAAGCGGACTTCGGACGCACGTAGTAGGAGACGTCGGCAATCGCCACCGTGACGATGACGCCGCCGGGATTGTCCTCGGACGGATCCGGCTCCGCATAAACGGCGTCGTCATGGTCCTTGGCGTCGGTCGGATCGATGGTGATCAGCGGCAGCGTGCGCCAGTCCTCGCGGTGCGCCATGGTGGCGGGGCCTGCGGCGTTCGCCTCCTCGATCACCCGTTCCGGGAAAACGTGGGGAATGCCGTGGGCATGGATGGCGATCATCGAGATCGCCTTCTCCGAGGCGACCGAACCGATGACGGTCTGCACCTGCGCGCGCGGCAGACCGTAACGGCCGAGACGCGACAGCTGCACCTCGACCAGATCGCCGTCCTCAGCGTTGCCCGTGAACTCCGGATCAACAAGTATTTCCTCGCCGCGCTTTTCGATCGGCATCAGGCGGCCACCGCCGCCGGGCGTCGAGCGGAAGACGCCGAGCACGGCATCCTTGCGCTTGTCCAGCACCTTGATGATGCGCGCCGTATAGGCCGGGCCGCCCCGTTCCTTGGCCGGGAAGATCTTGGCGAGAACGCGGTCGCCGAGACCGCCCACCGGAGCCTTGCCCTTACCCTTGGCGACGGCGGATTGCTTGATTAGCACCGCCGGTGCGACGCCATCGTCGTCGAGCCATTCGGCCGGGCGGCCGATCAGCTCGCCATCGACATCACGGATGGTGATGTCGAGCACGGTCACCGGGGGCAGGGCGCCCGGACGCACCAGCGACTTGCGCTTCTTTTCGACCAGGCCGTCGACTTCCAGCGACTTCAGCAGGGCCTTGAGTTCGACACGGGTCTCGCCCTTCAGGCCGAAAGCCTTGGCGATTTCGCGCTTGGAGGCGCGGTCCGGGTTTTCAGCGATGAAGCGCATCAGCACGTCACGCGGCGGGACCGCGCCGTGGATGATCGGCTCGCTTGGCTGGGCCGATCCCGCCTTTGCCGCGCGAGCAGGCTTCTTGCCCTGGCTTCTCTTGCCGGACTGTTCGGTCGGGTCGCGCGGTATTCTGGTCAAGATCAGTCCTTCTTGGCCTTGGCGGCCGTCTTTGTTTTGCTCTTGGCGGGCGCCTTGGCCTTAGCCTTGGTCGCCTTGGCGCCGTCCTCGGACTTCGCCGCTGCCTTGGTCGTCTTGGCCTTGGTTGCCTTCCCCTTGGCCGTTCCGCCCTTGGCAGCACGCTCCGAGATCAGCACAAGTGCCTCCTCGACCGTCACCGACTGCGGATCCTTGCCCTTCGGCAGGGTGGCGTTGACCTTGCCCCAGTTGACGTAGGGGCCGTAGCGACCGTCACGAACGGTGATCGGGCCACCGTCGGGATGGTCACCGAGTTCCTTGAGCGACGCGGCAGCGGTGCGGCCCCGTCCGGCACCGGCCTTCGACTGCTTGTCGGCGAGAACCGAGACGGCGCGATTGAGGCCGATCGAGAAGACGTCCTCGATCGATTCGAGATTGGCATAAGTGCCGTCGTGCAGCACGAACGGTCCGTAGCGGCCAAGCCCGGTTGAGATCATCTTGCCGGATTCCGGATGGGCACCGATATCGCGCGGCAGTGACAGCAGCGCGACCGCCTTCTCGTGGTCGATCGTCGACGGCGTCCAGCCCTTCGGCAGGCTCGAGCGCTTGGCTTCCTTGCCGTCGCCACGCTGAACATAGGGGCCGAAGCGGCCGCTCCTGAGCGTGATTTCCTCGCCGGTATGCGGATCCTTGCCGAGCGCCTGCGGTTCGTTCGAGACCGCCGCCTCCTCGCCGTTGCTGTCGGAGGAAAGCTGGCGGGTGAAGTTGCACTCCGGATAGTTCGAGCAACCGACGAAGGCGCCGTACTTGCCGAGCTTCAGCGACAGTTTGCCGGTGCCGCAGACCTGGCAGATGCGCGGATCGCCGCCGTCCTCGCGCTTGGGGAAGACCAGCGGCGCCAGTTCCTCGTTCAGCGCGTCGAGCACGTTCGTGACGCGCAGTTCCTTGGTTTCCTCGATCTGGGCGAAGAAATCCTTCCAGAAGTCGCGAAGCACGTCTTTCCAGTTGACCTCGCCGGCGGAGACCTGATCGAGTTTTTCTTCGAGCGACGCGGTGAAGTCGTAGCCGACATAGCGTGTGAAGAAGCTTTCCAGGAACGCCGTCACCAGCCGTCCCTTGGCCTGGGGGATGAGCTTGCGCTTGTCGTTGGTGATGTAGTCGCGATCGAGCAGGGTCGTGACGGTGGCGGCATAGGTGGAGGGACGGCCGATGCCGAGCTCTTCCATCTTCTTGATCAGGCTTGCTTCGGAATAGCGCGGCGGCGGCTCAGTGAAATGCTGCGAGGCATTGATCTTCTGCTTGGCGAGGTTTTCGCGCGCATTGATCTCCGGCAGGCGGCCATCCTCGTCGCCGTCATCAGTCTGTTCGCCGTCTTCCTTGGCATCCGTATAGGCAGCGATGAAGCCGTCGAAGCGGATGACCGAGCCGGTGGCGCGCAGACCGGCCTTCTGGCCGCCATTGTCCGCAGTGATTTCCGCGGTCGTACGCTCGATCTCGGCCGATGCCATCTGGCTGGCGATGCCGCGCTTCCAGACGAGGTCGTAGAGCCTGAGCATGTCGCCATCGAGGAAACGGCGAACCTGGTCCGGCGTCCGGTTGAAATCGGTCGGGCGGATGGCCTCGTGCGCTTCCTGGGCATTCTTCGCCTTGGTCGAATAGAAGCGCGGCTTTTCCGGTAGATAGCGGTCGCCGAACTGGCTGGCGATCGCAAGGCGCGAGGCTTCGATCGCTTCCGGCGCCATCTGCACGCCGTCGGTACGCATATAGGTGATCAAACCGACCGTCTCGCCGCCGATGTCGACGCCTTCATAGAGCTTCTGCGCGACCTGCATGGTGCGCGAAGCGGAGAAGCCGAGCTTGGAGGAGGCGGCCTGCTGCAGTGTCGAGGTGGTGAAAGGCGGCGACGGGTTGCGCTTGACCGGCTTTGCTTCGATGCTATCGACCACATAGGCGGCGCCATCGAGCAGGGTCTTGAGACGATTTGCTTCTTCGCCGTTGCCGACAGCCTTCGGCGCAAGACGCTTGCCATCGGCCGAAACGAGACGCGCCTCGAACTCGTCGCCGCGCGGCGTCTTCAAGAGCGCCGAGATATTCCAGTACTCCTCGGAGATGAAGCGCTCGATCTCGTTTTCACGATCGCAGACGAGGCGCAGCGTCACCGACTGCACGCGGCCAGCCGAGCGGGCGCCCGGCAGCTTGCGCCAGAGCACCGGCGAGAGGTTGAAACCGACGAGATAGTCGAGTGCGCGGCGCGCCAGGTAAGCGTCGACCAGCGAGGTGTCGATGTCGCGCGGATGAGCGATCGCTTCGAGAACGGCCTTTTTGGTGATGGCGTTGAAGGCCACGCGCTTGACCGGCTTGTCGCCGAGCACCTTCTTCTTCTTCAGAAGGTCAAGTACGTGCCAGGAAATCGCTTCACCTTCGCGATCCGGGTCGGTTGCGAGAATGAGGCCGTCAGCGGATTTGACCGCGTCGGCGATGTCCTTCATGCGTTTCGCCGAGGCACTGTCGACTTCCCAGGACATCTCGAAGTCTTCGTCCGGACGGACCGAACCGTCCTTCGCCGGCAGGTCGCGCACGTGACCAAACGAAGCCAGTACCTTGTAGCCGGGGCCCAGGTACTTGTTGATCGTCTTTGCCTTGGAAGGCGATTCCACCACTACAACATTCATCGTCATTTTCTGAGACAACCGGTCCTGGTTCGGCGTCAGCGCCGTTTGCGCCGTACTTCGCCTGATATCGACGCCCCGAAATGGACAGGGATTCGAACGGGGTCAAGGGGGTTCGCCCAAAATAACGAAGAGAGGCCAGTGGGCGAACCATGCGGAAACACGCTGAATCTGCGATCTGAAACGTGTGATTGGTCCCGCTGGCGTGCCCGCCTGTGGCTGTGGCTTGTCATCATTCGGGCGTCGCGAGCGACACGAGGCCGCCAGCATGGCGATCAAGCCGACCGGCCAGATCAAGTTCCAGCAGAAGCAGATAGACCTGAGCCGGCGAAAGCCCGGTGTGGCGGACGATATCGTCGATCTCGACCGGCGTTGGGCCGAGCGCGGTGCTGACCGCGGCGCGGTCTCTGTCGCTCGCGCTCACCGGAACACCAGCCCGCGCCTGACCATCCGGTTCCCGCACGCCCGGCAGCGGCAGCTCCAGCCGGCTGAGTGGCGCCAGCGCCTCGATCACGTCATCCGGGCCGGTCGTGACGATCGCGCCCTGTTTCAGGAGATCGTTGGTGCCATGGCAGCGCGGATCGAGCGGCGAGCCGGGAACCGCAAAAACGAGCCGGCCGAAATCGGCGGCGTAGCGCGCGGTGATGAGCGAGCCGGAGCGGTGCGCGGCCTCGACGATCGCAACGCCGAGGCTGATGCCGGCGATCAGGCGGTTGCGGCGCGGAAAGTCGCGCGCCCGTGGCTCCCAGCCGAAAGGCATTTCGCTGATCGCGAGGCCCCGACCGGCCGTGATTTCTTCGAGCAGGCCGACGTTCTCGGGCGGATAGGGACGGTCGAGACCGCCGGCAAGGGCAGCGATCGTGCCGGTATCAAGGCTGGCGCGGTGGGCGGCCGTATCGATGCCGCGCGCGAGGCCAGAGGTCACGACATAACCGGCGCGGCCGGCGTCGAGCGCAATCATCGCCGCAAACTTTGCGCCGCTGACCGACGCGTTGCGCGAGCCGACAATGCCGAGCGACGGGCGGCCAGCCGCGCTGAGATCGCCTTTCATCGCGAGCAGAGGGGGAGCACCGTCGATCTGCCTGAGTGCCGAGGGGTAGGCTGCTTCGCCGATGCCGATGAAGACAGCGCCATGGCGTCGGGCAGCTTCGAGTTCCCGTTCGACCTCGCTTACGGAAGCCACACGATAGGTCTGCCTGGTTCCACCGCGCCGCGACAGTTCAGGCAAGGCGTCGAGCGCATTTTCCGCGGTGCCGAAATGGTTGATCAGGTCGCGGAAGGCGATGGGGCCGACATTGTCGCTGCGAATGAGCCGGAGCCAGGATATCTTCTGTCGTTCGGTCAGCGCCACTCCGTTTCGTCCTGCGCTGGCGTCAGACATTATCCCTTGTCTCCGATCTTGCTTTCCGTGCCGGCGAGCAGCCGCCGAATGTTGGCGCGGTGCTTCACCCAAGTGATGACCGTCATGGCGGTAAAGAGGAGGGCGACCTTCTCGTTGCCTGCCGCGTAAAGTAGAACCGGAATGATAGCCGTTGCAACCAGGGCGGACAATGAGGAGTAGCGGCTGATTTTCGCCATGCCGAGCCAGATGACCGCGAAGGCAAGCACCATGAGGGGAGCAAGGCCGAGCAGGACGCCGATATAGGTGGCGACACCCTTGCCGCCCTTGAAGCCAAGCCAGACCGGGTAGAGATGGCCAATGAAGGCGGCAAAGCCCGCGGCGATTCCCGCCTCGACGCCCCAGTAGGATGCGATGAACGCTGCGGCGGAGCCTTTCAGGGCATCGAGCAACAGCGTTGCGGCAGCAAGCTTCTTGTTGCCGGTTCGCAGCACATTGGTCGCGCCGATATTGCCGGAGCCGATCTTGCGCACGTCGCCGAGCCCGGCCATGCGCGTCAGGATCAGTCCGAACGGGATCGAGCCAAGGAGATAGCCGAAGGCAAGGCTTAAGAGCGTAAAGGGCAGCCCAAGCTGCCAGGACAATAGATCCACCGGTTCCCCTCCCGCGCGACCGCTTTCGGCTTAGGCCGAATGCACCAGCTTGCCGGCAACATAGGTTTGCACGACCCGCCCGGTAAAGCGCGCATTTTCAAACGGCGTATTCTTGGAGCGAGAAACGATCGCCTCTTCGTAAAGCACCCAGGGCTCGTCGAGATCGAGGACGGTGATATCGGCCTTGGCGCCGGGTTTCAGCGTACCGGCGTCGAGACCGAAGATCGCCGCCGGCCGCGTCGACATCGCATCGATCAGGCGCATCAGCGGAACCTGGCCGCTGTGATGCAGGCGAAGCGCGGCCGCGGCCAGCGTTTCCAGGCCGATCGCCCCATCGGCAGCATCGGCAAAGGGCAGCCGCTTGGTGTCGACGTCCTGCGGGTCGTGCGAGGAGACGATGATATCGATTGTGCCGTCGGCCAGTGCCTCGGCCATGCCGACGCGGTCGTCCTCGCTGCGCAGCGGCGGCGAAAGCTTGAAGAATGTCCGGTATTCGCCGATGTCGTTCTCATTGAGCGCGAGATTGTTGATCGACACGCCGCAGGTGACGTTGGCGCCACGCTCGCGTGCGGTACGGATCGCGGCGGCCGATTCGGGAACCGAGATCTGGGCGGCGTGATAGGCGGCACGCGTCAGTCCGGCGATGCGCAGGTCTCGCTCGAGCGGAATGATCTCCGCTTCGCGCGGGATCCCGGAAAGGCCGAGCCAGCTTGCAAGCAGGCCCTCGTGCATGACGCCGTTGGCACCGAGATACTTGTCGCGCGTCTCAAGGGAGATGACGGCGCCGAATTCGCGCGCATAGGTCATGGCGCGGCGCAGGACCAGCGTGTCGTGAATCGAGCGACGACCATTGGTGAAGCAGACAGCACCCGCTTCGCGAAGCAGACCGAACTCGGTCATCTCTTCGCCGGCAAGACCCTTGGTCAGCGCTGCGGCCGGATGCACGTTGACGAGCGCCTTGTCGCGCGCCGTCTTCTTCACATATTCGACGAGCGCGATGTCGTCGATGACAGGGTCGGTCTCCGGCATGGCGATGAAGGTGGTGACGCCGCCGGCAGCGGCGGCCCGCGATGCGGACTCGAAGGTCTCGCGGTGTTCGCTTCCCGGTTCGCCGACGAAGACGCGGGCATCGACGAGGCCCGGAACGGCGGTGAGGCCGGCGCAGTCCTTGACGAAGGCGCCATCCGGCGCGCCCTGGTTCTGGGCATCGGCACCGGCAGCAAGGATAAGGCCGTCGTCGCCGACGATAACAGTGCCGACTTCATCGAGATTGCGCGAGGGATCGACGATGCGAAGGTTCTTCAGAACGAGTGGTCTGGTCATGTGCGCGGCCCCTGGTTCTGCGAGAGAAGCAGCGTTTCCATAACCGCCATGCGCACGGCAACGCCCATCTCGACCTGCTGTTCGATCACGCTCTGCGGCCCGTCGGCGATTTCCGAGGCGATCTCGACGCCGCGGTTCATCGGCCCGGGATGCATGACAAGCGCATCCGCCTTGGCTGCCTTCAGCTTTTCCGCATCGAGCCCGTAGTAGTGGAAGTATTCGCGTACAGACGGCACGAAGGACCCGGCCATGCGCTCGCGCTGCAGGCGCAGCATCATGACGACATCGGCATCCTTCAGGCCCTCGGCCATCGAGTGGTAGACTTCGACGCCCATGTCGGCGATCCCGGAGGGAAGCAGCGTCGCCGGTGCGACGACCCGAACCCGTGCGCCCATCTGGTTCAGGAGCAGGATGTTGGAGCGCGCAACGCGCGAGTGAAGCACGTCGCCGCAGATCGCCACGATGATGCGCGAGAGCTTGCCCTTGGCGCGGCGGATCGTCAGCGCGTCGAGCAGCGCCTGTGTCGGGTGCTCGTGCTGGCCGTCGCCCGCATTGACGACGGAGCAGGAGACCTTTTGTGCGAGAAGGGCTGCGGCACCGGCCGAGGAGTGACGCACAACCAGCACGTCCGGGTGCATGGCGTTCAGCGTCATCGCCGTGTCGATCAGCGTCTCGCCCTTCTTCACCGAGGAATTGCCGACCGACATGTTCATCACGTCGGCGCCAAGGCGTTTGCCGGCAAGCTCGAAGGAAGATTGCGTGCGGGTCGAGGCCTCGAAGAAGAGGTTGATCTGCGTCAGACCCCGAAGCGTGGACGTCTTCTTTTCTCTTTGACGGGAGATTTGGACGGCTTCATCGGCGCGATCGAGCAGATAGGTGATATCCTGCTCCGTGAGCCCCTTGATGCCGAGCAGGTGGCGATGCGGGAAAGTGATCATGGGCCGCCCTTGCGCTCTGGAAATGTGGTCGCTCTATAAGACCTGGTCCCCGGCACGGCAAGGCTTGCGCGGTTCAGTCCGCAGAAAACTTGCAACGGCGATCCTATCTTTTCTTCGCCCCGTTCCGTGGTCGAGAAACTTGCGCTAGAACCGGCCCATGAATCAGATGAACCGGACTGAACAGAAACTCGCCGAGCTCAACCAGCCCAAGCCCTGGTCCGGTGTCAACGCCTATCGCTCCGATCCGCTGGTGGTCGACATCACATCGGGCATGAGCAAGACGCTGCGCGATGAGTTCGACGTGCTCGGCCGCTACGTCACCTCGCCGGAGGCCCAGGAACTGGCGCGCATGGCGAACGAAGGTCCGCCGAAGCTGAAGACCCACGGGCCGCGCGGCGAGCGTCTCGATGTCGTCGAGTTCCACCCGGCCTGGCATGCGCTGATGCGCCGCTCGATGTCCTCGGGCCTGCACGCGTCCGCCTGGGAAAATCTGCCGGACGAGCGCAGCCAGTCGCACAAGACGCGGGCGATCCGCTTCTATCTGACGGCGCAGCTCGAATGCGGTCATCTCTGCCCGCTGACGATGACCAGTGCATCGCTGGCAGCGATCACTGCGTCGCCGGCGGTGCAGAAGGAGTGGGCGCCGAAGATCCTGTCGCGAAAGTACGATTCCACCAACCGTCCGTGGATGCAGAAGTCGGCCGTCACCGTCGGCATGGGCATGACCGAGAAGCAGGGCGGCACCGACGTGCGCGCCAACACTTCGACGGCCGAACGGGTGGGCGAGGGCATCTATCGGCTGAATGGCCACAAGTGGTTCATGTCGGCGCCGATGAGCGACGCTTTCGTCATGCTGGCGCAGACCCGCGAAGGGCTTGCCTGCTTCCTGGTGCCGAGGCTCCTGGAAGACGGCAGCGCCAACGGCCTGCGGTTCCAGCGGCTGAAGGACAAGCTCGGCAACCGCTCCAATGCGTCTTCCGAGGTCGAGTTCTCAGACACGTTCGGTTTCATTCTCGGCGCGCCGGATGCCGGCCTCCGCACGATCCTCGACATGGTGACGCTGACGCGGCTCGACTGCGCGCTCGCTTCCGCCGGCATGATGCGCGCCTCGCTTGCCGAAGCCGTACATCATACGCGCGGCCGCAAGGTTTTCGGCAAGCCGCTCGTCAGCCAGCCGATGATGACGCGGGTGCTCGCCGACATGGCGCTCGACGTTGCCGCGGCAAGCGCACTTTCGTTCCGCCTGGCCGAAGCCTTCGACAAGGCGCGCAGCAGCGTGGAAGACGCGGCTTACGCGCGGATCATGACGCCGGTTGCGAAATACTGGGCCTGCAAGATCGCGCCGGCTCTGATCTATGAGGCGATGGAGTGCCTCGGCGGCAACGGCTATGTGGAAGAGCGGGCACTGGCGCGCCACTACCGCGAAGCGCCTGTGAATGCCATCTGGGAAGGCTCCGGTAACGTCATGGCGCTGGATGTGCTGCGGGTTCTCGCCAAGGGCAAGGATCTGTTCGAGCAGCTCTTCGTCGTGCTGGCCCGCGATCTCGGCCCGTCCGGTCGCAAGACGATCGACGTGCTGCGCGCGGCCATGTCGCTGTGCGAGCGTGATGAGGGTGCGGCCCGCATGCTGGTCGAGCAACTGGCGCTCGCCGCCGCTGCCGCCGAGCTCTACCGTCTCGGTGCCGGTCGCATTGCCGATGCCTTCCTCGAATCGCGCTTGGCTGCCGGGTGGCGCTCGACCTACGGCATGCTCGATTCGCGCTTCGATTCCGCCTACATCCTCGACCTTCTCTATCCCCCTGCGGCCTGAGCCGCAGGACGTCCGGCGTAAGCCGTCAGGCCGCTGCGGGATAGGCCGTCAGCCCCCTGCGGCGTAAGCCGTCAGGTAGAGGACCAGCGGTATCGTGAAGAACGAAACGACCGTCTGGACGGTCGCGACCGCCGCATAGAGTTCGGCGTCGCCATCCATCTGCTTGGCCAGTAGATAGCCGTTCATCGCGGTCGGCACGGCCGCGCCGAGCGCGATGACCAAGAGAGCATCGCCGCGAATGCCGAGCAAGTAGCTCGCGCTCACCATGAAGACCGGCATCACGATCAGCTTGAGGAAGACCGCGAGCAACGCCGTCCTGCTGGGCTTGAGCGCATCGGATGCCCGCAGGCCCGCACCGACCATCACCAGGCCGAGGCTGAGCGAGGCGCTTGCCAGCATATCGATCGTGGCCATCACTGGGCCGTAGATCTTCAATCCGATCATGTTGACGAGAATACCGAGCACCGAGGCGACGATCAGCGGATTGGTGACGATCTTGGCGAAGAAGCGGCGGAAGTCGCGATTGCCACCGCCGAACCAGACGAGAACACCGATATTGTAGAGATTGATCGGGACGATCACGAGCGTCATCACCAGGGCGGTCAGTGTCAGGCCGATCGGGCCATAGAGTTTCTGCGCGATCGCCAGCGCCATGAACCCATTCCAGCGTGTCGCCGTCTGGAAGACCGAGGTGAAGGACGCACCTGATACCTGGCGGTTCCGCAGCATCGGCCACAACAGCAGCACGAAGACCGACATCAAACTGACGCTTCCGATCGTTGCGATCGCCGTCGCATCGGCCTTCAATCCGGCAAAATCGGCCTGGGCGAGCGTCGAAAACAACAGCGACGGGAAAAGGATGAAGTAGCCGAATTGCTCGAGCCCGAGCCAAAGACCCTGATCGATCAAGGTCGAACGCTTGAGCCAGGAGCCAAGCAGAACCAGGAGGAAGACGGGAAGAATGCTTTCAAAGACGACGGTCATGGGGGAGGGCCTGCGTGCGGGACGTCTATCGCTACCTCAAATCATCGCCGACCGGAATGCGCTGGTGGCACGAGGCGGCGATCAAACGGGAGTGTCCCGCCTTCAAGGATCCGCGACCGGACTGCCCTGTGAAAATTAACCTTAACAAATGGTTTACGTTGCGCGGGTCGCCGCAAGGGCGGAGATTGATCCGGCATTTTAATGGATTCCGGAATGGAGCGGTTCGGTGAGAACTGGTCTTATGATCATCATGATGATGTTTTTTGCCGGACTGGCGCTAGATATCGCAGTTCCGGCTATGGTTCTTGTGGCCGTCGTGCTGGCTGACCGCGCGATTTACCCAGTTGTCTTTCGGCAGATCTCGGAAAGGGGAGCCGCATGAAGTGGTTTCTGATCCTTTGGGGCGGGCCGATCCTGCTGCTGGGCTCCTGGTACGGCCTGTCGTACTACGACATGAGCTTCGGCTTCTTTATGCTGACGCGCCAAACCCATGATCTGGTGTTCCAGATCTACGGAAACGTCCTCGGCATCCCGCCGGAAACCATTCCGCCGCTCGTAGCCCGCGCGATCGTCGTCGACAGCCTGATCGTTTTCGCCATCATCGGCTTTCGCAAGCGCCGCCAGATCGCCGCCTGGTATCGTCGCCGCTTCGGTGCCGCGGCCCCTCAGTCCGAGAGGCCGTCTCTTGCCAGCGACGCCAGCCTGTCGAGCGCGCCCTGAAGAATGAACGAGGCCGCGGCCGAATCGATGCGTTCGGCCCGCTTGCGTCGTGACACGTCCATCTCGATCAGCACCCGCTCGGCCGCGACGGTCGAAAGCCGTTCATCCCAGAAGACGAAGGGCAGGGGCGTTTTCTGTTCCATGTTGCGCACGAAGGCGCGGGTCGCCTGACAGCGCGGCCCCTCGCTGCCGTCCATATTGACGGGCAGGCCGATGACGAAGGCCGCGATCTTTTCTTTCGTCGCTGCCGACAGCAGCGCCTCCGCGTCCACGCCGAACTTGACCCGACGGATCACCTCGCGCGGGGTCGCAAAGCGGCGACCGAGATCGGAGACCGAGAGGCCGATCGTTTTCGTGCCGAGGTCGAGGCCTGCAATCGCCTGGTTCGGCTGTAGCTGGGCTGCGAGTTCTTCGATGGTGAGAATTGCCATGGGATTGTCGATTCGATCTTTGCGCGGAGAGTTGTCTGATCCATATGCTGTTGCGACAGACAAATCATCAGGGAGATCGTCATGAAGATCAAATGGCTCGGCCATGCCGCCTTTCACATCGAAACGGCAAAGTCCAAAATCCTGATCGACCCCTTCTTTACCGGCAATCCGGCGTTCCGCGACGAGGAGCGCCGGGACGCGACCGCCGGGCTCACCCACATTCTCCTGACCCATGGTCACGGCGACCATGTCGGCGATACCATTGCGATCGCCAAGGAGACGGGCGCGACGGTCGTTGCCAATGCCGACCTTGCCGCCTGGCTCGGCCGGCATGGCGTCAAGGCGCTGGAAATGGGGAACACCGGCGGCACGATCAATCTCGGTAGTTTCTCGACGACCTTCGTCAACGCGCTGCATTCGTCGGCGCAGCTGACCGAGGACGGCGTCTCGCACTCGCTCGGCAATGCCAACGGCCTGGTGCTGCATTTCGAGGACGAGCCGACGCTCTATCACATGGGTGATACCGACATCTTCTCCGACATGGCGCTGATCAACGAGTTGCATCAGCCGGAGATCGGCATCGTGCCGATCGGCGATCGTTTCACCATGGGCGGGGCGGTTGCGGCCCTTGCCTGCCAGCGCTTCTTCAAGTTCTCGACAGCCATCCCCTGCCATTACGGCTCGTTCCCGATCATCGACCAGACCCCGGAAACCTTCGTTGCCGGCATGGAAAGCGCGTCGACCAAGGTGGCGACGCCGCACGTCGGCGGCGTCGTCGAGATTTGATGTTGCGCCGGGCCTTTTGACGAGAGGCCCGGTCCTCCGGCAATTCCCCCGTTGCGTGGCTCGCCCTGCGCCATTATAGCGGGGGAAGTTCCAGTTACCGGAGACGATCATGTCCGTAGACCTTGCCACCGTGAAGCGCGTCGCGCGCCTTGCCCGTATCGCCGTCAGCGAAGAAGAAGCCGAACGGATGATGGGTGAGCTCAATGGCATCCTCGGTTTCGTCGAGCAGCTCTCCGAAGTGAATGTCGATGGCGTCGAGCCGATGACCTCGGTCACGCCGATGGATATGAAGAAGCGGACGGACACCGTATCGGACGGCAACAAGGCCGACGACATCGTTGCCAATGCGCCGAATTCCGATCGCAATTTCTTCCTCGTTCCGAAGGTGGTCGAGTAATCTCCCGCCAGCCGCCCCGACGTTTCTGATTGCGAAAGCCAGATTTTACCATGACCGACCTTACCAGCCTGACGATTGCCGAAGCCCGCACCAAGCTCGCCGCGAAGGACATCACCGCCGTCGAACTGACCGATGCCTATCTCGGCGCGATCGATGCCGCCAATGAGGCGATCAACGCCTACATCGCCGTCACGCCCGAAAAGGCACGAGAGATGGCCAAGGCCTCGGATGCGCGTATCGCCGCCGGCAAGGCCGGTGCGCTCGAAGGCATCCCGCTCGGCATCAAGGACCTCTTCGCCACCGAAGGCGTGCACACCCAGGCCTGCAGCCACATCCTCGACGGTTTCGCGCCGCGCTACGAATCGACCGTGACCCAGAACCTCTGGAGCGACGGCGCCGTCATGCTCGGCAAGCTGAACATGGACGAGTTCGCCATGGGCTCGTCGAACGAGACCTCCTACTACGGCGCGGTCAAGAACCCGTGGCGCGCCAAGGGCTCCAATCTGGATCTCGTGCCGGGTGGCTCCTCCGGTGGTTCCGCCGCAGCCGTTGCCGCGCATCTCTGCGCCGGCGCGACCGCCACCGATACCGGCGGCTCCATCCGCCAGCCGGCAGCCTTTACCGGCACCGTCGGCATCAAGCCGACCTATGGTCGCTGCTCGCGCTGGGGCACCGTCGCTTTCGCCTCGTCGCTCGACCAGGCAGGCCCGATCGCCCGTGACGTGCGCGATGCCGCGATTCTCCTGAAGTCGATGGCAAGCGTCGACGCCAAGGACACGACCTCGGTCGATCTGCCGGTGCCGGATTACGAAGCCGCGATCGGCAAGTCGATCAAGGGCATGAAGATCGGCATTCCGCGCGAGTACCGCGTCGATGGCATGCCGGAAGAGATCGAAGCGCTCTGGCAGCAGGGCATTGCCTGGCTGAAGGAAGCCGGTGCCGAGATCGTCGACATCACCCTGCCGCACACGAAATACGCGCTGCCGGCCTACTACATCGTCGCTCCGGCCGAGGCCTCCTCGAACCTTGCCCGCTATGACGGCGTTCGCTACGGCCTGCGCGTCGACGGCAAGGACATCGTCGACATGTACGAAAAGACGCGCGCAGCCGGCTTCGGTCACGAAGTCAAGCGCCGCATCATGATCGGCACCTACGTGCTTTCGGCCGGCTACTACGATGCCTACTATCTGCAAGCACAGAAGGTGCGCACGCTGATCAAGCGCGACTTCGAACTGGCGTTCCACGCCGGCGTTGACGCCATCCTGACGCCGGCGACGCCGTCGTCTGCCTTCGGCATCGCCGACGAGGATCTGGCATCCGATCCGGTCAAGATGTACCTCAACGACATCTTCACGGTAACGGTGAACATGGCCGGCCTTCCCGGTATCGCCGTTCCCGGCGGTCTCGACCACAAGGGCCTGCCGCTTGGCCTGCAGCTGATCGGCAAGCCGTTCGAGGAAGAGACGCTGTTCAAGACGGCGCATGTGATCGAACAGGCGGCCGGCCGCTTCACACCCACCAAGTGGTGGTAATCTCTTGAGGGGCGGTACCGACGAGGTACCGCCCTTTCTTCTTCGGTTGCATTGAAAGCCACTCTTGTCGCGGAAGGAGACCGCGTCATGCCCGTCATCCGCCATGCCCGCGCCGGCGACGTCGACCGGCTGGCCGAAATCGGCCTTAGATCCTGGCAGTCGGCAATTGCGGGCCTCGCCGATGGCGAAAAGATGCGGCGCGTGGCCGAGGCCGCATTTCTCCGTTTTCTGTTCGATCACTGGCTTTCCGTTTTGCTCGTCGAAGGCGAGGGCGCCATCTGCGGTTGGGTGGCGTGCGAGAACTTCGACAATGCGATCTCCGATCTGTGGATCGAGCCGCAGCTCCAGGGCAGGGGCTTCGGCGGGCTGCTGCTTGCTGAGATCGAGCGTCGTATTGCTGCGGACGGATTCGACGCGGCCACCACCAAGACGCACGCGCGCAACGACCGCGCCGTGCGCTTCTTCCGCAATCACAGCTATGGCGTGAGTTGGCTGTCGACCGCCTATGCGCCGCAACTCGACAGCGACGTTGCCTTCATCGGTCTGAGCAAATCTCTGGAGCAAAGCCCGGATCATTGACACCCCGCCACCTCATGCATGGCAGCCACGCGCAAAGCCGGCTGGCCTATTCACACCGCATTCATTAGGTCCATGAAATATTATGGGGTATGACGTGGTGGTGGGGCACCGCAAGGGGGGCGCTTGTTGCAGATGCTGGATAAAACGGTTCCGCGACCGTTGGTTCTGAGACCTTTCCACCATTCGTTTTGGCTTGCCGGCCTGGGCGTGATCGTCTTCACCGCCTGCGTGCTCGGCATCTTGAGTCGCCCGGTCGGCATGCTGGCTTCGATCTGGCCGGCAAATGCGATCCTGCTCGGTCTGCTGATCAGAAAACCGTCGATCGCCAGCCCGGCTGGATGGCTGACGGCGGCATTGGCCTACGTTCTTGCGGACCTGGTGACCGGCGCGGATCTCTATGAAGCTGCGGCGCTGAATGCGGCCAACATGGTCGGCGTCGTCATCGGCTTCCTGCTCTATCGCCGCTTTTCGCCGGAGCATCGGCACCTGCGCCGGGCGCGCTCGGTCCTTTACATGTTCGCTGCCTCCTCTCTGGCGGCGATGGGCGCCTCGCTCGTCGGAGCGGTCGCGGTTCACTTGTCCTTCGGCAAACCCGTCGCGGACGCATTCGTCGCCTGGCTCACCACCGAGCTGGTCAATTATGTGGTTCTGCTCCCGGTTTTCCTGGCAGCGCCGCTTCCTGAAGACGGTTTGCGATCCCGTGCCACGAGAACGACGGTGTCAACGGCCTCTGCTTCTGCAACCGTCTGGCCGTTCGTCTCCCTGGTCTTGTCCTGCGCTGCGGCACTCGTCATCGGCGGCCCAGGCGCTTTCGCTTTCCCGGTGCCGGCACTCTTGTGGTGCGCGCTCAGCTATGGCTTGTTCCCGGTGACGATCCTGACGGCGATCGTCTGTGTGTTGACGCAGATTGCCGTTGCCTCCGGCGCCCTGCATCTCGGCGTCAGCGGCGTTGCCGAGGAGACGCTCACCTCCACCCGGCTGGGGACGACCCTTCTTGCGCTCTGCCCGCTGGCGGTCGCCAGCGTCGATGCCGCACGACGGGCGCTGATTGGGCGCCTGTCCCATGCGGTCGATTATGATTTTCTGACCCAGTGCCTGGCGCGCGCGACCTTCATGGCGCGCGCGGCCGCGCTGATCGCAGCGCCGGTCGCCCGAAAAGGCGGGACGGTGGTAATGATGCTCGACATCGACCGCTTCAAGGCGATCAATGACACCTATGGTCACGCCGTCGGCGATCAGGTGCTGGTCTCGGTCGCAGGCGCCGTTCGCGGGACGCTGCGTTTTGAGGATCTCGTCGGTCGGCTTGGCGGAGAAGAGTTTGCCGTTGTGCTGGTTCGGCAATCCCCGACTGATGCGCTCAAGGTCGCCGAGCGACTGCTCGAGGCCGTGCGCGCGCTCCATATCGACCTGGAGCAGGGCGGAAGGATCGACGTCACCATCAGCATCGGCGCTGCCGAAGTCATGACCCGCGACACCGGTCTCGACGGCTTGCTGCTTGCGGCCGACCGCGCGCTCTACCAGGCGAAGGCTGCGGGCCGCGACCGCGTGCAATGCGCTGCCCCGTCGAGCGCTCACGCAACGTAAGTCACTTTCCGTAAAGTAAAGTGCGCGTCTGACGATACCGGGCATGCTGGCATGCCCGGTATCGCTCGTATTCGCCGCTAGCGGTTGTTAAGTTCGGAGCGCACGAGCTGCAGCCCGCGTTCCGTGATGCGGTAGGGTTTTCCGCCGGACGATGAAATCGCCTTCTTCCGCTTCAATCTGCGGAAAAGTTCGAGGTCGAAGCCGGGATAGACCCAGCCGTCACGGGTGAAGCACCGGATTTCGGTGATCGCCTTGTCGTCGCGGGTGATTTCGATGCGGCCGCCCTGGGCCAAATGATGAAGAATGCGCTGTTCTGCGCGCGAGATGTCCATTGTCTGAATGTTCCGGAATCGCGTTCGTATGAACGCAGGAAAACGTTCCGCAAATTACTGAAGATGCGGGGTGACGTTTCCGGCCCGTGCGCGCAATCAAAGCGGATTACGCGGACGGGCTTTACCGGGACTCAGGCGAAGAACGGAACATAAAAACTCCAATAGAACGGTGCCTTCCTAAAAGGCCGTCGTTCGCGCGTCAAGGTGTCATTGCAACGCCAGGGTGCCAATGGCCGCCAGCGCCACTTGCAAGACGATGATCAACGCGAGGCGCGTGCGAAAGGGTTCCTTACGCGTCTTGTGTCGGAAGATATGGCGCGCCGTCATCGCTCCCGGGCTGCCGCCGAAAAAGGCGAGAGTGAGCAGGGTCCGCTCGCTGATCCGCCGTCGGCCGGAGCGCGCCGCTCGCTTGTCGTACCAGAACAGCCCGAAGGCCGCCAAGTTGACGAGAATTGCGAACGAGAGCAGGGCAGGGCCGATGGACATGAGCGAAGTCTTGCCGATAGGCGCTAAACGGTGGTTAAGAGAGGCTCGCCGTCCGCATGAGATTGCATATGGCGCTTCTGATCCAGCCGAACAACTTGCACCGGCGGACCAATTGTTCTACCGAGAAACCAAGAATTCAGGCTTCAAAGAAGAGCATGATATGAGCATTGTCGACGTCCGCACCCCCGATCCGAAACGCTTCATCCCCGGCGCCACTGGCGACTGGGAAGTCATCATCGGCATGGAAGTCCATGCCCAGGTGCTTTCCAATTCGAAGCTGTTCTCGGGCGCATCGACGGAGTTCGGCAATGCGCCGAATGCGAACGTCTCGCTGGTCGATGCCGCTATGCCCGGCATGCTGCCCGTGATCAACGAGGAATGCGTGAAGCAGGCGGTGCGCACCGGTCTCGGCCTCAAGGCCGCGATCAACAATCGCTCGATCTTCGACCGCAAGAACTATTTCTATCCGGACCTGCCGCAGGGCTATCAGATCTCGCAGTTCAAGGATCCGATCGTCGGCGAGGGCAAGATCATCATTTCGGTCGGCCCGGATCGTCAGGGCCAGTTCGAGGATGTCGAGATCGGCATCGAGCGCCTGCATCTGGAGCAGGATGCCGGCAAGTCGATGCACGACCAGCATCCGTCGATGTCCTATGTCGACCTCAACCGCTCGGGCGTGGCGCTGATGGAGATCGTCTCCAAGCCGGACATGCGCTCGTCGGATGAGGCCAAGGCCTACATGACGAAGCTGCGCTCGATCGTGCGCTATCTCGGCACGTGCGACGGCAACATGGACGAAGGCTCGATGCGCGCCGACGTCAACGTTTCCGTGCGTCGTCCGGGCGAGGGCTTCGGCACGCGCTGCGAAATCAAGAACGTCAACTCGATCCGCTTCATCGGCCAGGCGATCGAATACGAGGCACGCCGCCAGATCGGCATTCTTGAGGACGGTGGCAGCATCGACCAGGAGACCCGCCTGTTCGACCCGAACAAGGGCGAGACCCGCTCGATGCGCTCCAAGGAAGACGCGCACGACTACCGCTACTTCCCGGATCCGGACCTGCTGCCACTGGAGTTCGACGACGCCTTCGTCGAGGCGCTGAAGGCCGACCTGCCGGAACTGCCCGACGACAAGAAGGAGCGCTTCGTGCGCGACCTCGGCCTCTCGGTCTATGACGCCTCGGTGCTCGTCTCCGAAAAGTCGATCGCCGATTATTTCGAGGCGGTTGCCGAAGGGCGCGACGGCAAGATTGCCGCCAATTGGGTCATCAACGACCTGCTCGGTGCCTTGAACAAAGCCGGCAAAGCCATTGAAGAGACTCCGGTTTCCCCGGCACAGCTCGGCGGCATCATCGATCTCATCAGGGCCGAGACCATCTCCGGCAAGATCGCCAAGGACCTCTTCGAGATCGTCTGGAACGAGGGCGGCGACCCGGCCGAGATCGTTGAAGCGCGCGGCATGAAGCAGGTGACCGACACCGGCGCCATCGAGAAGGCCGTCGACGAGATCATCGCCGCCAACCCGGATCAGGTCGCCAAGGTGCAGGCCAAGCCTTCGCTCGCTGGCTGGTTCGTCGGCCAAGTGATGAAGGCGACCGGCGGCAAGGCCAACCCGCAGGCCGTACAGGCGCTCGTCAAGGCCAAGCTCGGCATCGAGGAATAACGATGTTCTTCGTGCGCACGGCAAGCGAGCGCGACCTGGAGAAGGTTCACGCTCTGCTGATCGAAACGTGGCACGCGACCTATGACACTTTCTACGGTGTCGAGAAGGTCAACGAACTCACGGAGCGCTGGCATTCGCTGCCGGCGCTCAAAGCCCGACTCGCGCGCAAGAACGCCGAGTTTCTTGTTGCCGACGATGGAAGGCAGCTGGGCGGCATGGGCTATGCGGCGATGTCCGACACGCAAGCCAAGACGGTGGTGCTGCACCAGCTCTATGTCCTTCCGAAGTTCCAGCGCCAGGGCGTCGGCCGCGATATCTTCGCCGAACTCGAAACCTGCTTCCCGGACGCCGAGCGCATGCGCGTCGAGGTCGAGCCGCAGAACCTGCACGCGCTCACCTTCTATCGCGCGCACGGCTTTGCCGAAGTGGGCGAGACCCCGGTTGACGACCCGTCCGGTCTGCCGGCCATCGCTCTGGAAAAGCCGCTTCTCGGCTAGGCGATCCGTCCGATTGCCTGAAGTTTCGCATGCCTGTGGATAAGCTTGAGAGGCACGGCTCTGTCATCGCGCCGTTACCTCCGGGTGTTTGATCCGCGGGCGATGAACGATGTGAGCGGGGAAACCATGGACGCGACCGAACTCTTGATCCGCAAGGCCGAGCGTAAGGACCTCGAAGCGATCGTCGCGCTCTTCGCCAATGATCCGCTCGGCGGCCACGGCGACACGACCGACCCCGAGGCCTTCGCGGACTACGCCGCTGCCTACGACCGGATTGAAGCCTCGACGCTGCAGACGCTCTTTGTCGCGGTTCTTGAAGGGCAGGTCGTCGGCACTTTTCAAACCGCGCTGCACACGTCTCTGTCTGGGCGTGGAAGCTCCAGCCTGATCGTCGAAGCGGTCCAGACGCGTGCGGACATGCGCGGCCGTGGGATCGGCGAGCGCATGATGCGCCATGCCATTGGCGAGGCGCGGGAGAAGCGCGCAAAGAAGGTAAGGCTCACGTCCAACGCCGTGCGCACCGATGCGCATCGCTTCTACGAGCGTCTAGGCTTTGTGCGCAGCCACTTCGGCTTTCACCTGCCGTTGAAATGACCGCCTCCGCCTCGGAATCACTGGACAAGCCCTGAGCGGCGGGGCATAAGCGGGAACATTGTTTTGGTATCTGGCCGCCTTCCCAACGGCCGGTCAAGGACGGCATCCATGAAGCTCCTGCTGCAGATTTTCACCTGGTGGAACGAACAGACGATCGGAACGCGCTTTCACACCTGGCGCCACGGTGAACGGGTCGGTCAAGACGAACTCGGTAATGTCTACTACCAGGGCGGCAAGGATTCTGAAGGCCGCACCCGCCGCTGGGTGATCTACAACGGCTACGCCGAAGCCTCCGCCATTCCGGCCGGCTGGCACGGCTGGATGCATCACCGGACCGACGTTTCTCCGGCTGATGAAAAGTACACGCCGCGCGAGTGGCAGAAGGCGCACCGCGTCAATCCGACCGGAACGGCCAACGCCTACCGCCCGCAGGGCTCGATTGCCGCCACCGGCAAGCGTCCCCGCGTGACCGGCGACTACGACGCCTGGACGCCCGGCTCCTGAACAATCTGTTCTCAGTGACGACGACGGACCGCGGAATGGGTTCCTCGATCATGGCGCGGCCACAATTGATGGTTAGCGCCTGAAATCCATCGATGACGAACAGGATACGCGGGAGACAGGCGACTATGGCAGGTTCTGATCTGCGCAAGGCAATCGGCCAAGGAACACGGCGTTTGGGCTTGTCCCTGCTTGCCGCCTTGCCGCTGGTGGCATCTGCGGAAGCGGTTGACGCAGCCCGCCTTTCCAACGCCGTCGCCGTGTTCTCCGGTATCGACAAGATCACCGGCCGAATAACCACTTTCGACGTCTACATCGGCGAGACCGTGCAGTTCGGCGCCCTTCAGGTCACGCCGCGCGTCTGCTACAGCCGTGACGACACGGAAGCGCAGAAGATCACGACCTTCGTCGAGGTCGAGGAAATCACACTCGACCGCAAGATCCGCCGCATCTTCACCGGCTGGATGTTTGCCGATAGCCCCGGTCTGAACGCCGTCGAGCATCCGGTCTATGACGTCTGGCTGCAGTCCTGCAAGGCGACCTCGGACCTGCCGCCGCCGGACACCGCGCAGAAGCGCTGAGCGGCGGCGTATTCCCATTCTTTGAGATTTGGCTTGGTTAGAAGGCGAGGTCGGGCGACGACATCGCGTTCGCCAGAAGCACTTCGTATTCCGCCTTTGGCACGTCGATGGCACCAAACGACTTCAGGTGCTCGGTGGTGAACTGTGTATCGAGCAGTTCGAAGCCACGCGCCTTCAGTCGCTCGACCAGATGGACGAGGCAGATCTTCGAGGCGTCGGTGCGTCTGGAAAACATGCTTTCGCCGAAGAAGGCCGAGCCGAGCGAAACGCCGTAAAGTCCGCCAACCAGTTGGTCGCCTTCCCACGCCTCGACGCTGTGGGCATAGCCCATCGTATGCAGCGTCGCGTAGAGCGTGCGGATCTTGTTGTTGATCCAGGTGGTTGGCCGGTCGGGAGCAGGGGCAGCGCAGCCGTCCATGACCGCTTCGAACGCAGTGTTGAAGCGGATGTCGAAGGGCTTTCGGCGGATGGTTTTGGCGAGGCTGCGAGAGGTGTGGAAGCCTGCGAGCGGGATCACCCCGCGAATTTCCGGCTCGACCCAGAAGATTTCCGGGTCGTCAGCCGAATCGGCCATCGGGAAGAGGCCGATCGAATAGGCGCGCAGCAGCATGTCCGGCGTAATATCGGGCTGCTTGCTGCGCGTCCCCTTCAATGTCTGGTCCTTACTCGGACGTGGCGGCCAGATGCTTCTCCAGCCAGTGGATATCGTAGTCGCCGTTGGCAATGTCCTGATTATTGATCAGGTCCTGGAACAGCGGAAGCGTCGTCTTGATGCCGTCGATGACAAATTCGTCAAGCACGCGGCGCAGACGCATCATGCATTCGACGCGGGTACGGCCGTGCACGATCAGCTTGCCGATCAGGCTGTCGTAGTAAGGCGGGATCCGGTAGCCCTGATAGGCACCCGAGTCGACGCGCACGCCAAGACCGCCCGGCGCATGGAAATGCGTGATCGTGCCCGGGGATGGGACGAAGGTGCGCGGGTCTTCGGCATTGATGCGGCACTCGATCGCGTGGCCGGAGAACACGATGTCTTCCTGCCGGACCGAGAGGCCACCGCCGGAGGCGACGCGGATCTGCTCGTGCACCAGGTCGATGCCGGTGATCGCCTCGGTAATCGGATGCTCGACCTGAAGACGGGTGTTCATTTCGATGAAATAGAACTCGCCGTTTTCGTAGAGGAATTCGATCGTGCCGGCGCCGCGATACTTCAGCTTCTTCATGGCGTCGGCGCAGACCTGACCGATCTTCATGCGCTGGTCGACGTTGAGCGCCGGGGAGTTTGCCTCTTCCCAGACCTTCTGGTGACGACGCTGCAGCGAGCAATCGCGTTCACCGAGATGCACCGCATTGCCGGCGCCGTCGCCGACGATCTGGATTTCGATGTGGCGCGGCTTGGAGAGGTACTTCTCCATGTAGACGGCGTCGTTGCCGAAAGCGGCAAGCGCTTCGGTGCGGGCCGTCGCAACGGCTTCCTCGAGGTCAGCCTCGCTGCGGGCGACCTTCATGCCGCGGCCGCCGCCGCCGGCGGTCGCCTTGATCAGGACCGGGAAACCGATCTTGCGGGCGACTTCGAGGGCGTTTTCCGGCTTTACTTCGCCGTCGGAACCCGGAACGACCGGGATGCCAAGTTCCTGCGCCGTTTGCTTGGCGGTGATCTTGTCACCCATGATGCGGATGTGTTCCGCCGTCGGGCCGATGAAGGTGATGTCGTGCGCTTCAAGGATTTCGGCGAACTTGGCGTTTTCCGACAGGAAGCCGTAGCCTGGATGCACAGCGTCGGCACCGGTGATTTCGCAGGCGGCGACGATCTGGTGAATGTTCAGATAGCTATCGCGCGAGGGCGGCGGGCCGATGCAAACGCTCTCGTCGGCGAGGCGCACATGCATGGCGTCGGCGTCGGCCGTGGAATGAACGGCGACCGTGGCGATGCCGAGTTCCTTGCAGGCACGAAGCACGCGAAGGGCGATTTCGCCGCGATTGGCAATGAGAATTTTCGAGATCATCGCCGCGCCGCCTTATTCGATTACGATCAGCGGTTCGCCATATTCGACGGGGGCTGCGTCCTGGACGAAGATTTCGGTGACCTTGCCCGAGCGCGGAGCCGGGATCTGGTTCATTGTCTTCATCGCTTCGATGATGAGGATCGTCTGGCCTTCCTTGACCGTGGCGCCGACTTCAACGAAGGGGCGGGCTCCCGGTGCGGGAGACAGATAGGCAGTGCCGACCATCGGTGCGGTCACGGCATTCTTCGATGCACGGGCGCTCTCGGCGGCAGGAGCGGCAACGGCGTTTGCAGGAGCGGCCGCTGCGGCGGGCATCTGGTAAGCCGGCATCTGCGGCATGGCCATCGGCATGGCAACCGGCGTGCCGTTGCGCGAAACGCGAATGCGCAGGTCGTCCTGCTCGACTTCGATCTCGGTCAGATCGGTGTCCTTGAGAATGTTGGCGAGATCGCGGATCAGCGCCTGGTCGATACCTGGTTTCTTGTCAGCCATGGAATATGAGCCTCTTGTGTTCTTTTTATTTCGACGGATTTGTCAGGTTCTTTAGCGCATGCAGCGCAAGAATGTAACTCTGGGCGCCGAAGCCGCAGATGACGCCCTTGACGGCGGGTGCGATCATCGACTTGTGGCGGAACTCCTCACGCGCATGGATGTTCGAGAGGTGCAGTTCGACGACCGGAATGCCGATGGCGCGGATGGCATCGTGAAGCGCGATCGACGTGTGGCCATAGGCGGCCGGGTTGATTGCCACGCCCGCGGCGACGTTGCCGGCCTCGTGCAGCCAATCGACCAGCATTCCCTCATGGTTCGACTGGCGGAAATCGACGTCGAATCCGAGCGCCTTGCCTTCTGCCTTGCACATGGCCTCGATGTCGGCCAGGGTCTGGCCGCCATAAATACCCGGCTCGCGCTTGCCCAGCGCATTCAGGTTGGGGCCGTTCAGCACGAAAATGGTCGATGGCATAAGGGATTCCGGTCCGGTCATGGAGGGTTACCTATAGACTGATGGTCCCGCGAGGAAAAGCCCTTTGGGCCCCCGCGGGATTTGTCCACAGTCATGGGAAGGTTTGTCAGCAGGCGGTCTTGCCGCATTCGCGCATATTGGCGACCTTGCCCTCGATCTCCTCGGCGCCGACTGCCCCGAAGACCGCTTCGTTGCCGATGACGTAGGAGGGCGTTCCGGTGATGCCGAGGTCGTTGGCAAGGCTGTAGGCCTCGCGCACGGCCGCATCATGCGGCTCCTTTTCCATTTTCGCGCGCAGGTCCTTTTCGGAGACGCCGAGCTTGGCGGCAACCGCAAGCGCTGTCTCCTCCGTGGCGCGGTCTTCCCCGCCGAGCAGCGCCCGGTGGAAGTCGCCGTATTTCTCCGGAGCGACCAGGCGGAAGGCGGCGCTCACCTTGTGGGCGGCCAGCGAATCCGGTCCGAGGATCGGCAGTTCCTTCAGCACGAAGCGCACGTTCTTGTCCTTGGCGAGGATGTCGTCCATGTCGGAAAGCGCGCGTTTGCAGTAGCCGCAGTTGTAGTCGTAGAACTCGACAACGGTGACGTCGCCCTTGGGATTGCCGAGCACCATGTCGTAGTCGGAATTGAAGATCGCCTTGTTGTTCTCGGTGATCGCGCTTTCCGCCGCTTCCTGCTGCTTGGCGCGCTGTTCCGTCGTCAGCGCCTCCTGGACCTCGAGCATGATCTCCGGATTGGCGATCAGGTATTCCTTGATGAAGGCGCCGATCTCTTCCTTCTGCTTCGCGTCGAGCGCGAATGCGTTCTGGGGCAGGCTGACCCCGGCCACGAGCGCTGCGAGCGTCCCGGCGGCAATCATCTTGGTGCTGAAGTTCATTTCTACCTCGTTGTCCTTGCGTATCCCGTGTGTCGTCCATCGCGTGTCGCCGGGTCAACCGGCTGTTCTGAATGACAACAGGATTCCTCGTATCCGCAATATGCCGGCAGCATAGGGTGGGTGCCGCGGAAACGAAACGGCAAAATCGGCGGAAATACGGCACTCGCGGACTTGTGAAGGTCATTTTCATCGGGCAAAGGGCTGGAGAACAGCCGCATATCGAGGATTTTCCGTTGGTAGATTTGTCAAAACGCAGTGCCGTCGAACCTTTCCATGCGATGGACGTACTGGCGGAGGCGACCCGTCGCCGGGATGCCGGCCACCCGGTGATCTCGATGGCCGTCGGGCAGCCCGCCCACCCGGCGCCGAAGGCAGCTCTTGAAGCGGCGCGCAAAGCGCTTGAACATGGCCGGCTCGGCTATACCGACGCGCTCGGCACCTTGTCGCTGCGCACAGCAATCGCCCGGCACTATGAAAAGCGCCACGGCATCGCGCTCGATCCGCAGCGGGTCGCGGTCACCACCGGCTCATCCGCAGGCTTCAATCTCGCTTTCCTGGCCCTCTTCGATCCTGGCGATTGCGTCGCGATCGCGAGGCCCGGCTATCCGGCCTATCGCAACATCCTCGCAGCGCTTGGCCTGACGGTCGTCGAGGTCGAGGCCAATGCCGAGACCGGCTTCACTCTGACGCCTGAAAGTCTTTCGCGTGCCGCTGCGAAAATAGGCCGTCCATTGAAGGGCGTGCTTTTGGCGAGCCCAGCCAACCCGACCGGAACGGTGACGGGCAGGGCGGGCCTCAAGGCGCTGGCTGACTATTGCCGGGCCGAATCGATCGCCTTCATTTCCGACGAGATCTATCACGGACTGACCTTTGCCGGCGAAGAGGCAAGCGCGCTGGAGGTGACCGACGAGGTAATCGTCATCAACTCCTTCTCGAAATACTATTGCATGACCGGCTGGCGGATCGGCTGGATGGTGCTGCCGGCTGACAAGGTGCGCGGCTTCGAGCGCATCGCCCAGAGCCTCTACATCTCGCCGCCCGAGCTCTCGCAGATCGCGGCAGAAGCAGCACTCAACGCGCATGAGGAGCTCGACCGTTACAAGGCCGCCTATGCCGCCAACCGGGACATGCTCATGAAGCGGTTGCCGGAGATCGGCTTCTCGATCGCCTCGCCGATGGACGGTGCCTTCTACGCCTATGCGGATGTCACCCGCTTTACCAATGACAGCATGGCCTTTGCCAAGCGGATGCTCGCCGAGATCAACGTCGCGGCAACCCCGGGATTCGACTTCGATCCGCTGGAAGGGCACCGCACGATGCGCTTCTCCTATGCCGGCGCCGAGGCCGACATGGTCGAGGCCATGGACAGGATCGCGCGTTGGCTGGCGTGACGCTCTGAACAGGCAGGCAGGGGCAAGTCCCTTCTGCCATCCGCCCAAAGGAAAAGGCCCGGATCGCTCCGGGCCTTTCGTGTTTTCAGAGTTTGGCGCTGGCCGCGCGGCTTCTTAGAAGAAGCCGCGGCGCTGCCACCAGCCGCCCTTTTTGGGCTTGCCCGGCTCTTCCTCTTCGGGCTTCGTCGCGCTCGACGTCACCACCGGTTCGGAAGCGATTTTCGAGAGGTCGCGGTTCGCACGCACAGGCTTGGTTTCGGCAAGGTCGGCCGCAGCCTCTTCCACCGCTTCGACGGCCGGGTCGGCAACCGCAGGCTGGTCTTCGATCACTGCCTGAGCAACTTCGTCGACGCTTACTGTCGGTTCTTCAGCCTTGACGGCCTTCTTGCGGGTGCGCTTCGGCTTGGCAGGCTTTACGTCCGCCACCTCGGCTTCTTCGGCAACCACAGCCGTTTCCTCAACCGCGACAGCCACTTCGACCTCGGCCGCAGCGGCCGGTGCCTCTACGGTTTCGGCTTCTTCTGCGCCATCGTCGCCGGCTTCCGCATCGGCACCGGCTTCAAGCTGGCCCTCGCCTTCACCTTCGCCTTCCGGACGGTTGCGGCGGCCGCCACGCTTGCCGCGGCGGCGGCGCTTGCGCTTCTGATCGCCATCGGCGGTCGTGGCGTCTGCATCGACGCCCTCGTCATCGCCTTCGTCCTCATCGGAACCGTCGTCGGCATCGCCTGCCGATTCGGAGACCTGGAGAGCGCTGCCTTCGGCCTGCTGGCCGCCCTTGCCGCGCCGGCGGCGACGGCGCTTGCGCTTGCGTCCGTTCTGATCGTCGGACTGGGCAGCAGCCTTCGGCTGTTCCTGCCGCTGTTCGCCGGCAATTTCTTCTGCTTCTTCCTCGTCGAGATCCTCTTCGATCACGACGTCGTCTTCTTCCTCTTCCGGCTCGAAGTGCAGCAGCTGTTCGATCTTGACCGGATTTTCGACCGGCTCGCCACGATCGATCGCGAAGTGCTGTGCGCCGACATGGGCATCAGCCTCGATGATGATCGAAACGCCGAAGCGGGCTTCGTAGTCCATGATCGTGCCGCGCTTCTGATTGAGCAGGTAGAGCGCGATATCCGGGATGGTGCGCACGGTGATGTCGTGCGTCGTGTTCTTCAGCAGGTGTTCCTCGATGCCGCGCAAGACGTGCAGTGCAACCGAAGACTGCGAGCGGACGTGACCCGTGCCGTTGCAGTGCGGGCAGGTCTGCATCGTCGATTCGAGCACCGAGGCGCGAATGCGCTGGCGCGACATTTCGAGCAGGCCGAAATGCGAGATACGGCCGACCTGGATCCGGGCGCGATCGTTCTTCAGGCAATCCTTCAGACGCTTCTCGACCGAGCGGTTGTTCCGCTTTTCTTCCATGTCGATGAAGTCGATGACGACGAGGCCGGCAAGGTCGCGCAGGCGGAGCTGGCGTGCCACTTCTTCCGCCGCTTCCAGGTTCGTCTGGAGAGCGGTGTCTTCGATCGAGTGCTCGCGCGTCGAACGGCCGGAGTTGACGTCGATCGAAACCAGGGCTTCGGTCTGGTTGATGATGATGTAGCCACCGGACTTCAGCGTTACCTGCGGCTGCAGCATGCGGTCGAGCTGCGCTTCGATGCCGGAGCGCGAGAAGATCGGATGCACGTCACGGTAAGGCTGAACCACCTTGGCGTGGCTGGGCATCAGCATCTTCATGAAGCCCTTGGCTTCCTTGTAGCCTTCCTCACCGGAAACGATGATCTCGCTGATGTCCTTGTTGTAGAGGTCGCGGATCGAGCGCTTGATCAGGCTGCCTTCTTCATAGACGAGGCAGGGGGCCGTGGAATTCAGCGTCAGCGTGCGGACGTTTTCCCACAGGCGCATCAGATACTCGAAGTCGCGCTTGATCTCGACCTTGGTGCGGTTGGCACCGGCGGTGCGCAGGATCACGCCCATGCCCTGCGGCACTTCGAGGCCGCGGGCGATTTCCTTCAGGCGCTTGCGGTCCTGCAGATTGGTGATCTTGCGGGAGATGCCGCCGCCACGTGCGGTGTTCGGCATCAGCACCGAGTAGCGACCGGCGAGCGACAGGTAGGTCGTCAGCGCTGCGCCCTTGTTGCCGCGCTCTTCCTTGGCGACCTGAACCAGCAGGATCTGGCGGCGCTTGATGACTTCCTGGATGCGGTACTGCTTGCGCGGCTTGCGAACCTGGCGATCCGGAACTTCTTCCATGGCGTCTTCGGCGCCGACGGATTCGATGATTTCCTTTTCGCCGTCGTGACTGTCGTCGTCATCATCGTCGTCGTCATGGCGACGGCGGCTGTCGACATCCTCGGAAATGGCGTCGGTATCGACCATGGCAGCCATTTCGCCGCCATTGCTCTCGTCGCCATCGGTCGATGCAGCAGCGGCTTCTTCAGCGGCCTTGGCCTTGGTCTTGCGGGTGCGCTTCGGCTTCGCCTTCGGCTTTTCGGCCGGCGCTTCCTCTTCGACGACCGGTGCGGCGTCAGCGACGGCTGCGACCGGCTCGGCTTCAGTTTCCGCGACGACTTCGAGGTCTACGGGAACGGAAAGTTCGCTTGCCGGGGCAGGGGCGGTCTCGACATGCTCGATGTCGTCGTCACGCCGCGCTTCTTCGGCTTCGGCCTTCAAGAGCGCCTGACGATCGGCGAGCGGGATCTGGTAGTAGTCGGGATGGATTTCGGCGAAAGCCAGGAATCCGTGGCGGTTGCCGCCGTAGTCGACGAAGGCGGCCTGGAGCGAGGGCTCCACCCGGGTGACCTTCGCCAGATAGATATTGCCGCGGATCTGCTTCTTATGTTCCGACTCGAAGTCGAACTCTTCTATGCGGTTCCCGCGAACGACAACGACGCGCGTCTCTTCTGAATGAGACGCATCGATAAGCATTTTCTCTGCCATCTAAGCTGTGCTCCTCGGCGCGCCAGCGGAACGGGAGACAGACCTGCTTCCTTAGGAAGACTGCCAAACACGTCGGAAGGTGCGCCGGATATGAAAGTTCCTGTTTGGCGCAGGCGATGGTGCAGCAGCCAGACGACAGCCGGAACATGTGTGTCCCGGGGCCGCGCTACTTCTGACCGATACTGCTGAGTCAACATCAATGACCAAACAAGAATGCCAATGTCCAAGGTCTCATGAAGACCCGATGAATGCGCCCGCTTGCGGGCGTCGGTGAAAAATCACCATCAAGAACTCCGGCCACCGCCGGAAATTTGCGATCCAGTGTACGGGGAGGAAATGCAGCGACGGCGGATGAACACTTGCGACCGCGGAATTGCGATAAGTTAACCGGTCAATCCGGTTCGACCGCACCCTGGCGCCAAGCTTTGGAGAAGCTCCGGCTGCCCGGTCGACTGTTCTATCCCGTCAACACTTTCTCCTTGTGACGCTTTTATGTTTTCTATGTCACATTGGCAAGGGAAAAGCCCGTGCCGCCACAATAATGATCGATTCGCTTGTCCACGTGGAGTAGCTCGATAAACGGTAAATCGATTGTCCCGGCGGGGCGGGGAAGATGATCATTGTCAAGCATTGGTTAACCATAAGGGTTCATTGATCGACCTGTGCGTCCAGCAGCCGTGCGTCGGCTGCTGTTTGGTTTTCTGAGAAAGTGGTGGAGAGCCCGAGGTGAGGCCTTTGGCGGTTTGTATGCGTGGTTCGCTGTTGTCGTTGATGTCGCGCACGGGCAGGCTTCTGCTCGGAGCATCGCTGCTTGCCGGCGGTCTTCTTTTGAACGTGCCGGCGGCTGTTGCCGCCGAGCCGGGGCCTTTGCTCGCCTTTGCTGCGCGGATCGCCGGTGACGATGCACGCACGCGCGTCGTCGTCGAGTTCGATCGCAAACCGGAATTCTCCCTGCACTACGTAGCCGATCCCGTTCGCGTCGTGGTCGACCTGCCGGAAACGGCCTTCGGCCTCAAGGCGGACAGCCTTGAACCGCGCGGCCTCTTCGATGCGATCCGCTACGGCGGCATGGGGGCGGGCAACTCCCGCATCGTTCTTTCGGCGAAAGGCCCCGTGGCGGTAACCCATGCGGAAGTCGTCGCGGAAGAGGGGGGCAAGGGCTACCGGCTCGTGCTCGATGCCGAGCGCGTCGACCAGGCGCGCTTCGATGCGCTTCTCGGTGAACAGCAGTGGACCGGATCGGTCGCCGCCGCCAAGACCGACAGGCCGGTTGCCGTCGCTCCCACGAGGGAAGGCGGGCCATTCATCATCGCGATCGATGCGGGCCATGGAGGCATCGATACCGGTGCGCTCGCCGGCGAAACGAAGACGGAGGAGAAGCATGTAACGCTCGCCTTCGCGAAAGATCTCGTCGAGGCCCTGAACAAGGGCGCCGGGATCGAGGCTTTCCTCACCCGCGACAAGGACGTCTTCCTCTCGCTTCCCCAGCGCGTACAGATCGCCCGCAACAAGGGCGCCCATCTCTTCATTTCGCTTCATGCGGACGCGCTGCGCCAGAAGGACATCCGCGGCGCGACGGTCTATACCATCTCCGACAAGGCCTCCGACCATCTGGCTGCAAGCCTTGCAGCCCGCGAGAATTTGTCCGACGAAATTGCCGGCGTGCCGCTTCAGAGCGAGCCGGCGGAAGTGGCCGACATCCTGATCGATCTGACGCGTCGCGAGACGCAGGCCTTCTCGGTCAACATGGCGCGCGCCGTCGTTACGTCCTTCGAGGGCCAGATCAATCTCATCAACAATCCGCACCGTTTTGCCGGCTTCCGCGTGCTGCAGGCGCCGGACGTGCCCTCGATCCTGCTTGAACTGGGCTTCCTGTCGAACAAAGAGGACGAAAAACTGCTGCTGGATCCGGAGTGGCGCAAGAAGGTTTCAGAGCGTCTTGCGGTCGCTGTTCAGCGATACCGCGAGCAGGCCATCGCCAGCGGCGGCTGACGCTTGAAGGCAGGCCCGGGAACGAAGTGATTTGTGTCGCCCCGGTAACAGCGCTATGCTTTTCAACGGGATGCGCACGGGATTATCGCATAACAGCCCTATTTTACGCACAATCCGGGACCTAACCGGAATTGCGCCCGGATTTGTTGAGAAACGAGTTGAAGCCCGGAGTTCCCCGCCATATGAGGAGCCGGGCTAGGTGGGGCGTTGCGACGCCAGACGATTTCTCGTGAGAGAGTTTGGTCGGCCCGCTGTATAGAAGCCGGCAGGACAGAGCATGGACTGTCAGTCGGGCGGTTCGGCAATTGGACGATAATTAAGGTACCGGTATCTGACTGATGATCAGGCTGATTGGATATTTCTTCGGGATTGGCGCGTTTCTGCTGCTGGGTGTGGCCGGGGCCGTGGCGCTCTATCTTGGTGTCGTCACCAAGGACCTGCCGGATTACGAGGTTCTGGCGAAGTATTCGCCGCCGGTGACCACGCGCTTCCACGCCGGCAACGGCGCGCTGATGGCGGAATATGCCCGCGAGCGGCGTCTCTATCTGCCGATCCAGGCCATCCCGGATCGCGTCAAGGCGGCCTTCATCTCGGCTGAAGACAAGAACTTCTATCAGCACCCGGGCGTTGACATCACCGGTCTTGCGCGCGCCATCGCAGTGAACCTGCAGAACTTCGGCTCCGGCCGTCGCCCGGTCGGCGCCTCGACGATCACGCAGCAGGTGGCCAAGAACTTCCTGCTCTCGTCAGACCAGACGATCGACCGCAAGGTCAAGGAAGCAATTCTCTCCTTCCGCATCGAGCAGGCCTACACCAAGGACCGCATTCTCGAACTCTATCTCAACGAAATCTTCTTCGGCCTGAATTCCTACGGCATAGCCGGTGCGGCGCTGACCTATTTCGATAAGTCTGTGACTGAGCTTACCATTGCCGAGACCGCCTATCTCGCAGCCCTTCCGAAGGGCCCGGCCAACTATCATCCGTTCCGCAAGACCGAAGCGGCGCTTGAGCGCCGCAACTGGGTAATCGACCGCATGGTCGAGAACGGCTACGTCACCAAGGCCGATGGCGAAGAAGCCAAGAAGCAGCCGCTCGGTGTCAACCCGCGTCGCGGCGGGGCGCATCTCTTCGCCTCCGACTTCTTCGCCGAGGAAGTCCGCCGGCAGATCATCCAGAAATACGGCGACAACGCCCTCTATGAAGGCGGCCTGTCGGTTCGCACCTCGCTCGATCCGCGGCTGCAGATCGCCGCGCGCAAGGCGCTGCAGGCGGGTCTGCTCAGCTACGACGAGCGTCGCGGCTTCCACGGCCCGGTCAAGTCGATCGAAATCGGTGGCGATTGGGGCGAGCCGCTGGGCGCTGTCGTTGCCTTCAACGACGTGCCGGAGTGGAAGCTTGCCGTTGTTCTCTCCGTCGATGGACAGGGCGCCGAGATCGGCATTCAGCCGGAGAAGGAAGCCTCGGGCAAGATTGTCGCCGAGCGTGTCACCGGGCATATCTCCGCCAAGAACATGCAGTGGGCCTACCGTTCCGCCAGCGGCGACCGCAAGTCGGCGAAATCGCCTGAAGGCGTCTTCGGCGCCGGCGACGTCATCTATGTCGAGCCACTGCCGGAGAAGGGCGAATACCGCCTGCGCCAGCCGCCGAAGGTGCAGGGTGGCCTCGTCGCCATGGACCCGCAGACCGGCCGCGTTCTGGCGATGGTCGGCGGCTTCTCCTATGGCCAGTCGGAATTCAACCGCGCGACGCAGGCGATGCGCCAGCCGGGTTCGTCGTTCAAGCCCTTCGTCTACGCGGCCGCCCTCGACAACGGTTATACGCCTGCATCGGTCATTCTCGACGCGCCGATCGAGATCGTCGCTGGTGGCCAGGTCTGGCGCCCGGAAAACTACGGCGGCGGCTCGGCCGGTCCGTCGACGCTGCGTCTCGGCATCGAGAAGTCGCGTAACCTGATGACGGTTCGCCTTGCCAACGACATGGGCATGAACCTTGTCGCCGAATATGCCGAGCGCTTCGGCATCTACGACAAGATGCCGCCGCTGCTTGCGATGTCGCTGGGCTCGGGCGAAACGACTGTTCTGCGCATGGTCTCGGCCTATTCCGTGCTCGCCAACGGCGGCAAGCAGATCAAGCCGTCGCTGATCGACCGTATTCAGGACCGCTACGGCAAGACGATCTTCCGTCACGAGGACCGCACCTGCGACAACTGCAACGCCGGCGATTGGCAGAGCCAGGAAGAACCGGTTCTCACCGACAACCGCGAGCAGGTTCTCGATCCGATGACCTCCTACCAGATCACATCGATGATGGAGGGCGTGGTGCTGCGCGGCACGGCTGCCGGCAAGATCAAGCTCGATCGTCCGGTTGCCGGCAAGACCGGTACCACCAATGACGAAAAGGACGCCTGGTTCGTCGGCTACACGCCGGACATGGTTGCAGGCCTCTATCTCGGCTTCGACAACCCGGCCCCGCTTGGCCGCGGCGCGACCGGCGGCAGCCTCGCCGTGCCGATCTTCAACGACTTCATGACAGAAGCGGTGAAGGGCACGCGCCCGAGCAAGTTCGTCGTGCCCGAGGGCATGAGCATGGTCGCCGTCAACCGCAAGACCGGCATGGCCGCCCAAGAGGGCGAGCCGGACACGATCATCGAGGCCTTCAAGCCCGGCACCGGCCCGGCCGACACCTTCTCGGTCATCGGCGGTCTTGACCAGTACGTGCCGCCAGAAGAGATCCTCAAGAACTCGCCGCAGGCGAACCAGGCAGTGACCTCCGGTTCCAACGGCCTGTTCTAATCCTTATCCCCTTCACGCGATGCCCGCCGCCTTTACATCAGCGGTGGGCATCGCTATTTGACGCTCACTTTCCTATCGGTTCACAAGAAGCAGGATCATGCGCAGCGAAATCGAGAACATTGTCGACGAAATCAAGCAGGCCATAAGCCTGCTGAGGAGGCATCTTTGACTGGGATCAGGCGGTAAGACGACTGGACTGGTTGAACAACAAAGCGGAAGATCCGGCGCTTTGGAACGACGCTTCGGAAGCGCAGAAGCTGATGCGCGAGCGCCAGCAACTCGATGACGGCATCAATGGCCTGCGCCGTTTCGAGCAGCAACTCAATGACAACATCGAACTCATCGAACTCGGCGAGGAAGAGGGCGACGCCGCCATCATCGCTGACGCCGAACAGGCGTTGCGGGATCTCAGAAACGAAGCGGCGAAGAAGCAGGTCGAAGCCATGCTCTCGGGCGAGGCGGATCAGAACGATACCTATCTCGAAGTGCATTCGGGTGCCGGCGGTACCGAAAGCCAGGACTGGGCCAACATGCTTTTGCGCATGTACACCCGCTGGTCCGAGCGCCAGGGGTACAAGGTCGAGCTTATGGAAATCCAGGACGGCGAAGAGGCCGGCATCAAGTCTGCGACGCTGCTCGTCAAGGGCCACAATGCCTATGGCTGGCTGAAGACCGAATCTGGCGTGCACCGCCTGGTTCGCATCTCGCCCTACGACAGCAACGCGCGCCGCCACACCTCGTTCTCCTCGATCTGGGTCTACCCGGTCGTCGATGATTCGATCCAGATCGACATCAACGAGAGCGATTGCCGTATCGACACCTACCGCTCGTCGGGCGCCGGCGGTCAGCACGTCAACACGACCGACTCGGCCGTGCGCATCACGCACATCCCGTCGGGCATCGTCGTGCAGTGCCAGCAGGAACGTTCGCAGCACAAGAACCGGGCGAAGGCCTGGGACATGTTGCGTGCGCGCCTCTACGAGGCCGAACTGAAGAAGCGGGAAGAGGCCGCCAACGCCGAAGCCGCGTCGAAGACCGACATCGGCTGGGGCCACCAGATCCGCTCCTACGTTCTGCAGCCCTATCAGCTGGTCAAGGACATGCGCACCGGCGTTGAAAGCACGGCACCGGGCGACGTTCTCGACGGCGAACTCAACGAGTTCATGGAGGCCGCCCTTGCGCACCGCGTCAGCGGCGGCGCGGATGCCGTCGTGGATGATCTGAACTAAGGCAGACAGCGGTCTGCACCAGTGCAATTGAAGAGGGCCGGGTGTTCGCATCCGGCCCTTGCTTTTGCTCAGTTGGAGGCACGCTCGATCTTGATGTCGCCGAGATCGTCGATGAGCACGGTCCAGCTCTCAGGCTCTCTCACCGACGGGTCCGTCTTCAGATAGACGGTCGCAAACATGCCGGGCTGCGCGGTGACGCCGGTCGAGGTCTCCGGGCGGATGTCGGTGACGTAGGCCTTGAGCGCGGAGAATTCTTCGAGTTCCGCCGACGAAATCACCACAGGGCCGGCCGAGGTCGCTGCCACCTGCTGCAGATGGATCTGGGCGGTTCCATCCGCCTGGCGAAGCGCGATCAGCTTGTAGTAACCGCGCCGGGCGTCGCCCGGCTTCTCGGCGGCCGCGTTCGGATCGAGGGATGAAAGCGGCTCTCCGCTTTCCTCCCAGTAGCCGGTGCTGGTCACGAAGGTCGCCTCAGGCGGAACGATGTTGGCATCCTGAGCCTTGGCGCCGGCACTGCTGAGAAACAGGAACAGCGCGAGGAGGGCGGATCTGTGCATTGGGTCGTCGTCCTTAAGGCGGCGGCTCGGTTGCCGTTTGCTGCGGGCCGGCGGAAGCCTGGCCGGCATGATGATACCATAGGTCGCGCGGAGAACGTGCGCTCAGTTCGAAAACTGCTCGGCGAGGATGCGATCCGACCAGGAATGATCGGGATCCGAGAGGATGCGCGCCGTCATGTTTTCCGATTCGGCGATCTTCACCTTGACCACGGACTTCACTTCCTGATGGTCGGCCACCGCGTTTACCGGCCGCTTGTCGGCCTCAAGGATTTCGATCTCGACTGTGACATGGTTCGGCAGAAGCGCGCCACGCCAGCGGCGCGGGCGAAAGGCACTGACCGGGGTCATCGCCAGAAGCGGGGCCTCGAGCGGCAGGATCGGCCCGTGGGCGGAGAGATTGTAGGCGGTGGAGCCGGCAGGGGTGGCGACCAGCAGGCCGTCGCAGGTCAACTCCTCCAGCCTTGTCTTGCCATCGATCAGGACGCGGAGCTTCGCCGCCTGGTAGGACTGGCGGAAAAGGTAGACCTCGTTGATCGCAAGTGCCGTGAAGCTCTCGCCATAGACGTCGGTCGTCTGCATCTCCAGCGGATGAAACGCGTTCTCGACTGCCTGGCAGATGCGGTCAGTCAGGTTCTCGGTGCTGTAGCGGTTCATCAGGAACCCGACCGAGCCACGGTTCATGCCGTAGACCAGCTTGCCGCTGTTCATGGTCTGATGCAGCGTCTGCAGCATGAAGCCGTCGCCGCCAAGCGCGACGATCACGTCGGCCTTCGACGGATCATGGTCGCCATAGATCGCCTTGAGATCAGCCGCAGCCTTTTGTGCCTCTTCCGCGGACGAGGCGAGAAAGGCTAGGGAAGTGAACGTTCGGGCCATGAAACTCTAGTCCGCTCGATATGTTATGCGCCGCCAGCGGCAATCTCTCTCTATCGTTTCTGGCATGGCCCGGAACCGAACGCATCTGAAAAATTGGGAGAATTCGCAATTTTGCTTTACACCACATGAGATTATGGTAACTCCCACCAAAGCAAGTGCCCTTATAGCTCAGTTGGTAGAGCGGCTGATTTGTAATCAGTAGGTCGGGAGTTCGAGTCTCTCTGGGGGCACCACTTCATTTCTTCCCCATTGTTTTTTCCGAATTTTTGGCGGCTATTCGAGCCGGAATTTCAGGTTCGGCGTGTTGCCGCGGGTATACCGTCGGCGCAAAGCGAGCAGTTAGTCACGCATCGCAAAGATGGCCATGAACACTGGTGTGCCGATCAGAACGCCGGCAATCGAAAATAGCGGCCCATAGATCAGCGCGCTCAGCGGTATGCCGGCGATGCATACCGCAATGCCATCCTTCAGGCAGTTGTACGGCCCGCCCTCGAATATGCCGTAGACGGGTAGGAACAGCCCCGCGACGATAAGGCTTACAAGGAACGCCAGGACGGCGGAGATGATCAGTCTTCCAAGAGTTCTCATCCTCCTGAAATATAGGGAATCAGTGGTTTCGGCCACCGCCGATTGTTTCTCCAGCGCCGATGAACGGAGGACGAGCATTCGTCAGCTGGCTCTCTTGGAAAGGTCTTGGTCATCGAACACGTTCTTTCGGCTGCCGCCAAAAGCAGCCTTACCAACCCCGCGGCACTGGCGCCGGTCAGATGGGCGGTCGTTCTGCTTTGTGGGTTTGTCGTCTGGAGCCCTGCCAACGCGCAGGAGGGATCCGATTGGGCGGAGATGAGTTCGGGCGCGACCCAAGTTTCCGGTTTGGGGGCGGTCCGCTATTCCGTGGGATACAGCAACATCGGTTATGACCACTTTCGTTCGGAGATCGTGGTTGAGTGGCGTGACGGCGGCAAGCGGACGCAGACGATCTACGAAGGCATCTATGACAATCCCCCTGCGAAGGTCTGGGGTGCTAACGACCATCTCTGCGTTTCGATGGAGGCTTGCGCGCGATCGACGGACGCCTGCACAGTGGAGGTGATTGCCTATCGATATGACGTCGGCGCCAAGTCTTTTGCCGAGCTTGCTGACGGCGGCGAGTTTTGCCGCCGATGAGATGCGGAGCCTTGGTCGGAGTAAGCGGTCAACGCTCGATCGATCACCGGCTCCCGCATCGCTTGGTCCGGCGCTCTCCGTGCGTCTCGAGATCGTGACGCCGGTGCAGTCCGGGCAATGGTTCACGATTCGCGATCCCGACGGCGACGTGCTGATGATCTGCCGCTGCTGATCGGAAAAGCCGCAGCGCGGCGGCATCAGATGTCGAAGGACGGTCCCATGCGCACCGGAACCTCGCGGCATTTCTGCAGGGCGTTGAGCAGGTTTTCGGCGAGATAGTCGATCAGCGCCCGGGTCGCCGGCAACATGCCCTGGCGGGACGGGAAGACGAGGTGCACGACGACGTCGTTCGACGTCCATTCCGGCAGCACCGGTGCAAGGACGCCGGCGCGGAAAGCGCGCTCGCAGATATGGTCAGGCAAGAGGGCGACCCCCATCCCTTCGATCGCGGCGCGTTCGAGAATCAGGAAATCGCTGCAGCCGACGATCGGACGATGGGTGATTTCCGTCGTGTTGCCATCGATCGAAACCAGCCGCCAGACATCGGTCGGGTGCTGTTCGTTCATCGACAGCGTCGCCTGCTGGCTGAGGTTCTCGATCGTGATCTCGCCGGCGCGGGCGAGGAAGGTGGGGCTGGCTGCAAGCCGCTCGCGAACCTCGCCGAACTTGCGGATGATGAGTTGGTTGTCCGTATCGAGCTGCCCGCGGGCGCGCAGCGCCACGTCGACCCGCTCTTCTATCAGATCGATGCGACGGTTGGTGGCGGTGATCAGCAGCCGGACGCCGGGGTAGCGGCGGTGAAACGCCGGCAGGATGTCGGCAAGCATAGGGGTGAAACCGAGCGGGCAGGCGAGCCGCACCGTGCCCGAGGGCTCCGCGCGCACGGCGGCGATCTCGGCTTCGGCGGCAGCCACCCCGTCGAGAAGGCTCTGGCAATGCTCATAGAAGACCCGGCCGATATCGGTGACACGCAGCTTGCGGGTCGAGCGCTCCAGCAACCGCACACCGAGCTGCTCCTCGAGGCGGGCCACATGTTTGCTGAGCTTGGATTTGGGTATATTGAGGTCCCGTGCCGCAGCACTGAAGCCGTTGTTTCGCACGACGGCGGCAAAAAGCCCGAGGTCGTTCAGATCCTGCATTGTCCTGTCTCCGAGGTGCGGATGATGGGTATGATTGTTTCCGTCTGGAAACAGTATGTCAAATATCCGCTGGCTTATCGGGCCATTGTTTTCCCCTCATATGTGGATCACCGCAACGTAAACACAAAGGTGTTCCCATGAACGTTCTTCATATCGACTCCGGTATCCTTGGCGACCACTCGGTTTCCCGCCGTCTGACGGCCGCCCTTGCCGCGCAGGTCAAGGCTGACCGCCCGGATGCGCAGGTGACCTATCGCGACCTCGCTGCCAGCTCGCTGCCCCATCTGACCGGCGCCCAGATCATGGCCCCGGCCGACCTCGAAGGCGTCGACGCGGGTCTCGCTGCCGACGTCAAGCTTGGCCGCGACATGCTGGAAGAATTCCTCGCCGCCGACACCGTCATCATCGGCGCTCCGATGTACAACTTCGGCATTCCGAGCCAGCTGAAGGCCTGGATCGATCGCATCGCCGTCTCCGGCAAGACTTTCCGTTACACCGAGAATGGTCCGGAAGGCCTCGCCAAGGGCAAGAAGATTATCGTCGCCTCGACCCGCGGCGGCCACTACTCCGCCGGCCCGGCAGCCGTCATGGATCACCAGGAATCTTACCTGAAGACGGTCTTCGGCTTCCTTGGCATCACCGATGTCGAATTCGTGCGCGCCGAAGGCCTGAACCTCAGCGCCGACAGCAAGCAGTTTGCGATCGCCGAGGCCGAAAAGACCATCTCGGAAGGCAGCGTGCTTCGCCTGGCGAGCTAAGACCAAATTCAGCGGATCACCGAGGTGATCCGGTGGGAGGGGCGTATGCCCCACGTGCGGACGGTGCCGGTTGCGCAAGCAGCCGGCATTGTCCGTTTTCGAACATCGATATCTGCTTTATAATGCCCTCATGATGGACGGGCGGGCGATCCTTTGGGGCATGACCGCTGCGGTGGCCTTTTTGCTCGCCGCCGAAGTGACCTTTGCTGCGCCGCCGGATCATGGCTGCACCTGCCGCAATCGAGACGGTTCCAAATACGAACTTGGGCAGGTCGCTTGCCTGCGTGTCGACGGCAACGCCTATCTCGCGCGCTGCGAGATGAACCTCAACGTCACGACCTGGAAGAAACTGCGTGAAGGCTGCCCTACGGCTGGCATGAGCACACCGGGTAGCCTTGCGGAGCAATCGATCCGTTTCTGACGCAGAAGAGCGGCTTGCCGTCCTCATTCCGATCTTTTTCGAAACTGCACGGCGCAGCGCTCCGCGATCCCACCGGTGCGGAAATTTCCACAGGCGCTATTTCGCGTTACCGCCTCGGCTTTGGCGCCGTTGTCTGTGAGCTGCGGAGGGCCGCCGCGCTTTGCGGTGAGGCGGCCCGGAACGCCTGGTGATGTCAGCGCTTCAGATGCTGGCGCGCCGCATACATCGCGATCGCCGCTGCGTTCGATACGTTCAGCGACTTTATCGCGCCGGGCATGTCGAGCCGGGCAAGATCGTTGACGATCGAGCGGGTCTTCTGCCTAAGCCCCTTGCCCTCGGAGCCGAGAACGAGGGCGATCTTTTCGCCGCTGAATGTCCCTTCCAGCGGCTGCGGCCCTTCCGAATCAAGGCCGATCGTCTGGAAGCCCAGCCGATGCAGTTCCTCGATGGCATCGCCAAGGTTGGTGATCTGGATATAGGGGATCATCTCAAGCGCGCCGGAGGCCGACTTGGCGAGCACGCCCGATTCGGTCGGGCTGTGGCGCATGGTGGTGATCAGCGCGCCGGCATCGAAGGCGACAGCCGAGCGCATGATGGCGCCGACATTGTGCGGATCGGTCACCTGGTCGAGCACGAGAATCAGCGGGCAGTCGCGCAGAGCCTCGAGCCGGCGATGCGGCAGCGGGCGGGTCTCGAGCATCACGCCCTGGTGGATCGCGTCGGGACCGAGAATCTTGTCGAGATCCTGCGGCGTCACCGTTTCGACCGGGAAGGGCAGGGCCGAAAGCTCGCCGAGTTCCAGACGGGCGGCCGCGTTCGGCGTAACGCTGAGACGGATGACCTCGCGCGCCGGATTGTCCAGCGCCGCGCGAACCGTGTGCAGGCCATAGAGTAGAACTTGCTCGGGCGAGAGCGGCTGCGGCTTCCAGTCGGCCGGCGCCTTTCGGCGCTTGTCCTCTCTTGGCGTGGGGATTTCGCCACGTTCCCGCTTGGCGTCGCGATGCGCGCGCCGAAGGTTGGCGTAATGGGTGTCCTTGGCGCTCTTGTCGCCGGTGCGATCTTTGCTCATTGGCGTCTTATAGAGAGGTTGCACGCGGGGCGAAACGGTTTTCAGCGTCGGGTCCCTTTTTTACGGCTGTGGAGAAAATCGGAAATTTTCCGCTGACCCGTGTTGACAGGACGAAACGGGGCAGTCATATACCCGGCCACAGATCGAGAGCGGCACGGCCAAGTCGCTGGTTGTCTCACGATCTCAAATGCTTGGTCGAAAGATCCCGACAGAATAATGGAGGGATGCCCGAGTGGTTAAAGGGGACGGACTGTAAATCCGTTGGCTCAGCCTACGTTGGTTCAAATCCAACTCCCTCCACCATTCTGCTTCTGGATCGAAGGCCCGCGGGTATAGCTCAATGGTAGAGCAGCAGCCTTCCAAGCTGAATACGCGGGTTCGATTCCCGCTACCCGCTCCAATAGCGGCTTGCTCCTTCTTTTCGAATTAATGTAGAAAGTTAACGTTCATCGCTAAGCGTTTGAATGTTTTGCTGCGGCTGCGATTCGTAGCTCGATAGCATCGAATCTTGTAGCGGCGTCGCGCGCTTCTTATATATCGGCAGGAAAAGGCCAGCGGCGGCCGGTCCGGGCGCGCGCAATTAAGTCTTGCGCAAATCCCCTGAAACCCTTAAACGGCTCCACAAACCGGCCCTGCCGGCTGATCATTATTCATACTTGACCACAGGAAACGTACCCATGGCAAAGAGCAAATTTGAGCGCAACAAGCCGCACGTTAACATTGGCACGATTGGCCACGTTGACCATGGCAAGACGTCGCTGACCGCAGCGATCACGAAGTACTTCGGCGAGTTCAAGGCGTACGACCAGATCGACGCTGCTCCGGAAGAAAAGGCCCGTGGTATCACGATTTCGACGGCGCACGTTGAGTATGAGACGCCGAACCGTCACTACGCTCACGTTGACTGCCCCGGCCACGCCGACTACGTCAAGAACATGATCACCGGTGCAGCGCAGATGGACGGCGCGATCCTGGTTTGCTCGGCTGCTGACGGCCCGATGCCGCAGACCCGCGAGCACATCCTGCTCGCTCGTCAGGTTGGCGTTCCGGCAATCGTCGTGTTCCTCAACAAGGTCGACCAGGTTGACGACGCCGAGCTTCTCGAGCTCGTCGAACTGGAAGTTCGCGAACTTCTGTCGTCCTACGAATTCCCGGGCGATGACATTCCGATCATCAAGGGCTCGGCTCTTGCTGCTCTGGAAGATTCGGACAAGAAGATCGGCGAAGACGCGATCCGCGAGCTGATGGCAGCTGTTGACGCCTACATCCCGACGCCTGAGCGTCCGATCGACCAGCCGTTCCTGATGCCGATCGAAGACGTGTTCTCGATCTCGGGCCGTGGTACGGTTGTGACCGGTCGCGTTGAGCGCGGCATCGTCAAGGTCGGCGAAGAAGTCGAAATCGTCGGCATCCGCGACACGTCGAAGACGACGGTTACGGGCGTTGAAATGTTCCGCAAGCTGCTCGACCAGGGCCAGGCCGGCGACAACATCGGCGCGCTGATCCGTGGTGTTAACCGTGACGGCGTCGAGCGTGGCCAGATCCTGTGCAAGCCGGGTTCGGTCAAGCCGCACAAGAAGTTCATGGCTGAAGCCTACATCCTGACGAAGGAAGAAGGCGGCCGTCATACGCCGTTCTTCACCAACTACCGTCCGCAGTTCTACTTCCGCACGACGGACGTGACGGGCATCGTGACGCTGCCGGAAGGCACGGAAATGGTTATGCCGGGCGACAACGTCACCGTTGCCGTTGAGCTGATCGTTCCGATCGCGATGGAAGAAAAGCTGCGCTTCGCAATCCGCGAAGGCGGCCGTACCGTCGGCGCAGGCATCGTTGCCTCGATCGTCGAGTAATCGACTGATTTCAGATCAGTAGAGAGGCCCCGCCGGCAACGGCGGGGCCTTTTTCATTTCGGTTGTCGCCAGGACTTCGTCGATGAAGGCGCGCTTGCCGTGGGTGTAGATATCCCAATCGCCATTGGCCTGCTCTGCGAGTTGCCGCTTCAGGGCTTCGTAGCGGCTGGCGAGTTCGGGAGCGTCACGCAGCCGGTCCCTGAGCACTAGACGTGCCGCATGGGCGGCGTTGTCGTCTCCACAGAGATAGAGCCGCGTGCCATAGGCAAGCGTCGCCATAGTAAACGTCCACAGGCCGCTTGCGTGCGGGTCGCCGTGAAAGGTGTAGCCAGCGTTGCAGAGGCGATCGCTGAGCTCCGGCAGCTCCGCTACGTCCTCTACCACCGCATCGATATCGATCTTCGGCTTCGCGGCCAGTCCGGGTATCGCCGTGCTTCCGATGTGGTGGATCTCGCGGACGAAAGGCGAGAGCAGGGCGGTGATGGAAAGCGCCCGCGCCTCAAAGAGCGACGGCCAGAGAGGATCATATTCGACCAGCGTGATGCGCGACATGCGAATCGATTCCGGTGAGGAGCTTCTGGCAGGATAGCGAATGCCCGCAGCGCCGCGACCATTTCTGAGTGGCGAGGCAATGACTTGCCTTTCTTTGTGGGGCACTGCGGCCGGCAGGGCAGGGGATAGATGCGATTGAATGCGGATTTTTTCGGATCGGCGTTGAAAGGTGCTTGTCATCCTCCGGCAAACTGAATATGAAGCCGCTGACTTGAGGCGGCGAGACGTTGTTGAACGGGCACGCAGCCGAATAGGGGTATAGCTCAGTTGGTAGAGCGGCGGTCTCCAAAACCGCAGGTCGGGGGTTCGAGCCCCTCTGCCCCTGCCATTCTCTCCAGGCTTGCATAAGAGCTGAGGGTTCGGCAGAGTAAGTTTAAGGATCGGTTAGCCGGTCGACGAAATTCACAGAAAAGACTGATTGGCTCTTGTGGTTTTTAGAATCGGTCTTTATGTAAGGTCCAAACAGACACGCGGTGCGTGGGGCTGAATCATCGGCTTTACGCGCCGTAATGGCGTGAGCATTACATGGCATCCAAAACGAATCCGGTAACGTTTCTGCAGCAGGTTCGCTCTGAAACGTCGAAAGTGACTTGGCCCTCTCGGCGCGAGACGATGATCTCGACGTTGATGGTCTTTGTCATGGTCTTTTTTGCCGCTGCCTTCTTCTTTGCTGCGGACCAGTTGATGGGTTGGGCGATCGGCCTCATCCTCAACGTTGGCGCTTGATTGGGTGGAGGCTAGTATGGCTGCGCGCTGGTACATTGTTCACGCCTATTCGAACTTCGAAAAGAAGGTCGCTGAATCGATCGAGGAAAAGGCCAAGCAGAAGGGTCTCGAGCATCTGTTCGAGAAGATTCTCGTGCCGACCGAGAAGGTTGTCGAAGTGCGTCGCGGCCGCAAGGTCGACGCCGAGCGCAAGTTCTTCCCGGGCTACGTTCTGGTTCGCGCCAACCTGACGGATGAGGCTTTCCATCTCATCAAGAACACGCCGAAGGTAACCGGTTTCCTCGGTACCGACAGCAAGCCGGTTCCGATTCCGGACCATGAAGCCGAGCGCATCCTCGGTCAGGTCCAGGATGGCGTCGAGCGTCCGAAGCCTTCGGTCTCGTTCGAGATCGGCGAGCAGGTTCGCGTCTCCGACGGTCCGTTCGCCTCGTTCAACGGCGTCGTTCAGGATGTCGACGAAGAGCGTTCGCGCCTCAAGGTCGAAGTTTCGATCTTCGGCCGCGCGACCCCGGTCGAGCTGGAATACGGTCAGGTCGAGAAGGTCTGATAAGGCCTTAAAAGGATAGGGTGGGTTTAGGCCCATTCTGGCGGAGAAATCCGCATGCGCGTGGAAGGATGCCGGCCTTAGCCGGGTCGGATGTTCCGTACCACGCAACCGCAGCCGCCGGCCATTGAGGTCGGCAAGAGCCGGGTAACTGGCATAACAGGTCCCTGGAGCGATCCGTCGCGAGGGGATTTCAGAAAGGCAGAGAGAAATGGCTAAGAAAGTTGCAGGCCAGCTCAAGCTGCAGGTGAAGGCTGGGGCGGCCAATCCGTCTCCGCCGATCGGTCCTGCGCTCGGTCAGCGTGGCATTAACATCATGGAATTCTGCAAGGCGTTCAATGCCGCCACGCAGGAAATGGAAAAGGGTATGCCGATCCCGGTCGTCATCACCTATTACCAGGACAAGTCCTTCACCTTCGTCATGAAGCAGCCGCCGGTCAGCTACTTCCTGAAGAAGGAAGCAAAGATCCAGTCCGGCTCGAAGACCCCCGGCAAGGGCGGTTCGGCTGGCAAGCTCACCAAGGCTCAGATCAAGTCGATCGCCGAAGCCAAGATGAAGGATCTCAATGCTGCCGATATCGAAGGCGCAATGGCCATGATCGAGGGCTCTGCCCGCGCTATGGGCCTGGAAGTGGTAGGCTAAGACCATGGCGAAGATTGCAAAGCGAGTACAGAAGTCCCGCGAGGGCGTTGACCCGACGAAGATCTACGGTCTTACCGAAGCCGTCTCGATGGTCAAGGAACGCGCAACTGCCAAGTTCGACGAAACCGTCGAAGTTGCGATGAACCTCGGCGTTGACCCGCGCCACGCTGACCAGATGGTCCGCGGCGTTGTCAACCTGCCGAACGGCACCGGCCGCTCGGTTCGCGTCGCCGTTTTCGCACGTGGCGCCAAGGCTGACGAAGCCAAGGCTGCTGGTGCTGACGTCGTTGGCGCAGAAGAGCTTGTCGAAATCGTCCAGGGCGGCAAGATCGATTTCGATCGCTGCATCGCCACCCCGGACATGATGCCGCTCGTCGGTCGCCTCGGTAAGGTTCTCGGCCCGCGTGGCATGATGCCGAACCCGAAGGTTGGCACGGTTACGATGGATGTCGCTGGTGCCGTCAAGGCTTCCAAGGGCGGCGCCGTTGAGTTCCGCGTCGAGAAGGCCGGTATCGTTCACGCTGGCATCGGCAAGGCGTCCTTCGACGCCAAGGCACTGGAAGAAAACATCCGTGCTTTCGCTGACGCCGTGATCAAGGCAAAGCCGACCGGCGCCAAGGGCAACTACGTCAAGCGCGTCGCGATTTCGTCGACCATGGGCCCGGGTCTCAAGATCGACCCGGCCACGCTCAGCGTCGCCTAAAGAATTTTCGGGCTTCGGCCCGAGAAAGAGTTTCCGGCCCTTCGGGGCCGGAAATCCGGATTTCGATCCGGAACTCCTGTCCGAGATTGCGGGTGGTTATACCTTAATCACTTCGGCCTGCATGAGACGGGTAAGATCTGAATTTCGCCATGACGCCGGAGGCGTCGAAATTCGGTTCGAACCTCGCTTGCCTTGTGTCAGACCCGGCTCTTCCGGGAACGCCAAGGGACAGGATCCTTAAGCGTTATCAGGGATCGAGCTCGATCTCGGGTGACAAAGGCAAACCCGATGGGGCTGCATTATTGCAACCCTGTCTACTGGAGACAGACAGTGGAAAGAGCGGAAAAACGCGAATTCGTCACGGAGCTGAACGAAGTCTTCAAGGCTTCCGGTTCGGTTGTCGTGGCCCACTATGCTGGTGTCACAGTTGCGCAGATGAACGACTTCCGTTCGAAGATGCGCGCTGCTGGCGGCACCGTCAAAGTCGCGAAAAACCGCCTGGCCAAGATCGCTCTTCAGGGCACCGAGTCGGAAGGGATGACCAATCTCTTCAAGGGTCAGACGCTGATCGCATACAGCGAAGACCCGATCACGGCTCCTAAGGTTGTCATGGATTTCGCCAAGACCAACGACAAGCTCGTTGTTCTCGGTGGCGCCATGGGCACGACCACGCTCAACGCCGAAGCAGTCAAGTCGCTTGCGACCCTGCCTTCGCTCGACGAGCTGCGCGCAAAGCTGCTGGGCCTTCTCAATGCCCCGGCAACCCGCGTCGCAACGGTTGTTCAGGCACCGGCAAGCCAGCTTGCTCGCGTGTTCTCGGCCTATGCCAAGAAGGACGAAGCCGCCTAAGGCGGATTTTCGCTGTTGTATTTAAAACCAGTTCGAACCGAACAAAAGGAAAAGTAAAATGGCTGATCTCGCAAAGATCGTTGAAGACCTCTCCTCGCTGACCGTTCTGGAAGCTGCTGAGCTTTCCAAGCTGCTCGAAGAGAAGTGGGGCGTTTCGGCTGCTGCTCCGGTAGCTGTCGCTGCTGCTGGCGGCGCTGCTGCTCCGGCTGCTGCTGAAGAAGAAAAGACCGAGTTTGACGTTATCCTCGTTGACGCTGGCGCCAACAAGATCAACGTCATCAAGGAAGTTCGCGGCATCACCGGCCTCGGCCTCAAGGAAGCCAAGGACCTGGTCGAAGGCGCTCCGAAGCCGGTTAAGGAAGCAGTTTCCAAGGCTGAAGCTGCTGACCTCAAGAAGAAGCTCGAAGACGCTGGCGCCAAGGTTGACGTCAAGTAATTCGGCTACATGCAAGGGGAGGTGGCCTTTTCAGGCCGCCTCTCTTTGACCGTTTTTAGAACATATTACCCAAAAGCCTGTCGAAAAACGGCTTTTGGGTAATGGGTTCTTCAAGAGGATGGTCTCGAACGGAAGGCAGCACAGCAATCCGCGCTGAGCGTTTTTCGTTGGTTGGACGAGATTGAACTACTCATGATTGACGGGGTCGACTGGCCATCGGTTCCCGTCCGTTGCAGGCCCGGATGCAAGATTGACAAGGAGCGACGATGGCTCAGACCCTTTCGTTTAACGGTCGCAGGCGCGTACGCAAGTTTTTTGGTAAAATTCCAGAAGTCGCAGAAATGCCGAACCTCATCGAGGTTCAGAAGGCATCCTACGACCAGTTTCTGATGGTTGAAGAGCCCAAGGGCGGTCGCCCTGATGAAGGGCTCCAAGCTGTTTTCAAGTCCGTTTTCCCGATCAAGGACTTCTCGGGCGCATCGATGCTTGAATTCGTTTCGTACGAATTCGAGCCGCCGAAGTTCGACGTCGAAGAATGCCGTCAGCGCGATCTGACCTACGCAGCGCCGCTCAAGGTGACGCTGCGCCTCATCGTGTTCGATATCGACGAGGATACCGGCGCGAAGTCGATCAAGGACATCAAGGAACAGAACGTCTACATGGGCGACATGCCGCTCATGACCGACAACGGTACCTTCATCGTCAACGGCACCGAGCGCGTCATCGTTTCGCAGATGCACCGTTCGCCGGGCGTGTTCTTCGACCACGACAAGGGCAAGAGCCACTCGTCGGGCAAGCTGCTGTTTGCGGCCCGTGTCATTCCTTACCGCGGTTCCTGGCTCGACATCGAGTTCGACGCCAAGGATATCGTTCATGCCCGTATCGACCGTCGCCGCAAGATTCCGGTGACGTCGCTGCTGATGGCGCTCGGAATGGACGGCGAGGAAATCCTCGACACCTTCTACACGAAGTCGCTCTACCAGCGCGACGGCGAAGGCTGGCGCGTGCCGTTCCAGCCGGACGCCCTTAAGGGCCAGAAGGCCATCACCGAGATGGTCGACGCCGACACTGGCGAAGTCGTTGTTGAAGCTGGCAAGAAGCTGACCCCGCGTCTGCTGCGCCAACTGCAGGAAAAGGGCCTGAAGGCGCTCAAGGCGACCAATGATGACCTCTACGGCAACTACCTTGCCGAAGACGTCGTCAACTACAGCACCGGCGAGATCTATCTCGAAGCCGGCGACGAAATCGACGAGAAGACCCTTCCGGTCATCCTCTCGGCTGGTTTCGACGAGATCCCGGTTCTCGATATCGACCACATCAATGTCGGCGCCTACATCCGCAACACGCTGACCGTAGACAAGAACGAGAACCGTCAGGACGCCCTGTTCGACATCTACCGCGTCATGCGTCCGGGTGAACCGCCGACCATGGATTCCGCGGAAGCCATGTTCAACACGCTGTTCTTCGATGCCGAGCGCTACGACCTCTCGGCCGTCGGTCGCGTCAAGATGAACATGCGTCTCGACCTCGAAGTTGCCGACACCGTGCGCATCCTGCGCAAGGAAGACATCCTGGCTGTCGTCAAGATGCTCGTCGAGCTGCGTGACGGCAAGGGCGAGATCGACGACATCGACAACCTCGGCAACCGCCGTGTTCGTTCGGTCGGCGAGCTCATGGAGAACCAGTACCGCCTCGGCCTGCTCCGCATGGAGCGCGCGATCAAGGAACGCATGTCCTCGATCGAAATCGACACGGTCATGCCGCAGGACCTGATCAACGCGAAGCCGGCTGCGGCCGCCGTTCGCGAGTTCTTCGGCTCCTCGCAGCTGTCGCAGTTCATGGACCAGGTGAACCCGCTTTCGGAAATCACCCACAAGCGCCGTCTTTCGGCTCTTGGCCCGGGTGGTCTGACCCGCGAGCGCGCCGGCTTCGAAGTCCGCGACGTTCACCCGACCCACTACGGCCGTATTTGCCCGATTGAAACGCCGGAAGGCCCGAACATCGGTCTGATCAACTCGCTTGCAACCTTTGCCCGCGTCAACAAGTACGGCTTCATCGAAAGCCCGTACCGCAAGATCGTTGACGGCAAGGTGACGAACGACGTCGTCTATCTCTCCGCAATGGAAGAGGCGAAGTACCACGTTGCCCAGGCAAACTCGGTTCTCGAGAACGATGGCTCGTTCGCTGAAGAGTTCGTTGTTTGCCGTCACGCCGGCGAAGTTATGCTGGCGCCGCGCGACAACATCAACCTGATGGACGTTTCGCCGAAGCAGCTCGTTTCGGTCGCAGCGGCGCTCATCCCGTTCCTCGAGAACGACGACGCCAACCGCGCACTGATGGGCTCGAACATGCAGCGTCAGGCCGTGCCGCTGCTGCGCGCCGAAGCACCGTTCGTCGGTACCGGCATGGAGCCGGTCGTTGCCCGTGACTCCGGCGCTGCTATTGCAGCCCGTCGTGGCGGTGTCGTCGACCAGGTTGACGCGACCCGTATCGTTATCCGCGCCACCGAAGACCTCGATCCGTCGAAGTCGGGCGTCGATATCTACCGTCTGCAGAAGTTCCAGCGCTCGAACCAGAACACCTGCGTCAACCAGCGCCCGCTGGTCACCGTCGGTGACATCCTGAACAAGGGCGACATCATCGCTGACGGTCCGTCGACCGACCTCGGTGACCTGGCTCTCGGCCGCAACGCGCTCGTCGCGTTCATGCCGTGGAACGGCTACAACTACGAAGACTCGATCCTGCTCTCCGAGCGGATCGTGCGCGACGACGTGTTCACCTCCATCCACATCGAAGAATTCGAAGTGATGGCGCGTGACACCAAGCTGGGTCCGGAAGAAATCACTCGCGACATTCCGAACGTTTCGGAAGAAGCGCTGCGCAACCTCGACGAAGCCGGTATCGTTTATATCGGTGCAGAGGTTCAGCCGGGTGACATCCTCGTCGGCAAGATCACGCCGAAGGGCGAAAGCCCGATGACGCCGGAAGAAAAACTTCTGCGTGCCATCTTCGGTGAAAAGGCCTCCGACGTTCGCGACACCTCGATGCGCATGCCCCCGGGCACCTTCGGTACCGTCGTCGAAGTTCGCGTCTTCAACCGCCACGGCGTTGAGAAGGACGAGCGCGCGATGGCGATCGAGCGCGAGGAAATCGAACGCCTCGCCAAGGACCGCGACGACGAACAGGCGATCCTGGACCGCAACGTCTACGCCCGTCTCGTCGACATGCTGCGTGGCCACACGGCCGTTGCCGGCCCGAAGGGCTTCAAGAAGGGCACCGAGCTTTCGAACCTCGTCGTCAGCGAATACCCCCGCTCGCAGTGGTGGATGTTCGCCGTCGAAGACGAAAAGGCTCAGGGCGAGATCGAAGCTCTGCGCGCCCAGTACGACGAATCCAAGTCGCGCCTCGAACAGCGCTTCATGGACAAGGTCGAGAAGGTCCAGCGCGGCGACGAAATGCCTCCGGGCGTCATGAAGATGGTCAAGGTCTTCGTCGCTGTGAAGCGCAAGATCCAGCCGGGTGACAAGATGGCCGGCCGTCACGGCAACAAGGGCGTTGTGTCGCGTATCGTACCGATCGAAGACATGCCGTTCCTGGAAGACGGCACGCATGTCGACGTCGTTCTGAACCCGCTCGGCGTGCCTTCGCGCATGAACGTCGGCCAGATCCTCGAAACCCACCTTGGCTGGGCTTGCGCCGGCATGGGTCAGAAGATCGGCGCGATGCTCGACGCCTACAAGGCAGGTGCCGATATCCAGCCGCTGCGCGACACCATCGACAGCGTCATCGGGTCGGGCCCGAAGGGTGAGCCGATCAAGCAGTACGACGACGAGTCGATCGTGCGCCTGGCCGAGCAGACCCGTCGCGGCGTTTCGATCGCAACGCCGGTCTTCGACGGTGCTGTCGAAGCCGACGTCAACGAGATGCTGGAGCAGGCAGGTCTGAAGGTGACCGGTCAGTCGACGCTCTATGACGGCCGTACCGGCGATCAGTTCGACCGCCAGGTGACCGTGGGCTACATCTACATGTTGAAGCTCAACCACCTGGTCGACGACAAGATCCACGCCCGTTCGATCGGTCCGTACTCGCTCGTCACCCAGCAGCCGCTCGGTGGTAAGGCGCAGTTCGGCGGTCAGCGCTTCGGGGAAATGGAGGTCTGGGCGCTCGAAGCGTACGGCGCCGCCTACACCCTGCAGGAAATGCTGACGGTCAAGTCGGACGACGTTGCCGGTCGTACCAAGGTCTACGAAGCGATCGTCCGTGGCGACGATACCTTCGAAGCGGGCATTCCGGAGAGCTTCAACGTTCTCGTCAAGGAAATGCGCTCGCTGGGCCTTTCGGTCGAGCTCGAAAACTCGAAGGTCGACGAGGCTGGCGCGGCGCAGTTGCCCGACGCAGCCGAGTAAAGAGACCCAAGGTGCGTGCCGCTCATGCGGCGCGCACCGTTTCCGCCGGGAGACGCTGACGTCTCCGGCAGGAACGAAGCCGCAGCCAATGCGGTTTTAGCTGTTTATGGGGCAGGGGCCGGCGCCCGGGATTTGTCGGCACCCTCGCCAAGCTCAGGGCGTAAAGCCCGTAAAGGAGACAGGCATGAACCAAGAGGTCATGAATCTTTTCAATCCGCAGGTGCCTGCACAGACCTTCGATTCCATTCGGATTTCGATCGCCTCGCCGGAGAAGATTCTTTCCTGGTCTTACGGTGAGATCAAGAAGCCGGAGACGATCAACTACCGCACGTTCAAGCCGGAACGCGACGGTCTGTTCTGCGCGCGCATCTTTGGACCGATCAAGGACTACGAGTGCCTGTGCGGCAAGTACAAGCGCATGAAGTACAAGGGCATCATCTGCGAAAAGTGCGGCGTCGAAGTGACGTTGTCGCGCGTTCGCCGTGAGCGCATGGGCCACATCGAGCTCGCCGCTCCCGTTGCCCACATCTGGTTCCTGAAGTCGCTGCCGAGCCGCATTTCGACGCTGCTCGACATGACGCTGAAGGATGTCGAGCGCGTTCTGTACTTCGAAAACTACATCGTCACCGAGCCGGGTCTGACGTCGCTGAAGGAAAACCAGCTTCTCAGCGAAGAAGACTACATGCTCGCCGTCGACGAGTTCGGCGAAGACCAGTTCACCGCCATGATCGGCGCCGAAGCGATCTACGAGATGCTCGCTTCGATGAACCTGGAAAAGATCGCCGGCGACCTGCGCGCCGAGCTCGCTGAGACGACCTCGGATCTGAAGCAGAAGAAGCTGATGAAGCGGCTGAAGATCGTCGAGAACTTCATGGATTCCGGCAACCGCCCGGAATGGATGATCATGAAGGTCGTTCCGGTGATCCCCCCGGATCTGCGTCCGCTCGTGCCGCTCGACGGTGGCCGCTTCGCGACGTCGGATCTGAACGATCTCTATCGCCGCGTCATCAACCGTAACAACCGTCTGAAGCGCCTGATCGAACTGCGCGCTCCGGGCATCATCATCCGCAACGAAAAGCGCATGCTGCAGGAATCTGTCGATGCGCTGTTCGACAACGGCCGTCGTGGCCGCGTCATCACCGGCGCCAACAAGCGTCCGCTGAAGTCGCTGTCCGACATGCTCAAGGGCAAGCAGGGCCGCTTCCGTCAGAACCTGCTTGGCAAGCGCGTCGACTATTCCGGCCGTTCGGTCATCGTGACCGGTCCGGAACTGAAGCTGCACCAGTGCGGCCTGCCGAAGAAGATGGCGCTCGAGCTGTTCAAGCCGTTCATCTACGCGCGTCTTGACGCCAAGGGCTTCTCGTCCACCGTCAAGCAGGCAAAGAAGCTCGTCGAAAAGGAAAAGCCGGAAGTCTGGGATATCCTCGACGAGGTCATCCGCGAGCACCCGGTTCTCCTCAACCGTGCGCCGACGTTGCACCGCCTGGGCATCCAGGCCTTCGAACCGACCCTGGTCGAAGGCAAGGCGATCCAGCTGCACCCGCTCGTCTGCACGGCCTTCAACGCCGACTTCGACGGTGACCAGATGGCCGTTCACGTGCCGCTGTCGCTCGAAGCTCAGCTCGAAGCCCGCGTGCTGATGATGTCGACAAACAACATTCTGCACCCGGCAAACGGCGCGCCGATCATCGTTCCGTCGCAGGACATGGTTCTCGGTCTCTACTACTTGTCGATCCTGAACCAGAACGAGCCGGGCGAAGGCATGGCGTTCTCGGACATGGGCGAGTTGCACCACGCGCTCGAAACCAAGGCCGTGACGCTGCACGCCAAGATCCGTGGCCGCTTCAAGACCGTCGACGCCGAGGGCAACCCGGTTTCGAAGATCTATGAAACCACGCCTGGCCGCATGATCATCGGCGAGCTGCTGCCGCGCAACGTCAACGTGCCGTTCGATACCTGCAACCAGGAAATGACCAAGAAGAACATCTCCAAGATGATCGACACGGTCTACCGTCATTGCGGCCAGAAGGACACGGTCATCTTCTGCGACCGCATCATGCAGCTCGGCTTCGCCCATGCCTGCCGCGCCGGCATTTCGTTCGGCAAGGACGACATGGTCATTCCGGACACCAAGGTGAAGATCGTCGGCGACACTGAAGCGCTCGTGAAGGAATACGAGCAGCAGTACAATGACGGCCTCATCACCCAGGGCGAAAAGTACAACAAGGTTGTCGACGCCTGGGGCAAGGCGACCGAAAAGGTCGCCGAAGAAATGATGGCCCGCATCAAGGCGGTCGAGTTCGACGACAATGGTCGCCAGAAGCCGATGAACTCGATCTACATGATGTCGCACTCGGGTGCTCGTGGTTCTCCGAACCAGATGCGCCAGCTGGGCGGCATGCGTGGCCTCATGGCCAAGCCGTCGGGCGAAATCATCGAGACGCCGATCATCTCGAACTTCAAGGAAGGCCTGACCGTTAACGAGTACTTCAACTCGACCCACGGTGCCCGTAAGGGTCTGGCAGACACCGCCTTGAAGACCGCGAACTCCGGTTACCTGACCCGCCGTCTCGTCGACGTCGCGCAGGATTGCATCGTCAACTCCGTCGATTGTGGCACCGACAAGGGCCTCACCATGACGGCGATCGTCGATGCCGGTCAGGTCGTGGCTTCGCTTGGCGCTCGTATTCTCGGCCGTACGGCTCTGGACGACATCGATCACCCGGTCACGGGCGCTCGCATCGTCGACGCCGGCCGGATGATCCTTGAACCGGATGTCATCGAGATCGAGAAGGCTGGTATTCAGTCGATCCGCATTCGCTCGGCGCTGACCTGCGAAATCCAGACGGGCGTTTGCGGCGTCTGCTACGGCCGCGACCTGGCTCGTGGTACGCCGGTCAACATGGGCGAAGCGGTTGGCGTTATCGCCGCACAGTCGATCGGTGAACCGGGCACCCAGCTCACCATGCGTACCTTCCACTTGGGCGGTACGGCGACCGTGGTTGACCAGTCGTTCCTCGAAGCGTCCTACGAAGGTACGGTTCAGATTAAGAACCGCAACATGCTGCGCAACTCTGACGGCGTTCTCGTCGCCATGGGTCGTAACATGGCCGTCCAGATCCTGGATGAACGTGGCGTCGAGCGGTCCTCGCAGCGCGTTGCCTACGGTTCGAAGATCCTCGTCGACGACGGCGACAAGGTGAAGCGCGGTCAGCGTCTCGCCGAATGGGACCCCTACACCCGTCCGATGATGACGGAAGTGGAAGGTACCGTTCACTTCGAAGACGTCGTCGACGGCATCTCGGTTCTGGAAGCGACCGACGAGTCCACCGGCATCACCAAGCGTCAGGTTATCGATTGGCGTTCGACGCCGCGCGGTACGGACCTGAAGCCGGCGATCGTCATCAAGGACAAGAACGGCGCAGTCATGAAGCTGTCGCGTGGTGGCGACGCCCGCTTCATGCTTTCGGTTGACGCCATTCTGTCGGTAGAACCGGGCACGAAGGTTTCGCAGGGTGACGTGCTTGCACGTTCGCCGCTCGAAAGCGCCAAGACCAAGGACATCACCGGTGGTCTGCCGCGCGTTGCCGAACTGTTCGAAGCACGTCGTCCGAAGGATCACGCCATCATCGCTGAGATCGATGGTACGATCCGATTCGGCCGCGACTACAAGAACAAGCGTCGCGTTCTGATCGAGCCGGCGGAAGACGGTGTCGAGCCGGTCGAATACCTGATCCCGAAGGGCAAGCCCTTCCATCTTCAGGATGGCGACTACATCGAAAAGGGCGACTACATCCTCGACGGCAACCCGGCGCCGCACGACATCCTGGCGATCAAGGGCGTGGAAGCACTTGCTTCCTACCTGGTCAACGAAATCCAGGAAGTCTACCGACTGCAGGGCGTTGTCATCAACGACAAGCACATCGAGGTGATCGTCCGTCAGATGCTGCAGAAGGTTGAAATCACCGACGCCGGTGACTCGACCTACATCGTCGGCGACAACGTCGACCGCATCGAGCTCGAAGACGTCAACGACGGCCTGATCGAACAGGGCAAGAAGCCGGCTTACGGCGATCCGGTCCTGCTCGGCATCACCAAGGCCTCGCTGCAGACGCCGTCGTTCATCTCGGCAGCGTCGTTCCAGGAGACCACGAAGGTCCTGACGGAAGCCGCAATCGCCGGCAAGACCGACGGCCTGCAGGGTCTGAAGGAAAATGTCATCGTCGGCCGTCTGATCCCGGCCGGTACCGGCGGCACGATGACCCAGATCCGTAGCATCGCAACCGCGCGCGACGAAATGATCCTGGAAGAGCGTCGTCGCGGCACCGGTGCAGACGTGGCAACGCCGATGCTCGCCGATCTCGCAAGCGAGAACGCGGCAGCCGAATAATGGGGGAGGGCGTGTTCGCCCTCCAACCTCACAGAAGAAGAAGCCGCCGAGAGCGATCTCGGCGGCTTCTTCTTTTGCAAATACGGCCTTGGGAGCTGGTGCGATGGGCTGTCTTGCAGCGTCTCAGCTGAAGCGGATGATCGCGACTTCGCCTTCGAGCGCACCCTGATAGGCGGACGCGTGCGGCTCTTCGCTCGGAACGTCGGTCAATGTGCCGATCTGGTCCAGGTCGGCCTCGAGAAAACCTTCTTCTGCAAGCGCGTTGAGCGCTTCGCGTACCGCGGTATCGTCGTCGGGCGCCTTCAGCATTACGTGAATGTCCACGCCGTCCTCGTCGCCGTCGGTCTCGTAGGCCTTGCCGATGATGATGAACACCATCGGCTCGTCCGGGGCATTGTCGTTGTCTGGGGTGACGGCCATTTTGTTTCCTTTCGAATGGGTTTGGTGCGACCTTAGCTTCCTTTTTGAATCAGCGCGATGGAAATGCAATGCCGCGCGGACGCTTCCGTTGAGAGCGAGTCGATCACCGTGGAAAACCCCCACAAAGTGGTTGCCGATTCCTTAATCCCGTCAGACACTCCGGGCACAGAAGGGCAGATGAGGCGGGCGCCAGGCGCCAAACCATGTGCAAAAGCCTTGTTTTTCAGGCATGCCGGGCGAACGCGTCCGGGAATATTTCTTAATTGCCCTTGACTGTTCGCCTTGAAATCAGTACACCCCGCCGCATCGGAGCCCATGTGAGGCTGGCTGGTTCGGAACGTCGCGTTCTGAAGTTCGCCTCAAACAGGGTTCGAAACGCACGCTGACGACTACAATGCTGCACGCACGACGCACGAAATAGTGCGTCCTCTGCTTTATTTGGGGCCATCTGCGGAAAAGGCGGATCGGCCCTTGTTTTGCGCATTTCATGAGGCGTTCGAAACTGCCGGCGACGGCAACGATCCGCCCGCAAGGGTAATGTGACAAGATTTTGCAAGGGATGGGTATATGCCTACCGTAAACCAGCTGATCCGTAAGCCTCGTCAGGCACAGGTAAAGCGCAACAAGGTTCCTGCTCTGCAGGAAAACCCGCAGAAGCGTGGCGTTTGCACCCGCGTTTACACGACGACCCCGAAGAAGCCGAACTCGGCTCTGCGTAAGGTTGCCAAGATTCGCCTGACGAACGGCTTCGAAGTCATCGGCTACATTCCGGGTGAAGGCCACAACCTTCAGGAACACTCGGTCGTGATGATCCGTGGCGGCCGCGTTAAGGACCTTCCGGGTGTTCGTTATCACATCATCCGCGGTGTTCTCGATACTCAGGGCGTCAAGAACCGCAAGCAGCGCCGTTCGAAGTACGGTGCGAAGCGTCCGAAGTAATTCGGTTTTGAAAATCCCGGCGCTGCGCGAGGTCCTCCGCGTGGTAGAGCGCTAAATAGTTTGAAGAGACGAGAAGTATGTCCAGACGTCATAGAGCAGAAAAGCGTGAGATCAACCCGGATCCGAAGTTCGGTGATCTGGTTGTCACGAAGTTCATGAATGCGATCATGCTGCACGGCAAGAAGTCGGTCGCTGAAACCATCGTTTACGGTGCGTTCGATGCGGTTCAGGCCAAGCTGAAGCAGGAGCCGATCGCTGTATTCCATTCCGCGCTCGACAACATCGCGCCGCACGTTGAAGTGCGTTCGCGTCGCGTTGGTGGTGCAACCTACCAGGTTCCGGTCGACGTTCGTCCGGAGCGTCGCCAGGCTCTCGCCATCCGTTGGCTGATCACGGCTGCACGCAAGCGCAACGAAACGACCATGGTTGATCGCCTCTGCGGCGAACTCATGGACGCAGCGAACAACCGTGGTAGCGCCGTGAAGAAGCGCGAAGACACGCACAAGATGGCTGATGCCAACCGTGCGTTCTCGCACTATCGCTGGTAATTCTGGCGCGAACGTCTCAAGAGGCAGTCCACTATGGCACGCGAATACAAAATCGAAGATTACCGTAACTTCGGTATCATGGCGCACATCGACGCCGGCAAGACCACGACGACCGAGCGCATTCTCTACTACACCGGCAAGTCCCACAAGATCGGCGAAGTCCACGACGGCGCCGCTACCATGGACTGGATGGAGCAGGAACAGGAACGCGGCATCACGATCACGTCTGCTGCGACGACCACCTTCTGGAAGGGTCGTGACGGCAAGGCTCGCCGCTTCAACATCATCGACACCCCCGGCCACGTTGACTTCACCATCGAAGTCGAGCGTTCGCTGCGCGTTCTCGACGGCGCCATCGCGCTGCTCGACGCCAACGCCGGTGTTGAGCCGCAGACGGAAACCGTCTGGCGTCAGGCGGAAAAGTACAACGTTCCGCGCATGATCTTCTGCAACAAGATGGACAAGACCGGCGCGGACTTCTACCGCTCGGTCGAGATGATCAAGACCCGTCTGGGCGCGATCGCCGTCGTCATGCAGCTGCCGATCGGCGCTGAAACCGAGTTCAATGGTGTTATCGACCTGGTCGAGATGAACGCTCTCGTCTGGCGCGACGAATCGCTCGGCGCCCAGTGGGACGTCGTCGAGATTCCGGACGACATGAAGGACAAGGCCGAAGAATATCGCGAGAAGCTGATCGAGACCGTTGTCGAGATCGACGAAGCCGCGATGGAAGCCTACCTCGAAGGCAACATGCCCTCGAACGACAAGATCCGCGAACTCGTTCGCCGCGGCACCATCGACGTGAAGTTCCACCCGATGTTCTGCGGTACCGCGTTCAAGAACAAGGGCGTTCAGCCGCTTCTCGACGCGGTTGTCGACTACCTGCCGTCGCCGCTCGACATTCCGGCGATCAAGGGCATCGACGCCAAGACCGAAGCCGAGATCGAGCGTCACGCTGACGACGCCGAGCCGCTTTCGATGCTCGCGTTCAAGATCATGAACGACCCCTTCGTCGGTTCGCTGACCTTCGCACGCATCTATTCGGGCAAGCTCGAAAAGGGCTCGTCTGTCATGAACACGGTCAAGGACAAGCGCGAGCGCGTCGGCCGTATGCTGCAGATGCACTCGAACTCGCGTGAAGACATCGAAGAAGCCTTCGCAGGCGACATCGTTGCTCTTGCCGGTCTCAAGGAAACCACCACGGGTGACACGCTTTGCGATCCGCTGAAGCCGGTTATCCTCGAGCGCATGGAATTCCCGGAGCCGGTCATCCAGATCGCGATCGAGCCGAAGTCCAAGGGCGACCAGGAAAAGATGGGCCTCGCGCTCAACCGCCTGGCAGCTGAAGACCCGTCGTTCCGCGTCAAGACCGACCAGGAATCCGGCCAGACGATCATCGCTGGCATGGGCGAACTTCACCTCGACATCATCGTCGACCGTATGCGTCGCGAGTTCAAGGTTGAAGCCAACGTCGGTGCTCCGCAGGTTGCCTACCGCGAAACCATCACGCGTCAGCACGAAGAAGACTACACGCACAAGAAGCAGTCCGGTGGTACCGGTCAGTTCGCGCGCGTCAAGATCGTGTTCGAACCGAACCCGGATGGCGAAGATTTCGTCTTCGAATCCAAGATCGTCGGTGGTGCTGTTCCGAAGGAATACATCCCGGGCGTTCAGAAGGGTATCGAAAGCGTTCTGTCTTCGGGTCCGCTCGCTGGCTTCCCGATGCTCGGCGTCAAGGCGACGCTCATCGACGGTGCATTCCACGACGTCGACTCGTCGGTTCTCGCCTTCGAAATCGCATCGCGTGCTTGCTTCCGTGAAGCGGCCAAGAAGGCTGGTGCACAGCTTCTCGAGCCGATGATGAAGGTCGAAGTCGTAACGCCGGAAGACTACGTCGGCGACGTTATCGGCGACCTGAACTCCCGCCGTGGCCAGATCCAGGGCCAGGAATCGCGTGGCGTTGCCGTTGTGATCAACGCAAACGTTCCGCTGGCGAACATGTTCAAGTACGTCGACAACCTGCGCTCCATGTCTCAGGGCCGTGCGCAGTACACGATGACCTTCGATCACTACGCGCCGGTTCCGTCGAACGTCGCGCAGGAAATCCAGGCGAAGTATTCCGGTCAGAAGTGACCGGAATACCAAGACGCTGACAGAAGTTAAAAGTTTTCCCCGGTAGGGGATAGAAAACGGAGAGCCGGAAATGGCAAAGAGCAAATTTGAGCGCAACAAGCCGCACGTTAACATTGGCACGATTGGCCACGTTGACCATGGCAAGACGTCGCTGACCGCAGCGATCACGAAGTACTTCGGCGAGTTCAAGGCGTACGACCAGATCGACGCTGCTCCGGAAGAAAAGGCCCGTGGTATCACGATTTCGACGGCGCACGTTGAGTATGAGACGCCGAACCGTCACTACGCTCACGTTGACTGCCCCGGCCACGCCGACTACGTCAAGAACATGATCACCGGTGCAGCGCAGATGGACGGCGCGATCCTGGTTTGCTCGGCTGCTGACGGCCCGATGCCGCAGACCCGCGAGCACATCCTGCTCGCTCGTCAGGTTGGCGTTCCGGCAATCGTCGTGTTCCTCAACAAGGTCGACCAGGTTGACGACGCCGAGCTTCTCGAGCTCGTCGAGCTGGAAGTTCGCGAACTTCTGTCGTCCTACGAATTCCCGGGCGACGACATTCCGATCATCAAGGGCTCGGCTCTTGCTGCTCTGGAAGATTCGGACAAGAAGATCGGCGAAGACGCGATCCGCGAGCTGATGGCAGCTGTTGACGCTTACATCCCGACGCCTGAGCGTCCGATCGACCAGCCGTTCCTGATGCCGATCGAAGACGTGTTCTCGATCTCGGGCCGTGGTACGGTTGTGACCGGTCGCGTTGAGCGCGGCATCGTCAAGGTCGGCGAAGAAGTCGAAATCGTCGGCATCCGCGACACGTCGAAGACGACGGTTACGGGCGTTGAAATGTTCCGCAAGCTGCTCGACCAGGGCCAGGCCGGCGACAACATCGGCGCGCTGATCCGTGGTGTTAACCGTGACGGCGTTGAGCGTGGCCAGATCCTGTGCAAGCCGGGTTCGGTCAAGCCGCACAAGAAGTTCATGGCTGAAGCCTACATCCTGACGAAGGAAGAAGGCGGCCGTCATACGCCGTTCTTCACCAACTACCGTCCGCAGTTCTACTTCCGCACGACGGACGTGACGGGCATCGTGACGCTGCCGGAAGGCACGGAAATGGTTATGCCGGGCGACAACGTCACCGTTGCCGTTGAGCTGATCGTTCCGATCGCGATGGAAGAAAAGCTGCGCTTCGCAATCCGCGAAGGCGGCCGTACCGTCGGCGCAGGCATCGTTGCCTCGATCGTCGAGTAATCGACGAGACTGAGGGCGGGAAGACACAAGGCGCATGTGCTATGCGCCTTGGACATACCCGCCCCGAAAGATTTAGTTGGTCGCACGGCTTGCCGAAGACGACGAAATAGTGCAAATGGCGCCCACGCGTGATTTGCACGGTGCTTCGACGTTGTGCGCTCACAGAAAGACAGGCCGGCCACGGCCGCTCAAATAGGAAGGGGCAGGGGAAACCCTGTCCCTCCGATCTTTGAAAAGTTAGCGGACTGGCCGAAATTAAACGAAGTTCACTGCGCGTTTTTCCACGGAAACCGCAAGTAACCTGAACAAGGATAAGTCGTATGAACGGCCAGAACATCCGCATCCGCCTCAAGGCGTTTGATCACCGGATCCTCGACGCCTCGACGCGCGAAATCGTGTCGACTGCAAAGCGTACCGGTGCAAGCGTGCGCGGTCCCGTACCGCTGCCGACGCGCATTGAAAAGTTTACGGTCAACCGCTCGCCGCACGTCGACAAGAAGAGCCGTGAACAGTTCGAAATGCGCACCCACAAGCGCCTTCTCGATATCGTAGACCCGACCCCGCAGACCGTTGACGCGCTGATGAAGCTCGACCTGGCTGCCGGCGTCGACGTGGAAATCAAGCTTTAATAAACAAGGAAGGTACGTGGACCTCGGTCCAACGGCTTCCAAAAACGGGCGACCTCAAGATCGGATGATCTCAAGGAAACCTTAAACCAGAGATGTGAAGGGGCTCGCTCCGTCACTAACTCTCAAGAGGAATGAACCAATGCGTTCAGGTGTGATTGCACAGAAAGTGGGAATGACCCGCGTCTATAACGACGCCGGTGAGCATATCCCGGTTACAGTTTTGAAGCTGGAAAGCTGCCAGGTGGTAGCCCAGCGTACGGAAGAAAAGAACGGCTACGTTGCTGTCCAGCTCGGTGCTGGTCGCTCCAAGGTCAAGAACACGCCGAAGGCGATGCGCGGCCACTTTGCTGCTGCCAACGTCGAGCCGAAGGCGAAGCTCGTCGAGTTCCGCGTTTCCGCGGACAACCTGATCGACATCGGTGCAGAACTGACGGCGAACCATTTCGTCGCCGGTCAGCTCGTCGACGTCACCGGTACCACGATCGGTAAGGGCTTTGCCGGCGCCATCAAGCGCCACAACTTCGGCGGTCTGCGTGCAACGCACGGCGTTTCCGTATCGCACCGTTCGCATGGTTCTACCGGTTCCAACCAGGACCCGGGCCGCGTTTGGAAGGGCAAGCGCATGGCTGGTCACATGGGCCAGACGCGCGTCACCACTCAGAACCTCGAAGTCGTATCGACCGATGAAGACCGCGGTCTGATCCTGGTCAAGGGCGCTGTCCCCGGCTCCAAGGGTGCCTGGATCGTCGTTCGTGACGCCATCAAGTCGGGCACCCCGGAAGGCGCTCCGCGTCCGGCCGCTGTGCGCGCCGAAGCATCGAAGTAAGGGAGCCGAATAATGGATCTCAACGTCAAAACCCTCGAGGGCAAGGACGCAGGAAAGGTTTCTCTTTCTGACGCCATTTTCGGCCTCGAACCCCGTGAAGACATCATTGCCCGCGTCGTTCGCTGGCAGCTCGCCAAGAAGCAGCAGGGCACGCACAAGGCCAAGGGCCGCGCTGAAGTGTCCCGCACCGGCGCCAAGATGTACAAGCAGAAGGGTACGGGCCGCGCCCGCCACCACTCCGCTCGTGCTCCGCAGTTCCGCGGCGGTGGCAAGGCTCATGGCCCGGTTGTTCGCAGCCACGCCCATGACCTGCCGAAGAAGGTTCGCGCCCTCGGCCTGCGCCATGCACTCTCGGCCAAGCTGAAGGCTGAAGAGATCATCGTCATCGACGATCTCGTTGCCAAGGAAGCCAAGACGAAGGCTCTCGCCGGCGTATTCGCGTCGCTCGGCCTCACCAACGCTCTCATCATCGGCGGCGCCGAGATCGAGAACAACTTCAAGCTCGCAGCCCAGAACATCCCGAACGTGGACGTTCTGCCGGTTCAGGGCATCAACGTTTACGACATTCTGCGCCGTGGCAAGCTCGTGCTTTCCAAGGCTGCCGTGGAAGCTCTGGAGGAGCGGTTCAAATGACGGATCTTCGCCACTACGACGTGATCGTGTCCCCCTCGATCACTGAAAAGTCGACGCTGGTTTCCGAACAGAACCAGGTCGTCTTCAACGTCGCCAAGGACGCTTCGAAGCCTGAAATCAAGGCTGCAGTCGAAGCTCTGTTCGGCGTCAAGGTTACGGCCGTGAACACGCTGGTCCGCAAGGGCAAGACGAAGCGTTTCCGCGGCTTTGCCGGAAAGCAGAAGGACGTGAAGAAGGCGGTCATTACGCTCGCCGACGGTCAGTCCATCGACGTCTCCACCGGTCTCTAACGGATAGGCCCATTAGGGTAAAAACCCAAAAGGGAACAAGAAAATGGCATTGAAAAGTTTCAATCCGACGACCCCGAGCCAGCGCCAGCTGGTCATCGTTGACCGGTCCGGCCTCTACAAGGGCAAGCCGGTAAAGGCGCTGACCGAGGGCCTGTCCTCCAAGGGCGGTCGCAACAACCTCGGTCGCATCACCGTTCGCTTCCAGGGCGGCGGTCACAAGCGCACCTATCGTCTGGTGGACTTCAAGCGTCGCAAATTCGACGTTGAAGGCACGGTCGAGCGTCTGGAATACGACCCGAACCGCACCGCGTTCATCGCGCTCGTCAACTACGCCGACGGCGAAAAGGCCTACATCCTCGCTCCGCAGCGCCTTGCTGCTGGCGACAAGGTCATCGCTTCGGAAAAGGCCGTTGACGTGAAGCCCGGCAACACGATGCCGCTGCAGTACATCCCGGTCGGCTCCATCATCCACAACGTGGAAATGAAGCCGGGCAAGGGCGGCCAGATGGCCCGCTCCGCCGGTACCTACGCACAGCTCGTTGGCCGCGACCAGGGCATGGCGATCCTTCGCCTGAACTCTGGTGAACAGCGCCTGGTGCATGGTTCCTGCCTCGCCTCGATCGGCGCCGTGTCGAACCCCGACCACGGCAACATCAATGACGGTAAGGCTGGTCGTTCGCGTTGGCGTGGCAAGAAGCCGCACGTTCGCGGTGTCGTCATGAACCCGGTTGACCACCCGCACGGCGGTGGTGAAGGCCGTACCTCGGGTGGTCGTCACCCGGTTACCCCGTGGGGCAAGCCCACGAAGGGTAAGCGTACGCGCTCGAACAAGTCGACCGACAAGTTCATCATGCGCTCGCGCCACCAGAAGAAGAAGTAAGAGAGGAAGTCTCGAATGACTCGTTCAGTATGGAAAGGTCCGTTCGTTGACGGTTATCTTCTCAAGAAGGCTGAGAAGGTCCGCGAAGGCGGTCGCAACGAAGTGATCAAGATCTGGAGCCGCCGCTCCACGATCCTTCCGCAGTTTGTCGGTCTCACCTTCGGCGTCTACAACGGCAGCAAGCACGTTCCGGTCAGCGTCAACGAAGACATGGTCGGCCACAAGTTTGGTGAATTCTCTCCGACCCGGACCTACTACGGTCACGGTGCGGACAAGAAGGCAAAGAGGAAGTAACAATGGGCAAGGCAAAAGCCGAACGCCGGCTGAAGGATAATGAGGCGCAGGCAGTTGCGCGCACGATCCGCGTCAGCCCCCAGAAGCTCAACCTGGTTGCCGCGATGATCCGCGGCAAGAAGGTCGATCGCGCTCTGGCCGAACTGGAATTCTCCCGCAAGCGCATTGCAGAGACGGTCAAGAAGACCCTTGAATCTGCCATCGCAAACGCGGAGAACAACCACGATCTCGACGTCGATTCGCTCGTCGTTGCAGAAGCTTACGTTGGCAAGTCGATTGTCATGAAGCGCTTCCACGCTCGTGGTCGCGGCCGTGCATCGCGTGTCGAAAAGCCGTTCTCGCACTTGACGATCGTCGTCCGTGAAGTGGAAGCCAAAGGGGAGGCCGCATAATGGGTCAGAAGATTAATCCGATCGGCTTCCGTCTCGGTATCAACCGGACCTGGGACAGCCGCTGGTTCGCGGACAACGCCGAATACGGCCAGCTTCTTCACGAAGACCTGAAGATCCGCGCTTACCTGATGGAAGAACTGAAGGCTGCCGGCATCGCCAAGGTGGTAATCGAGCGTCCGCACAAGAAGTGCCGCGTCACGATCCACTCCGCTCGTCCGGGCCTGATCATCGGCAAGAAGGGCGCTGACATCGAGAAGCTCCGCAAGAAGCTTTCCGAGATGACCAGCTCCGAAACGCACCTCAACATCGTTGAAGTGCGCAAGCCGGAGGTCGACGCGACCCTCGTCGCTCAGTCGATTGCCCAGCAGCTCGAGCGCCGCGTGGCTTTCCGCCGTGCGATGAAGCGCGCTGTTCAGTCGGCCATGCGTCTTGGCGCCGAAGGCATCAAGATCACCTGCGCCGGCCGCCTCGGTGGCGCCGAAATCGCTCGTACCGAATGGTACCGCGAAGGTCGCGTTCCGCTGCACACGCTGCGTGCGGACATCGACTACGGCACGGCTGAAGCGGAAACCGCTTTCGGTATCTGCGGCATCAAGGTCTGGATCTTCAAGGGCGAAATCCTTGAGCACGATCCGATGGCTTCGGAGCGTCGCGCGATCGAAAGTGACAACCAGGGCCCGGCAGGCCGTGATCGCGACCGTGGCGATCGTGACCGCCGTCGTGAAAACGCGTAACATTCGCGTTTGGCAGCCAATATCGGAGAAGTAAAAAAATGTTGCAGCCAAAGCGTACGAAGTATCGCAAGCAGTTCAAGGGCCGCATCAAGGGCGTAGCCAAGGGCGGATCTGATCTCGCTTTCGGCGAATTCGGCCTTAAGGCTCAGGAACCCAACCGCGTGAATGCGCGCGAGATCGAAGCGGCCCGCCGCGCGATCACGCGTCACATGAAGCGCGCCGGCCGCGTCTGGATCCGTGTGTTCCCTGACGTTCCGGTCACCGCCAAGCCGACGGAAGTCCGCATGGGTAAGGGTAAGGGTTCGGTCGAATACTGGGCATGCAAGGTCAAGCCCGGCCGAATGATGTTTGAGATCGATGGTGTCAGCGAAGAACTTGCCCGTGAGGCACTTCGTCTTGGCGCTGCCAAGCTCTCTGTCAAGACGCGCTTCGTGCAGCGTATCGCAGAGTAAGGAGTGAACTCATGAAAGCCGTAGATGTTCGCGCTCTCAGCGCCGATCAACTCAACGAAGAGCTCGCCAAGCTGAAGAAGGAGCAGTTCAACCTGCGCTTCCAGAAGGCAACCGGCCAGCTCGAGAAGTCTTCGCGTATCAACGAAGTCCGCAAGGACATCGCACGCGTCAAAACCATTGCCCGCCAGAAGGCGGCAGAAGCCAAGGCCTAAGGACCAGAAAATATGCCGAAACGCATTCTGCAGGGCACTGTTGTCAGCGACAAGAACGACAAGACCGTCGTCGTACGGGTCGAGCGCCGCTTTGCGCATCCGATCCTCCAGAAGACCGTCCGTCGCTCCAAGAAGTACAAGGCGCATGACGAAAACAACCAGTACAAGGTTGGTGACGTCGTTTCCATCGAGGAATGTGCGCCGATCTCGAAGGATAAGCGCTGGACGGTAGTCGCCGCCCACGCTTGATTTCAGCAGGTTTTGACGCCAAGACCCTTGCGTCTTGGGAAAATACCTGTATGAAGCACGCAATTGAAGCAGGGGAACGCTCGATTCCGGGCGTTCTTTTGCTTTGAGATGAGCACTATAAGCCGGGCGAGGGGGGTTCGACCCAACCGGCCTGGTAACAACAAGAAGGCGACCTGACATGATTCAGATGCAAACAAACCTCGACGTGGCGGATAATTCCGGCGCACGTCGTGTCATGTGCATCAAGGTGCTGGGCGGCTCCAAGCGCAAGTATGCGTCGGTCGGCGACATCATTGTCGTTTCGATCAAGGAAGCCATTCCGCGCGGCCGCGTAAAGAAGGGTGATGTCATGAAGGCTGTTGTCGTTCGCACTGCGAAGGACATCCGCCGTCCGGATGGCTCTGTCATCCGCTTTGACACCAACGCAGCCGTTCTTATCGATAACAAGAAAGAGCCGATCGGCACCCGTATCTTCGGACCGGTTCCGCGCGAACTTCGCGCCAAGAACCACATGAAGATCATCTCGCTGGCTCCAGAAGTACTCTAAGGGAGCGTTGAGAGATGCAAAAGATTCGCAAAGGCGACAAAGTCGTCGTTCTCACCGGTAAGGACAAGGGTCGTACCGGCGAAGTCGTACAGGTAATGCCGAAGGAAGACCGGGCTGTCGTGCGTGGCGTAAACATGGTGAAGCGTCACCAGCGCCAGACCCAGAGCCAGGAAGCCGGCATCATCAACAAGGAAGCCTCGATCCATCTTTCGAACATCGCGATTGCCGATCCGAAGGACGGCAAGCCGACCCGCGTCGGTTTCAAGATCGATGGCGACAAGAAGGTCCGCGTGGCCAAGCGTTCGGGAGTAGTGATCGATGGCTAAGTCCGCTTACGAGCCGCGGCTCAAGAAGGAATATGTCGAGCGTATTCGTGCGGCTATGCAGGAGAAGTTCTCCTACGCCAACGAAATGCAGATCCCGCGCCTCGACAAGATCGTCATCAACATGGGCGTTGGCGAATCGACGGGCGACTCCAAGAAGCCGACCGTTGCTGCAGCCGACCTCGCAGCGATTGCTGGTCAGAAGCCGGTAATCACCCGCGCTCGCAACTCCATCGCAGGCTTCAAGCTTCGCGAAGGTATGCCGATCGGTGCCAAGGTTACCCTGCGCGGCGTTCGGATGTTTGAGTTCCTGGATCGCCTCGTGAACATCGCGCTTCCGCGCGTTCGCGACTTCCGTGGCCTCAATCCGAAGTCCTTTGACGGACGTGGCAACTTCGCCATGGGCGTCAAGGAACACATTGTGTTCCCTGAGATCAACTACGACAAGGTTGATCAGATGTGGGGCATGGACATCATCGTTTGCACGACGGCTACTAACGACGACGAAGCTCGCGCTCTGCTCACAGAGTTCAACTTCCCGTTCCGTCAGTAATCCGTAACGACAAGCGTAAAGAAGGATAACTGTAATGGCGAAAACGAGCGCAGTTGAAAAGAACAAGCGCCGCCGCAAACTGGTTGCCTCGCAGGCTGCAAAGCGTGCCGCTCTGAAGGCGACCATCATGAACCAGTCTCTGCCGATTGAAGAGCGGTTCAAGGCAACCATCAAGCTGGCAGGCCTGCCGCGCGATGGATCCAAGACCCGCATCCGCAACCGTTGCGAAGTTACCGGCCGTCCGCGCGCCTTCTATCGTAAACTTCGTATGTCGCGTATTGCGCTTCGCGAACTGGGCAACCTCGGCAAGGTGCCGGGTATTGTCAAGTCGAGCTGGTAAGGAGACGGGCACATGGCAATGACTGATCCGCTGGGCGATATGCTCACCCGTATCCGTAACGGCGCGGCTCGCCGCAAGTCGAGCGTTTCCACGCCGGCTTCGAAGCTCCGTGCACGTGTTCTGGATGTTCTTCAGGCTGAAGGCTACATCCGTGGTTACTCCGAAGTCGTATTCGGCAACGGCAAGGCCGAGCTGAACATCGAACTGAAGTACTACGAAGGCGCTTCCGTGATCCGTGAGATCGGACGCGTCTCCAAGCCGGGCCGCCGAGTTTATGTCTCGGTTAAGTCCATTCCGCAGGTCGCGAACGGCCTCGGCATCACCATCCTTTCGACCCCGAAGGGCGTGATGGCCGATCATCAGGCACGCGAACAGAATGTTGGTGGCGAGATCCTTTGCTCCGTCTTCTAATCGAAGACGGTAGCAAGTTCTCCATAGCGAACAGACAGGTATAAAAATGTCTCGTATCGGTAAGAAGCCCGTTCAGGTTCCGGCAGGCGTCACGGCAAGCGTTGATGGCCAGAAGGTAACGGCGAAGGGCCCGAAGGGCGAACTGTTCTTTGTTGCAAACGACGAAGTATCGGTAAAGCTCGAAGAAAATGCGGTTGTTGTACAGCCGCTCAGCCAGAGCAAGGATGCTCGTTCGAAGTGGGGCATGTCCCGCACGATGATCGAGAACATCTTCAAGGGCGTCAAGGACGGTTACGAGCGCAAGCTCGAAATCAACGGCGTTGGTTATCGTGCGTCGCTGCAGGGCAAGAACCTGCAGCTGGCGCTCGGCTTCAGCCACGACGTCGTCTACCAGACCCCGGAAGGCATCACGATTGCTGTTCCGAAGCCGACCGAAATCATCGTGTCCGGCATCAACAAGCAGCAGGTCGGCCAGGTTGCCGCGGAAATCCGCGAATACCGCGGCCCCGAGCCCTACAAGGGCAAGGGCGTCAAGTATGCCGAAGAGCGGATTGTCCGCAAAGAAGGCAAGAAGAAGTAAGGATCACGCGAAATGGCTAGCAGGAAAGATACTCTTGTGCGTCGCGCCAACCGCGTGCGCCGTCAAATCAAGGCGGTCGCCAATGGCCGTCCGCGCCTGTCGGTTCATCGCTCGTCGAAGAACATCTACGTACAGGTTATCGACGACGTGGCCGGCAAGACGCTTGCGTCTGCCTCCACGCTCGATACCGATCTGCGTTCGTCGTTGAAGACGGGCGCTGACACGGCAGCTGCTGCTGCCGTCGGCAAGCTCATCGCTGAGCGTGCCGCTAAGGCTGGCGTCAAGGACGTTGTCTTTGATCGTGGCGCCTTCATCTATCACGGCCGCATCAAGGCTTTGGCCGATGCTGCCCGTGAAGGTGGTCTGAACTTCTGATCGGTCGCCAGGCGGGCGTTGCGCCTGCCTGGCACTCTCATAGGTTTCCGGTCGCATCCGATCCATCGGACGGGGGCGACTTTTGTCAATCTGCCGATTGCACCCGGAAAAGAAAAAGGAAAAGGACAATGGCACAGGAAAGAAAGGGTTCTCGCGAAGATCGCCAGAACCGCGAAGAGCGCGACAGCGAATTTGTCGATAAGCTCGTAGCAATTAACCGCGTCGCCAAGGTGGTGAAGGGCGGTCGTCGTTTCGGTTTCGCCGCTCTCGTCGTCGTTGGCGACCAGAAGGGCCGCGTTGGCTTCGGTCATGGCAAGGCACGCGAAGTGCCGGAAGCCATCCGCAAGGCAACCGAAGCCGCAAAGCGCGACCTGATTTTCGTCCCGCTGCGTGGTGGTCGTACCCTGCATCACGACGTTCACGGCCGTCATGGCGCCGGCAAGGTGCTGCTGCGTTCGGCCAAGGCCGGTACCGGTATCATCGCTGGTGGCCCGATGCGCGCCGTCTTCGAAACGCTCGGCGTTCATGACGTCGTTGCCAAGTCGACCGGTTCGTCGAACCCCTACAACATGGTTCGCGCAACGTTCGACGCCCTCAAGAACCAGATGCACCCGAAGGACATCGCAGCTCAGCGCGGCATGAAGTACGCCACGCTCCAGGCTCGTCGTGTTTCCTCCGGCGCTGCTTCCGAAGAATAAGGGAGCTGACAGATGGCTAAGAAAGAAGTCGCAGCGAAGACCGTTACCGTCGAGCAGATCGGTAGCCCCATTCGCCGTCCGGCCGTACAGCGTCAGACGCTGATCGGTCTGGGCCTCAACAAGATGCACCGGGTTCGCACGCTGGAAGACACTCCGTCTGTCCGCGGCATGATCCGGACTGTCCAGCACCTCGTTCGCGTCGTCGACGAGAAGTGAGGGGGATAAGCTCATGAAACTGAATGAAATCAAGGACAACGAAGGCTCGACCCACAGCCGTAAGCGTCTTGGCCGTGGTATCGGCTCGGGCTCCGGCAAGACCGCCGGTCGCGGTGTGAAGGGTCAGAAGGCTCGTTCGGGCGTCGCCATCAACGGCTTCGAAGGCGGCCAGATGCCGATCTACCGTCGTCTGCCGAAGCGCGGCTTCAACAACATCTTCGCTTCGGAGTTTGTTGTCGTGTCGCTCGGCCGTATCCAGACGGCAATCGACGCCAAGAAGCTCGATGCTTCCAAGACCGTTGACGCAGCTGCCCTCAAGGCTGCCGGCGTCATCCGTCGCGAAAAGGACGGCGTCCGCGTTCTGGCCGACGGCGAACTGAAGGCGAAGGTTTCGCTCGAAGTTGCCGGTGCGTCCAAGTCGGCGATCGAGAAGATCGAAAAGGCTGGCGGCTCGATCAAGCTGCTCGCTGCGGCTGCTGAATAATATTATTGATGAACCGCCCGGGGTGCTTCACTCCGGGCGGTTTTGCTCCCATATGTGAGCCTCACGTCCGCAAGCGCGAATCGCTCGCCGCGGCGGACATAGCGGAAACCACGGTGAGGCATCCGATTGCAGACACAATCGCCTCGCGTCCGGTTTTCAAGACGAAAAGTTAGTCCTTCCGGAACGGACCGGGTGTTCCCGCTGATTCCGAGATTTGGTACGCGGAGAATTGCATGGCTTCTGCAGCGGAACAGCTCGCCTCGAACCTGAATTTCTCGACTTTCGCCAAGGCGGAAGATCTGAAGAAACGGCTCTGGTTCACGCTTGGTGCGCTTCTGGTTTACCGTCTTGGCACCTATATCCCGCTGCCCGGTCTTAACCCGGAAGCGTTTGCCCAGGCATTCCGCGGCCAGAGCGGCGGTATCCTCGGCCTCTTCAACATGTTTTCGGGCGGTGCAGTTGAGCGCATGGCGATCTTCGCGCTTGGCATCATGCCCTATATCTCTGCTTCGATTATCGTTCAGCTGATGACCTCTGTCGTTCCGGCACTGGAACAGCTGAAAAAGGAAGGCGAGCAGGGCCGCAAGATCATCAACCAGTACACCCGTTACGGCACGGTGCTTCTCGGCACGGCGCAGGCTTACGCCATCGCCGTCGGTCTCGAGAGCGGCAACGGCCTCGTCAACGATCCGGGTTGGTTCTTCCGTGTTTCGACCGTCATTTCTCTGCTTGGCGGCACCATGTTCCTGATGTGGCTCGGTGAACAGATCACCTCGCGCGGCATCGGCAACGGCATCTCGCTGATCATTTTCGCCGGTATCGTCGCACATCTGCCGACGGCTCTCGCGGGCACGCTCGAACTCGGCCGCACCGGCGCTCTGTCCACCCCGCTGATCCTCGCGATCATCGTCATGGTCGTCGGCGTCATCGCGCTCATCGTGTTCGTCGAACGTGCGCAGCGGCGGCTTCTGATCCAGTATCCGAAGCGCCAGGTCGGCAACCGCATGTTCCAGGGCGACACCTCGCACCTGCCGCTGAAGCTCAACACCGCGGGCGTCATCCCGGCGATCTTCGCCTCGTCGCTGCTGCTTCTGCCGGCAACGCTTGCAGGCTTTGCCAACACGGCGACGCTGCCGGGGTGGGCGACCACCGTGGTTGGCGCACTTGCGCACGGCAAGCCGCTCTACATGGTGCTCTACGGTGCGATGATCGCGTTCTTCGCCTTCTTCTACACCGCGATCGTGTTCAATCCGAAGGACACGGCCGACAATCTGAAGAAGCACGGCGGCTTCATTCCGGGCATTCGTCCGGGCGAGCGTACCGCGGAATATATCGATTATGTCCTGACGCGCATCACCGTGATCGGTGCGGCCTATCTGATCTTCGTCTGCATTCTGCCGGAAGTTCTGATCGCTCAGACCGGCGTGCCGTTCTACCTTGGTGGTACGTCGCTTTTGATTGTTGTCAGCGTCACCCTTGATACGGTAGCACAGATCCAGGGCCACCTCATCGCACAGCAATATGAGGGGCTGATCAAGAAGTCGAAGCTGCGCGGAGGAAAGAGGGGACGATGAGACTGATTTTTTTGGGACCGCCGGGCGCTGGCAAGGGGACACAGGCCAAGCTTCTGACGGAGCGATACGGCATTCCGCAGCTTTCCACAGGAGATATGCTGCGGGCGGCCGTCGCCCAGGCGACCGAGGTCGGCAAGCGTGCGAAGGCGGTCATGGATGCCGGTCAGCTGGTATCCGATGAGATCGTCAACGAAATCGTGTCGGATCGCATCGACCAGCCGGACTGCGCGAAGGGGTTCATCCTTGACGGTTACCCGCGCACGGTTCCGCAGGCGATTGCGCTCGGCAAGATGCTCGAGGGCAAGGGTCTGAAGCTCGATGCCGTAATCGAGCTCAAGGTCGACGAGGCAGCCCTTGTAAAGCGGATGGAGAATCGCGTAGCGGAAACCATCGCAGCCGGCGGAACCGTCCGTTCGGACGACAATCCGGAAGCCTTCAAGCGCCGGCTGACCGAGTACCGTGAAAAGACGGCGCCGCTCTCCGAGCACTACGCCGGAACGGGGCAGCTCAGAACGGTTGATGGCATGGCGGAAGTGAACACCGTCACCGCCGAGATCGAGAAGATTCTGGCTTAGACACTGGTCTTTGCCGAAAAGGAACTGCCGGGGAGTTGACTTTTCCGGCCGATTCCGCCAAAGACAGCGCCAACTCGCGACATGAGAGCGGTCGGCGCGGTCTTCAAAGAAAATGAAGTCCGGGTGCGGTCGTTTTTGACGTGTCTCGAACCTCAATCAACGTGCGGCTCTTCGAGGTCGCGTAACGAAGCACCTATTGCCGGATGGCAACTGGAACGCAAGGAGAATAGACGTGGCACGTATCGCTGGCGTCAACATCCCGACGGCAAAGCGCGTAGTTATTGCGCTGACCTACATTCACGGGATCGGCCCGAAATTCGCACAGGAAATCATCGAGAAGGTCGGTATTCCGGCTGATCGTCGCGTGCATCAGCTGACGGACGCTGAAGTCCTGCAGATCCGCGAAACGATCGACCGCGACTACCAGGTCGAAGGTGACCTGCGTCGCGAGACCTCGATGAACATCAAGCGCCTGATGGACCTCGGCTGCTACCGCGGCCTGCGTCACCGTCGTGGCCTGCCGGTTCGCGGTCAGCGCACCCACACCAACGCTCGCACCCGCAAGGGTCCGGCGAAGGCGATTGCCGGTAAGAAGAAGTAATTTCCCGAAAAGGGAGATTGGGAGGCTGGTGTCAAACGCCGGCCTCCTTTTGCAGTTTGGAAGGGCGTTTGCCTGACCTTTGTTCGGCCGATCCGGCCGGGCGATATGTTCGCCGGACGATATCTCGTCCTGCGGGAAATGAAGATGCAGGGCAGGGGACGTCAAATCCTTTTCCCGGTGGAGCCGCTGGAATTACGGCGGTGCAGAGATCTAAGAAAGGGATCCTATGGCCAAGGAAGCCACCCGCGTTCGCCGTCGCGAACGCAAGAACATCACGTCTGGCGTCGCGCACGTCAATTCGTCGTTCAACAACACCATGATCACCATCACCGACGCACAGGGCAACGCGATTGCCTGGTCGTCTGCCGGTGCCAAGGGTTTCAAGGGTTCGCGTAAGTCGACCCCGTTTGCCGCACAGATCGCCGCTGAAGACTGCGCCAAGAAGGCTCAGGAACACGGCATGAAGTCGCTGGAAGTCGAAGTTTGCGGTCCGGGTTCCGGCCGTGAATCCGCACTTCGCGCGCTGCAGGCTGCGGGCTTCATGATCACCTCGATCCGCGATGTGACCCCGATCCCGCACAACGGCTGCCGCCCGCGCAAGAAGCGCCGCGTCTGATCATATGCATTCAACATGCCGGTGAGGGCGCAGACGCGCGCTCCCGGTCTTCGGGGCTCGGTTGCCACGATTGGATGGTGGCAACGAACGGAAGGCAGAAAACATGATCCAGAAGAATTGGCAGGAACTGATCAAGCCGAACAAGGTGGAGTTCGTCTCCTCCGGCCGCACCAAGGCAACGTTGGTTGCGGAACCGCTTGAACGCGGCTTCGGTCTGACGCTCGGCAACGCGCTTCGCCGCGTGCTGCTGTCGTCGCTGCGCGGTGCTGCTGTCACCGCAGTGCAGATCGACGGCGTCCTGCACGAGTTCTCCTCTATCCCGGGCGTCCGGGAAGATGTGACGGACATCGTGCTCAACATCAAGGAAATCGCCATCAAGATGGATGGCGACGACGCGAAGCGCATGGTCGTGCGCAAGCAGGGTCCGGGCGTTGTAACCGCCGGTGACATCCAGACGGTTGGCGATATCGAAATCCTCAACCCGAACCATGTGATCTGCACCCTCGACGAGGGCGCTGAGATCCGCATGGAGTTCACCGTCAACAACGGCAAGGGTTACGTGCCGGCTGATCGCAACCGTTCGGAAGATGCTCCGATCGGCCTGATCCCGGTCGACAGCCTGTACTCGCCGGTCAAGAAAGTGTCCTACAAGGTGGAAAACACCCGCGAAGGCCAGGTTCTTGACTATGACAAGCTGACGATGTCGATCGAGACGGACGGTTCCGTCACCGGTGAAGATGCGATCGCATTTGCGGCCCGCATCCTTCAGGACCAGCTGTCGGTGTTCGTCAACTTCGACGAGCCGCAGAAGGAAGCAGAGGAAGAGGCAGTTACCGAACTCGCCTTCAACCCGGCGCTTCTCAAGAAGGTCGACGAACTGGAACTTTCGGTCCGTTCGGCCAACTGCCTGAAGAACGACAACATCGTCTACATCGGCGACCTCATTCAGAAGACCGAAGCAGAAATGCTCCGCACGCCGAATTTTGGTCGCAAGTCGCTGAACGAAATCAAGGAAGTTCTCGCTTCCATGGGCCTGCACCTCGGCATGGAAGTGCCGTCCTGGCCGCCCGAGAACATCGAAGATCTCGCCAAGCGTTACGAAGACCAATACTAACCATTAGACTGCGGGCGAGTGCCTGCAAGTGAAGGAGAATAGCCATGCGCCACGGTAAAGCCGGCCGCAAGCTGAATAGAACCGCCAGCCACCGCAAGGCGATGTTTGCCAACATGGCAGCTTCGCTGATCGAACACGAGCAGATCGTTACGACCCTGCCGAAGGCCAAGGAAATCCGCCCGATCGTCGAGAAGCTCGTCACGCTCGGCAAGCGCGGTGACCTGCACGCTCGCCGCCAGGCGATCTCGCAGATCCGCGACGCCGCTGTCGTTGCCAAGCTGTTCGACACGATCGCATCGCGCTACGCCACCCGCAACGGCGGCTACCTGCGCATCATGAAGGCTGGCTTCCGTCACGGCGACAACGCGGCGCTCGCCGTCATCGAATTCGTTGACCGCGACGTCTCGGCAAAGGGCGCGAAGGATCTCGCCCGCGTTGCTGCAGAAGCCGAAGCTGCTGAAGCAGCCTAAGCCGATCGAAGGCAGAAAATTGAAGCGGCCGGGTGTTCGTCACCCGGCCGCTTTTTCTTTTGGGGCTGTTGCTTAGCGTGCGTTTGACGGTGTGCTCGTTCTGTCACCGTTTCGTCGAAATGCGATCGAGGGTCGATGTCCTGGCGAGGCGAAGATGGCCTCAGGCGCTTCCGGCGGCGGTTCTGACCGGCGCATTGGCCGCCTGTCGCTTGCGCCGCAGATACGGCTTGCGCACCAGCCGCCAGACAAGCAGTACGGCGACGAGCCCGAGATAAAGCAGCTGTTCGGCGCCGATGACCTTCACCGACATCGAAAAATGCACGGCGCCGGCGGCGGCGATCACATAGGCCAGGCGGTGAAGCGTGTTCCACCGCGTACCAAGCCTGCGGATCGACCAGTTGTTGGAGGTGAGCGCCAGCGGGATCAGCATGACGAGTGCGGCCATGCCGATGGTGATGAAGGGGCGGCGGGCGATGTCGGCCAGTATGCTCGGAAAGTTTAGCCGCTGATCGAGCAGCATGTAGGCGAGGAAGTGCATCAGCACATAGTAGAACGCCAGCAAACCCAGGGCCCGCCGATAGCGCAGCCAGTTGATGCCGAATAGGTCGCGAATCGGCGAGATCGCCAATGTCGCGACGAGGAAACGCAGCGCCCACAGGCCGAGCAGGTGTTCGAATTCCTTGACCGGGTTTCCGGGCAGTTGGCCCGTAGCGCCGAGATAGAATGCATAGGCGGCGGGCAGCAGACCAAAGCCGTAGAGCCCCCAGACCGAGGCCGAATGGTAGCGATTTGGGAGCGAGGGCAGGCGGGCCATGATCAATAGTTCGCTCTGAGATCCATGCCGGCATAAAGTCCGGCCACCTCGTCGGCATAGCCATTGAAGGGCAGGGTATCGCGCCGGTTGGAGCCGAAGAAGCCGCCACCGCCGATGCGGTTTTCCGTTGCCTGGCTCCAGCGTGGATGATCGACCGCCGGATTGACGTTGGCAAAGAAGCCGTACTCGTTCGGCGCCGAGAGGTTCCAGGTGGACGGTGGCTGGGTTTCCGTGAGCGAAATACGCACGATCGACTTGATCCCCTTGAATCCGTATTTCCAAGGGGTAACCAGCCGGATCGGCGCGCCGTTCTGGTTGGGAAGCGTCTTGCCGTAGACGCCGACGGACAGCAGCGTCAGCGGGTGACGGGCCTCGTCGAGTCTCAGCCCTTCGCGATAGGGCCAGGCAAGCGGCTGGAAGAAACCGGATTGTCCCGGCATTTCCGACGGGCGCACCACGGTTTCGAACGAGACATATTTCGCGCTGCCAAGCGGCTCTACCTTGTCGAGCAGGGCCGAGAGCTGAAACCCGGTCCAGGGGATCACCATCGACCAGGCCTCGACACAGCGCATGCGGTAGACGCGTTCCTCGATCGGGAGCGCTAGCAGTTCCTCGAGCCCGAATTCCTTCGGCTTGCCGATGAGGCCATCGACTTTCACCGTCCAGGGCGTTGGCTTGAAGCTGTTCGAATTGGCAGCAGGGTCGCCCTTGCCGGTCCCGAACTCATAGAAATTGTTGTAGCTGGTGACGTCGGCCTCCGGCGTCAGGTCTTCGTCGACAGTGTATTTGCTCTTGGGCGCGCCGAGTGCGGCCGCCAGCCCCGTGCCGCTGCCCGCAAGCAGCATGCCGCCGCCGGCAGCAGCCCCTAGGAAGGTGCGGCGGTTGAAAAAGAGGGCCTCCGGGGTGATCTCGGAGGAAACGATTCGCGGCGGGCGGTAAGATGGCATGGTCTTTTCCGAAGTGATTTATGAGCCTTGTCTTCTATGAACTCACCAGACTTTCGATCACCGTGAAAGGGGTTGCGAACCACGTTTTCGTGCGTAGCGCGTGAAGCTGGCAACTTTGCGTATCCTGCGCCAACATTTGCCTTTTTTCCCGCGAAATCCTATCTGAACGTAGCCGCGACGAATAGGAGAATGCTTTACATGATCGTAGGTCGAAGAGCGCTTGTTTCGCTCGTCATCGCTGTTTCTCTCGCCTGTCCGGCATTGGCCCAGGAGGCCGAGAGCGTTCCGCAATCGCGGACCGAGATGCAGCTTTCCTTTGCGCCTCTCGTCAAGCAGACGGCAAATGCCGTCGTCAACGTCTATGCCGAGCGGGTGGTCGAGCGCCGTTCGATTTTCTCCGGTGACCCCTTCTTCGAGGAGTTCTTCGGCCAGCGCATGCCGAACCGCTCGGAGAAGCAGTCTTCGCTCGGTTCCGGGGTGATCGTCGGCAAGAACGGCATCGTCGTGACCAATAATCACGTCATCGAGGGCGCCGACGATATCAAGGTGGCGTTGGCCGATGGCCGCGAGTTTCCCTGCAAGATCGTGCTCAAGGACGACCGGCTCGACCTCGCTGTTTTGAAGATCCAGTCGGACGGTCCCTTCGACATCGTGCCGCTTGGTGATTCCGATGCAGTCGAGGTCGGCGACCTCGTGCTTGCGATCGGCAACCCCTTCGGCGTCGGCCAGACGGTGACGAGCGGCATCGTCTCGGCGCTCGCGCGCAATCAGGTCTCCTCGGGTGATTTCGGCTTCTTCATCCAGACGGATGCGGCGATCAACCCGGGCAATTCCGGCGGTGGCCTTATCGACATGAACGGCCAGCTCATTGGCATCAACACGGCCATCTTCTCCAAGGGCGGCGGTTCTAACGGCGTTGGCTTTGCCATCCCGGCCAATCTGGTGAAGGTCTTCGTTGCGTCGGCCGAAGGTGGCAACGGCGCCTTCGTGCGTCCCTTCATCGGCGCCAGCTTCGAGCCGGTCACTTCGGAAGTGGCCGAAGCCCTTGGCCTCAGCCGCGCCCGTGGTGCGCTGGTGACCGCCGTCGTGGCCGGTGGCCCGGCCGAACAGGCCGGTATCAAGCCCGGCCAGGTGATCACCGCCGTCAACGGCATCGAGGTCGAACATCCCGACGCACTCGGTTATCGCCTGACGACGGTCGGCATCGGTCATGAGGCGCGCGTCACCGTATCGGAAAACGGCAAGCCGCGGGAAGTGACGATCAAGCTCGACCGGGCTCCAGAAACGTCGCCACGGGATGAACGGCTGATCGAAGGTCGTAACCCCTTCGCCGGTGCAGTCGTTGCCAACCTGTCGCCGCGCCTTGCCGACGAGCTGCGCATGTCGACCTCGCTGCAGGGCGTCGTCGTCATGCAGGTCAACCGCGGTTCGCCCGCCGCCCGCATCGGCCTCGAGCCGAAGGACATCGTGCGGTCGGTCAACGGCACGGCGATCGACACGTCGAAGACGCTGGAACAGGTAATGGCCGACGATGCCTCCTTCTGGCGTGTCGAGATCGAGCGCGACGGCCAGCTCATCCGTCAGTTCTTCCGATGAGCGACCTGTTCACCGCCCACGAGCCACCGGAAATGGCGTCGGCAAGACCGCTTGCCGACCGGCTTCGCCCGCGAACGCTTGCCGAAGTCACTGGTCAGGATCACCTGACCGGTGAGGATGGCGTGCTGTCGCGCATGATTGCTTCGGGTTCGCTCGGGTCGATGATCTTCTGGGGGCCGCCCGGAACCGGCAAGACGACCGTGGCGCGGCTGCTTTCGGGGGAGGCGGGTCTCGCCTTCGAGCAGATCTCCGCGATCTTCTCCGGTGTCGCCGATCTCAAGAAGGTGTTCGAGGCGGCGCGAGCAAGGCGCATGTCCGGCCGTCAGACGCTACTCTTCGTCGACGAAATTCATCGCTTCAACCGGGCACAGCAGGACAGCTTCCTGCCGGTGATGGAAGACGGCACCGTGATCCTTGTCGGCGCGACGACGGAAAACCCATCCTTCGAACTCAATGCCGCTCTCCTGTCCCGAGCCCGGGTGCTGACCTTCAAGCCGCATGGCGAAGACAGCATCGAGGAACTGCTGTCGCGCGCCGAAGAGACTGAGGGCAAGAAACTGCCGCTCGATGCGGATGCGCGCGCCAGCCTTATCCGCATGGCCGACGGCGACGGTCGCGCTGCGCTGACGCTGGCGGAAGAAGTCTGGCGCGCGGCGCGGCGCGACGAGATCTTCGATGCGGCAGCACTCCAGAACATCGTCCAGCGCCGGGCGCCGGTCTATGACAAGGGCCAGGACGGCCACTACAATCTGATCTCGGCCCTGCACAAGGCGGTGCGTGGCTCTGATCCGGATGCCGCACTCTACTATCTCTGCCGCATGTTCGATGCCGGCGAGGATCCGCTTTATCTCGGGCGGCGCCTGGTGCGCATGGCGGTCGAGGACATCGGCCTTGCCGACCCGCAGGCCCTGGTGATCTGCAACGCCGCCAAGGACGCCTATGACTATCTCGGCTCGCCCGAGGGCGAACTGGCGCTTGCCGAAGCCTGCGTCTATCTCGCGACCGCGCCGAAATCGAACGGCGTCTATACCGCCTACAAGGCAGCGATGCGGGCGGCGAAGGAAAACGGCTCGCTGCTGCCGCCGAAACATATCCTCAACGCCCCGACGAAACTGATGAAGGGTGAGGGCTACGGCGACGGCTACCGCTACGACCATGACGAGCCGGATGCTTTTTCCGGCCAGGACTATTTCCCCGAGAAGATGGGGCGCAGAACCTTCTATGATCCGCCGGAGCGCGGTTTCGAGCGCGAGATCCGCAAGCGGCTGGAATGGTGGGCGAAACTCCGTCGGGAGCGCAACGCACCGTAGGGGGCAGACTTGCAGACCCTCAGCGCCTCGCACGTTTCCATGGTTTCAACGACAGCGTGAAATGGTTTAGCTTTGCCGCGGACGCAGGGCTGATTTGCCCTTGACCGCCTTGCCGGCGAAACTGGAGTGTGAGATAGAACCCGCGTTGCAGACGGCTGCACGGTTCGCAAAGGCGATACCGAACATCCGCGGGGACGGCCTCGCTCCAAACTTTGGGAGTTTGACATGGCCTGGTTCCTTCTTCTGCTTGCCGGTATTCTTGAAATCGGCTGGGCAATTGGTCTCAAATACACGGATGGTTTTACGCGGGTGACACCGACGATCCTGACCGTCGGTTCGATGATCCTCAGCATCGCGTTGCTCGGTCTCGCCGTGCGGACCCTGCCGCTCGGTACGGCTTACGCTGTCTGGACCGGCATCGGCACCGTCGGCACCGTGATCCTCGGCATTTTCCTGTTTGCCGAACCGGCAACCTTCGTTCGCCTTGGCTGCATCGCGCTCATCGTCAGCGGTATCGCCGGCCTGAAGCTGGCCGCTTAACGCTGCGGCTATTGGCTTTCGTTACGTTAGCGCGAACAGAACCGCTCTGACGCCGACATATTGAACAAAAAAGAAAGCGGGCTGCGCGTCGGAAGACACGCAGCCCGCTTCGCATTCCGTGGTATCCGGTGTCGTCAGCGCAGGGCGTCAAGAACCGTGGCGACTGCCTGCATTTCCTGCCAGCGGTTCTCGCGGCGGCGGAAGGCCTCCTCGTCGGTTCCCCAATGTTCGATCTGCCAGTCCTCGTCGACATGGGCGGCCGTCCAGGCTTCTTCGGCGGATATCCGGCCGGAAGCGAAGGCGAGCGCCAGCAACGCAGAGCCGGTCAGGCTCGTCACCGTGTGGACGCAGGTGAGGCCGAGCGGGGTTGCGAAGGCGCGCAGGCCTTCGGCATAGGCGGAAAGCGCTTCCTCCGGCTGCTCCTGGTGGATCACGCCTTCGGCGAGGATGAAACGGGCGCCGAGTGCCTGCTGGGCCCACTCGATCACCGGGTTCCAGATTTCGTTCTGGCGGGCGACGAGGCCCTCCGGGCTATCGGCGCGATAGCAGAGCATGTCCGTTCCGGCGAAACGCAGGATATCGTCGAAGACCGAGCGCTGGTCCTTGGCGACGCCGTCAAGTGCGGTGTTGACGATACGCGTGATCGGCATCTTGCCGGGATCGATGACCTCTGCCTGCGCATCCCATTCGGCGGCGAGCATGTCGGCGAGCTTGCGCGTCGGCACGGCAAGCGGCTGCTTGGCCGGCGTGCGCACGGTGCGGCCGTCGAGCAGCACCGCGTGCGTATCGCCATCGGCCGCGGCCACGCTGACGTCCTTGTAGAAGCGCTTCGGCAGCGGCTTCAGCATCTGGATTTGCGCGCGGCGGACCGGATCCTCGTGGCTCATCGCACCGCTGAGTTCGTCGCGAATATCAGGCATGATTGTGTTCCATCCATTCAATGATGTCGGCCGGCGTCCGGGCAACGAAATCTGCGCCCGCCTCGATGAGATCAGGCACCGACGCGTAGCCCCAGGCAACGCCGATGGCGGATGCTCCAGCGGCCTTGGCCATCTGCATGTCGTAGATCGCGTCGCCGATCACGACCGTATCCTTCGCATCGATGCCGGCTTCAAAGCAGCATTCCGTCACCATGGCCGGATGCGGCTTGGAGGGGCAGTCGTCGGCGGTGCGGGACACGAAGAAGATCCGGTCGAAGCCGTGAGTCTCGGAAATATGCGTCAGGCCGCGGCGCGACTTGCCGGTTACGGCGCCGATCAACAGTGCGTCGCGTGACGACAGCGTCTGCATCATGTCGGCGATACCCGGAAACAGAAGCTCCTGGAAGCCTGTCTCTGCGCGAACGCCGGCGAAGATCGACTTGTAGTGTGCCGTCATAGCCAGCGCCTGATCGTCGACATGTTCGCGGCCGAGCAGGCGCGCGATGGCAATGTCGAGGGTCAAGCCGATAATGCTCTTGGTTGCCGAGAGGGGCGGGCGCTCGAGATCGAAGGCCTCGAAGGTGCGCGCCATCACTTCATGGATCAGGCCTCCGCTATCGACCAGCGTACCGTCACAATCAAAAAGCGCCAGTTTCATCAGTCGTCCTCGCCAGGCTCGTTCTCTTCGAAGCCCAGCAGGTTCCAGCTCTGGACCATGTGCGGTGGCAGCGGTGCGGTCACGCGGAGGCGGCCACCGTCCGGGTGAGGAATATCGATATGGCGCGCGTGCAGATGCAGACGGTTCTGCATGCCGCCGGGCAGGCTCCAGTTGATGTCGGCGTCGAAATATTTGGGGTCGCCGAGGATCGGGTGTCCAATGTGCAGTGCATGGACGCGAAGCTGATGGGTGCGGCCGGTATAGGGCTCCATCTCCAGCCAGGCGAGGTTCTGTGCGGCCTGTTCGCGAATACGGTAGTAGGAGATGGCGTGGTCGGCACCGTCTTCGCCGTGTTTGGCGATGCGCATACGGTCGCCATCCGGCGTCTGCTCCTTGACGAGCCAGGTGGAGATGCGGTCTTCGCGCTTGCGCGGCACGCCCTTGACCAGCGCCCAGTAGGTCTTTTTGGTGTCGCGCTCGCGGAAGGCGGCGGTCAGCTTCTGCGCTGCACCCCGGGTGCGGGCAATCACCAGGACGCCTGACGTGTCGCGGTCGAGCCGGTGGACGAGACGCGGCTTTTCGCCCTTCTGGTTGGTCCAGGCTTCAAGCATCTTGTCGATATGTCGGTTGACGCCCGAGCCGCCCTGAACGGCAAGGCCGGCAGGCTTGTTGAGCACGATAACCTTGGCGTCCTCGTGCAGCACCATGCGCGACAGCAGTTCGCCGTCGGGTGAGTTCCTGAGGTCGCGTCCGGCGATCGGCCCGGTCTTGGTTTCCTTGGGATCGACTCCGAGCGGCGGAATGCGGATCGTCTGGCCGGGCTGGATCCGCGTGTCGGATTTGGCGCGGGCACCGTCGACGCGGATCTGGCCGGAGCGCAAAAGCTTCTGCAGCGGGCCGAAGCCCAGTCCCGGAAAATGCACCTTGAACCAGCGATCCAGGCGCATGCCCGCCTCGTCACCGTCCACCTGCCTGTGTTCTATGCCTGCCATTTGAGCGAACCTGCCTTCTGTTTGGTCGCAGCGTCGCGCGTCGGTCCGAAGCCCCTGCGTTGGGATGACGCAAAGAGGAAGCTTCAGGCGCGCAAAGGCTGCCGCAATATTTTCGTTGCTGCATGACAATGCCCTCGAAGCGACAACGGTTGAAGGACAATGCAGCAATGCGCCGCGTGTCCCCTGGATACGCAGCGCCTGTAAGACGAGCCTTTAGACTATTGCGCGCATCAGAGCCAGCCCGCTGAAGACCGCGAGGATCGAAAGCGCGACACTGGCGATGACATAGACGGCCGACAGCATGACATCGCCGCGCTCGAAGAGCGTGATTGCGTCCAGCGAGAAGGCGGAAAAGGTGGTGTAACCGCCGAGAATGCCGGTGATGAGGAAGACACGCATGTCCGGCGAGGCGCCGAACTTGCGCATGATCACTTCGGCGAGCACGCCGATCAGGAACGACCCCGTTATGTTGACGCCAAACGTGCCCCAGGGAAAGCCGGACCCGAAGCGGTGAACGGCCCAGAGACCGACGAGATAACGCAGCATCGAGCCGATCGCGCCGCCGGCGCCAACAAGGAGAAGGTGGGTCATCAGTCGCTCCGGGTAGATTGACGGCGCAATTCCGCGAAAGCGGCTTTCATACGGAATTGCGCCATTCGGTGGCTAGATCAGCCGCTCGGCATGCCAGCGCAGATGATCGTCCATGAAAGTCGAGATGAAGTAGTAGGAATGGTCGTAGCGTTCATGCATGCGCAGCGTCAAATCGATGCCGGTGCCCTTGACCGCTTCCTCGAACAGCCAGGGACGCAGGCCGTTTTCAAGGAAGCTGTCCGCCTTGCCCTGATCGATCAAGAACTCGGGGAAGCGCGCACCATCCTTGACGAGCGCGCAGGCATCATATTGGCGCCAGGCGGCGCGGTCCGCGCCCAGATATTTCTCGAAGGCGCCGATCGACCAGTCGGCGGTCGAAGGCTCGACGATCGGGGCAAAGGCCGAGCAGCTCTTGAAGCGGCCCGGGTTCTTGAGCGCGATGGTCATGGCGCCGTGACCGCCCATCGAATGGCCGAAGATGCCCTGGCGGCTCATGTCCATGCGGAAGTGCTGGCTGACGAAGGCGGGCAGCTCCTCGGTGATGTAGCTATACATCTGGTAGTGCTCGGCCCAGGGCGTTTCGGTGGCATCGAGATAGAAGCCTGCGCCCTTGCCCATCTGCCAGTTCGTCAGTTCGTCGGGAACATCAGTGCCGCGCGGGCTCGTATCCGGGCAGACGACGATCAGCCCGAGCTCGGCGGCCATGCGCCGGTACTCACCTTTCTCCATGACGTTCGCATGTGTGCAGGTGAGGCCGGAGAGATACCAGAGCACCGGCCGCGGCTCGTTGATTGCCTGTGGCGGTACGAAGACGGCGAAGGTCATCTCGCCCTTGCAGGCCCTGGAATCGTGCGAAAAGACGCCCTGCATGCCGCCCAAGGCGGTATTTTGCGAAAGGACTTTCATGGGATGCTCCTTGGATAAAGATGCTCAGCCGGCAAGCTGCACGGCCGCATTGACGGCGGCGGCGACGAGCACGGTGTTGAAGAAAAACGATACGATGGCGTGTATCAGGTTGATGCGCCGCATGGCCGTCTTGGTGATGGCGACATCGGAGGTTTGCGCCGTCATGCCGATGACGAAGGAAAAATAGAGGAAGTCAAAGCCGCCAGGCTCGGGCGTTTCGGGAAAATCGAGTCCGCGTGCCGGTTCGGTGGTCGGACCATCGGGTGCTGGGACCCAATAGACATGGGCGTAGTGCATGGCCGCCATCATGTGGATCGTTGCCCAGCCGAGCACAACGGAGGCAAAGGCGAGGCCGAGCGCCAGCGCCGAGCCGGACTTCTCGCCGTTGAGCGCGAAAAACAGGGATACGAGCGAACTCGCGGCTGCCCCGAACGTCACGAGCAGGATCACGACCTCGGGCTCGTCGGTGTTCCTGGCATGGGTCTTCAGATGCCGACCGGTCATCATCCGCAAGCGCCGCCAGCATAGGACGAGATAGACGCAGAAGAAGGTGATCGCTGCCCCTTCAAGGGCGAAACGCTGCGCCACGAACCAGAGGACAGGCACGCTTGCGAGCGCGCACAGAATGGCAGTGTAAAACGGCCAGTGCCTGAGCTTAGTCGTCGCTGCCATGCTAGTGCCCCTGCGATTGCGGGCCCCATGGTCCCGCCCGTTGCGCGATCATTTTTTCGACTGACGCGCGAGTCGGTCAAGGGTTTCGAGGAAGGCGGATCGATCGCGCGGTGTGAAGGCGGCGTTGTAGCCCTTGCTCTCGCCGGTCTCGCGCAGGTGCTGTCCGAGATCGCGCATCGCAGACGCCATGCCGATATTGCCCTTGTCGAAGACCCGGCCGGAGGGGCCGGTGACAAGTGCGCCGGCGGCAACGCAGCGAACGGCAAGCGGCACGTCGGCGGTAACGACGATATCGCCCTCGTGCGCCCGTTCGGCGATCCAGTTGTCGGCCGCGTCGAAGCCTGCCGAGACGATGACATTGTGCACCATCGGGTCGCGCGAAGGGCGCAGGCCCGAATTGGCGACCAAGGTCACCTCGATCCCGTGGCGCTCGGCCACTTTCAGGATTTCGGCTTTCACCGGGCAGGCGTCTGCGTCGACATAGATCATCTTGAATCAACTTCTCAACGGGACTGAAAAAGGCGCCGGAAATCAATCGTCTCCGGCGCCTCCTTGAATCAAAATAGCAGCTTAGTAGAGAACGACCGAGCGGATGCTCTCGCCCGAATGCATCAGTTCGAAGCCCTTGTTGATGTCTTCGAGCGGCATCGTGTGGGTGATCATCGGGTCGATCTCGATCTTGCCTTCCATGTACCAGTCGACGATCTTCGGCACGTCGGTGCGGCCGCGCGCACCGCCAAAGGCGGTGCCCATCCAGCTGCGGCCGGTGACGAGCTGGAACGGCCGGGTGGAAATCTCCTGGCCGGCGCCGGCAACGCCGATGACCACCGACTTGCCCCAGCCGCGATGCGAGGCCTCGAGCGCCTGGCGCATCACCTTGGTGTTGCCGGTGCAGTCGAAGGTGTAGTCGGCGCCGCCGATCTGGTCGGCTCCGCGCTTGGTCATGTTGACGAGGTAAGGCACGATGTCGTCGCCGACCTCCTTCGGGTTGACGAAGTGGGTCATGCCGAAGCGCTCGCCCCAGGCCTTCTTGTCGTTGTTGAGGTCGACACCGATGATCATGTCGGCACCGGCAAGGCGCAGGCCCTGAATGACGTTGAGGCCGATGCCGCCGAGACCGAAGACGATCGCAGTCGCACCCATTTCCACCTGTGCCGTGTTGATGACGGCGCCGATGCCGGTCGTCACGCCGCAGCCGATGTAGCAGATCTTGTCGAACGGCGCGTCCGGGTTGACCTTGGCAACCGCGATCTCCGGCAGCACCGTGTAGTTGGCGAAGGTCGAGCAGCCCATGTAGTGGTGGATCTTGTCCTTGCCGATCGAGAAGCGCGAGGTGCCGTCGGGCATCAGGCCTTGGCCTTGCGTCGAGCGGATCGCGGTGCACAGATTGGTCTTGCGCGACAGACACGACGGGCAGGAGCGGCACTCGGGCGTGTAGAGCGGAATGACATGATCGCCCTTCTTCACCGAGGTCACACCCGGGCCGACGTCGACGACGATGCCGGCGCCTTCATGGCCGAGGATCGCAGGGAACAGGCCTTCCGGATCGGCGCCGGACAGGGTGAAATCGTCGGTGTGGCAGATGCCTGTGGCCTTGACCTCGATCAGCACTTCGCCGGCCCGCGGGCCTTCGAGCTGAACCGTCATGACCTCGAGCGGCTTGCCTGCCTGAACGGCAACGGCGGCGCGTACATCCATCTATTTTCTCCTTGGACTGAAATGACGTCGGGCCGCCAGAACGGCGGCCCTAAGTGGAATCGCAATAGGTTATCGAATGTTCTGTTGAACGCGATTGAGTTCCATCTCAAGAGCGGCAATCGCCTTGCCGGTCTGTTCGTGCAGCTTCTTGACGAGGGCGAGCTGCTCGCGCAGGCCGTCCTTCTCGTCGATTGCGTCGGCATCCGGCGCGCGGCCGAGCCCGGCGATCAGCCAGGCCGGGGTGACGCCGAGTACGCCTGCAAGCATGAACAGCCGGTTTGTGCGGGGTTCGGCCCGATCCCGTTCCCAGGCCGCGATCGTCTCCGTGCGCACGCCGAGTTGATCGGCCAGTTCCTTGGCGCTGAGATTTGCGGCGTCGCGCGCCCTCCAGATGCGTCCTCCCAGCGTATCACCGTCGCTGGTGTCGCGCAGGCGGGCAATCATCGTTTCGGTGGACAAGCGCATGGACATCTCCTTTGCCACGGTCACGTTCAAAGGTCCCGAACCATGGGGGCCGACGGCCGACCTTTGGATCCGGGGCGGAAGATTGTCCTGAGCTTATAGGCATTTGGGCGGCGAGGGACCACCCCGAAGCGCCAAAAACACCGTCAATTGCGGCTAGGGCGCGGATAGTTCTTTCTCCGTCGCATCCTCGGCCGTTGAAAACCAACGCGTAGGCTCTAATGTGCGGCGGCCACAGGAGCTTGCCCCATGACAGACGCCCGAACTGCGACCACCGAACCCGCCGACACGGTGATGCAGGGCGTCGCCATCATGCTCTTTGCCATGGTCATCCTGCCGGGTATGGACGTGATTGCGAAATACATGGCCGTCTATGAGGGCATGTCGCCGGGGCAGGTGACCTTTTACCGCTTCTTCTTCCAACTGGTAGCGACGCTACCGATGCTGCTTGGCGCCGGTGGCCTGCGGGCGCTGAGGCCAAAGCGGCCCTGGGCCAATCTGCTGCGCGGTGTACTGCTGGCGACCGCGGCCTTGTTCTTCTTCATATCGGTGAAGTACATGCCGCTTGCCGACACCTTCGCCATCTATTTCGTCGAGCCCTTCATCCTGACCTGTCTTTCGGCGGTGTTCCTCAAGGAAAGAGTGGGCTGGCGGCGCTGGCTCGCCATTGTCGTCGGTTTCGGTGGAGCGATGATCGTCATCCAGCCGAGCTTTGCCGCTTTCGGCCTGACCGCGCTGTTGCCGGTTGCCTGCGCCTTCGTCTTTGCCTGCTACCTGCTCCTCAACCGTGCTGTCGGTACCGGCGACTCGCCGCTGACGATGCAGACAATAGCCGGCATCGGCGGCACATTGACGATGGCGCTGGTGATCCTGATCGGCAACGGCATGGGCAGCGCCGATTTCGTGCCGTCGCTGCCGAAGTCGCCGCTTGGCTGGATGCTCGTGATCGTGCTTGGCGCGCTGTCCGGCTACGGCCATCTGCTGGTGGTCAAGGCGTTCCGGGCGGCACCCGTCTCGCTGCTCGCGCCGTTTCATTATTTCGAGATCGTCACGGCGACGGCGCTCGGTTATCTCATCTTCGGAGACTTTCCGTCGCTCTCCAAATGGCTTGGTATCGCCATCATCGTTGGCTCGGGCCTCTTCATCATCTGGCGTGAGCGGCAGGCTGGACGTCGAACGGCAAGTTGAACGGGCTTACGGCGCGTCGTTCCGCGTCGGACCGAACACGGTCTCGAAGGCCTCGCGCAAGCGGATGTCCACGTCCGGCATCATTACGGGCAGGCCGAGATCGACGAGGCTGGTGACGCCATAACCGCGAATGCCGCAGGGCACGATGCCGCCGAAATGGTCGAGATCCGGGTCGACGTTGAGCGCAAAGCCATGGAAACTCACCCATTTGCGCAGGCGGATGCCGATCGCGGCGACCTTGTCTTCCGACATGGAGCCGTCGGGCAGGGCAGGCTTTTCCGGGCGCCGCACCCAGACACCGACCCGGTCTTCACGCCGCTCGCCCCGAACGTTCATCGAATCGAGCGTGGAGATGACGACGCTTTCGAGTGCCGCGACGAAAGCGCGTACGTCCTGCTTCCTGCGCTTGAGGTCGAGCATGACGTAAACGACGCGCTGGCCCGGGCCGTGATAGGTGTATTCGCCGCCGCGGCCGGTGGCAAAGACCGGAAAACGGTCGGGCATGACGAGATCGGCGGCGTCGGCACTGGTGCCGGCCGTATAGAGCGGCGGATGCTCGACGAGCCAGACCAGTTCATCTGCGGTGCCGGCGGCAATCGCCGCGGCTTCCTGCTCCATCAGCTCGACGGCCTGCGGATAATCGACCAGTTCGGAGGCAATCCGCCAGCGAACCGGGGGTGATTCCGGAGGGGAAAACATGTCCTGGCTCAGATTTTCACGCTGCATTCGCTCGGCATTCCTGTTTTTTAGAGCCTGTACATGGGATGGCGCGAGGCAAGAGTCCAGCGTTTCCGGGGCTCCTTGGGCGGGCTGTTGAAATAGTTTCATTTCCCGTCAAAATTCTGTCGTGATCCCCTTGTGCCCCCAAGGGGCTTTTGCTACATGCAGCCCCGTCGACGCAAGTCGGCCCTACCACGATGCGGTCGTGGCGGAATTGGTAGACGCGCAGCGTTGAGGTCGCTGTGGGGCAACCCGTGGAAGTTCGAGTCTTCTCGACCGCACCAAAAAAACCCGGCTTCGGCCGGGTTTTTTGTTTTTAATCCTGGTGTTATCCAATTAGGCCTTCTGCCCGGGCGCAACCGGCGCATCCCTTTGTCTTCCAGTCCATATCATGCGTTCGAATAGGGGTGGCGGCCGTCGCTGATCTTGCGCGCGAATGCCGAACGAATTGCCGACGATCCCGTCGTGGCGAGAGCGAGCCTCGAAAGGCGTCGGGAAGGTTCGTTCGCTGGTCTGAAATGCGCGCGCTGAACGCCGTCTTTTCGCGCCGCACTGTGAATGCCCTCCCGTCCGTCGCCATCGTTTAATTTGTCCACAGCCATCCCTTGTGCACTCAAGGGGCTTTTGCTACATGCAGCCGCGCCGACGCAAGTCGGCCCTACCACGATGCGGTCGTGGCGGAATTGGTAGACGCGCAGCGTTGAGGTCGCTGTGGGGCAACCCGTGGAAGTTCGAGTCTTCTCGACCGCACCAAATACCCGGCTTCGGCCGGGTTTTTTGTTTCAAATCCATGTTTAGCTTCCCCGTTCTGGCGCGCCCTGATCGGCGGCATCGTGATGCCTTCTGGCAATCTGAGTCTCGCTCGTTTCGCGCTGAGTTGGCCGGTAGAAAATGGCTTGGGTCGCCCTTTGATGTTAAGATTTGTGCGGCGGTTCAACGTGAAGGGTGGCACGACCGCCACGCGTGTCGAAGCCTTGGCTGTGCGGGAGGTTCCTTTGTCCGGCGATCTCAAGACTGCTGCCGACGCAATCCTAAACGCCGCGGTCGCTTCCGCCGATGGCGTGCCAGGCGTTGTCGCGATCGCCTCGGATCGCCACGGCAATTTTTACGCGGGCGCCACCGGAAAGCGCTCTTTGGCTGACGCGACGGATATGACCATCGACAGCGTCTTTGCGATCTTCTCGATGACGAAGGCGATCACGGCGACGGCCTGCCTGCAATTGGTCGAGGAGGGCAAGCTCGATCTCGACGCTCCCGCCAGGCAGTACGCGCCCGAAATCGGCACGCTGCAGGTGATCGAAGGTTTTGACCTCGCCGGGAATCCGAAACTCCGCCCGCCCAAACGGGACATCACCACGCGCATGCTGCTCCTGCACACGGCCGGTTTTGGCTACGATTTTTTCAACGAGACCTATGCCCGGTTGGCGCGGCAACATGGACAGCCGAGCGTGATCACCGCCTCCCATGCATCCATCCGGACGCCTTTGCTCTTCGATCCCGGCGACGACTGGGAATATGGGAGCAGCCTGGACTGGGCCGGGCAGGTCGTGGAGGGCATCACCGGCAAGCGGCTTGGCGCTGTGATGGCGGAACGCATCCTCCAGCCGCTTGGTATGGAGGACACCGGCTTTGCAATGACCGCATCCATGACATCCCGCGTGGTTACCTTGCACCAAAGGGACGATGCCGGACGTTTGTCGCCGTTGCCTGATTTCAGGCTCCCGCAGGCCCCGGAGGTCCAGATGGGCGGGCACGGTCTCTATTCGACGGCCGTCGACTACGCCAAATTTATCCGCATGTGGCTCAACGACGGGATGTCACCCGGCGGTCGGGTGCTGAAGGCCGAAACCGTCGAAATGGCGGCAAGGAACGGCCTCGGAGAAAGGAAGATCAAGAAGCTCCCGGGGGTAATAAGAAGCCTGTCGCACGACGCCGAATTTTTCCCCGGCATGCCGAAGTCCTGGGGGATAAGCTTCATGATCAACGATGAAGCAGCACCGACGGGGCGGCCAGCCGGTGCGTTAGCCTGGGCGGGGCTTGCGAACCTCTACTACTGGATAGACCGCCAAAACGGTCTCGGTGGCCTGTGGGCGACACAAATACTGCCCTTTGCCGATCCCGCTTCGTTCGGGAGCTATCTCGATTTCGAAACGGCGGTGTACGCGGCTCGAAATACATAGCGGCGACGGGCGACAGAGGTCGCTGCGCCCGTACGCCCTGATCCGTGTCAGTTGTTGCCGGCAGGTCCGCTCTGGTCCATGCGGCGGCGGACGAGCTTGTAGGTGCGGTCGGGCTGAACCTCGTAGGTCTCGTAGACCATCTGGCCTTCATACATGAAGCGGTTCTGGATCATGGCGCCCGGTGCGGCCTGTGTCTTCCTGTTGGCCGCGTTCTCGCCATAGGTCAGGCTCTGGGGCAGGGGCTCGAGATCTTGCTGGGCGCTGTTGCAGCCGGCGAGCGCGAGGAGGCCGATGAGGGCGAGATAGGTCGGTTTCATGGTTCGGTCCTTGGTGACTATGACGTGATGTTGCGAGCAGGGAATCGGTGCGCTAGCCGCGCGCCTGCTCCCTGGTCAGCTTTTCGAACTTCTTGATGGCGCGGTCGCGCTTCAGTCGCGAGAGCCGTTGTGTCCAGAAGATGCCGTCGAGCTGGTCGATTTCGTGCTGCAGGCAGGTGGCCATGAAGCCATCGGCTTCCTCGTCGATCGTCTCGCCGCCAAGTGTCTGGTAGCGGACGCGAACGGCGCGGGGGCGCTCGACCTCTTCCAGGATGCCCGGCATCGAGACGCTGCCTTCCGTATGGGTCGCCTTCTCGTCGCTATACCAGATGACCTCCGGATTGACGAAGGTCCTGGCGCCGCTTTCGCGGTCGAGCTCGATCACCGTCACGCGCTCCAGGATGCCGATATGCGGCGCGGTAATACCGACGCCGGGGGCGCCCCGCATCGTGTCGACAAGGTCCGCGGCCAGCGCCTCTAATGCCGCGTCGAAGAGGGTGATCGTCTCCGCCTTCCGCGTCAGCAGCGGGTTGGGAAAGCGGACAATGGGGCGAATGGCCATCAGATCTTCCTTGGCGGCGCCAAATGGGTGTTGCGCCTCCGATATCTCGACTGAAGTGCTAGCCGATCGCGCGGTCGATGTCGACTGTGTCGAGAAGCAGCCGGTTTTTCATGTATTTGCAACAGCTTGAATAAATCTGTTGTTGCGGCGCGCCCGGTGGTATCTGTGCTGTGGACCTCGGCAGGGCTTTGCGCTAGCAGGCTGTAAGGCCAGAATTCCCGCCCATGGCGGCGGATGAGGGTGAGGCAAACGTCAGTGGACGCATTCTTTCCGGCTCGCGAGGCGGACGGCCGGGAAGCAGCAAATCGTTTCGAGGGCGCGCATGAGCAATACTGGCGACGAAGACCGCGGCTCAGAAGACGTCAAGGCCTTTGACGGCTCGGACATTTATGCCGACGACGGTTCTATCCGCTCTGATATTCTCATGCATGTCGGCGCGGCAATCGCCGACCGCGATACCATCTATCTGCGCCAGCACGTTGCCGGCCTGCACTCGTCGGAAATGGGTGACCTGCTCGAGGCGATCCAGCCCGATCAGCGCCTGGCGCTGGTTTCGCTGCTCGGCAAGGAATTCGACCTTTCGGCACTGACGGAGGTCGACGAAGCGATCCGTCTCGATATCGTCGAGCACATGCCGAACGAACAGATCGCCGAGGCCATCGGCGAGATGGATTCGGACGATGCGGTCTACATTCTGGAAGACCTGGACCAGGAAGACCAGGACGAGATCCTGGCGAAGCTGCCGTTTACCGAACGGGTTCGCCTGCGACGCTCGCTGGATTACCCCGAAAGCACGGCCGGCCGGCGCATGCAGACCGAGTTCGTGGCGGTGCCGCCATTCTGGACTGTCGGCCAGACGATCGACTACATGCGCGAAGACGAGGACCTGCCGGAGAGTTTCACGCAGATCTTCGTGATCGACCCGACCTTCAAGCTGCTCGGCGCCATTGACCTCGACCGCATCCTCCGAACCAAGCGTTCGGTCAAGGTCGATGCGATCATGCACGACACCAGCCATGCCATTCCGGCCGAGATGGACCAGGAAGAGGCGGCCCAGCTATTCGAGCAATACGACCTTCTTTCTGCGGCCGTCGTCGATGACAATGGCAGGCTTGTTGGCGTGCTCACCATCGATGACGTCGTCGACGTCATTCAGGAAGAGGCCGAGGAAGACTTGCTGCGCCTGAGCGGCGTCGGCGACGAAGAGCTTTCGGACTCCGTCGGGGAGGCATCGCGCTCGCGCGTGCCCTGGCTGTTCATCAATTCGATGACCGCCTGCATCTCCGCTTCGGTCATCGGCCTCTTCGACGCGACGATCCAGCAGATCGTGGCTCTCGCCATCCTGATGCCGATCGTTGCGGGCATGGGCGGCAATGCCGGTTCGCAGACGATGACCGTTACCGTGCGCGCGCTCGCAACACGGGGTCTCGACATTCACAACGCGCCGCGCATCATCCGGCGTGAAGCCGGCGTTGGGCTGCTCAACGGCATGATCTTCGGCACGCTGATCGGGCTTCTTGCCGGTCTCTGGTTTCAGGACCCGAACATCGGCGGCATCATCGCAACTGCGATGCTGATCAACATGATGGCTGCGGCCCTTGGCGGCATCCTCGTGCCGCTCTGCCTCGATCGCTTCGGCGCCGACCCGGCGGTCTCTTCCGCCGTCTTCGTGACGGCCATTACCGATATCACCGGCTTCTTCAGCTTTCTCGGCATCGCCACCTGGTGGTTCCACGTCACGTAACGTGGCGGGTTGTTTGACTTTTACGTCAAGGTCAACGATAGTGCATGCCCAGGAACACATGGAATGGCAGCGTGGATAAATACTATAGCATCACCGAATTGACGCGGGAATTCGGCATTTCCACGCGAACGCTGCGTTTCTATGAGGACGAGGGCCTCATCCATCCGGAGCGCCGTGGTCGCACGCGCCTGTTCCGGCCGGCCGACCGGCGGCTCATTCAGGAGATTCTGCGAGGGCGCCGCATCGGCTTCACCATCGCCGAGATCCGTGAAATCATTCAGGTCTACAAGGACCCTCCCGGCGAGCTCGGCCAGCTTCAGCTGCTGATGTCGCGCGTCGAGGAAAAGCGCGAAGAGCTGCGCCAGAAGCGCAAGGACATCGACGATACGCTGACGGAACTCGACAATGTCGAGGAAGCGTGCCTGACGCGTTTGGCCGAAATCGGCGTCGGCACCTGAAGGGTTGCTGGTTTATGTCTGGAAATTCCGAAGGGTAGCGTTTGCGATGCCCTTTTTGCTGCGTGTATCCCTGCCGGCGCTCAGATCCAACGGCTGGTATGCCGGCAGTAGCGCTCGAATTCGAAACCGAAGCGCGACAGCAGGTGCCGCTCTTCACTGCGGATGGCAAAGAGTGTGGTCAGCATCACGGCTGCGATCGCCATGATGAAGAACCACGGATTGAGCGTCGCCAGCCCAAAGCCGATCATCATCAAGGTGTAACCGAGATAGATCGGATTGCGCGTGAAGCGAAACGGACCGTAGGTGACCAGGCATGTGGCCGATCGGTAGGGCATGACCGCCGTATGCCGATCGAGCAGCGTTTTGACGGCCCAGAGGGCCAGCCAGATCGCGACGATAATCAGGGCGCCGCCGCTGATCCAAGGAAACCAGCCGTGTCCATGTGCCACCGGAATGGGAAAATGTCGCGCCAGTAGAAGCGCCGCAAGAGTGGCGACCCCGTAGAGAAGGGCCGGCCATGGGAAGTTCAGCGGCTTGGCACGATAGGCATTCATGTCCTAGTCCCCTGATTGCACGTTCATTGTGCATTGCTGCGCGATTCGCGCAATGCGTTCATCGCTGCTGACGTTGATCTCTCCCCTGTTCAGGCTGTCGAACAGGTTCTGTTCCACCAGACGGTCGAGGGTACAGCCGCAGAAGCTGTCGCACGGCACGGCAGGATTTCCCTGGTTGCAGGCCGCAACGCAATTGCTGCGGTAGGCTTCCTTGGGATCCGGCAGTGTCGGCGGAGAGATCAGCGAGAAGAGATAGACCAGTCCGATGAGCACGGGCTGGTGAATGAGGTATATGGCCAGACTGTGACGGCTGCCGAAGACGAGGGGCGTCATCCACAGCCGCCCCTTGCCATCTGTGGAGGGCCGGCTTGCAAGCGCGGATACCAGCCGCGCGTGGAAGAGCTTGGCGGCGCCAAGGCCGAGCAGAAACGGCCCGAGCCACGGCAACAGCGGCACGTAGTCGTTGGACCGTGGCAGCGTCTCGGACAGACCGACCCACCAAAGCCAGGGCGCATCGAAGATCGGCGAGCGCAGATAGAAGGGTGCCGCGATGGCCGCGGCGGCTGCGGCGAAGGAAACGACGGCAGGAAGCCTGAGGAATATCAGGCCGATCAGGCTTGCCGCGGCGATCGCGTGCAGGATGCCGAAGAAGATGAAGGTGTCCGGGAAGGCAAAATAGGTGGCAATCGTGATCAGCGCTGCTGCGCCGGCGATCTTGGCGAAACGGCGCAGGAACGCGTTGATGCGGATCGTCGGCCATTGTCCGAGCACGAGGCTGTAGCCGGCAAGAAACAGGAAGCTGCTGGCAATCAGCCGCGCAAAAATCTTCCAGCCGCCGGTGCCGGCCGTGCCTGCTGCGACATAGCCGAAGAACTCGAGGTCCCAGACGAAGTGATAGGTCGCCATGGCAAGCAGCGCCACGCCGCGCGCGACATCGATGAAGGCGAGCCGCCTGCCTGTCGGTTTCGCTGGGGTCTCTGCTGCCGGTGCGGTCACATGGATATCGGACATGGGCATTCGCCATCCTGTTGGCGTGAAGAAGAGTGGCAGGCCTGGCTTGCGCCAGGCACGCGTCCTTGATTGCTGATGGAACGCCGCGGCCGCGATCCGCAGCCGTCCGGCGCGCCGGTTGCGCGGATTGTCAGGGTGCTGCGTCCTTGAGGAGCGCGGAACGCGCTTCCGAGAAGAACTGTCTGCGGGTCAAGACGAAGATGACGAAGACGGTGAGCGCCACGAACACATAGGGGCTGATGAACCAGCCGAGATAGCCGATCGAAAGAAAGATCGCCCGGAGACCGGCGTTGAAGTGCTTGGCGGCAAGCACGTTCATGCGGATCGCCCGTTCGGCCGCCTTTTCCGCCGCATGTCGATCCCGCTGCATGTCGGCGGTCATCGGGATGCCACCCATCAGGATCGAGCAATAGTTGAAAAGCCGGTAGGACCAGCCGAACTTGAAGAAGGAGTAGCCGAAGAGGCAGGTGAGGCCGCCGACCTTCAGTTCGAACGCCGTGCGCCCGCCATGGAAGACATAGGGCATGTCGGCAAAGATCATCTGCGCCTGTTCGGTAGCGCCGAGCAGTGCGAAGCAGCCGCCGAGCGCGAAGATGGTCGTTGAAGCGAAGAAAGCGGTGCCGGCCTGGAGCCCCGCGATGATCTGCGTATCGATCATCTTCAGGTCGCGGTTGAGCGAATTGCGGATCCAGCGGCCGCGATGCTCGTTCATGAGGCGCGTAAGACTCACGCGTTTGAAGCCGCGCGTGCCATCGGTCGCCCAGCTGAAACCCGCCCAAAGCAGGATAAACACGACAAGCGCTATGTAATCTTCGAAGGTCATACACGTGTTTTTGGCATGGCTTTTGGAAATTGCAAGGTGGCCGGGGCGGCGTCGGAATCCGCGACGCGTCAACTACTGTGATGAAATTGCGGCGGAATTTCTTCCCGGCCGTACCGACCATTTGTGCGGTTTTCACCAGGATCCTGTGTTCGGTCGCACGGGCTTGACACCTTTCCGCCACATTCCCCCATTGCGCATTTACGCTTTCTTCAATATGCATGGCCCCAGACGCGGGCGCCCACTGTGCTGCCCGCGGCCGTTGAGAGTGTTTTCGGAGACATCATGGACAATACAATTCAGAAGTCTTGCTGGGGCGTAACTGCACGCGCCGTGGCTGGTTTCGCTGGCGTTCTTGTTCTTGCTTATCTTTTCGGCGGCCTTTGATATCTAGTATCTAGAAAAGTCCACTGATTGACGGCGCGGCTTCCCAAAAGCCGCGCCGTTTTTGATTCCAGGCAACCAGTGGCGCTACCCGGAGCCCTTGCGGGAGGTCAATGTCGCACGGACGGGATCGAATGTCGGTTGACCGCCTGACGGCCTGCTATGGGATCGCTTAGGCTTCGTTCCTATATCTGCTTGCGGATCTCCTTAAATCGGCACCGATCAAGGCGTAAAATCCACCAGCAAATAAGACGGTATCACGCCGGTTCGCATACACTTCGAAGCGTGGTATCGAGGCAATCGTTAATGCGGTGCCGGGCGATCATGCCCGTGCGTCGCGGGTCAGTCTCCGGGGCAGGCAGCTTATGTTTCTTTCCGTCTTCGACGTGTTCAAGATTGGTATCGGGCCTTCGAGCTCGCATACGATGGGGCCGATGTCGGCCGCCAATCGCTTTCTCGATCTCATCCTTTCCGACGACTGGCCACGTCCGTCCCATGCCTCCGTTGCGGCAATCAAGGTGAGCCTGCACGGTTCGCTCGCCCACACCGGCATCGGCCACGGAACGGGCAGGGCGGTGATCCTCGGACTCGTTGGCGAACGCCCGGATCTCGTCGATCCGGATCGCATGGATGCTCTCATCGATGAGGTCGAACGCACGGGCCGCATTACACCGCCGGGCCATCCGTCCTACGAATTCCAGCCGAAGACCGATCTGGTCTTCGACAAGAAGGTGCCGTTGCCCGGCCATGCCAACGGCATGTCGTTTTCTGCCTTCGACCGCGACGGCCGGCTGCTGTTGAAGCGGATCTACTATTCGATCGGCGGCGGCTTCGTCGTGACCGACACGGAACTTGAGGCCATGCGCGCCTCGAAGAACAAGGCGACGGGCGTCAAGGTGCCGTTCCCGTTCTCCTCGGCCCAGGAAATGCTGGACATGTCGGCGCGCTCCGGCTTGACGATTGCGCAGATGAAGCGGGCGAACGAAGAGGCGACGATGTCGCCGGACGAACTGAACGCCGGGCTCGACCGAATCTGGGGCGCCATGAGCAATTGCATCGACCGGGGCTTGAGCCAGGACGGCATCATGCCCGGCGGCTTGAAGGTTCGCCGCCGCGCCCGCTCGATCCACGACAAGCTGCAGGAAGAGTGGCGTTCCAACAAGGCCAATCCGCTGCTTGCCAACGATTGGCTGAGCGTCTACGCAATGGCGGTCAACGAGGAAAATGCCGCCGGCGGCCGCGTCGTCACTTCGCCCACCAACGGTGCCGCAGGCGTGGTGCCGGCGACGATCCGCTATTACATGCATTTCCATGACGACGCCGACCAGGAAGGCATTCGCGACTATCTGCTGACGGCTGCCGCGATCGGCGGCATCATCAAGCACAACGCCTCGATTTCCGGCGCTGAGGTCGGCTGTCAGGGCGAGGTCGGCTCGGCGTCCGCGATGGCGGCGGCGGGCCTTGCTGCCGTTATGGGCGGTACCCCCGAGCAGATCGAAAATGCCGCCGAGATTGCACTCGAACATCACCTCGGCATGACCTGCGATCCTGTGGCCGGCCTCGTGCAGGTGCCCTGCATCGAGCGCAATGCGCTTGGCGCGGTCAAGGCGGTGACGGCCGCTTCTCTGGCGCTCAAAGGTGACGGCAAGCATTTCGTGCCGCTCGACGCCTGCATCGAGACGATGCGGCAGACGGGCGTCGACATGAACGAGAAGTACAAGGAAACATCGACTGGCGGTCTTGCGGTCAACGTTGTCGAATGTTGAGGCTTGCAAGCCTCTCGAAGCCCAGACGCCGGTGTATCGACCGGACGTATTGCGGTGATTGTGGATGAACGACGTCTGGCCGCTTGACCGCAACGGCCGGACGGGTGTTCAAAAAAGCCATGTCTCTACATCTCATAAAGCTTTGCGTCGGAGCGGAATCGATCGAGGACCTGCGCGAATGGGTTTCGCGCAAGGCGATGGCGGCCATGGCCGCCGGCCTTGAGCCGCACTCGTTTCACACGACGCGCATGGTGCCCAAACGCGTGGAGGAGTTGCTGGAAGGCGGCTCGCTCTACTGGGTGATCAAGGGCAGCGTGCAGGCACGCCAGCCGCTCATCGGCATCGAGACCTTTACCGACGGCGAAGGTATCGGCCGTTGTAATCTGCTGCTGGGTCCGGAAGTGATCGAAACCGAACTGCAGCCGCGTCGCGCGTTTCAGGGATGGCGTTACCTGACCGACAAGGACGCCCCGCGCGACCTGGCGTCGCTATCGGGCGGCGGCTCCGAGATGCCGCTCGAACTGCGGCGCGAACTGGCCGAACTCGGGCTTCTCTAGAAGTCCTATGCCGCGGGCATTTTGCTGAGCTCTTGGCAATCGAGCGGCAACCAACGCGTCCTTGAAGGTGTCGCCTGCTTTCGCACTCTTCTGCGCGCGCGAAACGGCCCTACCGAGGCCGCACCATCATCCAGCCAGAAAGCAAAAAGGCGGCCGTGGCCGCCTTTCGGACTGTGAATGTTCAGGTGATCCGCATCTTCAGCGGATGGCGCCGGTTTGGCGCCGTCACGTGAAGGTGGATGCCCGCGCGCGGCTGGGTCGAGCGCCAGGCTCGAGCTCCGTGCGTCAAAAGCATGCCGACGAGATCGCGTGTCTTGGCCTTTGATCGATTGAGGCCGAGATCGGCGATGCGCATGGCCGCCTCGTGCAGGGGGTGCAGATTGATGCGCGACGGTTTAGCCCGTCGCCCCGGCAGCGGGGTGACACCCGGAACGTTCTCGTTCATTGCCATGTTTAACCTCGTTACGCTGTACAAATCCGAGGAAGGCGGCCGGAAAACAAACACATCCGGCCGCCAAATTTCGTCGTTACTGCTGGCTGGCCCAGCAGGAGATGCCTTTCTTCTTCAAGGCCTTGCAGGCGTTGACTGCCGAATTCTGGTCATCGAAGCCGCCGAAGCGGGCGCGGTATACCTGGCCGAAGGCGACGGTGAACGGCTGCGCGTTGCGCAGTGCCTTGCCACCCTTGTCCTTGGCGTTGCCGAGCAGCGTCATGGCCTGATCCTTGTCCGGAGTGGCACCGATCTGGATCACCCAGCCCTGCGGCTGCGCCGGCATCGGCTCGGCCTTTGCGACTTCAGCAGGCTCTGCCTTGGCAACAGCCTCTGCCTTCTTCGGCACGGAATTGGTGATCTGGGTGTCGACCATCGCTGCGGTCGCAGGCTGGCGAAGCTTCAGGCTCTGCGCGTCGAGCGTGTTGGGAACGATTTTCGGAGAAAGGACAGGGTTGTCCGATGCACGCTTGTTGCCGGCATAGGCCATCTGCACGCTGCTGGCGCTTTCGCCGTTGTAGCGGAAATCCGGAACGGGACCGGTGTTGGGCAAGTCATGGCCAGTGGCGACGGCTGCGACGACCGGCGTCTCGGCAACGGGCGCTGCGGCTGCAACCTGGGTCTCTTCGGCCGGAACGGGGGTCGGCTTCGTCTCGGCAATCAGGTTGCCGTTGCCGCGACGCGATGCGTCCGGCATGTACTTCGCGACCAGGCGGCGCATCTGTGCATCGCGGCTGGCGCCCGAGGTGCCGCCCATGACGACGGCGACGATGCTACGGCCGTCGAGCTGGGCCGAGGTCACGAGGTTGAAGCCGGAAGCGCGCGTGTAGCCGGTCTTGATGCCGTCGACGCCGCGCACATTGCCGAGCAGGCGGTTGTGGTTGCCGATGGTCTGCTTGCCGAAGCGGAAGCTGCGCGTGGAGAAGTAGTCGTAATACTGCGGGAAATGCTGGCGAAGCGCGAGCCCGAGGCGGGCCTGGTCGCGTGCGGTCGTGCGCTGTTCCGGATTTGGCAGGCCGTTGGCGTTGCGGTACGTCGTGCGCGTCATGCCGAGCGCGCGCGCCTTGTTCGTCATCATGCGGGCGAAGCGTTGCTCGGAGCCGCCGAGATACTCGCCAAGTGCCGTGGAGGCATCGTTGGCCGACCGTGTAACGAGCGAAAGGATCGCCTGTTCGACGGTGATCGACTGGCCGGCGCGCACGCCGAGCTTCGACGGAGGTTCCGCGGACGCATTTTTCGAGAAGGGAATCTGCGTGGACTTGCTGATCCGACCGGCTTCGAGCGCCTCGAAGGTGAGGTAGAGCGTCATCATCTTGGTGAGAGACGCCGGATAGCGCAGTTCGTCGGCATCCTCGCCATAGAGGATCTTGCCGGTCTTGGCATCGACGACGATGCCCGAATATTTGGGATTGGCGTAGGTCGACGCCGCAAAGCCGGGCAACACAAAGGCGACCGAGGCAATGGTGCCTGCCAGGACGACCCGCTTTACCATCTTTGAAAGAGCGCCGAACGGGCGCTTCGCGAGATCAAAAAAACCGGTTTGGGACACTACGCTGCTCTTTATTCTCATGTCATGGGGTTGTCCGGACGCCGCCTCCGGGAACGACCGTTCTCGAGACAGTATCGGCATAGCGTTACCAATCGGTTTATGATGAATGATTGGTTTCCGGAATCGGACGCATTCGTACAAAGACAATTCCGGTGTAGCGCAATGATGCGGTGCCTGCCTGCACCACATCAGTTGGACGAAATCAGGGCACGATTCGGCTTTTGATGAAAGCTGTAATCGCGTGGTCGATTTCCTTCCATTGCGGCAACAGTTTGTTGGCGAAGCGGTAGAGCACGACGAGGTCCTTGCCGGCATGAATGTCGCGCTGGCAGTCGGCGCTGGTCGATATGGTTTGCGCGTCGGATTTCAGGCAGCGCACCACGTAGGGCGCCTGGCCTGTCCGCTCCGCAGTATAAAAGACTTCGCCTGCGTAGCTGGAGGCAGCTTTGGTCGCATGTAAAAGCAGTCCGTTCGGCCCGGGGGATGGAGTGCCATCGAAGACCTGCTTGTAGATCGGCTCCACCCGACCCGACATGTCGCGGGACATCGTGCTTTGCGAAATCTGCAGGAAGATCAGATTTTCAGGCGCGTCGACGTCGTTAAAGAGGTTGCGATTTTCGTCGCTATAACCTTCAAGGCTGGGCCATGTCAGGTAGACATCGACACGCCCGACGATCGAGGTGGCACGTTGGGCCTCGAAGCGGATCATGTTCGCCGGCAGCCGCAGATGATCCTGTCCGATGAAGATATCGTAGGGTTCTCTGCTGGCGGTGTGACCGGCCAGCGCCAGGTTTTCGCCGAACCATCTTCCCGCGAACGCGATTGCCGCCGTCAGGGCTGCGAGCACAACAACGACCGCCGTCACCCGGTAGATGAAGCGGGCCGACAGCAGCGGCCGGAGTTCCGGTTCGTCTATCCCGTTTGGAGCGTTGCTCATGGTGGCCGTCCCGTCGCGTTGGCCGCGCCCAAGTCGAGTGTCGAGCCCCTGGTTGGCGGCGGACCGAAGTGTGGCAGACGCCGCTTGCCCGACGCTGGTCGAAGACGGTTAACTTTCGATGAATGCCCTATGCCTGCGTGCGTCCGGGGAGACAAGGCCGCATAAAAAAAACGGCCGGTTCCGAGGGACACGGAACCGGCCGAGGCTCGGTCTGGACGGGGAAAATGGAATGACCGAGGCCCGTTGGGAGACGTCCGCCGGGTGGCGGCCCACCTGTGTTTCAGATCTTACTGCGTGCGAACGCTACCGACGGCAACGGTGCGGCCGTCCTGAAGCTTGACCCAGCGGCCGGAATGCGCGGTCGATTGGCGCTTGAGGTAGGTGTATTCGGTATCCGACCACAGCAGCACCTTGTTGCGCATGTTGTCGAGGATGAAGTCGCCGCGGTCGGTGCGAACGGTGAGGACGGCATGGCCGTCGCCATTCGGCTGCAGCACGACGGTGATCAGCAGGTCGGATGCGGAGAAGCCGTTTTCGATCAGCTTGCGGCGCTTCAGGAGGACGTAGTCTTCACAATCGCCGACGGTTTCCGGATAGGACCACTTCTCTTCGACGCCATGGATTTCCATGTCGGTCATCGGAGTGATCGCCTGGTTGACGTCGTAGTTGATCTCGAGAATTTTCTGCCAGCCTTCGCGGGTCAGCACCATCGGGCCGCCGTCCTTGCCGTTGGAGGTGCACTCCGACGCATAGATCTTGCAGAACTCGTAGTGGCCGATCGGCGGGTTGGTGGAGCCGGTCACGACCATGTTGGCTGGAAGCGCCTGAGCCGTGCCGAAAAGGCCGCCGGTGAAAAGGACCGCAACCGCGATCATCTTAGTGATTGTCTTGAGCATGATTGTCTCCCCGTTATGGTTCGACAATGGCACAGACGTTTTTATCGCTCGCGAACTTGCGAGCTAAAAACAAGTACAAATGAAAGTCGTATAAGAATAAAACAAGAATAGAATTTTATTTGTATTTGAATCGAATTTGAATCAAATTTTATCGATTTTAGCTCCGCCCGCTCGTGGAGGTGTAATTTGTTAAGCATTTAACCCGCTGTATTTGTTTGGGTATGCGGGAAACGAGCGACTGGGCGGTGCAAAAACTGCGGCGCGGCCACGGCAGGAGATGCATCTTTGCAGCGTCTGTACTTGCCACTTCAGGAGAGTTTTGACTTGAAATATGCGTTTTCGCTTGAATTTCACCGGAAAAATATTTGCGGACGACGAGAGCATTTTGATCGCGGCGCCGGACTTGTCTCGAAATGATCCAGGCGCGGATGCGGCGCGCTTCTGCTCGCGAAAACCGCTCCAGTTGCCACCGATCATCGTGTGTCTTCGGGGTAAGGGACGTAGGGCCTAAGCGAGCACGCCTTTAGCGCGTTCTCTCGGGCGTCGCCGAGCGGAGCGATGTGGGAATGGGGGTTCGTTGCCGCACAAAAGAAGCACGAAGACGGTTTTGTGTTTGAAGGACAGTTCGGGAGATGGTCGGGCCAGGAGCGTTGCTCAATGCAAGGCGGGTAGCCGAAGGACGGCGCAGGCGCGCCGTTAGAGGAATTCGGTCAGTGCCTCACGGGACTGGATGCCCAAGAACTCGATGGCGCAGCCTTCCTGGAAGTGACGGACGATCCGGCCCTTCATATTTCCCAGGAGGATGGCAGTTCCGATCGGTGGGCGGTTCTCGATGTCGACGGCAGCACCGGACAGCGAAAGGTCGATGATGCGGCACGGGAACTTCTCGCCCGTGTCGAGCGTCAATTCGGTTACCGTTTTGCGCGGCGCAAGGCGATCGTGGCGGCGGTCTTCGGGCAGGCCGAGCTCATGCTTATTGGCGATCCAGGTGAGCTGGGCCGCGAGCTTTTCGCGCTTGCGCTCGGTCGCGTTGAGCTGGATGACGAAAGCGCCATCGGCGATGCGAGACACCGTGCCTTCGAGGCGACCGACGTGATCGACATAGGCGATGATGCGTTCGCCCGCGCGCGGCTGGGCCGGCGAGGAAAGCAGGACGTCGCCGGGCGACATGTCGATGGCGGTGCACTCGAACTCGTCACGATTGGCAAGCATCAGCCGCCCCGCCAGATTCACGGAAACGCGCTGGAACGCACCTTCGTGGTGCGGTTTCGGAGCGGTATTCTGTGCGTGCTGAAACGAGAACATGATGACTCTGTGGCGACATAGCTTGGCTGGCGGAGCTTAGCCTTTTCAAGTTAATAGAAGGTTCGTCCTCCGGTTGGTCCCTGACATCATCTCGGGACAGTCGGCGCGATCAATCGCGGCGCCCGCCCTCGAGGATGCGGAGATGCCCGAACTGGCGGAATTCGCGCGAAAATGCGCCGGCAGCAGGCGATTTCGCAAAGGCATCGCTCTGTCGCTCGGTTTCCTCGTCGCGAAACACAGCAGTCCGATCAGGGTCGAGAACCTTCATGCCCGTCGCATCGAGACATTCGATTGAGGTTGCATGCAACCAATACGGGCGGGAAAGAGGTGAGAGGGCGCCAAGGACCCGGTCACTTTCTCCTTCGCTGGAGGCAAGCGGCAAAAGCAGGGTTTCGATATCGACTTCCCGCGCGTCGGCGGTGCGGCCCTTGGCCGAAAGCACGAGCGGCACACGGTGTGTCATGACCTGGCCGGTGATGCGCTGCGTTTTCGCCGCCTGGCTGCCGAGCCAGAGCATGCCGAATTGCCGCCCGCGTAGCTCCTGCCCGAAGAGTGCGCACACCTGGGTTCCCGCCAGGCGAAACGAGATGCCGGCATTGCGGTCGCGCTCGAGAATGAACAGGTTCGGCAGCAGCGTTCTGATGTCGGAAGGTTCAAGCTCGTCGCGGCGCGGAAGCTCGCGCTTCCCGCGAATGGTGTTCCAGTATCGGAAAAGCTCCGTCGTCGTATTGCTGCGCATCGCTTCTTTCATTCCATTCCTGCGGCCCGTTGTGTCCCGGTTCGAGACATCTTCGGCCATGCATTTCGGTTCTGAGGATTAAGGAGCGAAAACCGTGCCAGCCGGAAATTAAGGTTAACAAACGGTTTCCGTTGCAGTGCGCCGCCGCAACTGGCAGGGGAGGACATCACTTTACGAAGCGTTGTCTTCGGCACTTGAACTGGAGCTCGGATCTGAGCTTGGCGACCGTTCAGTTTTTGCTGGACGGTCTTTTTTTGTTTGCTTATGGCTGGTCGCCCCAACTCCAGTCCTAATTCCGGTGATGCCATGCCATTGCCGCGATCGCACAGGAATGTGTGGGCCGCATTGAGAGGAGAACACAGCAACCATGGAACGAGATCAGACGGCGACGCCACCGGAAGCAGAGCGCGACAGCGCCGCGAACCCGGCGCGCGAGCCGGCCTTCAATCTGCCGGCGGGGCTGACCTTCATCCTGCTGTTTCTGATCGCAATCCATGTTCTGCGAACCTACGTGCTGCCGCCGGCGATCGATCAGGAGATCATCTTCAACTTCGCCTTTCTCCCGGCCCGCTACGATCACCCATTGGCCGAGCAGGGGCTTGCCTGGCTGTGGAGCCCCGTCACCTATTCCTTCCTGCATGGAAGCTGGGAGCATCTGATCTTCAACATCTTCTGGATGGTGGCCTTCGGTGCGCCGGTCGTGCGGCGGATCGGCATGGGGCGTCTCGCCGTGTTCTGGTGCCTGTCGGCGGCGGCCGCAGTCGCGCTGCATACGGCGTTTCACTGGGGGGAAATGATCGTCGTCGTGGGCGCTTCCGGCGTGGTGTCCGGATTCATGGGGGCTGCCGCACGCTTTGTCTTCTCGCCGAGCGGACGCATCAGCCGGCAGTTTGCCCATCTCAATCGCCGGCTCGACGTCGGTGAGGCTCTGGCCAACCGCTCGGTCGTGGTCTTTTCCGGTATCTGGTTCCTGACCAATTTCCTGATCGGCCTTGGCATGTTTACCCCCGGCGGAGCGGGCAGCGTGGCCTGGGAAGCGCATATCGGCGGCTTCCTCTTCGGCTTTCTGCTCTTCAGCCTTTTCGATCCGCGTGACTGACGGAGCGAAAGATCGGCGGACGGCGCTTGTGAGCGCTTGATTTCCCCAGGGCGCTGGCGCACCATTTGTTACGGTCGCCCGTGATCGAAAGACTGGGCGACCCGTGTAGGCCGGGAATCGAATGCCATCCGCGTCTGAGGAGCACGCGAGACGGCTTTCGCAAGCGGCCAGGGTACAGGTTCCATCGCCCGACCGTACCGCACGTGAGATGGCTGGACCTATCCCTGCCGACCCGGTGTTGTCGCAACGGGAGATGTGCGCATGTCAGTAAAAGCCATACTCGATGAAAAGGGCCGGAATGTCGTAACGGTCGGCCCTCAGATGACAGTCCAACAGGCTGCCATCCTCTTGCGTGACAATCATATCGGTGCGGTCGTCATCCTCGACGCGGACGATCAGATCGCAGGCATCCTCACCGAGCGCGACATCGTCGCAGCGATTGCCAAGCAGGGTTCGACCTGTCTCGAAAGGCCGGTGGCAGCGGTCATGTGGCAGAATGTCTATTGCTGCACCGAGGACATGTCGGTTCAGACCCTGATGGAAATGATGAGCAAGCTCAGGGCCCGTCACCTGCCGGTCGAAAGGAACGGCCAGCTTGCCGGCATCGTCTCGATCGGTGACGTGATCAAGCATCACATCCGCGCCATCGAGCACGAGACCGAACAGATCAAGGCCTATATCGCCGGCTGACAGGAAAGGGCGGCATTGCGCCGCCCTCTTAATCCCCCTGGGAGCCGCGAAGCACCCGTGTGTTCAGGATGCACCCTGGGCGACCGGTAAGTGCGCCGCCGCGTATCGCGGCTTTCATGCCGCGCACGCTCCGTCAGCGAACGAGCACTTCCTGCATGCGGCGAATTTCAACCAGCCTCGCTTTTGCCTCGTGGTAGCCGCGATCGATTGCTTCGCCCGCGCGATGGAATTCCGAAAGACCGATGTCGTTGAGTTTCGGGTGCAGCGCCAGGTCCGGCGGGTCGCCGGCAAGCCGGGCGCGGGAAATCCGGTCCTGGATGATGTTGAAGGCCTGGACCATGACGCTGGTCATGCCGAGGCGCGACTGGTGCGGCGCTTCCTTGGCGGGCGCATCCAGGGATTCAGCGCCGGCGCTGTGTTTGACGACGGCCGAGCGGCCATAGAGATCGTAGTTGAGGTTCACCGCGACGACGAGTTGCTGCTCATGGGCGCGACACACCGAAACCGGAACCGGATTGACGAGCGCGCCATCGATCAGCAAGCGTCCATTCGCCTTGATCGGCTCGAAGATGCCGGGCAGGGCGTAGGAGGCCCGGATCGCGGTGATCAGCGATCCCTTTTCAAGCCACACCTCGTGGCCGCTGTGAACTTCCGTTGCAACAGCAATGAACGGCCTGTCGAGGCCTTCGATGCTGAGGCCTTCCAGATGCTCCTGCATGCGCTTGGTGAGCCGCAGGCCGCCGAAAAGGCCGCCGCCGCCGATGGCGAAATCGAGCAGGCCGGCGATCCGGCGTACGGTGAGGGAGCGGGCGAAGGCTTCGAGTTCGTCGAGCTTGCCGGCAAGATAGCAGCCACCGACGAGCGCGCCGATCGAGGTGCCGGCGATCATGCCGACTTCGATGCCTTCTTCGTCGAGCGCGCGCAGCACGCCGATATGGGCCCAGCCGCGCGCGGCACCGCCGCCAAGCGCGATTGCGATCTTCGGTTTTTGCGGAGGTGGCGCCGGTTCAGGTGGCGTTGTCGAAATCGATGTTCCGTCCGGTCCGGACAGATCCGTAATCTGATTGTTACGCGTAAACGTCCAATTCAACATCCGGCACCTCCAACACCGCCGAATACTCCGCAGCGCGACACGTCGATGAGAATGCGCGAAGGTCGCTGTGGCAATTCATCGCTGACTAAACTTCCAGGGGTCGGGATTGATCCTGGAGAGAGGCAATTTCATGCGCGCGTCCTGGGGAGGCTCCGCCAAGCCGGCGCCGGTGCTGGCCTTGTCCGCTTCATTGCTGAAAGACTGGCACCTTTGTCTAAGGTATATCACCGATCCCACCGACGATTGCGGCACGACCGATAAACATTGGATACAGTTTGCAATACAGTTTGGAACGAGATCGTTCCGATTGCGCCGCATCCCTGCTTAAGGATTAGGCGCCCGGTTGGTTTCCAAAATATAAATATAGCATGCACCCGCGCCAAAAAGATGCGCGATGCTTAATTTTTATCATAGATCTCGGCGGGGTCGAAATGCCTGTGGTCGTCGGTGATTTTGACCGAGGCCTTGCCGTCTTCGGTGCCCACGGTGCGGTAGAAACAGGAGCGGCGGCCGGTATGGCAGGTCGCGTCGTGGCCGGCGACGGAAACCTTCAGCCAGATCGCATCCTGGTCGCAATCGGTGCGGATTTCCTTGACCGCCTGCAGGTTTCCGGAGCTTTCGCCCTTCTTCCAGAGGCTCTTGCGCGAGCGGCTGTAGTAGTGGGCCACGCCGGTCTCGATCGTCAGGGCCAGGGCCTCCGCGTTCATGTGGGCGACCATCAGCAACTCGCCGTCCCTGACGTCGGTGACGACGGCGGTGATCAGCCCCTTTTCATCGAAACGGGGAGTGAAGGCCGGACCGGTTTCCAGTTCGGCCTTGTCTAAGGAGGGAGCGTCGAAGGTGAGCGTCATGGAAAGGCTCCGTCTGTCGGAGCCTTACTTGAAGCCCCTGATCATCGTCATGAACCGCGCCTGTTCGGCCGGCTCCGTCTGGAAGGTACCCGTAAATGTGGTTGTCAGCGTTGTCGAGCCTTGCTTCTGCACGCCGCGCATCGCCATGCACATATGCTCGGCTTCGATCATCACGGCAACGCCGCGCGGGGCGAGCGATTCGTCGATCGCCCTGGCGATCTGCGCCGTCATCGATTCCTGCGTCTGCAGTCGGCGGCCGTAGATATCGACCACGCGGGCGATCTTCGACAGGCCGAGCACGCGCCCGTTCGGCAGGTAGGCGACATGCGCCTTGCCGATGATAGGCACCATGTGGTGCTCGCAATGCGAATAGAACGGGATGTCCTTGACGAGCACCATATCGTCGTAGCCGGCAACCTCCTCGAAGGTGCGGCCAAGCACGTCTTCGGCAGCCAGATCATAACCGCTGAAAAGCTCGCGGTAGGACTTGGCCACGCGCGCGGGCGTATCCAAAAGTCCCTCGCGCTGCGGGTCTTCGCCAGCCCAGCGCAAAAGAACGCGCACCGCTTCCTCGGCCTCCTTCTGGGTGGGGCGGCCGCTCGCATCGTCGAGCACAGGAAAATTCTTCACTATGGCATCCATAATGGCCTCTTTTAGCAATACGGGATTGCTTGACGTTTTATCTTTCGGACAACTCGCCACTGGCCATTCGCCTAACCCTGCAGGCTTGGGTTCCGTTGGCGGGCTCCGGGGCTTTCCGGTCCTGGCTTAGCAGTGCACTGGACCTTCCGGCACGGTTTCCCAAACAACAGGCGACATTGTTCCTCTTGCGGAACTGTCGCCCCAACACGACATAGCATATAGTATGGTGCCACAGAGATGAAAGAGGCGGAGCGTGTCGCGTCGTGCTTTTTTCCCGTCTACCGGAGAAAATCATGCGTCGATCACTCAAAACCGCGAAAAATCAGTCGGATCGCGTCAAATGATGGATGACATCTACAACAGCCGAATTCTCGAATTCGCCGGCAACATTCCCCGTATCGGGACGCTCGGCGATGCCGATGCGGACGCGACGGCGCATTCCAAGCTGTGCGGCTCCAGGGTGCATATCTGGTTGAAGATGGATGGCGACGTCGTCACCGATTTTGCCCATGACGTCAAAGCCTGCGCGCTCGGCCAGGCGTCGTCCTCGATCATGGCGCGCCATGTCGTCGGCGCCGGGGCTGAGGAGATCCGCCAGGCGCGCGAAGACATGCTGGCTATGTTGAAGGCGGACGGTGAGGGGCCTTCGGGCCGTTTCGAGGACATGCGCTTCCTGCGTCCGGTGAAGGAATACAAGGCGCGCCACGCATCGACCATGCTAACCTTCGATGCGGTCGTCGATGCCATCGAGCAGATCGAGGCCAGGCGACTGCTCGCGGCCGTCTGAGATGTGCGGCGAACCGAATTGCCGGCACGCTGCACATGAAAAGGCAGCGCCAGCGGTCCGTGGCCGAAACTGGTCGGGCCCCTTTCGCAAGACCCCCGGGCGGCTCTTAGGCATGGCGCTGATCCGCGCCTATCAGCTCACGCTTTCGAGCTTTATCGGCAATTCGTGCCGACACCTGCCGACCTGTTCGGAATATGGCTACGAGGCGATTGCCCGCCATGGCTTCTGGGCCGGAGGCTGGATGACGCTGTTTCGCGTGGCGCGCTGCGGGCCGGGCGGAACGCATGGTTTCGATCCTGTGCCGGAGCGGCTTGAACCGCGCCTCGTATGGTACGCGCCGTGGCGCTTTTGGCGGCCGCGGCCGAAGATTGGATGACCGCCATGCCCATGCCGATGGAGTATCGTCAGGCTTCCTTAGACTTCGAGCGCTTCCTTCTCGATGCCCGCGACTTGGCCGGGCTGCAGACGACGAACCAGGCCTATACGATGGTCCAGGCGGTACTGCAGACGTTTCGGCGCCGGCTCGATATCGAGGATGCCATTCTGTTTGCCGACATCCTGCCGCCTGTCATCCGGGCGATCTTCGTTGCCGAGTGGGACCTTGAAGAGCCGCGGCTCCCGTTTTCGGGTCGCATCGCCATGACCCGCGAGGTACAGGCGCTGCGCCCGGATCACAATATTTCCCCGGACAGCGCCATTGCAGACGTCGCTGGCGCCTTGCGTCGCAACATCGACGAGGCGAAACTCGACCGGGTGCTCGCCCGGCTGCCGGCGGGCGCTGCGGATTTCTGGCGCGCCTGACAAGGGGAATGATGAACAGCTACGTCGCCTTGCTTTACAGCATCGTTCTCGGGCCCGGCCGCCGGGTCGTCATGGCTGACCTCAAGAAGATGGCCGAAGGGCTCGGCTATCAAGCGCCGCGGACGTTGGTCGCAACGGGCAATCTGGTGTTTCAGACCGGACAAACGTCCACTCGGGACCTCGAAATGCCGCTTGAGAAGGCCTTTGCCGAGACGTTTGGTCGGCACGTCGACATTCTTGTCCGGTCGGGCGCCGATTGGCAGACGCTTGCCGCAGCCAATCCCTTCCATGAGGAGGGCGAGGCGGACGCGACGCAGGTTCATGTCCGGGTGATGCGCGAACCTTTGACGGAAGCGGCGCTCGAAGGGCTTCGGCGCTACTGCACCGCCGGCGAGCGACTGGCGATCGTCGATGGCGATCTCTGGGTGCATTTCCCGGGCAAGGCGAGCGAATCGAAGCTGCTCGGCGCCATGACCACCAAGCGGCTGGGCATCGGGACGTTCCGCAACTGGAACACCGTGAAGGGGCTTTGCGAGATGCTGCGCAGCTAGCCTCCGCCGCAGCCTTTGCCTTTACTCACTTTCGAAAACCCTTTATCAGGCTACGGCGTGTTTCCGCGGGTCGTCCTCCGGCTCGGGGAAAAACACGCAGCAATCCAAAGCACTACAGCGATCTCTGCGCGTCTGACGGATGCGACGCTGTATTGTCAATTCACCGGCCCTGCCGGTCAACCATACCACCCGCATTCGTTGGCGGGACTGGATAGGAGATCAATATGTCGAATCCTGTTTCCCTTACATTTCCTGATGGCTCGGTGCGCGAATATCCCTTCGGCACGACCGGCCGCGACGTGGCAGAATCGATTTCGAAGTCGCTCGCCAAGAAGGCGGTTGCGATCGCGCTCGACGACGAGCTGCGCGATCTGTCCGATCCGGTGACCAATGGTCGCCTCGAAATCGTCGTTCGTGACGACAAGCGCTCGCTCGAACTGATCCGCCACGATGCCGCGCACGTGATGGCGGAGGCCGTTCAGGAACTGTGGCCGGGAACGCAGGTGACCATCGGCCCGGTCATCGACAACGGCTTCTATTACGACTTTGCCCGCAACGAGCCCTTCACGCCCGACGACCTGCCGCTCATTGAAAAGCGGATGAAGGAGATCATCGCCCGCAACAAGCCTTTCACCAAGGAAGTCTGGTCGCGCGATAAGGCCCGCCAGGTGTTTGCCGACAAGGGCGAGGCCTACAAGGTCGAACTCGTCGACGCGATCCCCGAAGGGCAGGATCTCAAGATCTACTATCAGGGCGACTGGTTCGATCTTTGCCGCGGCCCGCACATGGCCTCGACCGGCCAGATCGGCACCGCCTTCAAGCTGATGAAGGTGGCCGGCGCCTATTGGCGCGGCGACAGCAACAACGCGATGCTGACCCGCATTTACGGCACCGCCTGGCACACCCAGGAAGAGCTCGACCAGTACCTGCACGTGCTCGCTGAAGCCGAAAAGCGCGACCACCGTCGCCTTGGCCGCGAAATGGACCTGTTCCATTTCCAGGAAGAAGGCCCGGGCGTCGTCTTCTGGCATGGCAAGGGCTGGCGCATGTTCCAGACGCTGGTTGCCTATATGCGTCGCCGGCTCGCCAACACCTATCAGGAAGTCAACGCGCCGCAGGTGCTCGACAAGTCGCTCTGGGAAACCTCGGGTCACTGGGGCTGGTACCGGGACAACATGTTCAAGGTGACCGTTGCCGGTGACGAGACCGACGACGAGCGCATCTTTGCGCTGAAGCCGATGAACTGCCCGGGCCATATCCAGATCTTCAAGCATGGCCTGAAGTCCTATCGCGAACTGCCGGTGCGCCTCGCCGAGTTCGGCAACGTTCATCGCTACGAGCCGTCGGGCGCCCTGCACGGGCTGATGCGCGTGCGCGGCTTCACCCAGGACGACGCGCATGTCTTCTGCACTGACGAGCAGATGGCGGAAGAATGCCTGCGCATCAACGACCTCATCCTCTCGGTCTACGAGGACTTCGGCTTCAAGGAAGTCGTGGTCAAGCTCTCCACCCGTCCGGACAAGCGCGTCGGTTCCGACGAGCTCTGGGATCGCGCCGAAAGCGTGATGACGGACGTCTTGAAGACGATCGAGGCGCAGTCGGAAGGCCGAATCAAGACCGGCATTCTGCCGGGCGAGGGCGCCTTCTACGGTCCGAAGTTCGAGTACACGCTGAAGGACGCGATCGGTCGCGAATGGCAGTGCGGCACGACCCAGGTCGACTTCAACCTGCCGGAGCGTTTCGGTGCCTTCTACATCGACAAGGAATCCGAAAAGCGTCAGCCGGTGATGATCCACCGCGCGATCTGCGGCTCGATGGAACGCTTCCTCGGCATCCTGATCGAGAACTTCGCCGGCCACATGCCGCTCTGGGTTTCGCCGCTGCAGGTCGTCGTCGCGACGATCACTTCGGAAGCCGACGACTACGGTCGCGAGGTTGCCGAACTCCTGCGTGACGCAGGGCTGACTGTAGAGACCGACTTCCGCAACGAGAAGATCAACTACAAGGTCCGCGAACATTCGGTCACGAAGGTTCCGGTCATCGTGGTCTGCGGCAAGCGCGAAGCCGAAGAGCGCTCGGTCAACATCCGCCGTCTGGGCTCGCAGGCCCAGACCGCCATGTCGCTCGACGAGGCGATTGCATCGCTTGCGCTCGAAGCCATGGCGCCGGATCTCAAGCGCAAGGCAGAAAAGAAAGCTCGGGGTTGAGACCCCGAGCACTTGCTTTGTCAGCAAACTGTCATATTAGCGGAATATCCGGATAAGATCGTATCCATCGGAGATTTCCGTGCAGTTCAAAGAGCTGTCCTACGCCAATGAGAACGACCGGCGCCTGAAGCGCTGGTTCATTCGCTCCATGGAAGGCCTGTCGGGCCGCAACCGCTATGCCAAGCTTTATACGCGCTGGCGGTCCGACATCGTCGGCAAGAGCGAGCGCGTCTTCGGGGAGATGTTGCAGCTCATCGATGTGACGCTGCAGACAAAAGGCGAGTGGCCGCCGCGGAACCTCCCCGATACGCCGATCGTCATCATCGCCAATCATCCTTTCGGCATCGGCGACGGCATCGCAGTGCTCGCGCTTGCCGAACAGCTCGGCCGTCCCTTCCGCGTGCTCATCAACAACGAACTGCTGAAGGTGCCGGAAATGGCGCCTTACTCGCTGCCGGTATCGTTCGAAGAGACGAAGGAGGCGCTGGCCGTCAACATGGCGACGCGCCATGAGGCGCTGCGACTGCTCAAGGAAGGCGTGACCATCGTCATCTTCCCGGCCGGCGGCGTGGCGACCGCGCCGAAGGGTTTCGGCCGGGCCGAGGACCTGCCGTGGAAGATCTTTCCGGCAAAGCTCATTCAGGCGGCGCGGGCGAGCGTGATCCCGATCTACTTCGAAGGACAGAACGGGCCGTTCTTCCATCTGGCGAGCAAGATTTCACTGACGCTGAGACTGTCGCTCTTGATCCGCGAATTCCGGCGTCTGTCCGGAACGACGATCGCGGCGCGCATCGGCGGCGTGCTCACGCCCGAGGATCTCTGTGCCTGTGGCGATCGCAAGGACCTTTTGGCGCGCATCTATGAAGCGGTCTTTTCCATGGCGCCGCCGCGTCGGCGGTTCATGCGACGGGCAGGCTGACGTAAGGTCAACTGCGTTCCGTTACGTCGAAGCTCAGTCCTGTGCTTCCGACACAACGCTCGCATTGGTGTTCGCATTGTTGCCGCCGCTGCTGAGCAGTACTTCCACGTCCATGTTGACGCCGGCCTTCACGGTGAAGTCGCGCTCGTAGATCTTGTCCTTGTAGCGCGCCACAGCGGAATAGCTGCCTTCGAGCAGGACCTGCGTCGGGAAGGCGCCGTTGGCTTCGCTCACCGTATCGCCGGCGGAGGTGAGGATCGTCCAGGCGGTGTTGGCGATGGCTTCGCCGCCCGGTTCCGAAACCAGCTTGAGCGTGAGCTTGGCGGCGCGGTGCTGCATGGTTGCTTCGGTCAGCTTGCCCGCTTCGACCTGGATGTCAGCCGCGGTCGAGGCGTTGGTCGTGCCGCCATAGCTGGAGGTCACGTGATAGGTTCCGGCACCCAGCCGGACCACCGTGTTCGGCTTGACGTCCTCGACAATGAGCGCCCGTTCGCCGTCGCTCTTGGTGTCGGCGGAATAGACGTCGAAGCTGAGTTCGGCCGGTGGGATGCGCACGTCGCTGCCGGAGACCGCATTGAGCTTCATGCCGCCGGCATCGAGCACCAGCACCTGCTTGTCGAGCGCGCCTTGCTCCGGCACGCGGACCTTGCGCGTGGCCGAGGCGCGTCCAAAGGAGACATTGACGAAATATTCGCCCGGTACCAGATTGAACGCTGTCGAGCCGCCTTCCGACGTTGCGAGAAGCGGCAGCTTGCCGTCGCTTCCGGGGATCGGGCTGAACACACGCCAGGTGAGCCCAGCTTCGACCGGTCCGCCTTTTTCGGTCAGCAGCGCCTCGAGCTTGATATCCTTCAGCGTGCCGTCCGCCAGCGGATCCGATGTCATCGGGCTGAAGCCCGTCAGCTTCGGCATCTTGCGCGGGCCGGCGATCGAGGGGAAACTTTCAAACGCCTGGGTCGCATCCTCTGCGAACACATTTCCCGTAGCGGTGCCGGCGACAAGGATCGCAAGACCGGTCTGAAGGAAAATACGAGAGAGTGCACGCATGAGAACAGTTGACTTCCTGACTGAGTGACTCCACTTGGGACGCCGGTATGGCATTTTCGTGGCTGCCTGTGGGGCGGCAAATTAGTGGAATTCATCTGACATGAAAACCGAAATTAAGCTCGTCGACTACCTGACGTCCCGTCGCTCCATCCCCGCTTTCCAGATGGGAGGTCCCGGTCCCGGCAAGGCCGAGGTTGAGGAAATGCTGAAGCTTGCTTCGCGCGTGCCGGACCACGGCAAACTCGCGCCCTGGCGCTTCATCGTCTATCGCGGCGAGGAGAGGGTACGCATCAGCGCCAAGCTGAAGGCAATGGCGCTTGAGCTGAAGCCGGATCTGTCGGAAGAGATGATCAAGGTGGAGGAAACCCGCCTGTCGCGCGCGCCTGTGGTCGTTGCCGTCGTCAGCACCGCCGCGCCGCATTTCAAGATCCCGGAATGGGAACAGGTCATGTCCGCTGGTGCCGTCTGCCTCAACCTGCTGATGGCCGCCAACGCCCTCGGTTACGCATCCAACTGGCTGACCGAGTGGTATGCTTTCGACGAGCGCGCCTATCCGCTGCTGGGCGTGAAGCCGGGCGAGAAAATTGCCGGCTTCATCCATATCGGTACCGCCATGGTGCCACCGACGGAGCGGCCGCGGCCGGAGCTGGCCGAGATCGTCACCTGGGTTGGCGAGGAAGCCTGATGTTTTACGATACGACCTCGAACAGTCACGGTCTGCCGCATGATCCTTTCAAGGCGATTGTTTCGCCGCGGCCGATCGGTTGGATTGGCACGCGGTCGGCCGAGGGCGCGCTGAACCTCGCGCCCTATTCCTTCTTCAATGCCATCAGCGACCGGCCGAAGCTCGTGATGTTTTCATCGAGCGGCTATAAGGATTCGGTTCGCAACATCGAGGCAACCGGCGAGTTCACGGCGAGCTTCGCCAGCCGTGACCTGGCGGCCGCCATCAACAAGACGTCGATCCCGGCGCCGCATGGCGAGAGCGAATTCGATATCGCCGGATTGACGCCGGTCGACGGCGCGCTGGTTGGGGCGCCGTTCGTCGGTGAAGCCTATGCCGCGCTCGAATGCCGGATGACCGAGATGTTCCAGCCCAAGGATCTGGATGGTGCATTGTCCGACAACTACGTCGTCATCGGCCAGGTCGTCGGCATCCACATTCGCGAAGACGCGATCCGCGATGGCCGTTTCGACATGGCGACGGTCAAGCCGCTCGCCCGCCTCGGCTACATGGACTATTGCGACGGCGGCGACGTCTTCCAGATGACCCGCCCGACGCGCTGACGGTTACCGCGCCGGCTGGGCGTCATACGCTGCCGGCGATGACTGCTTGCTCGGGCGAGCGGCAGACGACCGAAGCGAATCCGTCGTTCCTGCTTTGTGAAAGCGCCCAGCGTGTGGCTGCCGCATCGGCGGTGGGCGGCAGCACCTCATAGGCGCGGATGCCGGCCTCATGGGCCCTTAGCACCACATTGGCGCGACCCGCGAGCACGGGCGCGGCCACGCCCTGATGCGCGGCACTCGCCGGCTCCTTGCAGCCGACTGCCTTTGCCAGCGCCGAGCCGTTGAAGATCAATCCTTCCAGTCGCTGCGAGCACCCCGCCAGTGTGTGCGGCGACAGCAGGCCTTCGGGTGCTGCGCCGTATTCGGCGTAAATCCGGGTGCGATTGGCTGGAAGGCCAATCCTTGCTTCGGCAACCCGCAGCATCACGTCGAGCTTCTGTATGTCCGCGCGGCCGCGGCATCCGGTAAGCACGACGCCATCGATGCCGCTATCAAGCAGCCGGTGTACGTCGTCTTCATGGAGCAGCCCGACCGGTTCCACACAGGCGAGCAGCGCGAGATCGCGTCCTTCCATCCGGGCGAGGCCAAGACGCGTTTCGTGGCCGAGGCCGGCAGTCAGGATCAGCCCAGCCAATGTGTTGAGAACGCTCACGTCCAGGCTAAGCGCGTCGTCGTCCGCAAACAGCAGCGGCCTTATGGTTTGGAGGCGGTTAACAGACATGGTGAACCAATCTTAAACCTTTGCTCGCTAGGCTCAGAACATCGGTGGCATTGGCGTGGTCTAGTGGGGCGTAGGTGATCATACAAGCATTTCTTCGCTGGGTGGAAACGGCGAGAACAGGCGAACGCATTCGCGCCGCCAGCGCGCTCGGCCGCGCCTATGTCGATGCGCAACTGAATGGTCTCGATCGTCGCGCCGCCGAGATGGCGATGACCTTTCTGCTGGACGATCCGTCGCCCAAAGTTCGCCTTGCCTTGGCCGAAGTCCTTTGCGGTTGCTCTTCCGTGCCGCGCGCCATCATTCTTGGTCTTGCAGGGGACCAGCCTGAAATTGCCTATCTCGTCGTTTCGCATTCTCCCGTCCTGACCGACGACGACCTGGTCGACCTCGCGGCTCGGGGAACGCTGGAGACCCGCGCGCTGATCGCGGCGCGCAGTTTCGTTTCGCGCGGGGTCGCCGCTGCGATCGCCGAAATCGGCGACGAAGACGAAATGCTGATCCTGCTCGAAAACCCCGGCGCTCTTCTGTCGCGCCGTTCGCTGAAGCGCATTGCCGAGCGTCTTGGCCATTCGGCTTCGGTTCGTGACCTGCTTCTTGCGCGCGACGACCTGCCGAGTGCCGCCCGCCACGCGCTTGTCGAAGAAGTCGGTGCAGCACTTGCCGCCTTCGGCCTCGTACAGGTGACGATTGGAGAAGGTCGCGTGCAGCGGGTCACCCGTGAAGCCTGCGATATCGCTGCCGTCGGCATGGTTGGAACGACAGCCGTCGAGGAGCTGCCGGACCTCGTCACGCATCTGCGCGAGACCGGCCGCCTGACGCCCGCCTTCCTGCTGCATGCGCTCGTGACCGGCCGTGCAGAGTTTTTCTCGGCCGCAATCGTCGACCTCTCCGGCGTCAGCGAAAAACGCGTGCGTTCCATCCTGTCCGGTGGGCGCGTCCACTCGATCCGTGCCCTGTTCGAAAGCGCCGGGCTCGGCCGCGACGTCAGCGAGACGTTTGCGACAGCGGTCCTCCTGTGGCGTCAGGACGGGCCGGGTTCAATCGGCGGCCACGCGACGGTCTCGGCAGAACTGCTCGTGCGCCTGCGACGTGGACGGGCAACATCGCCGACCGACGCAGCGATGATCGATCTGCTCGAGCGCCTGGCATTCGCCGAGGAGCGCCAGTCGGCCCGTGACTACGCGGAACTTGCCGCACGCCAGGCCGCCTGATCGCGACCCGTTCTAGCGAGGAATGGACCCATGAACGCGAGGACCGCGACCGTTGCCGTGACCGGAATCGGCGGTTTTGTCGGACGGCACGTCGCGCTCGCCTTGCTGCGCGAAGGTTATCCTGTGCACGGCACGGTTCGCGCGCTCGGGCGCGCCGAGGAGATCGAGCGATCCATTCGCGCGGCCGGTGGTACGGATGCCGCGCGCCTGACGTTTGGAGAGGCGGATCTCCTGGAGGAGCGGGGCTGGGCTGAGGCCTTTGCCGAGGTTTCCTACGTCGTCCACACCGCCTCGCCATTTCCGGCTCGCTTGCCTGCCAATGAAGATGACCTGATCGGGCCGGCCCGTGACGGCACGCTGCGTGTGCTCAGGGCAGCCCATGCGGCCGGTGCCAAACGCGTCGTGCTCACGTCGTCGGTCGCCGCGGTCATCTACGGGGCAGGGCGCGCGCCGTTTACGGAGGACGATTGGACCGATCCGCAGTCATCGCTTGCGACACCCTACTACCGCTCCAAGACCTTCGCCGAACGCGCGGCCTGGGACTATGCGGCTGACAGCGGCCTGGAGCTTGTGGTCATCAATCCCGGAATGGTCCTCGGGCCGGTTCTTGGCCATGAGATCGGCACATCCGTCGCCGTGGTGCGAAACCTGCTCAAGGGGAACTATCCCGCCTTGCCGAAGTTCGCCGTGCCGGTTGTCGACGTCCGCGACGTGGCGGATGCGCATGTGCAGGCCTTAAGCGTCGCCGCAGCGGCAGGCGAGCGTTTCCTGATTGCGGGAGAGGCGCTTTCCCTTGCGGATATCACGGCCATCCTCCGGCGCAGGTTCCCTGAACATGCGGGCAGACTTCCGAGGTTCGTGCTGCCCAATTGGCTGGCAGGGCTTGCCGCCCCCTTCGATGCGGGCCTGCGCCTCATCGTGCGCGAACTCGGGCATGACCCCCGCATTTCCAACGAAAAGGCGCGCCGTGTTCTCGGGTGGCAGCCGCGCTCTGCCGAAGAGGCAGTCGTGGCCTCGGCGAACAGCCTGATTTCGGCCGGCCTCGTCTGAGGCGTGCTTGGCGCGTCAGTCGGTAAAGCGGCGCGCGACCCAGGAATAGCCATCTTCGACATAGCGCACCGGCTTCGTGACGATGGTCTTCAGCTTCTCCCGATCGGGGATGGCGCCCGACAGGAAAGCCAGCGTGCGTTTCGGCAATCCTTGCTCGGGTTCCGGCTCCGCTGCCGGAACGGGCAGCGCCTGGTTCTGCTGGGCGCCGGGTGGCGGCGCGGGGATTTCGGCGACGCTTGGCGCCGAGCTCTCGCATACCGCAACGACGACCGGATAGTTCGCATTGGAAAACCTCGGCAGTTGCGCGTTCGAAGCCGTGTCGCACTGCGCGATCGATGGCCAGCTGCCGTTGACCGTCGAGATGTACTGGCATTGGCTGACGTCGTGGTCGCAGCCGAGAATGGTCATGACTATCAGCGCCGCTTGCATCGCATTCCCATCGTCTTTGCAGGTTGTGGTGGATCAACCTATGCCTGCATGATTCTCCTCGAAATAGGGCGATGTTGCCGGCAGCGCGGAACAAATTGTTTCAGCCTGTTAGGCGGATTGATGGTGAGGCATGCGAGCCTGCGCCATTTGACGTATTGGTCCGGGCGTAGGCCGGCGGTAGTTTGGCGCAAAACCACGCCTGAATGAAAAGGACGACCCGATTGCCTGCCGTAATCATAGCCCAGGAGACGCCGCGCCAAGCTGAAGTTCTGAGTCTCCTGGAACTCTCCGACGCCTACGCCGCCTCGCTCTACCCCGCCGAGAGCAATCACATGGTCGATCTGTCGAACCTGGAAAAGCCGGAGGTATCGTTCTTCGTCGCACGGCGTGACGGCGATACCGTCGGCTGCTGCGCCCTGGTTGATGCCGGTGACGGGACGGCGGAAATCAAGCGCATGTTCGTCGATCCCGGGGCGAGGGGGCTGAGGGTCGGCAAGTTGTTGCTGCAGGCGCTGGAGTCGCGCGCGGCGCAACTCGGACTGGTGGCAATCCGCCTCGAAACAGGCATCTATCAGCCCGAAGCGATCGGCCTTTACAAGGCGGCCGGCTACGTCGAGCGCCCGCCGTTCGGGGAGTATCAGCCGGATCCGCTGAGCCTCTTCATGGAGAAGCCCGTTCACGTTGCGTAAGCTCGAGCAGCCTTCAAACCCTGAATACAGAAACGGCGGCCTGTGAGCCGCCGTTTCTGTATGGATTATTGTGATCCTGCTTGCCGGCAGAAAGCCGGCTCAGATGTCCAGGTTGTCCGCAAAGACAGCGCGCTCCTGGATGAAGCGGAAGCGGGCATCCGCCTTCGTGCCCATCAGGTTGTCGACCGCTTCGCGCGTGCCCTCGAAATCGACATCGTCGATCTCGACCTTGAGCAGCGTGCGGAACTTCGGATCCATCGTCGTTTCCTTGAGCTGCGCCGGCAGCATCTCGCCGAGACCTTTGAAGCGGCCGATCTCGACCTTGCCGCGACCGGCAAACTCGGTGCGCATCAGCTCCTCGCGGTGCGCGTCATCCCGTGCATAGAGCGTCCTTGCGCCCTGGCTGATGCGATAGAGCGGCGGCACGGCGAGATAGAGGTGACCGCCGCGGATCAGTTCGGGCATCTCCTGGTAGAAGAAGGTGATCAGCAGCGAGGCGATATGTGCGCCGTCGACGTCGGCGTCGGTCATGACGACGATGCGCTCGTAGCGCAGATCCTCTTCCCGGTACTTGCTGCGGGTGCCGCAGCCAAGCGCCTGGATGAGGTCGGCAATCTGCTGGTTGGCGCCGAGCTTTTCGCGACCGGCGCTCGCCACGTTGAGGATCTTGCCGCGCAAGGGCAGGATCGCCTGGTTGGCGCGGTTGCGCGCCTGCTTCGCCGAGCCGCCTGCTGAGTCCCCTTCGACGATGAAGAGTTCGGCGCCTTCAGCGGTGTTCTGCGAGCAGTCGGCAAGCTTGCCTGGCAGGCGCAGCTTGCGCACGGCCGTCTTGCGGTTGACTTCCTTTTCCTTGCGCCGGCGCACGCGCTCCTCGGCGCGCTCGACCACCCAGTCGAGCAGCTTGTCGGCCTCGGCCGGATTGTCGGTAAGGTAGTGGTCGAAGGGGTCACGCAGCGCATTTTCGACGATGCGTTGTGCTTCGACTGTCGCTAGCTTGTCCTTGGTCTGGCCGACGAATTCCGGTTCGCGGATGAACACGGACAGCATTCCGGCGGCTGAAATCATCACGTCATCGGTGGTGATGAGCGCTGCACGCTTGTTCTGCTTCAGCTCGGCATAGTTCTTCAGTCCCTTGGTCAGCGCGATGCGGAAGCCCGCCTCGTGCGTACCGCCCTCAGGCGTCGGAATGGTGTTGCAGTAGGAATGAACCTGCTGGTCGCCGCCATACCAGGTGACCGCCCATTCGAGCGAACCGTGACCGTTGGCCTTCTCCGATTTGCCGGCAAAGATCTCGCGGGTAACGGTGAATTCCTTGCCGAGCGTCGCCGCCAGATAGTCCTTCAGGCCGCCAGGGAAGTGAAAGACGGCCTTGTCCGGGATCTCCGAACCTTCCTGCAGCAATGACGGATCGCAGGACCAGCGGATCTCGACGCCACCGAAGAGATAGGCTTTCGAGCGCGCCATGCGGAAAAGCCGGCCGGGCTCGAAATGCGCGTGCGGTCCGAAAATATCCGGGTCCGGATGGAAGCGGACGCGCGTGCCGCGGCGATTGTGCACGTCGCCGAGTTCCTCGAGCCCGCCCTGCGGAATGCCGCGGGAGAAGCGCTGGCGATAGAGCTTGCGATTGCGGGCAACCTCGACTTCGAGCGCGTCGGAGAGCGCGTTGACGACGGAAACGCCGACGCCGTGCAGACCGCCCGAGGTCTCGTAGGCCTTGCCATCGAACTTGCCGCCGGCATGGAGCACCGTCATGACGACTTCGAGCGTCGACTTGCCGGGGAATTTCGGATGGTTTTCGACCGGGATGCCGCGGCCGTTGTCGGTGACTGTCAGGAAGCCGTCCGCATCGAGATGGACCTCGATGAAGTTCGCATGGCCAGCGACCGCTTCGTCCATCGAGTTGTCGATGACTTCGGCAAAGAGATGGTGCAGCGCCTTTTCGTCGGTGCCGCCGATATACATGCCCGGACGACGACGGACCGGCTCAAGGCCCTCGAGCACCTCGATCGCCGACGCATCGTAATCGCTGCCATCGCTGCCTTTCGGGGCAGGGCGCGGCTCTTCGCGCGCGCTGGGGGCTGCAGCCACGGCCGGCTTGGCGCTCGGCTGGACGGCCTTCGGTTGCTCGGGCATTGAGAAGAGGTCGCTGTTGTTGTCGTCCATGGGGCCGTTCGGATCGTTCCTGTCGTTCGGGAATGCCAGAGGCCATAGCAAGCCCCAGGCTCTGCCGCCATCCCCCGGCGGTCGAATCACCTGAATTCTGCCAGACTCTCACAGGATACGCGAACAAAAGGAGAATTTCTGGCGCCGGCCGCCGATGATTTTTCGCACGAACGGCCGTGTTTCGGGCCAAGTGTTGCTTTGCGGTGCGGCCAATGGCAAGGCTTGCGGCGAAAGAGGGAGCCCGTCATTTGGCCGTGTCCACAGTTGTTTTTCCGTTTCGTGCCTGCCTGTTCGCCCTGGCCTTGGCAATTGCCGCCTCGCCGGCAGAGGCGCAGACGCTCAAGCCCTACAAGGACGATCTGTTCTCCTATGCCAAGGTGCTCGACCAGAAGGATGGCGGTGACGACCTGACGGTCGACTACCAGGAACTGCGGGATATCAACGAACGCGACGAAATCCCCGAACGCCGGGTGAAGCGCGCCTACGTCTCGCTTGGCGTGAAGAACGAGCAGGTCAATGAAGCGCTCGATATTGGTGGCCGCGCGCTCGACGTGACCCGTGTCGGCCCCGATCGCGGCGCCAGCTTCTCGGTCATCTTCATCCATGGCCGCGGCGGCGACCGTCGGCTCGGTGCCAACGACTTTTCCTTCGGTGGAAACTTCAACCGGCTGAAGAATCTCGCCGTCGCCAATGGCGGCGTCTATTACGCCCCGAGCGTCCACTCCTTCGATACGGCAGGTGCCGCCGATATCGCCGGCCTGGTTCGATACGCGTCCGAACGTTCCGGAGGCCGTCCGGTCGTGCTCGCCTGCGCCTCGATGGGAAGCTTCATCTGCTGGGGTGTCTCGCGCGACGCCTCCGCCGTCGCAGCACTCTCAGGCATGATGGTCATGGGCGGCGTCAGTGATCCGGACTTCACGAAAAGTGCCGCCTACAAGGCGAAGCTGCCGATGTTCTTCAGCCATGGAAGCCGTGACAGCGTCTATCCCGCCGAAGGCCAGAAGGCGCTCTATCGCTCTCTCAAGGCCAAGGGCTATCCGACGCGCTTCGTGCTTTTCGAAACCGGCTCGCACGGAACGCCGGTGCGCATGACCGACTGGCGCGATGCGCTGAACTGGATCGGCAGCCGCTAATGCATGTCGCGCAAAAGTGTGCAGCGGTTTTGCGGCAGCGACATGCATCAAAACAAGAGCCTAAGGCCTGGTGCGTGAATCTTCGTTCACGCGACAGGCGATAGGCGTCGCCCTGCTGCTGCGGATTTGTTAACCAGCCCGCCAATTTGCGAGCGAAACAAAGGCCTGCGTTTCCACTCTGGAAAGTTGAAGTCGTGATGATACCGGCAACTATGGCTGGGATGGACTTCATGGACGCGCGCACCGAGACACGGCACATTCCGCTGTGTGTGGATCTTGACGGCACTTTGCTGGCCGCCGACACCCTGTGGGAAGGGGCGGCGATCATCCTGCTGCGCAATCCGCTGATGCTGTTTCCGATGCTGGTCTGGCTGGCAAAAGGTAAGGCACGGCTGAAGCACGAAGTGGCCCTTAGATCCGGCCGCCGTGCGGAAGACTGGCCTTATCGGCAGGCCGTCATCGACCGGCTCATGGAGGAAAAGAAGAGCGGGCGAGAACTCGTGCTCGTCACCGGCGCAGCACCGTCCGTTGCAAGAGACATTGCCGCCCATGTCGGCATGTTCTCCTCGGTCATGCATTCGACCGACGCGCTCAACCTGACGAGCAGCAACAAGCGGCGGGCGCTGGTCGAGCGGTACGGCGACGGCGCCTTCGACTACATGGGCAACAGCCGTGACGATATCGCCGTCTTTGAGGTGGCACGCCGCGCGATCGTGGTCTCGCCCGATGCGGCCGCGGAAAAATGGCGTCGCAACCATGATGCCGAACGGCTCGATACCGGCAAGGTCAGCGCGCTTGCGCCGCTGAAGTCGATCCGCGTGCATCAATGGGCGAAGAACGTGCTCATTGGCGTGCCGATGATCCTCAACCACGAGGTGCTGCATTTCGATGCGATCGTCAGCGTCATCATCGCCTTCTTTGCCTTCAGCTTCCTCGCATCCGCCGTCTACGTCATCAACGATCTTTCGGACCTTGCCAACGACCGCCGCCATGCGAAGAAACGTTACCGGCCGCTCGCGAGCGGCCAGATGTCCGTGCCGACAGCGCTGGTGCTTGCAGGCTGCCTCATCATCGCGTCCGTGGCGCTGACCCTTCTGTTGCCCTGGAAGTTTGCCGGGGTGCTCGCCTTCTACGCCTGCGCGACGACGGCCTATACCTTCGTGCTGAAGCGCAAGCTGCTCGTCGACGTGTTCACGCTCGCCGGCCTCTACACCACACGCATCGTCGCTGGTGCGGCCGCGACCGGCACGGAACTGTCCTTCTGGCTGGTGTCCTTTGCGATCTTCTTCTTCCTGAGCCTCGCGCTGGTGAAGCGTTACGTCGAGCTGCACGAATTCGAGGACAAGGACGGCGGCAACGTGCCGGGGCGTGGCTATCTCGCTGTCGACTTCGAGATGGTCGGCCAGGCCGGCGTTGCCTCCGCCTTCACCTCGGCCCTGGTTCTGGCGCTCTACGTGCACAGCAAGGAACTGCAGGAGATGTACACCACGCCCTGGGCGTTGTGGCCGCTCTGCCCGCTGGTGCTCTATATGTTGCTGCGCATCTGGATGCTTGCACGCCGCGGCATGCTGCATGAGGATCCGGTCGTCTTCATCATGCGCGACTGGCGCAGCCAACTGACCATGCTGATCGGCGCGCTGCTGATCCTATTTGGAGCCATCGGGCCGCAATGACCCTGCAAGACCATGAAAGCTGGGGCCGCATCGACAATCGCGTGCGGCCTGGAATTTCGCCTGACGACTATGAAGACCGGCTCGGCAGTCTTGAGTCCGAAGGCTATCTGCCTTTCGGCAACGGACGCAGCTACGGCGACAGCTGCCACAACGATCGCGGTACGCTGATCGAAAGCAACCTTCACGGCCGAATACTTGCCTTCGATCCCGGCACCGGCATGATGACCTGCGAGGCGGGGGTGACGCTGCGCCAGGTGCTGGAACGGGCGATCGAGTATCGCTTCTTCCTGCCGGTGACGCCTGGCACGGCGTTTGTCACCGTCGGCGGCGCGGTCGCCAACGACGTGCACGGCAAGAACCATCACGCGCGCGGCACCTTCGGCAATCACGTGACGCGTTTCACGCTGCTGCGCTCGACCGGTGAACGGCTGGCCTGCTCGCCGGTCGAAAACCCGGAACTCTACGCCGCGACCATCGGCGGCATGGGTCTGACCGGGCTGATTCTCACCGTGGATATCCGGTTGATGAAGGTGCCGTCGCCGCATGTGCAGCAGCACGCGATCCGTTTCGAAAACCTGGACCAATATTTTGCCCTCGTCGACGGCGTCGATGCCGAGCATGAATACTCCGTCGCCTGGATCGACCAGCTCGCAAAGGGATCTCGAATGGGCAGGGGGGTGCTGCTCGCCGGTGATCATGCCGATGGTTCCTGCGAACTGCCCGACATCCCCAAGGGATTGAAGCTGTCCGTGCCGTTTTCGCCGCCGGTCAACCTGCTCAACCGGGCAACGCTCAAAGGCTTCAACGAGTATTACTTCCGCAAGGTGAAGCCGGGCGAGACGGTGACGACCGTTCCCTGGACGTCCTATTTCTATCCGCTGGATGCGATCGGCGCCTGGAACCGGCTCTATGGCCCGCGCGGGCTCTACCAGCATCAGAGCGTCTATCCCGCTGAAAACGCACCGGAGATCACGGCCAAGCTCATGGAAACCGCCCGCCAGGCCGGCCATGCGTCGTTTCTGACGATCCTGAAGCGTTTCGGCGACATCGGCTCCCGGGGCATCCTGTCCTTCCCGCGTCCCGGTTTTACTTTGACGCTGGACTTCGCCAATCAAGGTGAACGGACAGTAAAGCTGCTCGATGATCTCGATCGCATCGTAATCGAGGCCGGCGGTGCGATCAATCCGTACAAGGATGCCCGCATGAGCCCACAAGTCTTTGAAAAATCTTTTCCTTTCTGGAGAAAGATCGAAACGTTGCGCGACCCTGCGCTGGTTTCGAACTTCTGGAAACGCACGGCTCTGGCTTTGCCAGAATGAGAATGCAGACAATTTTATTCAATTAAATGCGCAAACTTCACGGAATATCCGTCTCTTGCCCGTAAGTAGATTTTCGGGACTGGGAGTAAAACTATGAAATATATTCCATTCATTCTCTTTACCGTGCTCACCAACGCCGCCGCTCAGCTGATGCTGAAGCAGGGCATGATGACGCTCGGACCGATTTCGATGACTGCCGAAACCGCGATCGTCCGGCTGTTTCAGATCGTCTTCAACCCATGGGTCTTTGCCGGTCTTGCGACCTTCGTCATCTCGATGGCGTCGCATCTTTATGTGCTGTCGAAGGTCGAGCTTTCCTTTGCCTATCCGTTCCTGAGCCTCGCTTACGTTCTCGTTGCTGTCTTCGCCTATTTCGTCTTTCGCGAAGACCTCAATGCCTGGCGTATCGCCGGCATCGCGCTGATCTGCGTCGGAACCGTTCTTATCGCCCAGTCGGGCATCTCATCCAGCGCCGACGAGAAATCGGCTGATGCCGCCGGGGTGAGCACCGCAGAATTCGGGAGCAAGTCATGAAACACATCATCTTTGGTGGCGACGGCTTCGTTGGCCGTCATTTGGCGGAACGCCTCGTCAAGGAAGGCGAGGACGTCGTTGTCGCCGATATCGTCAAGTCCGACCTGCCGCACTACGGCCGCGTCCGTTTCGTCCATTGCGACGTCACCGATCTGGAAGCCGTCCAAAAGGTCGGCATCGGCGCCGACGACATGATCTACAACATGGCGGCGAAGATGCTGTCACCGTTGCAGGTCCGGGCCAAGCGCTGGGAGTTCTTCTGGCCCGTCAATTATTACGGTGCCGAAAACATCATGAAGGCGATGGATGCCGCCGGCGCATCACGCCTGGTGCAGTTCACCACCGACATGATCTATGGCCACACCGTCCAGTCGCCGCAAACCGAGACCCATCCGGCAAAGCCGCTCGGCGAATATGGCAAGTCGAAATGGGCAACCGAGCAGCTGGCCATGCAGTGGCGCAAGCAGGGCATGAACATTTCGATCTTCCGCCCGCGCCTGATCATCGGTCCCGGCCGTCTCGGCATCCTCGAGAAATTGTTCAAGCTGATCGACCTGAACCTGCCGGTGCCGATGATCGGCTCGGGCAAGGTGCCCTACCAGTTCATCTCGGTCTTCGATTGCGCCGAAGCTGCGCGCCTTGCCTGGAAGGGCGGCGTGCCGAACGAAGCCTACAACCTCGGCTCCGACAATCCGCCGTCCGTGCGCGACCTGCTCGGCAACCTGATCAAGCATGCCGGCTCGAAGTCGTTCCTGCTGCCGACGCCGGCCTTTGCGGTCAAGCAGACGCTGGCTTTCTTCGACCTGATCAACAAGCCGATCATGGACCCGGAACAGTACCTGATCGCCGACGAAATGTGCGTGCGCGAAACCGGCAAGCTGAAGCGCGAGCTCGGCTGGCGCGCGGAGTTCAACGATAGCGACATGTTGATCGCCGCCTATGACGAATATCGGGCCAAGAAGATGGGCGCCGCAGTTCCTGCAGCTGTCGCCGTGCCGGCCGAATGAGGGGAAAGATCATGCTGGACAGACCGAACCGTATCGCCGTTGCCGCGCCGTCGCTCGACGGCGGCGTTGCCAGGCCCGATCTCATCACCGTCGAACAGGCCAAGGCCATGTCGATCGGCGACATCACCTCCGCGTTCAAGGAACACCTGAACCCGGGCCAGCTCCACTTCATGAAGCTGCTCGGCTTCCACAAGGTGAAGATCGAGAGCGCCGAGGGCATGTTCTACACCGACCAGAACGGCCGCCAGATCCTCGATTTCTTCGGCGGATTCGGCTCGCTCGCCTTCGGCCACAACCATCCGCGCATTCTGGAAGCCCGACAGAAATTCCAGGACGAAAAGCGCCACGAGATCGCGATTGCCTTCATGTCGCAATATGCAGCGGCGCTGGCGAAGAACATCGCGGCCTGCTCGCCGGGTGATCTCGACATGGTGTTCCTCGGCTCTTCCGGTTCGGAGGCCATGGAGGCTGCCGTCAAGCTTGCCGAACGTGCCGCCGGCCCGAAGCGGCCGAAGGTCGTCTATGCGGAGAATTCCTTCCACGGCAAGACCAAGGGCGTGCTCGCCATCACCGATGGCCAGCTTTACCGCGCCGACTTCAAGATCACGGACAACACAGTGCGCGTGCCCTTTGCCGATATCGACGCGGTGGAGAATGCCTTCAAGTCCGACCCGGAAATCGGCGTCATCGTGCTCGAAACCATCCAGGGCGGCGGCGGCATCATCCAGGCACCGGCGGAGTACTGGCAGAAGCTGCGTGCGCTCTGCGACAAATACGGCGTGCTCTGGGTCGCCGACGAAGTGCAGTGCGGCTATGGCCGCTCCGGCCGCTTCTATGCCTTCGAGCATTACGGCGTCGTGCCTGACGTGACGGCGCTCGCCAAGTCGCTGGGCGCCGGCAAGGCCGCCGTCGGCGCGATGATTGCCCGCCGTGAGGTCTACATGAAGGCTTACGGCACGCCGAAGACCGCCATGATCCATGCGATGGCCACGTTCGGCGGCATGGGCGAGGCCTGCGTCACGGCGATTGAAGGCATCAATGTGCTTTACGACGAGCACCTGATCGACCGCGCCGCCGACAGCGGCGACTATCTGCTCGAGCGTCTGCAGGCGCTGAAAGAGAAGTATCCGAAGATCATCAAGGACGTCCGCGGCAAGGGCTTGATGGTCGGCCTGGAATTCCAGGACTTCAGCCAGACGCTGCCGATGGTGCTGCGTCCTGTTGTCTCGATGCTCGACGACAAGCTCAAAGGCTCGCTCTCCGGCTTCATCGGCGCGCTGCTCCTGCGTGACTACGACGTGCTGGTGGCCTTCACCGAATACAATCGCAACGTCATCCGGCTCGAACCGCCGCTGATCTGCGAGCGCGCCCATGTCGACCAGTTCATCGCCGCCCTCGACGACCTGCTCGGCCGCGGCATCGTGCGGATCGTCAAGGATTTCGTCGGCAGCCAGATCGGTTGATCGAGAAGCCTATCGACTTGCAAAGGGCAGGGGCGTTCAGCGCCTCTGCCCTTTGATGTTCATGTCGAACTCGACGACGTTGGAATAGATCGGCGTGCCGACATCCATGCCGTAGGGTGATCGGTGGATATTGCCGCGGATGTTGAAGGCGATCGAGCCGCGGTTCCAGTCAAGCAGCGTTACCGAGAAGCGCTCCTTTCGCGACGTGCCGCGCGCCGTCAGCGTTCCCTCGACCGCGGCCGTGTCCGGTCCGGTCTGTTTCACGGTCGTCGAATGGAATGTGACGGTGCTGAAGTTTGCGGTATCGAAGACGGCGCTCGACTTCAGGAAGTCCTCGATCCGCTTTTCGCCGGTTTTCACGCTCTCCGGGTAAAGCGTGAATTCGACCGTCGAATGGCCGACATCATTTCGGTCGATGCGGAAGTTGCCGGAAAACTTGGCGAAATCGCCGACAATTCCGCCGCCGCCCGCTTGCGCAACGGTGAAATGGATACGTGAAGCCGGCGTGATCCCGTAGTTGCCGGCAGCATCGGCAAGGTCCGGCGCGGCTGCCGTGGCGGGCGACGGGATGCTCCCGAGCGCCAGCAGCAGCGTGAAGGCAATGGCCTTTGTTGGCGATTGCGAGTGCAGTGTCATGGTTTCTTCCTTCCGGCGATAACCGGATCCGAACCAGCCGCTTGGGAGGAAGCGCGTTGGCGTGATCCGGTCTGAAGCATGCGGACGAGGACGTCGTCGCGGCGTGCGAAGTGATGGTAGAGGGCGGCCAGGACGTGAAGCGCGACGAAGCAGAGCAGGAGGTAGGCGAGCGTCATATGGACGAGCGTCCAGAGGTCTTCGGCCGCTTCCGATTTCGCCATCGGCAGGTGGGGGATGACGATCCAGTTGAAATAGAAGCTCGGTATGTTCAGCGTCGATGTCGAGGCCACCGCCCAGCCGGCAAGCGGAACGGCGAGCGCGAGGAGGATGAGCACCACATGGGTGGCGCTGGCTGCACGGCGCTCGAGCGCGTTGAGGCCGGCGGGCGGACGCGGACGAACCTCGACCAGGTGCCAGAGCGCGCGGATTGTCGCCAGACCGAGTGCGGTGAAACCGAGCGACTTGTGCCATTGGTAAAGCGAAAACTGCAGCGCCGGATCGACGGGCGTTCGCCGCATGATGAAGCCGAGGGCGAGTAGGGTGAGGATCAATGCCGCAATCGCCCAGTGAAGGACGATGGTGATCCACCCAAATCCGGCTTTGTCGTTGCGCAGCATGTTCGACCCCATGGTCGCTCGCCCGGCCGCTATTGGCTCGGCGACTGCGGTAAGACTCATGAGTTCGTGCTTTTATTCGCCTAGAATACCATAAAATTGCACTGAGATCTTGTTGATCTCGGCAAGCTATGGTCCATTTGCTGGTGGAGGGGACACGGAGGGGTTGTTCCTGGGAGCATGTGGACTGGCGTACATGACAAAGAAGAAAACGACACCAATGAACCCGCACGAGCGGGAAGCCTACGAACACGGCCGCGCGGGCATCCGGCTTGGAACCGAAGGCAACTATGGCGAAGCGGTCGACGCCTGGCGTCTGGCATCCAACGTAGCCGATGTCCACCTCGCTTTCACGGACATGTATTATTGGGTCAAGAGCGGCTACGGCGCCGCCCTTTGCGATGCCGGGCACCATCGGGAGAGCATTGCAGTCTCCCTGCTTGCCCGTGAGTGGACGCTCGCGCGGCGCCAGCCGCTCTCGTCGCTTTCGATCGCGCGCGCTTATCTGGCGCTCGGCGAAGGCGAGGCGGCAGCACCCTATCTCCGCGAGGTTCACGCCCTGATCGGCGACGCGATCTTCGAGCAGTTCGACGAGGATGCTGAAGCCGACGTTCACGCGGCGATCGCCGGCTTGGAGAACGGCGGCAATCAACCGACGGCCGGCCGCCCGAAGTGAAGGCAGGCGTATAGCCTAGTAACAGCGGTGCCGGAATCTGGCGAGATACCGGCAGTTCTGACTTTGGCGTTTTCTCGCCATGATTTCATTTTATCCGCCGATTGCCCCTTTAACGGGTGATTCGAGGCCCGCCGTTCTGGTTCGGGCCCTTTTTTAACATTTTGATTTTTCTAAGGAGTTTCCCATGAGTGAAACCGTATTGCCGTCCGATGCCGAAATCACCCTTCGGCGCATATCAGCCTTGACCGTCTGCGACGTCTGCGAACTCAGCGAGACGCTGAGCGACGAACAACGCAACATGGTGGCGGACAACGGCACCTCGATCGCCGAGGCGCATTTTTCCGAGAATGCCTGGTTCCGTGCAGTCTACGCCGATGAGACGCTCATTGGCTTCATCATGCTACACGAAGGATCCGACTGGGATGACGGCATCGATTGCCCGGGTGTCTATCTCTGGCGCTTCATGATCGCCCGGCCTTTCCAGGGCAAAGGGTATGGCAAGCAGGCGATTGCCCTTGTCGTGCGCGATCTGAAGGCGCGGGGCCTGCATGAGCTCTACACGAGTTACGGGCAGGGCCCTGGCAGCCCTGAGGGCTTTTACCAAGGCCTCGGCTTCAAGCCGACGGGCGAGTACTATGATGACGAGCTTGAGGCTGTGCTGAAATTCTAAGGGCGCCGGGATACGGGGAAAAAACCTCCCGTGTCTCTCCCAGATGTTCAAGAGTTGGAACATGAGTATTGATCTTCACGAGGCCAATCGCCTCTCGTGGAATGCCGCGACCCTCGCGCACAACAGTCACAAGGGCGACCAGGCCGCTTTCTTCCGCGCCGGCGGCTCCACGCTCTACCCGGAAGAGATCGAGTTGCTCGGCGATATCGCTGGGCTCGACGTCCTCCACCTGCAATGCAATTCCGGCCAGGATAGCCTGAGCCTGGCGCGGCGCGGCGCGAACGTGACCGGCGTCGATATCTCGGATGAGGCGATCGCCTTTGCCACACGGCTTTCGGCGGAAAGCGGCATCGCAGCCGCCTTCGAGCGGTCCGACCTGTTCGGCTGGTTCGACGACGCCCGCAAGGCCGGCCGCCGGTTCGATCGCGTCTTTGCTTCCTATGGTACCATTTGCTGGCTATCGGACCTCGGTGTCTGGGCGCGTGGCATTGCCGACGTGCTGAAGCCCGGCGGGCGTTTCGCCTTCGTTGAATTCCATCCCTTTGCGATGGTTTTCGATCAGGGCTGGAAGCCACACTACGACTACGCGCCCAAAGACCCGGTCGCGGAAGCGGGCATCGGTGACTATGTCGCCGACTCGGGCGCAGGCCTTGCCCATGGCGGCTATCAGGAGGGCGTGGTGGGATTCACCAATCCGCACCCGTCCTTCGAGTTCAACTGGGGTATCGCCGATGTTGTGCAGGCGCTGATCGACGCCGGGCTCCGGATGGAAGTCCTGAAGGAATACCCCTATGCCAACGGCTGGGTGGCGTTTGAAGGCATGCGCGACCTTGGCGGCGGGCGCATGGCGCCGCCGGCGGCCATGCCGAGCCTGCCGCTGATGTATGCGATTGTGGCCGCAAAGGTCGGATCGACGGCGGAATATCGCGAGAAGGCAGGGCGTCCTTGAGCGTGATGCGCCGGGGGCGGGGCAGGGCAACCGGCCCCGCGGCCCATGAATAATCGCCGGCAGTGCTTTTATTTGCCGGCTGCATTTGCTAGGCCGCTTCCGGAGAAAAGTACCCGGAGGAAATAGCATGACGCCCGATATCCGCCCGCTCGTCGCCGGCAACTGGAAGATGAACGGAACCCGCGCTTCGCTCGATCAGATCAAGGCGATGGCCGAAGGGGTCAAGGGCGAACTCTCCGCCAAGGTCGAAACGTTGATCTGCCCGCCGGCAACGTTGCTCTACGTGGCGACGGCGCTTTGCGACGACAGCCCGCTGCTGATCGGCGCGCAGGACTGCCACCAGAAGCAGTCGGGCGCCCACACCGGCGACCTTTCCGCCGAAATGATCGCCGATTGCTTCGGCACCCACGTCATTGTCGGCCATTCCGAGCGCCGCACCGATCATGCCGAAAGCGATGCGCTGGTACGCGCAAAGACGGAAGCGGCCCATTCGGCCGAACTCGTCGCGATCGTGTGCATCGGCGAGACCGGTGATGAGCGCAAGGCCGGAAAGACGCTCGATGTTTTGAAGCGCCAGCTCGCCGAAAGCCTGCCGGATGCAGCAACCGCGGAAAACACCGTGATTGCCTATGAGCCCGTCTGGGCGATTGGCACCGGCCTGACGCCGACGGCCACGGATGTCGAGGAAGCCCACGCCTTCATGCGCAAGGAGCTGATCGCACGCTTTGCCGACGGCGGCGCCAAGATGCGCATCCTCTATGGCGGCTCGGTCAAGCCGTCCAATGCGAAGGAATTGATGGGCGTTGCCAATGTCGACGGCGCACTGATCGGTGGCGCAAGCTTGAAAGCCGAAGACTTCCTCGCCATCTACCGGGCTTATGAAGAATTGACGGCCTGATCGCCCGGGTTACCGGGCAGGGGCTTTTAATGGCGCACGGCATGGTATAAAGAGGCGCGAAAATTGCGCCCGGCCATGCCGAGTTTGCGCAGGGTTTGATTCGTGTGCCCCAAGGGCAGGACTGGAAGCTGATGCAGACCGTACTACTCGTCATCTATCTCATGGTCGTCGTCGCCCTGATCGGCGTCGTACTCATTCAGCGTTCCGAAGGCGGTGGCCTGGGCATCGGCGGCGGCTCGGGCTTCATGTCCGCGCGCGGCACGGCCAATGCGCTGACCCGCACGACGGCGATCCTTGCCGCGCTCTTCTTCGTCCTGGCGCTCGGCATGGGCATTCTCGCGCGTTACCAGCCGCAGGCGACCGACATCCTCGACCGTATCCCGGGCACCAGCTCGAACGGCGGTGGCGTTCTCAATTCGCTCGGTGGCGGCGCTCCGGCTCCGGCTGGCGGTGCGACTGGACAGCAGCCGGCAACCGGCAACGCCGCTCCGGCCGACAATGGCGTTCCCTCGACGACCGCACCGGCAACGACGGGCGAAGCCCCGGCCGGCGGCGCAACGACCCCGGCGCCCGCCGCTGGCGCCAACAGCAATACGGGATCGCAAGTTCCCAGCGGCCAATAAGGTCGCAATTCTGAAGAACCCGCCGGCGGATGTTTCATCCGCCGGTTTTGTTTTGTGTGAAATCTGCCTCCATCCCAAGACGAAAAGTTCTGGAACATGAATTTTTCGGTGGCGGAATCATTTGTTAAAAGGTATCCGGTGACTCCCATGGCGCGATATGTATTCATCACAGGCGGCGTGGTTTCCTCCCTCGGAAAAGGCATCGCTGCAGCGGCTCTCGGAGCACTGCTGCAGGCGCGTGGCTACCGGGTGAGACTGCGCAAGCTCGACCCCTATCTCAACGTTGACCCGGGCACCATGAGCCCGACCCAGCACGGTGAGGTTTTCGTAACCGACGATGGCGCGGAGACCGATCTCGATCTCGGCCACTATGAACGCTTCACAGGGCGTTCGGCGACGAAGACCGACAACATCACCACGGGCCGGATCTATAAGAACATCATCGACAAGGAACGTCGCGGCGACTATCTCGGCGCAACCGTTCAGGTGATCCCGCACGTTACCAACGAAATCAAGAACTTCGTCACCGAAGGCAACGACGACTACGACTTCGTGCTGTGCGAAATCGGCGGCACCGTCGGCGACATCGAAGCGATGCCGTTCATGGAGGCGATCCGCCAGCTCGGCAACGACCTGCCGCGTGGCACCGCCGTCTACGTCCATCTCACTCTGATGCCCTATATCCCGGCGGCCGGCGAACTGAAGACCAAGCCGACGCAGCATTCCGTCAAGGAACTGCAGGCCCTCGGCATCCACCCTGATATCCTCCTCGTTCGTGCGGACCGCGAAATTCCGGAGGCCGAGCGTCGCAAGCTCTCGCTCTTCTGTAACGTCCGCCAGTCGGCAGTCATCCAGGCGCTGGACGTTGCCTCGATCTACGACGTTCCGATCGCCTACCACAAGGAAGGCCTCGACAACGAAGTGCTGGCAGCCTTCGGCATCGAGCCGGCGCCGAAGCCGCGCATGGACGCCTGGGAACGGGTTGCCGATCGCATCCGCACGCCGGAAGGCGAAGTCACGATCGCGATCGTCGGCAAGTACACCGGCCTCAAGGATGCCTACAAGTCGCTGATCGAAGCGCTTTACCATGGTGGCATCGCCAACCGGGTGAAGGTCAAGCTCGAGTGGATCGAATCGGAAGTCTTCGAGAAGGAAGACGCAGCGCCCTACCTTGAAAAGGTACACGGCATCCTCGTTCCCGGCGGTTTCGGCGAACGCGGTTCGGAGGGCAAGATCAACGCGGCGCGCTTTGCCCGCGAGCGCAAGGTGCCGTATTTTGGCATCTGCTTCGGCATGCAGATGGCTGTCGTTGAAGCTGCCCGCAACCTCGCCGGCATCGAGAAGGCGTCCTCCACCGAGTTCGGTCCGACCAAGGAACCGGTCGTTGGTCTGATGACCGAGTGGGTGAAGGGCAACGAACTCGAGAAGCGTTCCGCATCGGGTGATCTCGGTGGCACGATGCGGCTTGGCGCCTATCGCGCATCGTTGAAGGCCGACACCAAGATTGCCGAGATCTACGGTTCGACCGAGATCTTTGAGCGTCACCGCCACCGCTACGAAGTCAACGTTGACTACAAGGATCGGCTTGAGTCCTGCGGTCTGGTGTTTTCGGGCATGTCGCCGGACGGCATCCTGCCGGAGACGGTCGAGTATCCGGATCATCCGTGGTTCATCGGCGTTCAGTACCACCCGGAACTGAAGTCGCGTCCGCTCGATCCGCATCCGTTGTTTGCAAGCTTCATCGAAGCTGCACTGGAACAGTCGCGTCTCGTTTGAGGCGCACAGGAAAGACAAGCAAAAGGCCGGTCGCAAGACCGGCCTTTTTCATTTCTGCCGTTGCGCTGCGGCCGAGCTGCGACGCCCGGAGCCTCTAACTGCGACGGGCGATGTGGTAGCTATAGAGCGTTGCAATTGCGGCCGGCAGCAGCAGCGCGGCGATCGTCGCTGCGGCAAGCGCTGGACCGGTGCTCATGACGAAGGCCAGCAGCGCCAGGGTGATACCGGCGCAGACCATCAGCAGGCCCGCAAGCCGGTGCGTTGCCCGCCAGTTGGCGTTATCGGCGAGCGTCCACGGCAGCCGAATGCCGGCAAGGCCGTTCGGCTGCGATTTCGGCAGGACGTTGCCGACGACGATCGACAGAAGTCCGAGGCCGAAGGCGATCACGCGCGTCATCGAGAGGTCGACGCCAAGCCCGATCAGCACGATCACAGTTTGAATGGCGGCAAAGAGCGCGAGGATCGCGGGGAGGGTGACTTCGACGATATGCCGGCCCGCCTGAAGCTCGGCCTGTGGTGCGAACCGACCGACGGCGAACGAGAATGCGGCAAGCACGGCGACCGCCACAGGCGCCAGCGCCAGCGCCCGGTCGCGCGGCCAGAAGGCATCGGCCGTGCCGTCAACACCCCAATGGATCGGAAGCAGCGCCTCGGCGGGGATTGCGAGATAGCCGACGAGCGTCGCGGAAAAAAGTATGCCGCCAGCGACCAGCGCGATCGGGGAACGCAAAAGCAAGGTCATGGTGCTTGATCCCTTGTGCTGAGGAGGCCGCCGAGCGCCTCTTCGAGAATGGACATGTTGAGGTGGTAGATGAGGCTCGTGCCGCGCCGCTCGACCGCGACGAGTTCTGCCTCGCGCAGCTTGTTGAAATGCACGGAAAGCGTCGGCTTGGTCAGGTCGAAATGCTCGGCGAGTTCGCCGGCGCTCATCGGCCCGGCCTTCAACAGTGCCAGGATCTGCCGCCGCACGGGATGAGAAAGCGCTTCGAAAACCCTGTTGATCCGCATCGTCTCCGCTCGCTTGTTGTCTCGATATTTAGACAAACATCTAATTAGACTCAAAGCGAAATAGTGCCGAACTGCGTCTCAAGCCAGGAAGCGAAAATGCCCAGCGCCGAAGGCGCCGGGCAGCATTGGTTGCGGGAATTGGCTGGTGTCCGTCAGCGCGCCTCCGCCGGGCGGCGCCACTGCGGCACGCGGCCGATGGTGATGAAGCGCAGGATCCATTCGAGCGGGCCATAGGCGAAACGGGCCATCCACCAGTGGCTGACGAAGAGCTGGGCGGCAAAGATCGCAAGCGCGATCAGCACGCTTGCCAAAGGCGCGACCTGGCCGATGAGACCAAGGCCGTAACCATGGAAGATCAGGGCCGCGATCAGCGACTGCAGCAGATAGTTGGACAACGCCATGCGGCCGGCAGGCGCCAGCAGGTTGCGCAGGCTGTGGCCGGTTTCGGATCCGAAGAGCAGCATCATGGCGCCGACATAGGCGCCGGTGAGAAGCGGGCCGGTGGCGAGCCCGATCGAAAGCGCGATGACCGCGATTGGCGATTCGGGCATCTCGACGCTGACATAGGCATAGATGACGGCGCCAGGCAGGCCGATCCAGAGACCGGTACGAACGAGGCGCTGGAACAACGCCGTGTTCTCCTCCGGCCGCGCCAAGGTCTTGCGACGCCCGGCGATCAGGCCGAGCAGGAACATCGCCAGCGCGCACGGCGCTTGCAGCAGGACGAGGATGATCCAGACCGAGTTGAGCTCCGTACGGTGCTGACCGATGACGGCTTGCCAGTCGCCTTGGAAGGCAAGCTCGGCCGCCTCCGCGGCGGAAAGAATGGCAGACCGATCGAGCGGTACCGGATCCAGCGTGATGAGGATGCCGAGTGTGCCCCAGACCACTGCAAGGATAAGGACCAGCCATTTCGCCAGGCGGAAGAGGGCCCCATCGCTGCGGTTTCTGAGCATCAGGAGGACGATGCCAAGCACCGCGTAGGTGGTGAGAATATCGCCATGGAAAAGCAGGACCGCATGGGCAAGCCCGATCAGCCAGAGGCCCATCTGTCGGCGCAGGAGCCTGGGAACGAAGGCCTCGCCGGATTTTTCCGCCGAACGCATCTGCAGGGTGAAGCTGTAGCCGAACAGGAACGAGAAGAGCAGGTAGAATTTCATTTCGAAGAACAGGGCGATCACGAAATGCACGCTGCGATCGAGGATGCCGCCGAAGGCGGGGTCGGAAATTTCCAGCCCGTAGAAGGCGGAGGCGAAGGCCATGATGTTGACAAGGAGGATGCCGAGCAACGCAAAGCCACGCAATGCATCGACGTCGTCGATGCGGTCTGGGGTACTCATTCGTGTTCTCCGTTACGGGAGGCGCTATAAATTTGCGCCGTAACCGATTGAAAAAGTTTGCTTTCATGAGGCAGCGACCATGACCTGATCGCCGCCGATCCTGGTGCGCGCGAGCATTCGTTCATCGTCGACACGCGTGGCATTTAATAAATAGACTAATCAATCTAATAATTGGCATGGACATACGTCAAGAGGGCCGCGCGATGTTGCGGCGGCCTCGTTCATGGTGCGTGAAGCGGGTGTTTAGCCTTTGTGGGGAGCGTTTTGCCGAAGCCAGGCAATCTGGCGACGGGCGCGCAGAAGGGCCGTAAGCACAGCCCCAGTCGAGATCGCAAGGAGCGCGATCCACAGCAGTTCGCCATCGCCGAGCCAGAGGCCTTCGAAGGCGGACACCACGGCGGCCAGCGTCATCGTCGCCATGCGGTGTTGTTTGGCCATCGGGCCGGAGAAGTCGCCCGGCGCGCCATTGGCACGGCCGAGCTCGCGCACGTAGGCGGTCAGCACGCCGAAGGTGGCCGCGGCAAAACCGAGAGCCGGCACGCCGATGGCAAATCCGGCGCCGACGAAGATGAAGATGTCGGCGATGCGATCGGGAAACTCGTTCCAGAAGGGACCATCGGCCTCGCCCTTGCCACCCTCGACGGCGACCATGCCATCGAAAAGGTTGCAGAGCAGGCGCAACTGGCAGAAGAGCGCCGCGGCGATGAACAGGCTCGCCCTTACGCCGTCCTCGCTTTCGCCCGTGAGCCAGAAGGAAAGGCCGGCAAGGGCAGCCGCCAGCATGCTTGCCTGCGAGATCCGGTTTGGCGTGAGGTTCATCGATGCCAGGCGGCGCGCGGTGGCCTGCGCCCAGCGGGTGTTGCGGCTTGCGAGCGGCCTGCGGTCACCGGTCTCGGTCATGTTCGCCTCGGCTGATGGAATAGTTGTAGATGGCGGCGTAGGTGGTCGAAACCGTGAGCGGCAGCGCAATCGTTTTCAGGATCTCGGGCGTGCCGCTGGCGGCATGGATCGCGACCAGAATTGCAGATGAGCCAAGGCACGCGAAGAGCGGTGGCAGAACCAGGCGCCTTGCGCCGCGGAACCGCCTGGAAAGCGCATCGATCGCCGTTTTGAGGTAGAGGGTAAGCAGCGCCGAAAGCGTTCCCTGCACGAGGCCGGCAACAAGCGGCTTGGGCATGGGGTGATGGCCGTTGGCGAAAAGCGCCCAGCCGCCCATGGCGAAAAAGGCGAAGGCCACATGTACGAAGCCGCTTGATGCCAGCCCCTTCAGTTTCGCGCTCATGTCAGCGACCACCAGTAGCGCGTCAGGTGGAAGAAGATCGGCGCGGAGAAGACGACGGAATCGAGCCGGTCGATCAGCCCGCCATGGCCTTCGATCAGATGGCCCCAGTCCTTGACGCTGCGGTCCCGCTTGATCGCCGACATGACGAGCCCGCCGAAGAATCCCATCAGGGTTATGATGAGCGACATCAACGCGGCTTGTGCCGGGGTGAACGGGGTAATCCACCAGAGCGAGGCGCCGATCAGCGTTGCGCTCGCAACGCCGCCGACGAAACCCTCGACCGTTTTCGACGGCGAAAGGGTTGGCGCGATCTTGGTTTTGCCGAAGAGCTTGCCCCAGACATATTGCAGCACGTCGCTCGACTGAACGACGATGACGAGGAAGGCGATGAGAAGCACGTTGCGTCCCTCATAGCCCGGGATCTGCAGCGTTAGCAGCGCCGGCACATGCGAGGCGCAGAAGACGCAGATCATCAGCGCCCATTGCACCTCGGAGATCCGGACCAGGAAGTCGCGCGTGTCGCCGCGAAGAACCGCGACGATCGGCATCAGCAAGAAGGCGTAGACCGGCACGAAGATCGAATAGATGCCGTATTGCTCGGCCCACAGCAGGAAGTAGTTGATCGGCAGGACGACGAAGAAGGCGCCCGCGATCGCCCAGTGGTCGCCGCGCCGCGTGTTGATGAGCGTGATGAACTCGCGCAGCGCCGCAAACGAGCAGAAGGCAAAGAGCAGGAGCACGCCGACCCGTCCGGCAACGAAGGCGATGGCGATCAGCACTACCATTGCCCACCACGCCTTGATGCGGGCGTTGAGGTTCTCGATCGAGCCGTTCGACCCGTCAGGCGACAGCTTCTGCTTGAGCATGTAGCCGACGCTTGACGCCAGCACGAGAACGCCGCCGACGCCGAAGAGCAGCTTGAGCATGTCCAGGCTGGCCGCGCTCATGCGCCGTCATCCGTCGATGAAGGCGCGAGCGAAAGCAGGGCAGTCTCGGCGCGAGCGATGAACTCTTCCTTCGTCTCCTGCGCCTTGAGGCGCATCGGTTCGCCGAAATTGACGGTGCAGATGAGCGGGATCGGCACGAACTCCCCCTTGGGCATGACGCGGTTGAGATTGTTGATCCAGACGGGAACCAGCGCCACGTCCGGGCGCTTGCAGGCGAGGTGATAGAGCCCGCTCTTGAACGGCAGCAGTCGCGCTTCGGTCTGGTTGCGCGTTCCCTCGGGAAAGAGAATGAGCGACGATCCGTCGTTGAGCACGGCCGTCATCTGCTCGACCGGGTCCTGCGTGCGCGCATCCGGGTCGCGCTCGATCAGCACCGCGTCGAAGACGTCGCGGCCGATGAAGGTCGAAAGCTTCGATTTCAGCCAGTATTCGGCACCTGCGACCGGCCGCGCGCGTTCCCTGAGCCAGGGCGGCAAGACCGCCCAGATCAGCACGAAATCGCCGTGGCTGGAGTGGTTGGCGAAATAGATGCTCTGCTTCGGCGGCAGGCCGGTCTCATGCCAGATGGCGCGCGCCGCCGTCAGCGCCCGCGCAAACATCATGATGGCGATGGAAGCCAGCTTGGCCATCATCTCGCGCATCATGTGGTTTTGTGCCCGGTTGGGAGCCGAGCCAGTGTGCCGAAGCGCCCCTTGGCGTGACTCGGCCGTGCCCGGATGCGTTTCTTGTCTTGCGACTCAATAATCAAATGCTGCCCCTCAGCCTGCTGCCCGGCATAACTCCAGGCTGCAATGACGAATTTTACGCAATTGTGACGGCTTCTCAAGCGGTTGAAATCATGCGCAACATGATAACGCGCAGACCATGCCGGATATTCGTTCGCCGACACCATGACGGAGAAACCATTGCGGCGGCACGTCGCAGCCGTTGGCCTCCGTTCGCGTTGACCATCCGCAACTTAGCCGCTAGCTTGCGGCTTCCAGTAAGGGGAGCGTCGTCCAATGCGCCAGTAATGCCCGGTGAAAACCGAATCGCCTCAACTTCGCTTGCGAAGAAGATGGACGATGGCATTGCTGCGATCCGCATCGACGGACGAACGCTAGGGCATTTCTGCCTGCGATCTCCATTCGCCTTCGTGAGCGGTCACATCAGGACAAGTTCCAGGGACCGAACATGCAAGACATTTCCTCCTCCAATCTCGATATCATCGATCACAATCGCCAGGCGTGGGACAGGCAGGCAAGCCAGGACTGCGAGTGGTCCCGCCCGGTCACACGCGAGATGATCGCCGACGCCCGCAAAGGGCAGTGGCAGGCGCGGCTGACGCCCGGCGATCTGCCTGAGGGCTGGTTGCCCGACGTCAAGGGCAAGAAGATCCTCTGCCTGGCGTCCGCCGGCGGGCAGCAGGCGCCGATCCTGGCCGCCGCCGGTGCGGACGTTACGGTCTTCGACCTCTCCGAGGGACAGCTCGAACAGGATCGGCGCGTCGCCGAACGCGAAGGGCTGTCGCTTTTGACCGTGCAGGGCGACATGCGGGACCTCGCGACCTTTGCGGACGAAACCTTCGACATCGTCTTTCATCCGATCTCGAACCTCTATGTTCCCGACCTCCAGCCGGTCTGGCGGGAGTGCCACCGGGTGCTGAAGACCGGCGGTCGGCTGCTTTCGAGCTTCTACAATCCGATCGTTTTCGTCGGCGACCGCGATCCGGCCCATGCGGAAAAGGGCCTTATCCGCCCGGCTTACCGGCTCCCCTTTGCCGAGGTGGAGCATCTCGCGCCCGATGTCGTGCAGGCCAAGGTCGATCGGGGCGAGGCCCTGGTCTTCGGACACAGCCTTTCTGCGCAGATCGAGGGGCAGCTGAAGGTCGGTTTCCTGTTGGCCGGCTTTCACGAGGATTGGCAGCCGTCGGCTCGTTTCCTGATCGACAGGTTCGTGCCGACCTTCATCGCCACCTTTGCCATCAAGAGCGATCTTCATCCCTGATGCGGCAGGCCCGGCGCTCTGTTCGGGCCCGCAAGCTCGCACGCAACGAGGGCAGTCGCAGCGGCCGGAAGGCGCTGCGGTTGCCGATCCCGGCTTCCGCACCGCCTTTTTACCTCGCGTTACTGTTACGTACTCGCCAACGCATCGGTTTCGTACTTTCCTGTCGTCAGCGAAACTGGAAAGGGGTCAATCCATATGCGCTTCATCGCTTTGTTGTTCGTGCCTTTGGCGGTTGCCGTGCTGGGGCTTTCGGGTTGTGCCTCGACGTCCTCGACCAATACATCCTACACGCAGCCCCAGACGTTCGCCCCCGGTCTCGGTGCGGGGAACACGGCGAACGCCACGACGGCGCCGGGCTACTACTGACCTTCCGGCGGTTCGTCTCCCGCTGACAGGCATAATCCGCGGCGGGCGCAGCCGGCCGCGGACGGCTCACTTTGCGGCAACGGCCCGAACCCGGATGGCCGATCCGGCCCCTGGCGGTGACCCGGCTTGCATTCGCCGGCCAAAAGTTGCAAACAGCGGCGAACCATCAGGGAACACGCCATGAGCCTCTCCAAGCGCACCACCCGCCCGCTCGATCACCTCGTGCTGCCGGTGGATACGCTTACCCAGGCGCGGCGTCGGCTTTCCAATCTCGGCTTCACCGTCGCCGACGATGCCCGCCATCCCTTCGGCACCGAAAATGCCTGCGTCTTCTTTGCCGACGGCACCTATCTCGAACCGCTAGCCATAGCGTCCCGCGAGGAGTGCGAAGCGGCGGCACTCGACGGCAACGCCTTTGTGGCGCGTGATCAGGCGTTTCGTTTCCGCCAGGGACCGGAAGGCCTCTCGGCGCTGGTCTTCGGCACCGAGGATGCGGCGAGCGACCATATCCGCTTTCGGGCGCGGGGCATCTCCGGCGGTGACATGCTGGAGTTTTCCCGGCCGATGAAGCTGCCCGATGGCCGCGAAGGACTGGGCTCGTTCCGTCTTGCCTTTGCGGCCGACCTGCGCGCGCCGGATCTCTTTCTTTTCAGCTGTCAGCGCGTTCGCGCACTCCCCACCGATCGGGCGGCGCTGGAGCGACACGACAACGGCGTGATCGGCATAAGCGAAGTGGTGCTGTCGGAAGCCAATCCGACTGATTTCCAGTATCTGCTGCAGGAAGCGGTCGATGAGCGCGAGGTTTCGGCGCATTCCTTCGGCATGGATGTCGCGACCACCAACGCCAAGATCTCGGTGCTGAACGCCGCCGGCATGGAAGCCTTCTTCGGTCGCTCGGTGCGCGGTGCCGAACGGGGCCTTCGCGGACGGGCGGTCGTCTTCCGTGTTGCCGATCTCGAGGCAACGCGGGCGCTCTTTGCCGAGAACGATATCGAATTTGCAGAAATGGGCGGGCGCCTCATTGTCCCCGAAATGCCGGGGCAAGGGGTGATCTTCGCGTTTGGAGCTTGATGATGAAAACCAATGCCAGAGTCGTTGTCGGTGAGGGCGCCCGTCAGGTCGCCTTCGCACAGACCGAGAAGTTGTCGCTGATCGCAGGCCCCTGCCAGATGGAGAGCCGTGAACACGCCTTCATGATGGCGGGTGCGCTCTCCGAACTCTGCAACAAGCTCGGCCTCGGCCTCGTCTACAAGTCCTCCTTCGACAAGGCCAACCGCACCTCGCTTTCGGGCAAGCGTGGCATCGGTCTCGACAAGGCGATGGAAATCTTCGCCGACCTGAAAAAGGAATTCGGCTTTCCGGTTCTGACCGACGTGCACACCGAAGAGCAGTGCGCGCTTGTCGCCCCGACGGTCGATATCCTGCAGATCCCGGCCTTCCTGTCGCGCCAGACCGATCTTCTGGTCGCCGCCGCCAAGACCGGGCGGGCGATCAACGTCAAGAAGGGCCAGTTCCTGGCGCCCTGGGACATGAAGAACGTGTTGGCGAAGTTCACCGAAAGCGGCAACCCCAATGTCATGCTCTGCGAGCGTGGCGCTTCCTTCGGCTACAACACGCTGGTCTCCGACATGCGCTCGCTGCCGATCATGGCTTCGCTCGGCGCGCCGGTCGTCTTTGATGCGACCCATTCGGTTCAGCAGCCGGGCGGGCAGGGCGGCTCTTCGGGCGGTCAACGAGAATTCGTCGAGACCCTGGCGCGCGCTGCCGTTGCCGTCGGTGTTGCCGGTGTCTTTGTTGAAACCCATGAAGACCCGGACAATGCGCCCTCCGATGGCCCGAACATGGTGCATCTGAAGGACATGCCGAGGCTGCTCGAAAAGCTGCTGGCTTTCGACGCGATCGCCAAGGGCTGAGACCCGCGCGACGCTTCGTGAAATTTTCATGAACCGCAATGGCGCGGTTGTTTTTGCATATTGCGCGCCATTGTAATTTCGAGGCCTTGGCGTATGACAGGCCCCGACCACCCACCGTCCTCAACAGGGAAGAGATCATGACTGCAATCATCGACATCATCGGCCGAGAAATTCTGGACAGCCGCGGCAACCCGACCGTCGAGGTCGACGTGTACCTGGAAGACGGAAGCTTCGGCCGCGCGGCAGTCCCGTCGGGCGCCTCGACCGGTGCCCATGAGGCTGTTGAGCTGCGCGATGGTGGTACGCGTTACCTCGGCAAGGGCGTCGAACGTGCCGTCGAAGCCGTCAACGGCGAGATCTTCGAAGCGATCGGCGGTCTCGATGCCGAGAACCAGATCCAGATCGACAAGACCATGATCGAGCTCGACGGCACGGCGAACAAGTCGCGCCTCGGCGCCAACGCCATTCTCGGCGTTTCGCTTGCCGTTTCCAAGGCTGCCGCCGAAGCTGCCGGCCTGCCGCTCTACCGTTACGTCGGTGGTCCGAACGCCCACGTGCTCCCGGTTCCGATGATGAACATCATCAACGGTGGCGCGCACGCCGACAACCCGATCGACTTCCAGGAGTTCATGATCGTTCCGGTTGGCGCCGACACGATGCGTGATGCGGTTCGCATGGGCTCGGAAGTGTTCCACACGCTGAAGAAGCAGCTTGCAGCCGACGGCCACAACACCAATGTCGGCGACGAAGGCGGCTTCGCGCCGGGTCTCGCCTCTGCTCCGGCAGCGCTCGACTTCATCATGAAGTCGATCGAGAAGGCTGGCTACAAGCCGGGCGAAGACATGTTCATCGCGCTCGATTGCGCAGCGACCGAATTCTTCAAGGACGGCAAGTACGTACTCGAAGGCGAAGGCCGCACGCTGGAGCCGGGCGCAATGGCTGAATATCTTGCCGAACTCGCCGCCAAGTACCCGATCTTCTCGATCGAAGACGGCATGGCCGAAGACGACTGGGACGGCTGGAAGGCTGTGACCGATCTCATCGGCAACAAGTGCCAGCTCGTCGGGGACGACCTGTTCGTCACCAACTCGGCCCGCCTGCGCGACGGCATAAAGATGGGTGTCGCCAACTCGATCCTCGTCAAGGTCAACCAGATCGGCTCGCTGTCGGAAACGCTCGACGCCGTCGAGACCGCACACAAGGCGCGCTACACCGCCGTCATGTCGCACCGTTCGGGCGAAACCGAAGATGCGACGATCGCCGATCTCGCGGTTGCCACCAACTGCGGCCAGATCAAGACCGGCTCGCTTGCCCGTTCGGACCGGCTCGCAAAGTACAACCAGCTGATCCGCATCGAAGAGCAGCTTGGCCTGCAGGCCAAGTACGCCGGCCGTTCGATCCTGCGCGGTTGATCGCCGCCTGATTTTTGTCTGAAAACTGAGCCCGCCCACACAGCCCCGTGTGGGCGGGTTTCTATTTTCCTGCCGTTCATGGTCAACGGTCGGTTAATCAATCGACGCTAATCTGATTGCCGTACTGCGTATCAGGGCGGGAATGCATGTGGACACGGCATCATAAGAAACGGAAACTGGGTCGGCTGGTGATGCCGCTGATCGCGGTCGCCTTTCTCTCCTACTTCGGCTATCATTCCATTCACGGCGGCTATGGCCTGAAGGCGACCGAGCAATTCGATCGTCAGATCGTCGAGCGGCAGGCGCGGCTGGATAAGCTCACGAAGCAGCGAATGATCCTCGAAAAGGAGGTTCAGCTGATGAGTGATGGGTCGCTGGAACGGGACATGCTGGATGAAAAGGCTCGCCTCGCGCTGAACATGTCGCGAAGTGACGAGATCGTTATTTTCCACCGTGCCGCAAATTAACCTGAATTCAGTTAATTGAAATTTGTAAAGCAAAATCAATTATTTGCGTGGAATGTGAGCCATGCAAATATGGCATTGCTGTGTCTGCTTTCTTTCCCTATGGTAACCGCAAAAGGCTAACCATTGGGAGGAACGAATGGCTCCGCGAAAATCCGCGTCCGTTTCCAGCCGCAAGAGTGCCGCAAAGCCGGCGAAGAAAGACTTCAACGGCGGCACGTTCGCCGACTTCTCCAAACAGGAAGATCTGAGTGCCTACCGCGAGATGCTGCTGATCCGGCGTTTCGAGGAAAAGGCCGGCCAGCTCTATGGCATGGGCTTCATCGGCGGCTTCTGTCACCTCTACATCGGCCAGGAAGCCGTTGTCGTCGGCATGCAGATGGCGCTGAAGGAAGGCGATCAGGTCATCACCGCCTATCGTGACCATGGACACATGCTGGCTTGCGGCATGAGCGCCCGCGGCGTCATGGCCGAACTCACCGGTCGTCGCAGCGGTCTTTCCAAGGGGAAGGGCGGCTCGATGCACATGTTCTCCAAGGAAAAGCACTTCTATGGCGGCCACGGCATCGTCGGCGCCCAGGTGTCGCTCGGCACCGGTCTTGCTTTCGCCAACCGCTATCGCGGAAACGACAATGTGTCCGTTGCCTATTTCGGTGACGGCGCTGCCAACCAGGGCCAGGTCTACGAAAGCTTCAACATGGCGCAGCTCTGGAAGCTGCCGGTGATCTACGTGATCGAGAACAACCGCTACGCCATGGGTACTTCGGTTTCGCGGGCTTCGGCACAGACCGACTTCTCGCAGCGCGGCGTCTCCTTCAACATTCCGGGCTTCCAGGTCGACGGCATGGACGTGCGCGCGGTCAAGGCCGCCGGCGACGAGGCTGTTGAGCATTGCCGCTCGGGCAAGGGTCCGATCATCCTTGAGATGCAGACCTATCGCTACCGCGGTCACTCGATGTCCGACCCGGCGAAGTACCGCTCGAAGGACGAAGTGCAGAAGATGCGCTCGGAACACGACCCGATCGAGCAGGTGAAGGCGCGTCTGACCGAAAAGGGTTGGGCGAACGAGGATGAGCTGAAGCAGATCGACAAGGAAGTCCGCGACATCGTTGCCGACAGCGCCGATTTTGCCCAGGCCGATCCGGAGCCGGATGCATCCGAGCTCTACACCGACATCCTGCTTTGATCCGGGGAGGGACAAACATGCCAGTAGAAATTCTTATGCCCGCCCTTTCCCCGACAATGGAGGAAGGCACGCTCTCGAAATGGCTGAAGAACGAGGGGGACAAGGTGTCCTCCGGCGACGTCATTGCCGAAATCGAGACCGATAAGGCAACGATGGAAGTCGAAGCCGTCGATGAAGGCACGATCGGCAAGCTCTTGATTGCCGCCGGCACCGAAGGCGTCAAGGTCAACACCCCGATCGCCGTGCTCTTGCAGGACGGTGAAGGCGCTGGCGACATCGCCGCTCCGAAGGCCGAAGCGCCGAAGGCAGCCGCTGCCGAAGCGCCGGCCGCTTCCGCGCCGGCTCCGGTTGCAGCCCAGCCGAAGGTCGAAGTCGCTGCTGATCCGGCGATCCCTGCCGGCACCGAAATGGTGACGATGACCGTTCGCGAAGCACTTCGCGACGCCATGGCCGAAGAAATGCGCGCAAGCGATGACGTCTTCGTCATGGGTGAAGAGGTCGCCGAATATCAGGGCGCCTACAAGATTACTCAGGGCCTGCTGCAGGAATTCGGCGCCCGCCGTGTCATCGATACCCCGATCACTGAGCACGGCTTTGCCGGCGTCGGCGTCGGCGCTGCCATGACCGGCCTTCGTCCGATCGTCGAGTTCATGACCTTCAACTTCGCCATGCAGGCGATCGACCAGATCATCAACTCCGCTGCCAAGACACTCTATATGTCCGGCGGCCAGATGGGCGCGCCGATCGTCTTCCGTGGCCCGAGCGGTGCCGCTGCCCGCGTGGCCGCCCAGCACTCGCAGTGCTACGCAGCCTGGTACAGCCATATCCCGGGCCTCAAGGTCGTCATGCCCTACACGGCTGCCGACGCCAAGGGCCTGCTCAAGGCTGCGATCCGCGACCCGAACCCGGTCATCTTCCTCGAAAACGAAATCCTTTACGGTCACTCCTTCGAAGTGCCGAAGCTTGACGATTTCGTGCTGCCGATCGGCAAGGCCCGTATCCACAAGGTCGGCAAGGACGCAACGATCGTTTCCTTCGGTATCGGCATGACCTACGCCGTCAAGGCGGTTGCCGAACTCGAAGCCCAGGGCATCGATGTCGAACTGATCGACCTGCGCACCATCCGTCCGATGGATCTGCCGACGGTCATCGAATCCGTCAAGAAGACCGGCCGCCTCGTCACCGTCGAAGAAGGCTACCCGCAGTCTTCCGTCGGCACCGAGATCGCAACCCGCGTCATGCAGCAGGCCTTCGACTACCTTGACGCCCCGATCCTGACGATCGCCGGCAAGGATGTGCCGATGCCTTACGCCGCGAACCTCGAGAAGCTCGCGCTTCCGAACGTCGCAGAGGTTGTCGATGCGGTGAAAGCCGTTTGCTACAAATAAGGGGAGGGCCCTTCGATGCCTATCAACATCACAATGCCTGCCCTCTCCCCGACGATGGAAGAAGGCAATCTGGCCAAGTGGCTCGTCAAGGAAGGCGACAAGGTCAAGTCCGGTGACGTGATTGCCGAGATCGAGACCGACAAGGCGACGATGGAAGTCGAAGCCGTCGACGAAGGTACCGTTGCCAAGATCGTCGTTCCCGCCGGCACCGATGGCGTCAAGGTCAATGCGCTGATCGCCGTTCTCGCCGCCGATGGCGAGGATGTCGCCGCCGCCGCCAAGGGCGGCAACGGCGCGGCAGCACCGGCACCCGCCGCCAAGGCCGAAGCGCCTGCACCGGCAGCGCCGAGCGCTCCGGCTGCGGCTCCTGCCGCTGCACCGGCTGCAGCCCAGCCGGCCAAGGCCGAGGGCGGCGCCCGCGTCTTCTCCTCGCCGCTCGCACGCCGTCTGGCAAAGGACGCGGGCATTGACCTTTCGGCAATTGCCGGCACCGGTCCTCATGGCCGCGTCGTCAAGAAGGACGTCGAAGCCGCCGTCTCCGGTGGCGCTGCCAAGCCCGCCGCCGCGCCGGCTGCTGGCGCTGCTGCTCCTGCAGCCGCACCGCTTGCCAAGGGCATGTCGGAAGACGCCGTTCTCAAGCTGTTCGAGCCAGGTTCCTACGAACTCGTGCCGCATGACGGCATGCGCAAGACGATCGCCAAGCGTCTCGTCGAATCCAAGCAGACGATCCCGCACTTCTACGTGTCGGTGGACTGCGAACTCGACGCGCTGCTGGCACTGCGTGCGCAGCTCAACGCAGCGGCTCCCGAGCAGGGTGGCAAGCCGGTCTACAAGCTCTCCGTCAACGACATGGTCATCAAGGCCCTGGCGCTGGCACTGCGCGACGTTCCGAACGCGAACGTCTCGTGGACCGAGAGCAACATGGTCAAGCACAAGCACGCCGACGTCGGCGTTGCCGTGTCGATCCCGGGCGGCCTGATCACCCCGATCATCCGCCAGGCGGAACTGAAGAGCCTGTCGGCCATCTCCAACGAGATGAAGGACCTCGGCCAGCGTGCCAAGGACCGCAAGCTGAAGCCCGAAGAATACCAGGGCGGCACGACTGCCGTCTCCAACATGGGCATGATGGGCGTCAAGAACTTCGCCGCCGTCGTCAACCCGCCGCATGCCACGATCCTCGCGGTCGGTGCCGGCGGGGAGCGCGTCGTCGTCAAGAACAAGCAGATGGTCATCGCCAACGTCATGACCGTCACGCTTTCGACCGACCATCGCTGCGTCGATGGCGCGCTCGGTGCCGAACTGCTCGGTGCCTTCAAGCGCTACATCGAAAACCCGATGGGCATGCTGGTCTGAGTTGGATGAGGACCGGCCTTCGGGCCGGTCCGTTCCTTTTCGCGCAGTCGAAGGCGGGCCCGGACGATGAAAACAGTTCTCTGCTATGGCGACAGTCTGACCTGGGGCTACGATGCCACCGATGGCGGTCGACATGCGCTTGCCGATCGCTGGCCGAGTGTCTTGCAGAAGGCGCTGGGGCCGGACGTCCAGGTCATCGCCGAGGGGCTGAACGGCCGCACGACCGCCTACGACGATCACCTCGCCGATTGCGACCGTAACGGTGCGAAGGTGCTGCCGACGCTGCTGCACAGCCACGCGCCGCTCGATCTCATCATTCTTCTTCTCGGCGCAAATGACATGAAGCCGGTGATCCACGGAACCGCCTTCGGCGCCGTCAAGGGCGTCGAGCGGTTGGTCAATCTGGTGCGCCGTCACGATTGGCCGGTTGAGAGTGAGGACGGCCCGGAGATCCTGATCGTGTCGCCGCCGGTGCTTTGCGAAACGGCTGACGCCGGCTTTGCCGCAATGTTCGCAGGCGGCATCGAGCAGTCTTCGATGCTGGCGCCCCTTTACCGCGATCTCGCCGACGAACTCGATTGCGGCTTCTTCGATGCCGGATCAGTGGCGGTGACGACGCCGCTCGATGGCGTGCATCTCGATGCGGAAAACACGCGTGCGATTGGCCGGGGTCTGGAACCGGTCGTGCGGATGATGCTCGGGGTCTGAGAATGGTCGGGGGCGTCACCATACGTCCGGCCGAAAGACGTGAGGCGGCGGAACTCGCCATCCTCGTCGATATCGCCGCGCATGGCTTTGCCTCCTGGCTCTGGTACGGCGCCGTCCAGCATGGGGTGACGGATACGGCTTTTGAGCGCGGGCGCAACAAGCTGCGCGAAGAGCCGGGTCCGGGGAACTGGCGTGATGCGCTGGTTGCCGAGGTCGATGACGAGGTTGCCGGACTGTCGCTCGGCTATGGGGTCGGGCCGGAAGCGGCTGAGATTGTTGCCGGGCACCCGGTTCTCGAGCCCCTGCTGGCGCTGCAGCGGCAGATCGTCGGCCACTGGTTCATAGAGAGCCTGGGCGTCTATCGCCATCAGCGCGGCCGGGGGATCGGCAAGGCGCTTCTGGCAAAGGAATTCGAACGCGCCGGATCGGCGCCGGTGAGCCTGATCACCGAGAGCCACAACGGCAGGGCTCAGGCACTATACAGGGCAAACGGTTTCGGCGAGGCAGCGCGCGCCGAGGCGGTTCCGCTCTTTGAGGAAAGCAAGAAACACGACTGGGTGCTCTTCACCCGCAAGGTCGCTTGAGACAAAGGCAGGAAACACATGGCTGAGAATTACGACGTCATCGTCATCGGTTCGGGTCCGGGGGGCTATATCGCCGCCATTCGTGCGGCACAGTTGGGTCTCAAGACCGCGGTCGTCGAGCGCGAGCATCTGGCCGGCATCTGCTCCAACTGGGGCTGCATCCCGACCAAGGCGCTGCTGCGCTCCGCCGAAGTTCTGCACTACGCCCAGCACCCGGGCAGCTATGGCATCAAGATCGAAGGCACCGTGACGCCGGACCTGAAGGCGATCGTTGCACGCTCGCGCGGCATTGCCGAGCGCATGAACGGCGGCGTCGGCTTCCTGATGAAGAAGAACAAGGTCGATGTGATCTGGGGTGAAGCCAAGCTCACGAAGCCCGGCGAAATCGTCGTCGGCAAGTCGACGAAGCCGGTCGTGCAGCCGCAGGCGCCGCTGCCGAAGAACACGAAGAGCGAGGGCACCTACACCGCCAAGCACATCATCATCGCGACCGGCGCCCGCCCACGCGCGCTGCCGGGCATCGAGCCCGATGGCAAGCTGATCTGGACCTACTTCGAGGCGATGAAGCCTGAGGAAATGCCGAAGTCGCTGCTGGTCATGGGCTCGGGCGCGATCGGCATCGAATTCGCCTCCTTCTACCGCACCATGGGTGTGGACGTGACGGTCGTCGAAGTGATGCCGAACGTGATGCCGGTTGAAGATGCCGAGATTTCGAACATCGCCAAGAAGCAGTTCGAAAAGCAAGGCATGAAGATCCATCTCCAGGCCAAGGTGACGAAGGTCGAGAAGGCTGCCAACTCGATCACCGCCCATGTCGAGATGAAGGACGGCAAGGTCGAGAAGATCACCGCTGACCGCATGATCTCGGCCGTCGGCGTTCAGGGCAACATCGAGAACCTCGGCCTCGAAACGCTCGGGGTCAAAACCGACCGCGGCTGCATCGTCATCGACGGCTACGGCAAGACCAACGTTCCCGGCGTCTACGCGATCGGCGACGTCGCCGGACCGCCGATGCTCGCACACAAGGCCGAGCATGAGGCCGTCATCTGCGTCGAAAAGATCGCTGGCCTGCCGAACGTCCACCCGATGGACAAGCTGAAGATCCCGGGCTGCACCTATTGCCACCCGCAGGTCGCCTCCGTCGGCCTTACGGAAGCCAAGGCCAAGGAACTCGGACGCGACATCCGCGTCGGCCGTTTCCCCTTCGTTGCCAACGGCAAGGCGATCGCGCTCGGCGAGGACCAGGGCATGGTCAAGACGATCTTCGACAAGAAGACCGGCGAACTCTTGGGCGCCCACATGGTCGGTGCGGAAGTCACCGAACTGATCCAGGGCTTCGTCGTCGCGATGAACCTCGAGACGACCGAAGAAGATCTGATGCACACGATCTTCCCGCATCCGACGATCTCCGAGACGATGAAGGAAAGCGTGCTCGACGCCTACGGCCGCGCGCTCAACGCCTGATGGTTTCGGCGCCGGCGTTTTTGGTGTAGCTTTGGCATTGATAATGGGCGCATTTTCAATGCACGGAGACCAAAATGAGCGTGAACGGCGTCGGTATTTTGGCTGCGATCATCGTCGGCGGTTTGGCTGGGTGGCTCGCGGAGAAGTTCATGGGCAGCAGCATGGGGCTGATCATGAACATAGTGCTCGGCATCATCGGTGCAGTGGTGCTGAATTTCGTCCTGGCGGCCTTCGGCATGGCATATGCCGGCTGGGTCGCCTACCTGATCATCGGCTTCATCGGCGCATGCCTGTTGATCGCCGCTGGTCGGGTCGTAAAACGATAGTCTGCCGGGCCTTCTGTGCTTCCGTCGGGCTTCGAAAATAGACGGCCTGACATTTCTGGTCGGGCCGTCTATATAGAGCGAAAATGGGTCGTCCGGCCTGATGCCGGACCCGCCGCGACGAGGAAGACAGTATGGTAACGGTGTTCGATGCCGTCTCTGACCGGGCGCAACGCGTCCGCCACCCGGAAAAGGCCCACAAGCCCGACACGGAAGTGATGCGCAAGCCGGAGTGGATCCGCGTCAAGGCGCCGATGTCCAAGGGCTACCAGGAGACGCGCGAGTTGGTGCGTTCGCACAAGCTCGTGACCGTGTGCGAGGAAGCCGGTTGCCCGAACATCGGCGAATGCTGGGACAAGAAGCACGCCACCTTCATGATCATGGGCGAGATCTGTACCCGCGCCTGCGCCTTCTGCAATGTCGCGACCGGGAAGCCGAATGCGCTCGACATGGAAGAGCCGGCCAACATCGCCAAGGCCGTCAAGCAGATGGGCCTCAGCCACGTCGTCATCACTTCGGTCGACCGTGACGATCTGGAAGATGGCGGCGCCGAACACTTCGAGAAGGTCATCTGGGCGATCCGCGAGGCCTCGCCGACGACCACGATCGAAATCCTGACGCCGGACTTCCTGAAGAAGCCGGGTGCGCTGGAACGCGTCGTTGCCGCCAAGCCTGACGTCTTCAACCACAACATGGAAACGGTTCCCGGCAACTATCTGACGGTCCGCCCGGGTGCGCGCTACTTCCACTCGGTCCGCCTGTTGCAGCGCGTGAAGGAACTGGACCCGACCATGTTCACCAAGTCCGGCATCATGGTCGGCCTCGGCGAAGAGCGCAACGAAGTGCTGCAGTTGATGGACGACCTGAGGACCGCCGATGTCGACTTCCTGACGATCGGCCAATACCTGCAGCCGACGCGCAAGCACCACAAGGTCGAAGCGTTCGTCACGCCCGAGGAGTTCAAGTCCTACGAGACTGTCGCCTACACCAAGGGCTTCCTGATGGTGTCGTCGAGCCCGCTGACGCGCTCGTCGCACCACGCCGGCGACGACTTTGCGCGGCTGCGTGCAGCCCGCGAAAAGAAGCTGGCGGCCGTGGCAGGCTGACGGCTCGGCCGCTCAAAAAATACCGAAACTCCGGCCCCGCGCCGGAGTTTCGCATTGGGTTTCCTTGTTCCCGAGTTCCGCGGGAGTTTCCATGGACCTGCCGTCAAAACCGGCAATCGTCAGCTATGTCGACGATGCCGTTGCCGCCGACCATATTCGCAGTGCCAGGCGTATCCTCGTTGTCGGGTGCTCCGGCGGCGGCAAGTCGACGCTTTCGCAGAAGCTCGCCCGTCAGTTCCAGTTGACCTACATCTCGATCGATCGCGATATCCGGTGGTTGCCGGGTTGGGCAGAGCGTGACCGGGCGGAGCAGCGCCAGCGCATTGTCGAGAGGATCGCCGCCGATCGCTGGGTCATGGATGGCACCGGTCCGTCCACATTCGATATCCGGGTGCCGAGAAGCGACATCGTGATCTGGGTGCGCATGCCGCGGCTTGTCTGCATATGGGGCGTCGTCACCCGCTGGCTGAAACATTTCGGCCGCACCCGCCCGGAGATGGCGCCGGGCTGCATCGAAAAGGTCGATTGGGATTTCCTTCAGTTCATCTGGACGTTTGAGCAGAAGTTTACGCCGCACATCGTCGCAGGTCTGGCGAAGCACGGCCCTGACGTGCCAGTTCTGCAGTTGAAATCGCGGCGCCAGATGCGCAGGCTCCTTGATCTTCTCGGTTCTCCCGCTTAACTCCCCTTTATGCCGCATTTCGAAACCAACCACGTCGTCAAGCACACCGCAGACCAGATGTTCGACCTCGTTGCCGACGTCGAACAGTATCCGCAGTTCCTGCCGCTCTGTGAGGCACTGACGGTACGCTCGCGCAAGGAGCGCGATGGAAAAGTGCTTCTGCTTGCCGATATGACCGTCGGTTACAAGGCGATCCGCGAGACCTTCACGACGCAGGTGCTGCTGAACAAGGCAGAGCGGACGATCGACGTCAAATACATCGACGGGCCGTTCAAATATCTCGACAACCGCTGGCGCTTCGAGCCTTCGGGCGAGGGGCAGTCGATCGTGCACTTCGACATCGACTACGAGTTCAAGAGCCGCATCCTCGGGGCCTTGATGGGCTCGATGTTCGACCGTGCCTTCCGCATGTTCTCCGACGCCTTCGAAAAGCGCGCCGACAGCATCTATTCGGCCTGAGCGATCTGCGTGAGCAGATCGAGTGCGGTGCGGATGGTCGCAAGCCTTATGTTGCTGCGGCCGATATCGCCGTAGCGCATCTCGCGATGCAGCAGCGCGCCGTTTCGCCCTGCCGCAGCGAGATGCACAAGGCCGACAGGCTTTTCAGCCGAACCACCGCTCGGCCCAGCAATGCCGGTGACGGCAACGGCGAAGTCAGCCGCCGAATGCGCGATTGCGCCCTGTGCCATCTCGATCGCCGTCTGCCGCGAGACGGCACCATGGGCGACGAGCGTCGCCGTCTCGACGCCGAGCATTGCGACCTTTGCCTCATTGGAATAGGTGACGAAGCCGCGGTCGAGGACTGCGGACGAGCCGGAGATCTCGGTCAGCGCCCCGGCGATCAGGCCACCAGTGCAGGATTCGGCCGTTGCCACCTTGAGGCCATGTGCCGTGAACTGCGCGATGATCTCACTGGCTTTGACTTCGATGTCGGCGGACCACATCACGAAAGGTTCCCATAGACGACCGTCGCCGTGGCGATCGCGGCGATGCCTTCGTCGCGGCCGACGAAACCAAGGCGTTCGTTGGTCGTTGCCTTGACCGAGCACCGGTCGAGTGAAATCCCCAGCATGTCCGAGAGATTTTCGCGCATCGTCAGGCGGTGCGGCCCGACCTTCGGCGCTTCGGCGATCAGCGAAACGTCTGCATTGGTGATGATGCCGCCGCGCTCGCGCACGATTTTGGCCGCGTGCTCCAGGAAGATGCGCGACGGCGCGCCCTTCCATTGCGGGTCGGACGGCGGGAAATGGTCGCCGATGTCACCGGCGCCGCAGGTGGCAAGCAATGCGTCGGTCAGCGCATGCAGCGCTACGTCGGCATCGGAATGGCCGGAAAGTTTCTTGGTGTGCGCAATGAAGACGCCACAGAGCGTGACGCCGTCGCCCTCGACGAGCTGGTGCACGTCGTAGCCGTTGCCAGTGCGCACATCGGGCAGGGGGGTGCGCTTGAGTTTTTCGTCGGCCATGGCGATATCCCTTTTCAGCGTAAGCTTGACGTTGTCGACGGCGCCTTCGACGAGCACGACCTTGAGGCCGGCCCATTCGGCGATCGACGCGTCGTCGGTAAAATCCGTGCGGCCGCTTCTCGCCGCCTCCCGGTGAGCGGCAAGAATGGCCTGGAGATCGAATGTCTGAGGCGTCTGCGCGCCGTAGAGGCCGTCGCGCGGCACGGTTTCCGTGACCGTGCCATCTTTGCCGGCACGCTTCAGCGTGTCTGCGACGGCGACCGCCGGCAGTACGGCCCTGACGTCCTCACTCAATGCCGCAACGCACCGCGACAGCAGCGCGTGATCGGCAAAGGGGCGCACCGCATCGTGGATCATCACGCGGCGCGCGCCGATGTCGGCCAGGGCTTCGAGGCCGGCGAGCACCGATATTTGCCGGGTCGCGCCGCCGTGGACGATGATCACATCCTCGGCCACCGAGCGTTTGCGTGCGGCGTTAAACAGCGCCTCGTCGTCCGGATGGATGACGACGACGATCGGACCGGCGCCCGGCCATGTCGCGAAAGTGTCAAGCGTATGGGCGATAACGGGGCGGTCGCCGATGGTTCGGTACTGCTTCGGGCCCTCGGCGGATTGCCCGGCGCGTTCGCCGCGTCCTGCCGCAACGATAACCACGCCGCACTTGAACTGTTCTTGAGGCTGCATTTTCTGTATGAGGTCCCGCATTCGCCGATCTTCGCCGTGATGTACCGCGAAGGGTCGTGCTTTGCCAGCTGAGCTTAGAATTTTGCGCGCCGCGCCGAAATCGCTTGGCAAGTCCGAGAACAATGTCTAAAAATAGTGCAGGAACAACATGTGCCTGAAAGATATGCATTTGCCAATTCCGGCTCTTTCGTCTCCGCTTCGCATCGGATCCATCGAAATCCGCAACAGAGTTGCGCTCGCGCCGATGTCCGGCGTCACCGATCTCCCATTCCGGCGGCTTACCTGGCGCTTCGGTGCGGGTTTCGTCGTGACTGAAATGGTGGCGAGCCGTGAACTGGTCGGCAATGCCCAGGAATCCTGGGCGCGGCTGAAGAACTCCGGGATCGAGCCGCACATCGTCCAGCTTGCGGGCCGTGAGGCCCATTGGATGGCGGAGGCCGCGAAGATCGCTGCCGACAATGGCGCCGACATCATCGACATCAATATGGGCTGCCCGGCAAAGAAGGTGACGGGCGGTTACTCCGGTTCGGCCCTGATGCGCGACCCCGATCACGCTTTGTCGCTGGTTGAGGCGACCGTCAACGCCGTCGATGTGCCCGTGACGCTGAAGATGCGGCTCGGCTGGGATGAAAACTCGATCAATGCGCCGCTGATTGCCAAGCGCGCCGAAGAGGCGGGCGTGAAGGCAATTACCGTGCACGGCCGCACGCGCATGCAGTTCTACAACGGCAAGGCGGATTGGGATGCGATCCGATTGGTCCGCGACGTCGTTACCGTGCCGCTGGTCGCCAATGGTGACGTGGAGACGGTCGCCGATGCGGAAAAGATTCTCCGCCGATCGGGCGCGGACGCCGTCATGGCCGGCCGGTCCTCGCAGGGGCGCCCGTGGCACGTCGGGCTTCTCGCCGGGGCGGTCACGCATCCGTCAGCGGCGGAGGTCGCCGATATCTTTGCGGAGCACTACGAGATGATGCTCGAATTCTATGGCGTTGAGGTCGGCCTCCGGCATGCCCGCAAGCATGTCGCCTGGTATCTCGATCGCGCCGCCCCTGACCTTGCGGGTCCGGAAAAGGCAGCAATCCTGACATCGACCGATGCCCGTTTCGTCCGCGACAGAGCCCGTGCGGCGATGCTCGACGCCGCCTCGAGTAAGCCGGAAGGCGAGGCGGTCGCAGAAGGAATTGCCGCATGACCGAGAAACCGAGCATGCCGGATGCCGTCGCCAACGGTCTGTCGATGGCGGTTCTGAACGCCATCCAGAACCCGGTGATCATGGTGGACGCCAAGGGTCTCGTCGCCTTTGCCAACTGGGAGGCCGAATCGTTTTTCGGCGCCAGCGCCAACCACCTGGCGCGCCATGACATCAGCGCCTTCATTCCCTTTGGTAGTCCGCTGCTGACGCTGATCGAGCAGGTGCGCGAGCGCAAGGCGCCGGTCAACGAGTATCGCGTCGACCTGAGTTCGCCGCGCCTTGGGGCCGACAAGCTCGTCGATCTCTATGTCGCCCCTGTACTGTCCGAGCCGGGTGCGGTCGTCGTGGTCTTCCAGGAGCGTTCGATGGCCGACAAGATCGACCGGCAGCTGACGCATCGCGGCGCTGCCCGTTCGGTGACCGGTCTCGCCTCGATGCTGGCGCATGAAATCAAGAACCCACTCTCAGGCATCCGCGGTGCTGCGCAACTGCTGGAGACCTCCGCCAACGACGAGGACCGCGCGCTGACGCGGCTGATCTGCGACGAGACCGACCGCATCGTTTCGCTGGTCGATCGCATGGAGGTGTTTTCCGACGAGCGCCCCGTCGATCGCGTGCCGCTGAACATCCATTCGGTGCTCGACCACGTGAAGGCGATCGCCAAGGCCGGCTTCGCCCGCCACATCAAGTTCGCGGAGCACTACGATCCGTCGCTGCCGCCCGTCTATGCCAACCGCGATCAGCTGGTTCAGGTGTTCCTGAACCTGATCAAGAATGCGGCCGAAGCGATCGGCGAACGCCACGACGGCGAAATCCTGCTGACGACCGCCTACCGGCCGGGCATTCGCCTGTCGGTTGCCGGGACGCGCGAGAAGATCTCGCTGCCGCTGGAATTCTGCGTGCACGACAATGGCCCAGGCGTCCCTCAGGACCTGCTGCCGCTCTTGTTTGACCCCTTCATCACCACCAAGACCAATGGTTCAGGCCTGGGTCTCGCTCTGGTTGCCAAGATCATCGGCGGCCATGGCGGGATCGTCGAATGCGACAGCCAGCAGAACCGCACCACCTTCCGCGTGCTGATGCCTGCCTCCAAGGGCCAGGCCGCGGATGACGACGACATGCCGATGACAAAAGGAAACCTTGCATGACCGGTGCCACGATCCTCGTCGCGGATGACGATGCCGCCATTCGCACCGTGCTGAACCAGGCGCTCAGCCGCGCCGGCTACGATGTCCGCATCACCTCCAACGCGGCGACGCTGTGGCGCTGGATTGCGGCGGGCGATGGCGATCTGGTCGTGACCGACGTGGTGATGCCGGACGAAAACGCCTTCGATCTTCTCCCGCGCATCAAGAAGGCGCGCCCCGACCTGCCGGTGCTGGTCATGAGCGCCCAGAACACATTCATGACGGCGATCAAGGCCTCGGAGAAGGGCGCCTACGACTATCTGCCGAAGCCTTTCGACCTGACCGAGTTGATCGGCATCATCGGCCGGGCGCTGTCGGAGCCGAAGCGCCGGCCGGCAAAGCTCGACGACGACACCCAGGACGGCATGCCGCTGGTCGGCCGCTCGGCTGCGATGCAGGAAATCTACCGGGTGCTGGCGCGCCTGATGCAGACCGACCTGACCCTGATGATTACCGGAGAGTCCGGCACCGGCAAGGAGCTTGTTGCACGCGCGCTGCACGACTATGGCAAGCGCCGCAACGGCCCTTTCGTGGCGATCAACATGGCGGCGATCCCGCGCGACCTGATCGAATCGGAACTGTTCGGCCACGAGAAGGGCGCCTTTACCGGTGCGCAGATGCGCTCGACCGGGCGTTTCGAGCAGGCCGAAGGCGGAACGCTCTTCCTCGACGAAATCGGCGACATGCCGATGGACGCGCAGACGCGTCTTCTACGGGTCTTGCAGCAGGGGGAATATACGACCGTCGGCGGCCGCACGCCGATCCGCTCCGACGTGCGTATTGTCGCGGCAACCAACAAGGACCTGAAGCAGTCGATCAATCAGGGCCTGTTCCGCGAAGACCTCTACTATCGTCTGAACGTCGTGCCGCTGCGGTTGCCGCCGCTGCGCGACCGTGCCGAGGACATTCCGGACCTCGTGCGCCACTTCGTCCAGCAAGCGGAAAAGGAAGGCTTGGACGTCAAGCGCTTCGACCATGAGGCGCTGGAGCTGATGAAGGCGCACCCCTGGCCGGGCAACGTTCGCGAGCTGGAGAACCTGGTGCGGCGCCTGACGGCACTTTATCCACAGGATGTCATCAGCCGCGAGATCATCGAAAACGAGCTTCGCTCCGAGATCCCGGATAGCCCGATCGAGAAGGCGGCGGCGCGTCCGGGCTCGCTGACGATTTCGCAGGCGGTCGAAGAAAATATGCGCCAGTATTTCGCAAGCTTTGGCGAGGCCTTGCCTCCGGCCGGCCTTTACGACCGGGTACTTGCGGAAATGGAGTATCCGCTGATCCTCGCAGCGCTCACCGCCACCCGCGGCAACCAGATCAAGGCGGCCGATCTGCTCGGCCTCAACCGCAACACGCTGCGCAAGAAGATCCGCGAGCTCGGTGTTTCGGTCTATCGCAGCTCACGCAGCGCTTGACTTGGTCGCACCCACCGTTGCATTTTCGCCACAATGCGTTGCTTGAACGGATAACGGCCGCCGAATCGCGCGTCGTTGCCGTCCTGTTCAATCGATTTGACCCAATCGATTGACGGGGGTGCAGCGCGGCAGCCCATCTGGGTGGTGAGGTCAACCTTTGACCCGAGAATGCAAGCAAGAGATGCCGTCGCCGGCCGGCGACGGTTGGGGGAACGCTTTTCATGGTGGACGCAATGGCCTTGCCGCTGGGCACAGATGAGGGACTGGCGGCGCAGGATCGCCGTGGCTCCTTTGCCCTGCCGGGCCTGATGTTGGCAACCGGCGCGCTGATCTGTGCGACCGTCTCCCTGCTCGTGCTTCTCGGCCTGACGCCAATCAAGCTCGAACGAAATATCGTCATCGCCTGTGCGGCGATCAACAGCCTCTTCGTCGTCGGCCTCATCTATCTGATCGCCCGTGAAATCCTGCGTCTCCTGCGCGCCCGCCATAAAGGCCGTGCCGCAGCGCGACTGCACGTGCGCATCGTCGCGCTGTTTTCAATCGTGGCGATCACGCCAGCGGTTCTCGTCGCGATCTTTGCCAGCATCACGCTCGATGTCGGCCTTGACCGCTGGTTTTCGCTCCGAACCCAGGCGATCGTCCGCTCCTCGATCAACGTGGCGCAGGCCTATGTGCTCGAGAATGCCAGCTATCTCCAGGGCCAGACCGTGTCGATGGCGAACGACCTCGAGCGCAACCGTCAGCTCTACAGCCTCGACCGCACGGGCTTTGCCGAGCTGATGACCCGCCAGGCTCGCGGACGCGGTATGCTGGGCGCCTTTCTTGTGCGTGCCGACGGCAGCCCCATCGTGCAGGCCAACATCTCGACCGATCGGCCGCTGCCGGCGATCCCGCCGGATGCGTTGAAGAGTTCCGTCTCTGGCCAGCCGACCCTGATCCCGCCGGGGATCACCAACCTTGTCGGCGCGGTGATCCCGCTCGACGACATCCCGGGCACCTTCCTCTACACGGTTCGCAACGTCGATCCGGAGGTGATGCGCTCGCTCCGGCTGATGGAGGAGAACACCGCCGAGTACAAGATGCTCGAGGCCGGGCGAACGTTCACCCAGATTGCCTTCGGTGTCCTCTATCTCGGTTTTGCCCTCATCGTACTGCTTGCCGCGATCTGGACCGCGATCGCAGTCGCTGACCGGATTGTCCGGCCCATCCGCCAGCTGATCGGTGCCGCCGACAGCGTCGCTTCCGGTAATCTCGATGTCGTCGTGCCGGTGCGCGCCGTCGATGGCGACGTCGGTAATCTGTCACGAACCTTCAACAAGATGGTTTCTGAGATCCGCAGCCAGCAGGAGCAGATCCTGGAGGCCAAGGACGAAGTCGACCACCGCCGCCGCTTCATCGAGGCGGTTCTGTCGGGCGTGACCGCGGCTGTCATCGGCGTCGGTCGTGACCGCCAGATCACCATTGCCAATCCGTCGTCCGAAGATTTCCTGAAGAAGGCCGCGCCGGATCTTCTCGGTGCCGATCTCAGGCAGGTCGCGCCCGAGATCGAGGAGGTCCTGGTCGAGGCCGAAGGGCGCCATCGCAATGATTACCGCAAGCAGATCAACGTCATGCGCGGCGGAACTGAGCGCACGCTGAATGTTCAGGTGACGCGCGAAGAGGGCGGCGAGGCGAACGAATCCTACGTCATCACCATCGACGACATCACCGATCTCGTCATCGCCCAGCGCTCGACCGCCTGGGCGGACGTGGCGCGCCGCATCGCGCACGAGATCAAGAACCCGCTGACGCCGATCCAGCTTTCCGCCGAGCGCCTGAAGCGGCGCTACGGCAAACAGATCAATCAGGACGACAAGGCCGTTTTCGACCAGTGCACGGACACCATCGTGCGCCAGGTGGAGGACATCGGACGCATGGTGGACGAGTTCTCGGCCTTCGCGCGCATGCCGAAGCCGACAAAGGAACGGGCGGATCTTCGCGCGATCCTGAAGGATGCAGTGTTCCTGCGCGAAATGGGCAACAACCACATCAACTTCGTGCGCGATCTTGGCGAGGAGCCGCTTGAGGGCTCGTTCGACGGGCGCATGCTCGGTCAGGCCTTCGGCAACATCGTCAAGAATGCCGTGGAATCGATCGAGGCGGTGCCGGCAGATGCGGTCCGCGGCCAGCCTGTCGTCGTGGCGCGTGCGCGAACCGATGCGGCGACCGGCCAGTTCGTGGTCGACATCATCGACAACGGCAAGGGTCTGCCCACGGAAAACCGGCACCGTATTCTGGAGCCATACATGACGATGCGCGAGAAGGGCACGGGCCTGGGTCTCGCCATCGTCAAGAAGATCATCGAGGACCATGGCGGACAATTGGAATTGCACGACGCGCCTGCCGAATACGACGGCGGTGTCGGGGCGATGATCCGCGTGATCCTGCCGCCTGCCGGAGAAACCGGGGGCGAAGAGAGTTTGAAGGATAAGGGTGCGAGCGATGGCCGCTGATATTCTGGTTGTGGACGATGAGGAAGATATCCGCGAGATCGTGTCGGGTATCCTGTCCGACGAGGGGCACGAAACGCGCACCGCCTTCGACAGCGACAGCGCGCTGGCGGCGATCAGCGATCGCGTGCCGCGGCTGGTCTTCCTCGACATCTGGATGCAGGGAAGCCGCCTCGACGGCCTGGCGCTGCTCGACGAGATCAAGGGGCGGCACCCGGATCTTCCGGTTGTCATGATTTCCGGTCACGGCAACATCGAGACCGCGGTCAACGCCATCAAGCGCGGCGCCTATGATTTCATCGAGAAGCCCTTCAAGGCCGACCGTCTGATCCTGATCGCCGAACGGGCGCTGGAAAATTCCAAGCTCAAGCGCGAAGTCTCGGAGCTGAAGAAGAAGTCCGGCGATCCGGTCGAGCTGATCGGCACGTCCGTTGCCGTCTCGCAGCTTCGCCAGACGGTCGAAAAGGTCGCGCCGACCAACAGCCGCATCATGATCCAGGGGCCCTCGGGTTCCGGTAAGGAATTGGTCGCGCGTATGATCCACCGCAAGTCGACGCGATCGACGGGCCCCTTCGTGGCGCTGAACGCAGCGGCGATCACGCCGGACCGAATGGAAATCGCGCTCTTCGGGACCGAGGGCACGCCGGGCCAGCCGCGCCGCACGGGCGCGCTCGAGGAAGCCCATGGCGGCATCCTTTATCTCGACGAGATCGGCGAAATGCCGCGCGAGACGCAGAACAAGATCCTGCGCGTGCTCGTCGACCAGCAGTTCGAGCGTGTCGGCGGCACCAAACGCGTGAAGGTCGACGTCCGGATCATCTCGTCGACGGCCTACAATCTCGAAAACATGATCTCCGAGGGGCTCTTCCGCGAAGACCTGTTCCACCGGCTGGCAGTCATTCCGGTTCGTGTTCCGGCACTGGCCGAGCGGCGTGAAGACATTCCGTTCCTCGTCGACATGTTCATGCGCCAGGTCAGCGAGCAGGCGGGCATCCGTCCGCGCAAGATTGGCGACGACGCGCTGGCGGTGCTGCAGGCGCATGACTGGCCGGGCAACATCCGCCAGCTTCGCAACAACATCGAGCGGCTGATGATCCTTGCCCGCAGCGACGGTCCGGATACGCCGATCTCGGCCGACATGCTGCCGACCGAAGTGGGTGACACCCTGCCGAAGATTTCGGCCCAGGGCGACCAGCACATCATGACCTTGCCGTTGCGCGAGGCTCGCGAAATGTTCGAACGTGATTATCTGATCGCGCAGATCAACCGATTCGGCGGCAATATTTCGCGCACGGCGGAGTTTGTCGGTATGGAGCGGTCGGCGCTGCATCGGAAGCTGAAGTCGCTGGGCGTCTGAACCGGAATTTCCGGCCAACCCGCCCGCGCTCGCATGTGAAAGAACGACATGAAGGTAGTCATTTGTGGCGCGGGGCAGGTCGGTTACGGCATTGCCGAGCGACTGGCGCAGGAAGACAACGACGTTTCGGTGATCGATACGTCGGCGGCGCTGATCGCCAACATCACCGAGAGCCTCGACGTGCGCGGTTACGTCGGCCATGGCGCGCATCCGGATGTGCTCGCCAAGGCGGGTACTGACCAGGCCGACATGCTGATTGCGGTCACGCTGTCCGACGAAGTCAACATCGTCGCCTGTGAAGTGGCGCACGCGATCTTCAACGTGCCGACGAAGGTTGCGCGCATTCGGGCGCAGAGCTATCTCGCGCCTGAGTATGCGAACCTGTTTTCGCGCGAGAACGTGCCGATCGACGTCACCATCTCGCCCGAAGTTGAAGTCGGGCGGCTCGTGCTGCGGCGCATTTCCTTTCCCGGCGCGATCGACGTCGTGCGTTTCGCCGATGACCGCATCGCCATGGTCGCCTTCGAGTGCCTGGAAGACTGTCCCGTCGTCGGCACGCCGCTGCAACAGTTGAGCGAACTGTTTCCTGACCTGCTTGCGACCGTCACCGGCATTTTCCGCAACGGCAAGGTGATCGTGCCCCATTCCGACGACCAGTTGCAGGCGGGCGATATCGCCTATGTCGTTTGTGATCGGGATCATGCGCGGCGCACGCTGACGCTCTTCGGCCACGAAGAGCAGGAGGCGCGGCGCATCATCATTTTCGGCGGCGGCAATGTCGGCTATTTCGTTGCCAAGACGATCGAGGAACACCAACCGCGCACGCGGGTGAAGCTGATCGAGAGCGATCGCGACCGCGCGGTGATGATGGCCGACAAGTTGAGCAGCACGGTCGTCCTCAACGGGTCGGCCATGGACCAGCGGATCCTCGCCCAGGCTGATGTCCAGGACGCCGATCTCGTCGTGGCGCTCACCAACAATGACCAGATCAACATCCTCGGCAGCATGATGGCGAAACACTTGGGTGCAAAGTCCACACTCGTCCTCATCAACGAACCGTCCTACCAGGAGTTTGCCGCGACTGCCGGCGTCGACGCCTATGTGAACCCGCGCGCGGTAACCATTTCGCGCGTGCTGCAGCACGTCCGCAAGGGCCGCATCCGCTCGGTCTATGCGGTGCAAAAGGGCATGGCCGAGGTGATCGAGGCCGAGGCTCTGGAAACGTCCCCGCTCGTCGGCAAGGCCCTGCGCGACCTCGAACTTCCCGACGGAATCCGCATCGGCGCGCTCTATCGCGACAAGACGTTCATCCGCCCCGATGGCGCCACCCGGATCAAGGCGAAGGACCGCGTCGTGCTCTTTGCCACCGCCGATGCGGTGCGCCATGTCGAGCAATTGTTCCGCGTCAGCATTCAGTATTTCTAAGGTCGAGACGATGTCCCGAATTGCCTATGTCAACGGCGCCTACGTGCCGCACGCGGACGCCGGCGTCCATATCGAGGACCGCGGTTATCAGTTCGCCGACGGGGTCTACGAGGTCTGCGAGGTCCGTCACGGCTATATCGTCGATCTCACCCGTCATCTCGATCGCCTCGGCCGCTCGCTCAGCGGACTGCGCATCGACTGGCCGATGACAAGGGCCGCGCTCGTCCACGTGATCCGCGAAGTCATCCGGCGCAACCGGGTGAGAAACGGCCTGTTCTACATGCAGGTCACGCGCGGCGTGGCGCGCCGCGATCACGTCTTTCCCGTAGCGGAAACACGCCCGTCGATCGTGGTGACGGCGAAGCGCACCGACGCTGCAGCCATTGCCAGGAAGGCGACCCATGGCATTGCGGCGATCACGGTGCCGGAAAACCGTTGGGATCGTGTCGATATCAAGTCGGTCGGGCTTCTGCCCAACGTGCTGGCGCGCCAGAAAGCCAAGGAGGAAGGCGCACAGGAGGCGATCTTCGTCGATGCTGACGGCACGGTGAAGGAAGGCGCAGCGACCAATGTCTGGATTGTCGACCGCGACGGAAACCTGCGCACACGACCGGCAGAACACGGCATCCTCAAGGGAATCACCCGCACCACCTTGATGGATGTGGCGGTGCCGCTTGGGCTTAAAATCGAGGAGAGGGCGTTCTCGGTCGATGAGATGCTCGCGGCGCGCGAAGTCTTTATTACGGCCGCCACCAGCATCTGTTTTCCGGTCGTTTCGATCGACGGCAAGCCGATCGGCAACGGCCATCCAGGAAGCATAGCACAGAATATTCGCGAAGCCTTTTTCGGCGTTGCGGAAAAGACATTGATTTGATACCAACTCTGAAGAGGTGTCGGGGAAGGTACTTGTGGCGCCTCTGATTGCTGAATTTGACAAAAATGCACCGGCGCAAAACGCCGGCAAATAAGAAAGAAGCGGCGCGATGGCGGAACGTTCTCAAAACTTGCAGGATCTCTTTCTCAATACGGTCCGCAAGCAAAAGATTTCCTTGACAATTTTTCTCATCAACGGCGTCAAGCTTACCGGCGTTGTGACCTCGTTCGACAACTTCTGCGTCCTGCTGCGTCGCGACGGCCACTCGCAACTGGTCTACAAGCACGCGATCTCGACCATCATGCCCGGCCAGCCGCTGCAGATGTTCGAGAACGAAGAAGCCGCATCCTGACGGGACGTTAGGCACATTACCAAACGTGATTCAAAATTGTCGTCGATCATTCCGGAGCTCGAGAAGCTCCGCGACGACATGCGCGCGGTCGTCATCGTTCCAGTCTTGAAAAAGACCGGACGGCAGTCCGCAGATATGCTCTCGACCACCACGACGCGCTCGGACGAAAGTCGCCTCGAAGAGGCGACCGGTCTCGCCATGGCGATCGATCTTGAGGTCGTGCATGGCGCCATCGTTCCGGTGGCGCAGCCGAAGCCGGGCACCTTGCTTGGTACCGGCAAGATCGAAGAGATTGGCCACATCCTCGTCGAGCTCGATGCCGGTCTTGTCATCGTCGACCATCCGCTGACGCCGGTGCAACAGCGCAATCTCGAGAAGGAATGGAACGCCAAGGTCATTGACCGTACGGGCCTCATTCTCGAAATCTTCGGCCGCCGCGCCTCCACCAAGGAAGGCACGCTGCAGGTCGATCTCGCGCATCTCAACTATCAGAAGGGCCGCCTGGTCCGAAGCTGGACCCACCTTGAGCGCCAGCGCGGCGGTGGCGGCTTCATGGGCGGTCCGGGTGAAACCCAGATCGAAGCGGACCGGCGCTTGCTGCAGGATCGCATCGTCAAGCTCGAGCGCGAGTTGGAGCAGGTGCGCCGCACACGGCAGTTGCATCGCTCTAAGCGCAAGAAGGTACCGCACCCGATCGTCGCCCTCGTCGGCTACACCAATGCCGGCAAGTCGACGCTGTTCAACCGCATGACCGGGGCAGGCGTTCTGGCCGAGGATATGCTGTTTGCGACGCTCGACCCGACGCTTCGGCGGCTGAAGCTGCCGCATGGCCGGATGGTCATCCTCTCCGACACTGTCGGCTTCATTTCCGACCTGCCGACCCATCTCGTAGCCGCGTTTCGCGCGACGCTGGAAGAGGTGCTGGAGGCGGATCTGATCCTGCATGTCCGCGACCTCTCGGACCCGGACAACCAGGCACAAGCAAGCGACGTTCTCAGAATCCTGTCCGATCTCGGCATCGACGAGAAGGAAGCCTCCGAGCGCCTGATCGAGGTCTGGAACAAGATCGACCGGTTGGATGACGAATCACGCGAGGCATTGCGCGGCAAAGCGGCGACGTCCAACAACACGGTTGCCGTTTCCGCGATCACCGGTGACGGCGTCGACGAACTGCTCGGCGAAATCGGCCGTCGTCTTTCCGGCGTCCTGACGGAATGCACTGTCGTTCTCGGCATCGATCAGCTGCAGCTTCTGCCCTGGGTCTACCAGCACGCGATCGTCGACGGTCGCGAAGACCTGGAAGACGGGCGTGTGAGCCTTGATCTCAGGTTGACCGAGAACGAGGCCTCCGAGCTGGAGCGTCGCCTTGGAAACGGGCCGAAGCCCGTCGAGGAAGACTGGTAAGCCGTAGCTTTCCAGGGGTCGGCGGCTAGCGGGCTGTCGGCCTCAGCTTTGGGAAAGGGGACGTATGGCGGGCACGCGTCCCGCTCGTTCTAGCCCAGCTGTCGCTCGATCGCCTTGGCTGCCTGCCAGAGCTCTTCCATCCGCTCCAGCGTTGCCTCATCCAGCGTCTCGCCGGCCGCGCCGAGTTCCCGCTCGATATGGGCGAAGCGGCGGCGGAATTTGGTGTTGGTGCCGCGAAGCGCCATCTCCGGATCGGTGCCGACATGGCGCCCGATGTTCACCACGGCAAAGATCAGGTCGCCCAGTTCGTCGCTGACTTTGGCGCGGTCCTTTTCTCGCAGAGCCTGGCGCAACTCGCCGATTTCCTCCTCGATCTTGTCGAGGATCGGTTCCGGCTCCGACCAGTCGAAGCCGACTTTTGCGGCGCGCTCCTGCAGCTTCAGGGCTTCTACGAGCGCCGGAAATGAGCGCTGCACCGAGCCCAAATGGTTTGCGGCTGCATCAGGCGCGAGGCCGCGCTTGGCGCGCTTTTCTTGCCGCTCGGCCTTTTCGGCCTGCTTGATCTCATCCCATTGCAGCTTCACCGCCTCGGGCGTATCGGCGTCGGAGCGGGCAAAGACATGCGGGTGCCGGCGGATCATCTTGCGGGTCACCGCCTCAACGACGTCGCCGAAAGCGAAGTCGCCGGCCTCTTCGGCCATACGGGCGTGGAAGACCACCTGCAGCAGCAGGTCGCCGAGCTCGTCGCAGAGGTCGTGCATGTCACCGCGCTCAATGGCGTCGGCAACCTCATAGGCCTCTTCGATCGTATAGGGCTTGATGGTCTCGAAGGTCTGGACGATGTCCCAGGGGCAGCCGGTCTCGGGCTGGCGGAGCGCCGCCATGATGTCGAGCAGGCGCGTTATGTCGCGTGAAGGTTCCATGGATCTCAGTTCAGCGGAATGGCGTTGTCGTCCTTACCCGACTGGTAGCTGTCGGAAAGGCTCTGGTAGCGGGCGCGGATGCGGGCATCCTGGGCGGAAAGCCGATCGCGGGTTTCGGCATCGGCGTCTTTCGAGAGTGCAGCAATCGAGGCCGAGTGCCAGAAGGCGTTGTCTTGCGCGTAGCCACCCGGTTCCAGCCGGAAGACCTCCTTCAGAATTTTGAGGTCGTGCGGGATCGCGAACGCGTCGCGCGAATCCTCGTGGCTGAAGAAATAGTAGAAATTGTCGAAGCCGGCCCAGGTGATGGCAGAAAGGCACATGGAGCAGGGCTCGTGCGTCGAGAGGAAGATGAGGTCGCGCGTGTCCGGTTTCTCCGCCATCTCGTAGAAACGCTTCAGCGTGTGCACTTCGCCGTGCCAGAGCGGATTTTCCGTCTCGTTGTTGGTTTCGGCAAGCACCAGCGACAGATCGGACTTGCGCAGGATCGCTGCGCCGAAGACCTTGTTGCCGGCGGCAACACCCTTTTCGGTAAGCGGCAGGATATCCTGCTCGATGACGGTCAAAAGCCGTTCGGCGAGTTCGGGTTTTGTCATGTCTTTGGGCCTCCGGCAGGTCGTTGACGGCATTTAACGGAGGTTACCCATGCGGCGCAATGGCCGCGCCAAGGTCGGCGATTGAACAGGCTCGGAGATATTTGCTCAAAATGGTGCACCGCCGAGCAAAACAATACGTGCCTGGAAAGGCATTGAAATTTCTGTTCCTTCAATTGTCGTGCGCCATAAGGGATATTCGCCGCAGCCTGTAGAAGGAACGACCGCCAGACCATGTCGCAGCAGCTCGCCGTTTTCCCCGCATTCTTTCGCGTCGCGCAAAAGCGCGTGGCGGTTTTCGGCAATGGCGACGAAGCCTTTGCCAAGGTGCGGCTGCTGCTGAACACCGAAGCGTCGATCGTCGTCTTCGCCGACGCGCCGGAAGCGGAGTTCGCACAATACCTTCGTGACCGTGGGATCGAACATGTCGCGGCCGCCTTCGCACCCGAGCAGCTCGACGGCGCTATTCTCGTTTTTGCCGCCACCGGCAATGCCGTCGAGGATCAGCGCATCGTCCTTGCAGCGCGTGAACGCAAGATCCCGGCAAATGCCGTCGACCAGCCCGACTTCTGCGACTTCTTCACGCCGGCGCTCGTGAACCGTGCCCCCGTTGCAGTCGCCATCGGGACCGAAGGGGCAGGACCCGTTCTGGCGCAGATGATCCGTGCGCAGATAGATCAGCTGCTGTCCCCCTCGCTCGGCGTCGTTGCTTCGCTTGCCGCGAGCTATCGCGAGGCCGTCGATCGCCTGGTGCCGCGCGGCGTTGCCCGCCGCATGTTCTGGCGCCGGTTTTTCCAGGGGCCGGTGGCAGACAAGGTCGCCGGCGGCGATCTGGCTGCTGCCCGCCGTGAGGCTTCGCGTCTGCTCGATGCGCCCGAGAAGGCGAGGGGCCATGTCTGGCTCGTCGGTGCCGGTCCAGGCGCTGAAGACCTGCTGACGCTCCGCGCCCAGCGCGTGATGATGGAAGCCGATGCGATCGTTTATGATGCGCTGGTGCCGCAGACGATCGTTGATATGGGTCGTCGTGACGCCGAGCGCCTGTCGGTCGGCAAGCGCAAGGGCTGCCACACCAAGTCCCAAGACGAGATCAACCAGCTGCTGGTGACGCTGGCTGCCGAAGGCAAGCGCGTCGTCCGTCTGAAGTCCGGAGATCCTTTGGTTTATGGCCGCGCCGGCGAAGAGATGGCGGCGATGCGCGAAGCCGGTATCAGCTATGAGATCGTCCCGGGTATCACTTCGGCCTTCGCCGCGGCGGCCGATTTTGAACTGCCGCTGACGCTTCGCGGTGTTGCCTCCTCGCTGGTCTTCACGACCGGCCACGATCTGACCGGCGAAGTCCTGCCCGATTGGGCGCGGCTTGCCGTCTCGGGCGCAACGATCGCCGTCTACATGGGGCGCACTGTTGCGGCGTCGGTCGCCGGTCGTCTGATGCAGGCAGGTCTTCCGCCGGAAACGACGGTTGCCGTCATCGAGAATGCCAGCCGCGCCGATCGCCGCCTGCTGCACGGCACGCTGAAGGACCTTCCGGATCTCGAAAACCGCAGCGAGCTTGCAGGTCCGGTCATGGTCATCATCGGCGATGCCGTCGCCGGCGCCAATTTCGAGCGGTCCGAACCGCTTGTCGCAGGCAAGGCACGTGGCGAGAAGAAAAACATTGAAGCCGCTTTCGGGCGCGACGAACAGATTTTGAACTGAGGAAGAGGTCATGGTGAGTAAGGTTTTGACGGCAAATCGACTTTCGGACGGCATTTCCGTCTGGCTGGATGCCGCGGGCAACTGGGTCGAGCAGCTTCAGGATGCCTTCATCGCTCGCCATGCCGAGGCCGTGACGGCGCTCGAAGCCACCGGTAAGCAGGCGTTCGATGACAACAAGGTCGTCGATGCCAACGTCGTCGACGTCGAAGAGATCAACGGCACACTTCGCCCGCTGCGCATGCGCGAGCGCATCCGCGCTGAAGGCCCCTCGATCCCCTACGCTGCCGGCTACAATGGCCTTTCCGGCCCGAAACACGCTGCCTGAGGAACCGATACCCGATGTACCGTTACGATGAATTCGACCACGCCTTCGTTTCCTCCCGCGTCGAACAGTTCCGCGATCAGGTCGAGCGGCGACTGAGTGGCGAGCTTGCCGAAGACGCCTTCAAGCCGCTGCGCCTGATGAACGGCGTCTACCTGCAGCTTCACGCCTATATGCTGCGCGTCGCCATTCCCTATGGCACGCTGTCGAGCCGCCAGATGCGCATGCTCGCCCATATCGCGCGCAAATATGACCGCGGCTACGGCCACTTCACCACGCGCCAGAACATCCAGTACAACTGGCCGCGTCTGTCCGACACGCCGGATATCTTGCAAGAGCTCGCAAGCGTCGAGATGCATGCGCTCCAGACCTCGGGCAACTGCATTCGCAATGTGACCGCCGATCACTTTGCCGGCGCGGCCGCCGATGAGGTCGCAGACCCAAGGCCTTACGCCGAGATCTTGAGACAGTGGTCGAGCGTACATCCGGAATTCTCGTTCCTGCCGCGCAAGTTCAAGATCGCCGTCACTGGCGCTGAGCGCGACCGCGCCGCAATCCAGGTCCATGATATCGGTCTGCACCTGAAGAAGGACGAAAACGGCCGCATCGGCTTTGCAGTCTATGTCGGCGGTGGTCAGGGCCGCACGCCGATGATCGCCAAGAAAATCCGCGACTTCCTGCCGGAGGAGGACCTGTTGTCCTACACCACGGCGATCATGCGTGTGTACAACCTGCACGGCCGCCGCGACAACAAGTACAAGGCCCGCATCAAGATCCTCGTACACGAGACCGGCGCCGAAGAATTGTCGCGTCAGGTCGAAGTCGAGTTCGCGGCCCTCAAGGACACCGAGCTGAAGCTGCCGGAGACCGACATCCAGGCGATCTCCACCTATTTCGCACCACCGGCCCTCGAAAACCGTGCTGAAGGCTGGGAGAGCCTCGCGCGCTGGAAGAAGACCGATCCCGAGTTTGCCCGTTGGGTGCAGCAGAATGTGCAGCCGCACAAGCACCCGGACTACGGCATGGTGACGATCTCGCTGAAGCCGATCGGCGGCATTCCGGGCGACGCCAGCGACGCGCAGATGGATGCCGTTGCCGATATTGCCGAGGAATACGCCTTCGACGAAATCCGAGTCAGCCACGAACAGAACCTGATCCTGCCGCATGTGGCGCTGGCCGATCTCGAGCCGGTCTACCGCGCGCTGGTCGCCTCAGGTCTTGCCACTGCCAATGCCGGCCTGATCACGGATATCATCGCCTGTCCTGGGCTGGACTACTGCGCGCTTGCCAATGCGCGCTCCATCCCCGTGGCGCAGGAAATTTCGACCCGCTTCGGTTCGCCCGAGCGTCAGGCCGAGATCGGTGAGTTGAAGATCAAGATCTCCGGCTGCATCAATGCCTGCGGTCATCACCATGTCGGCCATATCGGGCTGCTTGGCGTTGAAAAGAAGGGTGCGGAACTCTATCAGATTACGCTTGGTGGCTCCGGCGACGAAAACACCTCGATCGGCGAGATCATCGGCCGCGGCTTCGAACCGGAGAAGGTGACCGACGCCGTCGAGACCATCGTCGACACCTACTTGGGACTGCGCCGCGACGGTCAAGAGACCTTCCTCGAGGCCTATCGCCGCGTCGGCCCACAACCCTTCAAGGATGCGCTCTACGGCAGCGCGCAGGAAGCTGCCTGAGGCGCTGAGGAACGGAAATGACGAAAATCTGGAAGGAAACCGGTTTCGTGGGCGATGATCCCTGGGTCATCGAGACGGAGGAAACCAAGGCAGGCTCGAACGAGAAGGCGATCGTCGGTCTCGACGCATTCCTGGGCAAGGTTGCAGACAGCGACGAAACCGGTCTTGGCGTGGTCATCGCGCCGGCAGACGACGTGACGAAGCTCGCACCACACCTTGATCGCCTTGCGCTGGTCGCCGTCGCGTTCCCGGCGTTCAATGACGGCCGCGCCTTCAGCCATGCGTCGCTGCTGCGCGCGCGCCTTGGCTTTACCGGCGAGGTGAGGGCGGTCGGCGACGTGCTGATTGACCAGATCCCGCTGATGCTGCGCTGTGGCGTCGAAAGCTTCGCTGTCAGCAATGCGACAGCGCTGAAGCGTTTGTCCGAAGGACGCCTGCCGGGCATTGCTGTGCACTACCAGCCGACCGCCAAGCCCTCGACCGATGCTAAATCCTATAGCTGGCGCCGGGTGTCATAGGGTAGGGTTGGCCGCGACAGTGTGAAGCACGCCGAAATCCCCAAAAGCGACTATATTTGGAAGAGATTTCCTTTCAACAAGGCGCAGCTTGGAATATCGGCTTATTGTTGATAGACAGGGTCATCATTTACAGGACTTGTAGCTAAGATGAATGCTCCGGCAAAAACGGAAGATTTCGCGATCCAGGCACCGGCAGGCGTCTACGTCGAGACGGTGACCAGCGTTGAACACTATACGGATCGGCTCTTCCGCTTCCGCATGACCCGCCCTGCCGAATTCCGCTTCCGCTCGGGCGAATTCGCGATGATCGGCCTGATGGTCGGCGACAAGCCGGTCTATCGCGCCTATTCGATCGCTAGCCCCGCCTGGGACGAAGAACTCGAGTTCTTCTCGATCAAGGTGCCGGATGGCCCGCTGACCTCGCACCTGCAGGGGATCAAGCCGGGCGACAAGGTGCTGATGCGCAAGAAGCCGACCGGTACGCTGGTGCTCGACGCGCTCGTTCCCGGGCGCCGTCTCTACATGTTCTCGACCGGCACCGGCATTGCGCCCTTCGCAAGCCTGATCCGCGATCCCGAGACCTATGAAAAGTTCGAGGAAGTGATCCTCACCCATACCTGCCGCGATGTTGCCGAACTGAAATACGGCTTCGATCTGGTCGAGGAGATCCGGAACCACGAGTTCCTGAACGAGATTGTCGGCGACAAGCTGCGCCACTACGCGACGGTGACCCGCGAAGACTTCCCGTTCAAGGGCCGCATTACCGACCTGATGGTAAACGGCAAGTTCTTCTCCGATCTCGGTCTGCCGCCGCTCGATCCGGCTGTCGATCGCGGCATGATCTGCGGTTCGACGGCGATGCTGAAGGACACCAAGGAAATCCTCGAGGCCGCTGGTCTCACCGAAGGTGCCAACAACAAGCCGGCCGAATTCGTGATCGAACGCGCCTTCGTCGGCTGACCCTTTTTTGTGCAGTTTATCGTTAGAGGGGCGCGCCAAGGGTGCGCCCCGCGTCGTTTAAGGCGAAATGCCATCGAGCTATGCGTCGGCGGTAGTTCCGCCTTGCCCATTCTGCGTACCCCCCTGCGGTCCGAGCGGCTATCGTGCTCCTGCAAATCTTCATAGCGTGCGCACGCAGACATGCGAAAATAAGCGCACGACGAACCAAGCCCGCGCCGTCCTGATATGAGCCTCGTGGGCCATTTCTGGGAGTGCCCGATGAGTCATGTTCCGCCAACCGACCTGGAAGCCAGGATCCGCTGCAAATCGCTGCGTGATCGCATCGCTACGCCGGAAGAGGCGGCCGCGCTGATCAAGGACGGCATGACCATTGGCATGAGCGGCTTCACCAAGGCCGGTGACGCGAAGGCCGTGCCGCTTGCCATGGCCGAACGGGCCGCACGGGAGAAGTTTCGCATCACGCTGATGACGGGCGCCTCGCTCGGTCATGACATCGACAAGACGCTGACAGAGGCGGGTGTTCTTGCCCGGCGCCTGCCGTTCCAGTCGGACCCGGTTCTGCGAGCGGCGATCAACCGCGGCGAGGTGATGTTCATCGATCAGCATCTCTCGGAAACCGTCGAGCAGTTGCGGTCCGGCCAGATCAGCCCGATCGACTATGCAGTGGTCGAGGCGGTGGCGATCACCGAAGACGGCGGCATCGTTCCGTCGACATCGGTCGGCAATTCGGCAAGCTTCGCGATCCTGGCGAAGAAGGTGATCGTCGAGCTCAATCTCAGCCACAGTCCCGAACTCGAAGGCCTGCACGATATCTTCATTCCGGCGAAGCGACCGAGCCGCACGCCGATCCCGGTCGTTGCCTGCGATAGCCGTGCGGGCTCGCCCTACATTCCTGTCGATCCGGAAAAGATCGTCGCAATCGTCGTCACCGAGAAAGAGGACAGCGCCGCACGGATCTCTCCGCCGGATGCGGAGACGACGGCGATCGCCGGCCATCTGATCGCCTTCTTGCAGGAGGAGGTGCGCAAGGGCCGCCTCGACATGACGCTCAACCCGCTGCAGGCGGGCATCGGCGTCATCGCCAATTCGGTGCTGAGCGGCCTGGTCGACAGTCCGTTCCATGATCTGCGTATGTATAGCGAGGTGCTGCAAGACAGCACGTTCGAGCTTTTCGAGGCCGGCAAGCTGAGCTTCGCCTCGGCCTCGTCGATGACGCTTTCCAGCGCCTGGGCTGATCGCGTGTTCCGCAACATCCGCGCCTACAAGGACAAGCTGGTGCTGCGGCCGCAGGAGGTGAGCAATCATCCGGAGATCATTCGGCGCCTCGGTGTCATCGGCATCAACACGGCGCTCGAATTCGATATCTACGGCAACGTCAACTCGACCCATGTCGGCGGTACCGACATGATGAACGGTATCGGCGGCTCCGGCGATTTCGCCCGCAACGCCTTCCTGTCGATCTTCGTCGCCAAGTCGGTTGCCAAGGGCGGGGCGATATCGTCTGTCGTGCCGATGGTGTCCCATGTCGACCACACGGAGCACGACGTCGATATTCTGGTGACCGAGCATGGTCTTGCAGATCTGCGCGGCCTGGCGCCGCGGGAGCGCGCACCCGTCATCATCGAAAACTGCTGCCACCCGGCCTATCGGGAGCTTTTGTCGGATTACTTCAATCGTGCGGTCGCCACCCGTGGCGGACAGACCCCGCATATTCTGGAAGAGGCTTTCGACTGGCATGTGCGCCGGCTGAAGACCGGCAGCATGATGCCGACGGCCTGAAGTGTGTTGAAGAAACAACCGTGAAAGCAATCGCTTGCCGTTGTTTCTTCTCGTGCAGGCAAGGTTTCTTCAGGCGTCTGATAGATAGCTCATCAGGTCCGCCATCGCGGCCGACGCGCCTTCAGCGTCGGCCCGCTCGATCGCATCGATCACCGTGACATGGCGGCGGACCGATCCGGCCATCTTTTCAGGCGAGGACGAAGCAAACCAGATGCGGCGCGCATGTGTCTGCAGCGGGGCAAGTGCTGCGGTCAGGAACCGGTTGGGGCAGGCTTCTTCCATCAGTTCGTCGAACACCTTGTCGGCGACGAGAAAACCCTCCATGTCGCCCGCATCAAGACAGGTGGCCATCTCCGCACCGCAAGCTTTCATCGCGCTTCGCTCCTCGGCGCTTGCGTGCGTTGCGACGAGGGCGGCGGCAAGCGGCTCCAGTTTCTGGCGCGTCTGCATGACATGCACCTGGTCGTCCGGCCGGATCGTGGTGATTTGCAAGCCGACACGGGGACGGATATCCATGAGACCCTGCCAGGCCAGCTTCTGGATCGCCTCGCGAACCGGTGTTCGCCCAAGCCCGGCAAGTTCGATCAACTGCCTCTCGGTGACCAGGGCGCCGGGCTCGAGCTTCAGAGTGACGATCAGGCGTTCGAGCGCGAGATAGGCGAGGTGAGCCTGAGATTGCGGTGACATGCCGTTCCTTTGGTTCTGATATATCAGTAGCTTGCACGATTTCATACAACCAGGCAAGCGCGCCGGTTGCCTGGCTTTGTGCAGGTCAAAGGGGGTGGTTTGCCTATGTGATCAATAAAATAAGCGAATGCTTAAAAAATACGAATTTCAAAGGCATGAATAAACCAACCTCATAGGACGTTTCCAATAGGAATCGTGTTGACGAACCGAGAGGTGCTTGCCACTCTCCCAACAAAGGCCCCGCGTGAAAGAGGCGCGTGGGTCGTTGCGGCAAGAAGCTGGTTGCATGTTTCCTTGGTCGCTAGGGATCGAAGGCAACAGGCACAAGGCAAGGCAACAACCGTCAGCCATCGGCGTTGAGGGGCGCAAGATGCAAGTGGGCGCGTTTCTGGTCTGGTCCTTGATGGCATTTGCGGCGCTGCTGGCCGTACCCGCAGTCAGTCACACCAATGCATTGACGACATTTTCGCTGATGGCGTCGTCGGCGGCCTTTGTCGGCATGGCCGTCGCGCAGTTCATGGCCGCGCGCCCGCCGTTCGTCGAGGCTCTCTTCGGGGGGCTCGACCGTGTCTATCATTTTCATCGCAGGATAGGCATCTCGGTGCTGTGCCTCATCCTCGTGCACTATTTCCTGAAACCAGACTTCAAGGGCCTGGCGCTGACGAGCGGTCTGAACCAGCTTGCTGCATCCGCCGGCAAATATGCCTTCTACGGTTTCGTCGTGCTGCTCGTTCTCAGTATCGTCAAGATCATACCGCGGACGAAGATCGAGATCCCCTACCATCTGTGGCGCTACACGCACCGCTTCATCGGCCTGCTCTTCGTGATGGTCGCCTTCCACCAGATGTTCATCAAGCGCCCCTATGACGGTACCGCGCTTCTGGCGGTCTACCTCAACGCCTTCGCAGCACTTGGCATCCTGAGCTACACCTATACCCAGCTGCTGCCCTGGCTCAGAACCCGCGGCTACGAAGTCTTCGATGTCGCCCGGGAGGACGGGGCGACGGTGATTGCGGCGCGGCCGCTGCGGCGTGCCTTGCGCGCCAAGCCCGGGCAATTCGGTTTTCTGCGGGTGCTGAAGCCTGGGCTGCGCGAGCCGCATCCGTTTACGATCGCTGGTATCGAGCCTGACGGGGTCGTGCGCTTCGCGATCAAGCCGCTTGGCGACTACACCCAGGCCCTGCGGGACGGACTCGCTGTCGGCGACCGGTTGAAGCTCGAGGGTGGCTATGGCCGCTTCAACCACCGCCGTGGCGGCAAGAAGCAGATCTGGCTCGCCGGCGGCATCGGCGTCACACCGTTCCTGGCGATGGCGCGACATCTCAATGGCGACGAGGGGCAGGACATCCACATGGTCTATTGCGTGCGCGACCGGCGCGAGGCGATCGGCCTGGAGACCTTCGAGGGGCAGGCCGGAAAGCTCGGCAACTTCACTTTTGTCCTGCACGATTCCTCCGTGGACGGGCGCCTGGATGCGGCCAAGCTTGCGAACGGTAGCGCGATCGATCCGGCGGAAGCCGATCTGTGGTTTTGCGGCCCGCCACCTCTCAGGGAGGCGATCGTCAAAGGCCTGAAAGATCTCGGCAAGCGGCCGAAGCGGGTTGAATTCGAGCGATTTCAGTTTCGATAGTGCAGCGGATTTCAGTAGCGATTCTATTGTTTTAGGGAGTGGGTTTCATGCGCGGTCTGCAGAGAAAGCGAGAAGGCGCCTCGTCATTGTCCGGTCTTGGCCGCGGATATTGGGCCGTTTCATTTGCGGCGCTGGTCGCAGTCTCGCTCTGTCCCGCTGGTGCCTCGGCGCGCGATGCCTTCGCTGAGGATGCCTTCTCCACCTACAAGGCCAACGTCGACAACGGCAAATACATGTTCAACGCCGCAGGCTGCGGCGCCTGCCACGGCTCCGGCGACAACACCGAACTGCTCTCCGGCGGCATGGAGATGAAGACGGCGATCGGCACCTTCTATGCGCCGAACATTTCGCCGCACGCCAATGGCATCGGCGGCTGGACCAATGCGCAGTTTCTGAATGCGGTTCTGGTCGGTCTCGATCGCGAGGGCAACAACCTCTATCCGGTTATGCCCTACACCTCCTATGGCGGCATGAAGCCGGAGGATGCGCTCGACATCAAAGCCTATATCGAGACGTTACCCCAGGCGGATGCGGTGTCGAAAGAGGATGAGATTGCTTTTCCGTTCAGTCGCCAGACGACGATCACGCTCTGGAAGCGCAGCCACTTCACGGTGCCGGCCTATCAGCCGCGCGAGGAGACGCAAGCCGAGCGCGGCCGCTATCTGGTCGAGAATGTCGGCGGCTGCGGCGATTGCCACACACCGCGCACCACGACCTATGGGCTCGACCTGGAGCGCGCCTATGAGGGCGAAAAGGATTTGAGCGGCGCGGTCGCGCCCGACATCAGCAAGACGAAGATGGCCGGTCTTGCCTCGCCCGACGTTTTCACCAGGGGCCTGATCGAGGAAGGCAAGAAGCTCTCGGGCGCGCCGATCAGCGATCCGGTGATGCGGCGTATAGCCAAGGGACTGAGCGTTCTTTCTGACGACGATCGCCGCGCGATCTATGCCTTCCTTGCCGATCGTGAAGTGAAGGCCCCCGCGCCGGTGGCGCAGTCTGTCACGGCCGTTTGCAAGGAGAATACGGCGACTGAAGCGCTGGGCGGCGGCAATGCGGCGCTGGCGCAGCAGGCAGATGCCTTCATCGGCAGATACTGCCGCAACTGTCACGGGCCGGGCGAAAGTTCGCAGGGGAGCTACCCGGCGGGCGAACTCGCCTCGATTGCCGCCGACGCAAACTTCGTGACCCCCGGAGATGCCTCGAAGTCACGGCTCTACGCGACTGTCGTCAGCGGCCGCATGCCGCTTGGCAAGCGCCCCTCTGCCGAAGAGATCAAGGTGCTGGAGGACTGGATCAACGCACTGAACGAAAAGAGCCTGCCGCAGACGGTGGCCGCAAAACCGGCGCGCGCCCGCCCGATGTTGGGTTATGGCCAGTTCGTCGATGCGGCGCTGAAGGACATCGAGACGGTCAGTGCCCTCGACCGCCCCTACATGCGCTACTTTTCCTATCGCGACCAGTACAACGGCATGATGGGCTGCGAGGACGACCAGACCTTCATGAAGCGCATGGACGTGCTTGCCGGCGGCTTCAAGAAGCTGCTGAATTCGCTGTCCTACGGGCCAAAGCTGGTGCTTCCGACGGAGGTCGACGGCACCAATGGCTTGCTGGTGCGCGTCGATCTGCGCGAACTGCAATGGGACGCGGTGGACTATGACTTCCTGATCAAGCGCTATTTCTATGGGATTGATCCCGAGAGCGACGCGTCGCTTTCGGCCCTTTCGAAGGAAACGGCGACGCAACTGCCGATCATGCGGGTCGACTGGTTCATGAGCAACGGCGCGCGCCCGGAGATCTACAACCGGCTGATGAAGTTGCCGACCGAGATCGCCGAACTCGAAAAGCGCTTCAAGATCGACGTGGCCGGCAACATTCGCAGGCGCGATGTGTTGCGGGCCGGATTCGCCGACGGCTCGTCCGGGGTTTCCGACCACAACCGCATGCTCGAACGGCACGACATGCCGTTCGGCGGCTACTACTGGAAGTCCTATGATTTCGGCGGCGACATCGGCAAGCAGGTGCTGAAGCGCTTCCCGCACGGGCCTCGGGAATTGGCACCGCTCGACGCGGGCCTCGTGCCCTTCGAGCACGACGGCGGCGAAATGATCTTCTCGTTGCCGAACGGCCTGCAGGGCTACTACCTCTCGACGTCAGCAGGAAAGCAGCTTGATGTCGGGCCGACCACCATCGTGTCCTTCCGCAAGCGCCCGATCGGCAAGGGCGTCGAGATCATCAACGCGCGGTCCTGTGTCGATTGCCACGCCGATGGCATCCTCTCGAAACGCGATCAGCTGCGCGAGCAAATCGAGACGTCGACGCTGTTCAGCAAGGATCAACAGGACGTGCTGCTTGCCATGTATGTGAAGCAGGAGGAACTGGACGAAACCTATCGCAAGGACCGCGAGCGCTTCGTCAACGCGTTGAAGATGCTCGGCGTCACCGAGCCGACGCCCGATGGGGGCCTCCAGAGCAAGCATGCGCCGGGCGAGGCGGAGCTCATCACCTACTTTGCCGACAAGTACGAAGACGAGCTCGACTTCGATGCCCTGGCGGCCGAGTTTGACATGACGCCCAAGCAATTCTCAGAAGCGATCAAGCGGGTGACGAACACCGATGTCCTGCGCCTCGGGCTCGACTGGGTGACGACGCTGGAAGCGGGCGGAACCATTCCGCGCAACGAGGTCGAGCAGCAATATGCATTGCTGATGGCGCCGCTCACCCAGCGCCGTCCGCTCGACACGACGGCGATCGTCATTGCCGGTTCCGAGCCGATGGTGGACGACAGGCCGCAGTCGATCGCAGCCGCCGTGCCGGACTATCGCAAGGAGGATGCGGGGACTGGCCACAAGCTCGAGCTGGCCCTGAACGTGAAGTCGACGACGGCGAAGGTTGGCGACGAGCTTTCCTTCGAACTCAGCGCCAACCAGGCCTGCGAGCTGCAAATCCTCTATGTCGAGGAGAACGGCAACGTCGAGGTCATCCCGGACGTGATGATCGGCAACACCACGCTTAAGCCGGGCGAGCGGCGCCTGATCCCGCAGCCGGGCACGGGCACGCTCACCTTCGACACACCTGCGCCCGCCGAAACGATGCTGGCGTTCTGCCGTGCCGGCGGGCTCGGTGACCAGAAGCTGACGGTGGAGAAGGCACGCCAATATGTCGCGACGTCGCGGTTGCCGCCGACACGGGGACTGGCGATCAACCTGGCCAAGCGAGCGCAGGGTGACGCCGGTGCCAGCAGTGTTCAGATGGTGACGTTCGAGATCAAGGATTGATGGTCGAGTCATGGTTCAGCTACGAGCATTTCTCCTCGCTTCGGCGGTTCTGGCGGTCTTCACCGCGCCGGTCATGGCCTGCGACGGTCTTCGCCTGGCCTCCGAGGCGCTGAACCGCGCCGACGAGGCCGGCACTAAGGTGGCGGCCGACCCTGTAAACATGAAGGATTGCTCGGCGACCGAGATCGCGCTCACCCGGCGGATCGCGGCGCTCGCAACCTTCAACCGGGTTGCAGCGGCAGTGGGGCAAGGCGCGAAGCTTGAAACCTTCGAAGCGGAACTGACGGCCGCAAGCCGCGACGCCGGCGGCCCCTGGCAGATCCTCGATGCGCTCGGCGACATCAAGCGCGAGCGCAAGGATTACGACGCCGCGGCGACCTCCTATCAGCGGGCGCTGGAAGATGCGGCAAACGAGGAACTGACGCCCGATTGGATGGCGCCGGACAAGGCCTATATCGAACGGCTGGACCGCCTGGCTTCGGAAATGCGGCTCGCTGCAACCAAGCCGGTCAAGCTCGCTGCGCGCGGCGCCTGCAAGTTCTCCTATCGTGGTGTCTCGATCCGGAAGAAGGCGACGCCGGTGCGCTACGTCTTCGGAACGGCCGAGTTTACGCCCGAAGGTCTCGAGTCGGCCAGGGATCTGTTCGAGTGCCTGAAGTCCGCAAAGCCGGCCGCGATTACGCTGATCGGTCACACCGATCCGGTCGGTACGCCCGAGGCGAACAAGGCATTGTCGATCGCCCGCGCCGAGGCACTGGCGCATTACCTCGTCGATGCCGGCTATCCCGGCATGTGGACCGTGATCGGCAAGGGCGAGGAGGAGCCGTTCAAGCCGGATGATCCGACCGCCTATAGCGAGGAGATGTTGCACCAGCTCGACCGGCGCGTGGATGTGGATGTGGGGAAATGACAGTGCCGTGCAGAACCCTGCTTGCGATGAGCTTGCTCGCATTGCCGGCGGCCCCGGCGATGGCCTCGACCTCGGCGCTGGTCGTCGGGGTGGACAAGTATCCGCACGAAGTAAGCCTCGATGGTGCCGTCCGCGATGCGCAAGACGTCACGCAGGCGCTGAAGGCGGCGGATGTCGCCCCGATCCGCCAATTCATCAACGAACAGGCGACCAAGGATGCAATCCGTGCGGCCTGGGGCGAGCTTGTGACGACCGCTGAGCATGGTGATACGATCGTCTTCACCTATGCCGGGCACGGCGCGCAGATGCCGGAGCTCGTCGCCGGCAGTGAGGAGGACGGGCTCGACGAATTCCTGGAGTTGCCGGGCTTCGACCGGGCGCGTGCTGAGGAGACGGCGAGCGAAATCATCGTCGACAACGAGCTCAGTGCCTGGTTCGCGGAGGCGGAAGCCAAGGGCATTCATGTCCTGTTCGTCTCGGACAGCTGTTATTCAGGCGGCATGAACCGCTCGATCTCCGGCAAGACGCGGCTGGCGCCGATGGTGCGCGCCAAGCTGCCGCCGCCATCCAAGGAGGCGCTGTCCGGCGCCAAGGTGAGGGACGTGGAGCTGTCGCAGGTGACGATCCTCGCCGCATCGCTCGAAAGCCAGCCGACCCCGGAAGTGGTTATCGGCGGCGAGCCCCGCGGCGCCCTGAGCTGGAGTTTTGCCCGTGCATTGGAAGGTGCCGCCGATCGCGATGGCGACGGGCGGATTTCGCGGGTCGAACTCGAAGACTACGTGTTTTCCAACGTCAAGCTGCAGTCGGAAGCCCTGCAGGTGCCGAACTTCACGCCACAACTGGCGCGCTCCGACAAGGAGATCGTGCTGTCCCTGCCGCGCAGCGCCAAGGTCGGCGTGGCGCCAACAGTGAGCGGCACGAAGCATGCACTGAAGTCGCCGCGCGAAACCGGATGGACGGGCAAGTTGCCATTGAGCGTCGTCGGTGACATGCCTGATCTTGCCAATATCGGTGGCGATGGCGTGCCCTACCGGTGGGAGGCGGCATCCGGTGTCTTCTATACGCCGAACGGGGACGTCGCCGCGGAACATGTCGCGCCCGAAAGGCTCCAGGGCGCGGTCGACAAATTCATCCTGGTGGATTTTCTGAAAGCGCTTGCGGCGCAGAGCCCGGGAGCCGTTTCGCTGAAGCCCGTCAAGGACATTTATTTTGCCGGCGACCGCCTGAACGTCGAGGCGCCGCAGGGCGGCTATGCCAACATGCTGGTCTTTAACCTCGCCAATACCGGCGAAGCGCAACTGCTCGACGTGCAGATTGCCGGCAGCGAAAGCCATGCCTTCAAGCTGCGTGACCTGGAGGTGGTCAAGCCCTTCGGTGCGGACCATCTGGTCGTCATCGCGACCAATGCGCCTGTCGACGCGATCGCGGCCGCCTTTGCCAATTCGAACCTCGACGCGGCGGCCCTGCTACGCTTGCTCGAAACGCGCCTGGAGGGGAGTGAGAGTACGATCGCAGTTCAACCGCTTTACACGAGAGGCCAGGGCCAATGAGCATGGGCGCCAGATCGGGGCTGTCGTTCCTTCACGCCCTTGCGTGTTTCATGCTGCTGGCTGCGCCTGCGGTCGCCGGAGATCGGGCTTTGCTGATCGGGGTCGGCAACTATCAGAACCTGCCGACGGAGTTTTCCCTGCTCGGACCGGCGAACGATCTGGTGGCGATGCAAAGGCTCCTCACGGAACGGCTCGGCTTCGACAGTGCCTCGATCCGCGTGCTGAAGGACGGGCAGGCGACCAGAGCTGAAATCCTGTCATCCATGAACGGCTGGCTTGTCGATGCGACGAAGCCCGGCGATCGCGTCTATCTCTATTTTTCAGGCCACGGCCTGCAGGTGAAGGATGCGGATGGCGACGAAGCGGATGGGCTGGATGAAGCGATTGCGCCTGCCGACATTGCCGCCGGTGAAACGGACTGGCAAGGCGCTGTCCTCGACGACGAGATCGATGCGGTGCTGGAGCGCCTGAAGGGGCGCGCTGTGACGGTCGTGATCGACGCCTGTCACTCCGGCACGATCTCCCGGTCGCTGTCCGAGGACATCACAAAGCCTATCGACGGCGCCCGCTTTCTCCCGCGTCCCGATGCCAAGCCGGTCGAGCAAGCGCTGACCCGCGGCCTTAGGATCGATCTTGCCCTCGTCGACAAGCCGAAGCTCGTCGATGCCGGGGTGACCGCCTGGAGTGCGGCGGCGCCCTATCAGGTCGCCTGGGACGATGTCCGGCTACCGACAGCGGATCGGCACGGAGTTTTCACCGCAGCCTTCGTCGCCGGCCAGACCGGCGACGCTGCCGATGGCAATGGCAACGGATTGACGAGCAACGCCGAGCTTCTTGGATATGTAAAGGCGCAATCTGCCTCCTACTGCGCCTTGCAGGAGCAATGCGGCAATCTCGACCCGCAATTGGAAGGCAAACCCGAGGCGCTCGGCGACAGCGCGATGGTGCCGGAAAAGCGCGATGCGGATGGCAGCGGGCAGGGTGCGTATACCATTACTCCGAAAATAGCGGTGCCGAGCTATCAGGCGGTCAACCCCATCGATGCCGTCGGTGATATCATCGGCAAGAGCGAAGCCGGCGATGTCATGCTCTCTATCGACAAGCCGACCACCATGAAGGCCGGCGAAGTCTTCAAACTGACGGTCAACAGCCACACGGCCGGCAATCTCTTGCTTTTCGACGTCAACAGCCAGGGCAAGGCAACACAGATTTTCCCGAACGAGTTCGCGCAAAAGATCACGACGTTGGCGCCGGACGTGCCGCTGACCTTGCCGGATGAATATTACGGCTTCGATTTCGAGGCCTCGGGCGAGGGGGACGGCATTTTCGTGGCGCTTGTCGTCAGCGATGCTGTCGACTTGAGCGATCTTGCGCCGATATCGCGGGGCCTCAAGGTGGAGGTCGATGCGCGCGAGACCTTGAGCGAGATCGTCGCGCGGCTGCAGAAGAACTGGACCGAAGATCTCGACACGCGCGGAATCCATTGGTCAGTCGGCACCCTGCGCTATCGCGTCGAGTAGGATCGATAACGGACAGAACGAAAAAACCCGCCTCGATGAGGCGGGCTTCTTTTTGCGTCGTCTCGTCCGGTCCTAGTGCAGGATCTGGCTGAGGAAGAGCTTGGTGCGTTCGTGCTGCGGATTGTCGAAGAACTCAGCCGGCGAGTTCTGCTCGACGATCTGGCCCTGGTCCATGAAGATCACGCGGTTGGCAACCTGGCGGGCGAAGCCCATTTCGTGGGTTACGCACAGCATGGTCATGCCTTCTTCGGCGAGCGACACCATGGTGTCGAGCACTTCCTTGACCATTTCCGGGTCGAGCGCCGAGGTCGGCTCATCGAACAGCAGAATCTTCGGCTTCATGCACAGCGAGCGGGCGATCGCCACGCGCTGCTGCTGGCCGCCCGAGAGCTGGCCCGGATACTTGTTGGCCTGCTCGGGGATCTTGACGCGCTTCAGGAAGTGCATCGCGATTTCTTCGGCCTGCTTCTTCGGCATCTTGCGCACCCAGATCGGCGCAAGCGTGCAGTTTTCGAGGATCGTCAGGTGCGGGAAGAGGTTGAAGTGCTGAAACACCATGCCGACTTCGCGGCGCACTTCGTCGATCTTCTTCAGATCGTTGGTGAGCTCGATGCCGTCGACGACGATCTTGCCCTTCTGGTGCTCTTCGAGGCGATTGATGCAGCGGATCATCGTCGACTTGCCGGAGCCCGAGGGGCCGGCAATGACGATGCGCTCGCCCTTCATAACCTTCAGGTTGATGTCACGAAGGACGTGGAAGTCCCCGTACCACTTGTTCATTCCAGTGATTTCGACTGCGACATCCGTTGCGGAAACAGTCATTTTGGAAGCAGTGGCTGCGTTTGCCATGCGATCCTCCCCTCATTTTATCGTTTATGGGCCGTGTCGAGCACGCGTTCCATGAAACCTGAATAGCGCGACATACCAAAGCAGAAAAGCCAGAATATGAAGCCAGCGAAAATTAGCCCTGAGATCGGCGTTACCGAAGAGGCCCAGTTGGCGTCGGTAAAGTTGAAGCGGACGATGCCGAGCAGGTCGAACATGCCGATGATCGACACCAGTGACGTGTCCTTGAAGAGGCCGATGAAGGTGTTGACGATGCCCGGAATCACGAGCTTGAGCGCCTGTGGCAGCACGATGAGGTTCATCTTCTGCCAGAAGCTGAGGCCGAGGGAATCCGCGCCCTCATACTGCCCCTTCGGGATAGCCTGGAGGCCGCCGCGCACCACTTCGGCCATGTAGGCCGAGGCAAAGAACGACACGCCGATCAGTGCACGCAGGAACTTGTCGAAGGTAACGCCCTGCGGCAGGAACAGTGGCAGCATGACGCTCGCCATGAAGAGCACGGTAATCAGAGGGATGCCGCGCACCAGTTCGATGAAGGCGGTGCAGAGCATCTTGATCACAGGCATATGCGATCGCCGCCCCAGTGCCAGAAGAATGCCGAGTGGCAACGACACGGCAATGCCGACGAACGAAAGGATGAGCGTCACCATCAGACCGCCCCAGAGCGGCGTCTCGACGTAGGTCAGTCCGAACCAGCCGCCGGGAAGCAGGATCAAGGAAATGATCGGCAGCACGGCGAAGAGCAGGATGGCGTTGATGCCCTTGAAGGGAGCCTTCGGGATCAACATCGGAATGAGGAAAAGCACGAAGAGGATGCCGACCAGCGTCGGTCTCCAACGCTCATCGAGCGGGTAGCGGCCGTAGGCGAATTGGTCGAGTTTTGCGTTGACGAAGGCCCAGCACGCACCGCTCCAGCCATCCGGCTGCGAGCCTCCTTGAGCAACCGTGGCGCAAACGCCACGGCCGCCGCCGGTCCAGGCGGCGTCGATGAAGAGCCACTGGATGGCCGGAGGCACGAGCCACGCAAGCGCAAGCAGGCTGACGATGGTGAGCACCGCATCCTTTGGCGTCGCGAATAGGTTTTCGCGCAGCCAATGGACGATGCCACCTTCGGCGACCGGCGGGGCGGACCCTTCGATCATTGAGGTACGGACAAAAGTTGCCTGGTGTGTGTTCATGATCTTATCTCTCCACCAGGGCCATGCGGGCATTGAACCAGTTCATGAACAGCGACGTCGCAAGGCTCAGCGACAGGTAGACGACGATCCAGATCGTGACGATCTCGATCGATTGTCCTGTCTGGTTGAGGATGGTGCCACCGACTGCGACAAGATCCGCGTAACCGATCGCAACGGCGAGCGACGAGTTCTTGGTAAGGTTCAAATACTGGCTGGTGAGCGGCGGAATGATGATCCGGAGCGCTTGCGGAACCACCACCAGTCGTGTCGTCAGGCCGGGGCGTACACCGAGCGCGTGCGCGGCTTCCGTCTGCCCCTTGGATACGCCGCGGATGCCGGCACGCACGATCTCGGCTATGAAGGCGGCCGTGTAGAACGAGAGCGCCAGGAACAGCGACAGGAATTCCGGTCCGATGACCGAGCCGCCGGTGAGGTTAAATTTGCCGGCGACGGGGACGTCGAAGGTGATAGGCGATCCCGTGGCAAGGAAGACCAACAACGGCAGACCGATGATCAGGCCGAGCGACGCCCAGAGAACCGGGAAACGCTGTCCGGTGGCCTCCTGCTTCTTGCGCGCATAGCGTGCCAGGAGGAAGCTGGCGACGATCGCGAGGACAAAGGCTAGTACCGTGTACAGCGAACCGTCACCAAAGATCGGCTTGGGAAAGGCAAGGCCGCGGTTGTTGAGGAACATGTTGAGCGGCAGTGCTGCCGATTCACGCGGCTGCGGCAGGATCGCCAGGACGCCGCTGTACCAGAAGAAGATGACCAGCAGCGGCGGGATGTTGCGGAAGATCTCGACATAGGCGAGCGACAGCTTGGCGATCAGCCAGTTGTGCGACAGGCGGCCGATCCCGACTGCAAAGCCGATGATGGTGGCGGTGAAAATACCGCAGACGGCGACCAGCAATGTGTTGAGCAGGCCGACGACAAGTGCGCGCTGATAGGTGGAATCGCTGGTATAGGCGATCAGCGACTGCCCGACGTCAAAACCGGCGCGTCCATTGAGGAAGTCGTAACCGGAAGCGATGTTCGCCCGTTTGAGATTCTCGATCGTGTTGTCGGCCACCCAATAGACGAAGGCCCCGAGTAGGACGACGGTAATAACCTGATAAAAGATGCCGCGGACCTGCGGGTCGTTGATGATCGACCCCGACGGTTTCGATTTTTCAGGCGTAGTTGTGACGCCAATCGCCATGCAATGCCTCTTTCCCCTTTTCACCCTTTTGGGTGTTTTTATCGTTGGGATGGGGAAGCGGTTGTCCGCTTCCCCGGTATTTTCGGTTCGCTTTAGCGGACCGGCGGAGCGTACTGGATGCCGCCCTTGTTCCACAGCGCGTTGAGGCCGCGCTCGATCTTGAGCGGGCTGCCGGCGCCGATGTTGCGGTCGAAGACTTCGCCGTAGTTTCCGACGGCCTTGATCACGTTCACGGCCCATTCGTTGGTGAGGCCGAGGTCGGTGCCGATCTTCGAGTCAGCTTCGACGCCGAGGAAGCGCTGAACGTCCGGGTTGGTGGACTTCTTCATTTCTTCGACGTTGGCCTGGGTGACGCCGAACTCTTCAGCCTGGATCAGCGCGTAGTGAACCCAGCTGACGATATCGAACCACTGGTCGTCACCCTGGCGCACGGCCGGGCCGAGCGGCTCCTTCGAGATGATTTCCGGCAGGATCATGTGATCGTCCGGCTTCGACAGCGTCAGACGCAGCGAATAAAGGCCGGACTGGTCGGTCGTGTAGACGTCGCAACGGCCGGCGTCATAGGCGGCGTTGACTTCTTCAAGCTTTTCGAAAACGACCGGATTGTACTGCAGGTTGTTCGACTTGAAGTAGTCGGCGAGGTTGAGCTCGGTGGTGGTGCCCGTCTGCACGCAGACAGCGGCGCCCGAAAGCTCCAGCGCGGATTTGACGTTCAGGCCCTTGCGAACCATGAAGCCTTGGCCGTCATAGTAGTTGACCGGGCGGAAGTTGAAGCCGAGCGCGGTGTCGCGGTTGATCGTCCAGGTGGTGTTACGGGCAAGCACGTCGACTTCGCCCGACTGCAGCGCCGGGAAGCGTTCCTTGGCGGAGGTCGGGGTGTACTTCACCTTGCTGCCATCCGCGAAGATCGCGGCGGCGATTGCCTTGCAGTAGTCTACGTCGAAACCGCTCCAGTTGCCCGAAGCATCCGGCGCTGCGAAGCCGGCGAGACCGGTGTTCACGCCGCACTGGACAAAGCCCTTGGCTTTGACGTCATCAAGAGTAGCGCCCGAAGCCGCCTGTGTGCCAATCCCCATGACAGCAGCGCCAACGAGAGCTGTCAGAATTCTTTTTGCCATTTTTAGAACCTTTTTCTGTTGTCGTTAGTTCCAGTCTGCACCGTCGCGTCTCCTAGCGCGGTGAGCCTCCGCCACCCTCCTGGCGCGAGTGTCGGCTATCTCATGCTCAATTTCCATGAGGGTCAAGAGAGGCCGCCGATTTTCTGGTTTTGCATGTGAAAAACTCGAAACAAGCCAGAAAGTTAGGCAGATCTTGGGGGTGTGAAGCACGCTCTGGCGGAAAATTCGCCAGAAGTGGCCTCGCGACGGTCAAAACGACGCTTCATGATTTTTGCCACTTGACCGCGATTGTGGCTCGTTCGAAGAGTTTTGCATTCGAAATCTAGAAGCGGAATGAGCAATGGCAGACAGTGGCAATGTGAACGGCAAGGCAGGCATCAACACGCGTCTCGCCCATAGCGGCAACAACCCCTCCGATTACTTCGGCTTCGTCAATCCGCCGGTCGTGCACGCCTCCACGGTGCTGTTCCCGAACGCCAAGACCATGGAGACGCGGGCGCAGAAGTACACCTACGGCACGCGCGGAACGCCGACCACGGACGCGCTCTGCGACGCGATCAACGAACTCGAAGGGGCCGCCGGAACGATCCTCGTGCCGTCGGGGCTGGCGGCGGTCACGGTGCCGTTCCTCGCCTATCTCTCGGCCGGCGACCACGCCTTGATCGTCGATTCGGTCTACTTTCCGACGCGCCATTTCTGCGACACGATGCTGAAGCGACTTGGCGTCACGGTCGAATACTACGATCCGATGATCGGCGCTGCGATCGAGAGCCTGATCCGCCCGAACACGCGCCTGGTACACACCGAAGCACCGGGATCGAACACCTTCGAAATGCAGGACATCCGCGCGATTGCCGATGCCGCCCATCGCCATGGCTGCATCGTCACCATGGACAATACCTGGGCGACGCCCGTCTACTTCAAGCCGCTCGACCATGGCGTCGATGTGTCGATCCATGCGGCGACCAAGTATCCGTCCGGCCATTCGGACGTGCTCTTCGGCACCGTCTCGGCCAATGCCGAGCACTGGCCGGCCCTGACAGAGGCGATGGTGACGCTCGGCGTCTGCGTCTCGCCCGATGACAGCTACCAGATCCTGCGTGGCCTTCGCACCATGGGCATCCGTCTCGAGCGGCACCAGGAAAGCGCACTGACACTAGCGAAATGGCTGGAAACACGCGAGGAAGTGGCCCGCGTGCTGCATCCGGCGCTGCCGAGCTTCCCCGGCCACGAGCTCTGGAAGCGCGATTTCACCGGCGCGAGCGGCATCTTCTCCTTCGTGCTGAAGGCGGAGAGCCCTGACCGCTTCAAGGCCAAGGCGCACGCCTTCCTCGATGCGCTGAGATTGTTCGGGCTCGGCTATTCCTGGGGCGGTTTCGAAAGCCTCGCGCTCCATGTCGGTCTCGGAGATCGCAAGGTGGCGCTGGCGCCGACCGAAGGTCCGGTTCTGCGCCTGCAGATCGGCCTTGAGGACGTGCCGGATATCCGGCGCGACATCGAAGCGGGCCTGGCTGCGGCAAACGCCGTTTGACGAAGGCAATGACGGACGCCGCGGTCATCCGCGGCGTTCTGCTTTTCTGGACTAGATCTTGCGCGCGCCGGCAGTTTATCGAACGGATCGCGGTGAATGGCCGTCGCTTCTCAGTGCTCTGGCACCCCGTAGCCGTAGAGCCAGTCGAGGTCGGCCGCAAGCGCGTCGGGCCCCTTGAGACTCAACACCATGTCGCGGCCGATACGCACCGGCCCGCGGGCGTGATAGGCGAAATGGTTGAAGGCCGCACGGCGGCGGACGCGCGCGATGCGTGGCCTGCGAAGCGCCTCGAATTTCCGCAAGGAATCCGCGACGTTGAGGTTTTCAGACAGGCAAGCCGCAAGCGCGGATGCGTCCTCGATGGCCATGGCCGCACCTTGCGCCGCAAAGGGTGTCATCGCATGGGCCGCGTCGCCGATCAGCACTGTTTTTTGACCATCCTGCCAGGCGCCGTCGTCGACGGTGCAGAGCGGCCAGTAGGTGGGCGCCACGGCCTTATCGAGAAGCGAGCGGATGCCTGGGCTCCAATCGGAAAAGGCGCTGAGGCAATCCTGGCGCCGCGCGTCCGAATCCTTGCCGACCCAGATCGCGTCGGTCTCCTTGCCCTCGATGATGGCGACGAGATTGAAACCGCCGACTTCCCGCAGAGGATAGGCAACGAGGTGGGCGCGCGGGCCGAGGAAGGCGGTGACCTCACCGCGGTTGAGCACGCCCGCGGCAACGTCGCCTGCAAGCGTCATGCGCCAGGCGATATTGCCCGAGAACCGGACACGGCCGGCGGCGGGCACGGTCTCGCGCAGCCGCGACCAGATGCCGTCGGCGCCGATGACGACCTCCGGCATGCACCCCGTCACTGCCGCGATCGCCTGGTCCCCGGGCTTGTCGATCTGGCATCCGAGGTGGAGACGGCAGCGCGGTTCGGATTGAACAGCCTGAAACAGCATTTTCTGAAGGCTGGCGCGGTGGAGAACGGCATAGGGCGCATGCCAGCGGCGGCGCGCGAAGGTCCCGGCCGGTACGCTGGCAAGCGCGCGCAGAGAGCGGCCGTCAACGAGCCCGATGCGCTCGGGCTCCGTCCATACACTCTCAAGCTGCGCCAGCAGGCCGAGCTCGATGAGGATACGGGAGGCGTTCGGTGAGAGCTGCAGGCCGGCTCCGACCTCGGTCAGTGCCGTCGCCCGCTCGATGATATCGACGTCGAAGCCGCGCCGGGCAAGGCATAGGGCAGCCGTGAGGCCGCCGATGCCGGCGCCGATGATCGCGACGGGGCGCGACATCGGCGCTTATCAGGCGGCTTTATGGGCGAAGAGGCAGCCGGGGGGATTGGTTTCGGTCGCCTTCAGCTTCGGATTGTAGCGATAGAGCGTAGAGCAGTAGGAGCAGACCTTCTCGTTGTCGTCACCCATGTCGATGAAGATGTGCGGGTGATCGTAGGGAATGGATGCGCCGGTGCACATGAATTCCTTGACGCCGATTTCGATTGCCTGATGTCCGCCGTCGTTCTGGAAATGCGGGATGCTGTGGCCGGCCATGTCATGCTCCGATGAATGCAAGTCTGAAGGTCAAATTTGGCGGCACCATAGTCAGCTTTGCCGGAAATGTGTAGCGGCAAAGCTGCCGCAGTTGTGGTTTTTGCCGGTGCGGGGTTTCGCCCGCCAAGGCGACGAACTAGGTTGCGCGGGATCGATATGCCCAAGGATGAATAGATGGATCTCACCCCGCCGCCGTTTTCCCGTTTCAATCATGACGGTCTGGAGATCGCCTTCTTCGACGAGGGCGACCCGTCCGGCGCGCCCGTTCTGCTCATTCACGGCTTTGCCTCCAGCGCCAACGTCAACTGGGTTTTCCCGGGCTGGCTGAAGACGCTGGGTGACGCCGGCTACCGCGTCATCGCGCTCGACAATCGCGGCCATGGCAAGAGCAGCAAGCCCTACGACCCGGAACTCTATCACCCGCAGCAGATGGCGGGTGACGCCGCCGCATTGCTTGGGCATCTCGGGATCGCCGAGGCCCATGTCATGGGCTATTCGATGGGCGCTCGCATCTCGGCCTTCCTGGCGCTCGCGCATCCCGACCGCGTGCGCTCGCTGGTCTTCGGCGGCCTCGGCATCGGCATGGTGTCGGGGGTCGGGGATTGGGATCCGATTGCCGACGCTCTGGTGGCGCCGTCGCTTGACGACGTGACCCATGCGCGCGGGCGCATGTTCCGCGCCTTTGCCGACCAGACCAAGAGCGACCGGCAGGCGCTTGCCGCCTGTATCTCGACCTCGCGGGATCTGCTGACGGCAAAGGATATGGCGCGCATCGAGCAGCCGACGCTGATTGGCGTCGGGACGACCGATGACATCGCCGGATCGGCGCAGGAACTGGCAGCGCTGATGCCGCGTGCGCGTGCGCTCGACATTCCGGGTCGCGACCATATGCTCGCCGTCGGCGACCGGGTTTTCAAGAAAGCGGTGCTCGAATTTTTGGCAGAGATCGATCGCATCTAGCGTATCGTCATTGCCGCCAGACGCCATTTAAGTCACGCCTGATTTCCCCTATAGTGATGGCAGGCACGGACAAGGAAGGAGAGCGACGATGGTCGCCAAGACCGAACTTCGCCAGGCAGAAGCGCTGCAAGTGATGGACCCGATCTGGAATAGCCTGCGCGAAGAAGCCCGGATTGCCGCCGAGCAAGACCCAATGCTCGCGGCCTTCCTCTATTCCACCGTGGTCAATCAGCACTCTCTCGAAGAAAGCGTGATCTACCGCATCTGCGAAAGGCTGGATCACCCGGATCTGCAGGCAAACCTTTTGCGCCAGACCTTCTCGGAGATGCTGGAGGACTGGCCGGAATGGGGCACCATTCTGCGTGTCGACATCCAGGCCGTCTACGACCGTGACCCCGCCTGCACCCGCTTCATCGAGCCGGTGCTCTATTTCAAGGGCTTCCATGCGATCCAGACGCATCGCCTGGCGCATTGGCTATTGAAGCGCGGCCGCAAGGATTTCGCCTTCTACCTGCAGAGCCGGGCGTCGAGCGTCTTCCAGACGGACATCAACCCCGCCGCCCGCATCGGCCGCGGCATCTTCCTTGATCATGCCACCGGCCTTGTCGTCGGCGAGACCGCGGTCATTGGTGACAACGTCTCGATCCTGCACGGCGTGACGCTCGGCGGCACGGGCAAGGAAGGCAGCGATCGCCACCCGAAGATCGCCGATGGCGTGCTAATCGGTGCCGGCGCCAAGATCCTCGGCAATATCCATATCGGGCACTGCTCGCGCGTCGCTGCGGGTTCGGTCGTACTGAAACCGGTGCCGCCGAAGTCGACGGTCGCCGGCGTACCGGCAAAGGTCGTGGGCGAGGCCGGCTGTTCCGAGCCGTCGCGCCAGATGGACCAGATCCTTGCCAGCTTCGATATCTGACATGCGGGAACCGGTGTGTAGCCTCTTTCGAGGGGTTTACACCCGCCGATGCAGCGTGCGAGAAGCGCCGCACAGTTTAAACGGCTACGGAGACGTGTTTTGAAGCCCGAAGAAATCCGCAAGCTTGAAGCCTACTTCAAGCGCACCTTCAATCAGCAGATGGTCGTCAAGGCTCGCCCGAAGAAGGACGAGTCCGCTGAAGTCTATCTCGGTGACGAGTTCCTCGGTGTGGTCTTCCGCGATGAGGAAGACGGCGAGCTTTCCTACAACTTCTCCATGGCGATCCTCGACATCGACCTCTAAGTCGCGACGCCGGACGCTTTCAGTATAAACCCCGAAAATCCATGGGATTTTCGGGGTTTATTGTTTTGTGCGGGATGTTGATGTCTTGCTGGGCAATTGCTCGCTAGTGCTTATCTTGCGGCTGTAGCGAGCGCGGCAAGAAATTTCATGCCGGACCGCGATATTTCATCAAGTTGTTGCATCTGTTGTATTTTATTGCATCGCACACTCGTCTTGACTTTTTGTGCAGTGCACATAAACTGAAGCCTCCAGATCAGGCCGTCACCAAGGAGACACCGGATGTTCAACTTCGACGATGCAAACAAGAAGAGCAAGGAAGCCATTGATGTGGCTGTGAAGAGCTATTCCGCTTGGACCAAGGGTCTCCAGGCTATCGCGACCGAAGCTGCCGACTTTTCGAAGAAGTCCTTCGAGGACAGCGTCGCGCATGTCGAAAAGCTGACGAGCGTCAAGAGCGTCGAGGCTGCTTTCGAACTGCAGACCAACTTCGTGAAGTCGAGCTACGAAGGCTTTGTCGCCGAAGCAACGAAGATCGGCGAAATGTATGCCGACCTCGCCAAGGACGCCTACAAGCCCTACGAAGCGCCAGTTGCCAAGGCAACGGCAGCAGTCAAGGCCGCCGCTGCAGCAGCCTGATCACCGGCTAAAACAATTTCTCAATAAAAAGGCCGGTCGCAGCGCTTGCGACCGGCCTTTTTGTTTTTCGCATAAGCTGTGCGCAGCCCAAAGAAAGTTGATCAATCTTGCCGGTCAACGTGCGATTATGATTGCAGTGTGTTGGTTCGGTCTTAAAATCTGAAAACGAACCATTAGATAAAGGGCAAGCAGGCTGCGGCCGAGTTCGATGGGTCGCTACTGTACAAGGAACTGACAAGAATGATCGCCATGCCGGTCCGGATGCAGCAAGGTAGCGATGATGAGGGGAACGGCAACAACCGCAGCACGTCCGTCATCACGCGTACCAAGCCGAAGACCAAGAAGCCGAGTTTGTATCGTGTTCTGCTTTTGAATGACGATTACACGCCGATGGAATTTGTCATCCATATTCTGGAGCGCTTCTTTCAAAAGAACCCGGAAGAGGCGACCCGCATCATGCTCCACGTCCACAATCACGGTGTGGGAGAGTGCGGCGTCTTCACCTATGAGGTCGCCGAAACCAAGGTGACGCAGGTGATGGACTTCGCCCGGCAGCATCAGCATCCGTTGCAATGCGTCATGGAAAAGAAATGAGGAACTAACGTGCCAACATTTTCGCCCAGCCTCGAAAAGGCGCTGCACCAGGCACTGACTTTTGCCAACGAGCGCCACCACGAATACGCTACGCTCGAGCATCTGCTTCTGGCATTGATCGACGATGCCGACGCGGCGGCCGTGATGGGCGCCTGCAACGTCAATCTTGAGACGCTGCGCAAGACCGTAACCGATTACGTCGACAACGAACTGTCGAACCTCGTGACCGGCTACGACGAAGATTCCAAGCCGACGGCCGGGTTCCAGCGCGTGATCCAGCGGGCGGTGATCCACGTGCAATCGTCCGGCCGCGAGGAAGTGACCGGCGCTAACGTGCTGGTCGCGATCTTCGCCGAGCGCGAAAGTCACGCAGCCTATTTCCTGCAGGAGCAGGAGATGACCCGCTACGACGCGGTCAACTTCATTTCGCACGGCATCGGCAAGCGGCCCGGCAGCTCCGAGTCCCGTCCTGTGCGTGGCTCTGACGATCATGAGAGCGAGCAGAAGCCCGCGCGCGACAACGAAGAGGCCAGCGCCAAGAAGCAGCAGGACGCGCTGACCGCCTATTGCGTCAACCTCAATGAGAAGGCGAAATCCGGCAAGATCGACCCACTGATCGGCCGTCACGCCGAGGTGAACCGCACCATCCAGGTGCTGTGCCGCCGCTCGAAGAACAATCCGCTCTATGTCGGGGACCCCGGCGTCGGCAAGACGGCGATCGCCGAAGGCCTTGCCAAGCGCATCATCGAAAAGAAGGTGCCGGAAGCGTTGCAGGATGCGACGATCTTCTCGCTCGACATGGGCACGCTTCTTGCCGGCACGCGCTACCGTGGCGATTTCGAAGAACGGCTGAAGCAGGTCGTCAAGGAGCTCGAGGACTATCCGGGCGCCGTGCTCTTCATCGACGAGATCCATACGGTCATCGGCGCTGGAGCTACGTCCGGCGGCGCGATGGATGCATCCAACCTTCTGAAGCCGGCGCTTTCCTCCGGCGCGATCCGCTGCATCGGTTCGACCACCTACAAGGAATACCGCCAGTTCTTCGAGAAGGATCGGGCGCTGGTCCGCCGTTTCCAGAAGATCGACGTGAACGAGCCGACGATTGCCGACGCGATCGAGATCATGAAGGGGCTGAAGCCTTATTACGAGGAATATCATCACCTGAAATACTCGAACGAGGCGATCAAGGCCGCGGTCGAGCTTTCGGCCCGCTACATCAACGACCGCAAGCTGCCGGACAAGGCGATCGACGTGATCGATGAATCCGGTGCCGCACAGATGCTGCTGCCAGCCAGCAAGCGCCGCAAGCTGATCACCGAGAAGGAGATCGAGGCGACGATCGCGACGATGGCGCGCATCCCGCCGAAGACCGTCTCCAAGGACGACGAGGCCGTGCTTGCCAATCTCGAGAGAGAGCTGCGCTCGGTCGTCTACGGCCAGGACCTGGCGATCGAGGCGCTTGCTTCGTCGATCAAGCTGGCGCGTGCCGGCCTGCGCGAACCGAACAAGCCGATCGGCTGCTACGTCTTCTCCGGCCCGACCGGCGTCGGCAAGACGGAAGTCGCCAAGCAGCTTGCGACCTCGCTCGGCGTCGAGCTCCTGCGCTTCGATATGTCGGAATACATGGAGCGGCATACGGTTTCCCGCCTGCTCGGTGCACCTCCCGGCTATGTCGGCTTCGACCAGGGCGGCCTTTTGACCGATGGCGTCGACCAGCATCCGCATTGCGTGCTGCTGCTCGACGAAATCGAGAAGGCGCATCCGGACCTGTTCAACATCCTGTTGCAGGTCATGGACCATGGCTCGCTGACGGATCACAACGGCAAGAAGATCGACTTCCGCAACGTCATCCTGATCATGACGACCAATGCCGGCGCATCGGAAATGGCCCGGGCCGCCATCGGCTTCGGTTCTTCCAAGCGTACGGGCGAAGACGAAGAGGCGCTGAACCGCCTGTTCACGCCGGAATTCCGCAACCGTCTGGATGCGGTCATTCCGTTTGCTTCGCTGCCGACACCGGTTATCCACCAGGTGGTTCAGAAGTTCGTCATGCAGCTTGAAACCCAGCTTGCCGAGCGCAACGTCACCTTCGACCTCGCGCCGGAGGCGATCGCCTGGCTTGCCGAAAAGGGCTACGACGAGAAGATGGGCGCGCGACCGCTGTCGCGTGTCATCCAGGAAAACATCAAGAAGCCGCTCGCCGATGAAATCCTCTTCGGCAAGCTGAAGAAGGGCGGCGTCGTCAAGGTGACGATCGGCACGAAGGCCGATGGCACCAAGGGCCTGCTGCTCGATGCCGTTCCTGAGACGACGCCAATCAAGCCGAAGGCGGAAGTATCCCGCCCGGCGATGAAGGCCGCCAAGCCGAAAAAGACCGAGGACAAGGAAGAGGTGGGCGCCGAGCCTGCGCCGAAGTCCAAGCCGAAGAAGGCCGCCGCCAAGGCGTCAACGGATGACGAGGCCGGGGCGGGCGACGCGGCTCCCAGAAAGGGCCGCACGGTGCCGAAGGTGCCGCGCAAGAAGTAGCCCCCGCAAGACACGTTCGACGGTGCCGGATGCAAACCATCCGGCACCGTTTTTCTTTAAAAACGAAATGAGAAGAGCCTGCGTGGTTTTTCGTCCGCGTGCCGGTCTGATAGCCTATATTCGGTCATGCTGATCCCGGACGATTCGATCCGGGGTGGTCGTATTCGAGTTGAAAACAATCCGGAATCGCCGATGAAGAGAGAAGAAGACGAGCAATCTTCGCTCGCCTGGTTCGGGAAAGGCATGCGCGGCATTTTCAGTCTGCCGGCCTTCATTCTGATGTTGTCCTTTGTCGGCTTCTGTTCGCTGACGGCTCAGGCCGGCATCCCGGTCGAGCAGGTGGTCTTCATGGTCGGCATGGTCTGGGCGCTTCCGGCCAAGGTCATTCTCGTCAGTTCGATGATGAGCGGAGCCGGGCTCGCGACCGCGTTCCTCGCGGTCTCGCTGTCGTCCGTCCGGCTGATGCCGATGGTCGCCGCGCTGATACCGGAGCTGCGCGGGTCGCGCACGCCGACTTGGCTTCTGCTCTTCCTGTCGCATTTCGTCGCGATCACCGCCTGGGTGTTCGCGATGGAGAAGGTGCCGCACGTGCCGCGCGAGCGGCGCGTCGCCTTTTTCGCGGGCTTCGGCATCACGCTGGTGGCGGCAAACATGCTGCTCGTCGCTGTCGTCTACCACTTCGTCGCCGATTTCCCGCCGATCGTTGCCGGCTGCCTTTTCTTCCTGACGCCGGTCTACTTTCTCGCCTCGATCTGGCATTCGGCGCGCCATCCCGTCGTCTATGTGGCGTTGCTCTTCGGTCTTGCAGGCGGGCCGCTGTTCTACTGGCTGTTTCCGGAATTCGACATCCTGCTCGCCGGCCTCGTCGGCGGCACGCTTGCTTGGCTCATCGAGCGCCTCTGGCGCCGCCGCAAGGAGGTGGGAGCATGACCTGGCAGGATGGTTGGTGGGCCTATGTCTTCATCGCGATTGCCGGCTGGCTGGCGACCGACATCTGGCGCTGGTTGGGCGTTATCACAGGCAACAGGCTGCGCGATGATTCCGAGGCGCTGAACTGGGTGAGGGCGGTTGCCACCGCGCTGGTCGCAGCGGTCATCGCAAAGCTTATCCTCTATCCGACCGGCGTACTCGAACAATCTCCGCTCTGGCTGCGCGCAGGTGCCGTCGCGCTCGGGGCGGCCGCCTTCTTCCTGTTCGGAAGAAAGCCGGCGATCGGGATCGCGTCAGCGATTGCCGCGTTGGCGCTGGGCCTGTGGTGGATGGGTTTTTAGGCCGGGTGAATGCTTTCACCTGACCGTCGGTTAAAGAGCCGGCGCGTCGCCGGCTCCCTGGCTCCTGCGGATAGTATGAGCGCGATCAGAGCGCCTGCCGAACCTTTTCGGCATTGGCAGCCAGAACGGCGCCGTCTTCCATCGTGCCGGAATGCGGCTTCAGCGGCACGCCTGCTTGCCGCGGAATGACGTGGAAGTGCAGGTGGAACACCGATTGTCCGGCCGGTGCTTCGTTGAACTGCATGATCGTCACACCATCGGCGTCGAAAGCTTCCTTGGCGGCAACGGCCAGCTTCTGTACGGTGGCAATCAGCGCCGGCAGCGTTGCTGCATCGGCGTCGAGCAGGTTGCGCGAAGGGGATTTCGGCACCACGAGCAGATGGCCTTCGGCCTGCGGCATGACATCCATGAAGGCGATCGTCGCGTCGTCCTCGTAGACGCGGTGCGAGGGAATTTCGCCGCGCAGGATCTTGGCGAAAATGTTGTTGTCGTCGTAGCTCATTGTTCTTCCTCGTGTAATGAAGCCGGCCTTCACGAAAAGGCGGTCAGTGGTCCTGCCGTTCACCTTTGCGGAAAGGTCCGTGCTCGGCAAGAAACTCGCCCGTTTCCTCCACATCCCTGCGCTCGCGCTGAAGATAGTCGCCGACGGCGCGGGCAAGTCCCGGATGTGTGATGAAATGGGCGGAATGGGTGGTGACGGGCATGTAGCCGCGCGCAAGCTTGTGTTCGCCCTGGGCGCCAGCCTCGACCCGTTTCAGCCCCTTGGCGATCGCGAAATCGATCGCCTGGTGATAGCAGACTTCGAAATGCAGGAACGGGTGATCCTCGATGCAGCCCCAGTGGCGACCGTAGAGCGCATCGCCGCCGATGAAGTTGATCGCGCCGGCGATGTAGCGGCCGTTGCGGCGTGCCATCACCAGCAGGATATCGTCGGCCATGCGCTCGCCAATGAGCGAATAGAACGCGCGCGTCAGATAGGGGCGGCCCCATTTGCGTCCGCCGGTGTCCATGTAGAAGGCGAAGAACTCGTCCCAGATCGATTCCGTCAGGTCGCTGCCGGTCAGCCAGTCGATCGAAATGCCGTATTCGAGCGCAGCCCTGCGCTCCTTCTTCAGCGCCTTGCGTTTGCGTGAGGCAAGGGTCTCCAGAAAATCGGCGTGGGAGCCATAGCCTTCATTGGTGAAGTGGAACTGCTGGTCTGTGCGGTGCAGGAACCCGGCGCGCTCAAGCGCAGGGATCTCGGCTTCGGGCGCGAAAGTCACATGTGCCGAAGAGACATCGTGTCTGCGGGCAAGCTCTTTCAGGCCCGCGGCAAGCGCATCCTGAACGGCGTTCGTATTTTCGTCCGGTGCCGAAAGCAGCCGTGGTCCGGTCGCAGGCGTGAAGGGGATGGAACTTTGCAGTTTCGGATAGTAGCGACCGCCGGCGCGCTCGAAGGCGTCTGCCCAGCCGTGGTCGAAAACGTATTCGCCCTGGCTGTGGCTCTTCAGGTAGCAGACGAGGCCGCCGCGCAATTGCCCGTCGCCGCCTTCAAGCAACAGATGCTGGCCGAGCCAGCCGGTCTTGGCCGTCGCCGACCCGGACTCCTCGAGCGCCGAGAGATAGGCATGCGAGAGGAAGGGATTGTAGACACCGCCAGGAAACGCCTTCGATGCACCGGACAGCACATTCCAGCGTGCCGCCGGTATATCGGTGAAGGATTGCGCGATGCGGAGGGTGACGGCGTCTGACATTACTTTAGGAAACCAGGGCCTCCCGCGGGTCGAAACCCTCGAAGGTCATCTGATCCGCATGGGCAAACGTGTAGGCTTCGGCCTGCCGGTCGCGCACGGTCCAGGTGATGATCGTCTTGCCGAGCGTCCGTTCCTTGGTGATGAACGAGTTCGGCAGGTGGCCGTAGTGGTAGGAGATGAAATCGAGCCCGAGCTGCATCGCTTCCTCATGCACGAAGAAGGTCTCCGGATTGGCACCTTCCGCGGTGAGGCCCAGCGGGTAGGGCGCGTCGAGCGCCTTCAGGTCCTTGAGCAGCCAGTGATCGAAGCTCATCAGCGCAACGTGGCCCTTGTAGCCTTCGAGCGTTTCGAGCACGGCGGCGGCAAAGCCCTCGTCGTCGCCCTTGCGGCCCTTGAGCTCGATGACGAGCGGCACCTTGCCGGCAACCAGGCGCAGCATCTGCGTCAACGTCGGCACCTTGTCCTTCGTGCCGCCGATCGCCATCAGGCCGAGTTCGCCGGCGGTGCGCGCGCGAACGTCGCCCTTGATCCCGCACAGGCGCTCGGTGTCGTCATCGTGGAAGACGACCGGAATGCTGTCGGCGGTATACTGCAGATCGCATTCGATCGCGAAACCGGCGTCGACGGCGCGGGAGAAGGCCGAAAGCGTATTCTCCCACACCTGCTTGTTCATGTCGTGATAGCCACGATGGGCAATCGGTTGGGCCTTCAGCCAGGAAATATCAGCCATGCCGGGCACTCTGTCAGGCGATTTCGATGACGGCGTCGATCTCGACGGCGGCATTGAAGGGAAGGGAAGCCATGCCGACGGCGGCACGCGCATGCTTGCCGGCTTCACCGAGCACGGTCGCAAGCAGATTGGATGCGCCGTTGATGACCAGATGCTGCTCGACGAATTCCGGTGTCGAGGCGACGAAGCCGTTGATCTTCACCAGGCGTCGGATGCGACCGAGATCGCCGCCGAGTGCTGCCTTGGCCTGGGCGAGGATGTTGATTGAGCAGAGTTCGGCGGCGCGCTGTGCGCGGGCCACGTCCACATCCTTGCCGACGATGCCGGTCACAGCGACCTTGCCGTCTTCCATCGGAAGCTGTCCGGAGATGTAGAGCATCGAGCCGCTGATGACGTAGGGCACGTAGTTTGCAACCGGGGTCGCAGCCTGGGGAAGTGTGACGCCGAGGTCCTTGAGGCGCGCTTCGATCTCTGCCGACATGGAAAGCTCCATTGTTGTCTTTTGTGTTAAAATCCTGCATTCAGGCCGGATCGCGGCGGGCACCGGCTTTTTCCTGCGAACGCCGCCTCGCTTCTGCCGAACGCTTGTTTATAGCATTGCCGGCGAGTCCAACAGGAGGAAACGGATGTTTCATAAAGGCTTCGGTCTCGTCACTTTGGGCAGCGCCTGTTTCGCCGTCATGACAGTATCAGGCGCCACGGCGGCACACGCAAACGCCCTTGTGCCGCACCGCGCCGTCTATGATCTCGAACTCAAGGATGCATCGGATCGTTCGGGCATTGCCGGAATGTATGGTCGCATGGTCTACGAGTTCAATGGCTCGGCCTGTGCGGGCTATACCGTCAGCTTCCGTTTCGTCACCCAGGTCGATACCGGCGAGGAAGTGCGCCTGACCGATCAGCAGACGACCACCTACGAAGATCTAAAGAATGGCAATTTCCGCTTCCTGACCCGCTCCTTCACCGATGAGAAGCTGGACAAGGAAGTACGCGGTACGGCGCATGAGGAAAAAGCGGGCGTTAAGGTCGAGCTGACCGCGCCGGACAAGCGCGAAATCGAGCTTGCGGCGAGCCGGTTTCCGACGGCGCACATGATGGAGGTGATCTCGCGAGCGAAGAAAGGCGAGAGCCTCTTTGAGGCGCGCATCTTCGACGGCTCCGATTCGGGTGACAAGACCTTGATCACCTCGACCTTCGTCGGCAAATCGCGCAAACCCACGGCGGACGAGCCGGATGCAGGCAAGGCGGGCAAGCTCAGCGGCGACAATTACTGGCCGGTGACGATCTCCTATTTCAACGATGACAAGAGCGGCGACGCGCTGCCGATCTACCGTATGTCGTTCAAGCTTTACGAGAACGGGATTACCCGCGACCTGACGATGGACTACGGCGATTTCGTTCTGAGCGGCAAGCTTGCGGACCTCGAAGTGTTCAAATCCGAGGACTGCAAATAGCCGATTGCGGTAAAAAGCGGCGTTTGCGGCTTGATTTCTCGGGCGGTTGCCGTTAAGGGGCTGCCCATTCCACACGTGAAGCTTGGGATGTTCCGGGAGAAATCCGGATCGTTCCGCCGGTGGGCCGGTCGAAAGACATGCTCGACGCTTCGCGGAGGTTCAACCGGAAAAGGAGAAAAGGCATGGCATTGCCTGATTTTAGCATGCGTCAGCTTCTGGAAGCTGGCGTTCACTTCGGCCACCAGACGCACCGCTGGAACCCGAAGATGAAGCCGTACATTTTCGGCGATCGCAACAACGTTCACATCATCGACCTCGCACAGACCGTGCCGATGCTGTCGCGCGCCCTGCAGATCGTCAGCGACACCGTTGCCAACGGCGGCCGCGTTCTGTTCGTCGGCACCAAGCGCCAGGCGTCCGAAATCATCGCTGACGCTGCCAAGCGTTCGGCCCAGTACTACGTCAACGCTCGCTGGCTCGGCGGCATGATGACCAACTGGAAGACGATTTCGAACTCGATCCAGCGCCTGCGCAAGCTCGACGAAATCCTCTCTTCGGAAGCTTCGGGCTTCACCAAGAAGGAACGCCTGAACCTCGAGCGCGAACGCGAAAAGCTGAACCGCGCTCTCGGCGGTATCCGCGACATGGGCGGCACGCCGGACCTGATGTTCATCATCGACACCAACAAGGAATCGATCGCGATCGACGAAGCCAAGCGCCTCGGCATCCCGGTTGTCGCAGTCATCGACTCGAACTGCGATCCGGACCAGATCGACTATCCGATCCCGGGCAACGACGACGCTTCGCGCGCCATCGCTCTCTACTGCGACCTCATTGCACGCGCTGCCATCGACGGCATCGCACGTCAGCAGGGCGCATCGGGCCGTGACCTCGGCGCATCTGCCGAAGCTCCGGTCGAGCCGGCGCTCGACGAGGCCTCCGACGCCTGATCGGGCCTTGGCGGCAGGTAAGCCTGCCGCCCCCAATGAAATGTCGGGACAAGGCCGTTTGTGATGAAAATCTGAACGGCCTTGTTCTTTTCAGCCGGGGATGGCGCTGATCCGTTCGGATCTTTGGAGCCGAGCAACCCCGTGATGGTTCAGTCATCACGGTGTCACATTGAAAAGCCATTCCCTGCCACACCTCCTGGTACCGCGCCCTCAAGGGCAGCGCGCCAACCAAACAGACAAAGAGGCAATAAGATGAGTGTAACTGCAGCAATGGTGAAGGAACTGCGCGAAAAGACCGGCGCAGGCATGATGGACTGCAAGAAGGCGCTCGCCGAAACCAACGGCGACATGGAAGCTGCGATCGACTGGCTGCGCGCCAAGGGCATCGCCAAGGCCGACAAGAAGTCGGGCCGCACGGCTGCTGAAGGCCTCATCGGTATTGTCAGCGGTGGCGTCAAGGCTGTCGTCGTCGAAATCAACTCCGAGACCGATTTCGTTGCCCGCAACGAAGCCTTCCAGGAACTCGTCCGCGGCGTTGCCAATGTAGCGCTGACCACCGACGGCTCGGTTGAAGCCATCGCGGCTGCAAACTACCCGGCAACCGGCAAGTCGGTCGACGAGACCATCAAGGACGCGATCGCCACCATCGGCGAGAACATGACGCTTCGCCGCGCAGCCCTACTCAAGGTCGAAGACGGTGTTGTTGCCACCTACATCCACAACGCTGCCGGCGACGGCATCGGCAAGCTCGGTGTTCTCGTCGCCCTGAAGTCGATCGGCGACAAGGAAGTTCTCTTCTCGGTTGGCCGTCAGATCGCCATGCACATCGCTGCGACCAACCCGCTCGCGATCCGTGCGGACGAAGTCGACGCCGCTGTTGCCGAGCGCGAACGCAACGTCTTCATCGAACAGTCGCGCGCTTCGGGCAAGCCGGACAACATCATCGAAAAGATGGTCGAAGGCCGCATGCGCAAGTTCTTCGAAGAAGTCGCTCTGCTGTCGCAGGCCTTCGTCATGAACCCGGAAATCACCGTCGGTCAGGCCGTCAAGGACGCTGAAAAGCTCGCTGGCGCACCGATCGAAGTCACCGGCATGGCTCGCCTGCTGCTCGGCGAAGGTGTCGAGAAGGAAGAGTCCGACTTCGCTGCAGAAGTTGCAGCCGTCGCCAAGGGCTGATTTCTTCACCCATATTGGGAAAACCTTGGGGCATCGCGTGACAACGCGGTGCCCTTCGTGTATCCGGCTTCGTCAATGCGCTGGACCCGCCGGAAAATACGCCGTTGCGGTTGAAACCATGGTGCGCAATGTGTCCTTATGCGCTGTGCGCCGCCATCGTGCGCACGCGCGCCGATCTGTTCAGGAGCGATGATGCCGGCCGAGCCACTCTACAAACGCGTTCTACTCAAAGCCTCCGGTGAAGCTCTCATGGGCAGCCAGGGCTTCGGCATCGATGTGGCGGTCGCTGACCGGATCGCCGCAGATATCGCCGAAGCGCGCGCCATGGGCGTCGAAGTGGGCGTGGTTGTCGGCGGCGGCAACATCTTCCGCGGCGTGGCCGTCGCTTCCAAGGGCGGCGACCGGGTAACCGGCGACCACATGGGCATGCTGGCAACCGTCATCAACGCGCTGGCGCTCGCAACGTCGCTGCGCAAGCTCGACATCGATACGGTCGTGCTTTCGGCAATCGCGATGCCGGAAATCTGCGAGAGCTTCTCGCAGCGCGCAACGCTCTACCATCTTTCCCTCGGCCGCGTCGTGATCTTCGCCGGCGGCACGGGCAATCCCTTCTTCACGACCGACTCTGCCGCCGCCCTTCGCGCCGCCGAAATGGGCGCGCAGGCGATCTTCAAGGGCACCCAGGTCGATGGCATCTATTCCGCCGACCCGAAGAAGGATCCGGACGCGACCCGCTTCGACCGCCTGACGCACAGCGAAGTCCTCGAGAAGGGGCTTGCCGTCATGGATGTTGCCGCCGTCGCGCTTGCACGCGAAAATGCCATTCCGATCGTTGTCTTCTCCATTCATGAGAAGGGTGGCTTTGCGGAAATATTGACCGGCGGCGGTCGCGCGACCATCGTCACAGACAATTAAGAAGCTGCAGAACGGCCCTCGGGCCGGCGAATGATAGAACGGGAGTTTCGACCATGAGTGAAGGTGTTGACCTGAAGGAACTGAAGCGTCGCATGGATGGCGCCATTTCCGCATTCAAGAGCGATATCGCGTCGCTCCGTACCGGCCGCGCGTCGGCGAACGTTCTCGATCCGGTGACCGTCGAAGCCTATGGCTCACGCGTGCCGCTCAACCAGGTGGCGAACATCACGGTTCCCGAGCCGCGCATGCTGTCCGTCTCGGTCTGGGACAAGCAGATGGTCGGCGCTGTGGATCGCGGCATTCGCGAATCGAACCTCGGCCTCAATCCGATCATCGACGGCCAGAACCTGCGCATTCCGCTGCCGGAACTCAACGAAGAGCGCCGCAAGTCGCTCGTCAAAGTGGCACATGACTACGCCGAAAAGGCGAAGGTCGCCGTGCGCCACGTGCGCCGTGACGGCATGGACGACCTGAAAAAAGCCGAAAAGGATGGCGACATCGGTCAGGATATCAGCCGTTCTCAGTCCGAGCGCGTGCAAAAGATGACCGACGAAACGATTTCCGATATCGACCGCTTGCTCGTCGAGAAGGAAAAGGAAATCATGCAGGTCTGATCTGCTCTGCTCGTGATCTGAGTCTCCTTTCGCGGACGCCTTATGCAAAACCTCAATTCCACGACCGTTCCGGAACATGTTGCCATCATCATGGATGGCAACGGGCGTTGGGCGAACGCGCGTGGGCTGCCGCGCACGATGGGGCACCGCAAGGGTGTCGAGACCGTTCGCGCCGCCGTCAAGACGGCGGGCGACTTGGGGATTCGCTACCTCACGCTTTTTGCCTTTTCCTCGGAAAACTGGAGCAGGCCGGCGGCGGAAGTCAGCGATCTGATGGGGCTGCTCAAGACCTTCATCCGCCGGGATCTTGCCGATCTGCACCGCGAGAATGTCCGCATCCGAGTCATCGGTGACCGCTCCAACCTCAGAGGCGACATTCTACCGTTGCTGGTGGAGGCGGAGGAAACGACGCGGGCAAATACCGGGATTACGCTCGTCATTGCCTTCAATTACGGCGCCCGGGACGAAATGACACGAGCCATGCGGCGGCTGGCGACGGAAGTCGCCGAAGGACGCTTGCGGCCGGAAGACATCAACCCCGAGCGTATCGCGGCGATGCTGGACACGTCGGACATTCCCGATCCGGACCTGATCATCCGCACCAGCGGCGAAGAGCGTCTCTCGAATTTCCTTCTTTGGCAGGGCGCCTATTCGGAACTGATCTTCGTTCCGGAGTTGTGGCCGGACTTTACGCGCGAAACGTTCCAGGCGGCGCTTGAAAAATACGCCTGCCGCGAGCGCCGCTTCGGCGGCGTCGCCGAGCCCACGTTGGCGGTCGGTTCCTGATGCAGACTGAACTTAAGCTTCGTATCGCTTCGGGCGTGGTCCTCGCAGCGGTGACACTAGCGGCGACCTGGTTCGGCGGTTTGGCGTTTCAGTTGCTGTCGGCGCTGATTGCGCTGCTCGTCTATTATGAGTGGTCGACGATCACGGACCTCCAGGAGCGGGATTTCCAAGGCAATGCCGTTGGTTGGCTGGGCGTCGTGATCATCGCCGGCCTGATCGTGACCGGCTATATCGGCTACAGCCTTCCGGTCCTAGCCGCTTTTGTAGTTCTCACTGTCCTTTGGGTATTTCTGCAGAAGACCAGTTGGTGGCTGCCGGGTGGCATCGCCTATGCCGGGCTGACCGGCATTTCGCTTGCGGCCCTTCGCGGCGCCGACGATCTTGGCTTGATGGCGACGCTGTTCGTCTTTGCCGTCGTCTGGGCGACCGACATCTTCGCCTATTTTACCGGCCGCGCGATCGGTGGACCGAAGCTCGCGCCACGCATATCGCCCGGCAAGACATGGTCGGGTGCCATCGGTGGCACAATTTGCGGCATCGTTGCCGGTGTTGCCGTCTTTATGGCTTATTTTTCACTGCAAGATCTCCGCATTCCGATCATTGCGCTGGTGCTTTCCGTCGCCAGCCAAGTGGGAGACTTGTTCGAATCCTTCATCAAGCGCCGTTTTGGGGTGAAGGATTCCAGCCGTCTCATTCCGGGGCATGGCGGCGTTATGGATCGGGTCGACGGGTTGATTTTCGCGTGTGTCGCGGCGTTGATTCTGGTCATGATTCAGTATTTCGTCAGCGATGGGCGCCAGATCGCTTTCGGATCCGTCCTGTATAGCCTTTGAGCTTAGGCCCGCGGGTGCTTGAGGAACGTTCATGACATATCTGCTTGATGCCCTTCAGATTCTGACCGGCTACGTCGTCCCATTTCTTCTGGTGCTGACGCTGCTGGTCTTTGTGCACGAGATGGGCCACTACCTCGTCGGCCGCTGGTCGGGCATCCGCATTCTGGCTTTTTCGATCGGCTTTGGCCCCGAGCTCGTCGGCTGGACCGACCGGCACGGAACGCGGTGGAAACTGGCGGCGATTCCCCTTGGCGGTTACGTCAAGTTCTACGGCGACGAGGATGCGGCGAGCGTGCCGGACTACAAGCGCCTGGAGGCGCTGGCGCCGGAAGAGCGCAGCCAGACCTTCCTCGGCGCCAAATTGTGGAAGCGTGCGGCAACCGTCGCCGCCGGACCGATCGCAAACTTCATTCTCGCCATCGCCATCTTTGCCGTGCTGTTTTCCGTCTACGGGCGTCAGGTCGCCGATCCGGTGGTTGCGCGGGTGAATGAGAACAGTGCCGCTGCGCAAGCCGGTGTCGTGCCGGGAGACCGTCTGATTTCGATCGACGGCACGCCGGTCGTCACCTTCGACGACGTTCGCCGCTACGTCAGTGTTCGCCCGGAAATGCCGATTTCGATCCGAATCGAACGCAATGGCGCGATGCTCGATCTGTCCATGGTGCCGCAGCGTACCGAGCTCACGGATCAGTTTGGCAACAAGATGGAAATCGGCGTCATCGGTATCCTGACCGACCAGGAAGCCGGCAATTTCCGCACGGTCAACTATGGTCCGATCGAGGCCGTCGGGCAGGGCGTCCTGCAAAGCTGGCACGTTGTCACCGGTACTTTCGACTATCTCTCCAATGTCGTGACCGGTCGGATGAAGGCGGATCAGATCGGTGGACCGATCCGCGTCGCCAAGGTCTCGGGGCAGATGGCGACGCTTGGAATTCCGTTTTTGCTGAATATTGCCGCGATCCTGTCTGTTTCCATAGGATTGCTTAACCTCATGCCCGTTCCGGTGCTTGATGGCGGCCACTTGATGTTCTATGCGGTTGAGGCCTTGCGCGGAAGGCCGGTGGGCCCGGCCGCGCAAGATGTCGCCTACCGGATCGGTTTTGCCATGGTGCTGATGCTCATGGTCTTTGCCACCTGGAACGACATATCGATGTTCTTCGGCTAGCGTTCGGCCGGGGAAACGGCGAGGGGGATTTCGACGGATACTGTGAACGATTGGTTTTCAACGGCTTGCGACGAAAGGTTTTGTTTACGATAAATCGAAGCTGTAGTGGCCGTTAAGCCACGGTTCGAATTGAAGTAAACAGAAATTAACGAGCTGGCTTGCTTGTATGGGAAAAGCGGTTAAAACGGCAACCGTGACCGGAGTCGGCACGAAACTGCCGCGCGACGTTTGGAAAAGGTAAGATTTGAACATGAAAGCTGGTTCAAGGTTTTTGAACGCGGTGTCGGCGGCTGCGCTGTCAACAAGCATTGTTGTTTCCGGCGCTGGTGTTGGGTTGCTCGCAGGCACGTCCGTTGCAGAAGCTGCGGTCATCAATCGTGTCGAAGTGCGCGGCGCCACGCGCGTCAGCGCTGAAACGGTTCGCGCCAACATCACGATCGTTCCGGGCAAGAGCTTCAACAACACCGACATCGACGCTTCCGTGAAGCGTCTGTATGCGACCGGCTACTTCTCCGACGTCAGCATCAACGTTTCCGGCGGCACGCTGGTCGTCAGCGTCAGCGAGAATCAGCTCGTCAACCAGGTCGTCTTCAACGGCAACCGCAAGATCAAGGACGACAAGCTGCAGGGCGTCGTGCGCACGCAGCCGCTCGGTCCTTACAGCGAGGCGACGGTCGAGACGGACATCCAGTCGATCAAGGACGCCTATGCGGCGATCGGTCGTGGCGATGTCACGGTGACGACGCAGGTCGTTCCTGTCGCCGAAGGTCGCGTCAACCTCGCATTCGTTATCAACGAAGGCGAGCGCACCAAGATTTCTCAGATCAACTTCGTCGGCAATGAAGCCTACAGCGACGGTCGTCTGCAGTCGGTCATCGCGACGAAGGAATCGGGCATTTTCTCCTTCATTACGCGGAAGGACGTCTACAATCCCGACAAGCTGCGCGCGGACGAAGAGCTGTTGCGTCAGTTCTACTACAACCGCGGCTACGCCGACTTCCAGGTCGTTACTTCGGATGCGACCCTGAATGAAGCGACCAACGAATACACGGTGACGATCACCGTCGAAGAAGGTCCGCGCTACGACTTTGGTTCCGTCAATGTCGAATCGACCGTTGAGGGCATCAACGCCGAAGAACTGAAGGGGCTCATCGTCAGCCGTCAGGGTTCGGTCTACAAGGCCAAGGACGTTCAGGCGACGATGACCGAGATCTCGAAGCGCGTCGCTTCGGCTGGCTACCCGTTCGCTCGCGTCACGCCTCGCGGCAACCGCGATCTCGGCAACCACACGATCGCCGTCGACTACCTCGTCGACCAGGGCGAGCGCGCCTACGTCGAGCGTATCGAAATCCGCGGCAACACCCGTACCCGCGACTACGTTATCCGTCGCGAGTTCGACATGGGTGAAGGCGACGCCTTCAACCAGGAAATGGTAGCGCGCGCCAAGCGTCGTCTCGAGGCTCTCGGTTACTTCTCGACTGTCAACGTTTCGACCGCTCCGGGCAGCGCCGCTGACCGTGTTGTCGTGATCGTCGACGTACAGGATCAGTCGACCGGTTCGTTCGGTATCGGTGCAGGTTACTCCGCCGGTAGCGGTGGTGGCTTCCTCGTCGAAGCTTCGATCGAAGAAAAGAACTTCCTCGGCCGTGGTCAGTACATCCGCGTTGCCGCTGGTCGTGGTGACGAGAGCCGCACGTACAACGTTTCGTTCACGGAGCCGTATTTCCTCGGCTACCGTCTGGCCGCAGGCTTCGACGTCTTCAAGAACGAAAACGACTTCGATGACGACAACTACAGCTACGAAGATCAGGGCTTCAGCCTGCGCGTGACCGCGCCGATCACCGAGAACCTGTCGACGACGCTGCGTTACAACTTCACGCAGTTCGATTATAGCGGTGACCGGTCGAAGCTTTCGTCGCCCTACATTCGTGCGATCGACGGCGGCAACTGGGTCCGTTCGTCGGTGTCGCAGTCGATCACCTACAACACGCTCGACGATGCGCAGCTGCCGCATGACGGCATTCTTGCGACCTTCACGCATGAATTCGCCGGCCTCGGCGGTGACTCCGACTTCTACAAGATGACCGGTAAGGCCAAGTGGTACTACACGGTCAACGACGAAGCCGACATTATCGCTTCGCTCGGCGGTAGCGCCGGCCATATCTTCGAGACCGGTAGCGATCTGCAGGTCTTCGACCAGTTCCAGCTCGGCACCAGCGACATCCGCGGCTTCGAGCGGAACGGTATCGGCCCGCGCGAAAAGCAATCGGGTGACTCGCTCGGTGGTACGACCTATTTCACGGCTTCGGCCGAGGCGACGTTCCCGCTTCCGGGTATCCCGCGTGACAGCGGCTTCCGCGGTGCGGTCTTCGCTGACGCAGGAACGCTCTACAGCAACAAGGTCGCGCTCACCGGTCCTGGTGAATCGGTCCAGGGCAACGACGCCTCGCTGCGCGCCTCGGTCGGTATTGGTCTGATCTGGGCTTCGCCGTTCGGTCCGCTGCGAGTCGACTACGCATGGCCTGTTGCCAAGGAAGATTTCGACCGGGTTCAGAACCTGAAGTTCGGTATTTCGTCGTCGTTCTGATAAGAAGCAGTCCAGAACTGCCAGAAAAGATCGTTCTGGAGTGTACATGGAACAGAACTGGTTTTTTCCGCCCCACGATGGGATCCGCTTGGGCGACCTGGCGGATCGAATTGGGGCGGAGTTGGTTGATGTCGCGGTCGTTGACCGCGCCGTCCGCTCCGTAGCGCCGGTCTATCGGGCAAAGCCCGGTGACGTCTGCTATATGTTGTCTCGCAAGAGCCGCGCCGAACTCGAAACGTGTGAGGCATCGGCGATCATTTGCGATAAGACGATTTCCTCTCTCGTCCCTGCACATATTCCCGTCCTTTTGACAGCTCGGCCGCACACGGCCTTTGCGCTTGCTGGCACGTTGTTGCACGAGATTGCGATGCGTCCGGCTCGCAATACGAGCCTGCGCGGCATCGCGCCTGGCGCGTTCGTGGATCCGACCGCGCGGCTTGAAGACGATGTCGAGGTCGAACCGACGGCTTTGGTTGGTGCCGGCGCCGAGATCGGCCGCGGCACGCGGATCGCGGCCGGCGCGGTCATCGGCCCAGGCGTGCGCATCGGCCGCGATTGCACGATTGCCGCAGGTGCAAGCGTGCTTTGCGCTCTCGTCGGCAACAGCGTGATCATTCACCCCGGCGCTCGCATCGGTCAGGACGGCTTCGGCTATGCGCCGGGTCCGAAAGGCGGGATGATCAAGATCGTTCAGGTCGGACGGGTGATCATTCAGGATCATGTCGAGATCGGCGCGAATACGACGATCGACCGTGGCACGATGGATGATACGGTGATCGGCGAGGGCACGAAGATCGACAATCTCGTTCAGATCGGTCACAACGTGCGCATCGGTCGCTATTGCGGCATCGTCAGCGGGGTCGGCATCGCCGGCAGCACGAAGATCGGCGACGGTGTCATGATCGGCGGCGGCAGCGGCGTCAATGGCCATATCACCGTTGGTGATGGCGTCCAGATCGCCGCCATGAGCGGCGTGGCGGCTGATGTTCCCGCCGGCGAACGGTACGGCGGTATTCCAGCGCGCCCGATGCGTGATTTCCTGCGCGACGTTGCGGAAATGGCCATGCGGGCAGAGGAAAGACAGAAAAAGAAGAAGGGCGGCGCGAATGAGTGAAGCAGCAACGGTTCTCGGCACGGCGGATATTCAGGAAATCCTGAAACTGCTTCCCCATCGCTACCCATTTCTGCTCGTCGATCGCATCATCGAGATCGACGGCGACAATTCGGCGATCGGCATCAAGAACGTTTCGGCGAACGAGCCGCATTTCACCGGCCACTTCCCGGAGCAGCCGATCATGCCGGGCGTCCTGCTGGTCGAGGGCATGGCGCAGACCGCCGGCGCGATCTGCGCCCGCAAGGTGGGAACCGGTACGAACCTGGTCTATTTCATGACCATCGACAATGCCCGTTTCCGCAAGCCGGTCGTGCCCGGCGATCGTGTCGAATTCCATGTCGTGAAGCAGAAGCAGCGCGGCAATATCTGGAAATTTCACTGTGACGCAAAAGTTGACGGGCAACTTGTCGCAGAAGCTGATATCGGCGCGATGATAGTCAGCAAGGAAGACGCCTGAACATGATTGCAGCATCTGCGAAGATCCACCCGTCCTCGATCGTCGAGAGCGGTGCTGTGATCGGCGAGAACGTCAAGATCGGCCCGTTTTGCTACATCGGGCCGAAAGTCGTTCTGGGCGACGATATCGAGCTTCTCAGCCATGTCGTGGTGATCGGCCGGACGTCCGTCGGCAAGGGAACGAAGATTTTCCCGAACGCCGTGGTCGGCGGTGATTCTCAGAGCGTTCACCACAGCGCCGTCGATACCGAGCTTCTGATCGGCACCAATTGCACGATCCGTGAAGGCGTGACGATGAACACCGGAACCGTCGAGCATGGCGGTAAGACGGTCGTCGGCGATAACAATCTCTTTCTCGCCAACTCGCACGTGGCGCATGATTGCCGCCTCGGCAGCAACATCATCCTGTCCAACAATGTGATGCTGGCGGGCCACGTCACGGTCGAAGATCGCGTCATTCTCGGCGGCGGCTGTGCGGTCCACCAGTTCACCCGCGTCGGCCGTCAGGCCTTTGTCGGCGGTCTGTCGGCTGTCAGCTACGACGTCATTCCCTATGGCATGCTCAACGGCAATCCCGGTCTGCTGAGCGGTCTGAATGTCGTCGGCATGAGCCGGGCTGGCATCGATCGTGCAACGATCCATGTGGTTCGCCGCGCCTACAAGCAGATCTTCGAAGGGCCGGAATCGATCCGCGCCAATGCCGCAGCGATTCGCGAAGACTATATGGATTGCGCGCCGGTCATGGAAATCCTCGATTTCATCGGCGCCGAGAGCGACCGCGCGCTATCTTCGCCGCAACGCGGCAAGGCCTGACCGTGATGTCTTCTGCTGCGAGCCGCGCGGCGACCAGCGGCCGGCTCGCAATCATCGCTGGTGGCGGCGCGCTGCCTCATCACGTTGCCGAAGCGGTTCGTGCACGCGGCGAAGATCCCTACATCATCGCGCTCACGCGTGAAGCGGAAGAAACCGATTGGGTCGATTTTGACCATTCGGTTCTGGCGATCGGCGATTTCGCCAATATCAGCCGCACATTCAAAGAAGAGGGCATTGACCGCGTCGTCTTGTCCGGGTGGGTTCGGCGTCGGCCGGAGTGGCGCGATATCCGCCCGACGTTGCGGACCCTCGCAAAGATACCGTCAGTGCTGAAGACCTTGGTCTCGGGCGGGGACGATGCGGTTCTGCGCATGGCGATGCAGCTGATCGAGGCAAGCGGCGCGCACGTCATCGGCGTGCACGAGGTGGTACCCAATCTCCTGGCCGAATCGGGCCCCATCGGTGCTGTGAACCCTGACGGTGACGACCAACGCGACATAGAAGCGGGCATCGCTGCGGCCAACGCGCTCGGCGCGCTCGACGTGGGGCAGGGGGCGGTTGCGGTCGGCGGGCGTGTCGTAGCGCTCGAGGGCGCCGAGGGCACGGACGCCATGCTGGAGCGTGTCGCCGTCTTGAAGGCGGAGGGGCGCGTCTCTTCGCGCCGGCGCGGCGTTCTCGTCAAACTTTGCAAGCCGGGACAGGATCTGCGCGCGGATCTGCCGTCGATCGGCCCGTCCACCATCGCGCTTGCCGAGCGGGCCGGTCTTGCCGGTGTTGCCGTCGAAGCCGGACGGGCGCTGGTGCTGGAACGTAGCGAAGTGGTGACGGTCGCCGATCAAGCGGGGCTTTTTGTCGCCGGAGTGGAGCGCACTTCCGGAGGTATCAGACGATGAACGCGCCACGTTACAAGCTCGCAGTGATCGCGGGTGAAGTTTCCGGCGACCTTCTGGGTGCCGATCTCGTCCGCGCGCTTCGGGCGCAAAGCCATTCCGACGTCGAACTCGTCGGGGTCGGCGGCGAGGCGCTTGAGGCCGAGGGCCTTCGCTCGTTGTTCGACTATTCCGAACTTTCGATCATGGGCTTCACCCAGGTGCTCGCCCGTCTGCCGAAGCTGATCATGCGTATTCGCCAAACGGCAAAGGCGATCATCGCAGCCCGACCCGACGCGCTTCTGATCATTGATAGCCCGGATTTCACCCACCGCGTGGCGCGAAAAGTGCGCGCCGCATTGCCGGATCTGCCCGTCATCAACTACGTCTGCCCGAGCGTCTGGGCCTGGAAGCCGGAGCGAGCACCGCGCATGCGCGGTTACGTCGATCACGTGCTCGCCGTCTTGCCGTTCGAGCCGGAAGCGATGGAGCGGCTGCAAGGCCCCCCGACCACCTATGTCGGCCATCGCCTTGCAAGCGACGCCAATGTGCTCGCCGTTCGCGCAAGCCGCCAGCCGCGCCTTGCAGGCGCCAAAGACGGGCGTGTTTCGACATGCCTTCTGTTGCCGGGCTCGCGCTCCAGCGAGGTCGGTCGCCTGCTTCCGATCTTCCGCGCGACGGTCGACGAACTCGCGGCCCGCCATCCGGGAATTCGCTTCCTACTCCCGACCGTCCCGCGCCAGGAGAAGTTGGTGCGGGAGATTACCGCATCCTGGACGATCCAACCGGAAATTTCCGTCGGTGCGGCCGATAAATGGGCGGCCTTCGATCGAGCCAACGCGGCGATTGCTGCTTCGGGTACGGTCATTCTGGAACTCGCTTTGGCTGGCGTGCCCGTGGTTTCAACCTATGCGCCGGATTTCCTGGTGAAGTTCCTGCACAAGCGCATCCGCATCTGGAGTGGCGCACTGCCGAACCTGATCGCGGATTTCCCGATCGTCCCGGAATATTTCGGCGAATCGATCCGCCCCGGGGCCTTGACGCGCTGGATGGAGCGGCTTTCGGGCGCAACGGCGCAGCGGGCCTCGATGCTCGACGGTTACGCGCTGGTGCAGCAGCGCATGACGACCGATCATCCGCCGGGCGAGATGGCGGCCGAAATCGTTCTTGGCTATCTCAATAAGAGCAAGCCGTAAGACTTACGCTCGAGCGCGCGATTGCCTCAACGCTTCACTGAAGACGAGCCTGGCGCACAGCGTGCGCTCGGGTGGTTGTGTTGCTGCTATTACATAAATGGCCACAACCGGTGCGAAACGTCGATCCTAGCCTGCAAAAACAAAAGCCCGGTCATCGCTGACCGGGCTTTGTTGTCTCTGCTGATTGTCAGTCTTAGCGCTTGGAAACCGGCACGTAGTCGCGCTGCGGAGCGCCGACATAGAGCTGGCGCGGACGGCCGATGCGCTGTTCCGGATCCTCGATCATCTCGTTCCACTGCGCGATCCAGCCGACGGTACGGGCAAGCGCGAAGAGAACGGTGAACATGGTGGTGGGGAAGCCGAGAGCCTTCAGCGTGATGCCCGAGTAGAAGTCGATGTTCGGGTAGAGCTTCTTCTCGATGAAATACTCGTCGGTGAGCGCGATGCGTTCGAGTTCCATCGCCACTTCGAGGAGCGGATCGTCCTTGTGGCCGAGTTCGGCGAGCACTTCATGCGTGGTCTTCTGCATGATCTTGGCGCGCGGATCGTAGTTCTTGTAGACGCGGTGACCGAAGCCCATCAGGCGGAACGGATCGTTCTTATCCTTGGCGCGGGCGATGAATTCCGGAATACGGTCGGCCGTGCCGATTTCGGCAAGCATGTTGAGTGCCGCTTCGTTGGCGCCGCCGTGCGCCGGGCCCCAAAGGCAGGCGATGCCGGCCGCGATGCAGGCGAACGGGTTGGCACCCGACGAGCCGGCGAGGCGAACCGTCGAGGTCGAAGCGTTCTGTTCGTGGTCGGCGTGCAGGATGAAGATACGGTCCATGGCGCGCGACAGAACCGGGTTGACGACATATTCTTCGCAGGGAACGGCGAAGCACATGCGCAGGAAGTTCGAGGCGTAGTCGAGGTCGTTCTTCGGGTAAACGAAGGGCTGGCCGATGTGGTACTTGTAGGCCATGGCCGCAATCGTCGGCATCTTGGCGATCATGCGCAGCGACGCAACCATGCGCTGGTGCGGGTCGGTGATGTCGGTCGAGTCGTGGTAGAAGGCAGAAAGCGCGCCGACGCAGCCGCACATGACGGCCATCGGGTGTGCGTCGCGGCGGAAACCGGTGAAGAAGCGCGACATCTGCTCATGCACCATGGTGTGGTGCGTGACGCGATAGTCGAAGTCAGCCTTCTGCGCCTTCGTCGGCAGTTCGCCGTAGAGCAGCAGGTAGCAGACTTCCAGGAAGTCGCCGTGCTCGGCAAGCTGTTCGATCGGATAGCCGCGGTGGAGCAGCACGCCTTCGTCGCCGTCGATATAGGTGATCTTGGATTCGCACGACGCCGTCGACGTGAAGCCCGGGTCGTAGGTGAACATCTTCGTCTGCTTGTAGAGCGAGCCGATGTCCACGACGTCAGGGCCGATGGACCCAGATCGCACCGGAAGATCCGCCGACTTTCCATCGAGTGTTACAACCGCGGTTTTATCAGTCATCGGACCCTCCGTCTTATGGCAACGTGGCACACAGACGTGCCACGACAATGAACGTTGCGAATTTGCTATATGATTTATTTTCGACTGCCAAGCTGTACGAAAGGCAAATTGTGCGATGCGAAAATGTGCATATGGCGACGCAATAATGGCATGTTACGGCAATAAGTCCAAAGAGATCAATAAGCTCGTCCGATGATGGTGCGGTACCATTCTATATAGGTTTGCCGCTTTTTTCGGCAGATAGCGCCTCGGTTGCAGTTGCGCTGCGTTGGTTGCATGATCGACCGCGAAGTCAGGGTCCAAAGTGCGGGCGCAATGAGCGAAACGGAAATGCGGCAAGTGTCGCTCGACGTCGAAAGCGGAAGCTTCAGGCTTCCCGGATCCGATGCCGCCGTTGTCGCCGCGACCTTGCCTGCGAGAGGCCGGTTCCCCCTGTTTCTCTGGCCATCGTGGCAAGCAATTGCGGGCCGCGCAGCTCGTTTCCGGCCTGCCGCGCTTAAACCGGCATTCCTCGCCGCGATCGAAGAGGAACGGGCATTCGGTCACGGTTTCGTGTTGATCCCGGTGTTCTTGATCTTCGGCGTGCTCGCCTGGCTGGCGCTGCCCTTCGATATCCGGATTGCCAATCTTGCAGTGCTGCTGTGCATTTTCGGAATAGCAGCGGTGGCCTGTCGGTGGCGGCTGGCGCCTTTGAGGGCTCCGTTGATTGCAGTAACGCTGTTCGTCTCCGGCATGCTGTTGGTCGCGATTGAGACGTGGCGCACCGACACGGTTGTTCTCGACGCTCCGGTGACCACGAACCTACGGGGCGTGGTCTTTTCGCGCGAGCAAGATGATCGCGGCCGGTGGCGCTACGGGCTGGAGATCGAGGAAACGAGCCGGCCAAAGCTGCGCCGCCAGCCGCTGAAGGCGACGCTGGTGACGCGGGGCTCCGGAGAGCCGTTTCCGCTCGGCGCCCTGATCGAGGGCAGGGCGCGGCTGTCTCCGCCCTCGGGTCCGGCGCTGCCCGGCCTGAACGATTTCGCCTTCGACAGCTATTTCAAGGGAATCGGCGCCGTCGGGTTTTTCTACGGCGCGCCCAAACTATCCGAGAAGGTGGCGACCGAAGAGCCTGGGACGGCTTTCTCGCTGCGTTCGGCAGCGACGAAAACCATGGCCGCAATGCGGGAAACGGTTGGCGAGAGGATCCGCGCCTCGATCGGCGGCGATACCGGCGCGCTTGCGGCGGCTCTGGTGACCGCAGAGGAAAGGGCCATCAGCCGGGAGACGGTCGAGGTGCTGCGACAGGCGGGGCTAGCGCATGTGCTGGCGATCTCCGGCCTCAACATGGCGCTGGCAGCCGGCACGTTTCTGATCGGCGCACGCACTGCTCTCAGCATGGTTCCGGGGCTGGCGCACCGTGTGCCGATCAAGAAGGTTGCCGCTGCCGGTGCGCTGCTGATGGTCTGCCTCTACATCCTCATTTCCGGCGGCGCCGTATCGGCACTTCGCGCCTGGATCATGATCTCGATCATGCTGGTCGCGGTGTTTTTCGACCGCATGTCGATCAGCCTGCGCAACGTCGCGCTCGCCGCAATCGTCATCGTGGTTCTCATGCCTTCGGCTGTGGCCGGGCCAGGCTTCCAGATGTCCTTCGCCGCCACCCTGGCGCTGGTTGCCGGCTACGGGCGCTGGCGCGAACGGCGCACCGGCAAGGCCGAAGCGGCTGGCGGCCGCAGCAAGGGGCGCCTCATCACCGGCGTCGCCGCAGGCATCCTCATCACCTCGCTCATCGGCGGCCTGGCAACGTCGGTCTATTCGATCGCCTACTTCCACAGGCTGCCGGCCTATGGACTGCTCGCAAACATTCTCACCATGCCGCTGATCAGCATCGTGATCATGCCCTTCGGTCTGTTCGCCATGCTGCTGATGCCGTTCGGGCTTGAGCATCTGCCTTTGATGGCGATGGCGTGGGGTCTCGATCGGATGCTCGACGTCGCCCGGTTCGTGACGTCGCTCGATGGCGAGGTCGTGACCGGCCGCATCGGACCCATCGGCTTCGTGCTGATCGCGATCGGCGGTGTTTTTCTCTGCGTGCTGCGCAGTTGGCTGGCGATCTCTGGCATCGTGCTGATCTGTGCAGGCTTCTTCAGCCTGGCATTGGAAGATGGGAGCCGGCCCGACATCGTGATCGCCGAGGACGGACGCCTTCTCGGCCTGGTCACGGATGATGCCATCGCAACGAACCGGCCGCGCCCGCCGGACTTCATATTTTCGCAATGGCAACGGGCGCTCGCCGTGGGGGAGCACGAGCGACCGATCGCGCTCCCGCCTGCAGCCGATGATCTTTACCCGGCTATCGAACAAGCGGTCCGACGAGAGCCGCCGATCGATGGAGAAAAGGCTACGGCGATCCGTGCGGATTTTTCATCGGCCATCGAGGCAAGCCGGCCAAGCCGATTTGTCTGCCGCGACAAGCAATGGTGTGCGGCGCGCAGCGCCATCGGCTGGACGATCGTCACCCTCGAAAATCCGCGCCTCTTTCCCGCCCTGTGCGATCAGGCAGACCTGATCGTGGTCGCCGCGCGGGTCGATGTGGAAGCGTGCGCGCCGCGCCGAGCCCGCATCGTCGACGCACGGACGCTGCGCCGCATGGGCGCAATCGAAATTCGGGCGGAGCAGCAGGAAGGGCAGGGCTCACCCGTCATGCAAATCCGGCCGGCTTTCACGACGCTTGCCCGTCCATGGGAGCGCCATCGCACCTATGATTGGCGCAGCGACACCTTCATCGAAGATCAGCCGACGCCCTGAAAACGCCTGTCCAGCTCCGGCAATGGGTGGTTGCGAAATTATTCTTGATTGATAAACTCCACAAATCCTTGTCATTCGGTTTTCCTTTGCTTAAAGAGCCCCGGAAGCGCGCAAGGGTAGCGGCGGATGACGGAAAACCCTTCGCCCTGACACGACGAAATGGACCAGTACGTGAGGAACGAGATGCCGAGACGAGCCCGATCGACGATCAATTTGTTGGCAGCCGCGCTGCTGGTCCTGTCCTCCGCAGTTTCGCCAACGGCCGCCTTGGCCCAAGCGACGACGCAGGCACCCGCGGTTAATGGTACGCAAAGCGGAGCAACGGCGCCGTCCGCATCCGCGCCGACGGTAGAAAGTCAGGGCACGGCCGTAACCGTTCCGCCAGCGGAACCGGCGACGCAGGCGCAGCCGACACTGCAAGCTCCTGCCGCTACGTCGGGCGAGGGGGCTCCGGTAACCGTTGAAGGCGCCCCGGTGACGGCGGAAAGCACGCCTGGAACCGGCGAGGGTGCAGCAAGCCCGGTGTTGCCGCATGATCTTTCGCCGATTGGCATGTTCATGGCCGCCGACGTGGTGGTGAAGAGCGTGATGATTGGCCTCGCGCTGGCGTCCGTCGCCACCTGGGCGATCTTTGTGGTCAAGCTGCTGGAACTCTTTGGCGCCAAGGCGCGCCTGACGCGCGCAGTTCGCCTGCTGTCGGCTGCCAACGGCCTGGCAGACGTCAAGGGAGCCTTTGACGGCAAGTCGGGACCGGCGCCCGAAATGGTCGCCGCGGCGATCGACGAAATGGCCCGCTCGGAGGCGGTGATCGACCATGCGCCGACAGGCGGCCTGAAGGAGCGTGTTTCCTCGCTTCTGACCCGCATCGAGGTTCGCGCCGGTAAGCGCATGACAAGTGGCACCGGCATCCTGGCCTCGATCGGCTCCGTCGGCCCGTTCGTCGGCCTTTTCGGCACGGTCTGGGGGATCATGAATTCCTTCATCGGCATCAGCAAGGCACAGACGACCAATCTGGCGATCGTGGCGCCGGGCATCGCGGAGGCGCTTTTGGCGACCGCTATCGGCCTGGTGGCGGCGATCCCGGCCGTCGTCATCTACAACTATTTTGCCCGCTCGGTCGGTGGCTACAAGGTCATTCTCGCCGATGCCGCGGCGGCCGTGGAACGGCTCGTCAGCCGCGACCTCGACCATCGCCTGGCCCGAAAGGCGCAGCCGCGCCGCCAGGACTTCGGTCACACCGAGACGACCATCGCAAGGATCGGGTGACCTATGGCCGGAAAAATCAGCGACGGTGGCGGCGATCTCGATGAAAACGCCGAGATCAACGTCACCCCCTTCATCGACGTCATGCTGGTGCTGTTGATCATTTTCATGGTGGCGGCGCCGCTTGCCACCGTGGACATGAAGGTGGACCTGCCGCAATCGGCCGCAAAGCCGGCTCCGCGGGACGACAAGCCGGTCTTCGTGACTTTGAAGGCGGATCTGGCTCTGGCGATCGGCAACGATGAGACGGCGCGCGAGAGCTTTGCCGACGAGTTGAAGCGCCTGACCGAAGGCAATACAGAGACGCGCGTTCTGCTGCGCGCGGACAAAGCCGTCGACTACGGTGAGCTGATGACGGTGATGAACCTCATTCAGAACGCCGGCTACACCAAGATTGCCCTCGTTGGGCTGGAAGGCGCGCCGGGACGCTGATCCCGGCCGGCAATCGTGTTGCCTCCGCCATTCGCAGTGCAATTCCCTCCCGTTTTTCCGGCGCAGATTGCCGCTATCGCTTGAAACCGGCCGGGCGCCGATTTATGAGCTTACCTCAAAGGCTTTCCGACGGGAGCCAGAAGACGATCGTGCGCGCTTGCCCGAAAGCGGGCGCCGCGCCTATCCGGACACGAGGGCACTACCATGAATTTCGAAGCAGCGCGCACCAAGATGGTGGACAACCAGATCCGCACGACGGATGTCACGTCCCACTCGGTCCTGTCCGCGTTCCTGAGCGTGCCGCGCGAGGAGTTCGTGCCTGCCAAGATGAAAGAGCTTGCCTACATCGACACGGATATCTCGCTTGAGGTTACCAATGGCAACGCACCGCGTTTCCTGATGGAGCCGTCGCCGCTCGCCAAGCTTCTCCAGCTGGCCGAAATCGCCAAGTCCGATGTCGTCCTGGAGATCGGCTGCGGCACCGGCTACGCGTCCGCACTGCTGTCACAAGTTGCAGGTTCGGTCGTTGCGCTCGAAAGCGATGAAGGCCTCGCCGCCACCGCGACGGAAACGCTGTCTCGCCTCGGCTACGACAACATCGCCGTCGTGACCGGCGAACTCGAGAAGGGATATGCCGCCGAGGCACCCTATGACGTGATCTTCGTTCACGGCTCGGTCGAAGTCCTGCCGACCGCTTTGTTCGAGCAGTTGCGCGATGGCGGGCGGCTGGTCGTCGTTGAAGGATTTGGCAATGCTTCTCGCGCTAAACTCTATGTGCACGAGCACGGAAAGACGTCCGAGCGCCCCGATTTCAACACCGCGGTCAAGCCGCTTCCCGGCTTCCGTCGTGCACAGGAATTTGTTTTTTGAGGTCCCGCTTATTGAGGGATATCAACAATTAATTGCGTTGCTAAAATAACAATGTTGCCAATTCGCAACGCGGTACTTGTTTCTTTTTGAAATGGCTGCGCAGAGTATGGCTGCGCAGTTGTCGGAATGCTGATTCCGGGTTTCAAAGAGTGCAGTGGTAGTGATTTGCTCACCAGTGGGCGGTGTGAGCGCTTCATCGCCGTGTCTAGTTGGGGTCGCTTTTTGCAAAGAGAGCGGCGCCGCGGAAATAGAGGGCAGGCTCTGCCGCCCCGATCGGAGAGAGAAGTAATGGTGTCGATTGTCCGCAAAGCGGCCCTCCTGGCCGCCGTTTCGACAAGCTTGCTGCTTGCACCGCACGCAGTACTGGCCGAAACGATCTTCGGCGCAATGGCCAAAGCCTACGCAAACAACCCTGACCTGAACGCCGCGCGGGCCGGCCTCAGGGCGACCGATGAGAGCGTGCCGATTGCCAAGTCCGGCTTTCGCCCCCAGGTGGCGGCATTCGCGTCCGGAACGCTTTCGACCATCGACAGAGAAAAGACCCTGAGCGAAGACCTCCACCAGGGACAGGTCGGCATCACCGTAAACCAGATGGTGTTTGACGGCTTTCAGACGCTGAACAATGTGCGCGCCGCTGAATCGAACGTCTTTGCGACCCGCGAATCGCTGCGCGCCAACGAGATATCGATTCTCCTTTCGGCCGCGACCATCTATTCCAACATCGCGCGCGACCAGCAGCTCGTATCGATCCGCAAGCAGAACATCGCCTTCCTTCAGGAGCAGGTGAACGCGGCGAAAGCCCGTCTCGATGTGGGCGAAGGCACCCGAACGGACGTGAGCCTCGCCGAAGCCTCGCTCGCCAACGCCCAGTCGCAGCTTATCGTCGCCGTCGCTCAGTTGAAGCAGAGCGAAGCGACCTATGTACAGATCGTCGGCGATGTGCCGCGTGGCATCAAGCAGGCTTCGCCGGCTTCGAAGGCCCTGCCGCGCACGCTCGATCAGGCCGTCGCGACCGGTCTGCGCGAAAGCCCGATCATTCTGTCGGCGCAGTACTCCGTTGATTCGGCCGGTTATCAGGTCAAGTCGGCGGAAGGCACGATGCTCCCCGGTGTGACGCTGCAGGGCCAGGTTGGCCGCACCACCGGCAATGCCAGCCAGTTCGATAGCAATGCATCGAGCATTACGGCTCGCCTCGAAGTTCCGATCTATCAGGGTGGCGCCGAGTACGGCCAGATCCGCCAGGCCAAGGAACGTCTCGGCCAGCAGCGCATCCTCGTCGATTCGGCGCGTGCGGCGGTCCAGCAGACTATTGTCTCCGCCTATGCTCAGCTGGAAGCCGCGATTGCGCGCATCTCCGCCAACAAGGCGCAGATCTCCGCCGCCAAGCTGGCTCTCGATGGCGTGATCGAAGAGCGCAAGGTCGGCCAGCGTACGACACTCGACGTGCTTGATTCGCAGCAGGACGTGCTTCAGGCACAGGAACTTCTGGCCGTTGCCCAGCGCGACGCGGTCGTTGCGAGCTATTCGCTGCTTGCTGCCGCCGCGCGGCTGACCGTGAAGGATCAGGGCCTGCAGGTTGCCGAATACCGTGCCGAAGAGCACTACGAAGTGGTCAAGGACAAGTGGTTCGGTCTGCGAACCGTTGACGGTCGCTAAGGCGTCCGTTCGCATCATTGAGTACCTGCCAACGCCTCGGGTCTTCCCCGGGGCGTTTCTATTTTTTCCCCTGAAAACAAATCTGTGCAAGAATCCTTAGCGTTGATTCGTGGCGTATGTTTCGTTCGCGAACTCACTTAAGGTTTGTCGGAAATCGGCGCATGTCCAGTTTTGGGACACATGTCTGCCGCGTCAAACGAGGATGGAAATGGCACAGCTCAATGTCGCGCGTGAACCGTCGATGGATGAAATCCTGGCATCCATTCGCAAGATCATTGAGAGCAACGAACCCGGGCAAGCCGGATTTGCGCCGCAGGAGCAGTTCGAGGACGAGGGCAACGACGAGATCGAGCTGACTATCGACAGCGAGATCGAGACGATCGCCTTTGGCCGACGCGATGAGGCGCCCAAGGCCGCGTTTGTCGAACCGGTCGTGGACAGCCAGGCCGGGCTGTCGGAGCCGTCGCCGGCAGCGCAGCCGCCGCTTTCACTTGCCGATGTCGCAGCACGGGTTCGCGCCGCGTCCGAGCGTCATACGACGAGCTTTGCCGGACGTGAGGTGCCGCCTGCGCCGCAGGTCGTCGCTATTCAGGACAGTCCGGTCGTCACCTCGCGCATGGCAGCAGTTTCCGCGCCGAAAGCGCCGGTGATCGAGCCCGTTGCTGCAGTTGAGGCGCCGGCAGAGCCGGAAGTCGTAGCGCCGCCGCCAGTCGAACTCCCGGAAGTTCTAAGCGCGGTTCCGCCGGTGGCCGCCGTCGTTCCGCCGGAAGCGCCCGCGCCGGAGACGGCGCTTGCGGCGATCGTCTCGCCGGAGGTCGGCCGCAAGGTCGCTCAGTCGTTCGGCGATCTTGCCCACGCAGTGGGTCAGGAATCGCGGCGTTCCTTTGATGAAATTGCCGAAGCGATGCTACGGCCGATGCTGCAGGAATGGCTCGATGACAATCTGCCGACGCTTGTCGAGCGGCTCGTCCGCGAGGAAATCGAACGCGTCGCGCGCGGCCCCCGCCGCTAAAAGCCGAATCCGAACACGAAAGAAGCCGCGCGATCGTCGCGGCTTTTTGCGTTCGTGTTGACTTGCACCGGCCGTTCCGGTTTACAAGACGCTGACATCAATCTCGTAAATTGGCTCCAAAATGCTTGATAAGACCTACGATTCCGCATCCGTCGACCCGCGTATCGCCAAGAAGTGGGACGAAGAAAACGCGTTTCGTGCAGGGGCGGGTGCCAAGCCCGGCGCCGACAGTTTCTGCATCGTGATCCCGCCGCCGAACGTGACGGGTTCGCTGCACATGGGCCACGCGCTCAACAACACGCTTCAGGACGTGCTCGTTCGTTTCGAACGCATGCGCGGCAAGGATGTGTTGTGGCAGCCGGGCATGGACCATGCAGGCATCGCCACCCAGATGGTCGTCGAGCGTAAGCTGATGGAGAGCCAGCAGCACCGCCGGCAGATGGGCCGCGAAGCCTTCATCGAAAAGGTCTGGGAATGGAAAGCCGAATCGGGCGGGCTAATCTTCAACCAATTGAAGCGTCTTGGCGCGTCCTGCGACTGGTCGCGCGAACGCTTCACCATGGACGAAGGGCTGTCCGAAGCCGTTCTCGAGGTCTTCGTTTCGCTCTACAAGGAAGGCCTGATCTACAAGGATAAGCGCCTGGTCAACTGGGACCCGAAGCTTCTGACCGCGATTTCGGATCTGGAGGTCGAGCAGCACGAGATCAACGGCAACCTCTGGCACCTGCGCTATCCGTTGGAGCCTGGCGTAACCTTCGATTACCCGGTCGCCTTCGATGAAGAGGGCAAGGCGACCGAGTGGGAAAAGCGCGATTACCTCGTCGTCGCCACGACGCGTCCTGAAACCATGCTCGGAGACAGCGGCATCGCGGTCAATCCGGAGGATGAGCGCTACAAGCCTTTGATCGGCAAGCACATCATTCTGCCGATCGTCAGTCGCCGCATTCCTGTCGTTGCCGACGACTATGCGGATCCGACCGCCGGTACCGGTGCGGTGAAGATCACGCCTGCGCATGATTTCAACGACTTCGACGTCGGCAAGCGCGCCGGTCTGCGCGCGATCAACATCATGACGATCGAAGGCCGCATCACGATCAAGGACAACGAGGATTTCCTCGAAGGGCTCAGCGATCCGGCTGCCCTCCACGGTGCCTGGGACGAACTCGAAGGCAAGGACCGATTCGAAGCGCGCAAGATCATCGTTCGCATCTTCGAAGAGGCGGGCCTGCTCGACAAGATCGAGCCGCACAAGCACATGGTTCCCCATGGCGACCGTGGCGGCGTGCCGATCGAACCGCGTCTGACAGAGCAATGGTATGTTGACGCGAAGACGCTGGCCAAGCCCGCGATCGCCGCCGTCAAGGAAGGTCGGACCAACTTCGTTCCAAAGAACTGGGAGAAGACCTACTACGAGTGGATGGAAAACATTCAGCCCTGGTGCGTTTCGCGCCAGCTCTGGTGGGGGCACCAGATCCCGGCCTGGTACGGTCCGGACGGTCAGGTCTTCGTCGAAAAGACCGAGGAAGAGGCGCTGCACGCGGCGATCCAGCATTATCTGGCGCATGAAGGCCCGATGAAGGCCTATGTCGAGGATCTGCTCGAGAACTTCAAGCCGGGCGAAATCCTGACGCGTGACGAAGACGTTCTCGACACCTGGTTCTCCTCGGCGCTCTGGCCGTTCTCCACGCTCGGCTGGCCGAACGAGACTCCGGAACTTGAGAAGTACTACCAGACCGACGTGCTGGTCACCGGTTTCGACATCATCTTCTTCTGGGTCGCCCGGATGATGATGATGGGCCTGCACTTCATGAAGGATGCCGACGGCACTCCGGTCGAGCCTTTCCATACCGTCTATGTCCATGCGCTCGTTCGCGACAAGAACGGCCAGAAGATGTCGAAGTCGAAGGGCAACGTCATCGATCCACTCGAACTGATCGACGAATACGGTGCTGACGCCTTGCGCTTCACGCTGGCGATCATGGCGGCCCAGGGGCGTGACGTGAAACTCGACCCGGCCCGCATCGCCGGCTACCGCAACTTCGGCACCAAGCTGTGGAACGCGACGCGTTTTGCCCAGATGAATGGCGTTACCAGCAGCGATGGTTTCATTCCCGAAACCTCATCGCTCACCGTCAACCGCTGGATCCTGACGGAGCTGTCGCGGACCATCCGCGACGTCACCGAGGCGCTCGATGCCTATCGCTTCAACGACGCGGCCGGCAGCCTCTACCGGTTCGTCTGGAACCAGTTCTGCGATTGGTACCTCGAACTGCTGAAGCCGATCTTCAGTGGCGAGGACGAAGCGGCAAAACGCGAGTCGCAGGCCTGCGTCGCCTACGTTCTCGACGAGATCTACAAGCTGCTGCACCCGTTCATGCCGTTCATGACGGAAGAGCTCTGGGCGCAGACGGCAGGCGAGGGCCAGGAGCGTTCGACGTTGCTGTGCCACGCCGAATGGCCGGCGCCGTCCTATGCTGACGACACGGCGGCCGACGAGATCAACTGGCTGATCGATCTGGTTTCGGGCATTCGTTCGGTCCGTTCGGAGATGAACGTCCCGCCGGCGGCAACTGCGCCGCTGATCGTTGTCGGTGCCAACAACCTGACGCGCGAGCGCCTGCAGCAGCATGCCCAGGCCATCGGTCGTCTGGCGCGCGTCGAGCATATCGACCACGCCACTGTTGCGCCGCGCGGCAGCGCCCAGATCGTCGTTGGCGAGGCAACGGCCTGCCTGCCGCTCGGCAACCTGATCGACCTTTCCGCCGAGAAGGCCCGGCTTGAGAAGGCGATCGCCAAGGTGGAGGCCGAGCGCGAGCGCATCCTCGGCAAGTTGGCCAATGAGAAGTTTGTCGCCAATGCAAAGCCGGAACTGGTCGAAGCGGAACGTGAACGTCTCGTAGAGCTCGATCTCCAGAAGGAATCGCTGAGCGTTGCGCTGACGCGCGTCGCCGAGGCCGGTTGAGGCCGTTAATCGACGGATTCAACGAGAGGGCGTTCAAGAGAATGCCTGACCGTCAGAAATCGAAATCCGCGGCAGAAATGCCGCGGATTTTTTATTTTAGAAATACAAGATAGACTTCAGCCTATCGAGATTTTGCATTGATTCGATCAGTTGAATCTGCTGCGCGGGTCATCAAGCGCGCGTGGCGTTTGAGCGGAACTTCAACGGAGTTTTTCGCTGTTCTACCGCAAAAAGCGATAATGTTGTTCAGGCGACACAGGTTTTCGATGGTTTGGAAACCCATTCTAATTCAGTGGATTTTATCCATGATTTTGGAAAAATGGTTCCGATCTGGCGCCATTGTGGCTAAATCATGAGAATCTTACGTAAATTCTGTGACCGATCGAGCCTGCTAACTGCTAGATCTCGCATTTGCGATTTCACGGGATCGTGAGAATACTTCGGCCCACACGACATGAGGTGGAATGTCGCAGTTTTGCAGTGCAGGGGGAGGAGCTGGATGGCTCACATGAATTTAAGGCGGGGTGTTCTGTCGGTAGCAGCGGGTTTGCTGTTTGCCTCCGCCGCGCACGCGGGCGGTCTTGAGCGCGGCGGTTACAACATCGATCTGCTGTTCGACCCGTCGGATTATGCGGGGGAAGCGTCGGCGACCTACGTCAATCCGCAGCGCGAATTGAAGAACGTCCGTGATACCGATACCGGGAACACCAACATCCTTACCGGGACTTTTGGTGGCGGCAATCTCAACAACAGACCGAATACTGCTGACGACACCGAGAGCTACTGGGTTCCGCGCGTCGGCGTTAAGGCGGCCTTTGGTGACAGCGTCGACTGTATGGCTGACTACTCCCAGCCCTGGGGTGCCCACACCAATCCGGGGCAGAACTGGGCCGGTGCCAACAGCAATATCGAAACGAAGGTAGAGAGCGACAACTACGCCGCGACCTGCTCCTACAAATGGGACATGGGGCCAGGCCAGTTCCGTGTGATCGGCGGCGTCTTCTATCAGGAAGTCAACGGCTTCAAGGAACGGCTGGTTCAGGATTATACAGGCACGCCGCTCGCTGGTGCCTTTACCGGCATTGGCAGGCTCGAGCTTGGAGGGCATGGCTGGGGCTGGCGCGCAGGTGCTGCCTACGAAATCCCCGAGTATGCCTTGCGAGCGAGCCTCGTCTACAACAGTGCTGTCGATCTGGATAACCTCTCGGGCTTCATCGACCTTCGCCAGTTGGGCTTCGTTGTACCGGGTGTGGGCCTTGTGACCGGTACGAAATACGACGTAAACGGTGCGGCTTCGATGCCGGACTCGCTGGAACTCAAGCTGCAGAGCGGCTTTGCACCCGGTTGGGCGGCATTTGGCTCGGTGAAGTGGACGGACTGGAGCCAGCTTCAGGTTCTGAAGTTCTGCCCCGCCACGGTCTCCCGTACTACGCCATGCACGAGCCTTGATCTTCTCTACCGTGACGGCTGGACGATCACCGGCGGTGTCGGCCACAAGTTCAATGATCAGTGGAGCGGCGCCGTCAGCCTGACCTGGGACCGCGGCACCAGCCACGGTTATGGAACGCAGACCGACACCTGGACGCTGGGAACCGGTGTTTCCTACACGCCGACCGAGAACCTTGAGTTCCGTCTTGCTGGTGCTGTCGGCATCATGACCGGCGGCAGTTCCGGTGCGGTGAAGTATGGGGACGACGTCATTGGTGACGACGTTTCCTACGATTTCGACGACGACTTTGTCGGTGCCATTTCGACATCGATCAAAGTGAAGTTCTGATCCTTCGTCATCTGATCCTGCAAGGCCCGGTTTTACCGGGCCTTTCTTATGTGTGGAGCCTCTTAACCACGCGTCCGCACTGTCCCGCAATGTGACGATTCAGCAACACTTTTAATGCTAGAGTTTGCTAGGATCAGACTCGTTCCGGCTATGTCCATTTCCCGCCACAAACAGGGAGCAGCGATATAGGGACAAGCCTGCAATGTGAGTGCGATACCTGCAGCGTTTGGGGTGAAATGAAACTTGGATCGATGACCGTCATGAGAAATGTGGCCTCCGGCACGCCAGTGCAAGTGGTCCATCAAAATGACTGCTTCGGGGACTATGTCGAAGTTTCATTGTGGAAAGGTTGCGTCGACTTTGTCGGCGGAGTTGGTGCAGTTCCCGGCGGCGGGTCGTCCGGGCTTGTGTGTTTGCAGCGGTGATGGGTTCGGCGTGGCCGGCTGGAACGGAAGAATTAGACTGTGATGCTTGCGGGTGAACTAAAGTCACTAAAGGTTGCGATACTCGGCGTGTCGCTGGCGGTCTGTGGGACCTTCGCCATGCCGGCCTACGCTTTTGATCCCGGTGCGGGCGTCACCAAGGAATCAGGTCCGTTCGCGCTCTTCAAGTTCGGGTTTTCCGCCTACAAGAATGGCCGCAAGGACGAGGCCGTAGAAGCCTACAAATACGCGGCCGAGAAGGGCCACACCGGATCCCGCTGGGCCCTCGCCAACATGTACGCCTATGGCGACGGCGTCGCCGAGAACGACCTCGAAGCCTTCAAGATCTATAGCGAAATCGCCCAGGAGGGCGTGGAGCCGGGGTCGGAAGACACCGGTTACTTCGTCAACGCGTTGATCTCCCTTGCCGGCTACTATCGCCGCGGCATTCCCGACAGCCCGATCAAGTCCGACATGTCCCAGGCGCGCCAGCTTTATTTCCAGGCGGCATCGACCTTCGGCGTCGCCGAGGCGCAGTTCCAGCTCGCGCGCATGCTCTTGTCGGGCGAGGGCGGTAGCGTGAACGTTCAGCAGGCCAAGAAATGGCTCAATCGTGCGCGCAAGAGCGGTCACGCCGGCGCCATGGGCGTCTTTGGCAATGTGATTTTCCAGGAGGGCCAGACCGTTCGTGGTCTCGCGTTCATGACTGCGGCACTCGACCAGTGTTCGCCGAAGGATCGGCCCTGGATGCAGTCGATGCAGGAGCAGGCCTTCTCGCTTGCCAGCGAGGACGATCGACGCACGGCAATCGCACTGTCGCAGAACCTGCACATGCAGGGCGACGACGACTGATTGTCATCGTCGAGCGTTCCCCGAACCGCCGCCGGCCCAGGGACCATTCTCCACACGCTAAGATCTGGAAAAACGCGCCTTAAGCGGGCGCGAACGCAAACGTCCCGATGACGGGCACGTGGTCCGAAGGCTTCTCCCAGGCGCGGACATGCTTGTCGATGGATGTCGACACCAGCCGATCGGTCGCCTCCGGCGACAGCATCAGATGATCGATGCGGATGCCGAAATTTTTCGGCCAGCAGCCGGCCTGATAATCCCAGAACGTATAGAGCGGCACAGCGTCCGACGTCGCGCGCACAGCGTCGGTGAAACCGAGGTTGCGCAGCCGGCGAAATGCCGCGCGCGTTTCCGGCAGGAAGAGGGCATCGTTCTGCCAGACCTTGATATCCCAGCAGTCGTGTTCCTCGGGGATGACGTTGTAGTCGCCGGCAAGGATGAAGGGTTCCTCGAGCAACAGGCGCTGCTTCGCATAGGCCTCAAGCCGGCGCATCCAGGCGAGTTTGTAGGGATATTTCTCGCTGTCGACGGGATTTCCGTTCGGAAGGTAGAGCGAGCAGACGCGGATCACGCCGCCTTCGACCGAGAAGACACCTTCGATGAAACGTGACTGTTCGTCCGTATCGTCACCAGGCAGGCCGCGATTGACCTCGTCCGGCCGCAGCTTGGAAAGCAGCGCGACGCCATTGAAGCCCTTCTGGCCGTGTGTTTCGACATGATAGCCAAGCGCCTCGATCTCGAGGCGCGGAAAGCCGTCGTCGACCGATTTGATCTCCTGCAGGCAGACGATATCCGGTCCGCTTTCCTTCAGCCAGGCCAGCAGGCTGTCGATTCGCGCCTTGACGCCATTGATGTTCCAGGTGGCAATCTTCATGGCTCGAAACGCCCTTCCATGTCGGTTAAGTCCTTGGCGGGGTCATTTCTAGCCGCTCCGGATTCTTTTGACAAATCCGTTACCTGCGGGTTTTCAACAGCGCGCCCGAGCAGCACCGACGCTTCCCATCAGGGGGCAGCGGTCGATACGGTATACGCTGCAGGCGTCGAATTGATTCCGCCCGTTGGCGGGCTATAGTCCCGCCCATGATCGATCTCGTGCAGAATTATTGGCCGCATATCCTGGCGCTTTTGTCCTTCGCGCTGGGCATTCCTGCCGCCATTCATGCCGCGATGACGAAGGACGACGTGCGCGCCGCGGCGGGCTGGGTCGGTGTCGTCCTGCTTTCGCCGATCGTCGGCGCGCTGATCTATGCCGTTGCCGGAATCAACCGTATCCGGCGCTCCTCGATCGGCTCGCAACGCGCTCTGTTGCGCGGGCAGGGGCCGGATCAGTTCGGCCGCTTCGACGTTTCGGATGCCGACATATCGGTGCAGTTCGGAGAACGATTTGCGGCGATGAAGATCCTCGGCGACCGCGTTTCACGCCATCGTATGTGCACGGGCAACCGTATTTCGGTGCTCGCCGGCGGCGATGCCGTCTATGCCGCGATGCTGGAAGCGATCGCCGGCGCCCGGCGCTCGATCCTGCTCGAAAGCTATATCTTCGATCGCGACGTCATCGGCCTGCGCTTTGCAGACGCCCTGATCGCGGCGGTGGCGCGGGGTGTCGAGGTGCGGGTGCTGATTGACGCCGTAGGCGCGCGCTACTCGGTGCCGAGCATTGTCGGTCATCTTGAGGCGGCGGGCGTTCCGACGGCGGTTTTCAACGGCAACATCATCATGGGGCTACGGCTGCCCTATGCCAACCTGCGCACGCACCGCAAGATCCTCGTGGTCGACGGTCAGGTTGCCTTTGCCGGCGGCATGAACATCCGGGTGGGCTTCACCAGCGAGATCGCCGGTCAGGCGCCGGCACAGGATACGCATTTCCGCATGGCCGGACCGGTGGTCGCCGATATCTTCCAGGTCTCGTCCGAAGATTGGCAATTCTCAAGTGGCGAGGTTCTGGCGGGCCCCGCATGGGCGATCGAAGAGGCACCGCTGCCGGCGGATGGGCCGTCGGTACTGATGCGCGCCGTGCCATCCGGACCTGACGCCACCAATGAGACCAATCACAAGATGCTCATGGGGGCGTTTTCGGTCGCGCAGAAGAATATCCGCGTGATGTCACCCTATTTCCTGCCGGACCGCGAACTGATCAGCGCGCTCGTCACCGCCGCGCGCCGCGGCGTCGAGGTGGATATCATCGTTCCCGCAGTCAACAATCTGCTGCTGGTCGACAGGGCGATGACTGCGCAGTTCGATCAGGTGCTGAAGGGCCATTGTCGTGTCTGGCGGGCGAAGGGCGCCTTCAACCACTCCAAGCTTTTGACCGTGGACGAGCGTTGGGCCTATGTCGGGTCTACCAATCTCGACCCACGCTCCCTGCGCCTCAACTTCGAATTCGACTTGGAGGTTCTCGACCGTGGTTTCGCCGAGGCGATCAATGGCACGATCTCCGACATTCTCGCCTCAGCCGAGCCCGTTACGCTCGAAAGGCTGCGCAAAAAGTCTTTCGCGGATCGATTGGCGAACCGCATTCTCTGGCTCGGATCGCCCTATCTCTGACGCAAACGGCTCCGTTCGTTGTTGAAACGGAGCCGGCTAAGAGAGACGTGGGGCGCTGGCGTCAGATGGAAAAACTCGTTCCGCATCCGCAGCTTGCAACCGCGTTCGGATTCTTGATCTGAAACGACTGGCCGAGCAGGTTGTCGACGAAGTCGATTTCCGAGCCGCCCATATAGACGAGCGACAGGCTGTCGATCAGGACCTTGGCTTCGTTCTTTTCCAGCACCAGGTCGTCGTCATTGCTGCTGTCGACCAGGTCGAACTTGTAGGAAAAGCCCGAGCAGCCGCCGCCCTCGACGGACACTCGCATGGCGTTGTTGTGGCTGTCTGAACGCAGGATCGTGGCGATCCGCTTCGCTGCAGCGTCCGAGAGGGTCACGGTTTCATGCGTCATATCTGCCTCCTGCCGGGGTCAAGAACCGGAGAGAATTGCCCTGTGTTAAAGCATGCGATCTGGTCGGTTTCGGGGCCTCTTTCAAGACCCGCGGCCAAGCCGTTGCTTCCGCTTGCGGAATCGGTCGATCTTGCATCACGCGTTTCCGTAGCTTTCACTATAGGTATGAAGGCTTGAATGTCCCGTCAATGGGACGACGAATTAGGTGGAAGATGACATTCGACAAAAATGCGCTCGGCTTCGGTTATGGTGAACATGCGCCGTTCGCGTCGAATCCCTGGATGACGCGCGGCAGGCTCTTTCCCGAAGCGACGAGCGCGACGCGCTCCGATTTTCAGCGCGACCGCGACCGCATCGTGCACACCACTGCGTTTCGCCGCCTGAAGCACAAGACGCAGGTCTTCATTGCCGCTGACGGCGATCACTACCGCACCCGCCTGACGCACACGATCGAGGTGGCGCAGATCGCCCGGGCTCTGGCGCGCGCGCTCAAGCTCGACGAAGATCTGGCCGAAGGCGTCGCTCTCGTGCATGATTTCGGCCACACGCCCTTTGGCCATACGGGCGAGGATGCCCTTCACGAGATGCTGAAGCCCTATGGCGGCTTCGATCACAATGCCCAGTCGCTGCGCATCGTCACCAAGCTCGAGCGGCGCTACGCCGAGTTCGACGGGTTGAACCTGACCTGGGAGAGCCTGGAAGGCCTGGTCAAGCACAACGGGCCGTTGCTGACCGCGGACGGTGAGGGCACGCGAGGGCCTGTGCCGCAGCCGATCCTCGACTATTGCGCGCTGCATGATCTGGAACTGGCGAGTTTTGCGAGCCTCGAAGCGCAGGTCGCGGCCATTGCTGACGATATCGCCTACAACACCCATGATATCGATGACGGTCTGCGGGCTGGCTATCTCACCTTCGAAATGCTCGAAGACGTGCCGTTTCTCGCGCGCCTGATGCGCGAGGTCCATGACCGTTATCCCGGTCTTGAAAGCAGCCGCTTCACGCATGAGATCATGCGGCGTCAGATTACCGCGATGGTCGAGGACGTCATCGGCGTCGCGCAGCAACGGATCGGCGAGATAAGGCCGCAACGTGCTGCCGATGTGCGCCAAGCCGGCACCGTGATGGCGACCTTCTCTGAGGAGATGGGCGAGACGGACAAGCAGATCAAGCGCTTGCTGATGACCCGGATCTACCGGCACCCGGAAGTCATGCGCGTGCGCGAAAATGCAGCCTCGATCGTCTGCGATCTCTATCATGCCTTCATGGACGACCCGCAGCTGATGCGTGAGCACTATTGGATCGACCAGATTGCCGGCATGGCGGAGCCGGCGCGGGCGCGGCACGTCGGCGACTACCTCGCCGGCATGACCGACACTTTTGCGATCTGCGTGCACAAGCGCTTGTTTGACCATACGCCCGATTTGCGCTAGGGACGCCCCGCCCGGAGGCTTGCGGTTCGGCCGAACCGAGCCTCCTTTTTGAGTTTTGCGCCGGTCACTTGTGGTCGGGAAAAGCGGACGGATCAGATGAATCTCTTCACGGACTTCGAATCAAGAATTAAGGACATTCTCGAAACGCTTGAAAGCGTTCGAGAAAAGCGATCCGAGCTTGACTTCGGCCGTGTCAATGTCGAGCCGCCACGTGATCCCAGCCATGGTGATGTTGCGACCAATGCTGCGATGGTGCTGGCAAAGCCGCTCGGCATGAATCCTCGCGCGCTTGCCGAACTCATCGTCGAGAAGCTCAAGCAGGATCCGGAAGTCACCGACGTCTCCGTCGCCGGTCCGGGCTTCATCAACGTCCGCCTTTCTGTTTCCTACTGGCAGAAGCTGCTGTCGGGCATGGCGCGTGCGGGCGTCGACTACGGCCGTAGCGCTGTCGGTGGCGGCCGCAAGGTCAACGTCGAATACGTATCGGCCAACCCGACCGGCCCGATGCATGTCGGCCATTGCCGCGGAGCCGTTGTCGGCGACGCGCTGGCCAACCTTTTGGCCTTCTCCGGCTATGAGGTCACGAAGGAATACTACATCAACGATGCGGGGTCGCAGATCGACGTTCTCGCGCGGTCCGCATTCCTGCGTTATCGCCAGGCGCTGGGCGAAGAGATCGGCGAGATCCCGCCGGGCCTTTATCCGGGCGACTATCTCGTGCCGGTCGGCGAGGCGCTCGCCGACGAATTCGGCACGAGCCTCAGGCTGATGCCTGAAGACAAGTGGATGCCGCTCGTCAAGGACCGGACGATCGACGCGATGATGGCGATGATCCGCGAGGATCTCGCGGCGCTGAACGTCAATCACGACGTCTTCTTCTCCGAGCGCACGTTGCACGCGAACGGTGCTGCCGCCATCCGCACGGCGATCAACGACCTGACCTTCAAGGGCCACGTCTACAAGGGCACCCTGCCGCCGCCGAAGGGCCAGCTGCCGGAAGATTGGGAAGACCGCGAGCAGACGCTGTTCCGTTCGACCGAGGTCGGCGACGATATCGACCGGCCGCTGATCAAGTCGGACGGCAGCTATACCTACTTCGCCGCCGACGTTGCCTACTTCAAGGACAAGTTCGACCGCGGCTTCGACGAGATGATCTATGTGCTCGGTGCCGACCATGGCGGCTACGTCAAGCGCCTGGAAGCGCTGGCGCGCGCCGTCTCCGGCGGTTCGTCGAAGCTTACGGTTCTGTTGTGCCAGCTGGTCAAGCTCTTCCGCGACGGCGAGCCGGTGAAGATGTCGAAGCGCTCCGGCGACTTCGTCACGCTGCGCGATGTCGTCGATGAAGTCGGCCGCGATCCGGTGCGCTTCATGATGATCTACCGGAAGAACTCGGAACCGCTCGACTTCGACTTTGCTAAAGTAACAGAACAGTCGAAGGATAACCCGGTCTTCTATGTGCAGTATGCGCATGCGCGCTGCCGCTCGGTCTTCCGCCAGGCCGCGGACGCATTCCCGGATCTGAACCTCGAATCGGTCGATCTCGCCAGTGCCGTTCTGGGCCAGATCACGGATCCGACGGAGCTCCAGCTCGTCGCCAAGCTCGCAGAATATCCGCGAGTCATCGAGGCTGCGGCACTGGCTCAGGAGCCGCATCGCATCGCGTTTTACCTGTATGATCTTGCCGCCGCCTTCCACGCACATTGGAACAAAGGTAAAGAGAATCCGGAATTACGTTTTGTTAACGATAAAAATAGAGAATTAAGTACTGCCAGACTCGGGCTGGTGCATGCTGTCGCTTCGGTATTGAAATCCGGCCTGTCTATTACAGGCACCTCCGCACCGGAGGAAATGCGATAAGTATTGTCACCATTTTCCCACAATGCACTGGCACAGCGATACAGGCAATTGTGAGTGGAGAGCATGGCAGACAAACAATTCGCACGAAGCGGGCCGGCTGAATTCGATGTATTGGCAGACGATGATCCGTTGGCCGAACTCGCCCGGATCGTCGGTTACGATGCCCGGCCGGCCGTCCAACAGTTGCAGGAACTGCAACGACACCAGGAGGCGGTGCGTCAAGATCCCGCCTTCGATCTCGAAGACGAGCTGCTTCGAGCGTTCGACAGCTACGACGCGCCGCGGTCCGCACCGCAGCCGGCTCCGATCGAAGAGCCCCGGTTCGAGCCGGTAGCTGAACACGTCGTCGTTCACGAAGAGCCGGTGGCGGAGCCCGTCGCCGAGCTTGACGAGCCGGTGTTCGTCCAGCCCGAACGCGTCGAAGCGGCGCCAGCCCCCGTCGCTGACGAGGACTATGCCGAGGTTCACGCCTTCTCCGTGGCGCCGCAGGTTGCCGAAGACGGCAACGCCGAGGCCGTCGTCGACGAGCCGGCGTTTGACCTTGAGCGCGAACTCGAGTTGTCGCTTGGCGAAGCCGATCTGTTGTCGGACGACGTTGCCGAGGTTGCGGCGCACGTCGAGCCGCAGGATATCGATCCGCGTGATCAGTTCGTCGATGCATGGCAGGCGCCGGCCGTCGAAGCCGCTCCGGTCTGGGCCGAGCCGGCTCCGGTTGCGGATGCATTTTCGGCCTATGAACAGCCGCGCTTCGATGTCGCGGCCGAAGAGCGTGAAATTGAGCCTTCCTATCAGGAAGACGTGGTCGCAGCTCAGGCAGTCGTCGAGCAGGATGCTGGCCGTGACGATCTTCTGGCGGACATAGAACGGTTCCCGGTTCCGCCGGTCTCAGCGATGGTTGCCGCTGCGGTCCAGTCGCATCCGGCTCTCCATGTGGAAACACAGCCCGTCGTTGCGCCGGTGGTCACGCCAGCGGTTGCCACTGCCGCTCCGATAAAGAAGAGCCCTTATCCCTTTACGCCCACCTTCAGCCGTGCGACGCCGGTTGCGTCCGCCTCGGGCGCCAGCCAGCAGCGTGCCTTTGCCGGCCCGTTGGTATCGTCGGTCGCAGCACCGGTGGCCGCTGTTGCAGCGCCGGTTGCGGCAGTGGCTACTGCTCCCGTTCAGGTCGCGGAACCCTTGGTCGAGGTGGCCAAGCCAATTGCGCAGCCGGAGCACGAGCCGAGCTTCGACATCGAGAACTTCGAAATTGAGCTCTCCGACGAGGCGCTGAAGCTCGACTTCGCAGACGTCACCGTAGATGAGCCGGTCGTTGCTGCCGGCGTGCCGCAAGCACCGGTGCAGCCGGTCGCGCAGGCGGCCGTTCCGCAGCGCGAGCCGGAGCGGTTCGTCGAGCCTTACGTCGCTCCCGCGCCGGTCGAGCGCCAGGAAGCACAGCCCGAGAGCACGCTGCCCTTCGATCCGTCGATGATTGCCGAAGCCGAGAACGGCGTCGCCCCGATCGCGGATATGGACGTGCCGCAGCTGCCGGTTATCGAGACCGAGAAGCCGGTCGCTTATCCGGCCGACTACGATCTCGACATCGACGCGGAAATGGCCCAGCTCTTCGGAGCGCCGGCTCCGGTCAAGGAGAGCCGTCCGGCTGCAGTTGAAAAGATGGAGCCGGCCCGTCCGGCACCGGCCGCTGCCACTGCTCCGGCCTTTGGTCAGGGCTCGCTTGACGACTTCGACGAGTTTGAAAAGGCGATGGAAGAAGACTTCCGCCGCTCGATCGTCGAGCGTCCGGCGGTTGCGCGCGATGCCGAACGGGTTTCAGCGGCGCAGACCCAGCAGGATGCCGGCGAATACCGCGAATATGGCACCGGCCGTCGCTCGCAGCGCACGATGTTGCTCGCGGCAAGCGTTGCCGGCGTCATCATCCTTGGTGGCGCTGCCGTCTACGCCTGGATGGGCGGTAGCGGCGCGGTCAGCTCGGCCGAAGGTCCGAAGATCATTCTGGCCGACAAGGCCCCGGTCAAGGTCGTGCCCGAGGAAAAGGGCGGCAAGACCGTGCCGAACCAGGATAAGGCGGTCTATGACCGCGTTGCCGGTGCTCAGGCTGGTGCCCCGCAGCAGGAAGCCCTGGTCTCTTCGACCGAGGAGCCGATGGATGTCGTCCAGAGGACGCTGACGCCGGAGACCCTGCCGCTCGAAGGCAGCAACGAGGCCGAAACCCTGCAGACGGCATTGCCAAACGAAGAGGACGGCGATCGCCTGCTGCCGGATGGCGCCAACGGCGAGACCGCTGCCCAGGAAGAAGACAAGACGCCGGCCGTCGCACCGAGGAAGGTGCGCACGATGATCGTCAAGCCGGATGGAACGCTGGTCGCTCGTGAGGAGCCGGTTGCGGCACCGGCGACCGATGTCGCTGGCACGACCCAGCCGCTACCCGCAACGCCTTCGAACGAAGTCGCTGCTGCAGGCCAGGCTGGCGCCAACACCGACCAGGTTGCGCTTGCCGCAACGGGTAACGCCAACATCGAACAGGTTCCGGTGCGCAGCGTCACGACGACGGCTTCTGCCGGTGGCGACAAGGCGCCGACGCCGCAGACCCGTCCGGCCGCACAGCCTGCCGAAATCGCCCGTCCGGCGGAAGAGCAGGCCGCTCTCCCGGCTGAGACCCAGCCCGCGCAGCAGGTTGCCACGGCATCGGTTCCGGCCGGTGGCTACTTCATCCAGGTCGCATCTCTGCCGTCGGAAGCCGAGGCGCAGAAGTCCTACAACAGCCTTTCGAGCAAGTTCGGAAGCGTCATCGGCGGCCGCGGCGTCGACATCCGCAAGGCGGAGATCGCCGGCAAGGGCACCTACTACCGCGTCCGCATCCCGGCCGGTTCGAAGGACGAGGCCAATGCCCTTTGCTCCAAGTACAAGGGCGCCGGCGGAAGCTGCCTGGTTACCAAGTAAACGGGCATAATGATCGAGTTGACGAAGGGCGCGGCCGAGGAGGCCGCGCCCTTCGCGTTTTCGGGCTTCCGATGCCCATGACCTTGTGCATGAGTGGGGGTGCGCTGTGTTTGTGGCTTCGCGCCGGGCAGCCCGCGCTCTATGCTTTTGGGATGAGCGAATCAAAAGCATTTATCTCCGGCTGCAAGGGCCTTTCCCTCACGAGCGACGAGCGCGATTTCTTTGCAGGAGAACGCCCCTGGGGCTTCATTCTGTTCGGTCGCAACATTGGCGAGGAGCAGCAGATCTCGGATCTGGTGGCAGCCCTTCGCGACAGCATCGGCAATCCCAATGCGCCCGTGCTCATCGACCAGGAAGGCGGACGCGTTCAGCGCATCCGCCCACCGCTCGTTCAGCAGTATCCGAATGGCGCGGCGATCGGCGAAATCTACCGCCGCGACGCGAAGCTCGGTCTGCGCGCCGCCTGGCTGATGGGACGCCTGCATGCCTTTGACCTGATGCGCTTCGGCATCACCGTCGATTGCCTGCCTGTGCTCGACGTGCCCGTGCCCGGCAGCCACGACGTCATCGGCAATCGCGCCTATGGGCACGATCCCGAGACCGTCACGGCAATCGGCCGTGCGATGGGCGAGGGACTGAAGGCCGGCGGCATGCTGCCTGTAATGAAGCATATGCCGGGCCACGGACGCACCTTCGTCGACTCGCACCACAACCTGCCTGTCGTCAGCGCCACATTCGACGAGCTTGCTGCGAGCGACTTCCTGCCCTTCGTTGCGATGAAGGACGAGGTGATGGCGATGTCGGCGCACATGGTGTTCACCACGATCGATCCGGACAATCCGGCGACCACCTCTGCGAAGGTCGTGCGCGAGATCATTCGCGGCCATATCGGTTTCGACGGCCTGCTGATGTCGGATGACGTGTCGATGAACGCGCTTGCCGGCGACATGACGACCCGCGCGCGCAACATCATTGCCGCGGGACTTGATCTGGTCTTGCATTGTCATGGCATAATGGAGGAAATGAAGGCCGTCGCGGATGTCGTCCCGGTTCTGGCCGGCGAAAGCTTGCGCCGGGCGCGGGCCGCCGAAGCCGCGTTCCGGGCGCCTGACGATGCGAGCGAAGTCGATCTGCGGGCGGAGTTCAATGCCCTGTTTGCAACCGTCTGAGGCAAACTGAGGCTGACGGCAAACAGAGACTGAAGGAAAGGATCGGGCTGCCAGTGAGCAATGCGGGCGAAAGACAAGGCAAGCCTGCGTCGAAGGCGCCGATGGAGCCCTTGTGGCAGGACGAGACTGCCGAGCGCGGACTGCATGAGGAAGCGCTGGTGGTCGACATCGCCGGCTTCGAAGGTCCGCTCGACCTGCTGCTGCATCTCGCCCGAAGCCAACGCGTCGACCTTTCGCGCATTTCCGTCCTGGCGCTCGCCGAACAGTACATCGCCTTTATCGAACGCGCGCGCAGCATCCGCATCGAGCTTGCGGCCGATTACCTCGTCATGGCGGCGTGGCTCGCCTATCTGAAGTCGCGGCTGCTGATCCCGCAGCAGGCGAAGGATGACGGTCCTACCGGCGAGGAGATGGCCTCGGCGCTGGCCTTCCGGCTCAAGCGGCTGGAAGCGATGCGCGAGGCGGCGACGCGGCTCATCAACCGAAACCGGCTCGGCCGGGACGTTTTCGTCCGAGGCGCACCGGAGCATATCGTCACCGAGAGGAAATCCGGTTTCGACGCTTCGCTCTACGATCTGCTGAGCGCTTATGCGGGCCTGCGCCAACGACAGGCGATCACCCAGGTGACAATCGAGAAGCGCCACGTCTGGTCGCTGTCCGATGCGCGGCTGATCCTGGCCCGCATGATCGGTGGTCTCGACGACTGGACTGCGCTCGATCATTTTCTCGTGCGCTACATGACGACGCCGAAGGAGAGAGCGACGGCAATCGCCAGCTCCTTTGCCGCGTCGCTCGAAATGGTTCGTGAGGGCCGCCTGGAGATCCGCCAAGAGGAGGCCTTCGCGCCGATCTATCTCCGGCGCGGACCAAATCCGATCGATGCGGAGACTCTCGCCGAGATGGAGGCAGCCCGTGGCTGAAGCCCAGAAGTACCTGCCTGGCGTTCCCGACGAGGAGGACGAGATCGAAACGGCATCCCTCGACCCCCGGCTGGAGCAGGAAGCCGAGCGGATCGCCGAAGCCCTGGTGTTCGCTTCGGCGCAGCCGGTGTCCGAGGCCTATATCGAGAGCCGGTTGCCGCGTGGCGCCGATGTCCGCACGATCATGCTGCGGCTTAAAGCCGTTTACGCGACGCGCGGCGTCAACCTCGTTCAGGTGGCCGACCATTGGGCCTTCCGCACGGCCGCCGATCTCTCTTTCGTCGTTCAGACCGACGAACAGGAGGTCCGCAAGCTTTCAAGGGCAGCCCTCGAGGTTCTGTCGATTATCGCCTACCATCAGCCGGTTACGCGCGCCGAGATCGAGGATATCCGCGGCGTGCAGACCTCGAAGGGTACGCTCGACGTGTTGATGGAGGCGGGCTGGGTCCGGTTCCGCGGGCGCCGGCGCACACCGGGGCGTCCGGTGACCTTCGGTACGACGCGCGACTTCCTCGATCACTTCGGGCTTGAGGAACTGCGCGACCTGCCGGGCATCGAGGAATTGAAGGGCGCCGGGCTGCTCTCCGGCCGCGTGCCTTCGAACCTCAACATCCCCGTTCCGACCGGCGACGACGAACTGGCCGAGAACGAGGATCCGATCACCCAGCTCGACCTGGAGGAACTGGGGCTCTTGACACCGAAGGGCGAAGAAGCCGATTAGAAAAACCTGATTATAGATATCGGCTTTCCATGGCGTCGGGGCCCGCTGACCCTGCGCCATTGGTGTCAAGGAATGCAAGAGCATGGTTTCAGATCCGCAGGACGCTCCCGTCATGACCACGCGACGGACAGCGGGCGTCTCCTTCGCGGCGAGCCTGACCTTCGAAGATATTCACCACAGCTATCACGCCAAGGAAACGATCAAGGGCGTCAGCCTGGCGGCAAAGGCCGGCGAGGTCCTTTGCCTGCTCGGGCCTTCGGGATCCGGTAAGACGACCCTGCTGCGTATCGCCGCGGGTATCGAGAGGCAGAGCGCTGGGCGTCTGATGCTCAATGGCCAGGAAATCTCCGGCCCCTCTGTCTTCCTGCCGCCGGAAAAGCGTGGCGTCGGGCTGATGTTTCAGGACTTTGCGCTTTTCCCGCACATGACGATCCGCGACAACGTCCGTTTCGGTCTGACGGCGATCCCCAAGAAGGAAGGTCTGATCCAGGCGGATGCGGCGCTCGAGCGTGTCGGCCTGTCGCACTATGCCGATCTGTATCCGCACGTGCTTTCCGGCGGCGAGCAGCAGCGCGTAGCGCTTGCCCGCGCGCTCGCGCCGCGCCCGGCGGTGCTGCTCATGGACGAACCATTTTCCGGCCTCGACTCGCGCCTGAAGGATTCGATCCGTGCCGATACGCTGGCGATCCTCAGGGAAACGCGGGCAACGGCTATCGTCGTCACGCATGACGCCGAAGAGGCGATGCGCATGGCGGATCGCATCGCGCTCCTGAAGGACGGGCGCCTCGTTCAGGTCGGAACGGCCGACGAACTCTACCGCGAGCCGAGGGACCTTTTTGCCGCCGGCTTCTTCTCGGAGATCAACGTCTTCGATGCGCAGGTTCGTGGCGGCCGCGTCGAAACGCCGGTCGGAAGCGTTGCAGCCGGCCCCCATCCGGAAGGCAAGCGCCTCTCGGTGGCCGTCAGGTTGTCTGGAGTGCGCGTCGGCGAAGAGGATGGCGACATTCCCGCCCGCATTCTCTCCCGTCGCTTCATCGGCGTGGTCGAGCTTCTGGAGCTCGCCGTGCCGCGTTGTGAGGAGGTGGTTCGGGCGCGCATCAGGGCGGACCGATTGCCGCATGGATTGCGTGATGTAATGCTTTCAGTTAACGAGCGGGATATATTACTGTTTGAAAAAAGCAGTTCGGCATCTTAGGTTCTGTCACAACGAGACGCGTGCTTGAGGCACGCCTGAAAATTGACATGTGATAGAGCCTAAATCGGGGAAGGCTCAGAGGAGTAAGAGCATGGGTTCGTTAAGCATTTGGCACTGGCTGATCGTTCTGGTCGTGGTGCTGCTCTTGTTCGGTCGCGGTAAGATCCCCGAACTGATGGGTGACGTTGCTAAGGGCATCAAGAGTTTCAAGAAGGGCATGTCCGACGATGAGGCGGCTGCTACCGACAAGACGCTCGACAGCAAGACCGTTGACCACAAGTCTGACGAAGTTCGCTAACAGTCTGGTGTCGGTGAAGCCTGTCCGGTGTCCATACCGGGCTGGCGGCATCAAGGGTTTGCAGGACATATCGCATGCTTGATATCGGCTGGACCGAGCTCGTCGTCATCGCAATCGTTCTGATCGTGGTTGTCGGGCCGAAAGACCTTCCGCCAATGTTGCGGGCTTTCGGCCGCATGACCTCGAAGATGCGCGGCATGGCATCGGAATTCCGTCAGCAGTTCGATGAAGCGCTGCGCGAAGCGGACCTTGACGAGGTTCGAAAGACCATCAGCGACGCGCAAAGTCTCAATCCGGCCAATGCGTTGCGCGATGCAATCAATCCGCTGCGCCAGATGGGCAACGATATCAAGGCGGACCTGCAGAAGGCGGCGACACCCGACCAGCCTGCGACACCGAACACCGTCGATACGGTTTCTGCCGTCGAACCGGCCGTTGCGCCGGCCGCGGTCGAAGCCAAGCCCGCAGATGCGGTTGCCGCTGCGGCAATCGGTTCGGCCAATCGCCAGATCGAGCGCGCAGAGGTCGCATCCGTACCGGCAGAAAAGTCGAAGCGTGCGACCAGGACGAAGGCCGATGCGACGCCGGCTGTAAAGAAGGCCGCGCCCAAGTCGACAACGGCAGCGCCCAAGACGGCAACAGCTGCATCCAAGTCGGCCACGGCAAAGTCTGCTGCCAAGGCGCCCGCGAAGCCGGTCGCTGAAAAGAAAAAAGTGACGCCGACAGTGGCAGAGCCTGCTGCCAAGACGTCAAAGCCGCGCACCAGCGCGCGCAAGAAAGGTGAAGCATGAGCGGCGATATCGAGGACCGGCCGCAGCCGCTGATCGAGCATCTGATCGAATTGCGCAAGCGCCTGATGTGGGCCATCGGCGCGTTCTTCGCTGCGTTCCTCGTCTGCTTCTACTTCGCCAAGGGCCTGTTCAACCTTCTGGTGCTGCCGTTCAAATGGGCCGTGAGCTGGGCGGGCCTCAACCATCGCAATGTCGAGCTCATCTATACGGCGCCGCAGGAGTTCTTCTTCACCCAGATTAAGGTGGCGATGTTTGGTGCGCTGGTCATCGCCTTTCCTGTAATCGCTGCACAGATCTACAAGTTCGTTGCACCGGGGCTCTATAAGAACGAGCGCGCGGCGTTTCTGCCGTTCCTGGTCGCGTCACCGCTCCTGTTTCTGCTTGGCGGCGCGCTTGTCTATTTCTTCTTCACCCCGATGGTGATGTGGTTCTTCCTGGCCATGGAGCAGGGCGGTGGCGAAGGGCAGGTGGCCATTCAGCTCCTGCCGAAGGTCTCGGAGTATCTCAGCCTGATCATGTCGCTGGTCTTCGCCTTCGGCCTTGTCTTCCAGCTCCCGGTCATCACCACGCTTCTTGCCCGCGTCGGCTTCGTGAGCTCGCAGGGTCTTGCCGAGAAGCGCAAATACGCGATCGTGATCGCCTTCGTTGTCGCGGCCGTGCTCACGCCGCCGGACCCGATTTCCCAGATCGGCCTTGCGCTGCCAGCCATCCTTCTCTACGAAATTTCGATCTATACGGCGCGACTCGTCGAAAGGCAGCGGGCAGCGGACGCGCTCAAGAGCGAGGCTGCCGAGTCGCAGGAAGGATCTTCCGGAGAGGTCGGCCCCGCCAAGGGCTGAGCATTCGAGATTTCGCGCCGTGATCTGACCAACGCGTGGAACGAAAATGCTTGATATCAAATGGATCCGTGAGAATGCCGAGATGCTGGACGCCGCCCTGGCGAAGCGGGGCGCGGAGCCTTTGTCGGCATCTCTGATCGCGCTCGACGAACGCCGCCGTACGAACCTTCAGGCGTTGCAGGACATGCAGTCGCGCCGCAATGCGGCCTCGAAGGATATCGGCGCGGCCATGGCGCAGAAGAATGCCGAGCTCGCCGATAAGCTGAAGGCCGAGGTTGCCGACCTGAAGAACGCCATGCCGGCGCTCGAAGAGGACAGCCGCAAAATCGAGGCCGAGCTCAACGACGCTCTGTCGCGCATTCCGAACATCCCGCTGGACGATGTACCCGTCGGTGTCGACGAGACCGGCAACGTCGTCAAGAGCGTGGTTGGCAAGAAGCCCACCTGGAACCACCAGCCGCGCGAGCACTTCGAAATCGGCGAAGCGCTCGGGCTGATGGATTTCGAGGGTGCGGCCCGCATTTCCGGTTCGCGCTTCACAATCCTGAAGGGCCAATTGGCGCGGCTCGAGCGCGCGCTCGGCCAGTTCATGCTCGACCTGCACACCCAGGAACATGGCTACACCGAAGTGCAACCGCCGCTTCTGGTGCGCGACGATGCGATGTATGGCACGGGCCAGTTGCCGAAGTTCGCCGAAGACCTCTTCCGTACCACGGATGGCCGTTGGCTGATCCCGACGGCGGAAGTGCCGCTCACCAACATCGTCCGGGATCAGATCCTGGAAGGCGAAAAGCTGCCGCTGCGTTTCACCGCGCTCACGCCGTCCTTCCGCTCGGAAGCTGGTTCTGCCGGTCGCGATACCCGCGGCATGCTGCGCCAGCATCAGTTCAACAAGGTGGAACTGGTCTCGATCACCGATGCCGAAACGTCCGTTGCCGAACACGAGCGCATGACCGCCTGCGCCGAGGAGGTGCTGAAGCGCCTCGGCCTGCATTACCGCGTCATGACCCTTTGCACCGGCGACATGGGCTTTGGCGCCCGCAAGACCTACGACCTCGAGGTCTGGCTGCCGGGACAGGATACGTTCCGCGAGATTTCGTCTTGCTCGGTCTGCGGCGATTTCCAGGCGCGCCGCATGAACGCCCGCTACCGCACCAAGGAAGACAAGGGAACCCGCTTCGTTCACACGCTGAACGGTTCGGGCGTTGCCGTCGGCCGCGCGCTCATCGCCGTCATCGAGAACTATCTGAATGACGATGGTTCGATATCGGTGCCGGACGTGCTGGTCCCCTACATGGGCGGCCAGACGCGCGTCGAAAAGGTAGTCTGAGCGAACGTCGAGGGGAGTGCGGCATCATGCGGATCCTGCTGACAAACGATGACGGCATTCACGCCGAGGGCCTGTCGGTACTTGAACGCGTCGCCCGGACGATTTCGGACGATGTCTGGGTCGTCGCGCCCGAAGCGGACCAGAGCGGCCTTGCCCATTCGCTGACCCTGTCGGAGCCATTGCGGCTGCGACAGATCGCGGAAAAGCGCTTCGCACTTCGCGGCACGCCGACCGATTGCGTTATCATGGCCGTCCGCAAGGTGCTCGATCGCAAGCCCGATCTCGTGCTGTCCGGCGTCAACATCGGCGCCAACATGGCCGACGACGTGACCTATTCCGGTACCGTCGCCGGCGCCATCGAAGGAACGTTGCAGGGCATCCGCTCGATCGCGCTGAGCCAGGCCTACAATCACGCCGTCAGAAAGACCGTTCCGTGGGATGTCGTCGAAACGCACGCGCCGGCCTTGGTCCGCAAGCTGATGAAGGTGGATCTGCCTGACGGCACGCTGCTCAACGTCAACTTCCCCAATTGCTCGGCGGACGCTATTGCCGGTACGGAGGTGACGTCGCAAGGCAAGCTCGACTTCGGCCTGTCGATCGACGAGCGAACCGATGGCCGCGGCTTTCCCTATTTCTGGCTGCGTTTCGGCGAACGCTTCGGCGATTTCCGCGCCGGAACCGACATTCACGCCCTGCGTGAAAACATGATCTCGGTCACGCCGCTCAAACTCGACCTTACCGACTACAGTGTCCACGATCGCCTGGCGCGGGCGCTCAACGAGGGAGCCGTTGCTTGAGTGCGCGGGTGACCGAACAGGAAGGCTTTGCCAAGATGGTGCTGCGTCTGCGCGCCGAAGGCATCACCAACCATGATCTGTTGAAGGCGGTTGAGCAGACGCCGCGAAGCCATTTCGCGCCGCCGCAGTACCAGGCCGAAGCCCATTCGCAGCGGACAATCCCCCTCGATTGCGGTTCGTTCATGGAGGGATACGACTTTGCGGTCCGTCTGCTGCACAGTCTCAATCTGAAATCCGGCCAGCGTGTTCTCGAAGTCGGCACCGGCAGCGGCTTCACCGCCGCGGTCATGGGACGCGTTGCCGAGCGGGTGCTGACGATCGACCGCTATCAGACGCTCGTCGGCATGGCCCAGAAGAACCTCGAAAAAACAGGTGTTCGCAATGTCATCGTCCGGCATGCCGACGGCAGTGCCGGCGTGCCGGGTGAGGGCACCTTCGACCGGATCCTGATCACCGCCGCCTTCAACAGTCTGCCGCGCATGTTTTCAGATCACCTCGTTTCGGGCGGCACCCTGCTGGTTCCGATCATGATGAGCGAGACCCATTGCCGGGTCGTGCGCGTCAGCCGCACGGGCAGCCGCTTCGATCGCGAGGATCTGTTCGACGCGCCTTACCTTCCGATCGTGCAGCAGCTGGCGTCGTTTCTCTAAATATTGAATTCCCGTCCGTGCGGGTGAGCAGCGCCGGTCGCGCCGGCGTTGATTATTAACGACCCCTTAACTTCCTCCAGCTTCGCGCAAGCTTCGCGCCATACGCCTGCCGTGCACGGACAGGGTTCCGCCTGCGAGTCGTCGCTTGCCTTGCGACGTCGGCGGACACCGGTCGCGAGGTACGGAGACGGCACATGCAGATCGCGAACAGGTTGACGGCGGCAGCATCCGGCGACGGGCTGAACAATCTTGCCGGGCGCAATGCCGGCCAGACGAATTCCGCAGGCAAGGATGAGCAGGCGGCACAGGCGCTTGCCGCGACCTTCTTTGATCCGACGCCACGCATCTCGCTTTCGGCCGATGCTCTGCTTTATCTAGGCCAGACGAAGAAGGGATCCGACGGCCAGCCGGCACTCACCCGCGAGGAATGGAACAACCGCCTGTCGCCGCAACTGGCCTCGCGCGAATACCAGGCCTTCGGCAAGTTTCTCGATTCCGGCGATCACCAGGCCTATTACAAGAACTTCATCGACTACTACGACGGCCTTCGTCCGGAGGACCAGAACAGTTTGCGCTATTTCGGGACACGCGAGGCGGCGGTGGCCGGTCTGCGGTCGCTCGAATATGAAGAAGCAAGTGGTGCGGACGGAGACGCGGCGTTCCAGACTTTGGTGAGCGTCCTGCTCGACGAAGACAAGACGGCGCAGTCCGAAACCCTGGCGCAGCCGGCCGGTCGCCAGATTTTTGCCTGGGACCTGACGAGCATCAGCTACGAAGAAGACCAGACGGAGCGGCGATCCGTGTCCGAGATCGAGCGCCTCTATTCCGAACTGATCTAGCGCTAGGCTCCACGTGCCCGGGCGGCAGCTGTGACGCTGCCTCTAGCATGCCCTTGACGGGCGACGGTCGACCTATGGTTAGCATTTGGTCAAATTAGTCCTTTGGTGGGGTCTGCCTTAACCACGCGGTAACTCTAATACGCTTTAATCAATCCACATCGAGTTGCGTTCGGAGTGGGTAAGCGTCATGCGTAAGTTTGTATCTCCCGGGGTTGGAAAGTCCACGATCCGCCTTTGCGTGGCGGTCCTGCTGGCAGGCGTCGCAACAGGCTGCAGTTCGGATGCAAGCCGGTTTGACGGCCTGTTCTCCCGGTCCGACAACATCACCACAAATTCCATCCCCCGAGACGCAACGCCGGTCCCGCGCGGCGATGTGTCCGTCGGTCAGATGGCGGCAGCGCCGGTTGATAACCGTGGTTCAGCCCTCGGTCAGCCCTATCCCGCGGCAGCCGGGCAGGGTGCCTACGATCCGGTAAACACGGCCTCCACGCCCGTATCCAACGCCCGCGTCGCCTCGACCCCGATCTCCGTTCAGCGCACCACTCTGGCTGACCCGAGCGCTACTGGAAACCAGCGCGCCGAAGCCCAGCCGTTCCCGGCAGCACGCCAGCAGGCCGCACTCGCCACGCAGCAGACGCTTCCCGCAACGGTCAAGGAAACCGCAAGCAAGAGCGGCTGGACGACGCAGAACGCTCCGACGATCATGGTTCGACCGGGTGACAATGTCGCCGTTCTCTCCAAGCGTTTTGGTGTCCCGGAAAAGGAAATCCTGAAGGCCAACGGTCTGCAGTCCGCAGCGCAGGTCGAGACCGGTCAGCGTCTCGTCATCCCGACCTTCGGCGTCGCAGGCAGCGCTGCCAAGGCTGCAGCCACGAACTCGATCGCCGATCTCGATGGCAACAGCCGCCAGCCGTCGCCGCTGCCGGTCAACCAGCGCGACGTTGCGATCCTGCCGGGTTCGGCCCAGTCCCGCGAAAAGGGTGAAGGCAAGTCTGACGTCGTTGCAGGCAAGCCGGCAACGAACGGCGAGGGCGCCGGTGGTGGATCCTACATCGTCAAGCCGGGCGACTCGCTCAACCGTATCGCCAAGACGACGGGCGTATCCGTTGCCGCCCTCAAGCAGGCAAACGGCCTGACGGCCGAATCGATCCGCGTCGGCCAGACGCTGCAGTTGCCGGGCGCAAATGGTGCCGCTCCGGATCAGCTCAAGACGGCCTCGGTTCCCAAGAAGGCCGAGCAGCCGCAGGTTGCCTCGCTCGACAAGAACAAGCCGGCTGAATACCAGGCGCCGGTAGCTAAGCAGAGCGTCAGCGAAGTCGCCAGCAAGACGACGGATATCGACGACGATTCTCCGAAGTCGACCGGCATCAGCAAGTACCGCTGGCCTGTGCGCGGCGCAGTCGTCGCCGGCTACGGCGCCAATGTCGACGGCAACCGCAACGACGGTATCAACATCTCGGTGCCCGAGGGCACGCCGATCAAGGCGGCTGAAAACGGTGTCGTTATTTATTCGGGCAGCAGCCTGAAGGAACTCGGCAACGCAGTCCTGGTGCGCCACGACGACGGCACGGTCACGGTTTATGGTAACGCTTCCGAACTCAAGGTTCAGCGCGGCCAGAAGGTTCAGCGCGGCCAGACGCTCGCTGCTTCGGGCATGACCGGGCGGGCAAGCCAGCCGCAGGTTCACTTCGAGGTGCGCAAGAATGCCACCGCGGTAAACCCGGCGACCTTCCTCGAATAGTCTCGATCGGTCGCAAAGCCGATCCGGATCCGATGTTTGCACCGCTTGCCCTCTCGGGCAGGCGGTGCTTTCTATTTCAGGATGTCGGTAAGGCGTGCGGTTCGCGACGCGCCCGGTTACCCGTCGAGCCTGTGGCGCAGGCGGCCGGCGAGATCCTGGATGAACTGCCAGGCGACGCGGCCGGACCTTGCGCCACGGGTCGTTGCCCATTCCAGCGCTTCGGCGTGCAAGGTGTCGCGATCGAGCTTGAAGCCATAGTGCGCGGCATAGCCGTCGATCATCGCCAGATAGTCGTCCTGGCTGCACTTGTGGAAGCCGAGCCACAGGCCGAAACGGTCGGACAGCGAAACCTTCTCCTCGACCGCTTCCGACGGGTTGATCGCGGTCGACTGCTCGTTCTCCATCATATGCCGCGGCAGCAGGTGGCGCCGGTTCGAGGTGGCGTAAAGGAGCACGTTGGAAGGACGTCCCTCGACGCCGCCGTCGAGTACGGCCTTCAGCGACTTGTAGGACGTATCGTCGTGATCGAAGGACAGGTCATCGCAGAAGACGATAACCGGGACCGGTGCCGACTTCAGAATGTCCATCAGCGCCGGAAGCGTGGCAATATCTTCGCGATGTACCTCGACCAGCTTGACCGCAACGCCGGTGTCGCGCGCAACCTGCGCATGAACCGATTTTACCAGCGATGATTTGCCCATGCCGCGTGCGCCCCAGAGAAGCACGTTATTGGCCGTGTAGCCCTCGGCAAAACGCAGCGTGTTGTCGAGCAGAATGTCACGGACATGGTCGACCCCGGTGATCAGGGACAGTTCGATGCGGTTCGGCTTGGCGACCGGCTGCAGATGGTGTGTCGCCGGGGCCCAGACGAAGCACTCGGCAGCGGTCCAGTCGTTGGCTGCAGCGGCGGGTCCGGCCATGCGCTCGATCGCCGCGGAAAGCTTCTGCATTTCCCTGATGAGAACGTCGATCTTGGCTTCCGGCATATGTCTCTCTCCACTCGCTGAATCAGGTGTTTGGCCGTGCCGTCATGATTCGAGGCGGCGTGGCCCTGGTGTTTACCGTAACCGCGTCGCGGCCAGGTCCCACCAGAAACCCGGTAGCACGCAGGTTTACGCTGGAAAAGGTCACCGAGGCCCGCGCGAGGGGTTCTCCTCTTGTGTAAATTGTGTCAGAGGCACAGGAACGGGTACGGGTGCCCGCGGCTTTGCAGAGCGGCGGGGCGTCCCTATATTCCGGCCGATTTGGCGCGGAGGAACCGCCGATATTTGAACTCAAGGAGTGATCGATGTTCATTACCGAAGCTTTTGCGCAGACTGCCGGCGCCCCTTCCGCCGGCGGCGCGGACATTCTCATGTCCATCCTGCCGTTCCTGCTGATTTTCGTCGTTATGTATTTCCTGATCATCCGTCCGCAGCGCGCTCAGATGAAGCGCCGCGAGGAGCTCCTGAAGAACATCCGTCGCGGTGACCAGGTCGTGACCGGTGGCGGCATCGTCGGCAAGGTCACCAAGGTCGTTGACGACAGCGAACTCGAAGTCGAAATCGCCGATGGCGTGAAGATCCGCGTCGTCCGCAGCGGCGTGTCGGAAGTTCGCGTCAAGGGCGAGCCTGTCAAGGAATAAGGCAGGAACAGCCACCACCAGCCGAGCAACTGGAGCGTTTGAGGCATGCGCAGATTACCGCCGTTGAAACGTATCCTCGTCTGGTTGGTGGCGCTTGCCGGCATCGCCTTTGCGCTGCCGAATGTTCTAAGCCGGGAAGAGGCAGCCGAACTTCCGTCTTGGCTGCCCCATCGCCAGGTGGCGCTTGGGCTCGATCTCCAGGGTGGCTCCCATTTCATGCTGCGGGCGGCGCGCAGCGACATCGTCGCTGAACGGCTCGAGACGATCGCCAACGAGGTCGGCAAATCGCTGCGCGATGCCGACATCGCCTATATCGGCCTTTCCGGCGAAGGCCAGTCGATCGCCTTCCGCGTTCGCGACCGGTCGCAACTCTCGGCCGCTCGCGAGCGGCTGAGGCCGCTGACGGCGCCCGTCGATATCGGGGGGTTCGGCTCCGAGCCGATTTCCGAGGTCGTGTTCGACAGTGCAGAACCGGATGAACTGGTTCGCCTGCGCCTCACGGACGAAGGCATCGACTACCGGCTCTCGCTGGCCGTGGCGCAGTCCATCGACGTCGTGCGCCGCCGCGTCGCCGAAGTTGGCGCCATCGAGCCGCTGATCCAGCGCCGTGGCGATGACCGGCTGATCGTGCAGGTGCCTGGCCTCGGCGATCCGCAGCGGTTGAAGGATCTGCTCAGCCAAAGGGCCAACCTGGCCCTGCGGATGCTGGATACCTCCGTGCCCGTGCAACGCGCCGTGGAGGGCCAGCCTCCGTCCGGCACGGAAGTCCTCTATTCCTTCGACGACCCGCCAGTGCCCTATCTCGTCGAAAAGGCACCGCTGCTTGCAGCGGCGAATTTTGTTGCAGCCCAGCCGGAACCTGATGCTTCCGGCGAAAGCGCGTCGGTCGCCATCAAGATCGATACCGCTTCGCAGCAGCGTGTTGCCGCCCTTGCGGCGCAGCAGCCGCCAAAGGATGCAGCGATCGTTCTCGATGGACAGGTCATCGCGACGCTCAAGCTGTCGGAGGCTGTCAACGGCGACACCTTGCGCATCTCCGCAGACCTGCCGACCGAAGGTGCGACCGACCTTGCCGCTCTCGTGCGCACAGGGCCGCTCGCGACGCCCCTGACCTTCGTCGAAGAGCGAACGGTCGGCCCCGGCGTCGGTGGCGACGCGATCGCAGACGGCCTGAAGGCGGGTCTGGTTGCGGCTGTCGCAGTCGCCGCATCGATGATCTTTTTCTACGGCGTCTTCGGCGTCTTTGCGGTCATAGCGCTCGCCCTGAACATTGTCCTGATTATCGCGGCGCTTTCCCTTTCGGGCGCGACGCTGACCCTTCCGGGCATTGCCGGCATCATTCTGACGATCGGCGTGGCCGTCGATTCGAACGTGCTGATCTACGAGCGCCTGCGTGAAGAGGTTCGCGGCGCCGAGCCCCTGCGGCGCACCATCAACAACGCCTTTTCGCGTGTCTTCAGCAGCATCTTCGATGCCAACCTGACGATGCTGATTGCGAGCGCCATCCTCTTTTATCTTGGCTCCGGATCGGTGCGCGGCTTTGCCGTTACACTTGCGATCGGTAGCGTGACGACGCTCTTCACCGCTTACACGGTCACCCGCCTGATCGTGAAGCGCTGGCTGCGCCAATGGAAGTCGGAACGCTTGCCGAAGGGTATTCGGACCGGCCGCTCCAGCGACCTGGATATCCGCTTCATGCGGATCCGCAACCCGGTCTTCATCCTGATGGCGGCGCTGTCGCTCGCCTCCGTCCTGCTGCTTGCCGGCATCGGGCTCAATCTCGGCGTCGACTTCAAGGGCGGCTCGATCATCGAGCTGCATTCCAAAGGCGGACCGGTCGATGTCGCCGATCTTCGCGCGCGCCTCGACGAGCTGAATTTCGGCGAGGTCCAGGTGCAGCAGCTCGGCTCGGGCGAGGACGTTCTGGTGCGGGTACCGTCGCAGGAGGCGGGAGACAACGCCGAACAGACGGCCGCCGGCGTCATCCGGTCGGAACTTTCGGACGAGTATGATTTCCGCCGCGTCGAGGTGGTCGGCCCCGTCGTATCCGGCGAACTGACACGCGCCGGCACTATCGGGCTTGCTGTTTCGTTCCTTGCTATCCTGCTCTATGTGTGGCTGCGCTTCGAGTGGCGCTTCGCCGTCGGCGCGATCATTGCCACGACGCACGACGTCCTGCTGACGATCGGTTTCCTCGTGCTGACCGGCATCGAGTTCAATCTCGGCAGCATTGCCGCGGTTCTGACGATCGTCGGCTACTCGCTGAACGACACGGTCGTCATCTACGATCGCATCCGCGAAAACCTTGCTCGCTACAAGCGCATGCCGTTGTCGGTGCTGATCGATACGTCGATCAACCAGACGCTGTCGCGCACCATCCTGACAGCGCTGACGACCGTTCTGGCACTGACAGCGCTTTATCTCTTCGGTGGCGGCCTTATCCGCGCCTTCAGTGTTACAATGCTGTTTGGCGTTATCGTCGGAACGATCTCGTCCATTTACATCGCCGGGCCGATCCTCATCCTCTTCAGAAAGCGCACCGACCACATTCCGGGGGACGAGAACGCCTCCGGCGCGGATACGGGTGCGGCGGGCGCGGCAAAGGGTGCTGTTTGAAATGCCTAAGGGAATTGAAATTCGCGAAGCCCATTTTCCGGGACGGGCGCCCATCGATGCCTACGGCAATGGTGGCTTTCGCTTCGCAGACATGTCGCATCGTGGCTCGATCCTGATGCTGCCCTCGGGCGTCTATGCATGGGACGTCGCGGAGGGCGATGCGCTGACGGTCGAGAAGTTCTACAAGGTCGTTGATGAGGCGAAGGACATTGAGGTGCTGCTGGTCGGCACCGGCAAGGACATTCGCCCGCTGCCGGCCGATGTGAAGACAGCTTTACGCGCCGCCAACATATCGTCGGATCCCATGAGCACCGGGGCCGCTGTCCGCACCTACAATGTGATGCTGGCCGAATCGCGCGCAGTCGCCGTCGCACTGATCGCGGTCTGATCGGGCCTGGGGAAGACGACGTGCACGACAATTCTGCCCAGATTCTGGCTGACCTGCGGGACACGGACCGCGACCGCTATCTCGCCTGCCTGCTTGCGCCTGCCGACAAGCAGCCCGCGCTTGCCGCACTCTATGCCTTCAGTGCGGAGATCGCCCGCATCCGCGATCTCGTGCACGAGCCGATCCCCGGTGAGATCCGCATGCAATGGTGGCGGGACCTCATCGGCAACGACGCATCGACCGGAGAAGGGCATCCGCTTGCTGAAGCGCTCCTTGGCTGCATTCGCACGCATCGGCTGCCGGTCTCCGTGTTCGAGAACATGATCGATGCCCGGATCTTCGATCTCTACGACGATCCGATGGAAGACCGTTCGGCGCTTGAGGGCTATGCCGGCGAGACCGCCTCGGCGCTGATCCAGCTCTCATCCCTGGTCCTTGATCCAGAGAATGCCGCGAAATCGGCCGAAGTCGCCGGTCACGGCGGAGTCGCGCAGACGGTCGCAGGCCTCCTCATGCTGTTGCCGCTGCATTTGCGCCGTGGCCAGGTCTACCTGCCGGCCGAATTGCTGCGCGCCACCGGTCTCGATCGCGAAACGCTGATCGCCGGCGAAGACAGCGCCGCGATCAGCCAGGCGATCCGGGCCTTCGCGGGCTTCGGGCGAGATCATCTCGCCAGTGCGCGTGCGCAGCTGGCGGCGATCGCGCCGTCGAATTTCCCCGCCTTCATACCGCTTGCGCTTGTCGAGCCTATCCTTAACCGCGCGGAGGCTGCGGGCGCCGGGCTTCTGCAGAAACCCATCCGCCCGGCCCAATGGCAACGGCAATGGTGGATGTGGCGTGCTGCACGGCGCCGCCGCTTCTGATACGTCAGGGGTTCGGCCTGATCGGTCTGCTCGGGGCTTTGGCGCAGACGCACACGCCGTGACGACAAATTGGCGCAAGCCTCGCAGCGTATAGAAGCGCTTTATCGGCGTCATGCCGAGCGAAGGGGAGCGCCCGCGGATGCTTTGGTTATTGCTCATCGCCGTCATCGTCTTGGTCGGCGCATTCTACATGTGGATGAACGCCCGCGCCGAGCGGGACTGGGACAATCCCGATGCCGGCTCTGCGATGGTGGAGTTCGGCCGTGCCTTTCCGGACGAGGCGATCCGGGCGCTGCACTCGACGGCGGACCGCACGGCGATCTTCCTGCGGCTGCATGACGGCAAGGCGGGCTTCATCCAGTCGCACGGCACCCACTATGTCTGCCACGTGATCCAGCCCGGAAAGGTTCGGGTCAATAGCTCCGAGACCGGCCGAGGCCTCATCGTGCATTTCCCCGATTTTGCTTATCTCGACAACGACTTCGAGTTTCAGAGCGCCGGCGAGGCGGCCGAGGTTTCGCTCTGGCTGCTCGGCAGCTTCAGTCCGAAATCGGAGTTCGAGCAGCCCGCCGCCGAGTCGCCGCATACGGCACAGGCGACCGAGTAGCTCTCACCGCGTTCTTCCATATAAGAAAAGGCCCGCTCGCATCGCTGCAGGCGGGCCTTTTGTCGTGGAACGAATGCGTGTCCGCCTGTCAGGCGGACTTGCCGAGCCAGGCGGCGCAATCGGCGAGCGCGCGCGACGCCGTCGCCTGCTTCTTGGCGACTGCCTTTTCCTTGCCACGGAAGCGCTTGACGCCTTCCGGCTTGGTGATCGCGCCCGGATCGAGTGGCGGGAACAGGCCGAAATTGACGTTCATCGGCTGGAACGAGCGCTTGCCCGGTTCATCTTCGGAAACGATGTGGCCGCCGGTGATGTGGTTGAGCAATGCGCCAAAGGCGGTGGTCGCCGGCGGGGTCGCCAAAGTCTCGCCTTTGCGTTCGGCGGCGGCGAAGCGGCCGGCGAGCAGGCCGATGCTGGCGCTTTCGACATAGCCTTCGCAGCCGGTGATCTGTCCGGCAAAGCGCAGGCCCGGCCGCGACTTCAGCGTCAGCGTTCCGTCGAGCAGTGTCGGCGAGTTGATGTAGGTGTTGCGGTGCAGGCCGCCGAGACGGGCGAATTCGGCATTCTCGAGGCCGGGAATCATGCGGAAGACTTCGGCCTGAGCGCCATACTTCAGCTTCGTCTGGAATCCGACCATGTTGTAGAGCGTGCCGAGCGCATTGTCCTGGCGCAGCTGTACGACGGCATAGGGCTTGACGGTGGGGTTATGGGCATTGGTGAGGCCCATCGGCTTCATAGGCCCGTGGCGCAGCGTCTCGCGGCCGCGTTCCGCCATCACCTCGATCGGCAGGCAGCCGTCGAAATAGGGCGTGCCTTCCCATTCCTTGAAGCCGGTCTTGTCGCCGGCGATCAACGCATCGACGAAGGCATTGTACTGCTCCTCGGTCATCGGGCAGTTGATATAGTCCTTGCCGGTTCCGCCGGGGCCGACCTTGTCGTAGCGCGACTGAAACCAGCAGATGTCCATGTCGATCGTCTCGGTATAGACGATCGGCGCGATGGCGTCGAAGAAGGCGAGCGCATCGGCGCCCGTTTCCGCGCGGATCGCTTCGGCAAGACCGGGTGCGGTCAGCGGGCCGGTCGCGATGACGGCGAGATCCCAATCTTTCGGCGGCAGACCGGTGACTTCTTCGCGCACCACTGTGATCAGCGGATGAGCGGCGATCGCCGCGCTGACCGCGTCGGAGAAGCCGTCACGGTCGACCGCAAGCGCACCGCCCGCAGGCACCTGGTTGGCGTCGGCGGATTTCATGATCAGCGAGCCGGCAAGGCGCATTTCCGCATGCAGCACGCCAACCGCGTTGCTGGTCGCGTCATCCGAGCGGAAGGAATTGGAACAGACGAGTTCGGCAAGGCCGTCGGTCTTGTGCGCGTCAGTGCCGCGCACGCCGCGCATCTCATGCAGGATGACCGGTACGCCGGCTTCGGCGATCTGCCAGGCGGCTTCCGATCCGGCAAGGCCGCCGCCGATGACGTGGATGGGGGAGTGGGAAGAAGTGTCTTTGCTCATGGCCGGCTTCCTATCACGGCTCGGCCTTTCGTTCCAACGCCTATAAACGAAAACGGCGCCCTGAAGGCGCCGTCTTGGAAGTCCTGGTCGTTCGTTCCGATTAACGGAAGGAACGGGCCGCAATGTTGCGGATGTCGTAACGGGTGATGCCAATGTCATTGAGAGCGTGGTTCGACAGGTTGCCGAGCTCGCTGACGGTGCGGCGGTAGTTGATCCAGCTTTTTGCGATACGAATCGGGTTCATGGTCATTTCCTCAAAATCAGGTTGTCGCGACAGCCATCTGTCTGCGTCGTTGAGGTTCTTATACGCTTGTCTAATTAGAAGGTGGAGTGCAAAGAAAATGCAGCTGCTATGCATTTGTGCAGTGCATCGCCGCATAGATGGGCACCGCTTCAAAAGGCGGCATCGATTAATGATTGATTAAAATCTTAATTGCCCGTTGATAAGCGATTGTTTTCAAAGGGACTTACGAGCCGATGCTGAGCAAGGACGCAGCGTCTGTCGATGGACGCGGTTCGGCCGCATGGGCAGTCGCAGATGGCGAAGCATCCGGTGCCTCTCGCAAGTGCGAAGGCGTCACCTGGATCGTACTCGCTGCGACAAAAGAAAACGCCCCCCGGAATGAACCGGAGGGCGTCTTACTTGGAGGTCGGTTGCGCTTGACGCGCAGCCTGAATTACTTGATCGCCTGGCGAGCAACGTACGGGATGTCGCCACGGCCGATGCCGAGGTCAGACAGTTCGCGGTCGGTCATACGGCCGAGTTCGTTGCAGGTCTGACGATACTTGCGCCAATTGTTGAAAGAACGTGCGAGGTTCATGATCCTATCCTTTCTAGGGTCGTGTGCCAGCGCTCATCTCTCTTGCTGGCCGTCATCTGATGCTCTGAAATATAATCTTTTTGAGCAGAAGTTACAGAGACAATGCTGCATCGCACCCATGCAGGCGGTGCAAGCCTCTACGCGATGGCGTGTTCGCGGCTGGCGCCTAACACGCGCGGCGCAATCGAGTTGTCGTGGCTGGAAAGCTGCCCGAAATGTGAGGGGCCAAAAACAAACAACGCCCGCTGGGGGAGGAGATCCAGCGAGCGTCGCTTTGTTCTGATCGGCAACCGGGAGGAGGAGTGTCGCCGATCCAAATCGAGGGGCGCTGGGAGGAGGAGTGCGCCGCCCCGATCGATAAGTTGAAGATAGTACGCAGGCGGGTGGAAGGGTAGCGCTGTTCCAGAATGGCACCTATGCATCCAGTGCATGGCGTGGGGCGAGCGCAGCGAAATTATGCACGAATATTGTGCAGGTGCGCAGACGCAGGCTTCTTTGTGGAGAGGAGGGCTGAAAAGAATAACGCCCGCTGGGGGAGGAGGTCCAGCGAGCGTCATTAGGGGTGATTGGCAACTGGGAGGAGGAGTGTTGCCAATCTGATCGGAAGAGCGCTGGGAGGAGGAGTGCGCTCGTCCGAATTCCGTCGGTTTTACCCGGGCCTTTCTCAGCAAACTGAGGCGGCTGGCCATTTCCGCTGGCGACCGTCTGGCTTCATGCCTTCGTTCGCCTTTGATGATTCGAATATAGGACCTTTAAATCGATTTGTGCAGTGCAATATCTGCATGGAAGATATGCGCATTGCGCAAGCCGTTCGTTCGTCCTCATCGGTTTGGTGCGCAGTCGCGAGTGAGCGATTGTGTTTCCGCGCCGATACGTGATTAGTTGGGAGCTGAACCGGACCATTTCAAGCATCGGATTCTAGGCTGGGGGCAGGATGTACCGCGCGCGTCTCGAACGAGACTTCAAGCACTGGATGGACAAGGGGCTGCTGCAGGAGAATGCAGCACGCGCAATGCTGGCCGAATATGACGGTCGCGAGTCCACGTTCCGGGCAGGGCGCGTCCTGCTCATTCTCGCCGCATTCCTGTTGTCCGCCTCAATCCTGCTGCTTGTCGCCGCCAACTGGGAGGCGCTGCCACGCCTTGCGCGGGTGGCCGGCATCGTCGCTCTGGTCTGGGGCTTTCATTTCGCCGCTGCCTGGCTGACCCAGACCGGCCGCACGACGCTTGCCGCAGCGGCCCTCGTTCTGGGGGTGGCCGCCTTTGGGGGCGGCATCGCGCTGATCGGGCAGATGTATCACCTGTCGGGTGACGCGGCCGATGCCGCGCTGCTGTGGTTTGCCGGCGCCGTCCTCTCTGCCCTGGCATTTCGCTCAGCAGCAATGACCGCAGTTGCGGGTGGGCTTGCCTGGTTCTATTTCGGAACGGTGCTGCAGGACAATGGGTTCGGCGCCACGCCGGACTGGCGCGTGTGGTCCGTTCCGGCGCTCGCGGTGATCGTCGTTCTGCTGGTGCGCTTCACGGCCGCCGACCGGGCCCGTCATCTCGCCTATCTGCTGGTCCTGTCGTGGCTGGCCTGGCTTTACCTCGACAACGCGTCGCTTGCCTTTGCAGGTGGCCTTGCGGCGTTCGGCCTCGTGGCCTTTCTGGCGGCGACGCTGCCAGGCTCTCCGCTTCGCGCCCTGGCGGTCGATGCCGGTTCGGCACCCGCTTTCTATTCCTTCGCGCTCGCCTTGCTCGGTTTTACCGCTCTTCAATTCGAAGCCGTCGGAGTGACAACGGAGGTCGCGACCGGGGCGGGCACGCTGCTGGTGGCCCTCCTTGGGATCGCGCTTGCCGGGGCGCAGAACGGCGCCGTGCGCTATCTCGGCTACGTCGCCTTTGCCGGTGAGCTTCTCTATCTCGCCTTCGAAACCCTCGGCTCCATGCTCGGCACCTCCGGTTTCTTCCTGATCTCCGGATTGGTGGTTGCCGGCATCGCCTGGCTCGTCATCCGCATCGAGGGGCACTTGGCAAATGCGCGCGGGACGGAGGCGCCACGATGACCACCGCAAAGACCCGTTGGTTGAACCCATTGCTAGCGGCCCTGCTGGTTGCGGGCGTACAGACGGCGGCACTTGGCTATATGATCGAGAGCAGGGCCTCGATCCTCAGAAGCGGCCGTGACGTGCTGTTGAAGACCGTGCCTGTCGATCCCCGCGATCTGCTTCGGGGCGACTACGTGATCTTGAGCTACGACATTTCAAGGCTCCAGCCGGAATTGTTCAAGGGCGATACACCGAAGCAGTCGGAAGAGGCTAAGGTCTACGTTCGGCTGGAAAGGCAGCTCGACGGCTTTTGGGCGGCGACCGAAGCGTCCTTCGCGCCGCTTAGCCCTGCCGGCGACAGCGTCGTCCTTCGCTCTCTGCCATTTACCTACTATCCCTCGTCTGCGCTCTCGTCCGTCAATGTAGAATACGGGATCGAGCGTTTCTATGTGCCGGAAGGCGAGGGGCGGACGCTGGAGGAGGCGCGCAACGCCGAGGCGCTCTCCGTCAATATCCGCGTGGACGCCAAGGGAAAGGCCCAGATCCGCGAGATCGCAGTCAATGGCAGCCCGGTCTACGAGGAGCCTCTCTATTGAGGCACGCCGTGCCAACCGGCTTGGTCGTGGAATTCCCGCATTTTCCCTTTGATCCCGCGAAAACGAGTGATATAGAGACGCCGCGCTCGGGAAAGCCCTGAACTTTCAGCATGCCCATTCTATCCGCGGTATTCCGCTGGTTGGTCTTGCGGGAATACGGTCAGGCGGTGCGATTGTCTGAACGCGGGTATGGTGAAATTGGTAGACACGCCAGATTTAGGTTCTGGTGCCGTAAGGCGTGGGAGTTCAAGTCTCTCTACCCGCACCAGATCAGCGATCGCGCCCAAAGTCCGGATTCTGCGAGGATGAGGGGGGCTGGAGTGCCATTTTGCTTGCAAAACGGTTGCAGAACTGCGTAAAGCCACTCCCGGCAAATGGATCGGCTCACGTGCTCGCCAGACCTTTCGAAGGGGAAGAGCACAGTCAACGTGAAATGAAGGTTTGAACATGCAGGTTATCGAAACGCTCGCTCAAGGGCTGAAGCGCGAACTCAAGGTCGTTATCCCGGCCAAGGACATGGAAGCTCGGATGAACGAGCGTCTGGCCGAAGTGAAGGACCGTGTGAAGATCAACGGCTTCCGTCCCGGCAAGGTGCCGGTTGCGCATCTGAAGAAGGTCTACGGCAAGTCGATCATGGCTGACCTGGTCAACGAGATCGTTCGCGACAAGCCGACCGAGATCCTGTCGGGCCGTGGCGAAAAGTCGGCCACCCAGCCGGAAATCGCGATGACCGAGGACGAGGCCGAAGCCGACAAGATCCTCAACGCTCAGGCCGACCTCGAGTTCACCGTTGCCTACGAAATCATCCCGGCGATCGAACTCAAGGACGTCAGCGGCATCAAGGTGACCCGCGAAGTCGTCGAGATCGCTGAAGACGAAGTCAACGAGCAGATCCTGAAGATCGCCGAAAGCGCCCGCAGCTACGAATCGAAGAAGGGCAAGGCCGCCAACGGCGACCGCGTCACCATCGATTACCTCGGCAAGGTCGACGGCGTCGCCTTCGACGGCGGCAAGGACGAAGACGCTGAGCTGGTTCTCGGTTCCAACCGTTTCATCCCGGGCTTCGAAGAGCAGCTCGTTGGCCTGAAGGCTGGCGACGAGAAGGTCATCACCGTGACTTTCCCGGCTGAATACCCGGCTGCAAACCTTGCTGGCAAGGAAGCCACCTTCGACATCACCGTCAAGGACGTGGCTGGCGCCCAGGACATCGAAATCAACGACGAACTGGCCACCAAGCTCGGCCTCGAATCGGCTGACAATCTGAAGGAAATCGTCCGCGGCCAGATCGAAAGCCAGTACGGCAACCTGACCCGTCAGAAGGTCAAGCGTCAGATCCTCGACCAGCTCGACGAACTCTACCAGTTCGAAACGCCGGAGCGCCTCGTCGAGGCCGAATTCGAAAACATCTGGCGCCAGATCAACACCGACCTGCAGCAGGCCGGCAAGACCTTCGCTGACGAAGAAACCACCGAAGAAGAAGCCCGCGCTGAATACCGCAAGCTCGCTGAGCGTCGCGTTCGCCTCGGCCTCGTTCTCTCGGAAATCGGTGAAAAGGCCGGCGTTCAGGTCAGCGACGACGAACTGCAGCGTTCGCTGTTCGAACAGCTCCGCCAGTTCCCGGGCCAGGAGAAGCAGATCCTCGACTACTTCAAGAACACCCCCGGCGCTGCTGCTTCGCTGCGCGCTCCGCTGTTCGAAGAAAAGGTCGTCGACCACCTGCTCGGCGAAATCTCGGTAACCGACAAGACGGTTTCCAAGGAAGAGCTGACGGCTGACGACGAAGAGACTGAAGGCAAGGCTGCCAAGAAGGCTCCGGCCAAGAAGAAGGCCGCCGCCAAGGCTGAAGCCACGGAAGGCGAAGAAGCCGCTGCTCCGAAGAAGAAGGCTCCGGCCAAGAAGAAGGCCGCTGACGACAGCGCCGAGTAATCGGATCGAAGCCTTAGGAATCGAAAGGCCTTGCCGCTTGCGGCAGGGCCTTTTTCGTTGTGGGAGGCGAGCTCTTCGTCCAGCGCTGGCCGAGAGCATCCTGCTTTCAGCGACACACGGAAGTGTCAGCTGATTCAGCCAGAGCCGACTTCGTGGCTCAGTGAAACCCGCGGCGCGCTAAGCGATGTCGAGGAGGAGGGCGCGATGGTCGGAGACTTCGGGCTCTGCGACGACATCGAAGCGAGCGACGCTGACTGCACCGTTCGCCAGCATGTAATCGGCAAAGCGGCCGCTCTTTAGATAGTGCGACGTGCGCGTGTCCATGTGGCCGCGGGTGACAACGAGGTCGACGAGCCCCAACTGGCCGAGCGTCTGAAACGTTTGGCTGTCGGGGAGCACATTGAAATCACCGCACACGACAAGCCGCTCGTCTCCGGGCCAGACCTGGTGGACGAGACCTACCAGCGCCTCCGCCTGCGCGCGGCGTGCCGGACTGTCGTGCTTACCACCGACCTCCCGCAGGCCGTGCATCTGCGCGATGGTGATGGGAGTGCCGGCGTCGTGATCGAACAGGCGAATGCAATGGGCGTTGCGCGCACGCGGATGCGGCCCCCAGCTGTCGGGCGAAAAACTGCCATGCACAAAACCGAGGGCCTGGCCGATGACGGAATAGCCCCGCCGAACGAATGTTGCCAGACCGAATTCCGATGCCACGGGCGTGTCTCCTGCAAAGAGCGTCCCTCGCGCGGTCGGGCAGAAGAATCCATCATGTCCCGGTAGTACGGCGGCGATCTCGTCGAAGAGGTTGGCGCGTTGCGGCAGTTCCACATCCGCATCGCGATAGCTCAGCCATTCGGCCTCGGTCGTCGGTGATCGCGCGATCTCCTGCAGGCACAGGACATCGGCGTCGACATCGGCGAGATATTTCATCAAGGGCGAATGGAGCTTGCCGCCCCAGGCATTGAGCGAAAGGATGCGCATGGTGTTCGGCTCTCTTGATCGGGAGAGGTGAAGCTAGCCGATTCGCCGGCCTCCTGCGCACTTCAGATGCGGTCTGTGGGATGGCAAACCCGGAGAGATCGGTTCGGCAACGCGGAACCAAAATCGTTGCCCTCTAGGCACGTGGCCGCCGCCGTCAGCGTTGACGGCGGTCAGCTCTGTCGCTGGATGCTTACGCTTTCGGCGCTTCCTGCTTGATCTCGCCCATACGGTTCCAGGCGTCGAGGCCGGCGATCTTGTAGGCCTCGGCCAGCGTCGGGTAGTTGAAGGTGTTTTCGACGAAGTACTCGACCGTGCCCTTGAGGTTCAGCACGGCCTGGCCGATATGCACCAGCTCTGTCGCGCCTTCGCCGATGATATGCACGCCGAGCAGGCGGCGGGTCTTCAGCGAGAAGATCATTTTCAACAGGCCGGAATCGAGCCCCATGATGTGGCCGCGCGAGGTCTCGCGGAAGCGGGCGATGCCGCATTCGTAGGGGATGCCGCGTTCCTTGACCTCTTCTTCCGAGAGACCGCAGGTGGAGATCTCAGGCACGGCGTAGATGCCGTAGGGGAAGTATTTCTGCGGCTCCATCGCGATCGCGCCGATGGCGACCCGGGCGGCGATGCGCCCCTGTTCCATCGAGGTTGAGGCGAGGCTCGGGAAGCCGACGACGTCGCCGGCGGCGTAGATGTTCGGGACGGAGGTCTGGAACGTCTCGGGATTGACCTTGAGGCGCCCTCGGTTGTCGGCTTCGAGCCCGGCTGCGGGCAGGTTCAGCGTATCGGTGGCGCCCATGCGGCCCGCGGCAAAGAGCACCATGTCGGTTGTGATTTTGCGGCCGTTGTCGAGCGTCAGCAGCACCTTACCATCGTCGAGCCGCTCCACCGTGTCGGCCTTCTGCCCGAGGTGCAGCTTCATGTTGCGGTCACGCAACTGGTAGATGAAGTCTTCGACGATTTCCTTGTCGATGAAATCGAGCATCGTCGTCTTCGGATCGATAACCGTCACCTGGGTGTCGAGCGCGCTGAAGATCGTCGCGTATTCGATGCCGACGACGCCGGCGCCGATCACCACCATGGAGCGCGGCAGGGTCTCGATATCGAGCAGTTCATCGCTGTCGAGCACAGTCTTGCCGTCGAACGGCATGTAATCCGGGCGGAAGGGCTTGGTACCGACGGCAAGCATGATGCTGGTGCCGGACACGAGCATGGTCTCGCCGTCGTCCTTGACGACTTCGAGCGTGGTCGGATTGACGAAGCTGGCTTTCCCGCGCATCTGCTGCACGCGGTTGCGCGCGAACTGATGTTCGAGAACCTCGACTTCATGATTGAGGGTGATGATCAGCCGCTGCCGGAGGTCATCGGCGCTGATCTCCTGCTTGACGCGATAGGAGCGCCCGTAAAAGCCGCGCTCGCGCCAGCCCGAAAGATTGAGCGCCGTTTCGCGCAGCGTCTTGGAGGGAATCGTACCGGTGTGAACCGAAACGCCGCCAACGCGTTTTCCCTGTTCGATGACGAGGACCTTCTTGCCGAGCTTGGCTGCCTGGATGGCGCCGCGGCGGCCGGCAGGTCCGCTTCCGACAACGATGAGATCGAACTGGTTCATAGGCGTTTCCGTTAGAAGGTGGAATCGTTGTGCGTTGCGAAAACTCTCGCTCGCAAGCCTCTATACCGTCAATGGCACGGTTTGATGAAGTGGTTTTCATAGCCGAAACAGTCGGATGAGAATATATAAGGGAGTGCGCGTATGCTTGGCTTCGTTACGACATGCGGAGCCCGTCGGTGTCGTATTTGCCTGGGAGGCTGACGATGGGATTGGAGCTGACGAACAGGGCTTTGCCACAGTCTGGCGCTGAGGGCGTCATGCCGCATTCGCAGCCGCAGCCGGGCGTCGTAGCGGCCGCGGTCTACGAGAACGGCGTGCGCGTCCGCGATATCCGCATCGAAGACGCAGGCAAGTGGCGCGACCGCCCGGGCACAGTGATCTGGATCGGCCTGCATGAGCCCGATGCGGAACTGTTGCGGCAGATCCAGCAGGAATTCGATCTGCATGACCTGGCGATCGAGGATGCCTGCAAGGCGCACCAGCGGCCGAAACTGGAGATCTATGGCGACTCGATCTTCGTCGTCGCCCGCACCGCGCATATGGTTGGCGACGAGATCGCCTTCGGCGAGACGCATCTGTTCGTTGGGCGCGGTTACGTCATCTCGGTCCGGCACGGCGCGTCGACCTCCTACATGGCCGTGCGCCAACGCTGCGAAGCATCTCCTGCAGCCTTGGCCCACGGCGAAAACTACATCCTCTATTCGATCCTCGATTTCATCGTCGACAACTACATGCCGGTGATCGAGGCGATCCACGAAGAGGTCGAGGAACTGGAAGACCGGCTGCTGCGCGAGCGGCTGGTCAAGGGCGACATCGAACGCCTCTATCTGCTGCGGCGCAATCTCTTGCGCCTGCGAAACGCGGTCGTGCCGCTGGTCGACGTCTGCCGACGGCATGAGCACATCGATCTACCGGGCATGGATGCAGCACTGCAGCCGCTCTTCCGCGACGTTACGGACCACGTGCGCCGCGTTCAGGAGGATATCGACGCTTTGCGTGAGGTTCTTGCCTTTACCTTCGAGGCGAGCCTGATGGTCGGTCAATCCGAGCAGACGGAAATCTCGCGCAAGCTCGCGTCCTGGGCCGCGATCCTCGCGGTGCCAACGGCGATCGCCGGCATTTACGGCATGAACTTCGACGACATGCCGGAACTGAAGTTCCGCTACGGCTACTTCGTCGTCCTGGCAGTGATCATCGGTCTTTGCGGCACGCTCTACCGGTTCTTCCGCCGCGCGAAATGGCTTTAGGCCGGAGCACTGACCGGCAGACCTTACCAATTCCCGAACTCGGAGGATGTGGTGGCAACCCTTCTGCAAACGCTCGGCGACCTGATCGGTACGAACTGGAAACACCGCGACGTACCCAAGCGGTACTCGCGCACCTTTGTGTGTCGCTGTGGCAGTCACGTGTTTTTCGGCAACATGTTTTGTAACAGCTGCCAGGCGCCGCTCGGATATCTGCCAGGTGAAGATGCGCTGCTGCCGCTCGACCCCGGCCCACAGCCAGGTATCTGGGCCGCAGGCGGGGAACGGCCGTTGCTAAAGTATTGCGGCAACCGTGACACGCCGGCGCAGTGCAACTGGATGCTGATGGCCAGCGAACCGGGGGAACTTTGCATCGCCTGCCGGCTGAACCGCACAATTCCGAATCTCGATCGCGAGGACAATGCCCGTTACTGGGGTCTGCTTGAGGTGGCGAAGCGGCGGCTCGTGTCGCAGTTGCTGGCACTCGGCTTGCCCGTGAAGTCCAAGGTCGACGAGGACGAGAAACACGGTCTGATGTTCGATTTCCTGCGTTCGCCACCGAACGGGCCGCGCGTGCTGACCGGGCATGCCGACGGTTTGATTACGGTCAACATCGAGGAGGCGGATTCGGTCCAGCGCGAGAAGATGCGGCTCGAATTCTACGAGCCCTATCGGACGCTGCTGGGCCATCTTCGACATGAGGTCGGTCACTACTACTGGAACCGGCTCGTTTTCAACGGACCCTGGCTGGAGCCGTTTCGCACGCTGTTCGGCGATGAGCGCGCCGATTACGCGGCGGCATTGAAGGCGAACTATGAGAATGGCGCACCCCCAGACTGGGCCGATCGGTACATCAGTTCCTATGCTTCCACACATCCCTGGGAAGACTGGGCCGAAACTTGGGCGCATTACCTGCATATGATCGATAGCCTGGGCACGGCACTCGGCTTTGGGCTCGATGCAGAGGATCTTGAAGCGATTGTCGAGCCATTCGAGCGCGACGCCTTGTATGCGCCCGACGACACCGGCGCCGACGGGTTTCTGTCGCTGTTGAACTCCTGGATCGAAATGACGATGGTGCTTAACGAACTGGCGCGCAGCATGGGCCAGCCGGACTTCTACCCCTTCGTAATGTCGAAACCGTCAGTGGCGAAACTGCAGTTCGTGCATATGGTCATCGAGGCTTCACGCTCGGCGGGGACGGAGTCTGTCGAAGCCGGCTTTTTGGGGTAAACGCCTTCGCCACTGTTTGCGGCCGGGCGGCGTCACCACCGGGCTGCTACCTCCGCCGCGCGAAACGGCTGGGTGCCAGTGCGCTCAGAACAGCTGCAGCCCTTTCAGGCTCACGTGGCCGTCCTTGCCGATGATGATGTGATCGTGCACGGCAATGCCGAGAGGCTTGGCCGTCTCGACGATCAGCTTCGTCATGTCGATATCGGCGCGCGACGGGGTCGGATCGCCGGATGGATGGTTGTGCACCAGGATGATCGCGGTGGCCGAGAGTTCCAGCGCGCGCTTGACCACTTCACGCGGGTAGACCGGCGTGTGGTCGATCGTACCTTTCTGCTGCACCTCGTCGGCAATCAGCGTGTTGCGCTTGTCGAGGAACAGGATGCGGAACTGTTCCTTCGTCTCGTAGGCCATCGCCGCGTGGCAATAGTCGATGACGGCGCTCCAGGACGAGAGAAGCTGCTTCTGGCGAAGTTCGCTCTTCAGCGTGCGGTGACCAATTGTGGAGATCAACTTGAGGTCGAGGGCGACGGCCTCGCCGATACCGCTCACCTCCTGCAACAGCGCGATCGGGGCGCCGAAGACACCGGCGAGCGTGCCGAAGCGCGCGAGCAGGGCCTTGGCGATCGGCTTGGTATCCTTGCGTGGGATCAGCCGAAACAGCAACATTTCCAGGATTTCGTAGTCGGCGAGTGCGGCATCGCCGCTTTCGCGGTAGCGCGCCCTGAGGCGATCGCGATGACCGTGATAGTGCGCCTCGGGTGCCGGCGCCTTCTTGGCGGCCGGCGAGTTATCTAACTGCAATTGCGGAAAAAACGTCCTCTCGTCCGCCGATGGCACAAAATCGCCGTCAGGGGAGATCGAGCGTTTCGTCATGCGGCGCCGAGCGTGCTGACGCCGGGCTTGAACAGGCCGGCGGGCGAAAGCGTGAAGATCTCGCAGCCATCGGCGGTGACGCCGACCGTGTGCTCGTATTGCGCCGACAGCGACCGGTCGCGGGTCACGGCGGTCCAGCCGTCCGAGAGCACCTTCACATGCGGGCGGCCGAGATTGATCATCGGCTCGATGGTGAAGATCATGCCCTCGCGCAGTTCCGGGCCTTCATTGGCGCGGCCGTAGTGCAGGATGTTCGGCGCGTCGTGGAAGAGCTTGCCGACGCCGTGGCCGCAGAAATCGCGCACGACGGAGCAGCGCTCCGCTTCGGCATAGACCTGGATCGCTTCACCGATGGCGCCGGTGCGGGCGCCGGGGCGCACGGCGGCAATGCCGCGCATCAGGCTCTCGTGGGTGACGTCGAGCAGTCGCTCGGCCGCACGCTTGATCTCGCCGACCGGATACATCCGGCTCGAGTCGCCATGCCAGCCATCGACGACGTAGGTGACGTCGATGTTGACGATATCGCCCTCGCGCAGCGGCTTGTCGTTCGGGATGCCGTGGCAGACGACGTGGTTGATCGAGGTGCAGGACGATTTCGTGTAGCCGCGATAGTTGAGCGTCGCCGGCAGCGCGCCATTGTCCATGCCGAACTCGAAGACGAACCGGTCGATCTCGTCGGTGGTGACGCCCGGCTGTACCCGCGAGACGAGCTCGTCCAGACAACGCGCAGTCACCTGGCAGGCCTTTCGCATGCCCTCGAAACCTTCCGGTCCATAGAGCCGGATTACGCCGGTGTTCTTGTAGGGCGCAGACCCTGCCTCGATGTAAGTCACCATTCCAAAGCTTTCAGTTGTTCCAGTCGGATTTCATAGAGCAGCGAGGGCCGCTTCGTCCACTGTCATCAATCCGGTCGGGCGGATTTGCGTTGGCGAAACCTGACATTTGACCGCATAGGCCTCAACCCCACGTGACATCGCGCGGTCGAATGCGCGCGCGTAGGCGGGATCGAACTCGCGGCAGATCCTCAACCGGTCACAATCGTCGCGCTGCACGAGATACATCATCACCGCGCGGTGACCGGCCTCCACCATATCACCGAGTTCGTCGAGATGTTTCGCCCCCCGCGTTGTCGGACTGTCAGGAAATTCGGAAAGACCAGGCGAGCGGCTGAAATGCACGTTCTTGACCTCGACATAGGCACGGCCGCGCTCGGGATCGCTGAGGAGAATGTCGATGCGCGAGTTGCGTCCGTATTTCTGCTCGCGTGCACTATGCTCATAGGTATGCAGGTCGGAAACGAGCCCCAGCCGGATGGCTTCTTCCGCAAGCCGGTTGGGCAGGCCGGTATTGATGCCGACCATCGTTCCGTCGGCTTCAACGATTTCCAGCATCTGGCGGTACTTCCGCGTCGGGCTGTCGTGTTCCGACATCCAGATGCGTGAACCGGGTGTCGTCAGCCCGCGCATCGATCCCGTGTTGGGGCAGGATCCGGTCATGGCCGTGCCATCAGGTAACAGGGCATCGAAGAGAAAGCGCTTGTAGCGCTGCACAAGGGTCGCGGTCGTCAGCGGAGGATCGAAGATCAAGGCAGGTCCTGCGAATGATTCAGGCGCGGGCGCGTACGTAGGAGCCCGGCGCTTCCTCGAGCGAGTTCAGCGGACCGCCCGGCTTGCGGGGCGCAACGCGTCGCTTGTCGAGTTTCTCGATCCATTGGTGCCAATGCGGCCACCAGGATCCCGGTGTTTCCTTGGCGGCCTTGAACCAATCGTCGAAGTCACCCGTGGGCGCGCCTCCGGTCCAGAACTGATACTTGCCCTTGTCCGGCGGATTGACGACGCCGGCAATGTGGCCCGAACCCGAGAGAACATAGGTGACCTTGCCGCCGAACGAAGCGCTGCCGAGAAATACAGAGCGCGGCGGGGCGATGTGGTCTTCCTTGGTCGCGAGATTGTAGATCGGGATCTTCACGTCGCCGAGCGATACCTGCTTGCCGGCAAGAACCATCTCGCCCTTCGAAAGCTTGTTATCGAGGTAGCAGTTGCGCAGATAGAAGGAATGGTTGGCGGCCGGCATCCGCGTCGAATCGGAGTTCCAGTAGAGCAGGTCGAAGGGCAGGGGTTCCTGGCCCTTGAGGTAGTTGTTGACGAAGTAGGGCCAGATCAGCTCCGAGGCGCGCAGCATGTTGAAGGCGGTCGCCATCTTCGAGCCGTCGAGATAGCCGGTCACGCTCATGTTCTGTTCGATCTGGCTTATCTGGTCCTCGTCGACGAAGACCTTGAGGTCGCCAGCGTGAGTGAAATCGACCTGCGTCGTGAACAGTGTCGCCGAGCGGATGCGATCGTCGCCCTCGGCCGCATGCAATGCGAGCGTCGCGGCAAGCAGGGTGCCGCCGACGCAATAGCCGATGGCGTTGACTTCCCGCTCACCGGTGGCCTGCTCGACGATATCGAGCGCAAAGCCGATGCCTTCGCGGGCATAGGCTTCCCAGTCCTTGGTCGCGTGCCGTTCGTCCGGGTTCACCCAGGAGATGACGAAGACCGTGTGTCCCTGATCGACCGCCCATTTGATGAAGGATTTCTGCGGGTTGAGATCGAGCACGTAGAATTTGTTGATCCAGGGCGGGCAGATCAGCAACGGCCGCTTCAGCACGGTTTCCGTCGTCGCCTCATATTGCAGCACCTGGCAGACGTCGCTCTGGGCAATGACCTTGCCCGGCGTCATCGCAATATTCTCGCCGATTGCAAACTTGCTGGTGTCCGTCTGCCGGAGCTTGAGGTCGCCGCGGCCGGCGGCGATGTCCTCGGCAAACATCTGCATGCCCTTGACCAGATTGGCGCCGCTTGAGGCAACCGTCTCGCGGTAGAGCTGCGGATTGGTGGTGACGAAGTTGGTCGGAGACAGCGCGCTCGAAACCTGGCGAACGTAGAAAGCAGCCTTGTGTTTCGTGTGGTCGTCGAGCCCCTCGGCGTCTTCGACCATGCGCTCGGCCCAGTCCGACGTTACGAAATAGGCCTGGCGAATGAAGTCGAAGAACGGGTTCTTTACCCAGTCCTCGTCAGTAAATCTCTTGTCGTTGCGCTGGAGGGCGGCCGGCTCCGCCGTCTCTTCGCCGGACATCCGGTGCAGCGTGCGCGACCAGATCTCGAAGAAGCTGCCCATCAGGTGAGTCTGCGCTTCGAGCGTGCGGCGTGGATCGGAAAGCCAGTACTCCGAGACCTTGGACAGCGTCTTGACCATGTCGGTGACGGGTTCAGCGAAGGTATCGGACTTCTGGCCCGATTCCCGCGGCGCCAGCCAGGCGGAAGCCGCTTTGCCAAGCTGTTCCATGGCGCGGGCGAGGTTGACTGCGAGGCTTTCCGGATCCTTGACGATATAAGGTTCGACGGATTTGGGATCGAAGCCTGCGTAGCCGTCCTTGCCTTCCGCATTCCTCTCTGCTGTCACCCGGCGTCCTCCACAGCATCTTGTTTGTTTTGTATTTTTACATTCTGCCCGAAAATGATTACAAGGGCTAGCGCATCGTCGCGCCATCAAAATAGAGGTCGTCTCCAGTATGCTTGCCGTCGGAAAACAGCGTTCCATCACCCGGGTTGCCGGGATCGTTCTGCTAGGCACGCTTGCAGGCTGCAACAGCCAGGGGACCAACTTCGAGAACTATCCGTCGGTTTACGGCCAGAAGCCGGCCGCAACGACGCAGATGACCAACGATGAAGCGGCAAGCATGCAGGCGCGCCTGAGCTCTCTCGGCGCTGCACGCAAGTCCGGCGCGATCTCCGAAGCCGAGTATCAGCGTCGCCTGAAAGAAATGCGCGCGCTGGCCGAACAGCACGGCGCCGACACGCTGAAAGAGATCCAGAATTAGCGCTTGCCTTTCCGGTGATTTGGACGCAAAGCGTTCAATGGCCGCATGGACGGCCGTTCACCACAGCGCACGGTTTCGCAAAGGCTTGAGCCGCTGGCGGGAGCGTGCGCCAAACGAGGTTTGGAGATGGAAGAGTTTCACAAAGTCCGGCGTTTGCCGCCCTATGTTTTCGAACAGGTCAACCGTTTGAAAGCAAGCGCGCGAGCGGCCGGTGCTGACATCATCGACCTCGGCATGGGCAATCCGGATCTACCCACACCACAGTCGATTGTCGACAAGCTCTGCGAGGCCGTTCAGGACCCGCGCACGCATCGTTATTCGTCGTCGAAGGGCATTCCCGGGCTGCGTCGTGCCCAGGCCGCCTATTACGCCCGCCGCTTCGGCGTCAAGCTCAACCCGGATACCCAGGTCGTCGCTACCCTTGGCTCCAAGGAAGGCTTCGCCAACATGGCGCAGGCGATCACCGCACCTGGCGACGTCATTCTGTGCCCGAACCCCACCTATCCGATCCACGCCTTCGGCTTCCTGATGGCCGGCGGCGTCATCCGCTCGATCTCGGTCGAGCCGGACGAAACCTTCTTCGGGCCGCTGGAACGCGCCGTTCGCCATTCAATCCCCAAGCCACTGGCGCTGATCCTCAACTATCCGTCGAACCCGACGGCGCAGGTTGCGACGCTCGACTTCTATAAGGACGTGATCGCGTTTGCGAAAAAGCACGACATCATCGTGCTTTCGGACCTTGCCTATTCGGAGATCTACTTCAACGATGCGCCGCCGCCGTCGGTGCTGGAAGTTCCGGGCGCGATCGACTGCACGGTCGAGTTCACCTCGATGTCGAAGACCTTCTCGATGCCGGGCTGGCGCATGGGCTTTGCCGTCGGCAACGAGCGGCTGATCGCAGCACTGACACGCGTGAAATCCTACCTCGATTACGGTGCCTTCACGCCGATCCAGGTGGCCGCCACCCAAGCGCTGAACGGTGACGGCAGCGACATCGCCGAAGTGCGCAACATCTACAAGCGCCGCCGCGACGTCATGGTCGACAGCTTCGGCAAGGCCGGCTTCGAAGTGCCGCCGCCGGCAGCGACGATGTTTGCCTGGGCAAAGATCCCGGAGAAGTTCCGTCATCTGGGCTCTCTCGAATTCTCGAAGCTCCTCGTCGAGAAGGCGGATGTCGCGGTCGCTCCGGGCATCGGCTTCGGCGAGCAGGGTGACGACTATGTGCGCCTCGCTCTCGTCGAGAACGAGCACCGCATCCGCCAGGCTGCGCGCAACATCAAGAAATTCCTGTCGACCGCCGACGAGACGATGCACAACGTCATCTCGCTCAACGCTCACAGGTAAGAAGTCGGGAGGCGGGCTTGACGCGCGCCTCCTTCCACACCGGCACCGCAGTTCTCGCGGATCGCCCTCTACATGTTAGGAAATGGCTATGGCAGATGCCCTCAAAATCGGCATTGCGGGCTTGGGTACCGTCGGTGCCTCGCTCGTGCGAATCCTCCAGGATCGTCACGAGATGCTTGCGACAACGTGCGGACGGGCAATCGAGACCACGGCCGTAACAGCGCGCGACCGCAACAGGGACCGCGGCGTCGATCTTTCGAAGACCGCCTGGTTCGACGATGCCATTTCGCTTGCGCGTGACGCCGATATCGACGTTTTCGTCGAACTGATGGGCGGTGCCGGCGATCCGGCCTATTCGGCCGTCAAGGCGGCGCTGCAGCGCGGCATTCATGTGGTGACCGCCAACAAGGCGCTGCTGGCTGCCCATGGCATCGAACTTGCCAAGATCGCCGAGGAGAAGGGCGCGCTGCTCAACTACGAAGCGGCTGTTGCCGGCGGTATCCCCGTCATCAAGGCGCTGCGCGAATCCATGACCGGCAATACGATCTCGCGCGTCTATGGGATCATGAACGGCACCTGCAACTACATCCTGACGAAGATGGAGAAGGAACAGCTTTCCTTCGAAGCCTGCCTCAAGGAGGCGCAGCGCCTCGGCTATGCCGAAGCCGACCCGGCCTTCGACATCGAGGGCAACGACACGGCGCACAAGTTGTCGATCCTGACGAGCCTTGCATTCGGTACGGCGATCGCTGCCGACGACATCTACCTCGAAGGCATCACCAATATCTCGATCGACGACATTCATGCAGCCGCCGATCTCGGTTACCGCATCAAGCTCCTCGGTGTCGCCCAGCGCACCGAAAGCGGCATCGAGCAGCGCGTTCACCCAACGATGGTGCCTTACGATTCCGTCATCGCCCAGGTCGATGGCGTGACCAATGCCGTTGCGATCGAATCCGACATTCTCGGCGAGCTACTGATGGTCGGCCCGGGCGCCGGCGGCAACGCGACGGCGTCGGCCGTGCTCGGCGATATCGCCGACATTGCCAAGAGCCGCCCGGGCGCCCAGCACGTTCCGGCCTTCGGCCGTCCGACCAATGCGCTGCTGCCCTATAAGCGCGCGCGGATCCAGAGCCACGAGGGCGGCTACTTCATCCGCCTGAAGGTCGTTGACCGCACCGGCGTCTTCGCCAGCATCGCGACCCGCATGGCCGACAACGGCATTTCGCTGGAATCGATCATGCAGCATTCCAAGCATCTGATGGACACGGGCGAGCCGCAGACGATCATCTTGGTCACGCACGCGACATCGGAGCACTCCGTTCGCGATGCGATCAAGGCGATCAAGGGCGAGGGCTACCTCGTCGGCGAGCCGCAGGTCATTCGCATCGAACGCCCGAAGGCAAACTGACGGCGAAGGACCTCGGGCCGTTCGGCATGACGGTGCGCAGTGCCGTTTGTGGCCAACAAATTAGAAGCCTCGCCGCGCAAGCAAGCCGGCGAGGCTTCTTTTTTGGGAATTGGGCGCCTGCGGCGGCCCAACCCCCTACGAAACGTGGATCTCTGTGTATGCCGTTCCAAAAACGGTCACGATTTCCAGGGTTATGCGCTAAGAGGAACGAAGCGCCAAGCGGATGGACAAGCATGGAAGAATTGGTGGATCCGGTACAACGGGCCTTTCTGAATGTCGAGCGGTCGGTCAGCGGCCAGCGATGGGTGTCGCGTCTCGACCAGGCGGGCCAGAACCGGGCGCTCGCCATCAGTCAGGTCCATGGCTACTCCGACCTCCTCGGTCGCGTCCTTGCCGGCCGAGGCGTCGTGCTCGACGATGCCGCAAGTTTTCTTGATCCGACGCTTCGCTCGCTGATGCCGGACCCGGACACGCTTACCGATTGCCGCAAGGCTGCGGAGCGTCTGGCGGCCGCCATCAAGCGCCGTGAAAAGACGGTGATCTTCGGTGACTATGACGTCGACGGTGCCGCGTCTTCGGCGTTGATGGCGCGTTTCCTGCGCCATTTCGGCGTCGACGCGGAAATCTACATTCCCGATCGGATCTTCGAGGGCTATGGCCCGAACCCGACGGCAATCGAGCAGCTGATCGACAAGGGCGCCGATCTCATCGTCACCGTCGACTGCGGCTCGACCAGCCATGAGGCGCTCGCCGTTGCCGATAAACGCGGCGTCGATGTCGTCGTCATCGACCACCATCAGGTCGGCTCGGCGCTGCCGCCCTGCCATGCGCTCGTCAATCCCAATCGGGAGGACGATCTTTCGGGGCAGGGGCATCTTTGTGCTTCCGGTGTCGTTTATCTGGTTCTCGTCAATACCTTGCGCGTTTTGCGCAACGCCGGCGACAGCCGCGTTTCTTCGTTCGACCTGCTGTCCCAGCTCGATCTGGTGGCTCTGGCGACGGTCTGTGACGTGGTGCCGCTCAAAGGGCTCAACCGCGCCTATGTCGTCAAGGGACTGATCGCGGCGCGTCACATGGGCAATGTCGGGCTTTCGGCACTGCTGCGGAAAGCTGCGATCGGCGGCCCGGTCACGCCCTATCACCTGGGCTTTCTCGTCGGCCCGAGAATCAATGCCGGCGGACGCATTGGCGATGCTGCGCTCGGCAGCCGCTTGCTGGCGATGGAGGATGCGGCCGAGGCGGAGAAGATCGCCGCGCAGCTCGATGAGCTCAATCGCGAGCGGCAGGCGATGGAAGCCATCATGCTGGCCGAGGCGGAGGCTGAGGTTCTGGCCGAATACGGCACGGGCGAGGGCGCTTCGGTGATCGTTACCGCGCGCGAAAACTGGCACCCGGGCATCGTCGGACTGCTCGCCGCCCGCATCAAGGAAAAATTCCGCCGACCGACTTTTGCCATCGCCTTCGACCCGAACGGCCGCGGCACCGGCTCCGGCCGCTCGATCAACGGCTTCGACATGGGCAAGATGGTTCGGGCCGCCGTCGATGGTGGCCTGCTGGTAAAGGGCGGTGGCCATGCCATGGCTGCCGGTCTCACCGTCGAGCGCGCGAAACTCGGCAAGCTCAGGCAGTTTTTCGAGGGACGCGCGGAAGCGGCGGTGCGCGAACTCGTCGCCATTCAGACGCTCAAGGTCGACGGCGCGCTTGCAGCCTCTGGCGCGACCCTGGAACTCATCGATCTCCTGGAGCAGGCCGGCCCCTACGGCTCGGCCCACCCGCAACCGGTCTTCGCCTTCCCGCAGCATCGCCTGCGCGACAGCAGGCAGGTCGGCGCCAACCACATCAAGGTGACGCTGGAGGGGCAGGACGGCAGCCGCCTTGACGGTATTGCTTTCCGGGCGACCGAGACACCGCTCGGCGACTTCCTGCTGTCGAGCCGCGGAACATCCATCCACGTCGCGGGATCGGTGTCCGCCGATCTGTGGCAGGGCCAGCGACGGGTACAGCTGCGCGTCACGGACGCGGCAAAGGCGCTGTAGCACCCGTCGCGAAGTGTGCTGACAGATATTTCGCTGGGCCGTGTTATGGCTGACCGTACCGCACACGCTTCAAAACATCTCGAGGATTCACAGCGAGGATGGTGTTGAAGAACGTCGTTTCGACGATGGTGTCGCCATCGGCTTGCAGGCGAAAATGCACGCTCTTGTTGCCGCCACAGTTCGTTGAGTCGATCATCGCGATAACTCTTTCGACCTCGTCGGGCGTCTTTTCGTCCAGCCTGACAAGGGCAGGATAAAGGGGGGCGCAACTTGCACCGCCGTCGCGGACAAGTTCTCCTTGTCGATCGAAGAGATAGCTGAGGCGTGCGAACTCTCCCTTGTGCGAGCCGCGATGGGCGCTGCCCCACATGGCACTTAGGTACTGAGCCACAGCGCTCAAAGATCCGAGATCATTGAACGGTCGCAAGGCTTCAACATTGTAAACCACGGAGTAGAGGCGACTGCCGCTGAGTGGTGAATTCAGTGTGAGCGAGTAGGTACGACGGAAACCCTGCTGCTGGTCCAGTCGGGTAATGTGTATGCGCTGCAGATAGGGTGCTTTGGCATAAGCTGGGAGCTTCGGGTCTTTGCGATTGTTCAGGCTTCGCGTCGTTTCGGAGCGTTCCCAGTCTTTGAAATCCCGCGCGAGCAACGTTTCTAACTCTTCAATTGGCATCCCCAGCTTGAACACCGGACTCGGTACCAAGTCTGCAGGCGTCAGCGTCTGCTCGCCAGAAATCACGTTGGAACGAGCGGCCGCAGGCGATCCGGGATAGGACGAAATTGTGATTGCGGCGAGCCCCGCAGCAATGACGCGAAACAAAAATAGATTCCCCTGTTTCGAAAGATTGTTGGTGCCGTCGCCGAATTGTGACCGACTCGGGGTGGTTAGGGCGCTGCAGGACCCTACAAATCCGCGGTTGCCGGTCAAATGACACTCGGGACTAGGTGCAAGCGTAGCTGTCCACGCGTTTGCCGCCATCGGGAGAATTTTCCGAGCCGGCATTGGCACGCCCAACGGGACTCGAACCCGTGTTACCGCCGTGAGAGGGCGGCGTCCTGACCGCTAGACGATGGGCGCCTTTAAGCTCGCTTCGCGCTGACAATTGCGGCGCATGCCGCATACTAAGCCTTTTCCGCGAAATCGACGATAGGCTTTCTCTGACGCCGGGCAGGGCGTTTGAAACCGGACCGTTCGGTCACGTGCCTGAACTGGCCGTGTTGATAAAGCTTGTAATGTCGGGGAGAAGATCAACACAGTGGCACGCCCTAGGGGAGTCGAACCCCTCTTCCCAGAATGAAAATCTGGTGTCCTAACCGATAGACGAAGGGCGCACTCGCTGTGTGGGCGCCTTATAGCCAGCGACTCTGAATAGAGCAAGCGCCAATCTCAGGAATGTTGTGATTTTCCTGTTCAAAATACCAGGAAAGATTCATGGCGGCACGAGGCGGAAATTTAGGTGTCGAAACGCGCGGTAAATCGCTGTTCCAACAACAGAAAATCGATTTTCATTTGGGGAGAAGATCAACACAGTGGCACGCCCTAGGGGAGTCGAACCCCTCTTCCCAGAATGAAAATCTGGTGTCCTAACCGATAGACGAAGGGCGCACTCGCTGTGTGGGCGCCTTATAGCCAGCGACTCTGGATACCGCAAGCGCCAATCTCAGTTTTTTTGTGCTTTCCCTGTTAAAATCGGTGAGAAAAATTCGGCGGTCAAAGAGCTGGAATCGGAGATGCGTACGACGCAGCGGAGTTGCTGCTTCAGATGCTGAAAACGTCGATTTTTCGGGAGAAGGAGATCAACACAGTGGCACGCCCTAGGGGAGTCGAACCCCTCTTCCCAGAATGAAAATCTGGTGTCCTAACCGATAGACGAAGGGCGCACTCGCTGTGTGGGCGCCTTATAGCCAGAGGATTTCAGAACCGCAAGCGGCAATTTTCATATTTCTGTAAAAATTCCACAGGCCGGAAGCAATGGAGGGTTCTCGTCGAATCCTCCATGGAAACAAATGCTTGCCTTCAGCCCTTGGCGCGCCGGCAGCGCCAGTTCCAGTCCCGCTGTGCGCCGATATCGATATGGACCGACTCCGTGTGGCAATAGGTGCCGACGCCGCCGCGGCCGGGGACGCTACGCAGGAATTCGGCGAGATCCCACTTGCTGACGCCCTGAACCTGAATGTCAGCCGCCTCGCAGCGTGTATGCAGCGATTGCTTGGCGCGGTTGACCTTGATCGGCCTGAGGCCCGAGGTCACCATGACCTGCTTGCCGTAATGCGTTTCCACCTTCTTCAGCATCTGCATGAGCTCGGGCTTGAAACAGCCGGCATCGACTTTCTCGGTCTGCAGAATGAGCCCGCTCGGCGCCAGTCGAGCGAGCCCCGAGAGCGAGGCGACCTGAACCGGTGCGCCGTCGTCGTCATCGCCGAGGTGCTCTTCGTGCTCGTAGTTGTAGAGCGAGTTCAGTTTGACGCCCGGAAGCGTGTAGGCGAGGGAGGCCGTTTGCGGCTGGCTCGCATTGCTGGTGGTAATCGTCTTCTTTTCCGCCGGCGGAGCCGAGCGAAGTGCCGCCTGCTGCGGCTTCTCCTTGCGCTTGCCGGCAAAAAGGGCCGCGAGCGTCCAGGTTTTGGACGTGTCCTTGTTATCGTCTGCTGGCGTGGCTTCTGGTGCTGCCTGCTGCGCGGCGGCGACCTCGGTCGCTGCTGGTGTGGCGTCGGCATTGGCCACCGCCTGTGGCGTCGAAGAGGTCTGGCCGCTGGCGGCAGCCTCGGCGCTCAGCGGCACCGGAACGGCAACAGGAAGGGTGGCGTCCTGCGCGGGAGAGGGAGCATAGGCGGCGACAGCGGCGTCCGTCACGACGTCGTTGGCCGTGTTGGCGGCCCCCTGTTGCGGCGCTATTACCGGCAGCGGCTGTCGCTGGGTGCCGCTGAAAAGACTGTTGTTGGTTGCGTTCATGCCGGGCTGGCCGGCGGGTAGCGGAACAGTTCCCGTCGTCTGCGGCTGGACGGTCGTCGTTGCCTGTGCGGCAGGTGCCTGGCCATAGATGCTTGAGGAGGCGGCGCGCAGGCCGGTGCCCTGCATCGTCAGCGATTGCGGCTGTCCGCCATCGTTGGGAACTGTGGCATTGCCGGCTGCCTGTTGCGCCTGCGGATTGCTGCCGAGCGCAACCACCTGTCCATCCTGGACTGTGGCCTCCGATTCGGCGGTTTGCACAGGGGCTGCCTGCCCCTCGGCCTTCAGCGCGGTCGCTGCATCGTTTTCCCCGACCGCCGACATGCAGCCGCTCAAAGCCAGCAGCGATACGGATAAGGCTGCCGCCCGCGCAATGGTGACGAGCACCGCGCCCTTCGTGTCCGGATGTTGCAACGTCCTATCCCCGCTCTCCGTGCATGACCGACGAAGCCTCGCCTTGTCATGCATTAAGTCTCAGTTCCGAAACATCGCTCAGAACAAACAAACTCATGCTTCTCGCGGCGATCGGAATGAGCGCCACGGGAAAAGATCAGGCCAAGTACAAAAGGGGGTCGCCGCCACGAGATATCGCGGATAGGACCCGGCATCAACGTTTCGCGCGAAAAAGTACTCAACGATACGCGATTTGTAAACCGGCGCTAACCTTGAGCCCGCATGTTTCCAACATGCAAAGGCCCGGATAGACCGGGCCCTGGATCATTCATAGCTGCTGCTGATCGACGGCTCGGCCATGCCCGCCGGATTTCACCGACAGCACGGGGCCATCTTCGTTCGCGAGAATTGTGCGGAGCTTACCAGGCGCCCGTATTGGCCATCGACGCCCAAGGTTCCTGCGGCGGCCGGTTTTCGCCTTTCTGTAGGATCTCGATCGAAATGCCGTCGGGAGAGCGCACGAACGCCATGTGGCCGTCGCGCGGCGGCCGGTTGATGGTCACGCCGTTCTCCATCAGGTGCTGGCAGAAACCGTAGATGTCGTCGACTTCGTAGGCGAGGTGCCCGAAGTTGCGCCCGCCCGTATAATCTTCCGTATCCCAGTTGTAGGTGAGCTCGAGGCAGGGAGAGAGTTCGCCGCGGGCGCGATCGATGTCGCCGGGAGCGGCCAGAAACACCAGCGTGAACCGGCCCTTTTCATTTTCGTAGCGGCGGATCTCCGTCAGGCCGAAAATCTTGCCGTAGAAGTTCAAGGCCTCGTCCAGATTCTTGACGCGAACCATCGTGTGCAGATAGCGCATTGCAATGTCCCTGTTTTGCAGAAGATGGCGTATACTGGTCCGTCAGCAAGCCAGAGGCAAGGCTGCGTCCCCATATTAGTTCTCGGCCAAAATATGCCGAGGGTCTTGCGTATCCGCGGCGGGACGATGTTATTCTGGTCAATAAGAATCAGTTAACCGTATCGGTAGTCGCGCGTAAACGAGGGGCTGGGAGAGAATGGCGGATAGGACATCTTCAAAAGACGTCATGCATGGTGACGACTTTGGCAGCGACGCTCTCGACCTCATCGAAATCACCGGCGTGATCAAGTGGTTCGACGTCGCCAAGGGCTTCGGCTTCATCGTTCCCGACAACGGCATGCAGGATGTGCTGGTGCACGTGACCTGCCTGCGCCGCGACGGCTACCAGACGGTTCTTGAGGGTGCGCGGGTCGTTGCTCTCATCCAGAAGCGGGACCGCGGTTACCAGGCGTTCCGTATCCTATCGATGGACCAGTCCACGGCGGTGCATCCGTCGCAGCTGCCGCCGGTCCGAACCCACGTGCAGGTAACGCCGACCAGCGGCCTTGAGCGCGTTCTCGTCAAGTGGTTTAACCGCACCAAGGGCTTCGGCTTCCTGACCCGCGGCGAGGGAACCGAAGATATCTTCGTCCATATGGAAACGCTCAGGCGTTTCGGCCTGACGGAACTGCGGCCAGGCCAGGTGGTGCTCGTCCGGTTCGGCGATGGCGAAAAGGGCCTGATGGCCGCTGAGATACATCCGGATGGACCGTCGCCGACGAGCCGGGCGCACTGATGGTCGCGGCTCGAAACCTTGTCGGAAAAAGCGCCTTCCTGGCGCTTTTTTTGTTGCTTGCCCTGACGGTATCGTCTTTCGCCGACGTTCAGTTCACAACGGACAAGATGCGCCTGGTCACCGCGGACAAGGCTGTGCACGAACTGACGGTCGAACTGGCCCTCGATCCGGCCCAGCGTGAGCAGGGCCTGATGTTTCGTACCTCCATGGCGCCGGATCACGGCATGCTGTTCGATTTTGGCGAGACACGCCGCGTGATGATGTGGATGAAGAACACCCATTTGTCGCTCGATATGCTGTTTATCGACAACAAGGGCGTTGTGCGCACGATCCATGAAGACGCCGTGCCTTTTTCGGAAGCGATCATTGATTCGAGAGAACCGGTGGCTTTCGTGCTTGAGCTCAATGCCGGCGCGGTCAAGCGGCTGAATATCCGGCCCGGAGACCGGCTGGAAGGTGCCCGCATGCCGTCTTCGAAGCCGTAGACGTCGGGGCCAGTTCGCGGTCGGCCTTGTCCTTGCCCGATCATTTCCTAAATTATGTGTCTGAACCCCACGGGTTTCATGGTTGAGCTCATGGAGCCTTTCGGGCAGACTGCGCGTTAACGACTTGCTAATATTCTTCTGGCGACAACAGGAGGCATCCGTGATGATCCGGAGTGTGCTTGTTGCAATCATAGCGGCCTGCGCCGTTGCGCAAACAGCGATGGCAGCGGACTTGGCAGCCGATCTGAGCCAGCCGCCGGCACCGGTCGCGCAGCCATCTCCAGGATTCGTCTGGACCGGCGGCTATGTCGGCCTCCAGGGCGGCGGCGGGTGGCTCAATGGCGATTTCAGTGCGCCCGGCAGCAGCGCTTCAGAAGACTTCAATGGCGGATTGCTCGGCGCCTTTGCCGGTTTCAACTTTCAGCAGGGCGACTGGGTTTACGGCATCGAGGGTGACGTCAACTACAATTGGAACGACAAGACGTTCGACGTCGGCGGAACCTCGACCGAAGTTGGTACCGACGTTTCCGGCGCAATACGCGGCCGGGTCGGCTACCTGTTGAATGACAAGGCGCTGCTCTATGGCGCCGGCGGCTGGGCGGTGACCCGCGGCTTCGTCGATGTGCCCGGCGCATCGAAGGAAAAGGAAACCTTCAACGGTTGGACGATCGGTGCCGGTGTCGACTATTCGTTCACCGACAGCGTCTTCGGCCGCGCCGAGTACCGCTACAACGACTACGGCGACAAGGACTTCGGCGGCGTCAATGTCGATCTCGACCAGCACCAGTTCACCGTTGGTGTCGGCGTAAAGTTCTGACCAGCAACCATTGGCATCGCGGAGCGCGCCGGCATGCTGCCGGACGCTCCGCGGTATCCTTTCAACTACGGGCCGCCGCGGGCACGCCGGGCAATCTCGGCCCGGTCATCTTCCGCCGTAAGATCGAGGACGATGCGGCTGCCGTCTCTGATCGGGCGTTGCAGGGCCTTCCGCGACTCGGGCAGAAGCGTGAGTCGCCCTTTGGTTTCGAGCTTGCTCAGTCTGGCGCGTGAAAGCGCGAGTTCCGCCGATAGCAGGCGGTCGACGCGCAGGCTGCTTGCCTGGCGCACGACAAGGACAATCTCAAGCCGTGCGCAACCCGCACTCCCACCCAATACGTGCCGTTCCACGTTAGAATCGGCCAAATCCTCGATCCGGTCCGTGCATTGGCGAAGACCTTCGATGTCGAACGCCGCCTGGCGGACCCAGACAGGATCGTTGCTTTGAAGCGCTGCGAGCGCATCCGGGGCGACGCTGGCGACATTCCGCCGCTCGAAGATCGGGCGGTTCCAGGTGTCTTCGCAGACGGCGCAGCGATAGATCAGCCAGGCGTCGAGCCGCCGCCCGTTGGCGTTCAACCGTGTCTTGCCGCTGCATACGAAGGGGCGGTGGCCGCCGCAGCGGCTGCAGACAAGCCAGGGGCGGGGGGCGGATTGGGGTTCGATGGTCCACTGGACCGTCAATGTATGAGACATGTCGTCTGGTTCTTCCAATTGGAAGTCCATCGAGACGACGGTTTGAGTACCCGTTCCGGGGACGCGGCCTGGCAGTTGTTGGACGTGATGGTTCCGCCTGACGAAGTTACGTCGGGCTTGAGATCGGCAATGCCATTCCGGTCTCGAACCGCCACCTCAACGAACGCATGAAAATTCTATCCGACAGCTGGAGTGCTATCGGGCGTACGGGGTGAAACTAGCGAGACCGGATTTTACAAAGGCAAAGCGAAACTCCAGGAGAGCCAGCGCAATAGTGGCTGCCTGAACGTCCTACACGCTTGCGCGGATGGCGAAAAGTGCAACGATGCCACAGGCTCGCGTCAAGGTGGCGTGCGATGGCGCGCTAGGCGAAATTTGGCCACAAGCGAATTCGGCGCATTGCGGTAAAATACGCCTTACACCTCCAATCTGAAGCGGATCGGAAATGCTTGGATCCGCTTCTCTTTTTTGAAGGTGGTTTGCGGCGAAGCATCGCCTGATTAGCCGGCGCGGTGAAGGCTCGCCGCAAGCGGCTTCGAATCGGCAAGCTCCGCATCGGACGCGACACGGTTACGCCCGCCTCGTTTGGCCGCGTAGAGCGCCGCATCTGCCCTATTGAACAATTCCTCCCAGGAACGCTCCGTGCCGCTGGCGGTGGCAACCCCGATGCTGATGCTGACTGCTACGCTTTGCCCGTTGCTCACGACCCGCAGTTCTTCCACGGCGCGGCGTAGCCTTTCGGCGATTGCAAACGCCTGTGTCTCGCTTGTCCGCGGGAGATAGAGCCCGAATCCCTCGCCTCCGAGACGCGCGAAGCTGTCGCCCCTGCGCAGGTTCTTCCTGACCAGATCGGCGAAGGCGACGAGCACCTGATCACCCGTATGATGACCGTAGCGGTCGTTGATACGCTTGAAATGGTCCAGGTCCATGACGAGGAGGCAATCGCCCTGCCAGCTCGCCTGAGGCAGTTGCGCCAGAAACCAGCGCCGGTTGCCGACGCCGGTCAGCGCATCGGTATCGGCAGACCGGCGCAGCTCCGCTTCCGCCCGCTCCTTGACGAGCACGAGGGCGAAGAGTGCGATGGCGAAGTGGCAGATGATCGAGAGAAAGAAGGCGTAGGTCGTGGTGATCGGCACGAGGCCGGGCTTGAGGAGGCCAATGACCACCGCGAGGCAAAGGCCGGCCCCGACGGCCATGGCGGCCGCCAGCATGGCGCGCGCCGGCAGCGGCTCCTTCGAGCGATCGGCGATGACGGCGACAGCCGAAGCCGCGAGGAAAAGAAAGGCGGCGGCGTTGAAGACGCTGGCCCTGACGACGTTGACGACATGGAAATCCGTGGCGAGACCGACGAGCGCGCCGGCAAGCGGCACAAGTAGCGCCAGCCAGTCCGCCAGACGGCGCCGGCCGCCGCTGAGGCGGCGCACGCCGATCCAGAACAGGGCATATCCGCCGATCCCGAGCGTGAAGCTGGAAAGCCTCCACAGAGTGGGCGGCAACAGCTTTTGCTCGCCATAGCCCGCGAGCGTCGAGGCGAGCGCCAGGAAGAGGAAGCCGCTCGCCAGGATACCAAGCCCTTCGTCCCGCGGCGATTGCCAGCGCGCATAGAGGAAGCAGAAGGCGCCGATCAGGAAAGACGACTTGTGAAGCAACAGAACGGTGGCAAGGTCGAGTTGGGCAGTTATTGGATCGCTCGGGCGGGCTTGGGGGCGCGCAGGGCACGAAAGCGCGCCGGTTCGCTCTATCCACAATGGATTTAGCGATTCCTAAATTCGTATGACAAATAGGCATTCTTGTCCCAACTCGGGACGATTCGATCGTTTGCCAACGCAATCGGGTGATCTACGGCGATGTTAGCCTGCAGATCTGCGATCACGAACAGATTGAAAAAAAAAGAGAATGGCGCTTCCGCCTCAATGAATGGTCGGAGTGGAGAGATTCGAACTCCCGACCCTCTGGTCCCAAACCAGATGCGCTACCAGACTGCGCTACACTCCGTGCCAACGGCGCCGGAGATACACGCTTCGCAGCAGGGCTGCAACAGCAAAATTTCCCAATGCCTCATCTTAGACTGGGACAAACCCACAAGTTCGCTCATCTCCGACTGAAAGCCAAATTTATCCGGCCAAAAGTCATTCCGTTTTAAATCATTCTGCGTTATGGGAAGACGGAATGCTGGCGCCCGTGAATGTTGCCAGCGAAAGTATGGAGCCGTTCGAAACCATGTCCGCAAAGATCTATCGTCCAGCAAAGACCGCCATGCAGTCTGGCAAGGCCAAGACGAATCTGTGGGTGCTGGAGTTCGATCAGGAAAAGCCGCGCACCATCGACCCGATCATGGGCTACACAAGCTCCGGCGACATGAAGCAGCAGCTGCGGCTGACCTTCGAAAACGCCGAGCAGGCGATCGCATACGCCGAGCGAAACGGCATCGAATACCGCGTCATCGCGCCGAAGGAAGCGACCCGCAAGAGCGTGTCCTATCCGGACAACTTCCGTTTCAACCGGATGCAGCCCTGGACCCACTAAGGTCCTTCAGCCGCATTCGACGGGCACAGCCCGGGACGGCCCCTTAGCTCAGTTGGATAGAGCACCTGCCTTCTAAGCAGGTTGTCGCAGGTTCGAATCCTGCAGGGGTCGCCAATAATTTCAAGAACTTAGCAGCTGTTTTGGGGGCTTGAAAGAAGCTCGATTACAGCTTCCCTTTGCCGATAGCAGAATTCGTCGGCCAGGTGATCTCTCCATCCGCGAAACGGCGCCGTCGCTGGCCCATTGTCTCCCGGTAGATCTGTTCGTCCGCCATGAGCGGCAGATCTCTAGTACGCCACCACTCGGCGGATAAGTCCGGCGATTCGCGCCGCACCACTCGAGGAAAGCTACGCTCGTTTCCGGAAGCAGGAAAGAAGCGCGGTAACAGGCTTGAACAAGAGCCTGTGGCCCTTGGTGAACATGCGGCCCGGACGATGGATCGTCAGTGCGTAGAGATACGAGCGCTTTCCTTGCAGGTAGGACCGGAATTTCTGCACCACTTGACGTCGTGCATCGTTCTGTCGAGCCCGCTTTGCGTCCGTGAGACTGAGATGTTGCGTGACCAGGCTTTCTTCGCAACCAACGATCAGTCCGCCTTCCAAGGCAAAGCGAATAGCCCATTCGCGATCGACGGCCCTGCGGAAATCCTCGTCGAAGGCGAACTTGCGCAAGGTCGACACGCGGGTGAGCATGGTGCAGGTACCGACCCTTCCGTCGCCGGGGAGGGGATCGTCGCAGAGGAGATGGAGCGCGACCGCGTCGCCACCCACTGGCTGCGCGGTGCCCATGGCGCTGAGGCTCCTCGTCTTGCCGTCGGAGATCACGCGCCTCCTGCAATAGACCGAGATAGGAGCCGCATGCCGTTCTTCCGCCGCAAGCAGCTTTGCGATCTGGACCTTCAAACGCTCTGGTGCATTTTCGTCGTCCGAATCGAGGAACGCCAGGATTTCGCCGGTTGCTTCGCGTGCGAGTGTATTGCGCGCGCCAGCGTTGCCCTTGTTGTTACTATGGCTAACCAGCCTTACCCGCGAATCCTGCTGGCTGACGGTCTGCACGATGGCAGCGGAGCGATCGGTGGAGACGTCGTCACAGACCAGGATCTCCAGGTCATCCCAGTCCAGTTGCCTGGCGGATAAGAGCGTCCGGTCGATCGTCTCTTCGGCGTTGTAGCAACATATCGCAAGTGTTACGCGCATCGATGCCTGTTCCTATTGCGATCTGTGCTGGTTCAGCGGCAGTCCCGTCATCGCCGGCATGTTTCCGGATGAAGGCTAACTCTGGTTGTTTGTTTTGCCCGACGAACCGACCATGCGGACAGGAACGGCATTCGGTTCCAGATATGAACTGTCTGAGCGCACGAAGAGCACGTCGACAAGGCGATTGTGCGATCGATGGGGGATGACATCGGCGACTTCGAAGCCTTGCTCTGCCATGTATGCGACAAGTTCCGAAAACCGATAGCTACCTTCAAACCGGCGACGAAGGCTTGCCTCTGTGAAGACGAACTGCGTCTCCCGAAGCGTTTTCTCGGCTCCCTTCAGAACATCAAGGTCAAAGCCTTCGGTGTCCACCTTCAATCCGAATGGGCCTTTGTAGCCCTTGTTTTCCAGAAGTTCGTCGAGGGGTGAAATCTGTATCTCGACCGTCTTTTCCGGCTGCCGCTTCCAGTCCCTGCGTTTCATCAGGCTTGAGGAGGGGCCCTCCAGGGAAAGGGTTGCTACGCCCTTGGCAGAGCCTGCGCCCGATTGAATGTAGTCAAAATTCAGGCCCTTTACGCTGTCTGCGGCCTTCTCCATCGTATCTGGCTGCGGATCGATCAGGACGAACTTTTTGTCCTTGAACAGTTCGTAGAACACCGGGCTGCCTTGATAAACGCCGACGTCGATGAATGTATTGATATCGAACCCGTAGCGCTTCAGGTACGCAGCAGAGTAACGCTCCTCGGAAACATGGAAACCTTGTCGCGTTAGCATCGAGGCGGCTGAGCGAAGCACCCGATTGAACAGCTTTCCCTTGGTCATAGTCCCCTCGGCAATTGCAATTTTCTCCAGACGAAACGCCTGGCCAAGTTGATGTCGTACTGGCTTAGATTTTGAGGCAGTTGTCCGGCATGTAGAACACGGACGTCCGCCATGGCCGGCCGTTCACCGGTCCGAAGCCGTCGAAGTCGAGGCGGCGATAGCCGTTGTTGATCAGCAGGTCGTATCCCTCCTGGTACCTCTCGCGTTCGCTGTTGTCCCAGATGATTGCGGACGGCCTCTGCTTCAGGTTCATCGTCGCCTTGGCACAATTCACGCGATCGCGGCCGTCTATGACAACAACGTCGAACGCGGTGTCCTGGTGGCGTGTCACCTCGGTGGAGTAGTCGCCCCCCTCTACCAATTCGCGATAGTTGTAAGTTACATTGGCCGGCGATTGCTTGGAGATCAGCTCGAACCAGTCGCGGTCATGTTCGACGCTGACCACCGACTTCGCCTTGCGGCTCCACCAAAGTGTGGAGTTGCCGCTGCCATACTCGAAAACGCGTAAGTCAGCCAGTTGCCGGGTGCCGAGAAAATGCAGCATCGGGTAGGTGTACCAGGGGCATGGTTCTCCGTCGGCGGTCATCGGCTTGTGCTGTTTTGCACTCTCCAACCAGCCCATCTGCCTCGCGCTTTCGACGAACTTCGGGAAGAAGTCGCGCGGGATATCCGGAGTCTCCCAAAGAAGCAGGTCGAGTTTCTGCTCGATCTTTGGAATGCGGCCGATGAGCTTTGTCGCTTTTACGAAGTTCTTCATCGCGCCCAGCATCATAGTCTCCCTCAGTTGCGGACATGCTTAATGGCTTATATGTTTTGTTAGCGCAAGCGGTTGAAACGCGGATCCGGCGAGCGTCGAAGTCCGGCAGGCGCACAGCCTGAACTGCAGGTGTAACGCCGTTTCCTCCCGAGCAACGCGTGCCTTCGTCGACTTGCCGAGGCGCTAGACGCCGGGGCAGTGGCGCTACGATTCCGCAAGATCACATAAAAAAACGGGCCGGCGGATGGTTTCCGACCGGCCCGTTCCGGCAAAAGGCGGAAAGGGGAACGTCTCTGCGCGGGGCTGCAGCGCCGCGCGTAGGGAGATCGATACGGTCTGATAATGCCCGAAAGGCAGCATTGGAATTGACATTTCCCGCTTGAAATTTGACATTTCCCGCATGCCTTCCGATGGACGTCTACAATCTGTGATCGAAGTTTCCGTCGTTATCCTGCCGGAGTCGTCGATCATGTCGCTTGCCTCAGTGCTGGACCCGATGCGCGCCGCAAACCGTATCTCGGGGCGCGAGGTGTTTCGCTGGCGGCTGCTCTCGGCCGATGGCAAGCCAGTGGTCCTGACCTGCGGCGTGCCGATTGCGGTCGAGGGCACACTTCGCCCGCCGCTTGCCGGCGACGCGCTGCTGGTGATCGGCGGCTTCAACCTTGATCGTCACGCCGGCAAGAAATTCATCGGTGCATTGCAGGAGTGCTCGCGCCATTTCGATATCGTCGCCGGCATCGAATCGGGCTGCTGGCTGCTCGGCCGCAGCGGTCTGCTCAATGGCCGCAAGGCGACAGCGCATTGGGAGGAGCTTGAGGATTTCAGCCAGGCCTTTCCGGAGTTGACGGTGCTTGGCGACCGGTTCGTCATCGACGGCAAGTTCTGGACCTCAGGCGGCGCTTCGCCGACCTTCGACATGATGCTGCACTGGATCACCCAGCGGCTAGGGTCTGCACTGGCGCTCGATGTCGCCAGCATCTTCGTCTACGACCAGACGCATAGTGCAGCCGACGTGCAGCCCTATGTTTCGCTCGGGAGGATCGAGACGCGCGACCCGAAGCTCGCCGAGGCCATCCGCCTGATGGAACGCACGCTGGAGCGTCCCTTGACGATCGCCGCGTTGACGAAGCGGCTTTCGATCTCGCAGCGCAAGCTGGAGTTGCTGTTTGCGCGCGGACTATCGACGAGTCCCGGCGCCTATTACCTACGCCTGCGTCTTCAGTTCGCCCATCGGCTGGTGCGCGACTCCGCTAGCCCGATCCGCGAGATTGCCCTTCGATGCGGTTTCGACAGCCTGTCTGCATTTTCGCGCGCCTATAGCCGCGAGTATGGAATGAGCCCGCTGAAGATGCGACTGGCCCGCAGAGGAGCGGAAGCATAGGCAGCGCCGTCAGGCACGCGACTATTGGGAAGGCCGGGGTGAGGGGCCCGCGAATTGCTCACGGCATAGCCGATCCGGATTGTTCGCGTGTTTTGAGGCAACCGCGCAGACGGCACCCGCTGATGCGTCCCCATCATGCATGGAGTGCGACGTCGTTCCGCACGCCCGGCGTCGCCGGGCCGCATCCGGCCGGGCGCAGTCGCGGGGTCATTATGCCCTAATGAACCGTTTGTGGCGGCTCGTCGGTAAAGGCTTGGATGCCGTCGCGCTGGACCGTGGCGATAAACTCCTCGAAAGCTTCCCTGTCGGTCGGGAAGGGCTCCTCCCATGTCGTAGAGAAGCCTTCCTCGTCGATGACCTCGAGGGTCCAGTCGCGATTCGTGCCCGCCTCCCGGTAGATCCGCAATTCCACGACGACGCCATCGTCACTGAATTGGCCGGAAAATTCCGAAAACTCGTAGTTCTGTTCTTCGTCAGTCATGTCTGAAGTGTAACACGCTTGCTTGAGGACGTCCTGCCATGTTCGGCCTCGACGATATTGCTCGCAGCTTCAGCCGGGCACACAGGCGCATTCGCCGGCCTCCACGAAGGTTTGGACCGGGGATGCGCCTGTCACCTTGGCGAATGGTCTTGCTGTTACCGGCAGCGGGCTTCGTAGCGGCGGCCATAGCGGTCGCGATAGATGCAATAGCCCTGGCGCTCCTGGGAGCGTCCGATCAGGTTGCCGATAACGCCACCGGCGACCGCGCCGATTGCCGCGCCGCCCCAGCTGTCGCTGACCGCGCCACCAATGATCGCACCGGTGCCGGCGCCGATCGCCGTGCCTTTCTCGGTCTGCGTGCAGGAAGCAAGCGTACCAATCATCAAAACCGCAATGACAAGCTTTCTCATGCCTTCACCCCTTTGCTCGATACCAAACTGGGCAGTTCACCGCCTTGCATCCTCAGCGTGAGCCTCAGCATCTACTCAACGCGTCGAATTGTCGATAGCACGGAATGCAACAGGCGAAGATACGGCGGGGTTCGCTCCAAAAAGTGTAGAGAATGGGCTCGCATGGCGATGCATTTTGATGTCCAAGGACACCAGCAAGCAATTGATTTCAATGGGGGTTGCGTGGTGAGCGCGCAGGGATTCGAACCCTGGACCTACTGATTAAAAGTCAGTTGCTCTACCGGCTGAGCTACGCGCTCCCTGGCCGCGGCGGTGAAGCCCGGCGGAAGTGGCCGGACATATGCACGCGTGTTTCCCCCCGGTCAACCGAAAAATTGCGGGTTTTGTGAAGAAACGGTGCATGGCGCAATGATCGCCAAAAGGTGATTGGTATCATCATGATCCTGCGGCTAAGGAATGGCCCAAATGCCGCGTGCCGGAGTTCTTGCCGTTGTCGATCGCCGATATTTCCATCTGGACCGCCGTCCTTGCCGGCGCCCTTTCGTTCCTTTCTCCCTGCGTTCTGCCGCTCGTACCGCCCTATCTCTGCTATATGGCGGGCGTCTCGGTCGATCAGTTCCGTAGTGGTGATGCGGCGACCATCGGCAGCACGAGACGCGCTGTCTTGCCGGCAGCCCTGTTGTTCACGCTCGGTTTTGCCACCGTCTTCGTGGCGCTCGGGGCGGGGGCCTCGTCGATCGGCATGCTGCTTCGGCAGCATATGGACCTGCTGTCGCGCGTCGGCGGCGTGATCATCATCATCATGGGCCTGCATTTCCTTGGCGTGTTCAAGATCGGGCTGCTCGCGCGGGAAGCGCGATTCCAGGGCGGCGGCAAGCCGGCGACGCTCTCGGGCGCCTACATTATGGGTCTTGCCTTTGCCTTCGGCTGGACGCCCTGCATCGGCCCGGTACTCGGCACGATCCTCGGCGTTGCTGCCGCACGTGACACCGTGTCCGACGGCGCAATGCTGCTGGCGATCTATTCACTGGGCCTTGCCGTGCCGTTCTGGATCGCGGCTGCGTTTTCCGGCTCTTTCATGCGCTTCCTCCTCCGCTTCCGTCGCCATCTCGGTCTGATCGAAAAGCTGATGGGCGGCCTTCTGGTGCTGGCGGGCCTGGCTTTTCTCTTCGGCTTCATCAGTTCCGTCGCCATCTGGTTCCAGACGACCTTCCCGATCCTGATGAAAATCGGCTAGGGCATACCCTCGTATTTTAGAATCACTTTTCGGCTTAACCGGCCTAATCGTCAGGCCGGTTCGTGCGCTAGGCGTGCGGGCGTCGGCGCGGGAAGGTGAAGGATGCGAGGGACAAGATGACGGAAATCGCGGGCCTGGTGCTGCCGTTCTTCGGCCTGATCTTCCTCGGCTATCTGACGGCGCGCTTCGTCCACCATCCGGGCGAGGCGATGGGGTGGCTGAACACCTTCATCATCTACCTCGCGCTGCCGGCGCTGTTCTTCAAGCTCGTCTCGCGCACGCCGATTGAACAGCTGGCGCGTGCCGACTTCATCCTAACCACCGTCGGGGCGACCTACATCGTCTTTTCGCTGATCTTCCTCATCGGGGTTTATGTCAGGCGAAACTCCATTGCCGAGGCGACGATCCAGGGTTTTGGCGCTGCTTATGGCAATATCGGCTACATGGGGCCTGGCCTTGCGCTCCTGGCGTTGGGCGATGCCGCTGCCGTACCGGTGGCGCTGATCTTCAGCTTCGAAAACGCCGCGCATTTCGCGGTCGCACCGGCGATGATGGCGATATCAGGCGGCCGGCAGGAAAAGCCGCTGGCGCTTGCAGCCAGCGTCGCGCGCAAGATCATTCTGCACCCGTTCATCCTGGCCACACTTGCCGGTGTGGTCGCCGCCTTTTTCGCCGTGCAGCCGCCAGTTCCGGTTCAGCGGCTGATCGATTATCTCGCCCAGTGTGCGGCGCCCTGCGCGCTCTTTGCCATGGGGGTGACGCTGGCGCTGCGCCCAATCAAGCGCATTCCCGTCGAGATCGGCTACATCGTCCCGGCGAAGCTGCTGTTGCACCCGCTCGTGATGTTCACGGCTATGAGCCTGACGGGGAATTATGATCCGGTCTGGGTGCAGACGGCGGTACTGCTCGCAGCCCTTCCGACGGCGACGAACGTCTTCGTTATCGGCCATCAATATGGTGTGTGGCAGGAGCGAGCCTCGGCGACGATCCTCATCACGACGACACTGTCGGTCGCAACGGTGACCGGCCTGCTTTACCTGATCCGTTCAGGCGCTCTTCCGCCCGATCTTTTCCCTTAAGCCTTCCTTGAAGGCGTTGAGCGCGCTGCCGGGGTGCACGCCTTCGCGCATCAGCAGGCTGCGGAGCGGCCCAACCGCGGAAAGCACGTGCAGCCCCAGCGCGCGCAGCGCCTGCACCGGCAGGAAGCCAGAGAGCAGCGAGCGGTTGAGCAGATCCACACTTGCGGTGCGGCTGATGATGTCCGGCCGGCGGCGGCTGTCGAAGCGGTCACCGATATCGCCGGCAAGCGGCTCGCCGCTGGATACACCGATGATATCGACGAGCGTCATCACATCGCGAAGGCTAAGGTTGAGCCCCTGAGCGCCGATCGGCGGGAAGGCATGCGCTGCTTCGCCAAGAAGCACGGCGCGGCCCTTGCCGAAGCGCTGGGCGGTCATGCCCGAGAGCGGGAAGGATTGCGGCGTGCCCTCGACGGTTACCTTGCCGAGGATTGATTGCATCCGGTCTTCGACGGCGCGCGAGAGTGCCGCGAGATCCAGCGTCAGCGTTTGTGCGGCATCCTCGGGTTTGCGGACCCAGACCAGGCTGGAGCGGTTGCCCGGCAGGGGCACTTGCGTGAAGGGACCGCTTTCGGTGTGGAATTCGGTCGAGATGTTCTGGTGCGGCAGCTCGTGCGCAAAGTTCAAGACGACCGCCGTCTGCGGATAGGACCAGGTGCTGACGGAGATCTTCGCGGCTTCGCGCACCGGCGACCGACGACCATCGGCGCCGACGATGAGATAGGCGCTGCATTGGCTGCCGTTTGCAAGCTCGATCGTTGCGACAGCGTCCGAAAGTTCAAAGCCGATCGCCGACGTGGTGATGCGTGTCAGCGTCGGGCTCTCTTCGGCGCGGTGGCAGAGAATATCGATGAAGGGCGCATTGGGGATATTGTAGCCGAAGGCGTCGAGCCCGACTTCCGAGGCACGGAAGTTGACCGGTGGCGCCCGCAGCAACCGGTTGGTGCCGTCGAGGATACGCATGGTCGAAAGCGGAGCCGTCAGCGGCTCGACCTTTTCCCAAAGGTTGAGCGTCTTCAGATACTCGATCGATTGGTCCATCAGCGCGGTGGTGCGTCCGTCGGCAACCGCCGGCTCCGGCCCGATCAAGGCCACGCGGTAGCCCGCATCGGCAAGCGCGATGGCCGCAAGCGATCCGGCAAGGCCCGCACCGATAATGGCGATGTCGAAGTGGTCCATGATGCAAAAGCCCTTTCGCGCAAGCTATGAGGCGTCTTGGCCCAGCCTCGATCATACCTCTAGTCGCCGGCGCATGCGAAATAAATGGGTAGAATCAGCGCAGAAGCAATTTGCAGGTGTCCACAGGACAATGGGGCGAGGGGAGGCTGTAATACTTGAATTTTAGTGGCGATGCGTTGCAAAGGGTGCATATTACGGGCAACGCGCCGCACAGCGGTCGAGGCGGGTCAAGGCCCGCACGGGGAAAACAGCAGGGGTGGGCGGCATCCGCAGATGAAGTTCTTTAACTATAGACGAGTTCCCTACGCCGAGATTCGCGCCTTTTCCGTGCATATCTTGACCGCCTCGGGGTCGTTTCTCGCCTTCCTGGGTGTCGTGGCTGCGGCCGAGCATCGCTTCGTCGACATGTTCTGGTGGCTGGGGCTGGCGCTGCTCGTCGACGGCATCGACGGGCCGATCGCCCGCAAGGTGCGCGTCAAGGAAGTGCTGCCCAACTGGTCGGGCGATACGCTCGACAACGTCATCGACTATGTGACCTATGTGCTGTTGCCTGCCTTTGCGCTCTACCAGAGCGGCATGATCGGCGAGCCCTGGTCCTTCGTGGCGGCCGGCGCGATCGTGGTTTCGAGCGCGATCTACTATGCCGATATGGGCATGAAGACGGACGAATACTTTTTCTCCGGTTTCCCCGTCGTCTGGAACATGGTCGTCTTCACATTGTTCGTCATTCAGGCGAGCGAGCTGACCGCGTCGATCGTCGTTTTCGTGTCGGTGGTCTTGACCTTCCTGCCGATCAACTTCCTTCATCCGGTTCGCGTCCAGCGCTTGCGACCGCTGAACCTCGGCATCTTCCTCTTGTGGTCAGCGCTCGGCATCTATGCGCTGCTCCTGCATTTTGCGACGCCGGCATGGGTCGTGACCGGCTTCGTCGTCACAGGCATCTATCTCTACGTGATTGGCTTCGTGCTGCAGATTTTCCCAAGTCTCGGCCGGAAATAGGAGCAGGCAATGGCACAGGCGATTGTGGTACGCGAACTCGGAGGACCAGAGGTCCTGAAGCTCGAAGGCGTGACACTCTCGCCGCCGGGGCCGGGTGAGGTACAGATCCGGCAGGTGGCCGTCGGCCTCAATTTCATCGACGTCTACTTCCGCACCGGCCTCTACAAGTCGGCTTTGCCCTTCGTGCCGGGCAAGGAAGGTGCCGGCATCGTCACTGCGGTTGGCGACGGAGTCAGCCTGTTTTCCGTCGGTGATCGCGTCGCCTATGCCTCGGCCGATGGTGCCTATGCGAGCGAGCGCAACGTCGATGCTGCGCAGTTGGTGAAGGTGCCCGACGGCATCAGCCTCGAGACTGCGGCTGCGATGATGCTGAAAGGCATGACGGCACAATACTTGCTCAACCAGACCTATCAGGTCGGTCCGGGCACGACGATTCTCTTCCATGCCGCAGCCGGCGGCGTCGGGCTGATTGCCGGCCAATGGGCGAAGGCGCTTGGCGCGACCGTTATTGGCACAGCGGGCTCGCAGGACAAGATCGATCTGGCGCTGGCGCATGGCTACGACCACGTGATCAACTACCGCACCGACAATTTCGTCGCGCGGGTCAAGGAATTGACCGACGGCCGCGGCGTTGATGTCGTCTACGATTCCGTCGGGCGCGACACCTATCCGGCGTCGCTGGATTGCATCAAGCCGCGCGGCCTCTGGGTCAGCTTCGGCAATTCGTCCGGACCGGTGGAGGCTTTTAGCATCGGCATCCTGGCGCAGAAGGGGTCGCTTTTTGCGACGCGTCCGACACTCTTTGGTTACGTTGCCACGCGGCCTGCGCTGGAAGCGTGTGCAAATTCCCTGTTTGATATTGTGCAAAGCAACAAAGTGCGTATCAATATAAATCAGACTTATCCGCTTGCCGATGCGGGGCGAGCGCATACGGATCTCGAGACAAGAAAAACAAGTGGAACAACACTGCTGATTCCGTGATCGAAGCCTTAAGGCGGACGCGGATCAACAGAGGGGAAAGAGGGCAGCGTGCCTGTTGAGGGAGTAGCGGCGAACGGTCATCTATTGGCTGTGAGCAACCTGACGAAATTGTTTGGCAGCTTCGCGGCCTGCAATGGGATCAATCTGCAGATTGAACCGGGCGAAATTCACGCCCTTCTCGGCGAAAACGGCGCCGGAAAATCGACCTTGGTGAAGATGCTGTTCGGCGTATTGGCGCCGACGGCCGGCGAGATCCTCTGGCAGGGCCAGAGCGTGCGCATCGCCAATCCCGCGGCTGCACGCAGGCTCGGCATCGGCATGGTTTTCCAGCATTTTTCGCTGTTCGAGGCGCTGACGGTCGCCGAGAACATCGCGCTTTCCATGGATGCGAACATCTCGCTGGCGAGGGTAGCGGAAGAGGCGTCGCGCCTGTCGCATGCGTACGGCCTTCCGCTCGACCCCAAGGCGCATGTGGCGGATCTCTCGGTCGGCGAGCGCCAGCGCATCGAGATCGTGCGCGCGCTCTTGCAGAACCCGCGCCTCATCATCCTCGACGAGCCGACCTCGGTGTTGACGCCGCAGGAAGCCGACCGCCTGTTCGAAACGCTCTACAAGTTGAAGGCGGAGGGGCGCTCGGTTCTCTATATCAGCCACCGACTGGAAGAGGTGCAGCGCATCTGCGACCGCGCCACGGTGTTGCGTCACGGCAAGGTAACGGGCGCCTGCGACCCGAAGGCGGAAACCCCGTCGTCGCTGGCGCGCATGATGGTTGGCGGTGACGTCGCGGCGGTGACGGCCGAAGGCACCAGCGCCAAGGGCCAGGTGCATCTGGAAGCGCGGCACTTGACCGTGCCGGCGCGCACGCCCTTTGCCGTTTCGCTGAAGAACATCTGTCTCAAGGTGCATGCCGGCGAGGTGCTGGCGATTGCCGGTGTTGCCGGCAACGGCCAGGGCGAACTGTTCGATGCGCTCTCGGGCGAGTACCCGGTTGCCGACGATAATGCGGTGCAGATCCGCCAGAAGCCGGTCGGCAACCGCAACATCAATGCGCGCCGCCTGATGGGCGCGGGCTTCGTTCCCGAGGAGCGCCACGGCCATGCCGCGGTATCGGCGTTGCCGCTTTCGGACAATCTCGTGCTTGCCCGCAGCCGCTCGGACGCCAAGGCGTTTCTCGGCGGCGGCTTCCTCAAGATCATCCGTCGCGATGCGGTGACGAGCGCCACGAAGCGCATCTCCGAGGCGATGGACGTGCGCAAGAGTGGTGAGGATCCGCCGGCCGGCTCGCTTTCCGGCGGCAACCTGCAGAAGTTCATCGTCGGGCGTGAGCTCGACCGTCAGCCGAGCGTGCTCGTCGTCAATCAGCCCACCTGGGGCGTCGATGCGGGTGCTGCGAGCCGCATCCGCCAGGCGCTCGTCGACCTCGCCAAGGCCGGCTCTGCCGTGCTCGTCATCAGCCAGGACCTCGACGAAATCTTCGAAGTGGCGACGGAGATCGCCGTCATCAGCGACGGAAAGCTATCCGATCCCTATCCGGCAAAAGAGCTTTCGCGCGAAAAGATCGGCCTGCTGATGGGCGGCATGTACGGCAAGACGGAAGGCACGGAGGCCGCACATGCGCATTGAACTGGAAAAGCGCGCCAAGGTCTCGACGCTGTTTTCGATCCTGTCGCCGTTCATCGCCTTCCTGCTGACGATCGTCTTCGGCGGCATCATGTTTGCGCTTCTCGGCAAGAATCCGGTCATGGCGCTCTACAGCTTTTTCGTCGAGCCCTTGAGCGAGGTCTGGTCGCTGCACGAGCTGGCAATCAAGGCAGCGCCCCTGATCCTGATTGCCGTCGGGCTTTCGGTCTGCTTCCGCTCCAACAACTGGAACATCGGCGCCGAGGGCCAGTTCATCATGGGCGCGATTGCCGGCTCGATCCTGCCGGTGGTGTTTTATGACTGGCAGTCGCCGCTGGTGCTGCCGCTGATGATGCTGATGGGCATGCTCGGTGGTGCGCTGTTTGCCGCCATCCCCGCCTTCCTCAAGGCGCATATGAACACCAACGAGATCCTGACGAGCCTGATGCTGGTCTATGTCGCCCAGCTCTTCCTCGATTGGCTGGTGCGTGGACCCTGGCGCAATCCGGGCGGCATGAACTTTCCGGAGACGCGCACCTTCGCCGTTGATGCGATCCTGCCGGAAATGCTTGCCTCGGGGCGCACTCACTGGGGCTTCGCCTTCGCCATCATTGCGGCGATCCTCGTCTGGTTCATGATGCGTTACACGCTGAAGGGCTTCGAGATTTCCGTGCTTGGCCAATCGGAGCGGGCAGGGCGCTTTGCCGGTTTCTCCTCGCGCAAGATGATCTGGTTCTCAATGCTGCTTTCGGGCGCCTTTGCTGGTCTGGCCGGCATCTCCGAAGTCAGTGGCGCGATCCAGCAGCTGCGCCCGGTCATCTCGCCCGGCTACGGCTTCACCGCCATCATCGTTGCGTTCCTTGGCCGCCTCAATCCGCTTGGCATCGTCGCCGCCGGCCTTGTGCTGGCGCTCACCTATCTCGGCGGTGAGGCGGCGCAGCTGTCGATCGGTGTTTCCGAGAAGGTGACGCGCGTCTTCCAGGGTCTCCTGCTCTTCTTCGTGCTCTCCTGTGACACGCTCATCCACTATCGCATCAAGCTGGTCTTCGACCGGTTGACCGCGACCAATAGCGAGGGGAGCCGCTGATGGGTATCGTCGAAGCGATTCTTCTGAGCGTCATCACTGCCGCAACGCCCCTGGTGTTGGCCGCGATCGGCGAACTGGTGACCGAACGGTCCGGCGTGCTGAACCTCGGCGTCGAGGGCATGATGATCATGGGGGCGGTCTCCGCCTTCGCGATTACCCAGATTACCGGTTCGCCCTATCTGGGCATGCTTGCCGGCATCGCCTGCGGCGCACTGTTCTCGCAGCTCTTTGCCTTCCTCACGCTGAGCCTGGTGGCAAACCAGGTGGCGACGGGCCTGGCTTTGACTCTGCTCGGCATCGGCGTCTCCGGCATGATGGGCGAGAGTTTCCTCGGCATGCAGGGCGTCAAGCTGCAGCCGATCGCGATACCGCTTCTCGCGGATATCCCCTATGTCGGGCCGCTGCTCTTTCGGCAGGATATCATTTTCTATCTTTCGATCGCGATCGTCGCGGGCGTGCATTGGTTCCTGTTCAAGAGCCGTGCCGGCCTCAAGCTTCGCGCCGTCGGCGATAGCCACGCCTCCGCGCACGCGCTTGGCGTCAACGTCATTCGCACCCGCTATCTGGCCGTCATGTTCGGCGGCGCCTGTGCCGGGCTTGCCGGCGCGCAGCTGTCGCTCGTCTACACGCCGCAATGGGTGGAGAACATGTCGGCCGGTCGCGGCTGGATCGCACTGGCGCTGGTGGTCTTTTCGTCCTGGCGCCCCTGGCGGCTGGTGGCCGGTGGCTATCTCTTCGGTGCCGTGTCGATCAGCCAGTTGCATGCGCAGGCCTTCGGCCTCGGCATTCCCTCGCAGCTCCTTTCGTCGCTCCCCTATGTCGCGACGATCGTCGTCCTCATTCTCATTTCGCATAACCGGCGCATGACCCTGATCAATACGCCGGCATCGCTCGGCAAACCGTTTGTGCCGGACCGATGATTGCAAGCATTTCATACTGACGTTTCTCAAACCGACAGAGGTCAAGAAAATGAAAAAACTACTGCTCGTTCTCGCAAGCTCCGCGGCAGCGATCGGCTTTGCCACAGGCGCAAGCGCCCAGGAGAAGGCCAAGGTCTGCTTCGTCTACGTCGGTGCCAAGACCGACGGCGGCTGGACCCAGGCCCACGACATCGGCCGCCAGGAGCTGGAAAAGGCGCTCGGCGACAAGATCGAGACGCAGTATCTCGAAAGCGTGCCGGAAGGCCCGGATGCCGAGCGCGCGATCGAGCGTCTCGCACGCTCGGGCTGCGGCCTGATCTTCACGACGTCCTTCGGCTTCATGGACGCGACGATCAAGATCGCGCAGAAGTTCCCGGACGTGAAGTTCGAGCATGCGACCGGCTACAAGACCGCGCCGAACGTCGCGACCTACAACAGCCGCTTCTATGAAGGCCGCTACATCCAGGGCGTGATCGCCGCCAAGATGTCGCAAAAGGGCGTCGCCGGCTACATCGCCTCCTTCCCGATCCCGGAAGTTGTGATGGGCATCAACTCCTTCATCATCGGCGCGCGCTCGGTCAACCCGGACTTCAAGATCAAGGTCGTATGGGCAAACACCTGGTTCGACCCCGGCAAGGAAGCCGATGCTGCCAAGGCATTGGTCGACCAGGGCGTCGATATCCTGACGCAGCACACCGACACGACGGCACCGATGCAGGTTGCCGCCGAACGCGGCATCAAGGCCTTCGGCCAGGCCTCCGACATGATCAAGGCCGGCCCGGAAACGCAGCTGACGGCGATCGTCGATACCTGGGGCGCCTACTACATCAAGCGCACGCAGGCCTTCCTCGATGGCAAGTGGGAAACGACGTCGAGCTGGGACGGCCTGAAGGACGGCATCTTGACGATGGCGCCCTACACCAACATGCCTGACGACGTGAAGAAGCTCGCTGAGGACGCCGAAGCCAAGATCAAGTCGGGCGAACTGAAGCCCTTCACCGGCCCGCTGAAGAAGCAGGACGGCAGCGAGTGGCTTGCTGCAGGGGCGACGTCTGACGACGGCACGCTGCTTGGCATGAACTTCTACGTCGAAGGCGTCGACGATCAGCTGCCGAAGTAAGCAAGAGCCTACGAAACAGAATGCAAACCCCGCCATTTCGGCGGGGTTTGTCGTTTGGAAAACGCGTAAGGGTTGTTTCATCGTTCGGCGGTGCGCGGTTTACGGTTTTGCGGCCACCCTGGGGCTTTCCGGAATCGACTGTTCAAACTACATTCATTTGCGCAGGTTTAGGGGCCCCGCCCGTGCTCCGCACGAAGGCCTTGTGGCGCGTCGCGCCGTATGAAATCAGGCAGGGGAGTGCCTGGAGGAGATGGATTGAACAGGAGTTTGCTGGAAACCGTCGTGTCCGGCTCGCGCAAGCGCACGAGCCACGCACATGTTGTCGATCAACTCGGCAAGGCAATCATATCCGGCGAATTTCCGGTCGGCTCCATTCTTCCGGGTGATCCGGAACTTGCGGCACGCTTCAAGGTATCCCGAACTGTTCTGCGCGAAGCCATGAAGACGCTGGCCGCCAAGGGGCTGGTCGTGCCGCGTGCCCGCATCGGCACCCGCGTGACGCCGCGCAACGACTGGAACCTGTTCGACAACGACATCCTGACCTGGCACTTCGAATGCGGTGTCGACGAGGACTTCCTCTATCACCTCAGCGAAGTGCGCCTGGCCTTCGAGCCGCATGCGGCAGCACTTGCGGCGCGAAACGCGTCGGAGGCCGAAATCAGCCGCATGATGCGGCTCGCGGTTGCGATGGGCGAGGAGGGCCATAGCGCCGAGAGCCTCGCAAGCGCCGACCTGAAGTTTCACCTGGCTGTCGCCGAGGCCTCCGGCAACCCATTCATGCGCACGGTCGGTGGGCTGATCGAAGCGGCGTTGGTCGGTGTCTTCAAGCTGAGCTCTCCGGTCGCCGAAAAGGGCGGCATAGACGAGGTTGCCCGCAACCACATCCGTATCGTTGAGGAGATCGGCAGGCGTGACGAGGTCGGCGCACGGCTTGCCATGGAAAACGTGATCAAGATCGGGCGCGAGCGCGTTCGCAGCGCGCTGCAAAGTCGCAGTTGAGGCTGCCACCGGTCGAGATTGTTCAACAAAACAGCGCTCGGCCCTTCCAATGTTCAGAAGATTGCAGCGATTTCATTGCTTGTGCTTGCTCGGATCGCGCGCTGGCCTTATTTGGTGAGGGCTCGCTCCTTGTGGAGCGGCTTTCGTCAACGGTGATCTGGAGACCATGTCCGAGTTTTTTGTCATTTTCGTCCTGCTTTTGATCAATGCATTTTTTGCTCTCTCGGAAATGGCAATCGTCTCGGCAAGCAAGCCAATGCTTCGCCAGATGGCAAAACAGGGAAATGCCCGCGCCGAAGTGGCGCTGAGGCTCGCTGAAGATCCCGGCAAGTTTCTTTCCACCGTACAGGTCGGCATCACGCTCGTCGGCACCTTAGCCGGCGCGTATGGTGGCGCGACAATCGCGGCGAAATTTGCGCCGCTGCTCGATGAGGTCGCTTGGATCAATCCTTACGGCAACACGGTTGCCCTCGTACTCGTCGTTACCCTCATCACCTTCCTGTCCGTGGTTATCGGCGAGCTCATTCCGAAGCAGCTGGCGCTGAAAAATTCCGAGGCGCTGGCCATGTTCGTCGCGCGCCCGATGCACTTCTTGTCGCGGATCACCGCGCCGGTCGTCTATCTCTTCGAGACCGCAGCGTCGCTTGCCATGCGTCTCCTCGGCATCCGTCCTGACGATCCTGATCATGTGACGGAAGAGGAAGTCCACGCGATCATGGCCGAAGGCGTCGAAAGCGGCGCCATCGAAAAGTCCGAGCACGAGATGCTCAGGCGAATCATCCGCCTCGGCGACCGCAACGTGAAGTCGATCATGACCCACCGGACCGAGGTGAGCTTCATCGACGTCAACGACAGCCTGGAAACGGTCGGTCGTAAGATCGATCAGTTCGGCCATTCCCGTTATCCGGTGGTTGATGGCCCGAGCGGCGATGTTCTCGGCGCGGTTCTCGCCAAGGAAATCCTGAACGCGCCGACCTCAGGTCCGTTCGATGTGCGTAGATACATCAAGGAAATCCACACCTTGCCGGAGACGGCGTCGTGCCTAAAGGCACTGGAAGCCTTCAAGTCGTCAAGCATCAACATGGCGATGATCGTCGACGAATATGGAAGCACTGAGGGCATTATCACCATCGCCGACATTCTCGAGGCGATCGTCGGCGTGCTGCCGTCGAACTACGACGACATCGAGCATGCGTTGATCCGCCAGCGCGAAGACGGAAGCTACCTTGTCGACGGCCGCACGCCGATCGACGAAATCCACCTGACGATCGGCATCGAGGGAATCGACGCCGACGGCAACTTCGAGACCATCGCCGGCTTCCTGGTGCAGCAGTTGCGCAAGACGCCGGAGGAGGGCGATGTCGCGATTGCCCATGGCTACCGCTTCGAAGTGGTCGACATGGATGCGCGCCGCATCGACAAGATCCTGGTCAGCCGTTCCGACGAGACGGGCAACTGATCCATGCGCGGCCGGGGGCACCCCCGGCCTGATGCGGCAAGAGCGGTGACTGCCCCATGCGGCCGCTTACATCGTCACAAAGTGCTTCGTCACAAAACGTGAGGGTCCGTGTCACTGCGCCGAATTGGTGGCACTCTATGACGAGGCCACGTGATCATCGCTGAGGTCGCCCGACTACGGATGATCGAGAGGACCCGCCACGAACGGGAAAAAGGTCGGGTTCTGCCCGGTCTTTTGTTTTTGCGCTCCCAGAGGTGGCTCGCGCTTGGTTTGCTCAGCGAAGCCTGAGAATGTCGCAGGTTGTGCCCGCAGGCGCTTCGGAGGCGTGCGGCGGGCGCACGATCAGGCAATCCGATTGCGCGAAAACCTTCATCATCGACGAGTCCTGCCGCGAGAAGGGATGGGCGACCAACGTGCCGTCGCTGTCCCTCGTAAGGCGCGCACGCACATAGTCCTGCCTGACGTCGTTGCCCGGAAGCGGGCTTGCAAGCCGCGCGGTCGTTATGCGGTCGCGCAATGGCAAGCGGGCGAGCTTACGGGTCAGCGGCTCGAGGAAGAGCAGGGCGCAGACGAGGCTGGAGACCGGATTGCCCGGCAGGCCCAGCACCGTCGCCGTTCCGAGCTGGCCCACCATGAGCGGCTTTCCCGGCCGCATGGCGATGCGCCAGAAGTCGAGCGTCATGCCGCAGGCAATGAGCGTCGACTGCACCAGGTCATGGTCACCGACCGAAGCGCCGCCGAGCGTGACGATCACGTCGACATCGGCGTCCTGCGCCCGCCTGACCTCGGCACTGATGGCGTCCCGATCGTCGTAGACGATGCCGAGATCGATGACCTCGGCGCCGTTGTCGCGCGCGATCGCCGCGACGCCGAAGCTGTTCGAGGCGATGATCTGATCGTCGCCCGGCTTGTTGCCCGGAGCCACCAGCTCGTCGCCCGTGGCGAGGATTGCGATCCGCGGACGCTTGAAGACCGGCAGGCTCGCATGGTTCATCCCCGCAGCGAGCGTCAAACGTCCGGCGTCGAGCACGTCGCCCGCCGAAAGTGCCGCTTCGCCGGCGATAAAATCCTGGCCGGCCATTCGAATATGCCGCCCCTTGCCGGGCACGAATTTGGTGCGGATCCGGTTGCCCGGCAACCGCTCGGTATCCTCCTGGATGATCACCGTATCGGCGCCCAATGGCACCGGCGCACCGGTGAAGATGCGCACGGCTTCGCCCGCTTTCATCTCCCCCTTGAAGCCGTGGCCCGCAGCCGATTGGCCGATCACGGTCAGCTCGGCGCCAACGGTCTCAATGTCCCGGTGGCGCACGGCGTAGCCATCCATCGCCGAATTGTCGAAGGCCGGATGGGTGACGCGCGCCGGGATATCCTGAGACAGCACACGGGCGAGCCCGTCATGGAGACCGACGAGCTCAGTCAATTGCGGTGGCGTGGCGCCGTGTAGGATCCGCTCGAGCGCGTCTTCGACGGACAGCAACGCCATGGCCTCAGTTCCCTTCGCGTCGATAGTCGCCGGATCGCCCGCCGGACTTGCTGACCAGCTGGATGCCGCCGATTTCCATCTCGCGATCGGCCGCCTTCGCCATGTCGTAGATTGTAAGGCAGGCGACGCTCACGGCCGTCAGCGCCTCCATCTCGACGCCGGTGCGTCCCGTCAGCTTGGCAAGCGCCTCGACCCGGAGGCCGGGAAGCGCCGGGTCCGGCGTGATATCGACGGTTACCTTGGTCAGCATCAACGGGTGGCAGAGTGGAATGAGGTTGGCCGTCTGCTTGGCGGCCATGATGCCGGCAAGCCGCGCCGTACCGATGACATCGCCCTTCTTGGCGTCGCCTTCGAGAATGAGTGTCAGCGTTTCGGCCTTCATGCGCACATGGCCTTCGGCGACGGCGATGCGTATCGTCTCGGCCTTGTCGCCGACATCCACCATGTTCGCTTCGCCGCTGCCACCGATATGCGTGAGCGTCGGCTTGCTCATCACTCGGCCGCCAGCGTGGTCGTAGCGCCGGTCAGGAGCGTGCGCGTTGCCGATTCGACGTCGCTCTTGCGCATCAGGCTCTCGCCGACGAGGAAGGTGGTGATGCCGCTCTTTTCCAGCCGCTGGCAATCCGCATAGGTGAAGATGCCGCTTTCGCCGACGAGCAGACGGTCGGCAGGCACCATGCCCGCAAGCTGCTCGGAAACCGCGAGATCCACCTCGAAGGTCCTGAGGTTGCGGTTGTTGATGCCGACGAGCGGCGAGGCGAGCTTCAGTGCCCGTTCCATCTCTTCGGCGTCGTGCACCTCGATCAGCACGTCCATGCCAAGCTCGAGGGATGCGTCTTCGAGGCGGCGGGCGTCGTCGTCGCTGAGCGAAGCCATGATGAGAAGGATGCAGTCGGCGCCCCAGGCGCGCGCCTCGAACACCTGGTAGGTGTCGAACATGAAGTCCTTGCGCAGCGCCGGCAGGGCGCAGGCCGCACGCGCCGCTTCGAGAAAGGCAGGCGCACCCTGAAAGCTCGGGGCGTCCGTCAGCACCGACAGACAGGCCGCTCCACCGGCTTCATAGGCCTTGGCGAGCGCCGGCGGATCGAAATCCGGGCGGATCAGTCCCTTCGACGGGCTTGCCTTCTTGATTTCGGCGATCAGTCCGAACGTGCCGGCGGCCTTGCGTGCGGCGAGCGCCGCATGAAAGCCGCGCGGGGCGGCCTGATCAGCGATACGCGCCTTGAGTTCGTCGAGCGAAACGTTCGACTTGGCAGCCGCGATCTCGTCGCGCTTGTAGGCTTCGATCTTGCGCAGGATATCCGTCATGTGCTGATCCTTCCTCAGGCCGCGTTCGATACGCTGATCAGGCGCTGCAGCGCGGTCTTGGCGCTGCCGCTTGAAAGCGACTGGCGCGCCAGCGCCATGCCTTCGGTGAGGTCCTTTGCCCGTCCGGCTATCATCAGCGATGCGGCCGCATTGGCAAGGGAAATGTCCCGGTAGGGGTTCTCGGCACCATCGAGCACTGCCTGGAGCGCGACCGCATTGTACGCGCCGTCGCCGCCCTTGAGCGCATCGATCGTCACCGTCTGAAGGCCGAAATTGGCGGGCGTCAGGGTGAAGGTGGAAATCTTGCCGTCCTTGAGTGCTGCGACCTCGGTCGTGCCGGTCGTCGTGATCTCGTCGAGGCCATCGCCGTGAACGACCCAGACATTGTCCGAGCCGAGATCACGCAGCACTTCGGCCAGCGGCTGCACCCATTGCGGCGCGTAGACGCCGACGAGCTGGCGCTTGACGCCTGCGGGGTTGGAAAGCGGGCCGAGCAGGTTGAAGATCGTGCGCGTTCCGAGCTCCACCCGCGTCGGGCCGACATGGCGCATGGCGGAATGGTGCTGCTGGGCGAACATGAAGCCGACACCGGCCTCGCGGATGCATTTCGATATGGCGTCCGGACCGATTTCGAGCTTGACGCCGAGGCAGGAGAGCGCGTCGGCCGTGCCTGACTTCGAGCTCAGCGCGCGGTTGCCGTGCTTGGCAACAGGCACGCCCGCGCCGGCGACGATCAGCGAGGCAAGAGTCGAGATGTTGTAGGTGCCGGCGCCGTCGCCACCGGTTCCAACGATATCGACCGCATCCGCTGGCGCATCGACCGGCAGCATGCGGGCACGCATCGCGCCCACCGCGCCGACGATTTCATCGACGGTTTCGCCGCGCACCCGCAATGCCATCAGGAAGCCGCCGATCTGCGACGGCGTTGCGGCACCCGACATGATGATTTCGAAGGCGGCACGTGCGTCTTCGCGGTTCAGCGCCTCGCGGGCGGCGACCTTGGCGACGAATGGCTTCAGATCACTCATCGATGGTTTCCTTGGGCCTATCGTTGCGCAATGGCGGTTTCAGCGAGCGTCTGGTTGATCGAAACGCCGTAGGCGGCCTGCAGCGTGGCGACCATCTGGTCCAGGATGTCCTCGCCGCTGACACGGGCGAGGGCCTCGATCTGGCGGCTGTCGTCCTGCAGCACGTCTGCCGGGCCGGCGGTGTCAACCGAGGTGACCTGCAGGAGGATCTGCCCTTCGCCGCCGATTCCGGGAGCGTTGGTGACGTGGCCGTTCGCGCCGGAGAAGGCGGCAGCGACGGCTGCCGGGCTAAGGGCGGCATCTGCGGTCGCGCGTGTCAGGCCGGCCTTGGTTTCGACGACGAGGCCGAGTTCGGTCGCGACGTCGGCAAGCTTTGCGCCCTGCTCGACGCGCTGCTTCAGTTCGCCGGCCTTCGTGGCAAGTGCTGCGCGCTGCTGCTCAGCCATCCAGTCGGCGCCGATTTCGTCGCGGGCTTCGTCCAGCGTGCGATCGCGCGCCGGGATGACTTCATCGAGGTCGAACCAGACATAGCCTTCGCGGCCGACATTCACCGGCAGGGTTTCAGCACCGACGTCGGCCTTGAAGACTTCCTGGAGAAGGGCTGCCTGTTCCGGCAGGCCGGCGACGTCATCGCCGTTCTTGTCCTTGCCGGTCGCGTCCACCGCATCGACGGTTACGAGCTTCAGCTTGAGCTGGTCGGCGACTTCCTTGATCGGCGCGCCGGAAGCGCGCTCGTCTTCGATCTTGTCGTGCAGGCGCATGACTTCTTCGCCCGCTGTGGATAGGGCGATGTCCTTGCGCAGTTCTTCCTTCACTTCGTCGAGGCTGCGGACGGTTTCCGGGCGGATGTTCGTCACGCGCAGGATGACCGGCCCGAAGGCACCGTCGACAACCGGCGTCACGCCGTCGGCCTGAAGTGCGAATGCTGCTTCGCCGATCTTGGCGTCGGGAACGCGATCCCTCGTGAACTCGCCGAGAAGTACGTCGGCAGAAGACTTGCCTTCGGCCTTTACGAGATCGTCGAAGCTGGTGCCGGCAGCAAGCTTTGCCGACGCAGCGTCAGCCGCTTCACGCGACGTGAAGGAGAGCTGTTCGATTGTCCGCGCAGCAGCGCTGCGGAAGCTTTCCTTGCGGCGTTCGTATTCGGCGCGGATCTCGTCGTCGGTGACAACGGTCGGGTCTGCAACGTCAGTCGGCTCGAGCTTCACATAGGTGATTTTGCGATATTCCGGCGCACGGTAGTTTGCCTTGCGGCTGTCGTACCAGGGAGAAAGCACGTCGTCGCCCGGCACCTTGACCGGATCGATATTGGCGTTCGAGAGCAGCAGGTAATCGATCGTGCGCTTCTCGTGCCGGTAGGCGCCAATCGCGTCGGTGAGAACCTTCGGAGCGACATAGCCATCAGACAGCGCGTCGACGATCTGCGAGCGGATCGCCGTCTGGCTCTGGCTGTTGATGTAATCCTGTTCGCGCAGGCCCGCATTGCGCAGCACGCTCGAGAACGTCAGTCGGTCGAACTGGCCGTTGACGCTGTGGAATGCCGGATCGTCGGCGATCAGTTTTGCGAGCCGATCCTGCGACAGGCCGAGATTCATGTCGTTGGCGAGCTGGTCGAGAGCCGCGCCGGCGACGATCTGCGAGTAGACCCGCTGCTCGATGCCAAAGGCGCGCGCCTGCTGCGGCGTCAGCCGCGTGCCGAGCTGGCGGGAAGCCTGTGCCAGCATGGTCTCGTAGGCGAGCCGGAATTCCGGTGGCTTGACCTTGACGTCACCGACGACCACCACCGCATCCGACTGGTTCGTCATCGTCAACGATGAGCCGCCCCACACCATGAACGACAGAACGAGAACGATTAGCAGGCCTTTGACGACCCAGGTCTGGGCGGCGCTTCTCAGAAATTCGAGCATGGGGGCAGAAACCTCGTTGCAATGCGGTGGCCATCGGCCAAACGAAATCGTTCCTTAAAACAAACGAAACAGGAAATGAAGGGTTGTTTGCCGCAAATTGCGCCCATGCAACGGGATCGACCGCCCGGAGCAACCGTCTGGTTTTCAATGGCTGCCGCGAAAGCTGCGCGAGCTGCCTGGATGAGGCGGGCGGCGTCCGTCGATCGGACCGGCGCGGGTGATCAACTCGATGTCGGATTCGTTAGCCGGCAACCGAAAATTATCTGTCACATTGGCTCGAACATGCCGCGGTTCTGTGGTTCTGTTGTAGGGGCGGAGCGATTCTTTGGAGCTTCCGCGGGAAAGATTCCATGCAGTCGACAATCGTGATGGTAAACCTGTTTGGAGCAGTGGCACTGCTTCTCTTCGGCCTGTCCCTCGTCAAGGACGGGGTGACCCGTGCCTTCGGGGCTCGGCTGCGCGCCGGCCTTGCCCAGGGAACCGACGGCTCTCTCCGCTCCTTCGTGACCGGACTTGTCGCGACGCTTGCGCTGCAAAGTTCCACGGCCACCGCATTGATGACCGCATCCTTCGTGGAAAAGGGGCTCATCCGCTCGCGCATGGCGCAGATCGTGCTGCTTGGCGCCAATCTCGGCACGGCGATGACGGCCTGGATCGTGGCGACCGGAATAGAATGGCTGTCGCCGCTCGTCATTCTCATCGGCGTGGTCTTGCACCGCGCCAGCCGGTCGAACGCGCGCCAGGGTCTGGGTGCTGCCTTCGTTGGCATCGGCCTCATGCTCCTGTCGCTGCATCTTTTGGGCGCGGCGACGGAGCCGATGCGTGACAGTCCGGCCCTTGGGGCCTTCCTCTCGATGCTCGACAGCGCCTGGCCCGTAGCGCTTCTCATTGCCGCGGGACTTGCCTTTGCGTCGTCGTCCAGTCTGGCTGTGGTGATGCTGGTGCTGTCACTCTCGACGACGGGCATCCTCAGCGTCGGGTTGACGGTGGCACTCGTGCTTGGCGCCAATCTCGGTGGCGCCGTTCCGCCTGTCATGGCAACGCTCGGTTCCGCTCCGTCGGCGCGCCGCGTCACCATCGGCAACCTTGTCGTTCGCGCCATTGGCTGCCTGATCGCGCTTCCGCTGACAGGCATGAGCGTGGAGTTTCTGCAGAGCCTGCCGCTGCCGCGCCAGAACCTGCCGGTCGACATTCATCTGGCCTTCAACCTCGCGGTCGCCATTCTTGCCTGGCCCTTTGCCGGTTTGCTGTCGCAGCTGATGGCCCGGTTCATTCCGGATGGAGAGGCCGAGGAGACTGGCCCGCGTTATCTCGATGAGACAACGCTGAATACGCCGGTCATGGCGCTTTCGGGAGCCACCCGCGAGGTCTTGCGCGTCGGCGATCTGGTCGAGGCGATGCTGATGCGTGCCGCGAACGCCTTCAACAACAACGACCTCTCGGATATTCGCGATATTGGCAAGTTCGAAAAACAGGTCGATCAGCTGCAGCAGGAGGTCAAGATCTTCCTGTCGCGCTTGGGCCGCGATGGCCTGAGCGCCGAAGACGGCCGCCGCTCGATCGTCATCATCGACTACGCCATCAATCTCGAGCATATGGGCGACATCATCGAGAAGGGGCTGTGCGAGCAGATCACCAAGAAGGTCAGCAACGGCCTGAAGTTCTCGGAGGAGGGCTATCAGGAGCTCAAGAGCCTCTTCAACCTGACGATTGACAATCTGCGAGTCGCCCAGACCATCTTCGTCACCCGCAATGCCGATCTCGCCAAGCAGCTCATCGAGGTGAAGGTCAACGTCCGTCACATGGAGAAACGCTCGGCGGAGCGCCATATCGAGCGGTTGCGCGACGGGCTGGTCCAGAGCCTGCAGACGAGCTCGCTGCATCTCGACATGCTCCGGGATCTGAAGCGCGTCAACGCGCATATCGCTTCCGTCGCCTATCCCATCCTTGAGGAAAATGGCCTGTTGAGCGAGAGCCGCTTGCGGCCGGGCGCCTAGCCGTCGCGTCGATCAGCCGCCGGTGTTGGCAGCGGGCTTCAGGCTGTTTCGGATAAAGGCGTCGTAGCAGCTTGTCAGCGTGATCCGGCTGTGAGCCGTTTCAAGGCTCGGCAGATAAAGCGACAGCAGCGTCTGGTTGACGTTGGTCACCGGGCAGGTCGGCACCAGCGCGACGTCGACCGCTTCGAGGGCGGCGCGAACATTTTCATCCGGCGGCGGAATGGCGCGGAAGGGATCTGCGCCGATCGCGACATGCAGCGGGGCACTGCGGTCCATCAGCCACGGAAAGGGATTGGTGAAGTCGACGTTGAAGATCGTCCGGAAGCGTACGCCGTTCGAAGCCTCGTAGGCCGTCAACGCGTCGACCGCTTCGTCGACATTCATCAGCCATCCCGTCTGAAAATCGAAGTCGCTGTAGAGCAGGAACGACGGCAACTCGCCAGTTTTGGCGAAGGCGTCGAATGCGGGACGCTCGGTCGCGTAGAGGATGCGCAGACGCTCGGCGCGCAGTGCCAGGATGGGCCGTACATTGACGGCGCCCATGGTTTTGAGGTTGCGGCTTTCCAACGGCACGTTGTTGACAGCCCCGATCCATGCGCGGGCGCTTTTTTGCACGACGGCTGTGGCCGGCGGCAGGGCTGCCGCGAGGGCGAGAACAGCGACTGCAACTGCGACAGGCCGTGTTTTGGCGGCTGCAACCTCATCGATCGCGAGCTTGAGGAGCAGCGGCAGCAGGAAGATGAACGCCTGGCTGCCGGTATTCTGACTTTCAAAGAGGATGCCAGCAACAACGAAGGCCGCCAGCCAGATAAACGGCTGGTCGAACATTCTGCCGAGCGCCGCCATTGACGGGCCTTTTCCAAGCTGACGCAGCGACTGGGCGAAGGGCGCAACCTGCGTGCCGAGGAGCACCAGGCACAGCAACCCCGCCGGGATCAGCAGACCGGCATTGAGGGAGGCGGCCTGCAGCAGCCGCGGCAGTAAGCTGCCGTCATTGACGGAAAGCAGCGCCAGGATATCGAAAAGATAGGCAGAGACGCCGCCCAGGGCGAGCTCGACGCTCGCGAGGATGGCGATGACAACGAGCCCCGCCACGATAGCCGACCGGAACGGCAGGCGCCCCGCAGCAAAGGCCATGAGGCACATGAGCGTGCCGGCAACCGCGCCGGTGATCTTGACGAAGAACAGTGCCGCCATGGCGCCGGCGACCGTCGCGACGAGCAGCCGACGATCGCGTACGTGGACAAGTGCGGCTGCGAGTACATAGAGAAGCTGGCAGACCTGGCGGTTGTAGATGCCGAAACCGTCGGAGCCGGGGTAGGGGTAGAAGTCGCCGGTGTTGAACGGCAGCGCCGAAAACACCAGGAACGGCAGCAGGATCGCATAGGCGACTGCCGTCGAACGCTTCTGGACATCGGTGACCACCAGCGCGATCAGCGGCCCACTGACGAGAAGCAGGCACCAGCTCGCCAGGAGCAGCGGCTGGCCGTTCGGAAAGATGCCCTGCAGGGCGGCGAAGAGATAGTAGCCGAGGGCGCCGACGGGGGTGAAGAAATCGACCGACGGGATCTGGCCGTCGCGGATACGATTGGCGGCATCGAGATAGAGATAGTGGTCCCAGAACATCGGACCGATCGGCTGCGGGATCGTGAAGCTGAGCAGAACCGCGAGCACACCGAGCACAAGGGCAAGCAACAGAAGCGGAGATCGAGCGAGAGGAATGACCGCGCCGGTAGACTTTGCCGGTGTGTCGATGTCAGTGCGGCTGTGCATTGCGGCTTGATCCCCCGAAGGAGCGATGCACCCGCACGGCTTTGCTGACACAGGCTCCGCGCCTTCTTATGCCATCATCCGGTTTTAAGCCGGTTAATGCGACGTGATTGTGAGAATTATGCTTCTCGCAATATGTTGCTGCTAGCACCGCGCCGAATCGAAAGGCGATTTTGTACTTGAGCCGATTCCGATCTAAGGAATTGTGCAGTGGGCGTGAGCCTGGAAGAGACCAAGGAGAGATATATGGAACGGACGTGCCTGGCCATCGTTTTGGCTGCGGGTGAAAGCACGCGGATGAAATCGTCCATGTCGAAGGTGCTGCATCCGGTGGCGGGCCGGCCGATGATCGCCCACGTCGTCGAGGCGCTCTCAAACGCTTCCATCTCGGATATCGCTCTCGTCGTCGGCCGCGACGCCGACGCGGTCTCGGCTGCCGCCGACATCGGCGGCGTGTCGGTTTCGTCCTATCTGCAGAAGGAACGGCTCGGCACCGGCCATGCGGTGCTTGCTGCCCGCGACGCCATCGCAAAGGGTTTCGACGACATTCTCGTCGTTTTTGGCGATACGCCGCTGATCCAGCCTGAACCACTTCGGGCCGCTCGCGAGGGACTTGCGGCCGGCAACGATGTGGTGGTGATCGGCTTCGAGGCGGCAGACCCGTCGGGCTACGGCCGCCTGATCGTCAAGGACGGCGCGCTGCTCGCCATTCGCGAGCACAAGGACGCAACGGAAGAAGAGCGCCGCATCACCTATTGCAACGGCGGCCTGATGGCGATCGACGGTCGCAAGGCACTCGATCTTCTCGGCCGCATCGGTAACGCCAACGTCAAGGGCGAGTATTACCTGACCGACCTCGTGGAGATCGTCCGCGACATCGGTGGGCAGGCGATTGCCGTCGAGGCCCCCGAAGAAGAACTGACGGGCTGCAACACGCGCGCCGAGCTCGCCTTCATCGAGCGGCTTTGGCAGCAGCGCCGCCGCCACGAGCTGATGCTGTCGGGCGTATCGATGATCGCGCCGGAAACCGTGTTTCTCGCCTGGGATACCGCGCTGGAGCAGGATGTCCTGGTCGAGCCGAATGTCGTCTTCGGCCCGGGCGTGCGCGTCGAAAGCGGCGCGATCATTCATGCCTTCTCGCATGTCGAGGGTGCGACGGTGCGCGCCGGCGCGACGGTCGGTCCGTACGCACGCCTGCGCCCGGGTGCCGATCTCGGCGAAAACTCCAAGGTCGGCAATTTCTGCGAGGTCAAGAAGGCTGAGATTGGCGCCGGCGCCAAGGTCAATCACCTGACCTATATCGGCGATGCCTTCGTCGGCGCAGGCACCAACATCGGCGCCGGCACGATCACCTGCAATTACGATGGTGTGAACAAGCACGAAACGCGGATCGGCGAAAATGCCTTTATCGGCTCGAACTCGTCTCTGGTTGCGCCGGTCAACGTCGGTGACGGCGCCCTGGTCGCCTCCGGCAGCGTCATCACCGAGGATGTGCCGGCCGACGCCGTCGCCTTTGGCCGCGCGCGCCAGGAGATCAAGCCCGGCCGGGCGCGGCTGCTGCGCGAGCGGTACGAGGCGGTGAAGGCGGCCAAGAAGGCGGCGAAGGCTGCCGGTTAGGCCCGTGGTGCCCGCGTGTCCGCGGGTTAGCCTCGGATTTGCTGCATGTCGCTTGATTCCGCTAGGATTCGCGGGAACATGCGGCGGCGTTAAACATTGAAATCGAAAGTGAAATCGGGGCGGATTGCCTCGACCGGCAAATGCTTTACCAAGACAGCGCGCCGGGCGGCATTTCCGCCCTCGTTGAACAGGGGCGCCCATCGCGGCGCGGGGACGAATTCGGAGACGACTATGTGCGGTATTGTAGGCATCGTTGGCAACCAGCCGGTATCGGAACGACTGGTCGATGCGCTGAAGCGCTTGGAATACCGCGGTTATGATTCCGCCGGTGTCGCCACCGTCATTGGCGGCAAGCTGGAGCGCCGGCGCGCCGAGGGCAAGCTCGTTAATCTGGAGATCAGGCTGCGCGAAGAGCCGCTCGCCGGCACGATCGGCATTGCCCACACGCGCTGGGCAACCCATGGCGCGCCGACCGAACGCAACGCCCACCCGCATTTCACCGACGGGGTCGCCGTCGTCCACAACGGCATCATTGAGAACTTCGCCGAGCTGAAGGACGAACTGATCGCCAGTGGCGCAAAGTTCGAGACGGACACCGACACCGAGGTCGTGGCCCATCTGCTCTCCAAGTTCCGCCGCGAGGGCCTCGGCCGGCGCGAAGCCATGCACGCGATGCTGAAGCGCGTCACCGGTGCCTATGCACTGGCGGTGCTCTTCCAGGACGATCCTTCGACGATCATGGCGGCGCGTAACGGCCCGCCGCTTGCGATCGGTCACGGCCGCGGCGAAATGTTCCTCGGCTCCGACGCGATCGCGCTTGCGCCCTTCACCAACGAGATCACCTATCTGATCGACGGCGACTGGGCGGTGATCGGGGCGAACGGCGTGCATATCTTCGATCTCGACGGTAACGTCGTCGACCGGCCGAAGCAGCTCTCGACGGCTGCCGCCTACATGATCGACAAGGGCAACCACCGGCACTTCATGGAGAAGGAGATCTATGAGCAGCCGGAGGTGATCGCGCACGCGCTCAGCCACTACATCGATTTTGCCGGCAACCGCATCAAGGCGCTCTCAGGCACGATCGATTTCGCCAAGGTTCCGAGCCTTGCGATTTCCGCCTGCGGCACCGCCTATCTCGCTGGCCTCGTCGGCAAGTACTGGTTTGAGCGTTACGCCCGCCTGCCGGTGGAAATCGATGTCGCGTCCGAGTTCCGCTACCGCGAGATCCCGCTGCCTCCCCAGGCGGCCGCGTTGTTCATCTCTCAATCCGGCGAAACCGCTGATACGCTGGCCTCGCTGCGCTACTGCAAGGATCTCGGCCTGAAGATCGGCGCCGTCGTCAACACGCGCGAATCGACCATCGCGCGTGAATCCGACGCGGTCTTCCCGATCCTTGCCGGTCCGGAAATCGGTGTCGCCTCGACCAAGGCCTTCACCTGCCAGCTCGCAGTGCTGGCGTCGCTCGCGATCGGCGCCGGTCGCGCCCGCGGCACGGTGAGTGCTGAGGAAGAGCAGGTCTTGGTTCGCTATCTCTCGGAAATGCCGCGTATCATGGGGCAGGTGCTGAACGCCGTTCAGCCGAAGATCGAGCTTCTTTCGCGCGAGCTGTCGAAGTGCCGCGACGTTCTCTACCTCGGCCGCGGCACCAGCTTCCCGCTGGCGATGGAGGGGGCGCTCAAGCTCAAGGAGATCTCCTATATCCATGCGGAAGGTTATGCCGCCGGCGAACTGAAGCATGGACCGATCGCGCTGATTGACGAGAACATGCCGGTTATCGTCATCGCGCCGCACGACCGCTTCTACGAGAAGACCGTTTCCAACATGCAGGAAGTCGCGGCCCGCGGCGGCCGGATCATTCTCATCACCGACGAGAAGGGCGCCGCCGCCTCGAAGCTCGAGACCATGGCGACGATCGTGCTGCCTGATGTCGATGAGGTCATCGCGCCGATGATCTTCTCGCTGCCGATCCAGCTCCTTGCCTATCACACGGCGGTGTTCATGGGCACCGACGTCGACCAGCCCCGCAACCTCGCCAAATCGGTGACCGTCGAATGATCTATGTCCGGCACGAGCGCCCCGGCGACGAAGCGGCGATACATGCCGTGACCGCGGCCGCCTTCGAAGGGCATCCGCACAGCGACCAGAGCGAACCCTTCATCATCGAGCGACTGCGTGAGTCCGGTGCGCTGAGTGTGTCGCTGGTCGCCGAGATGAACGAGGAAATCGTCGGGCACATCGCCTTTTCGCCCGTCACTCTGACGCCGGAAGAGCCCGGCTGGTTCGGGCTCGGGCCGGTCTCGGTCAAGCCGGACGTTCAGGCCCAGGGCATCGGCCGACAGCTGATCCTCGAGGGGCTCGAATGGCTGCGGGCGGAAGGGGCCGCCGGCTGCGTCGTGGTCGGCGATCCGGCCTTGTATCAAAAGTTCGGTTTCCGTAACGAATCGGCTCTTGTATTCCCCGGTTGTGCGCCGCAATATTTCATGGCGCTGGCTCTCTCCGGCGCGATGGCGGCCGGCACGGTCGCCTATCATCCGGCCTTCGGCGTCGAGTGAGGTTGAGACGGAAGAAGCATGACGGAACATTCGAAACGCGGCTATATCGGCACCCGGCTGCGCAACTACTTCCTGACGGGTTTGATCATCTGCGCACCGGTCGCGATCACCGTCTGGCTCGTGCGCACCTTCATCGACTGGGCCGACGGTTGGGTGAAGCCCTACCTGCCGAACTTCTATAATCCGGACACCTATTCGCCCGTGGCCATTCCCGGCTTCGGTCTGCTCGTCGCTATTTTCGTGATCACCTTCGTCGGTTTCATGACCGCAAACCTCGTCGGTCGGTCGATCGTGAATTTCGCCGAGTCGCTCCTCAATCGGACGCCTCTCGTCCGCACGATCTACAAGTCCACCAAGCAGATATTCCAGACGGTGCTGCAGGAACAGTCCTCCTCCTTCAAGAAGGCCGGGCTGATCGAGTATCCGAGCCCGGGCATCTGGTCGCTGGTGTTCATCGCAACGGATGTGAAAGGCGAGATCGCCTCGAAATTCAAGGAACGCGGCATGGACATGGTCGCGGTCTTCCTGCCGCCGACCCCGATCCCGACGGCGGGGTTCCTGCTGTTCATCCCGCGCGACAAGATCATCCCGCTTGACATGAGCGCGGAGGACGCGGCGAAGCTCCTGATCTCGGGGGGCCTCGTGACGCCCGACCAGAAGCCGCTCGCCAATGCACCTTTGAAAATCGGTCAGCAGAAGACTGAGATTCCCGTATCTTGATGCCGGGCCGCCGTGATCGTCGGTTTGGCAGGGTGGTCGATCAGCCGGCGCGCAGGAAGCGGATCGCCTCATCGCGGCGGTAGAGATAGAGCAGCGTGCGGAGCGCTTCGCCGCGCTCCGAAGTGAGGTCCGGATCGCGCTCGATCACGTAGGCGGCGTCCTTCCGCGCGATTTCGAGCAGATCGCCGTGGGCCTCCAGGCTGGCGATGCGAAAACCGGGCGTGCCTGACTGGCGCGTGCCGAGCAACTCGCCTTCGCCGCGCAGCTTCAGGTCCTCCTCGGCGATCAGGAAGCCGTCCTCGCTGTCGCGCAGGATCGAGAGCCGCGCGCGGCCGGTTTCGCCGAGCGGCCCCTTGTAGAGCAGGATGCACGTCGATGCCTCGTCGCCACGGCCGACGCGGCCGCGCAACTGGTGAAGCTGGGCAAGGCCGAAGCGTTCCGCATGCTCGATCACCATGATCGTTGCGTCGGGCACGTCGACGCCGACTTCCACGACTGTTGTCGCAACCAGCAGGCGGATCTCGCCGTTCTTGAAGGCGAGCATGACGGCGTCCTTCTCCGCCCCGTTCATACGGCCGTGTACCAGGCCGACATTGTTGCCGAAGCGCTTGGTGAGGCTTTCGTATCGTTCTTCGGCCGACATGACGTCGACGGCTTCGGACTCTTCCACGAGCGGGCAGATCCAGTAGGCCTTCTTGCCTTCGCGAAGCGCGGCGTCGAGCCGATCGACGATGTCGCCAACGCGCTCCGTCGGGATCGTCACCGTCTGGATCGGCTTGCGTCCGGCGGGCTTTTCCGTGAGCTTCGAAACGTCCATGTCGCCGAAGGCGGCAAGCACCAGCGTGCGCGGGATCGGCGTTGCCGTCATGACCAGCATATGCGGCGAGATGCCCTTGGCGGTCAGGCGCAGGCGCTGGTGAACGCCGAAGCGATGCTGTTCGTCCACCACCGCCAGTGTCAGCTCCTTGTAGCTCACCGTGTCCTGGAAAAGCGCATGCGTGCCGATCACCATGCGCGTTTCTCCGGACGCGATGCGCTCGAGAATGGCGTCGCGCTCCTTGCCCTTGGTGCGGCCGGTCAAAACGTCGATGGCGATGCCTGCGGGTGCGGCCATCCTTGCAAGCGTCGCATGGTGCTGGCGGGCGAGAATTTCGGTCGGCGCCATCAGCACCGCCTGACCGCCGGATTCGACGGCGGCGAGCATCGCCATCAGTGCCACCATCGTCTTGCCGGAGCCGACATCGCCTTGCAGCAGCCGGAGCATGCGCTCGGTGCCGGCCATGTCCTTCAGGATGTCGGCGATCGCCGTCGACTGACTGGCTGTCAAGGAAAAGGGAAGGGCGTCGATGACCGGACGGGAAAGCACACCGGTCGCGTGAACCGGTACTCCCGCGACCTTGCGCAGGCGCTGGCGAACGAGAGCCAGGGACAATTGCCCGGCGAGAAACTCGTCATAGGCGAGGCGGCGGCGGGCAGGTGCCTGCGGATCAAGGTCGGTCGCGTCGCGGGGATCATGCAGCGCGCGGAAGCTTTCGGCTGCGGTGCTGAAACCTTGTCGCGTCTGCAGCGCGTCGTCCATCCATTCGGGCATGTCCGGAACGCGGACGACGGCGGCCTCGATCGATTTCCGCAATATCCGGGGTGAAAGTCCTGCTGTCAGCCCGTAGACCGGCTCGACCAGCGGCAGGTTTTCCGCCTCGCTTGCCCGAACCGCATAGTCAGGGTGAACCATGGACGGGCGGCCGTTGAACCAGTCGACCTTGCCGCTGACGATGACAGTCTCATCGACCGGCAGCGATTTTTCCAGCCAGTTGCCCTTGACGCGGAAGTAGGTGAGCGCCAGCTCCCCGGTCTCGTCATGCAGGAAGACGCGATAGGGCAGGTTGGGCTTTCCGCGCGGGGGCGGCTGGTGGCGATCGACCCGACCGGTGATGGTGACGATAACCCCTTGAGGCGCGTGGGCGATGCCAGGCTGTTGGCGCCGGTCGATCAACGAATGCGGCGCGTGAAAAACGAGATCGACCACGCGGCAGTCTTCGATCGTCTCGCGACCGAGCAAACGGGCATAGAGTTCGCCGATCTTCGGGCCGATGCCTGGAAGCGTGTCGAGCGGGGAGAAGAGCGGATCTAGCAGGGCGGGGCGCATGGCGATGAAATTGCGATGATAATTCGGGCTTTGGCAAGGCTGACAATCGGCTATTCAGAGTTTATAGAGCCGTTGACGACAAACCGTACCCCAAAGGCCTCGCGCGTTCGTCCGAGCGTGCAGGCGTCATCGCGGGCGGCAGGAAGGAATTTCCCATGACCGGCATCTCTCGCACCAGCGCCGATCTCGATCCGCGTCGACGGCGGATCCTGTTTCGCGCCTGGCATCGCGGCATTCGCGAGATGGATTTGATCCTCGGGCAATTTGCAGAGGCTGAGCTCTCGACGCTTTCTGAAGCACAACTCGATGAACTCGAGACGATCATGGGCGAGGAAGACAACGATCTCGTCAAGTGGATCATCGGCGAACAGCCGGTGCCGGCTTGCTATCAGACGCAGATGTTTCAGCGCATCGCTGCCTATCGTCCGGATTTCGACAAGCTTCCCGAAGGGATGAAATAGACCGATGATGCTGGCTGGCCTTGATCCGAAGAAGATTGTCGAAGCACAGCGAGAGATCACGATCGGGCCGGTGCCCTCCGGGGCCGAGGCGCTGATCCTTGCTGAGCTCGCCCGCGCCGGCCAGCCGGTCGCCTACATTCTATCGGACGGCCAGCGGATCGCCGATCTTGAGCAGGTCCTCTCATTCGTCGCGCCCGACATTCCGGTGCTGACGCTTCCCGGCTGGGACTGCCTTCCCTATGACCGCGTCTCGCCGAGCGCCGACACGTCGGCACGGCGGCTGGCGGCGCTGAGCGCCTTGATTGCGCACAAGAAGAAGCCGCATGCGGCGATCGTGCTGGTGACGGTCAACGCCGCCCTCCAGAAGATCTCGCCGCAGGACGTGATCCAAAGCCTGGCGTTTTCGGCCCGTCCGGGCAATCAGGTGCGTATGGACGACATCGCGATGCGGCTGGAGCGCAACGGCTTCGAGCGTGTCGCGACCGTGCGTGAGGTTGGCGAATACGCAGTGCGCGGCGGCATCCTCGATGTCTTCGTGCCGGGGAGCGGCGAGCCGCTGCGCCTTGATTTCTTCGGCGATACGCTCGAAACAATCCGCTCGTTCGATCCTGCAAGTCAGCGCACGACCGGTCAGGTCCGCTCCCTCGATCTCAATCCGATGAGCGAGGTGTCGCTGACGCCCGAAACGATCAGCCATTTCCGCAAGCACTACCTGTCGCTGTTCGGCGCGACGACCCGCGACGACGCGCTTTACCAGGCTGTCTCCGAAGGCCGGCGCTATGCCGGCATGGAGCATTGGCTGCCGCTGTTCTATGACGGGCTGGAGACAGTCTTCGACTATCTCGACGGCTTCCGTATCGTCACCGATCATCTGGCGCGCGAAGCTGCGGCTGAGCGCTCGAAGCTCATTCTCGACTATTACGACGCCCGTTTGGCCTCGGCGTCTCCGGGCAAGGCGCAGGCCACCCAGGGTACGCCCTACAAGCCGGTTCCGCCGGAGCTGCTCTATCTGAGCTCGCAGGGCTTCAACGCCGGCCTGAGCTCACGCGACGCCATTCGCCTTTCGCCCTTCAACGAGCACGAGGGCGAGGCCCGCCAAGTCATCTCGGTCGATGCGCGCCAGGGCATGCGTTGGGCGAAGTCGGCGGGTGAGGGCGAAGCCGAAGACGAACGCGTCAACGTCTTCGATCAGGCGGTCAAGTACATCGCCGAGCGGCGCTCGAAGGGCGCCAAGGTGGTGATTTCAGGCTGGAGCGAAGGATCGCTCGATCGCCTGCTCCAGGTTCTCGCCGAACACGGTCTCGGCAACGTCAAGCCCATCAAGGCACTCGCCGAGATCAAGTCGCTGAAGCCGGGCGAGGCGGCCTCGGCCGTGCTCAGCATCGAAGCCGGTTTCGAGACGGGCGATCTCGTCATCATCGGCGAACAGGATATTCTGGGCGACCGCATGGTCCGCCGCTCGAAGCGGCGCAAGCGCGGCGCCGACTTCATCGCCGAGGTGGCTGGTCTCGACGAGGGCAGCTATGTCGTGCACGCCGAACACGGCATCGGCCGTTTCGTCGGCCTGCGCACCATCGAGGCGGTCGGCGCCCCGCATGATTGCCTCGAGCTCGTCTATGCCGACGATGCCAAGCTGTTCCTGCCGGTCGAAAACATCGAGCTTCTGTCGCGCTACGGTTCAGAAGGCACCGATGCGATCCTCGACAAGCTCGGCGGCGTCGCCTGGCAGGCGCGCAAGGCCAAGCTCAAGAAGCGGCTGCTCGATATGGCGGGCGGCCTCATTCGCATCGCCGCCGAACGCCATACGCGCCGGGCGCCGGTGCTCGCCGCACAGGACGGCGTCTATGATGAGTTTGCCGCTCGCTTCCCCTATGACGAGACCGAAGACCAGCTGAACTCGATCGAGGCGGTGCGGGAAGATCTCGGCAGCGGCCGTCCGATGGACCGCCTCGTCTGCGGCGACGTCGGCTTCGGCAAGACGGAAGTGGCGCTTCGTGCCGCCTTCATCGCTGCCATGAACGGCGTACAGGTCGCGGTCGTCGTGCCGACGACGCTGCTTGCCCGCCAGCACTTCAAGACCTTTTCCGAACGGTTCCGTGGGCTGCCGATCCGCATCCAGCAGGCGTCGCGCCTCGTCGGTTCCAAGGAACTGGCGCTGACGAAGAAGGAAGTGGCCGATGGCAAGACCGATGTCGTCGTCGGTACGCATGCGCTGCTCGGCACGTCGGTCAACTTTGCCAATCTCGGCCTCTTGATCATCGACGAAGAGCAGCACTTCGGCGTCAAGCACAAGGAGCGGCTGAAGGAGCTGAAGACCGACGTGCACGTGTTGACGCTTTCGGCGACGCCGATCCCGCGCACGCTGCAGCTTGCCCTGACCGGGGTGCGTGAACTGTCGCTGATCACGACGCCGCCGGTCGACCGCATGGCGGTGCGCACCTTCATCTCGCCCTTCGATGCGCTGGTGATCCGGGAAACGCTGATGCGCGAGCACTATCGCGGCGGCCAGAGCTTCTATGTCTGCCCGCGTCTGAGCGACTTGTCGGAGATCGATGATTTCCTGAAATCGGACACTCCGGAGCTGAAGGTAGCCGTCGCCCACGGCCAGATGCCGGCAACCGAGCTCGAAGACATCATGAACGCCTTCTATGACGGCCGTTACGATGTGCTGCTGTCGACGACGATCGTCGAATCCGGTCTCGACGTACCGACGGCCAACACGCTGATCGTGCACCGCGCCGACATGTTCGGTCTCGCCCAGCTCTACCAGCTTCGCGGCCGCGTCGGCCGCTCGAAGGTGCGCGCCTTTGCACTGTTCACGCTGCCGGTCAACAAGACGCTGACGGGCATGGCCGAACGCCGGCTGAAGGTGCTGCAGTCGCTCGACACGCTTGGTGCCGGTTTCCAGCTCGCAAGTCACGACCTCGATATCCGCGGTGCTGGCAACCTGCTCGGCGAGGAACAGTCGGGCCATATCAAGGAGGTTGGCTTCGAGCTTTACCAGCAGATGCTCGAGGAAGCGGTCGCCGAACTCAAGGGTGAGGAAGAAATCCACGACACCGGCTGGTCGCCGCAGATTTCGGTCGGAACGCCCGTCATGATCCCGGAACACTACGTTCCGGATCTGCATCTGAGGCTCGGCCTTTATCGTCGTCTCGGCGAACTGACGGACTTGAAGGAGATCGACGGCTTCGGCGCCGAGATGATCGACCGCTTCGGTCCGCTGCCGATCGAGGTCCAGCATCTCTTGAAGATCGTCTACATCAAGTCGCTCTGCCGCACGGCGAATGTCGAGAAGCTCGATGCCGGGCCGAAGGGCGTCGTCGTGCAGTTCCGCAACAAGGAATTCCCGAACCCTGCGGCACTGGTGGGTTACATCGCCAAGCAGGGCACGCTTTCGAAGATCCGGCCCGACCAGAGCATCTTCTTCCAGCGCGAACTGGCGACGCCGGAAAAGCGCCTGTCCGGTGCAGCAATGGTGATGACGCAGCTCGCCGGGCTGGCGAAATAAGAAAAAACCGTACTGCCGCGTGGTGCGGCAGTACGGTCAAGGTCTGTCGAGCAAGTCTGTTTCAGGTCGTGCCGAGATCAGTTCGGCTTGCCGCTCGCCTTCATCTCGGCGATTTCGCGCAGCGCATTCGTCAATACATCGACCGATTGCGCGCCCATCACGGCATATTGTCCTTCGAGGATGAAGCAGGGAACGCCGGTCACGCCCATCTCGCGGGCCATGCCAACCTCTTCCTTGACCGCATCCTTGTCGGCATCGGAGCCAAGCAGAGCCGCAACGACGGGGCGATCGAGCCCTGCTTGCTCGGCGATATCGAGCAGGACCGCGTGATCACCGACATTGCGGCCTTCTTCGAAATTGGCCTTGAACAGCAAGCCGACGACGGCCGACTGCGCCTGCTCGCCGTTGGTCGCGGCCCAGCGGACAAGCCGATGAGCGTCAAGCGTGTTCGGGCTGATCTTCACCGCATCGAAGTCGAAGGCGATGCCGTCGGCATTGCCGAGTTCGCGCAGCGTGTCGTGGGCGCGATCGACGGCCGCCTGGCCGCCGAGCTTCTCGGCAAGATGCCGCTTGTGATCGATCCCTTCGGGCGGCAGGTCGGGATTGAGCTGGTAGGGGCGCCAGTTGACCGTGACCAGCACGTCCGGAAGATTGGCAATCGCCTGGTCGAGCCGCGCCTTGCCGAGATAACACCAGGGACAAACAACGTCCGAGACAATATCGATGCTGACGGTTTGCATGGTGTGGGCGCCTTTCCTTGTTCGGTTGAAGGCGAGATAAGCCGGTTTCATCCGGCTTTCAATGCGTTACCAAAAGGGAACCAACCCTCTATTGTGCGTTTTGATCCCACCAGGTCGGAAGCTGGTAGCCGTAGAGCGGCATGGTATCGGGCCGGCCGATATGCTTGCGTCGCGCCACCCACTGTGCGTCGAGGTGATAGAGCGGCACCAGATAGGAATTGTTGACGAGCAACCGGTCATGCGCACGCACCGCCGCCGTGAAGTCTTCGCTCGTGCGGGCCTGCAGGATGTTATTGACCATCCGGTCGACGTCCTTGTCGGCGACGCCGGCGAAGTTGTCGCTGCCCTGCCGGTCGCGCGCCTGTGAGGTCCAGCGCCCGGCCTGCTCGATGCCGGGTGACAGCGTCGAGGGGAAGGATTTGATGATCACGTCGTAGTCGAAGGACTGGCTGCGCTGCTGGTACTGCGAATCGTCGACAGTGCGCACGGACGCCTGGATGCCGAGAGGTGCGAGAAATCGCTGGTAGGCGAGGGCGATTTTTTCCTGGCCGGCATTCTGGCTCATGATCTCGAACGCGAGCGGTTTGCCCTGCGGGTCGACCATCTTGCCGTCCTTGATCTGATAGCCGGCCTCGCGCATCAGAGAGACGGCAACACGCAGCACGTTGCGATCGCGCCCGGACGCGTCGGTCACCGGCAGGCGATAGGTGCCGTCGAGGATCGCCGGGTTGATTCGATCGCGGGCGTCGCCGATCAGGCCGAGTTCGCGGTCGTCGGCCGGTGCGCCGAGAAAGCTCAGCGCCGAGTTCTGCCAGTAGCTCTGCGTGCGCGTATAGGCGCTGTCGAAGAGGTTCTTGTTGACCCACTCGAAGTCGAAGACCAGCGCCAGGCCCTGGCGGAGCTTCAAGTTGTCGAACATTGGCCTGCGGGTATTGAAGACGATGCCGAGCATGCCGGACGGCGTCTTCGGCGTGAAGGTTTCCTTGACGACCTCGCCGGAACGAACCGCCGGGAAATCGTAGCCGCGCGCCCACTTGGTGGCGCTGCCTTCCGGATAGATGTCGATCTCGCCCTTCTTGAAGGCTTCGAACAGCGAGTTCTCCTGGAGGAAATACTCCACGGAGATCTCGTCGTAATTGTCCTGGCCGACCTTCGAGGGCAGGTCCTTGGCCCAATAGTCCGGGTTTCGCTTGTAGACGATGCGCTCGCCCGGTTTCACCTCTGCGACGCGGTAGGGGCCGGAGCCGAGCGGCGGCTTCAGCGTGGTCTGGTCGAAGGTCGCAAGGTCGATGGCATGTTTCGGCAGCACCGGCGACAGGCCGAGCAGGAGCGGCAGCTCGCGGTCGGCATCCTCGGTGAAGGTAAAGCGCACGCTGCGCTCCCCGACCTTTTCGAGCTTCGCCACCTTGGCCATGCGGTTGCTGAAGGGGACACGCCCCTTGTCACGCAGCAGCTCGAAGCTGAAGATCACGTCCTCGGCGGTAACAGGTTGCCCGTCGGCCCAGCGGGCCTTCGGGTTGAGATTGAACTGGATGAAGGTCCGGTCGTCATCCCACTCCACTGTTTCGGCGAGCAGGCCATACATGGTGAAGGCCTCGTCGCGCGAACGCTGCATCAGCGATTCGTAGACGAGGTTGCCGTATTCCGGATCCCACATGCCGCGCGCGGTGGTGCGCATGCTCTTCAGGATGAAGGGATTGAGGCTGTCGAAGCTGCCGACGACGCCATAGGAGATCTTTCCACCCTTTTTTACGTCCGGATTGACGTAGGGAAAGTTCTTGAAATCGGCAGGCAGCGCCGGCTCTCCGTGCATGGCAATGGCATGCACGGGAGCGGCTGCCGCAGCAGTGCCGAATGAAGTGGCGGTCAGGATCAGCGCCAGACCGGAAAGAATTGCACGCAAGGTCACCTCCCGTGAGGGGTATCAACAGGCCGATTCCCCGAACGTTACCAATGCCGACGGATGAATCCAACCGATCCGCGGTCCAAATTCCGCCTAGTATGAAGTCAAAAAATGACAGGAAACACTGGATAATCGAAGCGAGCCAATGTAACAGGTGTTTCCGGAAACGGGGTCATGCATTTGCCTTATTTGGCCAACAGGACAACGGCGGCTGACGATACTCACCTGCGGAACAACTGTTCCGTTACCGGATTTCAGGAGACGGAATCACAATGATCTTCAAGTCGAATATTGCAAAACGTTCGGGCATGGCAGCGCTGGCGCTCACTGTAGCTGCTGCGGGCGTTCCGAGCGTTGCGTCTGCACAGCAGGCTGGCGGCAAGCCGCCGCAGGGCTGGTTCAAGGTTTGCACCAAGCAGGAAGACAACGATGTCTGCATCGTTCAGAACCTGCTGACCGCCAACAACGGCCAGCTCGTGACCGCTGTCGGCCTCATCACCGTCTCCGGCAAGGTCAACCGCAAGATCATGCAGGTTTCCGTACCGTCCGCGCGCCTCATTCCGACCGGCGTTCAGATGCAGATCGACGGCGGCAAGCCGGTCAAGCTCGACTACGCCATCTGCATGCCCGACAAGTGCGTTGCAGAAGCGCCGCTTTCCGACCAGCTGATCGCCAGCCTGAAGAAGGGCAATGAGGTCGTCTTCACCTCGGTCAACTTCCAGCGCGCTCCGAACCCGATCAAGATGGCCCTGACGGGCTTCACCGGTGTGTTCGACGGCGAGCCGATCGAGCAGTCGCAGCTCGAAGAGCGTCAGCGCCTGCTGCAGGAAGAAATGCAGAAGAAGGCCGAGGACGCGCGCAAGAAGCTTGAAGAAGCCCAGAAGGCTGCCAAGCAGAACTAAGCGGTCCTCCGCAAACTCATGAAGAAACGCCCGGACCTCGCGGTCCGGGCGTTTTCATTTGTTCGAGAGCGCAGTGCCTTAGTGCCGGAACGTCGCCTTGGGCCTGTAGTGGCCGACGCCATCCTTGTCGAACAGGGCATCGACTTGCGCGTGGCGCATCGGCCGGTCGCTGTCGTCGAATTCCAGGTTCTGCTCGGAGACGTAGGCGACATACTCGCTGTCGTCGTTCTCGGCGAACAGGTGATAGAAGGGCTGATCCTTGCTCGGGCGGATCTCCTGCGGAATGGCGTTCCACCACTCCTCGGTGTTGGCGTATTCCGGGTCGACGTCGAAAATGACGCCGCGGAACGGGAAAACCCGATGGCGAACCACCTGTCCGATCTCGAATTTGGCGTTTCTCTGTTTCATGACGCAACACATCCTTTCAGGAGATTATCTGGGTTGGCGAACCCAAAACATCAATAGGGAATTCCCTACGCCCTCCATTGATCGATCTCGCCGCGCGTGTCCCGCGGACGCGCAAAAGTTGTTGGCAACATAATATCACACAATTCGACGGTTTCGTGCCGCTCCTTGTTCAGGGCGCTCGCAATCGTGCGCGCCAAAGAAAAGGCCGGCGGCTCCGTTTGAGGAGCCGCCGGCCCTTGAGCACGGCTTGAACCGGTTGCCGATGCCGCCGGTTCCAATGGTTTTAGACCGAGTAGTACATGTCGTACTCGACCGGATGCGGGGTCATTTCGAAGCGCATGACTTCCTGCATCTTAAGTTCGATGAAGGAATCGATCTGGTCGTCGTCGAAGACGCCGCCGGCCGTCAGGTACTTGCGGTCCTTGTCGAGGCTTTCGAGCGCTTCGCGCAGCGAGCCGCAAACGGTCGGGATCTTCTTCAGTTCCTTCGGCGGCAGGTCATAAAGGTCCTTGTCCATGGCCTTGCCGGGGTGCAGCTTGTTCTTGATGCCGTCGAGGCCGGCCATCAGCATGGCTGCGAAGGCGAGGTAGGGGTTGGCGGTCGGGTCCGGGAAGCGGACTTCGACGCGCTTGGCCTTCGGGTTGGTGCCGAACGGAATGCGGCACGAAGCCGAACGGTTGCGTGCCGAATAGGCGAGCAGAACCGGTGCTTCATAGCCCGGGACGAGACGCTTGTAGGAGTTCGTCGACGGGTTGGTGAAGGCGTTCAGCGACTTGGCATGCTTGATGATGCCGCCGATGAAGTAGAGGCAGGATTCCGACAGGCCGGCATATTCATCGCCGGCGAAGGTCGGCTTGCCGTCCTTCCAGATCGACAGGTGTACGTGCATGCCCGAGCCGTTGTCGCCGAAGATCGGCTTCGGCATGAAGGTTGCCGTCTTGCCATAGGCATTGGCGACCTGGTGCACGACGTACTTGTAGATCTGCATCTTGTCGGCGTTGCGCACCAGCGCGTCGAACTTGACGCCGAGCTCGTGCTGGGCGGCCGCCACTTCGTGGTGATGCTTTTCGACGGTGACGCCCATTTCGGACAGAACCGTCAGCATTTCAGAGCGCATGTCCTGGCAGCTGTCGATCGGCGGAACCGGGAAGTAGCCGCCCTTGACGCGCGGGCGGTGGCCGAGGTTGCCGGTCTCATAATCGGTGTCGTCGTTCGACGGCAGTTCCGAGGAGTCGAGCTTGAAGCCGGTGTTGTACGGGTCGGCCTTGTACTTGACGTCGTCGAAGACGAAGAATTCTGCTTCCGGGCCAACGAAGACGGTGTCGCCGATGCCGGATGCCTTGAGGTAGGCTTCAGCCTTCTTGGCCGTGCCGCGCGGGTCGCGGTTGTAGGATTCGCCCGAAACCGGATCGAGAATGTCGCAGATGATGACCATCGTCGACTGCGCGAAGAACGGGTCCATATGCGCTGTTTCCGGATCGGGCATCAGCACCATGTCGGACTCGTTGATGGCCTTCCAGCCGCCAATCGAGGAACCGTCGAACATGACGCCATCGGCGAACATGTCTTCGTCGACGCAGACCACATCCATCGTTACGTGCTGCAGCTTGCCCTTGGGATCGGTAAAGCGCAGGTCGACGAACTTGACGTCGTTGTCCTTGATTTGCTTCAGAATATCGCTTGCAGTCGTCATTTGCCGTTATTCCCTGTGTGAGATGACGAGGATTTGAAAAGAACCGGGCCGAACGGCCCGTGATGTCAGATGGCGTCGAGGCCGGTTTCGCCCGTGCGAATTCGGATGACTTCTTCCACATTGGAAACGAAAATCTTTCCGTCACCAATGCGGCCGGTTTGCGCGGCGTTGCGGATCGCCTCGATGACGGCCTCCGCGTTTTCATCCGCCAGCACGACTTCGACCTTTACCTTCGGCAGGAAGTCCACCACGTATTCGGCGCCGCGATACAGCTCCGTGTGACCCTTCTGCCGCCCGAAGCCCTTGGCTTCCGTGACGGTGATACCCTGCAGACCGACTTCCTGAAGGGCTTCCTTCACTTCGTCGAGCTTGAAGGGCTTAATGATCGCTTCGATCTTTTTCATGAGAAAATGTCTCTCCGCTTCTCCCTTGAAAGCAGGATCATGCCCGCTCGCCCTGAATATGCACGTTGCATGCCAGTTTTTCTGCGAAAATCTGTCAGAACGACAAAAAATCTGCTGTCGGCGCGCCGATTGCGGGATTTCCATACCTTCGGCGGGCGCGATCTGCCTATTTTTTATGATTTCCGATCGAAAGATGCCCGCTTTTTGCGGCGACTCCACGTCATTACAGACGCAAAGCTTGTTATTTGAGCAACAATTATGTGCAAATGCCTTATTTTAAGGCAGTCGTGGTGGCGGAGCTGAGGCCTTGCTTCACGCGCGTGGGCATGGATAAGTCTGGCGCATGCGCTCCGACCTTCAGCACCTGTTGATCACGCCCGCCGAAATGACGGCAATCGACCGGGCGGCGGCCCAATCCGGCATCGATAGCTTTACGCTCATGCACAACGCCGGCCTGGCGGTGACGGCGGCCGCCCTGCGACATTTTCCGGATGCCCGCCGCTTCGTCGTGCTCTGCGGTCCAGGCAACAATGGCGGCGACGGGTACATCGCAGCCCGCGGCCTTGCCGAAAGCGGGGCGGATGTCGCCGTGTTCGTCCTCGGCGATCCCGCCAGGCTTCAAGGCGATGCAGCGCGGGCCTGGTCCGACTGGAGTGGTCCTGCTGCGCCAATCTCTGCATTCGAACCACAGGCTGGCGATGTCGTCATCGATGCGCTCTTTGGGGCGGGCTTGTCACGCGACCTCCCGGACGACGTCGTTCACCTTATAGAACGGGTCAATGCCAGCGGCGTTCCGGTCCTTGCCATCGATCTGCCGAGCGGCATCGACGGCCGGACGGGCGAGATCCGGGGCGCCGCCTTTGCCGCTCGCCACACCGTCACGTTCATGGCGCCCAAGCCCGGTCATTGGCTTCTGCCCGGGCGATCCCTCTGCGGCACACTCGAGGTGTTCGATATCGGCATTCCCGCGCGCATTGTGCGTGCCGGTGCGGGTTCGCTGCGCCTCAACGCGCCGTTCCTCTGGGCGGGCTGGGGAGGTGGCCTGGCGGCCTCGACGCACAAGTTCAAGCGCGGGCATCTGGTCGTTTTCTCAGGCGACCGCCAGGCAACGGGCGCGGCGCGACTTTCGGCGGCAGCGGGCCTTGCGGCTGGCGCTGGCCTGGTTACCGTCGCCACCGGCAAGGCCGCGCTCGGCATCAATGCGTCTCATCTGACGGCGGTGATGGTGAAGGAGATAGACGGAAGGCGGGAGCTTACCAAATGGCTACAGGACCAGCGCCTGGGAAGCTTCGTGCTTGGGCCGGGTTTTGGCATCGGCAAGAAGGCGAGGGACTTTGCGCTTGCGCTCTGCGATCGCTCTCTGGTGCTCGACGCCGATGGCATCACCTCGTTCCAGACGAACCCCGGCGAACTGTTCGCGGCGCTGGCGAAAGGCGGCGGGCAAATGGTGATGACGCCGCATGATGGCGAGTTCGCTCGCCTCTTTCCGGAGATCGCCGGAGACCATGGGCTTTCGAAGATCGAGAAGGCGCAGGCCGCGGCGCGGGCGAGCCATGCCGTGATCGTCTACAAGGGCGCCGACACCGTCGTTGCCGCGCCGGACGGGCGGGCCGTCGTCAACAACAATGCGCCGCCGTGGCTGGCAACCGCCGGATCGGGGGACGTTCTTGCCGGTATCGTCGGCGCACATCTGGCGAAAGGAATGCCGGCCTTCGAAGCGGCGGCCGCCGCGGTCTGGCGCCATGGCGCAGCGGGCGCCAAGGCAGGGCCAGGCTTGACCGCTGAAACGCTAATCGGCGCGATACCGCCGATCAGCTGATCGAAAACGCGCGGCCCGACAAGTCACCGCTTGGAAAGGCGACGTACGCCGCATCCGGAACGTATGGGCAGTTAGCCGCGCGTGCCCTTGGCGATCGGCTCCTGGTAGGTGAAGCCCAAGTCCCAGGGGAAATAGATCCAGGTGTCCTGGCTGACTTCGGTCACGAAGGTATCGACGAGCGGTCGGCCCTTCGGCTTGGCGTAGACGGCAGCGAAATGCGCCTTCGGCAGCATTGCCCGTACTTCGGCCGCGGTCTTGCCGGTGTCCGTCAGGTCGTCGACGATCAGCACGCCTTCACCGCCGTCCTTGGTGATTTCAGGCGTGATGCCCTTCAGCACTTTCATCTGCCCCTGCGTGTCGTAGTCATGGTAGGAGGCGACGCAGACGGTTTCGATCATCCGGATATTGAGTTCGCGCGAAATGATCGCAGCCGGAACCAGGCCGCCACGGGTGATGCAAACCATTGCACGCCATTCCTGGCCGTTGTCGGCCAGCCGCCAGGCAAGCGCCCGGGCATCGCGGTGGAACTGGTCCCAGGAAACGGGAAAGGCTTTATCGGGCAGCGACATGGGTGGGCTCCGGCTTGTCTGAACGAGGGTAAGGCGAAGCGTCCGGCAGATCGGGCAGGCGGGAACGCGTCATCCTGATTTGCCGACATGCAATAACGGCATTGAGGCCTTGAGTGCAAGGGCTTCGCGCTATCCCTTTGCCCGCGCGTCGGCGATTGCCTGGATCATCGCCTGGACATCAGCCTCCGCTGCAGCAAGCGCTTCCGGATCGCGGGCCCGCACGACGATATCCGTCGAGAAGGTCTTGCCGTCAAATTTCGGGTAGGAGCCGATGCTCGTCTCCGGATGATTCTTCTGCACTTCGGTCAGCGGGCTGCCGATATCGCCCTCGCCGAAGGGCGAGCGTACGGTGCGGGAGAGGAGGGGTGAGCCGACATTCAGACCGGGCAGCAGCGCGTCGAGCATGGCCTGGAAGACCTGCGGAACGCCGGCCATGACATGCACGTTGCCGATGGCGAAGCCCGGCGCTGTCGATACCGGGTTCGGGATATGGCGTGCACCGAGTGGCATGCGCGCCATGCGCTTGCGCGCGTCGGTAAACTCCATGTTGCGGCGTTCGTACATGGCGCCGAGCAGCGCCATCGCCTCAGACTCGTAGATGCATTCGACCCCGAAGGCGCGAGACACGGCGTCGGCCGTGATGTCGTCATGCGTCGGACCGATGCCGCCGGATGTGAAGACGTAATCGTAGCGGCTGCGCACCGCATTGATCGCCTCGACGATCGCCGCCTCGTCGTCGGCGACGATGCGCACTTCCTTCAGGTCGATGCCGACCATGGTCATCATGTCGGCGAGGTGACCGATGTTCTTGTCCTTGGTTCGCCCCGACAGAAGTTCGTCGCCGATGGCGACCATGGCGGCAGTGACGACTTTTATGCTGCTCATCGGGTGATCCTGTTTGTTTAGTCAGTCATTTAACAGTGAATTATTATTGTTCACATTGCGAGAACAGTCTGTTTCCCGGACGGCTCCTGGCATGCGGCTGCATTTTGATAAATCTTCCGCGCAGCAGTGATCAAGTGGGATCGCTTGTATCCAAAGGAGCAATTATGGCCAAGGTTCTCGTTCTCTACTATTCGGCATACGGACACGTCGAAACCATGGCTTACGCCGTGGCCGAAGGCGCCAAGTCTGCCGGCGCCGAAGTCGACGTCAAGCGCGTTCCGGAACTGGTGCCGGACGAGATCGCCAAGGCCTCTCATTTCAAGCTCGACCAGGCCGCGCCGATCGCCCATGTCGAGGAGCTTGCCCAATACGACGCGATCATCTTCGGCGCCGGCACGCGCTTCGGCACCGTTGCTTCGCAGATGCGCAACTTCATCGATCAGACGGGCAGCCTGTGGGCGTCTGGCAAGCTGGTCGGCAAGGTCGGCTCGGTCTTCACGTCCTCGGCCACCCAGCATGGAGGTCAGGAATCCACGATCCTCGGCTTTATTCCGACGCTGATGCATCACGGCATGGTCGTCGCTGGTCTTCCCTATGCCTTCCAGGGCCAGATGGGCCTCGACGAAATCAAGGGCGGCTCGCCCTATGGCGCCTCGACGATCACCGATGCCGACGGCTCACGCCAGCCGTCCGAGGTCGAACTCCAGGCGGCCCGCTTCCAGGGCGCACACGTCGCCAAGATCGCTGCGAAGCTTTCGGCCTGATCATTTCGACGCAATCGTTTCAAGAGCTTAGGCGGCGCCGCAAGGGGCCGCCTTTTTGTTTTGCGGCTAGCCTTTCCGGGTGATTCGCGAATGTGGCAATTCTTACCACACTTGTGCTAATATCCGCGGCGTTCGGCATTGAGTATGCCTTTGACGAGGAGGAATGCAGGGCCGTGCGGCAACGGCCCGCCGAAGACGGAAACGTCTTTCGGATTATCGGGAGGGAAGTATGGCGCGAATTACGTACACCATCGTTCCTCATGACGGCGGATGGGCCTATAAGGCCGCCGACGCCTTTTCGGAACCCTTTCCCAACCGCGAAACGGCGCTTGCCGCCGCCAAGGCCGCCGCCGCCGAACAGCAAGTCGGCGGCGACGACGAGGAGATCAGCTTCCAGGACGAAGAGGGCCACTGGCACTTCGAACACACGGATGGCGGCGATCGGCCTGAAGCGACCGTCGAAGACGGCTGAAACGGTCAAGGCGACCGGCTCTTTGCGAACACATAGCGTTTAGTATTGCGTGCACACCATCTCTCCACGGAGGATATTCGATGCACTACAGCGTTCAGATCTTCACCTGGACCCCGCGGCAGGGTGTCCACCAGGTCGGATCGGCAATCGAGGTGGACGCCCCCAATTCCAAGGCGGCAGCGGTCTCGCTTCTCGGCCTCAGGCTGGAAAACCAGGGATGCGCAACGAAACTCGCCGTCCGCGTCTGGCACGACGACGCCTACCAGGCGGAATGCGATTGTTATTACTACAACAACTGAGCGGCCAGTCTCGCCGGCGCAACGTCTCGCTCTCCTGAGAGCGTTGGATGCGCCTATCTGTTGATCCTTGAAAACCGATTGCCTGGTGCGGGCGGCGGGGATCGAACCCGCACAGCCAAGGCCGAGAGATTTTAAGTCTCTTGCGTCTACCAGTTTCGCCACGCCCGCATACAGCCTAGATCAAACACTCAGGTCAAACAGTCAAGGGTGATCGGGGGTTTCGGGGTGGACAACGCGCTTAGGCGCGCTGTTCTCTCGTCTTCATGAAGTAGAAGACGGCCGCGGCAATCAGTGCCCCAAGGCCGTAGACGATAAACGCGTCGACAAACGGCCAGCCCGAATTGAACGAGTCGATGGCGGGTGCGGGAAACAACAGAACCGCCGAAAACAAGCGCCAACATTGGTTCCCCTCATCTAAGCCACCATGGGGACGATAAGCTGATGCGTGTATCATCGATACGAATCATCTTATAGTTTCAATCGACTTGGCGCTTGCGGACGACAGTCAAGCCTTCAGTGTCAAGCGCTCAAGGACCGTGGCCAACCCGCCGAGATCCGCAATCTCGCGAAAACGCGGATGGTCCTCCGGCTTATCGTGGTGTTCGAACGACCAGGTGAGCGCGTGCGGGACATAGACACCCCAGCTTCCGGCACCGAGTGCAGGCACGATATCCGACTTCAGCGAATTGCCGACCATCATGCTTTTCAGCGCTCCGTCGCCGTGGCGTTTGAAGATGCGCTCGTAGGTGGCGACGGTCTTGTCGCTGACGATCTCGACGGCGTTGAAGTAGTCGCCAAGGCCGGAGGCGGCGAGCTTGCGCTCCTGGTCGAAGAGATCGCCCTTGGTGATCATGACAAGGCGAAAATGGCCGTGAAGCGCCTCGAGGGTTTCCTTGACATGCGGCAGCGGTTCGACCGGGTGCACGAGCATGTCGCGCCCAGCGGCGAGGATCTCGGCAATGACGGAGGAGGGCACCTTGCCATCGGTGACGTCGACGGCGGTTTCGACCATGGAGAGCACGAAGCCCTTGATGCCGAAGCCATAGAGCCCAAGGTTGCGCTTCTCTGCGGCAAGCAGCCGGTCGGAGAGATGTTCGGTGTCGGTGTGCGGCCTCAGAAGCTCGGCGAAGCGCGCTTCCGTCAGCCGGAAGAACTGCTCGTTCTGCCAGAGTGTATCGTCGGCATCGAAGCCGACGGTCGTTACAGTATGGGGCATAATATTACGGTCCGGCAATCTTGAAGGGTTGGTCGACGCTGGCGCTTTTGCCGCTGTTGACGTCATTGAAGTGGAAGCGCAGCACATAGTCGCCGGCGGGCGCGCCGGAAACGTCGATGGTCAGCGTCGAATAGATTTCCTGGTTTCTGAGGTGGCCTGTGAAGGTGAAATCGCCGAACGCCTTCTGGCCGGCGAGCACGTCGCCCTTCGGATTGAGAATATCGAAATCCACGGTGAAGTGGCTTTCGAGTTGGCCTTTCGTTGCCGAATCCTTCCAGGTGAGGCCGATCGGCTCGATATAGGAGATCAGCGACTCTCCCTCCTTGAAGACTGCGCCCTCGCGCGGATCGTACATGGCGTAGCCAGTCGGCGCCTTGGTCACGAAAACCGCCTTGCCGATCGCCAGCGGCAACGTTTGCGAAAAGTCGCTCATCGCCTGGCGGAGCAGGTCATGGGCTTTCGCCGCGTCGCCGGAAGCCGCGAGCTTTTCGGCCTGCACCGCCGCGTCGGCAAGCGGGCCGGCATGGGCCGCGAGACCAGCCGAAAGCGTCACGGCGGCGGTCAGCATCGCCAGACGACGTATATGTTTCACCATGACGTTCCCCCATCGCCGGTTTCGACCGACTTTCGGCATCTGCTGCACCGAGTCAAGACGATAGGGCCGCCAGGCGAATGGTCAATGCTTCCAGAAGACCGGCGTCAGGATTACCAGCACGGTCAGCACTTCGAGACGACCGAGCAGCATCATCAGCGACAGCAGATAGAGTTCGGGATCGCGGAGCGTCGAGAAGTTGCCGGCCGGGCCGATGATCGGACCAAGGCCCGGGCCGACATTGGAAAGGCAGGTAATGACGGCCGAGGTGGCGGTGACCAGATCGTAGCCGAGCGCGCCCATGGCGAGACTACCGAGCACCCAGAGCAGCATATAGGTGATGAAGAACAGGAAGATGGAGCGTTGCGTGTCCGCGTCGACGGTGTTGCCGCCATAGCGCACCGCATAGATCGCATTGGGGTAGACGATCTTGTTCAAACCCGACCGGATCGCATTGAAGAGCACGATGAAGCGATAGGCCTTGATGCCACCGGCGGTCGAGCCGGAGCAACCGCCCATGAAGGTGGCGATGAAGGCTGCGATGACGACGAAGGGCCCCCAGAGGCTGTAGTCCTGGCTGGCATAGCCGCTGGTCGAGAGGATAGAGGTGATGTTGAAGAAGGAGTGTGCCAGCGCCAGATGGAATTCCACGCCATTGGCGAGCCGATGATAGACGGCAACGGCAATTGAGAAGGCCGAGAGATAGCCGAGGAACACGATGATCTGCGGGTCGCGCAGCGCATCCAGCCTGCCACGGGCGACCAGCACGATCAGGATCGAGAAGGGCAGGCTGCAGAGCGCCATGAAGAAGGTGGCGGTCCAGAGCAGCGGAATGCTGCCGAAATAGGCGAAGGATGCGTCATGGGTGGAAAAGCCACCCGTCGCCACCGTCGACATCGCGTGGTTGATCGCGTCGAAGCGGTTCATGCCCGTCAGGAAATAGCCGATCGTGCAGAGAAGCGTGATGACGACATAGATCGCGAGGAAAGCGCGGCTGAAGCTCGCGAGCCGGGCAAATGGTTTGTCGCCGGTGTCGGAGGATTCCATCTTGAAGAACGACATGCCGCCGACCCTGAGATAGGGGATGATGAACAGGCCGAGCACGACGATGCCGATGCCGCCGAGCCAGCACAAAAGTGACCGCCAGAGGAGGAGCCCGGGCGGCGCATCGTCCAGACCGACGATCACTGTCGCACCGGTCGTCGTGATGGCCGAGACGGATTCGAACAGTGCCTGGGCAAAATCGAGCTTCATCGATGACAGCCAGAGCGGGATCGCGCCGACAACCGAGAACACGGCCCACAGCATATTGACGAGAACAAAGCCGAACTTCTTGGAGAAGGGCGGCGGGCCCATACGCGTCGCCATGAAGGTCGCAAGCGAAAGGCCGCCGACCATGAACGCCGAAGCGGCAAAGATCTGCCAATCCGAATGGCCGTAATAGAGATCGACCATCGCCGGCACCAACATGGCGCAGGCAAGATATATGCCGAGGATCGCCGAAATGTGCACGGCATGCCGGATCAGGGTTGCGTTCAAGCGTTTATTTCCCGGAAGAACAGTGTGGCCGTGCCGTTGGAACGGTCAGTGCGTCATTTTCAACGCCGGCCCGATTCGAGTCAAAGCCATGGCTTCGGGCGTTGCGATGTGCAATAGCGACGGCCAGCGACCAACTCAACGGAAGACCGCACGTGATGAAGCAGGATGTCGAAACCGCAACCGAAGCCTTGCGGGAGATCTTCCCGCCGACGCCGCTGCAGCTCAACGAGCATTTGAGCGCACGCTACGGTGCGAATATTTATTTGAAGCGCGAGGATCTTTCGCCGGTTCGCTCCTATAAGATCAGGGGCGCCTTCAACTTCTTCCGCAAGGCGATCGGTGCCGGCGCCTCGGGTAAGACCTTCGTCTGCGCCTCGGCCGGCAACCATGCCCAGGGCTTCGCCTTCGTCTGCCGCCATTTCGGCGTGCCGGGTGTCGTGTTCATGCCGGTGACGACGCCGCAGCAGAAGATCGACAAGACCAGGATGTTCGGTGGCGAGTTCATCACCATCAAGCTGGTCGGCGATATCTTCGACCAGTGCTACAAGGCGGCCCGCGATCACGTGGACGCAATCGGCGGTGTCATGGTGCCGCCTTTCGACCACGCCGACATCATCGAGGGACAGGCAAGCGTCGCGGCGGAAATTGCCTGGCAACTGCCGGAAGAGGTGGTTCCGGATCTCGTCGTGCTGCCGGTTGGCGGTGGCGGTCTTGCCGCCGGCGTCACCGGCTACCTCAAGGATAAGGTTGCAGCCGATCACTTCATCTTCTGCGAGCCGTCGGGTGCGCCGAGCCTGCGCGAAAGCCTGGAAACCGGCAGCGTCGTGACCCTCGATCAGGTCGACAACTTCGTCGACGGTGCCGCGGTTGGGCGCATCGGCGACCTCAATTTTGCGGCACTTCGGCGTTTCTCGCCTGACCAGGTCATGTTGCTATCGGAGAACGCGATTTGCCAGACAATCATCGACATGCTGAATGTCGAAGGCGTCGTGCTTGAGCCGGCTGGCGCTCTTTCGATCTCGGCGCTGGAAGCGCTGGGACCGGAGACGCTTGCGGGCAAGACGGTGGTCGCGGTCGTTTCCGGCGGCAACTTTGATTTCGAGCGCCTGCCTGACGTCAAGGAGCGGGCGATGCGCCACGCCGGCCTCAAGAAGTACTTCATCCTGCGCATGGCGCAGCGGCCGGGCGCGCTCCGCGACTTCCTCAACCTGCTCGGCGACGAGGACGACATCTCGCGCTTCGAATATCTGAAGAAGTCAGCGCGCAACTTCGGTTCCATCCTGATCGGCATCGAGACAAAACATGCCGAGAATTTCCCGGTACTGAAGGCTCGCTTCGACGCCGCGGGGCTGCGCTACCAGGACATTACCGAGAACGAGATCCTTTCCAACCTCATCATCTGACGGGAGTGGGCGTCGCGGTCAATTATCGGTACTTAGGCTTTGACAGTGTCGGCTGCGGCGTCTAAGTCTTGGGCATGGCATCGTTTTTCTCGAAATTGTTCGGCCGATCCGGCAACTCCGAAGACCAGGCGCAGGCAGCACCGGGGAAATCCGAGGCCTATGCGGATTGCACCATCCGTGCGACGCCGATGCGCGAGGGCTCGCAGTTCCGTCTGGCGGGTAATATCGAGAAGGTCTCGGCCGAAGGCAGCGCCAAGGTTCGCAGCTTCATCCGTGCCGATCTCTTCACGTCCGAGCAGGACGCGATCGACGCGGCGCTGCGCAAGGGGCGCCAGATCATCGACCAGACCGGCCCGTCGCTGTTTTCCGACGATGCCCCGTCGCGCCAGGTCTGAACCGGCTTGTCTCTTCAAGATAATCTAATGTAAACATAAGCTTGACTGTCGAAGCTCATGTCTTGCGGTAGGAATGCCGTGGACTTGTGTCGGCGGTTCAGCCGGCTGATCGACTGCGCGCCAAGTGTGTGGGCGGCCGCAAGCGGCAGCCCACACTGATCGGTTGGGGGCTCAGAGCTTGATGCGGAAGCGCGCAAAACCCTCGGCGGCATCGCCAGCGTCCTCGATCGTCACGCCCTTCACCTGTGCCAGGAACTGCCGTGCCTTCGGTCCACTGTCGAATGTCACGCTCGTCCCGGCGAGCGGAACGAAGGTCCAGTTGGCGTCGGCCGACGGATTGATCGTGCCCTGGTCGATGATGTAGCGCACCACCACATCGCGGTTGGTGTCGGGAGCCACGAACACCACCTTGTCGGCGGTGATGTCGGGGAAGTTGCCGCCGCCGCCGGCCCGGTAGTTGTTGGTGGCGACGACGAATTTCTGCGCCGGATCAATCGCTTGTCCATTGAACTGCAGGTTCTTGATGCGGTTCGAGGCGGCGTTGATCGTGTTGCCGTCCTTGTCGAACTTCGGCGGTACGGAAAGGTCGATTTGATAGGTGACCCCATCGATGACGTCGAAATTGTAGGACGGGAAGCCACCATTGATCAGCGGCGTGTCGGAAGCCCCCGGCTTGACCTCGTTGAAGATGCCGGCCGACATTTCCAGCCAGTTGCGCACCTGTTCGCCTGTTATGACCACGGCCTGCACCGTGTTCGGATAAAGGTAGAGATCGGCGACGTTCTTGATCGCGATGTCGCCGGCCGGAACGTCGGTGTAGTAATCGGCGCCGCCGCGGCCGCCGGCCTTGAAGGGGGCCGCGGCCGAAAGCACCGGCAGGTCGCGGTGCTCGGTGTCCTTCAGCATGTCCTTGATGTACCAGGTCTGCGCCTGGCTGACGATCTGGACCGACGGGTCGTCGGCAACCAGGGCGAAGTAGGAATAGAGCGGCGCGCTGGTCTTGCCGACGGGTGTGCGCACATAGGCAAGCGTCGCCTCGTGGTCCTTTTGTGCGGCGGCCAGAACGTCTTTTCGATCGGCGACTTCAGCCACGACTTTCTTTTCAACGCGCCGATAGATCGGCCGCGCTTCGCTTGTCGAGTTGACGACGCGCCAGGCGCCACCCTCACGCTCGATCAAGAGGTCGATCAGGCCGAGATGCGAACCCCAGAAGCCGCCCATGACGCCGGGCTTGCCGGAGATCAGGCCCTTCTTGTTGTCGACGCCGCCAACGCCGTCGAACTTCGGCCCAGGAAAATCGAGATGGCTGTGACCGGTGACGATCGCATCGATGCCTTCGATCGCGGCGAGCGGAACGGATGCGTTCTCGAGGTTCTCCGCATAGGCTTCCTGGCCAATGCCGGAGTGGGAGAGCGCCACGACGATGTCGGCGCCTTCCTCGCGCATCTGCGGCACCCAGGCTTCCGCCGCCTTGACGATGTCGCGGGCATTGGCCTTGCCCTCCAGGTGCTTGGCGTCCCAGGTCATGATCTGCGGCGGTACGAAGCCGATGAGACCGATGCGGATCTGATGCTCCTGGCCGGAACCGTCCTTCACCTTGCGGTCGAGGATGACATAGGGCTTCAGGAACAGCTCATCCTCCCGCGCACTGGCGGCAAGCGCTCCCTTCGTCAGGTTGGCGCAGACGAGCGGGAAGTTCGCCCCGTTCAGCACCTTGAACATGAAGTCCAGGCCATAGTTGAATTCGTGGTTGCCGAGCGTGCCACAGTCATAGCCGAGCACGTTCATGGCCGCGACGATCGGGTGGAGATCGCCGTCCTTCATGCCACGCTGATAGGCGATGTAGTCGCCCATCGGGTTGCCCTGCAGGAAGTCGCCGTTGTCCACGAGGATGGAGTTGGTCGCTTCGGCGCGGATGGCGTCGATGATGGAGGCGGTGCGCGCAAGGCCGACCGTGTCGTTCGGCTTGTCGCCGTAATAGTCGTAGGGGAAGACGTGGACGTGCAGGTCCGTCGTTTCCATGATCCTGAGATGGGTCTGGTTGGCGGCAGCGCGAACCGAGAATGGATGCAAGATGACGAGTGCCGAGGAGGCTGCGGCCCCCGCAAGAAGCGAGCGGCGCGTGAGGTTAAGCGGGGAAGTCATCGATGTCATGCGGTCCTCCATTGATCAAGAATGCGGGTCTTCATGGAAAAGGAATACAATTGGGGGTTTTGTTCGCTGGCGGGCGAACGACGGTGGGTTGGCGCTGAATATGCCGGAAAGCTGGCGTTTCCGAAAGCGGCAGATTTTCGCACTGAAAGGTCGAGCAACAGCGGACACCCGGTAAAGTTTTCTTCAAGTTTCCTGGTTAACGGTGCTTGAGGAAACGGAATCTTCTCAAGCACATGCCAAACGCCAACCTTATTCTCTTCGTCGGCGAGGCACTGGTCTACGTCACGGCGATGATCGGGCTTTTGCACCTTCGTGCCCGGTTGGGTCTCGGGGTCTTTGTCGCGGCCCTCGGCGTCATGCACTTCATCGAGACCTATCTTGCCGCGGTCTTTTATGTGCAACTGCCGTTCGGCGTGATTTCGCCCGGATCGGCCGTGCTGTTCTCCGGCAAGCTGATGATGATCCTCCTCCTCTATGTGAAGGAGGACGCAGCAACGGTGCGCCAGCCGATCTATGGTCTGCTCGCCGGTAATTTCCTGACGGTGGCGCTCAGCCTTCTGCTGCGGCAGCACGATACGGTGTCGATCGTGGCGGAGCGCTCCGCCGACCTCGCCTTCATCGACGAGATGGGGTGGCTCATGGTCTGGGGAACGACGATCCTCTACTTCGATGCGCTGATGATCATCCTGCTCTACGAGCGCCTCGGGCGGTGGTTGCGTCACTTCGTGACCGTCCGTTTCCTCATCTGCGGTTTCGTGGTGCTCACCTTCGATCAGGCCGCCTTCTATGCGGCGCTGCGCTGGTGGAACGGCGCCCCGGCCGAGGTCTTCTGGGGCGGCTGGATGGCGAAAATGCTGGCAGCACCCTTCTATGCCATTGCCGTCGGCCTTTATCTCAACCTCTCGCGCCACCCGTCGCTTGCCATGTCGGACCGGCCGCTTGGCGACATCTTCAACACGCTGACCTTCCGTGAGCGCTACGAGGACCTCTTGTCGCGCTCCGGGCAGGACACGCTGACGGGCTCGCTCGACCGCAGCCGGTTCGAGGCCGAGGCACCGGCAATGCTGCGCGCCGCGAGCGCCGAAAACGCAGCCGTGACGCTGATGATCATCGACGTCGACCACTTCAAGGGTGTGAACGATCGATTTGGCCACCTGGAAGGGGACCGTGTGTTGCAGCGTCTGGTGGAAACGGTGAAGTCGAAATTGCGCCCGGTCGACCGGCTGTTTCGCTATGGCGGCGAGGAATTCGTGATCCTGTGTCCGGCAATGATGCATGCCGATGCGCTGCGCCGCGCCGAGGAGATCCGGATTGCGATCTCAGATCAGATTGCGACGCCGGACGGTCGCTCGGTTACGGCGAGTATCGGGCTTTCTTCGACGCCTGCCGATGGGGTCTCTGTCGAGGATTTACTGGCGCAGGCCGATCTGAGGCTCTACGCCGCCAAGGGACGCGGCCGCAATTGCGTCGTCGGCCGATAGGTTTTCGGCCGCTTTCAGATGCCGACATTCGGCCGATCGATGATTTCGCGCAGCGAGAAGCTGGAATTGATCTTCACCACATGGGGCAAGGCCGAAAGCCAGTCACGGTGAATGCGTTCGTAGTCTTGCAGATCCTTGGCCGCGACCCGCAGGATGTAGTCATATTCTCCCGACATCAGGTAGCAGACAAGCACGTTCGGACAGAGCTTTACCGCTGCCTCGAATTCGGCGAGCGTCTTTGCGAACTGCCCCGAGAGCGAAATATGCACGATGACCATGATCTGGTAGTCGAGCGCCTTGTGGGCGATCCGCGCATGGTATCCGGCGATCGTTCCCGATTTTTCCAGGATGTCGACGCGCCGAGAACAGGCGGACGGAGAGAGTCCGACCTTCGCTGCGAGGTCGGCATTCGAGATCCGGCCGTTCTGCTGAAGAATGCGCAGAATCGCATGATCGATGGCATCAAGTTCGCTCATTCGTGATTTCCCTCAATCCTGCGCCCATTGTCGCAACATTCTTCGAAATCAATGCGCGCTGGCTTTCGTCTTTGCAAGGACATTCGATTGTCGGCGTGTTTTGCTGATTGCCTCGTCAAAAGCGGCGCAAAGCCCAACAGGAGAGGAACGCAAGGATGCGTGTCGGTTGCCCGAAGGAAATCAAAAACCATGAATATCGTGTCGGCCTGACGCCCGGCTCGGTGCGTGAATATGTTGCCCATGGCCACGAGGTAATCGTGGAGACCAAGGCCGGGGCAGGGATCGGCGCGGACGACGATGCGTACCGTGCCGCTGGCGCGAAAATCGTCGCGACGGCGAAGGACGTGTTCGAAAAGTCGGACATGATCGTCAAGGTCAAGGAGCCGCAGCCCTCCGAATGGGCGCAGCTGCGCGAAGGCCAAATTCTCTATACCTATCTGCATCTTGCGCCCGATCCGGAACAGACCAAGGGCCTGTTGAATTCCGGCGTCACGGCGATTGCTTATGAAACCGTCACCGACGATCGCGGCGGCCTTCCGCTGCTTGCGCCGATGTCGGAAGTTGCCGGGCGCTTGGCGATCCAGGCCGGTGCTACCTCGCTGCAAAAGGCCAATGGTGGCCGCGGTATCCTGCTCGGTGGCGTGCCGGGCGTGCTGCCGGCCAAGGTGACCGTCATCGGCGGCGGTGTCGTCGGCCTGCATGCCGCCCGCATGGCGGCGGGTCTTGGCGCTGACGTCAGCATCATCGATCGCTCGATCCCGCGTCTGCGCCAGCTCGACGATCTCTTTGCCGGCCGCGTGCACACGCGCTATTCGACCATCGACGCGCTGGAAGAGGAAGTGTTTTCAGCCGATCTTGTCATCGGCGCCGTGCTCATCCCGGGGGCAGCAGCACCAAAGCTTGTGACCCGCGAAATGCTGACCGGCATGAAGAAGGGGGCCGTCATCGTCGATGTCGCCATCGACCAGGGCGGCTGCTTCGAAACCTCGCATGCCACGACCCATTCCGATCCGACCTATGAAGTCGACGGCATCGTGCATTACTGCGTTGCGAACATGCCGGGTGCCGTGCCGGTGACCTCGGCGCATGCGCTCAACAACGCGACACTGCATTATGGTCTGCAGCTCGCCGACAAGGGCCTGAAAGCGATCGCCGAAGACCGGCATCTGCGCGCCGGCCTCAACGTGCACCGCGGTCGCGTCACAAACGCACCCGTCGCTGAAGCACTCGGCTATGATGCCTATGCGCCGGAAGCGGTGCTGAACGTCGCCTGACGGAATTGATCCAGCGGCCCGGCATCGCTTGCCGGGCCGATTGCCACGAAGGCGTCAGGCGGTGACGATCCGGCACTGGTAGCAGTTGTACTTGGTCGAGCGCACATGGACGGCTGAAATGTCGGATCGTGCCAGCAGTTCATTCGCTCGAGTTTCAAGCTGTTCCCTGGCGATTACATCACCGGTCCCATAGACGATCCGTTCGTCGGGGCCGTAGCCGCGCAGGAGATAGCTGTCACGCGAGCTCAGGATCGGCGGCAGGGTTTCGCCATCATGCGCCGGGCACGCCTCGGCGTGCATGAACACCGGGCCGGTTTCCGCATAAGGCTGCAATGAGGAAAACGGTCGAAGCGCGAAAACCAAATAGGGCGCGCCGGCTTCGACATAATCCAGGCAATGACGGCACGGTACGCCGTCGCCATCGGAGATCTGTCGCTCCGGCGCATTGCCATAGGCGTCCAGCCCGCCCTCTCTCATCCGGCGGGCTTCCGCGTCAGACATCGGAATATAGCGCAGCGACATGGTGTATCTCCTTGATCAGCTTGTATTGTTCGATCGGGAGAGTGCACCGGCCGCAGCCATCGGGACACCCGGAACTTGCCGGATGGTGTTCGTCAGAGGTTTTTCACCAGGCTCAGAAGCTCGGCATCGGTCAAAGGCTCGACCGTGGCCTCGCGGGTCGCGACTGGCGAGAAGCCGAATTGCTGATAGAGCTGCAGCGCGCGGGGATGGTCGAGATTGTTGGTGGTCACCTTCAGCTTGCTCGGATTCAGCGCCCAGGCGGCAAACAGCGTCTGCAGCAGGAACCATTTGCCGAGGCCGAGGCCAAGTGCGTGTTCCATCAGCCCGAAATGTACAAGCTCGACCACATCGTCGTCGCCCTGATGCAGTTCGAAGAATCCGGCCGGCGCGCCGTTGACGTAAAGAACCGTCACGCTCCTCCGCTTGTCGCCAAGCAGTGCTGCCAGATCCTCGTCGCTCATCCGCAGCCGTTCGGTCCAGTGCCAGCGACGTCCGACGCGCAGATAGAGAAACCGATAGTAGCCGAGCGGAATGTCGGAGACGCGCAGGATCGCCGTCTGGATATTGACCGGCATCGGCAGGCTCTGCTTCGGCGGAGCGGTCATTTCGAGTTCGGTGACGTGCGCCGTCAGTGAGGCGAGCTTCGGAGGGCGCATGGCGTCACTCGCGACCTGTGACGACGGCGGTGTCGGTGCGGCCACCCCATTCCGACCAGGATCCGTCATAGAGCGTGTTGTCGGTGTGGCCGAGCGACTGTAGCGCCAGGGTGATGATGGCGGCAGTTACGCCCGATCCGCAGGTCGTGACCACGGGCTTCGAAAGATCGACGCCGGCCGCTGCGAAGGTCTGGCGGAGGCTCTCAAGATCCTTGAGCTTCCCGTTTTCCGAAAAGACGCCGGAAGGAAGGCTGTGGGCGCCGGGCATGTGACCGGAACGAAGGCCGGCACGCGGCTCGGCTTCCTCGCCATAAAAACGCGGGGCGCCACGGGCATCGGCGATCTGGATCGCGCCGTCGGCGACGATCTGCTTCATTCCGGCCAAGGAGGTAACGGCGCTGGGCGTAAAGCTCGGCTTGAACGTGGCCGGCTTGGGCGAGGGGACATCCGTGCTGACGGGTCGGCCTTCCCGGTTCCAGCCGTCCATGCCGCCATCGAGCACATAGACATTCTTGGCACCCATGATGCGCAGTTCCCACCAGACGCGCGGCGCCGTCATGATGCCCGGGCCGTCATAGACGACGATCGTATCCGTCTCGCTGACGCCAAGCGTGCCGACGGCTTCAGCAAAGGCCTCCGGCGAAGGCAGCGTATGCGGCAGGCCGCTCGTATGGTCGGCAATGGCGTCCTGGTCGAAGAAGACAGCACCGGGAATGTGGCCGGCGTCGTATTCCGCCTTCGGGTTGCGCTTCTGTGCCGGCAGGTACCACGACGCGTCGAGGATCCGGATCGACGGATCGCCGAGGCGCTCCTGCAGCCAATCGGCGGAAACGACAAAGGCGCTCTTGTTGTTGGTCACGGTCGCAACTCCTTACTCAAACTGATGCGCGGTCTTCGGCGGTGCCGAAGCGGATACGGAACCGGCGGTTCTCCTTACCCTTCTTCTCGATCTTGGCGATGTGGATGGCGCCGACTTCCTGCGTCTCCGACACATGCGTACCGCCGCAGGGCTGGCTGTCGACCGCCGAGTTCTCGCCGATGCAGACAAGGCTGACGCGCCCCAGGCCGATCGGCGGGCGAACATTCTTCGACTTGACGATGCCGGGGTTGGCGGCCAACTCGTCGTCGGTAATCCACTGAACGTAAACGGGGTGGTTTTCGTCGACGAGCTTCATCAGCGCTGTTGTGACCTCGTCCCGGTCGATCGTCTCGTTCATGTCGAAATCGACACGGCTCTCGTCCTCGCCGACCGACGCTCCGGTGATCGGGAAGGGGCAGACGACCGAAAGCAGATGGCAGGCCGTGTGCATGCGCATCAGCCGGTAGCGGCGCGGCCAGTCGATGTGCAGAACCAGCTTCTCGCCGATCTCGGGCGTCGGCTGGCCCTCGGCCGGCACATGGATGATGATATCCTTGGTCTCCCCATGGCGGGCGACCGCGATGTCGATGCGGCTGCCATCGGTGCGCTCCAGAAAACCCGTGTCGCCAGGCTGGCCGCCGGAGGTGGCATAGAAGCAGGTCTGATCAAGCTCGATCCCGCCATCTTCGAGGATTCCGGTGACGCTGGCCTCACATGTCGAGAGGTAGAAGTCGTCACGGAAGAGGGCAGTCACGGTCCTGGTCATCGCATTCCTATCCAACTGATTCGTATGGCACTGCAATGTTGGAAGCCGTCTTCAACCACGTCGGCACCGGCAGCCCCTTGGAGGCGAGGAAGTCCGGGTTGAAGAGCTTCGACTGATAGCGGTTACCATAGTCGCACAGGATCGTCACGATCGTATGTCCCGGCCCGAGGTCCTTGGCGAGCCGCACGGCCCCGGCGATGTTGATGCCCGTCGAGCCACCCACGCAAATGCCTTCCCGCTCGATCAGGTCGAAGACGTAAGGCACGGCTTCCGAATCGGGAATCTGGTACGAGAAGTCGGGAGTGAAGCCTTCCAGATTGGCGGTGATTCGGCCCTGGCCGATGCCCTCGGTGATCGAGCTTCCTTCGGATTTCAGTTCGCCATTGGCGTAGAAATTGTAGAGGGCCGCCCCTTGCGGGTCCGCCAGGCCGATCTTGACCGCGGGGTTTTTGGCTCTGAGGCCCTGGGCGACGCCGGCCAGCGTGCCGCCGGAGCCGACGGCGCAGATGAAGCCGTCGACCTTGCCGTCCGTGTCGCGCCAGATCTCGGGCGCCGTGGACTCCACATGGGCGTCACGGTTGGCGACGTTGTCGAACTGGTTGGCCCAGATCGCCCCGTTTGGCTCGGTCTTGGCCAGTTGCTCGGCGAGGCGGCCGGAGATCTTCACGTAGTTGTTGGGGTTCTTGTAGGGAACGGCCGGCACTTCGACCAGCTCGGCGCCGAGCAGCCGCAGGGCGTCCTTCTTTTCCTGGCTCTGGGTTTCCGGAATGACGATGACGGTGCGGTAGCCGAGCGCCTGGCCGACCAGCGCCAGGCCGATGCCGGTATTGCCGGCCGTACCTTCGACGATGACACCGCCCGGCCGCAACTGGCCGGTGCGCTCCGCATGGCGAATGATCCAGAGCGCCGCGCGGTCCTTCACCGATTGTCCGGGGTTCAGAAACTCGGCCTTGCCGAGGATCGTGCAGCCTGTCGCGTCGGATACGGATTTCAGCCGGATCAGAGGCGTGTTTCCGATTGCTTCGAGCACGGACGGGAGAATGGCCATTTTCAGAACCTCGTGTTTGAGGACAGGCACCGCGGTAAGGCGGCACGTACCAGGTAAAAGCGAACGGCGGCCAGCGAATATCGACAACGTTCCGGGACCGCCGAAATGTTGGCGTGTTTTCGGCTCAGCCTGCACTTCAGGCAAGAAATAGCGTTTCGCCGTCGCTCTGTCCCGAACAAAAATCGTCTCCAGGGACTGCGAGAGCCGGCGGCAAGGAGCGCTGCCGCGAAGAAGGGCCGGGCAAGTCATTTTTCGCCCACAGAAGGAGATGCGTACGTGTTTCCCGGCGCGTGCCGAGGAGTGAGTGATGAGTATTCAATCTACGAAATCGGAACAGAAACTGGCTTGGGTGACGGGCGCAAGCTCGGGAACCGGGCGGGCACTGGCGCTCGCGCTGGTGCGGGAAGGCTATTCCGTCGTCGTGACGGCGAGAAACCACGACAGGCTCGTGGACCTGCAGCATGAAGCAGCAAGCGAAGGGCGGATCACCGTGCTCGACGGCGATGTCACTGACCCTGCCGACATGGAGCGGGTGATGGCGGCGATCGAATATGATCACGGGCACCTTTCGCTCGTGGTGCTGAACGCCGGGGTCGCGCTGCCGGTGCGCGGAGACGAGCTTCACCGCGAGGCCTTCGAGAAGAGTTTTGCCGTCAACCTCAATGGCGTCGTCAACTGTCTCTTGCCGGCGGTGGACCACATGAAGACGCAGGGGTACGGACACATCGCCATCGTCTCGTCGGTGGCCGGCTACGGCGGACTGCCGACCAGTGCCGCCTATGGCGCCACCAAGGCCGCGCTGATCAATATGGCGGAAAGCCTGAAGTTCGATCTCGACCGGCTCGGCGTCCGGCTGCAGATCATCAGCCCCGGCTTCGTCGATACGCCCGGGACCGCGCGCATTCGCTTTCTGCGACCGGCGCCGGTGAACAGTGAAGAGGCGGCAAGGCGCATCGTTGCCGGCCTGAAGTCGCGAAGGTTCGAAATTGCCTTCCCACGCCGGTTTGCCTACGCGGTGAAGCTCATGGACCTGCTGCCCTACAGCCTCTATTTCCGCCTGCTGAACTGGCTGACCCGCGGCAAGGCGGAGGCCATGGAAGGACAGAAGCGCGCCGGACCCGGCGGCCGTCCCCGTCAGGCGGTGTGAAGCACCAGTACCGCGCCGAAGATGAGCGCCAGTCCGACCCAGCCGATCGGCTTCAGCTTCTGACCGAACAGGAAGCGGCCGCAAATGGCCGTCCCGAAGATCCCGGTTGCGCCAAGTACGGCATAGGCGATGGCGAGCTCCATGCCCTTGATGGCTTCCGCCAGGAAGGCAAAGGCGGCGAGCACTAGCAGAATCGAAAGGATGCCCCAGCCGCGGCGGGCGAACCCTTCCGATTTCGTCGAGGCGAGGTTGGCCGCAATATCGAGGATGCCGGCCACGACCGCGAGAACGAAGTAGATGCTAGGCGCGCTCATCGGCGGCTCCTTCACGCGCTGCCTCGTCCTCATCATGATACTCGCCGGCATTGACGAGCAGGATGCCGACGATCGCCATCGAAAGCCCGAGCATTTCGCGTCCGGTCAGCACATGGCCGAAGACGAAAACCGAAACCAGGGTGATGATGGCGACGCCCGAACCTTCCCAGATCGCATAGGCGACGCCGACCGATATCGTCTTCACCGCCTTTGCCAGGAAGACGTAGGAGAGTGCGATCGAGACATACATGACGATGTGGCCGAGATAGGAGCCGCTTTCGGAAGCGGCCTTCATCACCGTCAGGCCCACCACTTCGGTCGCGATGGCGAGCGCGAGGAAAAACCATGCAAGACGCATGCTGTACCTTTGAACAGAAACTTGGATCGACCGCCTCTTAAGCGCTACGGGTGACGCGGTAAAGACGCGCCGTGCGCTTCACTCGAAGACGATCTGCCGGACGTCGATGTTGCGGGCACGGAACCCGGCCTCGCAGTAGTAGAAGTAGAACTCCCACAGCCGCTTGAAGCGCAGGTCGAAGCCGAGCGGCTCGATCCTGTTCCAGACCGCCCAGAACCGCTCCCGCCATTCGCCGAGTGTGCGGGCATAGTCGACGCCAAAGCCGAAGTCGTTGATCATCCGCAGGCCGACATTGCGGCCAAGCTCGACCAGATGCTCGCGCGTTGGCAGCATGCCGCCCGGGAAGACGTATTTCTGGATGAAATCCGGATTGGAACGATACTCCTCGTAGGATTCTGGCTTGATCGTGATGATCTGCAGTCCGGCCTTGCCCCCGGGTTTCAGGCACCGCTTCAGCTGCGAGAAATAGGTTGCCCAGAATTTTTCGCCGACGGCCTCGAACATCTCGATCGAGACGATGCGGTCATAGGTACCCTTTTCTTCACGATAGTCCTGGAACTTCAATTCGACCCGGTCGGCAAGGCCCGCACGCTGCATGCGTTCGCGTGCGAAGGCCAGTTGCTCGCGGCTGATCGTCAGCCCCGTGACCTTGCAGCCGATTTCCGTTGCCGCGAACTCGGCAAAGCCGCCCCAGCCGCAGCCGATCTCAAGCACATGATCGCCGGTGCGCAGGTTCGTCGCTTCCGCGAGCGCGCGGTATTTGGCTTTCTGCGCTGAGCGAAGATCATTGGCACCCGTTGCATAAAGCGCAGACGAATAGGTCATGCTCGGATCCAGCCATTCGCTGTAGAAGGCGTTGCCGAGGTCGTAATGGGCCGAGATGTTGCGGCGCGCGCCGGAGTGGGTGTTGGCATTGCGCCAGTGCAAGAACTTGTCGAAAAGGCGAAGGAGCCCGCGTGCACGGTTCGGAAAATTCCTGCCGATTTCGGCGTTGACGAGGAACAGTTCGAGAAAGGCGCCGACATCGGGACTGTCCCAGTCGCCGTCGATGTAGCTTTCCGCAGCCCCGATGGTGCCGCCCGAGATAGCACGCTGCGGCAGGTTCCAGTTGTTGAGGTTGAGGATGGCGCTGGGGCCGGCCCTGGCGCCTTTGATCACCAGCCTGCGGCCGTCTGGCGTGGCGAGCATCAACGTTCCCACCTGAAGGTGCACCAGGGCGCCAAGCACCATGCGCGCCTTGAGCGGAAATTCCCGCACGGCCGTCGCCAGATTTTCGGAAGATAGCTCCACCGCACCGGCAAATGCAGCAAAATCGGCTTCCAGGTTACGCATACACCACCCCCTCAGCTGTTGCATCCGTAACGTGAGCCTAGCCGCAATCGGGCGAGACGCCAACTGAGGAATTCTACCGGAGGCTCTACGTCTCCTCGGAAACTCCCGGTGCGCTTGTGATCTGCCGGAAGGCTGCCAGTGCCCGATCGCGGGCAAGGGCATGGTCGACGATCGGTTTCGGGTAGGTCGTGCCGAGTTCGATGCCGGCTTCGGCAAGGGTCGTGGCGGGCGCTGCAAAGGGGCGATGGACATAGCGCGGGTGGAGGCGCTCCAGCTCTGGCACGAAGCGCTTCACATAGAGACCGTCGGGATCGAATTTCTCCCCTTGCAGGAGCGGGTTGAAGATGCGGAAGAACGGTGCGGCGTCCGCGCCCGATCCGGCGACCCATTGCCAGCTTGCGGCATTGTTGGCCGGATCCGCGTCGACCAGCGTGTCACGGAACCAGGCTTCTCCCTTGCGCCAGTCGACGAGCAGGTCCTTGATGAGAAAGGAGGCGACAATCATGCGAACGCGATTGTGCATGTAGCCGTGGCGCCATAGCTGGCGCATGCCGGCATCGACGATCGGGTATCCGGTGAGCCCTCTGGTCCATCGAGTAAAATCGTCCTCGTCGTTCAGCCAGTGGAAGCGGTCGAATCGACGGTCGAGGTTGCGGCGGCCAAGCTCAGGATAATGAAACAGCAGATGATAGGAGAATTCGCGCCAGGCGAGTTCCTTGCGGAAGGTGGCCGCCCCTTCGCCGCTATCGGCCTGGGGCCCAGCTGCCGCATGCCAGGCCTGCGCCGGCGAAATTTCGCCAAAGGCGAGATGAGGCGAGAGCAGGGATGTGCCATCCGCGTCGGGAATGTCGCGGCAGCGTTTGTAGGCGTCGAGCTTCTCATCGACGAATTCTTCGAGACGGGTGGCCGCACCGTCTTCGCCCGGCGTCCAGACCTCGCTGAATGTCGCCGCCCAGTCCGGTTTCGTCGGCAGCAACGACCAGTCGTCAAGGCGTTCCGATCGCGGCCATGCTCCCGGGGCTGCGATATGGTGCGGCCGGTCGATCGGCGGTGCTGGCTCGTTTTTCAGTTCGAGCGCGCGCCAGAACGGCGTGAACACGCGGTAGGGGCCGCCCGTCGTCGTCAGCAGCCGCATGGGCTCATGCAGCAATTGTCCTGCAAAGCTCTCCGCGATGATTCCCCGCTCGGCCAGCGCCTTCTTGAGCGCGGTATCCGTGGCGATGCCGTTCGGGTCGTAGCGCCGGTTCCAGTAGATGCGCTCCGCACCGCTTGCGCGCGCAATCTCGACAATCACGTCAAGCGGCGCGCCTGATCGTAGAACGAGGCGAGAAGCGTGCCGCGCGAGACTTGCGCCCAAGGCCTCGAGCGAATGGTGCAGCCACCACGCCTGCGCCGCCCCGAGCGGACCGTTGCCGCTGTCGGCGGGTTCGCGAATATAGAGGGGAATGACGGCTGCCTCGCCGGCGGCAGCCGAGAGGGCGCGATTGTCGGCCAGGCGGAGATCCTTGCGGAACCAGACGATGATGGGCGGCGCCGCGGCCTTTGTCATGAAGAACCATCGGGAGGTTGGGGATTGATCACTTGGAGAACATAGGTGCAAAATGAAAAAGAGCCATTCGCATCGCTGCAAATGGCTCTTTTAGAAAGTGGCTCCCCGGGCCGGATTCGAACCGGCGACCTGTCGATTAACAGTCGAATGCTCTACCGCTGAGCTACCAGGGATCATCCGCGCCGCTGTTGTGCTGTGCGCTTCAGAAGTGAGGCTGCTAATACGCATGCTTTTCTGATTTGCCAAGCGCTTTTTCAAAAAAAATGACAAGTTCCGTTGCGAGGCTGTGGAGAAGTCCCCAATTGTGGGAAAACACGCCGGATAGGGAATGATGAATAAAAACAGGAAGCAGACGCATTTCGGCATTGATCCGCAAACACGACAGATCGTGCTGGGAAAATGGCGTATCGCGTTGCCCGACTCGCCCCTGCTGCGGATCCTACTGGGTTCGCTGCTGGTGTTTTGTGGTTTTCTCGGTTTCTTGCCCGTGCTGGGCTTCTGGATGATACCGTTGGGCCTGATCGTGCTTTCCCACGACATTCCCTCGGTTCGCCGCCGCCGTCGTCGTCTGGCCGTCTGGTGGGCGCGCTGGCGCGGGAAGGCCAACTCCTCGAACGGCTCCTGAGCCGGACGCCGATTTAACGATCTTGTTGTCGAGGCAGGGCGGTCGGCAGTTTTCGGTTCCTCGCGGCCGTCACGTACCAATTCCGAATCTCTCAACAAGGGCCGTGGCCGCGCAGGCGAATGACCGGTTCCTCGCGGTCTTCCCCTCTGTTGGGGTGCTTTCGAAAACTTTTCGGCAACCCATCAAACGCATAATGCGGTCTCGAATCAGGATGGGGACCGATGGCCAAAGCCACTACGAAACGTCGACGCCGCAGTTCGGGCCGAAGCACCAGCAAACAGGGCGGCATGGCGCCGTGGTATCTGGCCGCAGCGCTCACCCTTGGCGGCGTCATGGCCTACGACCATCGCGCCGAGTTGCGGCACTGGCCGGTGGTTTCGGATGTCATGGCCTTTGCATCGCGATCGGAAACGAAGCCGAAGCCTCAGCGCGCGGTTCCTGAAGCGCAGGAGCGCGTTGCGCAGCTGGCGGATAGGCACAAACCAAATCCGAAGCCCAACCCAGCGACGAAGGTTGTCCTGGCCGCCCCGGTGCCGTCGGTGAATGTCGGCGTCACGCCGCCAACCCCTCTCGTGCGGCCGAATGAAGAGGTGAAGACGGCATCCATCCGTACCGATCAGTTCTATTTTTGCGGCATTCGCAACGACAACTGCGTGATCGATGGCGCGACCTTCGTCTTCCATGGCGAGACGATCCGCGTCGCCGATGTCGATGCACCGCGAATCCGCCAGGCAAGCTGCGACAAGGAGCGTTCGCGCGGCTTCTACGCCAAGCAGCGCCTGCGCGAATTGCTGAATGCAGGCGACTTCAGGCTGATCTCGGCGGGAGGGCGATCAGATGCCAAGGCCGGCGAGAAACTGCGCCTGGTCACACGCGGTGACCAATCTCTTGGACGTGTACTCGTTTCCGAGGGGCTCGTGCGGCCGTGGGAAGGGCGCCCGACGCCCTGGTGCTGAGATCAGCTGGGAGACGATCGGCGGTCATCGTCGATCGTTCTGTGGAAAGTATCCGTCCTGCAATTCGACGGCGCGTTTTTCAGAAAATGCCTCTTGCGGTTTTTCGGCAATCATTCTAAATCCGCGCCAACGCTTGGTTATCCGAGCTGTGAGGCCTCGTGGCGGAGTGGTGACGCAGAGGACTGCAAATCCTTGTACCCCGGTTCAATTCCGGGCGAGGCCTCCAATAATCTCACCTCGTTAAATTTGGTTTGGCGTTCTGCCTTAGGGCAGCGCGGTAAAATTCGCGACACGTCCGCGCAAGCCACGTCTCCTATGCCTCCGTCGGATCTTATCGCTTCGGTGAATTCGGTAGAGGGGGAACGATGACTCCGCTGAGATCAACCGCATCGGTAGCGTCCGTCAACATTAAGAACGGAGGCAATGGCATCAATGAAAAAGAGACTGATCCTGACGGCGTTGGCGTGTTTTGCGGCGACCGCTATTGAGGCGCGCGCGGACGACCTGGTTTTCCAGCTGAAGAACAACACCGGCGCGGTACTGACGAATTTCTATACGTCGCCGGTCGGCGTCAATGAATGGGAAGACGATGTTTTCGGTCGGCAGGTCCTTAACCCCGGCGAGAGCATGGAGATCACCATTGCCGACGGGCGGGACGTCTGCAAATACGACATGCGATTCGAATTCGAGGAAGGCTCGGCCCTCGATACGACCGAGGACACGCAGGATCTCTGCGAACTCGGCGAATACACGATCCACGAATAAGCGATCTGGATTTCAGGTCGCCTTAAATGGAAAGAGCCTCGCCACTTTCAGTGGCGAGGCTCTTCTGATTCGGCGTTCTGCCTGGAATTCAATGGTAGCGGCGGATCAGCCCGACGAGCTTGCCCTGGATCTTCACGCGATCCGGTCCGAAAATGCGCGTCTCGTAGGCGGGGTTGGCCGCTTCGAGCGCAATCGACGCGCCCTTGCGACGGAAGCGCTTCAGCGTCGCTTCCTCGTCGTCCACGAGCGCCACGATGATGTCGCCGGGATTGGCCGAGTTGCCGTTGCGGATGATCACCGTGTCGCCATCGAAGATGCCGGCCTCGATCATCGAATCGCCCTTTACTTCGAGGGCGTAATGCTCGCCGCTGCCGATCATGTCGAGCGGAACGGTAATGTCATGGGTGTTGTTCTGGATCGCCGAGATCGGCACGCCGGCAGCGATGCGCCCCATCACCGGGACGGAAACAGACGTGCTTTCGGCGACCGGCGCCGGCTTCGGCGTGGCAGGAGCGGCGGCCGGCGGCTTTCCGAGGCTGCCCTCGATCACGCTCGGCGAGAAGCCCCTGCGCGGCTGTTGCTGGCCGGCGGCGTAGGCTTCCGGAAGCTTGATGACTTCGAGCGCGCGTGCCCGGTTCGGCAACCGGCGAATGAACCCGCGTTCTTCGAGCGCCGTGATCAAGCGGTGAATGCCGGACTTCGACGCCAGGTCGAGCGCATCCTTCATTTCATCGAAAGACGGCGGTACGCCCGACTCCTTCATGCGTTCGTGGATGAACAGAAGCAATTCCTGTTGCTTGCGGGTCAGCATGGCACGTCGCTCCAGAGGCGTGAAACAAATCAAGAACAGACACTATCTGTTCCATATGTGTTCCGCAAGTGCCTAAAACTCCGTGAATTCAGGCAATTGGCTGCTTCTGTGGGGGGCGATTGGTCACTTTTGCGGGAGCGGGGCGGTTTTCGGCGACGGTTGCGTCCCAAAACAGCGCCGGGCAGGTCAATCGCGCGCGTGATTCGAAAGAATCGCGGCTCTCTTCGCGGAGAGACTTAAGTCGCTTGCGAGGCCGAGCAGGCGTCTTCGAACTCCTTCACCGTTTCGGCGCTGTTGTCTTCCGGAAGCACTGCGTCGGCCGCATCGGTCGCAACGGGCGTATCGCCGTCATAAACGAAGGACTGGATGTAGAACGCGAGCGCGCCCTTCCAAACATTGCGTCCATCGATCTGATGGCACGGCACGGCCCGTTCGAAATCGGTCTGGAGTTCATCCACCGTCGCGGCACTGAGCTTGACGTCAGGCATATTGGGCGATGCGACTATCGAAGCGAGAAGCAGGGCGGCAAGCACGGTGATCGTCCACTTGATGAAGGGGTGGGACTACGGGTTGGTAAACGATGTGAACCGCGCTTTCGTTCCGAAGTCCAGCAAGCATGGCGATCACTCTGCCATGTTCAACAGCTCTTTGCCCGCAGGCTGTGGCTGATTTGCGCCAGCCGCTCCATCTCAAGCTCGTCTCGGCCGTTCTTCATGGACCGGCGCGGAGAATGCATCGGAGCTGCCAGCTTTCGCATCGGGCCTGGGGCGCGCAAAAATCCCTGCGGGGAAGGGCCTTCACCGTCTCGACAGGCCTCTAAAAAAAGATAACTTTGCGTGGATAGTGGGGTGGTTGCATGCATAGATTGTCGTTGGTGGTGCTCGGCCTGTTGCTCACGGCTGGAGCGGCGTCTGCCGAAGAAGGGCGTTCGAATATCTGGAAACGGATCAACGCCTGGACGGTGGGATCCGATCCTTCCCTGGGAGGCTCGTGTTACGCGGCGACGAGCTATGACGCCGGCGCTATCCTTCGTATCGGCTTTTATCCGCGGGGATCGACGAACCTGGCGTTTCTTTCGATCGGCAATGCCGAATGGAAATCAATCGAGCCGCAGCGGGAATACGATGTGGCCTTGCAGCTCGACCGTGGTCGTCAGTGGCCGGCCGTTGCGTTCGGTGTTGATCTGACCGGAGCCAAGGCCCTTGTCGTCAACTTTTCCAACACCGACTTCTTTACCGAATTCGTTCGCAAAAACACCTTGGCGCTGGCCTTCGAGGGGCGCGTCGTCGCGAGCCTCAGCCTGCGTGATTCGATGAAGGCGGTAAGCGAGATGTTCAAGTGCCAGGAGGCGGTGAGCGCCTTGATCCCGAATGGCGGTCAGGGAGCGGCGAACGATCCCTTTGCGGGCGCCGGTGGCAATGCGCCGAACAACGATCCCTTTGCCGGCGGCGGCCAGACCAAGTCGTCGAAAGATCCTTTCGCCATGTGATGGGCGCGTCCGCTTGCCGCAGAGAGGTGAATATTCCTAAAATATTGCCTGGGATCGGCTAGGCACCCTCGACAGTGACGGGGGGACCTATCAAAATGCGGGCAAACGGGGGTTTTGCATGCGTAGATTGCTGGTCGGATTGGTAAGCTGTCTGATCGCCGCGGGATCGGCCGCGGCTGAGGAGTCCGAAATCATCAAGTGGAAGGATGTCGACGGCTGGACCGTTGCATCCGACACCTCGATGGAGGGCTCCTGCTTCATCTCGTCGGTATTCGACGGCGGGGTCACCTTGCGCCTTGGGTTCTATCCCAAGGGCTCCGAGTCGCCGCTCTATATGAGCTTCGCCAGCGACGACTGGAGGTCGCTCGAGGTCGGCAAAGAGTACGACCTGACCTTCCGCTTCGACAAGACCGATCCCTGGAGCGCTTCGGCGACCGCTGCCGGTGATGCGAGCGGAAAGTTTCTGTTCGTGAACGTCACCGACGCCCAGTTCCTGACGGGCTTCGTGCGCAAGCGGGCCTTGGCCATCGCGTTTGAAGATCGCGTCATCGCAAATCTCAGCCTGCGCGGCACCGGCCCGGCGGCCGACGAGCTGATGAAATGCCAGCGGGCGGTCGACGAGATCATCGCCGACGAGGGCCGCAAGTCCAAGGAGAAGAAAGCCGACCCGTTCAGTGCACCGAGCGAGAAGCGATCGGCGCGGGATCCGTTCAGCCTCTGAAAACAGGTGGCCACGGGATCGGGCAGCGTTTCGCGAAGGCCGGACGGTGGCTTAGCATGGTGGTGTCCCCAGAGAGACTCGAACTGGCGATCTGCTGATGACAAATCAGCCGCTGTTCCGATACCTCGGCAACCGGGCACCTACTGATCGTTTTGGTGGAGCCGAAGGGAGTCGAACCCTCGACCTCCGCAGTGCGATTGCGGCGCTCTCCCAACTGAGCTACGGCCCCGTAGCATTCAGTCAACACGACCGGCGCCGATCCTGTCAATACGCGCGCCAGCGCGCCCGCTCGAACGCCGTTGCACGATCTGCGTTGTTCGATCCGGCCGGGCGCCGAAGGCAGTCGGTCTCTGAACCGCTTCTGCACTCCACCCATTGTCGAACTCTGCCGGCGGGTTTACGCTGCAACCTGACGATGGCGCTACGTGAACTGCGTTGAAATGTTGGCGGTATACGCCAAGCAGGAAATGACGTCCGGGCACTGGCGGTGAGCGCCATGATGCTCGAGCCAATTACACGATTTTCGTATGTGAGATAGGCCCCTGCCGGCCCACTGTTCCCATAAGAAACCTCTCCGTGGCCCGGCGATTGGAGGAGGATTGGCAAATGGCTCAGGCGATGAAGGCAGCCGTCGTTCGGCAATTCGGCGCGCCCCTGACGATCGAGGAAGTGGCAGTGCCCACGCCGCAGCCGGGACAGATCCTGGTGAAATACGAAGCAACGGGCGTTTGCCATACCGATCTCCATGCTGCAAATGGCGACTGGCCGGTGAAGCCCAGCCCACCATTCATTCCCGGGCACGAGGGTGTCGGCTATGTCTCGGCGGTCGGCGCCGGTGTCAAAAGAGTGAAAGAGGGCGACAGGGTCGGCGTTCCCTGGCTTCACAGCGCCTGCGGCTACTGTCCGCATTGCCGCACCGGTTGGGAGACGCTGTGTGCGGCCCAGTCGAACACGGGATACTCGGTCAACGGGACATTCGCCGAATATGGCCTGGCGGATCCTGATTTCGTTGGCAGCCTGCCCAATGGGCTGGAGTTCGGTCCTGCCGCGCCGGTTCTGTGTGCCGGGGTCACCGTTTACAAGGGGTTGAAGGAAACGGAAGTCCGTCCCGGTGAATGGGTTGCCATCTCCGGCATCGGGGGGCTTGGCCACATGGCCGTGCAGTACGCAAAGGCGATGGGCATGCATGTCGTCGCGGCGGACATCTTCGACGACAAGCTGGCACTTGCAAAGCAATTGGGCGCCGACCTGACAGTCAACGGCAAGGCCAAGGATGCGGTCGAGCAGGTAATCAAGGCCACCGGCGGCGTGCATGGAGCGCTTGTGACTGCAGTCTCGCCCGCTGCGATGGAACAGGCGTTCGGTTTCCTGCGTTCGCGCGGCACCATGGCGCTCGTCGGCTTGCCCCCAGGTATGATCTCGGTACCGGTCTTTGAGACTGTTCTTAAGCGCATCACCGTGCGTGGATCGATCGTCGGCACCCGCCAGGACCTGGAAGAGTCGCTCCAGTTCGCCGCTGAAGGCAAAGTCGCGCCGCATTTCTCGTGGGATAGCCTCGAGAATATCAACGAGATCTTCCGCCGCATGGAAGCCGGGAAGATCGACGGTCGCATCGTGATGAGCCTGCAGTAATCGACTTTGACAGGCCCGGCTGGTCGAGGCTCGCCGGGTCCGTGTCGATGCCCAAGCGACACGTGTCGAGCATTTACTCTTATGCGCCTTCCTTAGATCGCCGGTCACCAGAGGGCCTTCCGGCGAGATGCCGATAGACCTTTTGCAGAAAGGAAATGGCAATGAGCAAAGGCATGTTCTCAGACCAGCATGCACTGTCCAGGCGCGATCTCCTGCTGGTGGCGGGAACTGCGGCGGCCACGCTAACAGCCTACAGTCATGCTGCCCGTGCCGCGCCAGGCCCAAGCAACCTCGTGATCAACGACGTGAAGCGGGATGAGGACGTCTTTGCCTATATCAGCAGGATCAAGGGCGGCTTTGACGAGACGACCTATCGGCAGGTTCTGGGATGCGCGAATGCGTTCAAGGAAGGAGACCAGACGATCGCCGTGGCTGCGGAAAATGATACGTCCCGAACGAACGCCCGAGCCCTCCTGGCAAGAACGAAAATCACAGACCTCGATCAGCACCCGCTGTTTGAGGACGATCTGCAACGACTGATTTGGCAGACCACCGACAGGGCTCAACAAGAAAAGCTGAAAGACTGGACGATGGGCCAGCTGAAGGAGTTTCTTCTGACCAAATCGGAAGATGAGATCAAAGGCGTCATGTATGGCCTGACCAGCGATACCATCGGCTGCGTGCCGAAGCTGATGAGCAATGAAGAGTTGATCACCGTCAGCCAGAAGATTTTCAATGTCATGCCCGGCACCAAGTTGGGCGCCAAGGGATACATGGGCGCACGTATCCAGCCGAATTCGCCGACCGACCACCCCGACGACATCATGTGGCAGGTCTTCGATGCGTTTTCCTATGCGACCGGCGACATCGTCATCGGCACCAACCCGGTGGACAGCACCGTCGACAGCGTCGTCACGGTGGAGCGGGCGCTCAAGGACATCGTGGATACGTTCAAGCTGGTCGACGTCATTCCGTGGTGCGTGCTCGCTCACATCGACGTCCAAGGCGAAGTGAGCGAGGACTTCCCCGGCACAGTTTCCACCGTGTTCCAGAGCCTTGCCGGTACGGATGATTGCAACAAGATCTTCGATATAACCAATGAGAAGATCCTGAAGTACGCGCGCGCCAAGGCAGGGGAGCGGTACGGCCTTTACTTCGAAACCGGACAGGGCTCGGAATTCACCAACGGCGCGGCAAACGGCGTCGACATGATGGTGCTTGAGTCCCGGAAGTACGGGTTCAGCCGGGCTGTCGGCATGGAGCTTGCGAAAGTGCAGCCGAAAGGCGCATGGCTGCATGTCAACGATGTTGCCGGCTTCATTGGGCCGGAGGTCTTCAAGAGCCGAGAACAACTCGTGCGGTGCTGCCTCGAGGACATGGTCATGGGCAAGCTCCATGGGCTGACCATCGGTCTCGATATATGCACGACCCTGCACATGACCGTCAGCCTGGACGATCTGGATTGGTGCCAGGACCAGATCATGCCGGCCAATCCGGCCTATCTGATTGCTCTGCCGACCAAGAACGACCCGATGTTGAGCTATCTCACGACCGCATTTCAGGACCACGTACGCGTGAGGGATAAGTTCGGCTTCAAGGTCAACGATGCGATGTGGGATTTCTACAAACGCCTTGGAATTGTCGGCAAAGACAACAGCTACACGTCAAAATACGGCGATCCTCTTTGGGTCTATTATCAGTACCGCCTCGCCAAGGGGGACAAGCGCTCCAAGGACGCCGTTTACGCCGAGGGCAGGCGGATGATGACGGAGGTCGAGGCAAGAGGCGTCGACCTGGCCACGGGCCACGGTGAGAAGATATGGGATCTCAACCCGGCGCTCGCGACGAAGGTGAGGGGTCTTTACGACGACGCCAAACTCTCGCTTTGGGCCGAACTTACGCCGGATTTCATTGCGGCCGTGCCCAGCGTCGTCCCGGTTCGCACGCTGTCCAAGGATCGGAACGACTACATCGCGCACCCGACCACCGGTGAAACGCTGAGCCCGGACTCAATCAAGGCGATCGAAGCGATCAGGGCGTCGTGGAAAGGCGATATGCCCAAGGGCCAGATCGTCATTTCAGATGGCCTGAACGCCAAGGCCATCATGGATGACGGCCATCTTTCGCCCTATCTGGAGGAAATGCGCAGGCTGCTCGGCGATGCCGGCGTCTCGGTGAGCGACAAGAATATCCTGGTCACCAGCGGCAGGGTGCGGGCTGGCTACAGGATCGGCGAGACGTTGTTTGCCGACGCCGATCCCAACACGTTTCGAGGAGTTCTCCACATCATCGGCGAGCGGCCCGGAACCATGCACCACGCCTACTCGGTCTACATCACCGTCGCCAAAGGAAAGCGCTGGTCGGAGAAGGACATCGATCACGACATGACGAAGCTGGTCAGCAACGTCGCCGATACCGCACTTGCACCCAAGGAGGCGGCGAAGGAAACCCTGACCATTATCCGGGAGATCATCGGCAAGGACGTCAACGGCAGCCGGCGCTTCGGGTGATCGCGCATTGCAGGGTTCCTAACGGCGTTGCGCCCTCAGCGACATCATCGCCGCTTAAGGGCGTGTCATATGCGGCGGTGCGACGATGGGATCAGAACCGCTTCTTCAGGAAATAGCGCGCAATCGCCCCATCACCGCCTTCGAGTTCACCGAAGACTTCGAAGCCGAGTTTCTCGTAGAAAGGCCGCGCCTGGAATTCGAAGGTGTCGAGCCAGAGGCCGACATAGCCGCGCTGACGGGCGATTGTCTCCGCTTGCTCGATCAGGCGGCGGCCGAGACCCTGGCCGCGATATTGTTCGGGAACGGCGAGATAGCGGATGAAGGCCCAGCCATAACCGTCCGTCGCGTACAAGCCGCCTGTTGCGTTTCTCGTCTCGGGGTGGCGCAGCACGATGGCAAATCCAGGCAGATCGGCCATGCCGCTGTGGGCGTCGTTATAGGCATCCAGCGGCGCGACGATGCCGCGCAGGTCATCTTTGCTCGGGTCTTCGAGAATGATGTCGATGATCGGGGCGGACATGACGAGAACTCGGGTTGCAGTATGGCGGTTCCACGCAAGCACTTAGGCGAAGAACGAAAGCTGTCGCTCTCCTTCGCTTCGGGCGACCGTGCGTTGGCGAAACCGTTCTAGAAAATTACGAATGACAAATTCGACGCAACCCCGATCATTCGTGTCCTGCCTGAGACGAAGGCTATTGATTCTCTTGGCTACGAATACCGACTGCCTAGTAGAAATCTTAAATTGCCTCTGAAGTTTATCCCCGGTGACACCACTTTTTAGATAACTATGAGGGACAACCAAAAGAACAGCGAAAGTGTCAGCCTGCCATTCGGCACTGTTAAACGTCTCTGCCTTGCTTATCTCTTTTTTGTAAGCTCCAGTTGAGTAGTGTTTTGTTTCCCTATTCATGTTGTGGTGCAGCAGGATATGCCCAAATTCATGAGCAAGTATCTTTCTTGCATAGAAATACCCAGAACAAGCGTCATTGTAAACGCTTTCAGATACCACTATGCAAGTAGATTCATTCGTGACGAAAGCCTGACTTCCGTCCATATTCCGATCTTCTTCGATGAAGAGATGAAATTCCGGAATTATTTTGACGAGATCAACTTCGAGAAATCGAATAATATCGAATTCGTGATCATCGCTGATATCACAGAGTGACCTGGTCGCACGTGCCAAGCCATTCAGCACCCCCCCAGACAGGGCCTTTGACGCATAGAGATCCTTAGCCATCAGCGACCTCGTAGCAAAACTACATTGTCAGAAGACTGTCTCGGTTCCGCTTGGTCCTTGAGGGCGTTTTTTACTTCGGTCATCGAGAGCCCAAGAACGCCAGTGACTTTAGCGACATAAGTTTCAGAGGGGGAAATAAATCCCCGCTCTATTTTCTCGATGTCCATGACCGCGATTTTCATCTGCTTTGCCAACTCCCGCCGGGTCATGTTCATGCGGGCGCGTCCGCGGCGACATAGTCACCAAAGGCAGAAAGCGTGTGAGAATATGCGAAAACGACCTAAATATTGGCCAAATCGCTCGTAAGTCATTGAGTTTTAGACGACGTTTCCCGAAAACCGATCCGGAATTGGCCAATTCGGAAGCTACAACTGGCCAACTGAACAAGGCATCAAAAAAGCCGGGCAGAATCCGGCTTCGTTGAACATCTCACCTGGAGAAGATTATATCCGCTCGATGTCCGATCTGTGTTGGTTTCCGCGCGGAACTGAGCCGGTTTTTCCACCGAGAAGTGAGCCACCTCTGAGTATGGTTTTCTGATCAGGGTTTGGTCAAGGGATTGGCTTTTTCTCCTCTCTTCTGGGCCGCAGCGGCCGAGCTGGCTTTGAAGCGGAAGCTGTCGTTGCCGGTTTCCAGGATGTGACAACGATGGGTCAGACGATCGAGGAGAGCGGTCGTCATCTTGGCGTCGCCGAAGACCGTGGCCCATTCGCTGAAGCTGAGGTTGGTGGTGATCACCACGCTGGTCCGCTCGTAGAGCTTGCTCAGCAGGTGGAAGAGTAATGCGCCGCCGGAGGCGCTGAACGGCAGGTATCCCAACTCGTCCAGGATCAGCACGTCGAGCCTGACCAACGTCTCTGCGATCTGGCCCGCCTTGCCCTTGGCCTTTTCCTGCTCGAGCGCGTTGACCAATTCGATGGTCGAGAAGAAGCGGACCTTTCGGCGATGATGCTCGATCGCCTGAATGCCGAGTGCTGTCGCGACATGTGTTTTGCCTGTGCCCGGCCCGCCGACGAGCACGATATTCTGCGCTCCGTCCATGAACTCGCATCGGTGCAACTGGCGCACGGTCGCTTCGTTGATCTCGCTGGCGGCGAAGTCGAAGCCGGAGAGGTCCTTGTAGGCCGGGAAGCGGGCAGCCTTCATGTGATAGGCGATGGATCGAACCTCGCGCTCGGCCATTTCGGCTTTCAGCAACTGGGACAGGACCGGCACGGCCGCGTCGAAGGCCGGAGCCCCTTGCTCGATCAGGTCCGTGACGGCCTGGGCCATGCCATACATCTTCAGGCTGCGCAGCATGATGACGACGGTACGCGCTGGCAGGATCATGACGCATGGCGACCTCCTACGATCCGGACGCGCAAGCCGTCGTAGCGTTCGACATTGGCCTTGGGTTCACGCAGCAAGGTCAGCGCCTGTGGCGTATCGATGTCCGGGCCGTCGGTCGTCTTGCCGTCGATCAGCCGGTGCAGAAGATTCAGCACGTGCGTCTTGGTCGCCACGCCCGCATCCAGAGCCAGTTCCACAGCCCTGACGACGACCTGTTCGTCGTGATGAAGCACAAGCGCGAGGATATCGACCATCTCACGGTCACCGCCAGGGCGGCGAAGCATCTGGTCCTGGAATTGCCGAAAGGCCAACGGCAATTCCAGGAAGGGCGCACCATTGCGCAAGGCACCGGGCTTGCGCTGGATGACCGCAAGGTAATGCCGCCAGTCGTAAATCGTTCGCGGCGGTTTGTCGTGGCTGCGCTCAATGACCCGCGCATGTTCGCATAGGATATTGCCCTCGGCCGCAACGACCAGCCGCTCAGGGTAAATCCGCAGGCTGACGGGCCGGTTCGCAAAGGATGCAGGCACACTGTAGCGGTTCCGTTCGAAGGTAATGAGGCATGTCGGTGAGACGCGTTTGCTTTGCTCGACGAAGCCGTCAAAAGCGCTAGGCAACGCCATCAACGCGGCCTGCTCTGCGACCCAAATGTCGGCGATCGTGCCAGGCAAGGTGCCGTGCGATGTCTCCCGCCACAGGTTCTGGCAATGCTGTTCCAGCCAGGCATTCAATGCCGCCAAATCTGGGAAGTCCGGCATCTGTTGCCACAGCCGTGGACGGGCATCCTGGACGTTCTTCTCGACCTGACCCTTCTCCCAGCCTGCCGCCGGATTGCAGAACTCGGGTTCGAAGACGTAGTGGTTCGTCATCGCCAGGAAGCGGATGTTGACCTGCCGCTCCTTGCCCCGTCCCACGCGATCGACCGCCGTCTTCATGTTGTCATAGATGCCGCGACCAGGCACGCCGCCGAACACCCGGAAGCCGTGCCAGTGGGCATCGAACAGCATCTCATGCGTCTGCAGTAAGTAGGCTCTGAGCAGAAAAGCACGGCTGTGCGACAGCTTGATGTGCGCGACCTGAAGCTTCACGCGCTCTCCGCCTATGACGGCATAGTCCTCGCTCCAATCGAACTGGAATGCCTCACCTGGGCGGAAAGACAGCGGAACGAATATGCCGCGGCCCGTCGTCTGCTGCTCACGCTGCCGATCAGCCCGCCAATCACGGGCGAAAGCGGCCACCCGGCCATAAGAGCCGGCAAAGCCAAGAGCCACCAGATCGGCGTGAACCTGCTTCAACGTTCGACGCTGCTTGCGCGACTTCCCGGCCTCGGTCTTCAGCCAGCCGGCCAGTTTATCGGCAAAAGGATCGAGCTTGCTTGGTCGCTCTGGTATCGCGAACTTCGGTTCGATCGTGCCAGCGCTCAAGTACTTCGCGATCGTGTTGCGCGACAATCCGGTTCGTCGGCTGATCTCGCGAACCGACAGCTTCTCGCGCAGTGCCATCCGACGGATGATGTTTAAAAGTCCCATGTGGATCACTCCGTTGCCCCCGTCGCTCACCGCGTTGAGGGGAAGGTTCACATGGCTCAATTCTCAATGGAAATTATGCGCCTAACCGGCTCAGTTCCGCGCGGAAACCAACAGCTAACGACAGGATGGATGGCGGGTGAGGGTAGTACTAGGAATCGACACGGCCTGGACTGAGCGCGAGCCAAGCGGCGTTGCCTTGATCGCCGATGACGGTTCTGGATGGAGATTGCTCGAAGTCGCCGCGTCCTATGCGGAATTCCTTCGCGATCGCGCTGAACTATCCCGTATCCTTCGTCATCGAGGATCCACGCCTGATGCGGGCGCCCTGATATCCGCGGCTGCCGCCAAGGCTGGCGCGAGCATTGATTTAGTAGCCGTCGACATGCCGCTTGCAACTTTTCCGATTGCGGGACGCAGGCTGTCGGACAATCTGATCTCGTCAGCATACGGGGCGAGGCACGCGAGCACACATACACCAAGTAGCGCGCGTCCCGGCAAGATCAGCGATGAGCTAAGGGAGGGCTTCGGACGCGTGGGGCTCCAACTGGCAACGACGACCCTTGGGAACCGAAGCCTGATCGAGGTGTATCCGCATCCAGCATTGATCGAACTGGCGATGGCCGAACGGCGACTTCCGTACAAGGTTTCCAAGATCAGAAAATATTGGCCGGATGATAAACCCGACATGCGGCGACAGAACCTTCTCGAGGTCTGGAAAGGAATCGTCACCCTGCTGGATGGTCGGATTCACGGCGTGGCCGCACTGCTTCCTGCGCCTTCGTTTAGTGCCGTCGGTCATGAAATGAAGGCATACGAGGACATGCTGGACGCCGTCGTGTGCGCTTGGGTGGGGGCATGCGCTCTCGACAAGCGAGCTATGGCCTATGGCGACGAAACGTCAGCGATATGGGTGCCAACCGTGGCCCCACTTTGAAGGCAGGAAATTAGGCGAACGCCTTCCTGAAAATTCCTCCTCGTTGAAGCGAACTTGGTTGTGTCGCGCTTACACTAAGTGTGCGCGGTTTACGTTGAGTGGGTCTTGGTCCTATGCGCTCAACGGAGGCCCGGAAACTTCGAGTGTAAGGGTAGCAACTGCCAGATTTTGCTACCTATCCGCACTTTTTTACTAGCGCGGCAATCGCCCTATCAGCACAACGTTGTCGGTGCGGTTGCCGCAATCGCAGCGGAATCGGCTGCGCAGGTTCATCAGGTATTGGTCCCCCCAACGCTGCAGCACCGCGTCCTTGTTGATCCAACCAATGCGACCGCACGCGGAGCAACGTGCGCCCAGCACCTGCCACTCCTTTAGGCCCTTGATCGTGTTGTACATCCCAGGGTCATGCTCGATGTATGTGGACGGCGGGAAGGGGGCCTTCAGTCTCATTGTTCTGCTCTTCTGCGATCAGAACAAAATAGGAACATGTTCCTATGCAAGTCAAGATCACAGCGAGGCTTGGCCTCCTTGCTCCCCATGAATTGTCACTTTGGGAAAGGCCACCCCTTCTTACTCAAGTTTGTGTTTGCGGGCAGCCGAGGTCTGCTATGAGACCCTGCCTACCGCGCCTCGCTGGGCCTCGCGGTTCTGGCGCGGTGTCCCGGATGGTTGAACGGTGGAAATATGAGAAAGGACGCGCGATGAGTCTTGAAGAAGTCGATGCTTCAGCGTGGTCGAGTCTCGAAGCCGCAACGAACGACCCGCGGTCGGGGTTCAGGTTCGTCAACCTGTGTTCTGTTGATGCGGCAGGCCGCCCGCAGGCGCGCATGGTCGTGCTCCGGCGGGTGGATACGGCGGCTCGTCTTCTCGAAATTCATACCGATGCACGTAGCCCCAAATGGCTCGAATTATCTCGCAATCCCTTCGTCTCCATTCTCGGCTTCTGCGCATCGACCCGAATTCAACTCCGCCTCGCCGGGAGCGTCCAGCTTCATTTCCCTGGCAGCGATCTCGCCGAAAAGGCATGGAGTGGGCTTTCCGTGTGGACGCGAAGCACCTACGCGGGCGGCCCACCGGGAGATGAGCCCGGTGACAATGAACCCGTTCCGGTGATGGACGAGGCCGGTGGGAGGGCCTTTTTCGGAGTCGTAAGTTTCCGCGCCGAGTCCCTGGACTGGTTCGAGCTGCGGCGCGCCGATAACCGTCGCGCATGTTTCGAGTATAGCCATCTAGGCGCACTAATGGTCTCCCGATGGATCAATCCTTGAGATGACCTTGATCGGTGGTGTGGATCCAGTTCGCGCGCGGGAGGAGGACCTTGGTGGCATTGCCTCGAGCGTCGTCCGGCCTCCAGTAGATCAGGCAGGCTAGGCAGCAGCGTGCAGTACTATCGCGCAGGCGTGTATCCAACCGATTGGAAGTGATCCTCAGCCACTTCCGTCAGTGCGATGGCTACGTCGTCGTCCTGCCAGCCAGCCTCCCTACAGTGGCGCACCAGTGTTTGGAAAGCCTGCCGGACGGCGGCCTGGCAGTCTTCAATCCTCCCCTCATAAATGGCAGCGCGAGCCGGGGGCGGGATGTCAGGCAAAACAGTCATCTCATTCCTTTCCATCCAGGATGATATGCAAGGTCCTGATCATGTCCGCGGCATCCAGCAGTGCAGCTCTTACGTGGTCGTCGGTGCGCCTTTCGATTGCCGCCGCGGTGGTTTGCAGGTCGATCACAGCGTCCCCAGCCGTCCGGCTTGGTAAGATGCCGACTTCATCGCGCATCTCGCGGATTGTGATAACGGCGCGCTCGAGCAGTCTCCGCTTTTCGGCGGCCGTCAGATTACCAACCTGATTGGCCGCCCGGACGAGCTCGGCGATGAAATAGGTCGTGAGTGACATCGTGCTTCTCGCGGTGGTCAACTCAGAATGCGTCACCTGTCTAGGTGAAATTCCTCCGATAGGTAGGCAAGGTCGCGTCTTGGCCATTTCAGATCGGTGCCCGCTTCTGGCGAGACTGGACCTGTGAGCCAACCCACGAACGCGTCGCGAAAACCTGGTATTCGCCAACGCCGGCGGAAATAGGTTCCAATTCTCGGGTCAGTTCTGAGGATACCACGCGGCTGCAACATCACCTCTAGCTGAAGCGCCTCATGTCCTCAAAAGAGGGGTGCTCGATGCTTGTACTCCCGCTGATTTCGATCGATTAGTCGGAGGGGGCACGCTCGCCGGCGCGATGATCATCCCAGCAGCCTCATCCTGACGGTCGTCAGCGACATCTGGCAGTTCATCATCAATGGATTCGTCATCATCAGCGCCATGGCGCTGGACCGGTGCCGCTTCGCAGGCGCGCGCATTTGAGGTTCGCGTGAAGGCGGCGAGAGGCCCCGGAGCAAATCGGCTCCGGGGGGTTCTTTTGCCCTGTGATGCGGGAAAATCGAAGATTCAGATAGACAACTTCTAGTTAAACAACGTACCAGTGCGGCCTCTCTCACGCACGCGGAACACCATGGACCTAGAGAAAATCGCAAAGGCGGCTCAACGCTGTTTTGGCAGCATTCCGACCGTCGTCCTGGGCAGCGGTGCGTCGATGCCGCACGGTCTGCCCGGCATGCGGGCCCTGAGCCAATACCTGAACGCGTCGGTGCATCCCGAAGGCTCGGACGAGGCGGAGAAGTGGTCGGCGGTCTCGCAGGCGCTTGACCGAGGAGAGCACCTGGAAGCGGCATTGGAAGGTTTGAACCTCCCGGCCAGCCTGCTTCACAAGATCGTGGCCTCGACCTGGAACTGCGTAAACGACAAGGATTCAGCGCTCTATCGCAGACTCTACGCGGATCCTTTCGCATACCCACTGGGCGAACTCCTGGAGGCTCTGTTCAACAGCAGCGCAAACTCGGTCGACGTCATTACGACGAACTACGACAGAGTGGTCGAATACGCCTGCAACTCCGCAGGCCTGCTGTTCCAGACGGGATTCGCGCCCGGCTATCTTCAGAAGTGGGACGCCGGGGACAAAACCACCTATCGAAGCGGTCATAAGGACGCCCGTGTCGTGAAGATCTGGAAGGTGCACGGCTCGCTCGACTGGTTCCACACCGCCGACGAGCGCGTGGTAGGACTTCCCGTATTCACCCTTCCGGAGAGCGGCGTCACTCCTCTGATCGTGACGCCGGGACTGAACAAGTACGAGAAGACGTCCGAGGACCCGTTCCGGACGACGATCAACGGCGCCGACACCGCCCTCAAGCGCGCGGCGGCGTTTCTCTGCATCGGGTTCGGGTTCCGCGACAAGCACATCCACCCGAAGATCATCGAGCGATGCCGGGAAAAGAACGTTCCGATCGTGGTTCTCGCCCAGGAGCTGACCGACGAGGCGAAAGGCTTCTTGCGGTCGAAGGCCGGCAACAACTACCTCGGCATCGAGCAGGCGGGCGAGGGCAGTCGCATCTACACAGCGGAATTCTCGGACGGAGTGGACGTGGCAGCGCCTGGTCTCTGGTCGATGAGCGGGTTCAACAAGCTGATATTCTAGGGAGACTACTTTGGGCATCTTCAAGTTCGATGACGCCGAGGCGCTCGGCTCCGTCGTTTCGGTCGACACGACCGCCGTCATCGTCCGTGTCGAGGATCTCGACCGCCTCAAGCGACTGCAGGTGAACCGGCTCGTCGTGCTGCAGAGCAGCCGCGCGGGGCAGCACCTCATCGGTATCGTGGTCAAGATCACCAGAAAGCCGGACGAGCGACTGGTCACCACCGAAGTCGATCCGAGCGTGGAAGGCGAGCCGGCCGAAAACAACCTGGTGCGCATCACCCTTATCGGAACTTTGATCGACAAGGTTGGCCTTGCGACGAATGTCTTTCGACGCACCCTGGAGACCGTTCCAGAGATCGAGGCCAACTGCTTTTCACTCGAGGGCGATCGGCTGACCCGTTTCATGCAGGTCGTGTCGAACGTCGAAATGGACGGACCGAAGCTGTCATTGGGGACATTCACGCTGGACGACGAGGCAGTCGCGTACCTGAACGGAAACAAGCTGTTCCAAAGGCATGCTGTCGTGGTTGGTAGCACCGGCTCCGGCAAGTCCTGGACCACGGCCCGGCTGCTGGATCAGATTGCTGCCCTGCCGCAGGCCAATGCGGTGTTGTTCGATATCCATGGCGAATATGCGCCGCTCGAGGGCGATGCCTTCCAACACTTTCGGATCGCCGGGCCGGGCGATATCGAAAAGGGGCGGGCGCTCGACGACGGGGTGCTGCACCTCCCTTACTGGCTCCTCGGATACGAGGCGCTGGTCTCGATGTTCGTCGATCGCAGCGACCAGAACGCGCCGAACCAGTCCATGGTGATCACACGCACGATCACCGAGGCGAAGAAGGCGACGCTCGACAAGCCCGAGCACAAGGAACTTCTCGAAAACTTCACGATCGACAGTCCGGTCCCCTTCAACCTTGACTCCGTTCTCAAGACGCTCGAGGAGCTCAACGGCGAGATGGTCACCGGAAGCTCCGGCCGGGAGAAGCAGGGCGACTTCCACGGCAAGCTCAGCCGACTCATCGCCCGCCTCGAGGCGAAGCGCGGCGACCGTCGGCTGGCGTTCCTGTTTCAGCCGCCGACAGAGTGTATGCAGATGGGCTGGCTGACGGAGATGGTGCACCGTCTCGTCGCCGGCCGTGGCGCACAGAAGGACAAAGGCGGCGTCAAGATCATCGACTTCTCCGAAGTACCGTCCGATGTGCTGCCGCTGATGGTCAGCCTGCTTGCGCAGATCATCTTCACGACGAGCTTGTGGACGGAAACCAAGATGCGTCACCCGATCGCCATCCTGTGCGACGAGGCGCATCTCTACATCCCCGAACGGACGCAGGCCGACAGCGGAGACGCGGTGGCTGTCGAAATCTTCGAACGTATCGCCAAGGAAGGCCGAAAGTACGGGATCGGGCTGATGGTCATCAGTCAGAGGCCCTCTGAGGTCAACCGGACGGTGCTCAGCCAATGCAACAATGTGATCGCCATGCGCCTCACGAACGGCGACGATCAAAGCGTGATTAAGCGATTGCTTCCCGACTCCCTTGGTAGCTTTGGGGAGCTGTTGCCGGTCCTCGACGTGGGCGAGGCACTCGTGGTCGGCGACGCCAGCCTGTTGCCGACCCGCATCCGCATCTCGGAACCGTCCAAGAAGCCCGACAGCCATACGGTGGCGTTTTGGGATCGCTGGTGCGAGGCCGAGCCGAAGTCCGACACGGCCAACGCAGTCAGGGCTTGGCGCCGCCAGAGCATGGCGTAGCGGCGACGCAGGGACGGTAGACGGACCACGCCGGCGTCATCGACGTTTCAGGCATTGCAGCCAATCAACTGGCTACCTCGGACGATGAACTGCCGCTGAACCAAGACGCGATGAGCAGAACCGAAAAGCCATAGCGCCCCTTCGTGTCCTGGGCATGCGCTGGCAATCGCCCACGAATCCGGACTCATCATGCAGTTTCCGTTGCTGCGGCTAGCATGGCGGAAACTGGCTGACAAAAAGTAACTAGGAGCCTTGGCGGCGATGCATTGACGCGGACCGGCTAAACCAAAACTGGCATGATTGCGTATCGACCGATATCAAGGTCGCCATGTACGCCAAGAATCTTTCACACATTCTCCACGCAGCACTCACCCCATTGGATGCGTTTGAAGGCACAGTCAAACGGTTCGAGCATCTACGGGGTTATGGCCGCCTACCGCGCGGTCGTCAAAACGCGGCAGTGCGCTTGGATGACAAGCACATAGCGAGCGCGGTGCTCGGGTACGTCCCGACATCTCCAGGGATGGCGGGACATGTATCTCTGTGCCTCGGTGGACTGTGTGCCGTGGGTGGCGCGAATGCCTCCATCAAGGGAGCAGCGACCCTGCTGGACACAATCGCCGCCGTCCTTTCAAGCGATGATGCCTGCAATTCAGTCGTGGGTCTCACATGTGCGATCGAGCGGGGGAAAAATGGCGATGATTACTACGCCCGAGCAACCTTCGATGAAGACGGGAAAAGGAAGGCCGTCTCGTATGTTTCTACCTTGGCGACATCACTACTGACAGAGGGCGCGGACGAGCGGTATGATCACGACCGGGTCCGCGCTCCCTCCGCGCGTCAGCTTACGTTAGGACGCGATTTCTTTATTAGCCTCCGAAAGGTGGTAGTGCTTTCCCGTAAGCTGGATCTTCCGCTCAAGACCGACTGGACCGAATACGCAAACGAGGAAGAAAAGGCAGCGTTTCACAAAAGCTTGGGGGCGCGTGCGAACTCAAACTTCTTGCATTTGTCGGTCGATACAGCCGCAGCGTGGCCAAACCTTCCGACGCGCGTCGAATTCGCGGGCCACCACCTAGTGCTGTTTCCCAGGACAGCGGACAACACACAGTCAATCAGCATCGACCTAACGGCCGAACGCCTCTCTGCTGACGACGCCCGCACATTGTTGAACCGATTTCTGAGTATCGTGGGCTGGTGCCAAGATCAGCACGCCGTTCTAGGCGACGGATGGTCGGGCAATCCGGTACCATTGCCGATTCCCCGTCGTGAGAAGAGTGGTACGATCGCTAGCCCGTGGTTCTTTTCCCGATCTCTCCCCGGCGACCCGGAGCTCCTGCAGCGGCTGGCCTACTACCGCGAAGGCCTAAACGCACGCGAAGCCGGCCTAGTATCATTTGAAGTTCTCAGCTTCTTCAAGGTTTTCGAGCAACGGAAGAAATCAGACCCGCGCACGCCCAACCCGACAAAGATCTGGATCCGAGATGTCTTTTCTGCGGTAGCTTCGACGCTCTCGGCCGAGGCGCTGCAACGGTTCGATGTGGCACGGAATGGAAAAGACGTTGAAAAGTACATCTTTGAGAACTGCCGTGTAGCCACGGCCCATGCTTCCGCAGAATTTCCGTCCGACGCAGACGCGTCTCTCGAGATTCGTCGGCTCTATTCCGCTGCTGAGGTCATCCATGGCCTCGCACGTCACTTCCTCAAGATGGAGTGTGGGCTCTCAGACTCGTATTACTCCGACACGTAGTGACAGCACTGCCTTTCGGGGACGAGGTGTAGACGCCGCGGAGCCTGCATTAAGCGAGCTTCGCTATGGCCCGGCCCCTTTCGAGGAGTTCGGAAAGTGACAATTCGCAGCTCGGATTCATGCAACTGGGTCGTCGGCAGGTTCTTGAGTAGCCGCGGCTTCATTTTCAGCGACTCTCGCGGCGATCTGCTTGGCGAACTCATCGATGAAGGCTTTCGCCATCGCAGAGTAGGGCCGGTCAGGTGCGCAGTACATCCGAAGGGCAGTGACTCGCCGGAGCGCTCGCCTGACGGGCAAGCTTGATTGACCGGCGAGGGCGAAATCTTCTTCGAGCTCTTCCGTTATGAGTGCCGCATGCGTTCTCAGTTCGGCGAGAATACCCGTCCGGGATTGCACTAGCCGGAATCGGTTTAGCGCGTATACCGCGATCGTAGAGAGCGCCCGGTCGCAGTCAGATCCGTTCGAACCCGCGGGAAACAAGAGCGAGTAGGCGGACCCGGAGGACCATTTGAGAAACTGCTCTGGATCGTCAACAGTCGGATCAAGAATCCGGTGCTGTTCGTCGGATAGAATGTCCGACGCTTGGTAGGCGCGAATGCCGTCTATTGGGAAATGGTTTCCTTTTCCGTGCAGTTCGGTGGCGCACTTTGTCTGAAATGACGCATACTCTTCCTCGGTGGTCGCCTCAGTGACGAGGTGCTGATGCCGCTGCTGATTGCAACCCACGCATGCCGGGAGAAGATTCTCCCATTTCAACGCCAGCCACCAGTATCCTGGATGGTCGGGGTCGTCGGTGACCTCCCCCTTTGGTCGGAAGTGCTCGACGTCTAGGGAATCCACAAGATCGCTTTCGCAATAGGCGCATTTGTTCCAAAAGAGTTTGCGAAGGGTCGAGGTGACGTCGTGCTGCTTGTATTTGGTAAAGGTGAAGGCCTTGGCCGGCCGCGCTCCGGAATAGTAAGCCACAGCCGCATCAATTTCACTCTGGACGGAAGCGGAAGGCGTCGTCAATGAAGCTGGCGCTGGCTCAGATGTTCTGTCGACGGATCTCAATTACCGGGATTCCTTCAATGCGGCTATCACCGCTTGTACTGCCTCTGCCCTAAGGGCACTGCGCGGCCTTGCGTCAGAAGCCTCCCTCGCTTCCAGGAATCCTTTTAGTGCCTGCTGCATTATCTGCTCGGTTGGCGTGTCGCCGAGGGACATACGATCAATCATCCTCTTTGTTCCCTCGGAAAGATCCACGGCTATGCCTCCTCCCTCGGTGCGCCTCACATAATCGCCCGCCGCCTTGAGAAGTCCTAGCTCTAGGCCGGGATCCGCAGTGCTCGCGAGCCCAAAGTAATCCGACGTCAGTAGCTGCTCGGCGGTCATCCCACGAACGCTCGGCAGGTTCTGGAGTTCGCGGACACGATGATCCTCATCCCTCTGGAGGACTACGACTTCGCCATCGTCCATGCCGCGAAGGCAGAGGGGATCGTGGGTCGTCACAATAAACTGGACGCGAGGAAGGACGCGTCTCAAAGAGGACATGACCTGCATCTTCCACCGCGGATGCAGATGCGTTTCAATTTCGTCGATCAGGACAACACCTTGAGCTTGTTCCACATTCCGCCAATATCTCGAGAACTCGCGGAGCATGTCGACAGTCATTGTAAAGGTCGATCGATAACCTTCGCTTAGGGCGTCGATGGGAGTGCTTCGACCGTTCGCTCGAACGAGGATTCCGCCATCGGAGCTGCGAATCAACTCGTCCTCGTCGTCCATTGCGAGAACTATCCGGAGCGCGGCGGCAATGTTGTCGAACTGCTCATCGTTCAGCCGCCACAACCAGTCGTCGGGATAGGGTATCGTCGCCAGTGGGTCGAAGAGCGTCTTGATCCTGGCCGCCGCGCCGCCCTTATATTCGAGCTTCCGAGGATGGAAGAACCGCCTAGGTCCATAGCCGAGTACGACCGTCGCAGGGTCTCCGCCATCTACGGTGTCTGTGAGCGGATCGTATCGGAAGTGTGCATTCTCCTTGGAAAAATGGAAGTTGACAGTCGCCTCGACCAACGGCTCGTCCATCTGATCCAGACGCGTGCGGTTTTCACTTCTTGGAAGGGCAGGCAGGTACTTGCTAAGTTTGCGTGCTTCTCTGCCGCCGACAAGTGCAAGCGCCGTCGCAGCGAGAATGCTCGACTTCCCAGTAGAGTTTTCTCCAAGAATCATGAGGCAAGGAACTCCGGAGCGCTCCTTGCGGCTTGATTGAAGCTTCAACTGCAAGGCGTCGAACACCTTATAATTGTGGATGTTGATCGACTTTATCTCCGTGTCGCGCGCGAAAAAGAGAGCGTCGAGGTTCCGTTCTTCAGATAGCGGAAATGATTGGTTTCGGGGCAGCGGCGCTTCTTCGAGCGGCTCGACAATATCCTGCTCTTCCAACTCGTTGATCAAGTGGTTCAGTCGGGCTCGGTCTTGGGGGGCAACATCCGCCAGAAACCGGGCAAAAGCATATCCGAAGTACTTCGGCGACTCCTTCATCACGCTCTGCGGAACGATGCCCCAAAAGTCGCACAAGCGACGCAGTGTCATCGCCGTAGCACCGGAATGCTGGGCGTTGGGAGCCAATGCCTGGTCCAGTAACGCCCCGTCTGCGGTTACATGCTGGAGACTGCGGAGCATTTCTGAAATGGCGTGTCGCCGGGACTCACGGAGCTCGGACCTGTTGAGATCGAAGACGGTAATCGTGGCGTGCCCCTCGTTCGTGATCCCTTCCACGCGACCGTCCAGCCGGAACTTCAGGTGTTTTCGTGGATCATCGTTGCAAGGATCGACTACGAGGCTCTTTTCCTTCCGTTTCGTATCAATGTAGCTCGCCAATAAGGGCGCACGATTCGCCTGGACTGGAAACCGATTTCCTTTGGCCTTGGCGCAATAGCTACACGCCAGATAAATGTTCCGCCACTCAAAGGCGAGCCAAAGGTAGTAATCTCGTTTGACGAATGAGGTTTCCTCGACAAAGCGGAGAGGCCGGAGGTGGAGTGCTTGAAACCCCGACCCGTCGCTATACCCTTCGTCATGCGATCGACTTTCACAAAAGGCACACTTTCCACCAAAGACGTCCCGCAGCGACTCGAGCAGAGTGTAGTCGTAGAAGAGGGACTCGTTGAGATTGTCACGTCTCGAACGCCGATACTCTGGAGACTGTCGTAGATAGCGAAGGATGCGGCTTTTTTCGTCCGTGACTTCCGACGCGTGAAAAAACGACGGTAGCTTTGAGGGCCGGATGATGCGTCTCATTGAAAAGCGCCTTAATAAGACTCGTTTCTTAGCTTTTAGTTGTGATTGTGCCGAGATAGCAATCTCAATTGGGTGCGGCTTCCTCTCTCTGATCCAGTCCCAAGAACCGTCGGGACTGCGATTCAGCTAGGTTCGCATGATCGTAGGCTGGTACTCTCCATTCACGGGCATACGTACGCCCCACGGGTATTTCTTCTGCATGTCTGCCTCGAATTGATAAACCACCACGTTAGGGAGATTGCGTTTGTCATATCTACGGCCCAGGTTGAATGCGACGCTATTCTGCGCAGCGAGAATGACGTGGATGGTCGCCACGCCCTTGCCGTCTAAGAGCTTCGCAGTGTCGTAAAATTGCTGAGCTAGCGCACTTTGCTTCGATGCCGACCAGTGTGAGGACGTGACATCAGGCAGGGTGAGGCGAACGACGGGATGATCAAAAGTTGTCGCAATGTTCTCGGTTCTCACCAGATACGATACGGAGACCGCAAGGATGACTTCCTTGGAAGTTCCTACGTCTTCAAGCCCTTCGACGATGAAGCGCTGCCCGTCGTCGGCCCTGTCCAGGGTTCTCCATTCCTCGCGGGTCCGGTCCCAGTCCATGACAACGATGTTTCCCTCATCGTCAAAGACGACGCCTGTGAGAAATGTCATCGGCACCGACGTCAGGCCGCCATACACGAGTGTGACATCCTGCCGATCGTTCTGCTTCGAACATTGCTGAACAATGCGACGCGTGGTGTCCACCTCGGGCAAGAGCGCAACGGGATCAACGATGACCCCATCCCGACGCTGTCTAAGATCCAGGATGACCGGAATGCGGTGACCAACGATTTCGGCCGGCACCGCGGCGGCGAGGGAAGAGCCGTCGTCCTCACGCAGGCCACGGCCCTCCACCACGACAACCTTTTTCCGGTTTCGCAACTCGTTCTCACGATTGAATCGCTTCCAGCCGACCCACACACAGAACGCGAAGATGCCGGTAAACAGAACGACCAAGGGCCATTGTGCCCATGCGGGAATGACGTTTGTCGAGCCAATTTCGAACGTGTACTCGCCCTTGGCCGTCGCCTTCACCAGCCAATTCCCTCCGAGGAGGGCGACAAGCACCGGCACGCACGCAGCCGCGACCCGACCTTCGAATCCTTTTGGCCGGAAGAGGTACTTGAGGAACTCTCGGACGCCCCAGTCGATGGTTTCACGATACATCGCGGCCTCTATCTGTCGGCTATGATTTGAACGGGTTGTGGGGTAATCCCGCGCTGGTGGAAGGTCGCCATCGCGAGGAACTCGGTAGGTACGTCGGACCTGACTACAAGAAGCGCGGCAAAGGGGATGTCGCGCTCTCCGTTTACGAGGTTCTCCATCGACAACAGGTCGATGACGCTCGGTAGGACCGGAAGGCGGGGATGTGAATGCCATTCGCCGAGGTAGTTGTAGTTCGCGTAGTCGCGGCCGGTTCTATCGAAGAACGCGTTGAGGAATTCGTTGTGGTAGGCGTGGTCTCTGACGAAGTGCGCGCGAGCACCGGTCAGCTCGTCGACAGAAAACTCAACGATCTCGAAGGCTCCTGGCACAAGCTGCCGAGCCATTAGAACACCACCGATCTCTCGATTGCCAGCGCGGGCAAGTCCAGCCTTCATCCTCTCTCTGATCGGGCGAGGAAGGATCAACTGCACCGTCACGAGTGCTCCTCGTCGATTATCTCGGACAGAAACGCTGTGATCTCTTCACCGTGCGAGGCCCCGACGGCTTGCTCCCAGCGACCCGAACCCCGAAGCTCGATCGGCCACGTGTCGAACGGTGCCTCGAAAATCCACGCCTTCTTCAGGCCTATTGCGTAGGCAGAGTGCGGGAAGGACGTGTCTCCGCCCTGAAGTATGTCGATGGCGAAGCGTGACGCGTGGGCCGCAACAACGGAGACGTCGGCATCGTCTGCTATGAACGGTGGCCCTTCGCCCCGGTCGGCTTCGTAAGGATTCCTGGCTTCAGCCGCCCACGGAGTATTGCGGTCCTCGCACCAAGTCGTGATCTGATTCCTGGCCGTCAATGGTGGGGGATCCAGATCTGGCCTTGCCCTCGCGACAATGCCGCCGACGCCCCCTGCGAAGACCTCTGCCCAGACCATGGGTTTCCGGTTCCGCTTTGCGGCGCCCGCGCACAGGTTGAATGAGGTTGCATCGCCAGTAGCCTCTACGATCAGGTCGCAGTCGCCGATCATCTCCAAAGCGGATTCCATCGCAGTACCAGATGTCTGGCTTCCCAAAGCCAGCTTCCGCGTAACGATGTCGGCGTCCGGAACGATCTGCGCGATCCTGTCCGCCAAGGCATCGACCTTGTGCCAACCAATCGCACGTGCGTCGAGTTCGTTGCGCACCAGATTTCCCGTCAGGAAAATGTCCTCGTCTACGAACAGAAACTTCCTGACTCCCGCACGAGCCAGAGAAGCCGCAACCTTCGAGCCAACGGAGCCGCAGCCGACGATCGCGACGCGACTGAGCGCTATTGCCTCCCGGTTGGAGGCCGACCGACGGGCGAGTGCACCTTCCTCTATCACCCGATACGGAAGCAGCAGCGGTTTGCCGTCCTTTTTGGGCAGGATATCGAAGGCCGTAAGACGCCCGCTTCCCTCCACCACGATGAGGAAAGTCGGCTCCCCTTTTGCGAGTATTGCAGCCAACTCTGGCACTCGATCTGCAAGATCATCGAACGCTCCTCCGCCGTGGAGTGCGAGCACGCTCATGTCCTGTTCGGTGCGCAGAAGATAGCCAATCCGCTTGGCGGCGCTCGTCGGGGCCGGCGCATGCGATACCCAAAGTTCGCTTCCCTCCGTTCCGATCGCCCTGAGATACGCCACCCGGTTAAGCTGGCGAGCAGTCTGCACAAGCGAGATTTCGACCATTAGCTCCAAGAGTGGTCCATCCAGCGACGCCCATGCACCATCTGGCACCATCAGGCGCCAGCTTTCGAAGCGCAGCTCTGCGGCGAGAGAGGTCTGGTGCGCTGACAGCGCCACCGCCGAGCTGCCGTCAGCCGGTCGCTCACTCGCGATTAGCCCCTGCGCGCTCTCGATCATCATCGCGCCGGTCACCGCAGGATCCCAGTTGTCTGGACGCCACTGCAGGCAGAGTTCGCCTCCGGGCCCATACTGATGATCGGAAAGGCGTCGCTCTCCATAAGGTACGACGATGGGGGGCGTGTCGGGAAATGTCGTGGGGTATATGACGGCGAGCGGAAACTTCTCTCCGCCGTGCGTGATCTCCACATCCGCGCAGAGTTGCAGGTTGTCGAGATGCTTGAACCGCACACTCGTCAGCCAATCGTGCTCTTCCTGAAGGACGCCAAACGCGGCCTTCTCAGTTCTCGTCCTTTGCTGGTCGGCCCACCACCAAATCATGCGTAGCCCTGAGGTTTCGTCGGCTGCCGTGCCGCGTTCCCAAAACTCGGAGCACCGACGGCGCCGGTGCCGGCTGCGGAGGCCCCGGTTGCCGCCCGGAGAAGCCGGTTGCCTCCGGTAAGGCGGTCGGCAGCGCGGGTCGATAGCCGATAGCCCATACGCGGGGTAAGTGCGTCGGCCATTTCCTGGAACGAAATCCCTTGTGCTGCAGCTCGGAAATCGGCCCGAGCTTGGCGGAGCCATGCGTAGAATGCCTCAGCCTTTTCCGGCTCCCGCTCCCATTTGTCCGCGAAATTCTCAAAGGGGTCGGTAGGATTGGCGATCACGAACCTCTGCCCGTCGTGCACGATGAACTGATCCATCCGATCGAGGATCGCGAAGAGCGCGTCGGAAATTGTTTCCTGGTTCTCGTAAGCATGAGCGGACAAGGTAGTGATGATGATCGAAATCGGTCCCAGATCCGGATTGCGGGCGAACATGTTGTCCCGGTGCCGCTTAAGGATCATGATCGCTGACTGCAGTGGCGTCTTCACCTTGAAGTCGGGCATATCCTCGACGCTCGCGTAGACGCCCTTCCTTTGCAGCTTCTCGACCATGACCCGCTTGCGCCGTTCGAATACCACGGACTGCCTGGAGGCGAACCAGTTCGAAAACCCCTTCGGATTTGAACGCGGCCAGGCGTCCGTGATCAGCCGGTAGTTGGGGAGACGCCGATCGGTGATCGAAATTGCCGTTTCTGCCCAGCGCGTGTCGTACGACTTCGCTTGGAGGAGACGCCGCTGCTGTGCACCGTTTGGAATGGCCGGAACGATGTCCATGTGGAACTGTGCGCCGTCCGCGTAGTCGAGAACCCAGCAGCGGTTCCCTTCGCGGACCGGCTTCGTCATATTCTGGGCGTCGTGATAGGTATTGACCTCGTGGCCGAGCATCTGCTTGAGCTCAAAAGGTGACATGTCCTGCTTGGTCAGGAGCCGGAACTCGCAGACTGAGTCGACGTCGTACTCTTCCTCATCAGTAAGCGGCCGGATCGCTGTCCCGAGCCTGAAAGACCCTTGGCAGTAAACCTGAGGGTCGAGGTCACGAAGCGTGCTCTGTGGACGGTGGAGCCATTCTCCGAAGGACTTGTAGCTCCTTTCCGCCTGCTCGTAGCGATGGTCCGGGATCTCCAGCTCCGCGATCAGAGCCTCCAGGAACGCCTCAATCGTATTGACATGCATGTTCATGACTGCGGGCCTCGCTTCTATGGGTGAACCTGGACTGATTCCAACTCTGACGATTGTTTCTTGGTTTGTTCCTATAAAAACTTTCAGGCGGCAAAACCGCCTGAAAGTTTGTCTTTGGTTGCGCCAACCTAGCTGTTGGCCATTTTTGGCTTCCGAGTTAGCCAGTACGGAGCCGCTTTGGCCAATACTGGCTTCGGTTTCTCAGAATAGGGGTCAACCATGGACGAACCCTCAGCTGCAGCCGCTCGTCGCGCCGCAGGTGTCGCACTTCTCGCAGGTACCGTTGCGCACCATCGTGAAGTTCTGGCATTCGGTGCACATGTTGCCGGTGTAGCCCTGCATGATCGAGCGGGCGCGGCGCTCAGCTTCCACCTTCTTGGCGTCCGACTTGGCCGATGCCGCTTCGGCGGCCGCCTTGTCGGAGAAGAGGGCGGTTACTTCCTGCTCGACTTCGTCGGCGATCTCTTCTGCCAGTTCCGCAGCGCGCTCTTCATAGTCGCGCTTGAAGGCGACGATTTCGGACGTTGCGATCGCCGTCGTCGTCTCGATCTTGCGCACCGTGTTTCCGGCGATCGCCGTCACGGTTGCGCCAGAGGAGGCGCGGGCAGGGGCTGCCGTCGACGAGCCCTTCGGCTCGCTGGAGGCCCGGTCACCGGTGCCACCGACGATCGTCGGCTTGTAGCCGCGGGTCCAGCCGGTCGAGATCAGGTTGGTCTTGCCTTCCTGAATGCCCTTGCCGAGCGCGGTATTGCCGAAGTCTGACGTGTCGACATGGGCGAGGTCGTGACGGCCGAGATAGGAAACCGCCAGTTCGCGGAAGACGTAGTCGAGGATCGACGTCGCGTTCTTGATCGCGTCGTTGCCCTGGACCATGCCGGCCGGCTCGAACTTGGTGAAGGTGAAGGCCTCCACATATTCTTCGAGCGGCACGCCGTACTGCAGGCCGAGCGAGATGGCGATGGCAAAGTTGTTCATCATCGCACGGAAGGCGGCCCCTTCCTTGTGCATGTCGATGAAGATCTCGCCGAGGCGGCCGTCACCGAATTCGCCGGTGCGCAGATACACCTTGTGACCACCGACGACGGCCTTCTGGGTGTAGCCCTGGCGGCGGTTCGGCAGCTTTTCGCGGGCGCGGATCACCTTCTCGATGACGCGCTCGACGATCTTCTCGGTGATGGTGACGGCCTGGGCGGCGGCGGGCGCCTGGATCAGATCCTCCAGCGCATCCTCGTCCTTGTCGTCCTCGATCAGCGAGGCGTTCAGCGGCTGCGACAGCTTGGAGCCGTCACGGTAGAGCGCGTTTGCCTTCAGCGCCAGCTTCCACGAAAGCATGTAGGCGTTCTTGCAGTCCTCGACGGTCGCCTCGTTCGGCATGTTGATCGTCTTGGAGATCGCGCCCGAGATGAACGGCTGGGCGGCCGCCATCATGCGGATGTGGCTTTCGACCGAGAGATAACGCTTGCCGATCTTGCCGCAGGGGTTGGCGCAATCGAAGACGGGCAGGTGCTCGTTCTTCAGGAACGGTGCACCTTCGAGTGTCATCGCGCCGCAGACGTGAATGTTCGCCGCTTCGATGTCCTTCTTGGAGAAGCCCATGTGGTCGAGCAGGTTGAAGTCCATCGCGGCGAGCTGTTCGTCGGAGACCTTCAGCGTGCCCTTGAGGAAGTCGGCGCCGAGCGTCCACTGGTTGAAGACGAACTTGATGTCGAAAGCGGACTTCAAGGCGGCGTTGACGGCTTCCACCTTCTCGTCGGTGAAGCCCTTGGCCTTCAGTGTCGACGGGTTGATCGCCGGAGCCTGGTTCAGGTTGCCGTGACCGACTGCGTAAGCTTCGATTTCGGCGATCTGGCTTTCGCTGTAGCCGAGAGAGCGCAGCGCTTCCGGAACGGCGCGGTTGATGATCTTGAAGTAGCCGCCGCCGGCGAGCTTCTTGAACTTGACCAGCGCGAAGTCAGGTTCGATGCCGGTCGTGTCGCAGTCCATGACGAGGCCGATCGTGCCGGTCGGTGCGATAACCGTTGCCTGGGCGTTGCGATAGCCGTGCTTTTCGCCGAGTTCCAGTGCCTTGTCCCAGGCGCTCATGGCGTGGATGACGAGGTCCTGGTCCGGATTGTCGGCATGGATGAGCGCGACCGGGTTGACCGAAAGCGCTTCGTAACCGGTCGTCTCGCCATAGGCGGCGCGGCGATGGTTGCGGATGACGCGCAGCATGTTGTCGCGGTTTGGCGCAAAGCCCGGGAACGGACCGAGCTTTTCGGCCATCTCGGCCGAGGTGGCATAGGAGACACCGGTCATGATCGCCGTCAGCGCACCGGCGATGGCGCGGCCTTCGGTCGAGTCATAGGGAATGCCCGAGGACATCAAGAGGCCGCCGATGTTGGCGTAGCCAAGGCCGAGCGTGCGGTATTCATAGGAAAGCTCGGCAATCTCGCGGGACGGGAACTGCGCCATCATGACCGAGACTTCGAGAACGATCGTCCACAGGCGGACGGCGTGCTCGTAGTCTGCGATGTTGATGCGCTTGGTCGCCGCATCCTTGAACATCATCAGGTTCAGGGAGGCGAGGTTGCAGGCGGTGTCGTCGAGGAACATGTACTCCGAGCACGGGTTCGATGCGCGGATCGGGCCGGCAGCGGGGCTCGTGTGCCAGTCGTTCATCGTCGTGTTGAAGTGCAGGCCCGGATCGGCCGACGCCCAGGCGGCGTAGGAAATCGATTCCCAGAGGTCGCGTGCCTTCAGCGTCTTCATGACGCGGCCGTCCTTGCGGGCGGTCAGGTGCCAGTCGCCATCGGTTTCGACGGCGCGCAGGAAGTCGTCCTTGATCGAGACCGAGTTGTTGGAGTTCTGGCCCGAAACCGTGAGGTAGGCTTCCGAATCCCAGTCGGTGTCGTAGGTCTTGAACTCAAGGTCCTTGTAGCCTTGCTTCGCGAACTGGATAACGCGCTGGACGTAGTTTTCCGGAACCAGCGCCTGCTTGGCCGCGCGGATCTCGCGCTTCAGCGCCGGGTTCTGCTTCGGGTCATAGCAGGCGTCGTCGGTGCCTTCGCAGTTGACGCAGGCCTTCATGATCGCCTTCAGATGCTTGGCGACGACCTTGGAACCGGTGACGAGGGCGGCAACCTTCTGCTCCTCCTTGACCTTCCAGTTGATGTATTCCTCGATATCCGGATGGTCGATGTCGACAACGACCATCTTGGCGGCGCGGCGGGTGGTGCCGCCCGACTTGATGGCACCGGCAGCACGGTCGCCGATCTTCAGGAACGACATCAGGCCGGAGGACTTGCCGCCGCCCGAGAGCTTTTCGCCTTCGCTGCGCAGATAAGAGAAGTTGGAGCCGGTACCAGAACCGTACTTGAACAGGCGCGCTTCACGCACCCACAGATCCATGATGCCGCCTTCGTTGACGAGATCGTCACCGACCGACTGGATGAAGCAGGCATGCGGCTGCGGATGCTCATAGGCCGACTTGGACTTGGTCAGCTTGCCGGTAAACGGGTCGACATAGAAGTGGCCTTGGCCGGGGCCGTCGATGCCGTAGGCCCAGTGCAGGCCGGTGTTGAACCATTGCGGCGAGTTCGGCGCGACGCGCTGGGTGGCGAGCATGTAGGCAAGTTCGTCCTGGAAGGCCGAAGCGTCTTCCTCGGTGTCGAAGTAGCCGCCCTTCCAGCCCCAATAGGCCCAGGTGCCGGCCAGGCGATCGAAGACCTGACGGGCATCGGTTTCGGAACCGTACTGCTCATCCTTCGGCAGCGCCTTCAGCGCATCCGTGTCGGGAACCGCGCGCCAGAGGAAGGAGGGGACATCGTTCTCCTCGACGCGCTTCATCTTGGCGGGAACGCCGGCCTTGCGGAAATACTTCTGGGCGAGAATGTCGGCGGCAACCTGGCTGAACTGAGCCGGCACGTCGATATCGGCAAGGCGGAAAACGATCGAACCATCGGGGTTCTTGATTTCACTCGTAGCCTTGCGGAATTCGATCTCCGCATAGGCGGATTGCCCGGCTTTTGTGAAACGACGTTCGATCTTCATTGTCCCTGGTCCTTCGTGTTGCCTAGCGCCCGCCACAGGCGCAATTGTCCCCGCCCGGCCGCGAGGGCATCCCGCAGCCAGTCTCAGCTTCCGTCCTTGGAGAGAAACCCATAATTGGGTGACCCTGTATCTTGTGAGATAGGCTGTCTGCAAATACTAAATATAGTATCAACAACTTCTTGATGCCAGCCAAATATTGCCCCGGTGGACCCGAAAAATCGCACAGAAATCCTCAGGGCGACCCCATGGTGAAATCCATGACTGCCGCCTTTCAGAACCGCCGATTTGGGGAGAGGAACCGGGACTTGAACAATCCGGTCCGCCGCCGTTGCAACGTGAAATCCATTAACCGTGAATCGTCCGGAGGCGTCAAGGGGTGGTTTGTGACGGAAGTTTGAGCCCTAGATGTTGTGTGGACCGGCTGTGGAAAACGGGGACATCGGTCAACGCCATGAAAATCAGGCACTTCCGGAGGTTGCCTGTGAGACTGACGCAACGGTCGGCACGCAATCGAAATTTTGACGGGTAAAAACCCGCATAAAAAGTGTCCCTTACAGCAGGCTCGGTTGCATCGGTGAAAGCGATATGGGGTGGGGCAGTGATTCGTTTTTTGGCGGGCCCGTAAGCACCGGCATTTGGTTCGCAGCCGACGTCGGCGCGGCCTCAGCACGCCTGAACATCAACGCCTTGCGACAGGCCCGAAACTCCAAGCGTGGTGGGGCTCTCGGGCGCGGATGCGCCCTAGGCGGGCCAGACGCGTCTGCGCGCGGTCTGGCCCTGCTGATCTCAATCGACGCGCTTTTGCAGCTCGCGTGCGCCGTTCGGCGCATTCACCTTGCCCTCGGTGATGAAGTAGGCAAACACGTCACGCGGCTCCTTCTTGGCCGTGCGATCAGGCGCACTTTTTTCAAGCCCACTCGGCTCGTCGCCCGCCGCAAACGCCTTGGCACGCTCGGCCCAGAGGTCGAGCTTGTCGGCAGCATAGCAAGTCTTGATGTCGTCGCTGCCCTTTTGCAGGCGCAGATAGACAAAATCGGCAGTGACATCGGCGATCATCGGATAGTCCGCATGCTCGGCGAGCACCACGGCGACGCCGTATTTCTCCAACAGGGAGACAAAATCCGGAGACTGAAAGGTCGGGTTGCGGACCTCGACCACATGGCGCAGCGGCAAGCCGTCCTGCTTATCCGGCAGAAGCTTCAAAAAGCCCTCGAAATCGTCGGGCTCGAACTTCTTCGTCGGCGCGAACTGCCAGAGGATGGGGCCGAGATGGGGCCCAAGCTCGGTCAGTCCCTGCGTCAGGAATCGCTCCATGGATTCACCGGCTTCCGAGAGAACCTTGCGGTTGGTGACGAAGCGGCTCGCCTTCAGGGAAAAGATGAAATCATCGGGCACTTCCGACGCCCACTTGGCGAAGGTCTCCGGCTTCTGCGACGAATAGTAGGTGCCGTTCACCTCGATTGCCCGCAACTGCTTGCCGGCATATTCGAGCTGCCGCTTCTTTGCCAGCGTGTCGGGATAGAAGGTGCCTTCCCAGGGCTCGAAGGTCCAGCCGCCGATACCAACGCGGATCTTTCCGGATTTTGCCATGCCATCCTCCTCAACAACGGCCATCGCTTGACCGCGTGCTTTTCAGTCTTTGATCGATTTCGTCATGTCCACGAGTGTCCACCCTGGACGATAGGGATTGGGTCGGCGACCCGTTTCTTGAAATCCATAGGCGCGATAGAGCGCGATGTTTCGCTCCATGCGTGAATTGGTGTAGAGCCGCACCTCCGGCAAGCCCCACTCGGCTGCTTTGGCATCCACGAAGCGCAGCAATTCGATGCCGAACCCCTGGCGCTGATAGGCCGGGGCAACCGCAAGGCTGAAGATCATAAGGTGATCGGCGTGCCGTTCGAAAACGGCAAGCGCCGAGACAACCTCATTTCGCTCCCGAAGCCAGACCTCGTCGCGAAGGATGCGAGGCGCGTAGTCCTCGGTGACCGGGAGCGGCGGCCCACCAAAGAGCGCCCGATAGGGCTCATAGGCCGCCTCCGTCACGCTTTGCACGGCGGCCAGATCTTCCAGACGAGCAGGCCGCATCATGCCGTGATCACTCCTAAAGCGCGCCGACCAGATCGGCAGAGTTACTCTGCTGCTTCGACCTTCTTCATCGGCCGGCGCTCCAGCAGCTCCTTCAGGAACTGGCCGGTATAGGACCGCTTTTCCTTGACCACGTCTTCCGGCGTGCCCTTGGCGATGACTTCGCCGCCGCCGTCGCCGCCTTCAGGGCCGAAGTCGATCACCCAGTCGGCCGTCTTGATGACTTCGAGATTGTGCTCGATGACGACGACCGAATTGCCCTGGTTGACGAGCTCATGCAGAACTTCAAGAAGCTTGGCGACATCGTGGAAATGCAAGCCGGTGGTCGGCTCGTCGAGAATGTAGAGCGTGCGACCGGTCGAGCGCTTCGACAGTTCCTTGGCGAGCTTGACGCGCTGAGCCTCACCGCCCGAGAGGGTGTTGGCCTGCTGGCCGACCTTGATATAGCCGAGGCCGACCTGGTTGAGCGTGACGAGCTTGTCGCGCACCGAGGGAACGGCGGCGAAAAAGTCGACGCCTTCCTCGACGGTCATGTCGAGCACGTCGGCGATCGACTTGCCCTTGAAATGCACGTCGAGCGTTTCGCGGTTGTAGCGCTTGCCGTGGCAGACGTCGCAGGTGACGTAGACATCCGGCAGGAAGTGCATCTCGATCTTGATGACGCCGTCGCCTTGGCAGGCCTCGCAGCGGCCGCCCTTGACATTGAAGGAGAAGCGGCCCGGCTGATATCCGCGTGCCTTGGCTTCCGGCAGGCCGGCGAACCAGTCACGGATCGGCGTGAAGGCGCCGGTATAGGTTGCCGGGTTCGAGCGCGGGGTACGACCGATCGGCGACTGGTCGATGTCGATCACCTTGTCGATATGCTCGAAGCCATCGATGCGGTCGTGCTCAGCCGGGTTTTCGCGCGCGCCCATGATGCGGCGGGCGGCGGCCTTGTAGAGCGTCTCGATCAGGAAGGTCGACTTGCCGCCGCCGGAGACACCGGTAACGGCGGTGAAGACGCCGAGCGGGATCGAGGCGGTGACGTTCTTCAGGTTGTTGGCGCGGGCGCCGACGACGGTGATTTCCTTTTTCTTCTTCGGCTTGCGGCGTTCGGAGGGAACGGCAACCGAAAGCTCGCCGGACAGATACTTTCCGGTCAGCGATTTCGGATTGGCCATGATGTCCGACGGCGACCCTTGCGCGATGACTTCGCCGCCATGGATGCCGGCAGCCGGGCCGATATCGACGACATAGTCGGACGTCAGGATCGCGTCTTCGTCATGTTCGACGACGATCACCGTGTTGCCGATGTCGCGCAGATGCCGAAGCGTGTCCAGCAGGCGGGCGTTGTCGCGCTGGTGCAAGCCGATCGACGGCTCGTCGAGCACGTAGAGAACGCCGGTGAGGCCGGAGCCGATCTGCGAGGCCAGCCGAATGCGCTGGCTTTCACCGCCTGAGAGCGTTCCGGAATTGCGCGACAGGCTCAGATATTCGAGACCGACGTCGTTGAGGAAGCGCAGTCGGTCACGGATCTCCTTCAGGATGCGGACGGCGATTTCGTTCTGCTTGGCATTCAGATGCTCCGGCAGGACCTCGAACCAGTCGCGTGCAACGCGGATCGACATTTCGGTCACCTGACCGATATGCAGCTTGTCGATCTTGACCGCCAGCGCCTCCGGCTTCAGGCGGAAACCGGCGCAAGCCGGGCAGGGCGCAGCCGACATGTAGCGCTCGATCTCCTCGCGCGCCCAGGCGCTGTCGGTTTCCTTCCAGCGGCGCTCGAGGTTGGGCACGATGCCCTCGAAGTTCTTGGTGGTGTTGTAGGAGCGGGCACCGTCCTCGTAATGGAAGACGATCTTCTCTTCCGTTCCGTGCAGGATCGCGGTCTGTGCCGCAGTCGACAGCTCGTTCCAGCGGCTGCCGAGTTTGAAGCCAAAGACCTTGCCGAGCGCTTCCAGCGTCTGGTTGTAGTATGGAGAGGAGGATTTCGCCCAGGGCGCAATTGCGCCGTCGCGCAGCGTCCGGTGCTCTTCCGGCACGATCAGCGCCGTGTCGATCTTCTGCTGGCTGCCGAGACCGTCGCAGGTCGGGCACGCGCCGAAGGGGTTGTTGAACGAGAACAGCCGCGGCTCGATCTCGGAAATGGTGAAGCCGGAAACCGGGCAGGCGAACTTTTCCGAAAACAGCACGCGCTCGTGGGTTTCGTTCAGCGACTTGTTGGCCGAGCCGCCGGCAGCGGTCTCTTCGGGTGGCAGCGGCTTGTCGGCGAATTCGGCGACTGCGAGGCCATCGGCGAGCGTCAGGCAGGTCTCAAGGCTGTCGGCAAGGCGCGAGGCGAGGTCGGGCCGCACGACCACGCGGTCGACCACGACGTCGATGTCATGCTTGTACTTCTTGTCGAGTGCGGGCACCTCGGCGATCTCGTAGAAGGTGCCGTCGACCTTGACGCGCTGAAAGCCCTTCTTCATCAGCTCGGCGAGTTCTTTCTTGTACTCGCCCTTGCGGCCGCGCACGAGCGGCGCAAGAATATAGAGGCGCGTGCCTTCGCCGAATTCGAGCACCCGGTCGACCATCTGGCTCACCGTCTGGCTTTCGATCGGCAGACCCGTCGCCGGCGAATAGGGCACGCCGACGCGCGCAAAGAGCAGGCGCATATAGTCGTAGATTTCGGTGACGGTACCGACCGTCGAGCGCGGATTGCGCGACGTCGTCTTCTGCTCGATCGAGATCGCCGGAGACAGGCCGTCGATCTGGTCGACGTCCGGCTTCTGCATCATTTCGAGGAACTGGCGCGCATAGGCCGAAAGGCTTTCGACATAGCGACGCTGGCCTTCGGCATAGATCGTATCGAAAGCAAGCGACGACTTGCCCGAGCCGGAAAGGCCGGTCATCACGATCAGCTTGTTGCGCGGCAGATCGAGGTCGATGCCTTTCAGATTGTGCTCGCGCGCACCACGAATGGAGATGGTCTTGAGTTCACTCATCGGAAGCCAGCTTTTGCATGTCGGTTGAAAGCCCCCTATGTAATGACGCTAACGCCCATGTCGAGGCGCAATCGGCAAAACAGGCGGCCAATTCGAGTCGGTTGACAGGATCATAGCCAAATACTAGAACAAATAAAGAACAAATCGCCCATAAAACGACCAAAACTGTTGTGGATTATGTGCGAGGCGGGGCGTATCGGCGGCATCAGGCCGCTAAGATGCGCGCTCTTGAAATTCCAAGCCGGGTCCATGGCCCGGTGAAACCACGGGAAAGCAACATGGCTGGAAGCGTCAACAAGGTGATCTTGATCGGAAATGTCGGGGCAGACCCGGAAATCCGGCGCACGCAGGACGGCCGGCCGATCGCCAACCTGCGCATTGCAACGTCGGAGACCTGGCGCGACCGCAACAGCGGTGAGCGCAAGGAAAAGACCGAATGGCACACGGTCGTGGTCTTCAACGAAGGCCTCTGCAAGGTTGTCGAGCAATATGTGAAGAAGGGCGCCAAGCTCTACATCGAGGGCGCGCTGCAGACCCGCAAGTGGCAGGACCAGAACGGCAACGACCGTTACTCGACCGAAGTCGTGCTGCAGGGCTTCAACTCGACGCTGACCATGCTTGACGGCCGCGGCGAAGGCGGCGGCTCCGGTGTCAGCCGCGGCGGCGGTGGAGCGGGTGACTTCGGCGGCGGCGGCAACTATGGGGGCGGCGGTTACGACGATTACGACCAGCCGCGCCAGTCCTCTGGCGGCGGTCGCTCGGGCGGTGGCCAGGGCGGTCAAGGCGGCCAGGGCGGCGGCTTCTCGCGCGACATGGACGACGATATCCCGTTCTGATCGCTAGCGGATCCTATTTACAGAAGAAAACGCCACGTCCCGAGGACGTGGCGTTTTTCGTTTCCGGTCTACTTCGACTGCATCGGGCGAAGGATGCGCCCAGCCATCCGACCTCAGGTCGTCATCGCGGATTTGACGCCGTCGACGACGAACTGCACCGCGAGTGCTGCCAGGATTACGCCGAGCAGTCGGGTGAGGATGGCGCGGCCGGTGACGCCGAGAAAGCGATCGACGCGTTCAGCGATGACCAGCGCCAGGAACAGGCTGAGCATCGACAGCGCGATGACGATCAGGAGCTGAGTGCGCTCGACAGCGGTCGGGAACGAGCCGGCAAGCAGGATCGTTGCCGAAATCGCGCCCGGCCCGGCAATGAGCGGCAGGGCCAGCGGGAAGACCGCGATGTTGTGAATGTGGTCCTTGACCGTCGCATTCTCGCCGGTCTTTTCCTTGCGCTCCTGGCGCTTCTCGAAAATCATCTCGAAGGCGATCCAGAAGAGCAGCAGGCCGCCGGCGATACGGAAGGCGCCGATCGAGATGCCGAGCAGGCCGAGGATGCTGTTTCCGAAGAGCGCAAAGGCCGCCAGGATGAAGAAGGCGATCAGCGAGCCACGGGTGGCCACCTGAAAGCGCTCCTGCCGGCTGAGGCCGACCGTGAGGCTCAGGAAGATCGGCGCGAGGCCAGGCGGATCGAGCGTGACGAGAAGCGTCGTCAGCGCATTGACCAGGAGGTCGACATTGAACATCCGTTTCCCCTTCCGGATTTTGCCCCGGGTTTTCCCGGTGGCATGTCTACATTGTTAGGCAAGCGGTCCGGGCATTGGGAAGGGGCAGACAAACAAAGTCTCAGCAATGACTTAATCAGCAATCGCTGCGAGCGTAGAGGCTGGAAATCCGCGGCGCAGCGGGCTTTGACGGACAGGGTCTTCCGATTTCCGGCGCGATGCCCTAGAAAAGCCTGCTCCGGCGGCAAAAGACTGTTCACAACTGCTGTGTGGCTCATCGATCCCGATCGGGATAACTGGGTGAATCGTACAGCGAATCAAGGCATTACAAGGACATCTTCACAGTCCGGGGGGCAAGTGGCGCCAAAGGCCGCAAATTGGCGCTTCCGATGGCAATCCGCTATAAATATCCGACTGATTCTGAACAAAGATCGTGATCACCATTGACTGAGCAAAGCACCCCCGGCGGCGGAAAAACTCCGCCAGGCATCGAGCCGATTTCCATCATCGAGGAAATGCAGCGGTCCTATCTCGATTACGCGATGAGCGTTATCGTCAGCCGCGCGCTTCCCGACGTGCGTGACGGTCTGAAACCCGTGCACCGCCGCATCCTCTACGGGATGAGCGAGCTCGGCATCGACTGGAACAAGAAATACGTCAAATGCGCCCGTGTGACCGGGGACGTGATGGGTAAGTACCACCCGCACGGCAACGCCGCGATCTACGACGCGCTGGCACGCATGGCGCAGGACTGGTCGCTCCGCCTGCCGCTGATCGACGGCCAGGGCAACTTCGGTTCGGTTGACGGCGACCCGCCGGCGGCCGAGCGCTACACCGAATGCCGCCTGCAGAAGGCCGCGCATTCGCTGCTCGACGATCTCGACAAGGAAACGGTCGACTTCCGCGACAACTATGACGGCACCCTGCAGGAGCCGGCGGTCGTTCCCGCGAAGTTCCCGAACCTGCTCGTCAACGGCGCCGGCGGTATTGCCGTCGGCATGGCGACGAACATTCCGCCGCACAACCTGGTCGAAGTCATCAACGGCTGCATGGCGCTGATCGACAATCCGGCGATCGAACTGCCGGAACTGATGGAAATCATCCCCGGCCCGGATTTCCCGACTGGCGCGCTGATCCTTGGCCGCTCGGGCATCCGCTCGGCCTATGAGACCGGCCGCGGCTCCGTCATCATGCGCGGCCGCGCCCATATCGAGCCGATGCGCGGCGACCGCGAGCAGATCATCATCACCGAGATCCCGTTCCAGGTGAACAAGGCGACGATGATCGAGAAGATGGCCGAGCTGGTACGCGAGAAGCGTATCGAAGGCATCTCGGACCTGCGTGACGAATCGGACCGCCAGGGCTACCGCGTCGTCATCGAACTGAAGCGCGATGCCAATGCCGATGTCATCCTGAACCAGCTTTACCGCTACACGCCGCTGCAGACCTCGTTTGGCTGCAACATGGTGGCGTTGAACGGCGGCAAGCCCGAGCACATGACGCTGCTCGACATGCTGCGCGCCTTTGTCTCGTTCCGCGAGGAGGTTGTTAGCCGGCGTACGAAGTACCTGCTGCGCAAGGCGCGCGACCGTGCCCATGTGCTCGTCGGTCTTGCCATCGCGGTTGCCAACATCGACGAAATCATCAAGCTCATCCGCCATGCGCCCGACCCGCAGACGGCGCGCGAGCAGTTGATGGAGCGCCGCTGGCCGGCCCATGACGTCGAGAGCCTCATCCGCCTCATCGACGACCCGCGCCACCGCATCAACGAGGACGGCACCTACAACCTCTCGGAAGAGCAGGCCCGCGCCATCCTCGACCTGCGCCTGCAGCGCCTGACAGCGCTCGGCCGCGACGAAATCGGCGACGAACTCAACAAGATCGGCGAGGAAATCAAGGATTACCTCGACATCCTGTCGTCGCGCCTGCGTATCATGAGCATCGTCAAGGACGAACTCGTCGCCATCCGCGACGAGTTCGGCACCCCGCGCCGGTCCGAGATCATGGAAGGCGGCCCCGACATGGACGATGAGGATCTCATCGCCCGTGAAGACATGGTCGTGACCGTCTCGCATCTCGGCTACATCAAGCGCGTGCCGCTGACGACCTACCGCGCGCAGCGCCGTGGCGGCAAGGGCCGTTCGGGCATGGCGACCCGGGACGAGGATTTCGTTACCCGGCTATTCGTTGCCAATACCCATACGCCGGTTCTGTTCTTCTCCTCGCGTGGCATCGTCTACAAGGAGAAGGTCTGGCGCCTGCCGATCGGCACGCCGCAATCGCGCGGCAAGGCTCTGATCAACATGCTGCCGCTGGAACCCGGCGAACGCATCACCACGATCATGCCGCTGCCCGAGGATGAGGCAACCTGGGAAAACCTCGACGTCATGTTCTCGACGACCCGCGGCACGGTTCGCCGCAACAAGCTGTCGGACTTCGTCCAGGTCAACCGCAACGGCAAGATCGCGATGAAGCTCGAGGAAGAGGGCGACGAGATTCTCTCCGTCGACACCTGTACTGAGCATGACGACGTCATGCTGACGACAGCGCTCGGCCAGTGCATCCGCTTCCCGGTCGACGACGTGCGCGTCTTTGCCGGCCGCAATTCGATCGGCGTTCGTGGCATCAATCTCGGCGACGGCGACCGCATCATCTCGATGGCGATCCTTGGCCATGTCGAGGCCGAACCGTGGGAGCGTGCCGCCTATCTCAAGCGCGCTGCGGCGGAACGTCGGGCGACGAACGGCGACGAGGAAGAAATCGCTCTGGTCGGCGAGGAAGTCGCTGACGGCGGAGAACTGTCGAACGAACGCTTCGAGGAACTGAAGGCACGCGAACAGTTCGTGCTGACGGTCTCGGAGAAGGGCTTCGGCAAGCGCTCGTCGTCCTACGATTTCCGGACTTCGGGCCGTGGCGGCAAGGGCATCCGCGCCACCGACACCTCGAAGACGACGGAAATTGGCGTGCTCGTCGCGGCCTTCCCGATCGAAGACAACGACCAGATCATGCTTGTATCCGACGGCGGCCAATTGATCCGCGTGCCGATCAATGGCGTCCGGCTTGCGAGCCGCGCGACCAAGGGCGTTACCATCTTCTCGACCGCCAAGGACGAGAAGGTCGTTTCGGTCGAGCGCATCAGCGAACCGGAAAGCGACGAAGAGGAAGGCGAAGAGGCGGCCGTCGAGAACGGCGCAGCGGAAACGCCAGCCGAATCCGAGGATTAAGCGCTCGACTTGAAGTGCCAAGGAAACTGAAAGCCCGCCATTTGGCGGGCTTTTTCGTGCGTAGGACTAGTATTGAGCAGCAGCGGGAAGTGTCTGAAAGTCAGATCTCGGTATTCTCGTCTGCAAGCGCAGTGCCACGAATATAGGCCCGCAGTCCCGCGGCAAGTGCGTCGAACGTGACGCGACAGCGGGGAGCCGTCTTCAGGTTCTCATGCATCACCAGCCAGGTATCGAGCTTCATCTCGAACAAGCCGGGCAGCACTGGGAGGAGGTCGGGATCGCGTGCCGCAAGTCCGCTCTGGCAGATGCCTATGCCGAAGCCGGCGCGGATTGCGGCCAATTGGGCAAGATTGCTGTCGGCCCTCAGCGCAAAGCGTGTGGCCGGCAGTTCGGGCGAGCGGGCGATGATCGCCCGGATCGCCGCAGTCTCTCGGTCGTAACCGATCAGGCTGTGATTGCTAAGGTCTGCCAGTGTCTGCGGCATGCCGCGTCGCTCGATGTAGCGGCGATGGGCGTGAAAGCCTAAGGGAACCGCGCCGAGATGTCGGGCGATCAGCGCATCCTGTGCGGGCGCCACCATGCGCACCGCGATATCGGCCTCCTGGCGCAAGAGGTCCTCGACCGTGTCCGAGGCGGAAAGCTCGATCGTCAATGCAGGATTGGCAGCGTGCAGTTCTGAGAGGATCGGCGGCAGGACCTCGATGCCGATGACTTCGCTGGCGCTGATGCGCACAGTGCCGCTGACCGTATCGCGCTGGCCCGACGCGGCGCGCAAGAGCGCAGCCGATGTCGCGGCGAGCGTCTCGGCATAGGGCTTGAGTGCCAGCGCGGCGTCGGTCGGCAACAGACCGTGCGGGGAGCGCACGAACAGCGGATAGCCGAGTGTCGCCTCCATGGCGTCCACGTGCCGGCCAACAGTCGGTTGCGTCAGGCCAAGCTCGCGGGCGGCGGCTGACAACGATCCCTCCTTAAGCACGGCGAGGAACGTTCGGTAGAAATCCCAGCTCAAATCCATCTTGCTCATGGATTTCAGTATAGCCGCGCAAGATTTTTCGGCAATTCCGTTTAGCTCGTGAATGCGTGATCCTGCCTTCATCGAAACGGATGGAGTGTGACATGACCGAGATGCAGCAGAGAACAAGACGTGCGCTGGTGCTCGGCGCGACGGGCGGTATCGGCAGCGCCGTCGCCCGTGGGCTCCGCAGACGCGGCTGGCTGGTGTGTGCCTTGAACCGAAACGCCGCGACGGCGGCGCAGGCCGAGCCGGCGTTCGAATGGCGGCACGGCGATGCCATGAACGCGGGCGACGTTCGCACTGCTGCCGAAGGGGTGGATCTGATCGTGCACGCGGTCAATCCGCCGGGTTACCGCAATTGGGGCACCTTGGTGCTGCCGATGCTGGACAATACGATCGCCGCCGCCAAGGCCACCGGTGCACGCATCCTCTTACCGGGAACGATCTACAATTTCGGTCGCGACGCCTTTCCCGTCCTGACGGAGGACGCGCCGCAGAACCCGGATACCGACAAGGGTCTGATCCGCAGGGAGATGGAGCGCCGTCTGAAGGACTCCTCGGAGGCAGGTGTCGGCGTCATCATCGTGAGGGCAGGCGACTTCTTCGGTCCCGGTGCGGCCAACAACTGGTTTTCGCAAGGGCTGGTAAAGCCGGGCAGAGCGTTGGGCGCGATTTCCTACCCGGGCCGCGAGGGGATCGGCCACCAATGGGCCTATCTGCCCGATGTCGCCGAAACCATGATCCGCCTCGTCGAGCGCGCCGAGGACCTGCCGCCTTTCGCCGTTTACCACATGCGCGGCTTCCTCGACCGCAATGGAACCGAGATGATCGCGGCGATCCGCCGGGTTGTCGGCAAGCCGGCGCTTCCCGTCCGGGCCTTCCCGTGGTGGCTGATCGACTTGGCTTCGCCCTTTGTTCCGCTCTTCAGGGAGTTGCGCAAGATGCGCTATCTCTGGCGCGAACCGTTGAGAATGCCGAACGAGCGGCTGCTTGCCGTGCTCGGCGAAGAGCCGCACACGCCGATCGACGAGGCGGTTGCAACGACGCTCGTCGGACTTGGCTGCCTGAATGCCCCGCGGGCGCTTCCGCAAGGGATTGCCGCAGGCTAGCGCGCGCGCATGTCCAGGATCGCTTTCGGACAGGCCTCGATAGCTGTCAGTTCCGGAAGACGAGGCAAGCGCCTCCGCTCTTGCGGATGGTGGCGCAAAGCTTGTTCGCGTCCGCCTGGGTCTCGCGGCCGATGCGTGCAGCGTAGCGGATTCGCAGGCCGAAGCTGGCATTGCGCTCGCGCAGGAGAAGCGCCTTCTCGCTGCGGATCGGCTCCGGCAGGCGCTTGACGGCGCTGACGAACAGTCGCTGCGCCACTGATTTCTGGAAATGCGCGGCAAGCTGTACGCCCCAGGGCGCCCATTCGGCTTCGTCGATCACCTCGATGTCGCGGAGGTTGCGGGTGCTGGCGAGCGCCACGCAGCCGTCGATGAAGCTCTTGTTCTTGTCGAGCGTCAGGTCGAGGATCTTCGGCGGATTGTCGCGCCAGTCCTCGACGCTGTAGGCGGTGATCGCGAGCACGTAGTTGCGCGTTTCCGCCGGCAGCCAATCGACCTCGAGAAAACGCTCCAGCCCGTTCTCGCCGGCATTATAGGCGGCAGCCGCATAGCCGAGATTGCCGTAGCGCGACTTCAGTTCGTTCAGATACTCTGCCGACTTGCCGAGCGCCTCGACGACATCGAAGCTATTGTTGAGCCCTCGCATCTTCGCCGTTCCCGGCATGAATTGCGCGATGCCTTCGGCACCCTTGGGGCTGACGGCATTGGGCCGGAACAGGCTTTCGCGCCAGATGAGCCGGGCGAAGAAGGCCGCGGGCAGGTCGTTGACCGTCGCATAGTGGTCGATCACGCCGCAGATATCGCGGGCGAAGTTTTCCTTGCTGATGCAGAGCGACTTGGCGGGGTCGGTGGCCGACGGGCCGGAATAGACGCATTTGGGCTGTGCGGCGAGGTCGTCGATACGAGCCTCTGCCTCGGTCACGTTTAACGCCGGAATGCTGACAGCCAGCGCCAGTGCCGCTCTCGCGACACGTGCCCAGGCGCTCCATCTGACCTTCCGCCGAAGACCCACGTCAAAACATTTCCAGAAACAGTCCTTGAAGGTTCATAGCATCTCCCGCCGCCTCGACAAACGGCCATTGTCGAGGCGCCGCCGCGGGTTAGCGCGGCGAGCCCGTCGGAAGCACCAGTTGCATAAATGTGAGATCGAGCCAGCGGCCGAACTTCGTGCCGACCTCACGCAGCCGGCCGGTATCCTCGAAACCCAGTTGGGCATGAAGGCGGATCGAGGCTGCGTTCTCCGATTCGATGCCGGCGATCATCACATGTTTGCCAAGCCGTTCGGCCTCGGCGATCAACGCGACCATGAGTTTCCGGCCGATGCCGCCACCGCGCCGATCCTTGTGAACATAGACGGAGTGCTCGACCGTATGGCGATAGCCATCGAAGGCGCGCCAATCGCCGAAGGACGCATAGCCGATGACATTGCCTTGCTCGCAGACCGCCACCAGCACAGGATAACCCACGTCCGTGCGCGCCTTCAGCCAGGCCACGCGATTGGCGACATCGACCAGGGTCTCGTTCCAGATCGCCGTCGTGTTTGCCACGGCGTCGTTGTAGATCTCGCAGATGACTGGCATATCGTCTTGGATGGCCGCCCGGATCAGCATGCTTGCTCCTCGCATTCGTTCACTATATGACTACGATATGAATACTAAAGTAGACAGTCTGGATCAACGGCTCAGTGAACGAATTCGTCTGGAAAGAGAGGCGCGCGGCTGGTCGCTGAGCGAGCTTTCGGAGCGATCGGGCGTCTCGCGCGCGATGATCCACAAGGTAGAGCGGGGCGATAGTAGCCCGACGGCCACGCTGCTGGCAAAGCTCGCCGGCGCGTTCGGGCTCACCATGTCCACTCTGATCGCGCGTGCGGAGATGAGCCAGGGCAGGCTGTCGCGGCGCCAGGATCAGGCGGTGTGGCGCGATCCGCAGACCGGATATCTTCGGCGCCATGTCTCGCCGATGTCGGACCTACCGCTCGAGCTTGTCGAGGTTGAACTTCCGGCCGGCGCCGAGGTGCCGATCCCGGCATCCGCCTATGCGCTCCATCGCCGGTGGATATGGGTGACTGCGGGGCGCCTGACCTTCGTGGAAGGGTTGGAGACCCATACGCTCGGCATCGGGGATTGCCTGGAGCTCGGCCCGCCGCAGGATTGCGTCTTCCGCAATGTCGGCGGAGAGACCTGTATCTACGCCGTCGTCCTGTTGCGGACGGGTTGAGCCTAGCTGCCGAGCTCGGCGATTGCGATCCGCGCCATCGTAAGGTCATTCTCGACGCCGAAATCGTCATTGTCTTCCAGGAACCAGGCTGCGGAAAGCCCGGCATAGGCAAGCACCCAGTTGAGAATGCGCTGCGGGTGAAGCCCGGTCTCCTTCGCGACGATCGGCAGATGCCGCTGCAACCGGCCCGGAGCGGTGACCAGGGGCAGTTCTGGATTGCAGAACAGGTTGGCGTAGTCGTAGCCGCGATCGCCGAGGACGCGTTTCGGATCGATCGCCAGCCAGCCGCGGTCGCCAAAATCGAGGATGTTGGCGTGGTGGACGTCGGCATGCAGCACGACCGGCGGTTCGGGATCTGCAAACAGGCTTTTCGCCGCCTCGAGCGCGCGGGCAAAGAGACCGCCTTGAGCGGGAGCAGCCGTCTCCAGGGAAGCGAACCATTTGTCGAGTGGCACGAGATCGCCGGGAACCTGTGTCGAGCGCGGCGCATGGAGCTCGGCGACGGTGCGGCAGATGATGCGCGTCACTTCCTCGTCGCTTCCGGTCATCGCCATGTGGAAGAGGTTGCGCTGGCTGTCCGTGCGCTCCATCAGCACCGCGTCGCCATCGGCTTCATAGACCTTTGCAGCGCCATGCCCGTTCCAGTAGAGCAGGGGCAGGCGGCCATACTTCTCTTCCGGGTCCTCGGCGACCTTGAGCATCGCCTGCTGGCCGCGATAGCGGACGGGGTAAAGACGGCTGGAGGGGGTTACGATGACGTCGCCGTCAGGATGCAATGACCATTTTTCTGAATATAGCGAAAACATAAGCTCTTCATTCCCAAAGACAAATGCCCCGCCGAAGAGGCGGAGCATTGCCATGTGGGAGTGTCAGGCGACCTGTTCAAGGGCTGGATAGTCGGTATAGCCCTTGGCGCCACCGCCGTAGAAGGTTGCCTGATCCGGCGCGTTGAGCGGCGCATCGCGCTTCAACCGTTCGACGAGATCCGGGTTGGCGATGAACGGCTTGCCGAAAGCGACAAGGTCGGCTTCGCCGTCCTTGACCGTCTTTACCGCGAGTGCCCTGTCATAGCCATTATTGGTCATCCAGGCAGCCTTGCCGCCGGCAGCGACATAGGTCGAACGCAGGGCGTCGTAGTCGAATGGCTGGTCGCCCTGCTGGTGGTCGCGCGGGCCGCCGGTCGCGCCTTCGATGATGTGGACATAGGCGAGGGGGTAGCGAGCGAGGTTCTTGACCACATGGCCGAACACCTCCTGCGGTTGCGGATCAAAGGCATCGTTGGCGGGAGTGACGGGCGAAAGGCGGATACCGACCCGGCCGGCGCCGATTTCATTCGTCACGACATCCATGACCTCGAACAAAAAGCGGGCGCGGTTTTCGATCGAACCGCCGTAGGTATCCGTGCGGTGGTTCGAACCCGAACGCAGGAACTGGTCAATGAGATAGCCGTTGGCCGCATGGATCTCGATGCCATCGAAGCCGGCGTCGATCGCGGCGCGCGCAGCCTTGCGATAGTCCTCGACGATCGCTTCGATCTCGGTGGTCTCCAGTGCATGCGGCTCGGAGGTTTCGGCAAAGGAGCCAGTACCGTCCGAATTGACCAGATAGGTCTTCGACTTGGCGCGAACGGCCGACGGCGCAACAGGCTTGCCGCCACCCGGCTGCAGAGAATCATGCGAAATGCGACCGACATGCCACATCTGGACGACGATCCGGCCGCCCTTGGCGTGCACCGCGTCCGTCACCTTGCGCCAGCCTTCAAGCGCTTCCGGCGTATAGAGGCCCGGAACGTCGGCATAGCCCTGGCCCTGCTGGGTGATCGCCGTTCCCTCCGAGATCAGCAGGCCTGCCGTCGCGCGCTGCTCGTAGTAGGTCACATTCAGGGTGTTCGGAACGGCGCCCGGGGATCGGTTGCGGGTGAGCGGCGCCATCACGATTCGGTTTTTCAGCGCGATGTCACCAATGGTGATGGGGTCGAAAAGCGAGGCCATGGGAGGTCCTTTCAGGGGGGCTGCTTGGGAGAAGGTGGTTGATTCAGAGATCGCCGATGCTCTCGAGGAAGGCGGCGATCGTCTCTTCATCGCGGCGGTAGAAGATCCATTGGCCAACCTTGCGGGTTGTCACGAGGCCGGCGCGCTGAAGCACAGCGAGATGCGAGGAAACGGTCGACTGCGACAGGCCGCAGCGTTCGAACTGGCCGGCACATACGCCGAGATCGAGCGGATGCTCCTGGGTCGGAAAATGGCGCTGCGGCTCCTTCAGCCAGGCGAGGATGTTCACCCGGACGGGATGGGCAAGCGCCTTGAGGATTTCGTCTCGGTCCATGGTATATCGCCATATCGTGTTTTAACGATAAATGTATCGCTAAAACACGATATTAAAATCACAAGACCGTGAGGGTGCTGCAGGCAAAAAAAGAGGGCCTCAAGAAAACTTGGGCCCTTGTAGTTGTGAAGGTAATAAGAACCTCCAGAGGGGAACAGCTAATGCGGTGGCGGGGAGGAGAAGCCACCAAGAATGCATTAGCTGCATTTTAATATGGGAAGCGAAGTATCGGCTTTCAATAGCCGGCTGTGATTTTCGTCACGTTTCGCCTGTATCTAACAGTAGACAAAAAAAGAGGGCCACAAGATGACTTGGGCCCTTATAAGTTGTGAAGGTAATTAAACCTCCAGAGGGGAACAGCTGCTGCGGTGGCACTGGGAGGAGAAGCCACCAAAGATGCATCAGCTGAGTTTGGTATGCTGCTTTTTTGGGCGCGCAACAATCATTTTCTGTGCATGACAGCCATGTCATGCGCGCATCCCTGCCTATTTCTGCGGCGAACAATAAAAATGCGCCGCACAATAGAGACGGCGCATCCGTAATATCGATGTAAAAACAGATGGTTGGCGGCCCCTTGGGGAAATGCTCGGAGAATGAGCATTCGTCGAAGCGTCTTAAAAGTTCCAGTTGCGGGCCTTGGCGACGATGTAGTCGCGGAAGACCTTGAGCTTCGCGGCGTTCTTCATCTCGTCCGGATAGCAGAAATAGGTATCGAAGGACGGGATGTCGGCACTGATCGGCAGCTGGATGAGGCCAGGATCGCGGCCGACGATATAGTCGGGCAGCATGGCGACGCCGATGCCGAGCAGGCAGGCGCGCTTGATCGAGGTCTGGCTGTTGATCTGCAGGTGCGACACGCGTGGATTGTCGGAATCGCGGCCGGCGATCTCGAGCCAGTTCACGTCGAGCAGATAGTTCGGCGCCGGCTCGCCGAAGGTGATGATGCGGTGGTTGTCGAGATCCTCGACTGACTGCGGCTCGCCATACTTGTTGATGTAGGACGGAGCTGCATAGACGTGCATGTGCACGGTGAAGAGCTTGCGCTGGATGAGGTCCGACTGCTGCGGCTGACGCAGGCGGATGGCACAATCCGCGTGGCGCATGTTCACGTCCAGCTCCTCATTGTCGAGGATGAGCTGAACCTGCACGTCCGGGTGCAGCGACATGAACTCCTGGATCTTGTCGGTGAGCCAGCCCTGGCCGAGTCCGACCGTTGTGGTGATGCGCAGCTTGCCGCTCGGCTTGTCCGTGGTTTCGCTCAGTTGGACCTTGACACTCTCGAGCTTCATCAGCACTTCATGCGCGGTGCGATAGAGGATCTCGCCCTGTTCGGTGAGGATCAGGCCGCGCGCATGGCGGTGGAACAGCTTGATGCCGACATCCTGCTCCAGCGAACTCACCTGCCGGCTGATCGCGGACTGCGAAAGATGAAGCTTGTCTGCCGCATGGGTGAACGACCCAGCCTCGGCCGCCGCGTGAAAAATGCGCAGTTTGTCCCAGTCCAGCGACATGTAGTCCCCCATAAGAAACCACTCCGGAAGACGGGGTCCTGTCTTCCGGGCGTGGCTGATGCATCTGTTCCCACACGGGCGAGGTGCCTCAGCGGCACCACCCCGATTCGCAGCTTCTATTCGGCTGCAATTGCGACGGGCATATGACCCGCCAGGTATTTCTCGGCCTCAAGCGCTGCCATGCAGCCCATGCCGGCCGCCGTAACCGCTTGACGGTAAATGTCGTCCGTCACGTCGCCTGCGGCAAAAACGCCGGGCACGTCGGTCGCCGTCGAATCGGCCGCGGTCCAAAGATAGCCGTTGGACTTCTGCCGAAGCTTGCCTTTGAAAAGTTCGACTGCCGGCGCGTGGCCGATCGCGACGAACACGCCGTCGGTGACCATGTCGGAGGTTTCGCCGGTCTTGGTGTTGCGCAGCTTCACGCCGTTGACGGAAGCGGGCATCGGCGGCTTGGCCGGCGCACCCAGGTATTCCGTGACCTCGTGATCCCAGATCACCTTGACGTTCGGCTTGGCGAACAGGCGCTCTTGCAGGATCTTCTCGGCGCGGAAGCTATCACGGCGGTGAACGACAGTGACCGTCTTGGCGAGGTTCGAGAGATAGAGCGCTTCCTCAACGGCCGAGTTGCCGCCGCCGACGACGATCACGTCTTTGTTGCGATAGAAGAAGCCGTCACAGGTGGCGCAGGCCGAGACGCCGAAGCCCATGAAGGTCGGTTCGGTCTCGATGCCGAGCCACTTGGCCTTGGCGCCGGTTGCGATGATCAGCGCGTCCGCCGTCCAGTCGTTACCGCTGTCGGTCTTGATGCGGAACGGGCGCACCGACAGGTCGACATCGGTCACGAGATCGTTGACGATCTCAGCGCCGACATGGGTCGCCTGCTTCAGCATCTGTTCCATCATCCACGGGCCTTGGACCGGATCGGCATAGCCCGGGTAGTTTTCGACGTCAGTCGTGATCATCAATTGGCCGCCCTGTTCCATACCGGCGATCAGTACGGGCTCGAGCATGGCGCGCGCCGTATAGATGGCGGCGGTATAGCCAGCCGGGCCGGAGCCGATGATCAGCACTTTCACGTGACGGGCAGTCATAATCTTGTCCTTCGCTCATCGGAGAGGATTGCCTCCACATCCGATTCCATTGCGTCAATGGGAAATCGTCCCATACTTTAGGTATTCCCCACCATGACTTTCAAGAGCGCGCAGCCTGATACACACAAGTGCTTGAGCCTCAAGCCCGCTTTTGCCACCAGATGACGCGCTTAGGGCACAGGCGTCGGCCCGGCATCGATCCGCGCCTCGCGTCGACAATGGAGCGCTCTTCGCGTCGCTCCTGAAGATGTCCACCTCTATTTGCGCACCTACCGGCATCGCCAACGCCATTTTCCCGCGAATAGTCGGCCGGGCTGCTTGTTGTCCAGCGGGTTTGACGATATTTCACGCGGATTCACTTTGCTGGAGAAGCATATGGGGTTGAATGCCGGCCGTGCATGGTTGCACTGCGAAAGCGCTGCGCTCGGCCACGCACCGACTCGAGACGACCTTGCCCTTGACGAGCGCGCCTTGCTGAAAATCTCGACCGAGATGATCGCGGCAGCGCCGGGATAGGCAGACATCAGTCGACGTCGCCCGCCATCGGGGCAACCTCACCATCGGCAGACACAAGTTTTCGACTTTGCCTCGCGCTCAAAGTCACCACGAAAAGGACGAACGTTCATGACGAAACAAGTCGAGCTCGACGCTATCGATCTCAAGATCCTTCGCGAGCTCCAGCGTGATGGCCGGATGACCAATGTCGATCTTGCGCAAAGGGTCGGCATCTCCGCGCCGCCCTGCCTCCGGCGCGTGCGCAAGCTCGAAGAGACCGGCGTCATCAAGGGCTATCACGCGCTGCTGAACGCACCGGCGCTCGGCTTCGATCTCGTCGCTTTCTGCATGGTCGGCCTGAAGCGTCAGTCGGAGGCCGACCTCAAGGCGTTCTCGGCCGCTACCGCGGAATGGCAGATCGTCCGGCAGGCCTGGACGGTTTCCGGCGAAAGCGACTTCCTGCTGCATTGTGTCGCCGAAAACCTCACGACTTTCCAGGATTTCGTCATCGAAGTGCTGACGGCCAATGAACGGGTCGACACGGTGCGCACGATGCTGACCATTCGCCAGGTCAAGGATATCGGCCTCGTCCAGATCTAAGGCCCGCCCATGAACAAGCTTCCGCTGTCCGCCTTCATCATCTGCCAGAACGAAGAAGCCTATCTCGGCAACTGCATCGAGAGCCTCGAGCAGTGCTCAGAAATCGTCATCGTCGATTCCGGCTCGACCGACGGAACGGCAGCACTCGTACAGTCCTACATCGACAAGGGTTGGCCGATCCGTTTCCTGCATGAGCCGTGGCGGGGCTATGCCGGCCAGAAGCAGTTCGCGCTCGACCAATGCACGCAGCCCTGGTGCTTCAACATCGATTCCGATGAACGCCTGGACGAACCGCTGAAGGCACTGCTGCCCTCGCTGCTCGATGCGCCGCCGGAGACGGTCGGCTGGCGCGTCGCGCGCAGGCCCTACCTCATCGGCTACGGCTACACGCCGGAGCGGGCGCACGAGCGGCGAAACCTGCGGCTGATCCGCCAGGGCAGGGGACGATACGATCTCAATCAGAAAGTCCACGAGGGGATCGTGCCGGATGGCGCGGTCGGCGCCGCTGCCAAGGGCAGCCTGCTGCACTATCGGCCGCTGATCATCGACGAGCAGATCCTCAAGGAAAACAAGTATTCGACGCTCAAGGCCGATCAGCAGTTCGCCGCCGGTAAGTCGGCGCGCCCTTACAAAATGCTGTTCAGCCCGCCACTCTATTTCCTTAGGCTCTATTTCCGCAACGGTCTGTGGCGCTGCGGTTTTCCAGGCTTCATTGAGGCGATGACGGGAGCGGTGTACGCTTTCCTGACCGCCGCCAAGATCTATCAGAGGCACGCGCTCAAGCGGCACCCGAACCATGACGACATGGATCGGCGCGCCAGCAAGCGGTGAGGTTTTCATGAAAGTCATGCATTTTCACTTCGGCAAGGATGGCGGCGCTGAGCGTTTCTTCGTCCACCTGGTCAACGCGCTCGCCGAGCGTGGCGTCGAGCAGACCTCGGTCATCCGCCATGGTCGTATCTGGAAGAAGGACATCGAGGGTGCGACGCGCATCATCGAAAGCAACTTCCGCAACCTGTCGCTCGACCGGATCCTCCTGCCGATGAAGGTCAGCAGCATGGCACGCCGCGAAAAGCCGGATGCGCTGTTTGCCTGGATGCCGCGCGCCAGCCGCCTGATGCCCAACTACAAGGGCTGCATCAAGATCTCGCGTCTCGGCGACTATCCGCTGCGGCTCGACTATTTCCGCAACACCGATTGCCTCGTCTGCAACACGCCGGGCATTGCCGAGCATGTGCGCAAGATCGGCTGGAAGCGCGACGTCGAAGTCATCTCCAACTTCACCGGAACCGAGCGGGTCGCGCCCATCAGCCGCGCCACGCTCGACACGCCTGAGAACGTGCCTGTGGTCATGTCGATGGGGCGCTTCGTTCCGCGCAAGGGCTTCCACACGCTGATCCAGGCGATCGCCAAGGTGCCGGACGCCTATCTGTGGCTCGTCGGCGATGGCGAAGAACGTGCAAATTTGGAGAAACTGGCCGCCGACCTCGGCGTGGCAAAGCGCGTGCGTTTCGCCGGCTGGCAGAAGGACACACGGCCTTTCCTTGCCGCTTCCGACATCTTCGTGATGGCGTCGAGCCACGAGCCGCTCGGCAACGTAATCCTCGAATCCTGGGCGCAAGGGACACCGGTTGTTTCCAGCCGTTCGGAAGGGCCGCAATGGTTCATGCGCGACGGCGAAAACGGCTTGATGGTCGATATCGGTGACGCCGACGGCTTTGCCCAGGCAATCGACCGCATCGCGGGCGATACGTCGCTCGGTGAACGGCTTGCCGAACGTGGGCACGAGACCCTGATGAACCAGTTCTCGAAGCAGGCGATTACCGACGCCTATCTGAAGCTCTTCGCTTCCAAGCGGTGAGACGTATTCAATGTGGCGGCTGCCGCGTAAGCGGCAACGCCAGTCAGGAGCGCATCAGGCGTTCATAGACCGCGTTGATCGCGCGGGCCTCGCCCTCGATCGCAAAGGATGCGCGGGTCAGCCCCAGACCGTTGGCGCCAGCCAAGGTCCGGCGATGATCATCGTCCATGAAGCCAGCCGTTGCCTCGACCATGGCCTGCAGATCGTTGGCGGCGATCACGGCGCCGGTTTCCTGCTCTCCGACGACGACCAGTTCCGAAAACGCGCCGACGTCGGTTGCGATAACGGGCACGCCTGTCGCCATCGCTTCGAGCGGCGTCAGCCCGAAACCTTCCCAGCGCTGCGGCGCGATGAAGAGATCGAGCCCACGATACCAGTCCGGAATGTTGGTGTGTTCGCCAACGAAACGGATGCGGTCGGTGAGCCCGGCCTTTGCGACCCGCTCTTTCAATTCGTTCTCGAAGGCGACGTGCGGGCCGGTGGCGCGACCGGCGACGATGGCACTCCAGCCGGGCCGGCACGGCAGAAGCGCAATCATGCTGTCGACGAAGAGATCCGTGCCCTTCTGCTTACGCACCCGCCCGAAGCAGCCGACATATTTTTGGTTGGGGTCGAGCCCGAGCGCAGCTTTGGCTGCCGCTGTGTCGGCCGGCGGCTGGAAGCGCTTGGTATCTATGCCGTGCAGGATCACCGTGTTCGGCACCTGCAGATAGGCGGCGGTCTTGCCGCTGGTCGCGATTACCGCGTCCATGCGCGAAATCAGAAACTTGCTCCAGCCGGTGTGGCGGCGCTGCGATGCGGAGGTGAAGACGATCCTCAGCTTCATGCCGAGCAGGTCGCGCAGCACGATCGCCGGCAGCATTTCGACATTGCGGCGCGCATGCCAGACCCGGCAGGGCCGTCCGTCCGGTGCGCTCCACAGGCGCAATAGATCGCGGAAGCGGATCGAGGGCAGGGTGTCAGGCAAACCCGGGCCAAGCACGGCGATCTTTTCGCCGAGCGCGCGCTGGATCGGAATTAACTGGATGATGGTGGACGTCACGCCCGAGAGGCGGCGCTTGAAATTGGGAGCGATGACCTCGACGTTCCGGATATCGGCCACGAAAGCGCACTCCTTGCGCGAGCAACGATCGTCTTTTGAAAAGGAGAAACGGGGCGAAGGCCGGCTTCGCCCCTTGGCTAGGGCTGATCAGCCCCAGTTGACGGCGAGAATTTCGTAGGCCTTGGAACCGCCAGGCGCGTTCACTTCGATGGAATCGCCGACTTCCTTGCCGATGAGCGCGCGCGCGATCGGCGACGAGATCGAAATGCGGCCAGCCTTCACGTCGGCTTCCTGGTCGCCAACGATCTGGTAGGTCTTTTCTTCTTCAGTGTCTTCGTCGACGAGTTTGACCTTGGCGCCGAACTTGATCTTGGAGCCGGACATCTTCGAGAGATCAATGACTTCCGCGCGGGCGATCAAGTCTTCGAGCTCGGTGATCCGGCCCTCGTTGTGGCTCTGCGCTTCCTTGGCAGCGTGGTACTCGGCATTTTCCGACAGGTCGCCATGTGCACGGGCTTCGGCAATCGCCTCGATGATTCGCGGTCGTTCTTCCTGCTGGCGCCAGCGCAGCTCCTCCTGCAGGTTGACGAATCCGCCCTGTGTCATCGGCACTTTTTCGACCATTTCAATGTCCTTCATCAAGCACGAGGCGCCGCCCTTAGGGCGGCGCCAACGCAAAAGAAAACGGTCTCCGGCGCGTAAACGCCGGAACCGTCCGAAACTTCGAACCTTGGTTATAGCAGAAACGGAAGCGCGAAAGCCAGATATTTCGCCATCATCCACCGAACCCTGAAAGGCCACTGCAACTTGTGGGGGAAGCGATGGGGTGGCAAGCTACGCAGAAAGCGCTTTACCTCAACCGTGGTTGAGGTCGTAACAAAGGTGTTCCGAAGAGATAGCAGCGAGGAACGTTGGGCATGGTTCTGGCGAGGGACGAAACCAAGGCAGGCGGGGGCAATACCGCACTTCAGGAGGACGGCCGCTGGAGCGAACTGTTGCGGCCGGACTATCTGGCGACGACGGCTGCCCTTTGCCTCGGGGTCGCGTTGTTCGCATTCAACGAGTTTTTCGTAGCGACCGCGCTGCCCACAGCCGTCGAAGAGATCGGCGGCGCTACGCTGTTGTCCTGGGCCGTCACGCTCTATCTCGTCTTTGCCATTCTCGGCGGCGCTGTTGCCGCCACGCTCAAGTCAAGGTTCGGCGCACGCGGGACGCTGATTACGGCCGCGCTCATCTTTGTCGTCGGCACCCTCATCGCGACCGCCGCCGGCAGCATGCCGCAGGTCCTCGCCGGTCGCGTGTTTCAGGGATTCGGCGAGGGGATCATTGCTGCGGTCTGCTACGCGCTGATTCCCGAACTCTTCCCGCCGCGCCTGGTCCCAAAGGTATTCGGAGCCGAGGCCATCGTCTGGGCAACGGCGGCCTTTGGCGGGCCACTCGTGTCCGGATTCCTGACGGAACACTGGTCATGGCGGGTGGCTTTCGCCGTCAACGTTCCCGCAACCGTCATCTTCGTTGCGCTCGTTCTGCTGATCGTACCGGCACGCAAGGTGCCATCGACCGACACGCCTCGTCCAATCCCGCTGCTGCGGCTGACCGTGGTCGGTTCCGGCATATTGCTGATATCGGTCTCAAATACGGCGAGCAGCGTCCCCTTGATGGCGGCGGCGCTGGCGACGGCGCTGACCATCCTCTGGGCGGCCGTCGCAACCGACCGTCGGGCGGAGCATCCGATCCTGCCCGCGGGCGCCTTTCAGCTCACAAAACCGCTCGGCACCGGACTTTGGGTCGTGCTGCTGATGCCCCTCGCTCAAGCGTCCGGCTCGGTGTACCTCATTTATGGCCTGCAACATGTCTGGAATTTCAGCCCCACGGCCGCCGGTTTTTCGGCGGCATTGATGGCGATCTCCTGGAGTGTGACCGCTATCGCCGTCGCAAGCCTGCACTCGCACGCTCTGCGCGTGAAGCTCATCCCTGCGGGACCTGCGCTTCTCAGCCTCGGGCTTGCCGGTCTGATGATCGCCTTCGCGATCGACGATTACCGGCTGGTCTTCCCGAGCCAGATCGCGGTCGGGGCCGGGTTCGGCATGTCGTGGGGCACGCTCAGCCAGCTGATGATGGACGTCTCCTTGCGAGGAGAGCGGGACAAGACCTCAGCGTTTCTGCCGACGTTGCAGTCGGCCGGTTATGCGATCGGCGCGGCGATCTGCGGGCTGACGGCCAATCTTCGCGGTTTCGACGAGAAGGCGAACGTTGCCACGATGCACGCCGCCTTGTTCACGGTTTTCGTCGTCGCGTTCCTGATCTCCACGGCTTCTCTGTATCTGGGCGTCAGAACCGTGCGGCTCGCAGCGAGCCACGCGCGTCGTGATCGGGGCAGAACTGCTGCCGAGGCCCTGGCGGCAGACTAACAGTGTGATCAAGCGCAGGATGGATGTTCCTGCGCTTTGCTCGTGGCGCTGCTTCAGGCTGCAGCGTAGAGAGAGGCGCCGACCTGGCGGCGGGCAAGCAGAGCCCGCTGTTCGGCGCCGCGGCCGATGGAGGGCACGATTGTTGCCAGCAGCCTGCGGTTGCTGGAACGGACCTGGACCTTCAGCGAACCATAATCGGCATCGCGGCCGATCTTGTCTGCGATCCGCTGGCCGTAATAGAGGGCCGATCCCTCGTCGAAATGGCTGATACCGTCTTCATCGACGAAGTGCTCGTCGCCCCACAGCAAATCAAAGAAATAGAGTTGCACGATCTTGCCCCATGTCGCGCCCACCGGCGAAGCCGCCGATCTCTCAGTGCGCAGGGTCATAGAAACATGTGCCGGGGGAATGCAGGCTGAACCGGTCGTTCATGCGGCGTTCAGCGGAGGGGCGGGCTGTTGAAGCGCATCACACCCTCGGGGATGGCGGCGGCGCCCGAGGGTTTCGCGCGCCGCGGTCTTTCTTAGGCCTTGAAGTAGCTCTGCAGCGGGCGCACTTCGAGGCTGCCTGCCTTCAGAGCCTTGATTGCGTGCGCAGCCGCTTCAGCACCGGACATGGTGGTGTAGTAGGGCACCTTTTGCATCAGCGTGGCGCGGCGCAGCGACTTGGAGTCCGAGATCGCCTTGTTGCCGTCCGTCGTGTTGATGACGAGCTGAACGTGACGGTTGCGGATCGCATCCTCGACGTGCGGACGACCTTCCTGAACCTTGTTGATCTTGGTGGCGGCAATGCCGTGTTCACCGAGGAATCGAGCCGTGCCGCTGGTCGCCATGACCTTGAAGCCGATGTCGACGAGGATGCGGATTGCCGGCAACACCCGGGTCTTGTCCTCGTCGCGCACCGAAACGAACACTGTTCCATCGCGCGGCAGGTCGACGCCGGCGCCGAGCTGCGACTTGGCAAAGGCCAGTGCATAGTCGGTGTCGAGACCGATGACTTCGCCGGTCGAGCGCATTTCCGGGCCAAGCAGCGTATCGACGCCGGGGAAACGTGCGAACGGGAAGACTGCTTCCTTGACCGCGATGTGCTTGAGGTTGCGCGGATCCGGCTTTTCGCCATAGGCGGCGATCGCGACATCGAGCGCTTCGCCGGTCATGACGCGGGCCGCGATCTTCGCGATCGGCGCACCGATCGTCTTGGCGACGAAGGGTACGGTGCGCGAAGCGCGCGGGTTGACTTCGAGCACGTAGATCGTGCCGTCCTTGATCGCGAACTGCACGTTCATCAGGCCGCCGACATTGAGCGCCTTGGCAAGGGCTGCCGTCTGGCGTTCGAGTTCGTCGACCATGTCCTTGTCGAGCGTGTGCACCGGCAGCGAGCAGGCGCTGTCGCCCGAGTGGATGCCGGCTTCCTCGATGTGCTCCATGATGCCCGAGACGAAGACATCCTTGCCGTCGCACAGGCAGTCGACGTCGACTTCCGTCGCGTTGGTCAGGTAGCTGTCGAACAGCAGCGGATTCTTGCCGAGCAGCGTGTTGATCTGGCCGGTCTTGTCGTTCGGATAGCGCTGCTTGATGTCCTCAGGAACGAGGCCCGGAACCGTGTCGAGCAGGTAGCTCTGCAGCATGCTTTCCGAATGGATGATCTGCATGGCGCGGCCGCCGAGAACGTAGGACGGGCGCACGACCAGCGGGAAGCCGATTTCGGCAGCGACGAGGCGGGCCTGCTCGACCGAGTAGGCAATGCCATTGTTAGGCTGGTTGAGGTCGAGCTTCATCAGAAGCTTCTGGAAGCGGTCGCGGTCTTCGGCAAGGTCGATCGCGTCGGGTGCCGTGCCGAGGATCGGGATGCCGTTCTTTTCCAGCGCTTCGGCGAGCTTCAGCGGCGTCTGGCCACCGAACTGGACGATGACGCCGACGAGTTCGCCCTTTTCCTGCTCGGCGCGCATGATCTCGATCACGTCCTCGGCCGTCAGCGGTTCGAAGTAGAGGCGGTCGGAGGTGTCGTAGTCGGTCGAGACCGTTTCCGGGTTGCAGTTGATCATGATCGCTTCGTAGCCGGCATCCTTCAGCGCGAAGGCGGCGTGGCAGCAGCAATAGTCGAACTCGATGCCCTGACCGATGCGGTTCGGACCGCCGCCGAGAATGACGACCTTCTTGCGGTCAGACACTTCAGCTTCCGAGCGGGCGGCACCGACGAAAGGCGTTTCGTAGGTCGAGTACATGTAGGCGGTCGGCGAGGCGAATTCGGCAGCGCAGGTGTCGATGCGCTTGTAGACCGGGCGGACATTAAGCGCATTGCGCAGTTCCGCCACTTCCTTCGGGCGCTTGCCGCCGAGCGTTGCGAGGCGGGCGTCGGAGAAGCCCATCGCCTTCAGCATGCGCAGGTTCTCGGCATCGGCAGGCAGGCCGTGCTCGCGGATGCGCGCTTCCATGTCGACGATCGCCTTGAACTGGGCGATGAACCACGGGTCGATCTTGCTCGCCTCGTGAACCTCGGCTTCGCTCATGCCAAAGCGCAGCGCCTGCGCAACCATGCGCAGTCGGTCCGGCGTCGGCGTGCCGATCGCCGCACGAATGGCGTTACGGCCATCGCCGTTCTCGTCCATGTCGGGGATTTCGATTTCGTCGAGGCCGGTAAGGCCGGTCTCGAGGCCGCGCAGCGCCTTCTGCAGCGATTCGGCAAAGGTACGGCCGATCGCCATGACTTCGCCGACCGACTTCATGGCGGTGGTCAGAACCGGCGAGGCGCCCGGGAACTTTTCAAAGGCGAAGCGCGGGATCTTGGTGACGACGTAGTCGATCGACGGTTCGAACGAGGCCGGGGTCGCGCCGCCGGTGATGTCGTTGTCGAGTTCGTCGAGGGTGTAGCCGATCGCAAGCTTCGCCGCGATCTTGGCGATCGGGAAGCCGGTCGCCTTGGAGGCGAGGGCCGACGAGCGCGATACGCGCGGGTTCATTTCGATGACGACGAGACGGCCGTCCTTCGGATTGACGGCGAACTGCACGTTCGAGCCGCCGGTCTCGACGCCGATCTCGCGCAGAACCGCGATCGAGGCGTTGCGCATGATCTGATATTCTTTATCGGTCAGCGTCAGCGCCGGCGCAACGGTGATCGAATCACCGGTGTGCACGCCCATGGGGTCGATGTTTTCGATCGAGCAGATGATGATGCAGTTGTCCGCCGTGTCGCGGACCACTTCCATCTCGTACTCCTTCCAGCCGAGCACCGATTCTTCGATCAGCACTTCGGTGGTCGGCGACGCATCGAGACCGCTGCCGACGATGTCGAAGAATTCCGTGCGGTTATAAGCAATGCCGCCGCCGGTACCGCCGAGCGTGAAGGACGGACGGATGATGGCGGGCAGGCCAACATCGTCAAGCGCCTGCGCGGCAATCGCCATCGCGTGGTTCATGTAGCGCTGCTTGCGGTCGCCTTCGCCAAGGTTCCACTGGTTCTCGAGGTCATCGAGCGCCTTGTCGAGCTCGGCGCCGGAAAGCCGGCTCTTCAGTTCGGCGCGCTCGGCCTCGTGCGTCTTGCGGTCATGGTCCTTGATGTCGGTGGCATTCGCCAGCCGCGACTTCGGCGTTTCGAGGCCGATCTTCGCCATGGCTTCGCGGAAGAGGGCGCGGTCTTCGGCCTTGTCGATGGCGTCCGGCTTGGCGCCGATCATCTCGACATTGTAGCGGTCGAGAACGCCCATGCGGCGCAGCGAGAGCGCCGTGTTGAGCGCGGTCTGGCCGCCCATGGTCGGCAGCAGCGCGTCCGGGCGCTCCTTGGCGATGATCTTGGCGACGACTTCAGGGGTGATCGGCTCGACATAGGTTGCGTCGGCCAGACCCGGGTCGGTCATGATCGTCGCCGGGTTGGAGTTGACGAGGATGACGCGGTAGCCTTCCTCCTTCAGCGCCTTACAGGCCTGGGTGCCGGAATAGTCGAATTCGCAAGCCTGACCGATGACGATCGGCCCCGCGCCGATGATAAGAATGGACTTGATATCTTGGCGCTTCGGCATGGTCGATCATCCGTTTCTAGCTGCGCGAAAAACCGGCCGAGGTGGGAGGTCACCGGCCGGGCACGCATTGATGGGTCTTTTCAGGCTAGAAGCGGCTTATAGGCAAATGTTTCTGCAAGCGAAACCCCGAAAATTCCGGAATCGACAGGAACCAGCCATATTTGCGCACCTCCGGCCATGCAGAGCGCTTCGCGCACGGCGAAACAGCGCCGGAAATGTCAGGGGCGGCCGGGGATGACGAGAACCTTGACCTCTCCGGCCGCCGGCGGATGCGCAATGACGTTGGCTGCTTCGCCGAGCGTCACCCGCCGCGAAATCAGCTTGTCGATCTCGATGGCGCCCGAGGCGACGAGGTCTGCTGCACGGCGGTGGACGAAGGGGTTGATGAAGGATCCGAGCACCCGCAGTTCGCGAAAGAGAATGTCGAACGGTTCGATTTCCACGGTCTCGCCCTTCGGCATGACGCCGAGGATCACGACGGTGCCACCGGACCTGGCAAGGCGAGTCGACTGCGTGACGGTTTCGGCAACGCCGGCGCATTCGATGACGACATCGACCCCGCCGGGAACGAGCCCGGTGTCACCGGCGATCTGTTCGATGATATCGGCAGAGGAAGGATCGATCGTCGCCGTTGCGCCGACCTCTTCGGCAAGACGGCGCTTTGCCGCCTGTCGTGTGGAAAGAATGACCGTCGTTGCGCCGGCGAGGCGGACGAGCTGCACGACCAGTAGGCCGATCACACCGCCGCCAAGGACGACGACGGAGGAGCCGGCGCGAATGCCCGCCATATCCACGCCATGCAGGCAGCAGGCGAGCGGCTCGCAGAAGGCGCCATGAACGGGGTCGAGGCTCAGTGGTATGTCATGGGCCTGCTTGCGGGGCATAACCACGTACTCGGCAAAACCACCGTCACGATGGATGCCGATCGCCCGGAGATTGCGGCAGAGATTGATGCGCCCGGCGGTACATTGCGGACAGGTACCGCAAGCGACGTTGGGGTCGCCGGTGATTCTCGCGCCGATTGCGATATCGGAGACCCTGCTTCCCACCGCCTCGACGATGCCGCAGAATTCGTGGCCGAGCGTCACCGGCGGGGTGGAGGGGAATTCGCCGTGCAGCAGATGCCGGTCCGTGCCGCAGATGCCGCAGGCTTCGACCCGCACCAGCAGATCGTCCGGGCCGGGTAGGGGCTTTGGCACTTCTGCGACCCGCAGCTGACCGATACCTTCGAGCCGCAATGCCTTCATCGCCCTGCCTCCTCGTCCTGTCCGCATGGGCATAGGAGCCGCAAAGCAGGTTTGCGTCAAGGCGAGCGCGGCTGTTCAAGAGAGGGCGGCCGGTCGGGCCGGCGGCCCGGCTGCCGGCAGCGCCTTGGCGAAGTGTCCGCCTTGTCAAAAAGATTGGTGAGATCGCGAACTTACGGGGCGCGATTGCGTTTTACAACGACGTTAGGGCCGTCTTATAAAAGAGCAGACCGACAACGCCTTTCAGAGGCCGGGGAGGACAGATCATGGAATGGAAGGGCCGCCGCCAATCCGACAATATCGAAGACCAGCGCGGCGCGAGCCCCGGTGGCGGCAACCCGTTTGGGCGGGGGGGCGGTTTCCGCATGCCAGGCGGTGGCGGCGGCATGCGGCGCGCCGGAGGCGGTATGAGCTTCGGTACGATTATCTTCCTCGTCGTGCTCTATTTCATCCTCAAGGCCATGGGCATCGACATGCTGCAGGTGCTGGAAGGCGGCGGCGGCCAGGTGCAGATGCCGGGCTTCGAGCAGAGCGATGGTTCGCCGGCACCGCGCGGATCCGCTCAGGAAGAGGAAATGAAGCAGTTCATGGCGACGGTGCTCGCCGAGACTGAAGACACCTGGAACGGCATCTTCCAGGCAAACGGCCAGCAGTATGAAGAGCCGAAGATGGTGCTCTTCCGTGGCCAGGTGCGTTCTGCCTGCGGCTTTGCTTCGGCTGCCTCCGGGCCGTTCTATTGCCCGGGCGACCGCAAGGTCTATCTCGACATGAGCTTCTTCGACGAACTCGCGCAGAAGTTCGATGCGGCCGGCGATTTCGCCCAGGCCTATGTCGTCGCGCATGAGGTCGGCCATCATGTCCAGAACCTGATCGGCGTTCTGCCGAAGTTCAACCAGATGCGCCAATCGATGAGCGAGACCGAAGCCAACCAGATGTCGGTGCGCGTCGAACTGCAGGCCGATTGCTTCGCCGGTGTCTGGGGCAAGTATACCCAGCAGAAGGGCCTGCTCGAACAGGGCGACCTTGAAGAGGCGCTGAACGCGGCCACCCAGATCGGCGATGATACGCTGCAGAAGCGCATGCAGGGCTATGTCGTTCCCGAGAGCTTCAATCACGGGACCTCCGAGCAGCGCATGCGCTGGTTCAAGCGCGGCTTCGACAGCGGTAAGATGACGGCCTGTGATACTTTCTCGGGCGCGGCCTGATTTCTTTGAACCAGAATCATTCGAAAGGGCCGGCTTGTCTGCCGGCCCTTTCGTTTGTGGCTTAGCGCTCGCTGTCCATGTGGGCGAGCTGGGCTTCTGGATACCGCGCGCCGGCTGCCGCATTCTTCGGCACTGACTGTTCGATCACCGCCAGATCGTCTGCGCTGAGATGGACGTCGCGCGACGACAGGGCCTCTGCCAGTCGATCGCGCCGCCGCGCGCCGACGAGCGGCACGATGTCCTTGCCCTTGGCCGCAACCCAAGCGATCGCGATCTGTGCCACCGACACGCCCTTGCCTTCGGCGATTCGTCTCAAAGCCTCGACGAGGGCGAGGTTTCGATCGATGTTGCCTTCCTGAAACCGCGGGCTCATGGCGCGGAAATCGCCCTTGCCGGCCGCGCCTTTCTGCCAATGGCCGCTTATCAGCCCGCGTGAAAGGACGCCGTAGGCGGTGATGCCGATACCGAGTTCGCGGCAGGTCGGCAGGATTTCATCCTCGATGCCGCGCGAAATCAGCGAATACTCGATCTGCAGGTCGACGATCGGATGCACGGCCGCCGCACGCCGGATGGTTTCTGATCCGACTTCCGAGAGGCCGACATGCCTGACGTAACCCGCCTTCACCAGATCGGCGATTGCGCCAATGGTGTCCTCGATCGGCACATCCGGGTCGAGCCGGGCGGGACGATAGATGTCGATATGGTCGACGCCGAGCCTCTGCAGCGTGTAGGCGAGAAAATTGCGAACGGCCTTGGGCCGGCAATCGTAGCCCAACCAGTTGCCGGCGGCATCGCGCAGGGCGCCGAACTTCACGCTCAGCAGCGCCCTGTCGCGCCTTCCGCCCTTCAACGCTTCGCCGATCAGCATCTCGTTGTGACCCATGCCGTAGAAATCGCCGGTGTCGAGCAGCGTGATGCCGGCTTCCAGCGCTGCATGGATCGTGGCGATGCTTTCGGCCCGGTCCGCAGGGCCGTACATGCCGGACATGCCCATGCAACCGAGGCCGAGCGCCGAAACCGAGGGACCGGACTTTCCGAGTGAAACGTAATCCATCTTCGTTCTCCTTCGACAAGGCCGAAAACCAGCCGGCCGTTTGCTCGGTCTCCTGTTTACTTCGTCCGATGCCGTGCGATAATCCGATCTCAATCGAACGACTTGTACGAAATTCCGCACAATGGACGACTTGCCGCTTGCCGATCTCGATGCCTTCACCGCAGTGGCCGCGGCGCGGAGCTTCCGCGCGGCTGCGAAGAAGCGCGGCGTTTCCGCGTCGGCGCTAAGCGAGGCGCTCCGCCGCCTTGAAGCGAAGCTGCAGGTGCGCCTGCTCAACCGCACGACCCGCAGCGTCACCCTGACGGAGGCGGGCACGCGGCTGCTCGATCGGCTGACGCCGGCCCTCGGCGAGATCGCCGGTGCGCTCGATCAGGTCAACGAGATGCGCGACAGTCCGGCGGGAACGCTAAAACTGAACGTTCCGACCATCGTCGCGCGCGAAATTCTACCACCGATCATCGGCCGGTTCTTGCGCGAGCACCCGGCAATTTCCCTGGAGGTGACGGCGGAGGACGGTTTCGTCGATGTCCTCGCTGCCGGTTTCGATGCGGGCGTCCGCTACGAGGAACGCGTCGAGCGCGACATGATCGCGATCCCGATCGGGCCGAGCCGCCAGCGTTATGTCACCGCCGCGGCGCCGGATTATCTCGCAAGGCGCGGCGTGCCCGGCCATCCGCGCGACCTGCTTGAACACGCCTGCATTCGCCACCGCTTCGCCAGCGGCTTCTCGCTTCCCTGGGAGTTCGGCGAGGGCGAGGCGGCGCTGACGATCGCGCCGCCAGCCGTCGTCACCGCCAACACGATCGATCTCGAACTCGGGGCGGCCATCGACGGCCTTGGCGTGATCCGGACCTTCGAGGAATTCATCGCGCCCGCGGTCGCCGCAGGGCGCCTGGTGCTCATCCTTGAGGCGTGGACGACGAGCTTCTCCGGTCCGCTTCTCTATTATGCAAGCCGCAAGCATATGCCGGCGGCGTTGCGTGCCTTCGTGGACTTCCTGAAGCGCGAACAGCGGCGGGACCACCGCTGAGGCATGGGCTGTAAGCGGCCCGACCTATCAACCATTGCGATAGTCCCATCAGAAAATTTGGGACGTTCACGGATTGTTTCGTGCGAAATGATCCGTTACACCTAAATTGGTAGCGTTGTTCACGTTCTGTCTCTTTTCCCGGGGCAGGCCGCCGGGGAGGGATCGCATGCGCGACGAGAAATTTGTGCGACGCGGCCTGTTCCTCGTCTTCCTCATCCTGTTTCTCGATATCATTGGCATCGCAATCATCGTGCCGGTGCTGCCGGCCTATCTCGAGGAATTGACCGGCGCCAATGTCAGCGAGGCGGCGATCGACGGTGGATGGCTGCTGCTCGTATATGCCGCGATGCAGTTTCTCTTTGCGCCGCTGATCGGCAATCTCAGCGATCGATTCGGCCGCCGCCCGGTGCTGCTCGCATCCGTCTTCACCTTCGCGCTCGACAACCTGATCTGCGCGCTCGCCACCAGCTACTGGATGCTGTTCATCGGTCGTGTACTCGCCGGCGTCAGCGGCGCCAGCTTCGGCACGGCATCGGCCTACATCGCCGACATCAGTCATGACGGGAACCGAGCCAAGAATTTCGGGCTGATCGGCATTGCCTTTGGTACCGGCTTCGCGCTCGGGCCGGTGCTTGGCGGTCTGCTTGGCGAACTCGGCCCGCGGGTCCCGTTCTACGGCGCGGCAGCGCTGTCCTTCGTCAACTTTATCCTTGGCGTATTCCTGCTACCCGAAACGCTCGACAGCGCCAACCGCCGCCGGTTCGAGTGGAAACGCGCCAACCCGCTGGACGCCCTCAAGCAGATGCGCAATTACCCCGGCATCGGCTGGGTGGGGCTGGTGTTCTTTCTCTTTTGGCTTGCCCATTCGGTCTATCCGGCCGTCTGGTCCTTCGTTTCCAGCTACCGCTACGGCTGGAGCGAGGGGCAGATCGGACTTTCGCTCGGGATCTTCGGTATCGGCGGTGCCTTCGTCATGGCCGTCATCCTGCCGCGCGTGGTGCCGCGGCTTGGGGAGTGGCGCACGGCCGTGCTCGGCCTGACCTTCACCACGCTCGGAGCCATCGGCTATGCCGGCGCCTGGCAGGGGTGGATGATCTATGCGGTGATCATCGCGACCGCGCTCGAAAGCCTCGCCGATCCGCCGCTGCGCAGTATCGCCGCGGCCCACGTGCCGTCGTCGGCACAAGGCGAGCTTCAGGGCGCGCTGACCAGCATCGGCAGCATCACCACGATCATCGGTCCGTTGATCTTCACCCAGGCCTTCGGTTATTTCACCAGCCCTGCCGCGCCCGTCGCCTTTGCCGGCGCGCCCTATGCACTCGCCAGTTGCTTCCTCGTCGGCGCGCTTATCGTGTTCTTCCTGAAGATACCGAGAAGCAGGGCGGTCGGACCGGAAGGCGCGGAGAATGTCGGGCCGGCCGACGCCGTAGCGCCGGACGAGCCAGAGGCGATGGGGCGGCCACGATTGCACGGAAATTGATCAATTTTCGTGATCTATCGATGAAACTTTGAGCAACCTCGCCCTTGCGGCTGGCTCTTTGCCCGACGGTATTCTATTTCCGGATTCCTCCCCCCGATCTTCGGTTGCGGCCCGGAGCCGCATTGACTGCCAGGAATCTGCCATGCTGACCGCGAATGCGAGCCCGATACCGTTGACGACCGACAATTCCTGGCGGACGCACTATCGCGCGAGCTTCTATCTGGGCGTGCCGTTCATCGGTGCGCAGCTTGCGCAGCTCGCGATCAACACGACGGACGTCCTGATGGTCGGTAAGCTCGGCGCCACCGAGCTCGCGGCGATCATCCTCGCGACCCAGATGTATTTCACCGTCTATGTTTTCGGCAACGGATTTGCCAATGCGGTGGTGCCGATGGCAGCACAGGCCGTCGGCCGTGGCGACAAGGTTTCGGTGCGCCGCTCGGTGCGCATGGGCATGTGGGTGGTGATGCTCTACGGCCTGTTGACCGCGCCGATCCTCTGGATGGCCGAGCCGATCCTGCTATTTGCCGGCCAGCAGCCCAAGGTCGCAGCCCTTGCAGGAGAATATGTCCGCATCGCGCAATGGGCGATCTTCCCCGGTCTCATCTTCATGGTGCTGAGGGCCTTCCTAAGTGGCCTGGAGAGGGCAGGGATCATTCTCTATGTCACGCTGGCGACGCTCGTGCTCAATGCCGCGCTCTGCTACGTGCTGATCTTCGGCCACTTCGGCTTCCCGAAACTCGGCATCTTCGGTGCGGCGGTCGCAGCGCTTGGCGTTGCCGTACTCGGCGCGGCGTTGACGATCGGCTATATCAAGAGCAAGCCGGAGCTCAACCAGTACGAACTCTTCGTCCGCTTCTGGCGGCCCGACTGGGTCGCCTTCCGCGAAGTCGTTTTTCTCGGAATTCCGATTTCGCTGACGATCCTTGCCGAGGTCAGCCTGTTCACCGTCGCCTCGCTGCTGATGGGCACGATCGGCACGGTCGAGCTTGCGGCGCACGGCATCGCGCTGCAATTCGCCTCGATGGCCTTCATGATCCCGCTCGGGCTTGCGCAGGCCGCCACGGTGCGGGTCGGGCTTGCCTATGGCCGCGGTGATCTCCTGGGCGTTCGGCGCGCGGCGATCGCTTCGCTGGTGCTCGGCGCCGGCTTTGCCATTGTCGGCAGCGCCATCTTCGCATTCTTCCCCAGCCAACTGGCTGCCCTTTATCTCGACACAGCCCGTCCGGACGCTGCGGCGGTGCTTGCCTTCGCGGCTCCGCTCATTGTGATTGCCGGTGCGTTTCAGCTCGTCGATGGCATGCAGGCGATCGCCGCCGGCATGCTGCGCGGCCTGAAGGACACCAAGGTGCCGATGCTGCTGGCGATGGTTTCTTATTGGCCGATCGGCTTCGTCTGCGCCTGGCTCTTTGCCTTTCCCTTCAATTTCGGCGGGATCGGCGTGTGGTTCGGCTTCGTCCTCGGGCTTGCAGCCGCCGCGGTGCTGTTGAACTGGCGCTTCTTCCGGATGCTCGGCGAGATCACGGCGAAGGCTGCCGCCAAGGGCGCCTGACTTGGGGCGAAGAAGAGCAAAGAAAAAGCCGGACGGGCAGGGGATGCCGTCCGGCTTACAATGGCGGTCGCCTCAGGGGAAGGGAACGACGGCCGCTTACTACCACGCTTCGTTTTACGAAGCTTTGGAACTGCTAGACGTTAAAGCCGTCGAGCCGTTCCGAACCCTGGCGATCGCGCTGGAGGTCGCGTATCGTCCGGGCAAAGTCGATCAAGAATACGAGACTGATGACCGCTGCCGCGATCATGAATAGGGTGGCCATAGTGCCCTCCATCAACGGAAGATTTTCTGGGTCGCGTAGCGCTCGCGCCGGTCACGGGACTCGTTGCGCAGTCCATGTATCGTCGCAAAGATCATCGCGAAAAACATCGCCATCGAAAACAGAGCAAGTCCCATAGCCGTAATCCTTTCGCATCCTAAACGGCAGTACGTTCAAAAAAGTTCCGTTGTTACTGGCACTACACTTAACGTCTTTGCTGTGAAGCACCGTTGAACATGGCATTCATCTAGCATTCATTCTTTCTGTCCCGCTGTTTCCCAGGGAACAGGGTCAAGCGCCGTACAACTCTTGCGATCTGTCGCCGTCCGTGACAAAAGGCTTCACCAAACGGAAACAGGTGCGATGACCACGGCATTTTATCCCGGCTCCTTCGATCCGATGACGAACGGGCATCTCGATGTGCTCGTGCAGGCGCTGAACGTGGCGGCGAAAGTCATCGTCGCGATCGGCATCCACCCCGGCAAAGCACCACTCTTCTCCTTCGACGAACGCGCCGAGCTCATCCGCCGCTCGCTCCAGGAATTTCTGCCGGACAGGGCAGGCGACATCGATGTCGTTTCCTTCGACAATCTGGTCGTCGATGCGGCGCGGGAGCGCGGCGCAAAGCTGCTTGTGCGCGGCCTTCGCGATGGCACCGACCTCGACTACGAGATGCAGATGGCCGGGATGAACCGGCAGATGGCGCCGGATATCCAGACCTTGTTCTTGCCGGCGGGCACGGCATCACGGCCCATTACGGCCACATTGGTCCGCCAGATCGCGGCCATGGGCGGCGACGTCAGTGCCTTCGTGCCCAAGTCCGTCTACGAAGCACTGCAGGCCAAACGCCGTACCTGACGGGCGGCCCCAAATTCACCACGCAGGGAGAAACCATGAAAATCCTCCACCTCGCATTTGCCGGCGCAATCGCGCTTGCCTCCTTCACGGGCACGGCGCTTGCGCAAGCGGCCGACAACTTCATCACCATCACGCTCAAGGATGGTCCGGTCGTCGTCGAACTCAGGCCTGACATCGCGCCGAAGCATGTCGAGCAGATCAAGGCGCTGGCCGCGGCCGGTGAATACGACAACGTCGCTTTCCACCGCGTGATCAAGGGCTTCATGGCCCAGACCGGCGACGTGCAGTATGGCGACATGGAAAACGGCTACCAGCCGCAGGCTGCCGGCACCGGCGGTTCGTCGCGTCCGGACGTCCCGGCAGAGTTCTCCGAAGTCCCGTTTGAACGCGGCACGGTCGGCATGGCCCGCTCGCAGGACCCGAACAGCGCGAATTCGCAGTTCTTCATCATGTTCGCCCCGGGCGACTTCCTCAACGGCCAGTACACGGTCGTCGGCAAGGTCGTCTCCGGCATGGAGAATGTCGATAAGATCAAGCTCGGCGACGACGCCAACAACGGCTCCGTCACCGATCCCGACCGCATGATCAGCGTCAAGGTCGGCAAGTAAAATCAACAGAAGGAGAAAACCCATGGCCGAGATCAAGGATCCGGAAAACACGATCATCCTGGAGACCACCAAGGGCAAAGTCGTCATCGAGCTTCTGCCCGACGTCGCTCCGGGGCATGTCGCCCGCATCAAGGAACTGGCCCGCGAAGGCGCCTATGACGGCGTGGTATTCCACCGCGTGATCGAGGACTTCATGGCCCAGACCGGCGACGTGCAGTACGGCAAGACCGGCGGCGAGCACTTCAACCCGGCCCGCGCCGGCATGGGCGGCTCCTCAAAGCCGGACCTGAAGGCCGAATTCTCGAACGTCAGCCACGTTCGCGGCACGTGCTCGATGGCCCGTAGCCAGATGCCGAACTCGGCCAACTCGCAGTTCTTCATCTGCTTCACCGACGCGCCGTGGCTCAACAAGCAGTACTCTGTCTGGGGCCAGGTCATCGAAGGCATGGACAACATCGACAAGATCAAGCGCGGCGAGCCGGTGCGCGATCCCGATACGATCGTCACGATGCGGGTTGCCGCAGACGCCTGATTTGCGCTAATGCACGAACCCGCCCCGGTCGCCAACTGCGCCGGGGCGGGTTTGCTTTTGTCTGAAGATAACAATGCGCGTAGACCTGTTCGACTTCGACCTCCCGGAAACTTCGATTGCGCTTCGGCCCGCAAGCCCGCGCGACAGCGCCCGTATGCTCGTGGTGCGCCCCGATGGCGCCGACGTTCTTGCGGACAGGGGCGTGCTCGACCTGCCGTCGTTCCTGAGGGAAGGCGACGCGCTTGTCTTCAACGACACCAAGGTGATCCCGGCGCAGCTCGAAGGCATCCGCCGCCGCGGCGAGGAGATCGCGACGCAAGTTTCGCTGACGCTGCATATGCGGGTCGCACCCGACCGCTGGAAGGCTTTCGCCCGCCCGGCACGACGCCTCAAGGTCGGCGACCGCATTGCCTTCGGCCACGGTGGCTCAAGCTGCTTTCTCGGAACGCTCGACGCGACCGTCGAGGAAAAGGGCGATGCCGGCGAAGTGACGCTGCGCTTCGATCTCTCGGGTCCCTCGCTTGACGAGGCGATCATGGCGGTCGGCCACATTCCCTTGCCGCCTTACATCGCCTCCAAGCGCGCCGAGGATGCGCAGGACCGCGCCGACTACCAGACCATGTATGCCCGAGAGGAGGGCGCCGTTGCGGCGCCGACCGCCGGTCTGCATTTCACCGACCGTCTTTTCGCCAAGCTCGACGAGGCCGGCATCGAGCGCCACTTCGTGACGCTGCATGTGGGTGCGGGCACGTTCCTGCCGGTCAAGGCTGATGATACCGACGACCACGTGATGCACCAGGAGATCGGCCACGTCGATGCCCGGACCGCCGAGAGGCTGAACGCCGTCAAGGCGAGGGGCGGGCGCATCGTCTGCGTCGGCACGACCTCGCTGCGGTTGATCGAAAGCGCCACCTCGGAAGACGGCACGGTCAAGTCCTGGTCCGGTCCGACGGGCATCTTCATCACGCCCGGCTACCGCTTCCGCGCGGTGGACATGCTGATGACCAATTTCCATCTGCCGAAATCAACGCTGTTCATGCTGGTTTCGGCCTTCAGCGGCCTGGACACGATGCGCGCGGCCTACGCGCACGCGATCGAAACCGGCTACCGCTTCTATTCCTATGGCGACGCCAGCCTGCTTTTCCGGAAAGACTAAATGACCGAGACCTTCCAGTTCAAGCTACACAAGACCGACGGCAAGGCCCGTCGCGGCGAAGTGTCTATGCCGCGCGGCACGATCCGCACACCGGCCTTCATGCCCGTCGGTACCGTCGGCACGGTCAAGGCGATGTATCTCGACCAGGTCAAGGATCTTGGCGCCGACATCATTCTCGGCAATACCTACCACCTGATGCTGCGCCCAGGCGCCGAACGCGTCGCGAGGCTCGGCGGTCTGCATGGCCTGATCCGCTGGCAGGGCCCGATCCTGACGGATTCGGGTGGCTTCCAGGTCATGTCGCTGGCGGGCCTTCGCAAGCTCGACGAGCAGGGCGTCACCTTCAAGAGCCACGTCGATGGCGCGCTCTTCCATATGTCGCCGGAGCGCTCGATCGAGATTCAAGGCTTGCTCGACAGCGACATCCAGATGCAGCTCGACGAATGCGTGGCGCTGCCGGCCGAGCCAAAGGAAATCGAGCGCGCGATGGAAATGTCGCTGCGTTGGGCCGAGCGCTGCAAGGTCGCCTTCGGCGACCAGCCGGGCAAGGCGATGTTCGGCATCGTGCAGGGCGGCGATATCCCGAAGCTGCGCGAACGCTCGGCTGAAGCGCTGAAGGGCCTCGATCTCAAGGGCTATGCGGTGGGCGGTCTCGCCGTCGGCGAGCCGCAGGAGGTGATGCTGCGCATGCTCGACATTACCTGCCCGATCATGCCGGTGGACAAGCCCCGTTACCTGATGGGCGTCGGCACGCCAGACGACATCCTGCGGTCGGTCGCCGAGGGCATCGACATGTTCGACTGCGTGATGCCGACCCGCTCGGGACGCCACGGCCTCGCGTTCACGCGCCACGGCCGCATCAACCTGCGCAATGCCCGCCACGCCGAAGACATGCGCCCGCTCGACGAGCAATCCTCTTGCCCTGCGACGCGCGACTATTCGCGTGCCTATCTGCACCATCTGATCCGCTCGAACGAATCGCTCGGCGGAATGCTGCTCAGCTGGAACAATCTGGCCTACTATCAGGAACTGATGGCCGGAATTCGCCTGGCGATCGAAGAAGGTCGCTTCGCTGACTTCATGGCCGAAACGCAGGAAACCTGGCGGCGAGGGGACCTTCCCCCGGTTTGATGGCCGCCAACGGACCGGTGTCTCAGATGGCCGGTCCCGACGCCGACTGCAAAATCATCACGCCGTTGATCTTGTAGCTGCCATCCGGCTGTTTCACGAGTTCGTAAACTGCGGTCCAGTCCTTGCCGTCTGGCGCCGAGATCAGAACTTCCTGCAGCACCTGGTCGCCAACCACCTTCGATCGACCAAAAGCAAAGTTACCAGGCCGGTAGACGGGCTGGTAGCCGCGCTTCACCATCTCGAAGAAGCTTGCCTTGTCGGGAAACTTGCTGCGGATTGCGGGTGAAGCGAAGGAGTAGGCGGTCTCCGCATCATCCTGCAGAAAGGCAGTGATCTGTTCCCGTATGATCGTTCGCGCCGTATCGACGGGTTCCTCCGCACAAGCGGCAGTCGCGGCTGCCAGTTGTGCCACCAAACCGAGGGCAATCGCAAAGCTCCTGAACATCGTCGATCTCCATAGCCGCAATGAAAGACCATAGGACAGTCGCGGCTTTTGGAAACAGGAGCTTTGGTGGCAGCTTCAGATAGTTGCTCAGATCTGCCTATGTAAATCGTGTTAATTCAATTTGTTGTCTGGTGATATGAAAGTCAGATATCAGATATCATAAGTTGGTGATGTCCGCGTAATGGCGTGCGCAGGCTGGCGGCGGCGAAGCGCCCCCTGCCAATGGGCGATCTAGCTGAACGTTGTCGCCATCCATTCCTGCCATTTCGGCTCGCTGCCTTTCGCGCGCGACTTGGCACCGTCTCCATAGTGATAGAGCGCGATGCTGGCATTGGTGCCTTCGCCGGTCGAGTAGCTTCCGATGAGCGCGATGCCGGCGCCGGGTTCCTTCAGGCGCAGCAGCAGATAGCGTTGCTTGGTGTCCTGCTGCACCCGTTCGACGATGCCGGCAAGGCGTTCGGGCCGTGGTGGCGTGCTGCGCTCCTCGCCGACATTGGCGCCGACAAGTCCCAGCGCTTCGGTCAGGCGTTCCCAGACACTTGCCTGCGGTTCCCCGGTTGAAACCATGGCGAAGCTGCTGACCGCCTTCTCGCCGGCGAAATGTGCGAGATAGATCTTCAGGATCTCGAAGAACGCCGGCCATCCGCCCTCGAAGCCTTCCAACTGGTCGTCCCAGTCGTCATTCGCTGTGAACAGCGAATGCACCATGCGCAGCACGCAGCGATCGCCGGAACGCGCCGTGACGGTGATCTCGGTTGCGACCGGCGGCGCGCCCTCGCTCCACTCGCGTTCCACATAGGCAAAGCGGGCAGGCGGCTCCCAATGCGTCACTTCGCCGGTCGAGCTGCCGTTCGGACCGAAGTCGAAGGCGATCTTGCCCCCGACCCGCTCATCGATTTCTGTCTTGGTGAACCAGGCATTGTTGCCGCTGCCGGTTGCGATCGCCTGCCAGACCTCTTCGGGCGAGCCGGGCACGATCAGTTCCATTTCAACCCAGCGCTTTCCGCTGCCATCCTTCTTGATCGGCATGGGTTATCCTTTCAGGAGTTGGTGTCGTCGGGTTCGCCCTTGGCTGCGCTCTCGTCGCTCGGCCCAGGGTAGGAGGCGATGATGAGCCGGTGCGGCCGGGCGTCCGGCGCGCCTTCATCGTGGTAGCGCGCAGCGAGCGCGCTCACCGCCTGGGCGAGATCGGCGGTAAAGGCGGCGCGCTCCGCAGGCGAACGAAAGTTGATCACGGTGTCGATCGACAGCGTTGCCAGGCGCTTGTCCTGCGTGCGGGCGCTGCGCAGCAGTCCGCCGACCTCACGGACCATGCGGGCCGCCAGTGCGACCAGATAGCTCGCAGACAGGCGATCGCTGCTCCGCCCGGGGTCGGCAGCAATCGGCCCCAGCGCCGCCGGCGAAACTACATAGGACGTGGCGGTTGCGACCATCAGGCGCTCGGTCAACCCGCCCCAGCGGCGTTGCTCTGCCGGTTCTATCAGTTTGTGCTCTTCGAGCGCACGCAGATGGTAGTTGACCTTCTGGCGCGTCAGCCCCACCCGCACAGCCAGCGCGGCAGCCGATGCGGGCGCGGCAAGTTCCGCCAGCAAACGGGCCTTGATCGGCTCCAGGGCAAGTGCGGCGGCGGCCGGCGCGTCTATGACATCGAGATCGAGCATGGTGCAATCATTGCCTTGACAGATTTTTTTGTCAAGGCGATGATTGCACCTAATGCGGGTAGGGGAATGCCGAGTGCCCGCTGACATGCACGACCTCAGCTATGCGGAGCCTTCCAACCATTCAGGCTCGCCCAATGGAGCCAGCTATGCGGAAAGGCGCTGAGCCGGGTTAGGTTCCCGGTTGAGCTTCTCCACGCGACGCGACGCTAAGGTTTGCCGACCGCTTGGCAGTTCGTCGTTTTTCTCCGAATGTCACCACCCAAGGTGGCGGGAGGCAATGTATCGATGGAAGCGCGCCGATGAATGCCGGAACGATCGAGATTTACCGCCCACGTGATGTTTCCACCCTGGGCGACTGGAACATCGGCGGTCTCAAGCTCAAAGCCTATGGCCTTGCCGCCGATGGCAGACGCATCGATGACGCGATGGTTACGCTGGCTCAGTCATTCGTCCGACAGGACGTCATTCCGTGCGTGGCGGCTGGGGGCGATAGCAATGGCCTCGGCTTTGTCATCGTCCATCCCGGCAGCCTCGGCATCTCCATCTCGGCTCACTGGTGGATACAAGGTTCGGTTCTGTGTCAGCGCAACTATCGGAAGCTCTATACGGCTTCAGAGCCGATGGATGCTGCAAGGAGACCGGCCATTGCCTGTGTTTGGGAATTGGCGCTGATCAACGCCGAGCAGGAAGCCTGGCGAAAGACGATGATGAAAGACAAACCTGATCCATTGGCCTACATGGAAGAGCGTGCCGCGTTTGGGACGGCTTGAGCGCCAGGGGCGTGCCGCAAGTGACGAGGGCGCGCTTTGCGCAAACGTTGGAGAGAGGGTCGCATGTCATCCTTGAACCCGCCCGACCACATGCAATGTGGCAGCCAAGTTGAACTGTCCGCTTTGGCGCAAAGTTAAAATGTCAATTTGAGCTGCCCTACGGCACGACGACCAGCCCCGATCTGACCGGCTGATCCGGTTGCAAGATCAGATCGGGGTGGGTGGTGGCCACCTCTTCGGCTTTAGCTTTGAGATGTTGCGATGACGGATCATTCCGCAGCATCAAGTCGGGAAAGGGCCTTCTCACGTCGCGCGATCACCACCGGATCGTTCGTGAAGTCCGTCCACTTGCCCGGCTTGCGGCCACGCGGTTTGTAGCCATTCTTGTCGCTGTTCGTCTTCACGGCCGGCTGCGTCTGCTGGTCCTGACGTTCCTTAATGTAAGCCAGGACATCGGAAAGCCGCTTGTTCTCGGTGATCGCCGCATGCGTCACCCGCTGGTCCTTGTCGAACACCCTGTAGGACAGGGAATGGCCTTTCCACCGCACATCCAATCGGCCATCTGAATTAGCCCCCGAAAGGCCCGGACATGCTCCCCCACTTAGCTAAGTGGGTAGGAGTAATGTTGGTAATATGACTAGCAGCAATTTTAAGATGGAAGTTCTCTCCGGGCCGGAGCGTCGGCGGCGCTGGAGCACGGCAGAGAAGCTGGCGATCATCCATGAGACCTATGAGGCGGACGCGACGGTGAGCATCGTCGCACGTCGGCACGGCATCCAGCCGAACCAGTTGTTCGCCTGGCGCAAGCTGGCGTCCCAAGGGGCACTGACGGCGACGAGCGCCGAAGAGGAGGTCGTTCCGGCTTCCGAATACCGGGCGCTTCAGGCCCAGGTGAAGGAGTTGCAACGCCTGTTGGGCAAGAAGACTATGGAGAGCGAAATCCTGAAGGAAGCCCTCGAAATCGCCGGTGGCCCAAAAAAACATCTGTTGCGCTCGCTCTCTCTTCCGAGGGGGATTTTGGAATGAAGACCGTCTGCGAAACTCTAGGTGTCGCCCGCTCGAATATCGCTGCGCGTGCCGCAGGTTCCCCTTCCAGAGCCAGAGGACGCCCGCCTCTACCTGATCGCGAGCTGGTGGAGGACATCAAGGCCGTCATCGCCGATACGCCCACCTACGGCTATCGGCGTGTCCATGCCATCCTGCGTCGGAATGCCCGGAAACTGGGGCGTTCGTGGCCCAATGCCAAGCGGGTCTACCGGGTGATGAAGCTGCACAATCTGCTGCTGGTGCGTCATACCGGAGCGGTCGATGATCGCCTTCACGACGGCTGGGTCGCCGTCGAGCGTTCGAACATCAGATGGTGCTCCGACGGCTTCGAGATCGGCTGCGACAACAAGGAGAAGGTCCGTGTCGCCTTCGCCCTCGACTGCTGCGACCGTGAAGCAATCGCCCATGTCGCCACCACCGAAGGTATCAAGAGCGAAGACGTGCAGGACCTCGTGATCACCGCTGTCGAGAACCGCTTCGCCGCATCAACATGCTGTCCGAACCCATCGAATGGCTCACCGACAACGGCTCTTGCTTCATCGCCAGGGACACCGCATCCTTGCTGCGCGAGATCGGCATGGAACCGTGCACGACACCGGTGCGAAGCCCACAGTCGAACGGCATGGCCGAGGCGTTCGTCAAAACCTTCAAGCGCGATTACGTCTCGGTGAATCCAACCCCCGACGCCGAAACCGTCATGGCGCAACTGCCGTTCTGGTTCGAGCACTACAACAATCTTCACCCGCACAGTGCTTTAGGATATCAATCGCCGCGCGAGTTCATCAGCTCGCAATCTCAAACCTGAGCATGTCCGGTCTTTTGGGGGCAACTCCACCATCCGCATAGGCATAGGTTTCGACATAGCGACCAGCCAAACCGCGCGTCACCTCGGTCTCCTCGAGCATGATCCGCCGGCGCTCAAACGAAAACGTCAGTTGCGCTCCGACATAGCGCTGCTCGCGTTTGCACAGGATCTCGGCCAGCCGATCCGGTGCAAGGTTCATCGGCCGGTGCAGGTCATCGGGTCGGGCAGGGACAATGGCAAACCGCGCGTTGTAGTGCTCTATGAAGCCAGGCAAAAATGCATTGCCAGCCTCCATGTCGTCGATACCCGCCAGCCTTAATTCCTTGACCAAGCGATCTTGCAGCGTCCGGTTCATCCGTTCGACGCGACCTTTGGCTTGACTGGAGTTTGCGCAAAGAATCTCGATGTTTAACTCGCAAAGCGCTCGCCCGAACTGCGTCATGCCCTGGCCACCCTTGGCATCCTTCTTCGCCACCCGGAACACCGAATGCTTGTCGGAGTAAAAGGCGACCGGTGCCCCGTGATGCTTGAGATACAGCGCCAGCGCTTCAAAGTAGGTGAAGGCGCTTTCCGAACGCACAAACCGCACCTGCATCAACTTGCCCGTCGCATCATCGACGAACACCAGCAGCGAGCATGACGGCCCACGATCCTCAAACCAGCGATGCTCCGACCCGTCGATCTGCACCAGCTCGCCATAGGCCTCGCGTCGCAAGCGTGGCTGATGAAACGTCCGCCGCTGCTTGCGCGACAGCCAGAGGCCGTCGTCCGACATCCATTGGCGCAGCGTCTCGCGCGATACCGTCAGTCCATCGCGTTCGGCTAGCTTCTCGCCGCCAACGTCGGTCCGAAGTCCGCATAGCGTTCGCGAACGAGCGTCACCGCATAATCCCGAACACCGTCGCTGATCCGGTTGTTCGAGGGTCGGCCGATCGCCTTATGCCGGATTGAAGCCGCGCCGCCAGTGTTGATCCGCTCCAGCAGACGACGGACCTGACGGGTGCTCAGTTCAAGCACGCGCGCCGCCGACGCCAACGTCATGCGTCCGGCGATCACTTTCGACAAAACCTCAATCCGTTGCAGATCGCGCTCGCTCATCGCAATCAATCCCATCCGCAACCTCCCAGGTCATCAAAACCCGGGGAGAGTGACATTCCAACTTTGCAGGATCAGGACACTTTAACTTTGCGGGGGAGATCCTAACTGAAGTGCAACACGCCGGTTTTCAGGGTAGGGGTTCAGCCTCCCTCTTGCAAATGTGCCCGGAACACTTCGGCGGGTGTTCTGTAGTCGAGGCACTTTCTCGGCTGGTCGTTGAGATGGCGAGCAAGCTGGATGAGCTTGCGTTGCGACACGCCTGCAAGGTCGGTATCGCCTGGCATGTATCGACGGATGCGCTTGTTGATGTTTTCCACGGCACCTTTCTGCCACGGTGCACTGGGGTCACAAAACCAGCTCCGCGCGCCGATGCCATCTTCCAAAGCCCTGAAGCCGGCAAACTCCGTGCCGCGATCAAAGGTGAAACTCTGCCGGGCAAAGGCCGGCAAGGGAGAGAACGTTTCGATGATGTTGTCCATGATCGGCCGCGAGTGGCGGCTCTGGTTCTTGATCATGACGGTGTAGCGGCTCTTGCGCTCGATCAGTGAGGTTACGTTGGCGTTGCCCAAATCACGTTGGAAGATCAACAAGTCGCCTTCCCAATGCCCAAACTGCGAACGATCACCAATGAAATCAGGACGTTGCGATATCCTGCAGTCAGCGGGAAAAGTGCCGTCGCGCGGCTTCCTCGAGCCGCGGGGGCGGCGTTTGCGGCGGCCTTCCGACAGATGCTGATAGAGCTCCAGCGCCTGATCGTCCTTGCCGTAGATGAAGCGATAGATCGTCTCGGTACAGACCCGCACGGCGCTCACGCCATCGGCGAGCAGACGACCGGCGATCTGTTGCGGGGACCAAAGCGCCTTCAGCTGCTCGATCACCAGTTCGCGCAATTGTGGGTGCCGCACAAGCTTCCTCAAACGCTGCCGCCGCTCTTTGCGGATATCGTCAGCAACGGTCGGGAAGTAACCGCTATAGTCGGGCAGCTCGCGATCGCGGAAGGTGTTGCGCCGGATCTCACGATAAATCGTCGATCGATGACGACCAAGTTCGCGTGCCATTTCTTTGATCGGCAGTTTTCGTTCGACAAAGTGGAAGAGGCGGCGTCGATCGGCCAGATTCAGCTGCGAATAGCGTCGGGACATGCCAAAATCTCCAAGGGGAAACCATTGAAATCATTGGCATGTCGCACTTCAAATTAGAATGTACCCGGCTACATGCAATGTCAAAGCTGAATAGGGCTGCGACGTCGCCAGCCATTTAGAAATGCGACACTGCCCGCCGGCTTGCTCTGCCAGTCAGCCCCCGATCCGACCGGCTGGTCCGGGTTGAAAGGGCGGAGCGGGGGCGGGTGATGACACTCCCCTTCGGCTTTAGCTTTCTCAGTAGCAATTGTTTTGTCGCCGGTTGATACTCGCTTGCACCTGCATAGGGCGAGGTAGGGATCACAGCCGCACGATGCTTCCGGAAATCAAGCTGCATGGTGACGTCGATGTCGCCGCACTGTCCCCACTTCTTCGCGGTATGCTTCTTTCGGTTGCCTATGCTGACGGTGAGGGCGGCATAGGATTGACGGCGACCGGCGCCATGAACCGCAAGTTCGTGCATTGGGCCGCTGTGCACTTCCTTTGGCCAGGCTTCACAGCCGAAGACCTCTACAGCATGAACAAGGTGCTCAATGAAAGCGACATGCCGCCGCTTTGGGTGGTGCGCGACATGACCCGTCATCTGAAGCTTCTTCGTCGGAAAAAAGATGTGCTGCTGCCAACCAGACGCGGCCGGGAGTTCCTGGTGAACCCGCAAGCCTTCTTCGATCTGATCGCCACGGATTATCTCTATTCGTATGTCCATACCACCGAGCGGGAAGAGGAGGTCCGAGCGCGGTTACGCTGGTGGCGCATGTTCCTCAATCTTCTCAATATCAAAGCCAGGGAAGGGTGCACGCCAATAGACGTTGTGAAGATCCTCTATCCAGACTTGGCGCCTCTGTCGGACACCGAAATGACCATAGAAGCCTGGAAGTTGAAATCCGATCTCCAATATGGCGTCTTTCGGCGCTTGTGCTGGCTCGGTGTGCTCTATGAGGCACGAGAGGGGCTTACGCTCCTCCAGCATGGAGCCTTCCACAAGACGCCACTTTGGCCAGCTTGCCTGCAGTTGGAATCGGATGCGCAGAGCGACATCGGCGTGCATTGACGCTCTTTATTCCGCCGCTGGCCGCCTCATCAACGCTTTCTCTCGTCGCGCAATCACCGCCGGATCGTTCATGAAATCCGTCCGCCGGCCAGGCTTGGGACCACGCTTCTGGTAGCCGTTGGCTGTGCTACCGTCTCGAATGCCGAACATATGATCCGTTTGGCCCGTTCGGCTCGGACCACTCTTGCTGCGCTGCTGTTGGCGTCCGGCCTGCATCTCGGCGACAATTGACAGCATGTCGTCCAGCCGCTTGTTGTCGACGACCTCGGCACGATGCACCGAGCGCAACGTATCGAAGGTCCTGTAGGGCAGGGCAAAGCTCTCGTGCATGATCTCAAGCCGACCGTCCGGATAATCGCAGACAATCACCTTCTGGCCCGCCAATGGCCTGGAAATCTCGGTCGGATCGAGAATGAACAGCACCTTGTCGTAACGCAGCGTCAGGGATTGCGACAGCGTGCGCACTTCCTTGCGGCACATGGCACCATCGAGGTTCTCATGGTCGGACAGCGGTACCGGTGCATGTCCTTCGGATTGCGTGGTTGCTTGCCAAAACGAGTGTTGAAATCTGCAATGAACTCAGGCGCATAGACATTGGCAGCTTCGATCGTATCGATGCCGCGAAGTCGCATCTCCTTGACCAGCCGATCCTGCAATGTCTGGTTGGCACGCTCCACTCGACCCTTGGCCTGCGGGGTGTTGGCACAGATGATGTCGATATTGAGTTCATAGAGCGCCCGTCCGAACTGCGTCAGGCCGCTTGTCCGGTCTTTCTTCGACGCATGGAGCGAGCGGAAAACGCCGTGCTTGTCGCTGTAGAAGGCCAGCGGCTTGCCCCATTGCTGCAGATAGGCCTTCGTCGCGTGCAGATAATCGAATGTATTCTCCGATCCAGCAAAGCGAAGATGTAAAAGCTTGCCGGTGGCGTCATCAATATAGACGAGCAGGGCGCATTTGGGGCCGCGGTTCTCGAACCACCAGTGATGCGACCCATCGATCTGCACCAGTTCGCCAAAGCAGTCGCGCCGGCCACGTGGCTGGAAAACCCGTTTCTTGCGTTCCCGACGCGAGATCCAGATGCCAGCCTCGGTCATCCATTGCCGCAGCGTTTCCTTGGCAACAGAAATCCGGTGCAGCTCGATGAGCTTCTCGCGCGCCAGCGTCGGACCGAAATCCAGATAGCGTTCGCGGATCAGATCCAGCGCCGCATTGCGGAAATCCTCGCTGTGGCGCCGATTTCTCGGCCGGGATCGCTTCTTCGAAACAAGACCGGCCGGACCATCTTGATCATAAGCCTGCAGCAGTCTGTGGATCTGACTTCGACTGAGGTTGAGCAGTTCGGCAGCCTGGACAACGCTCAGGCGCTCGTCACGGATCTTCTGGATGACTTCGAGGCGATGCAACTCTTTCTGCGACATGGTGATCAAACAGGACATGACGACTCCGACCGCTCATGGTCTCGACCAGGCTGAAGGTCGTCATCCTTGCTCCCAACGTTGGCTTTGACCAGTGCGTCGAGAGGCGAGACTGTCGCATCTCTAACTGGCCCAACTGTCGCATTACTAAATAGCCACTACAAGTTCTGTGGCAGCCAAGTTGAACTGTCCGCTTTGGCGCAAAGTAGAAATGTCACTTTGGGCGGCGCATCGTCAGCCATTTAGACATGCGACACTCGACATCTCCGTTGGCGCTGAGGCAAGCCCCCGACCGAACCGGCTGGACCGGGTTGCAAGGGAAGGGAGGGGGCGGATGAGACGCACCCATCGGCTTTAGCTTGGACAGTTGAAGCAGCCGGTCATTCCGCCGCATCGAGGTCAGAGAGCGCCTGTCGCCGCCGGGCAATGACCGCAGGATCGTTCATGAAATCCTTCCGACGTCCCGGGCCGCGCGCGCGTCGAACGTAGCCGTTCTTCTCGCTGTTCGTCTTCACGGCGGGCTTCGTCTGCTGCTCCTGACGTTCCTTGATGTAGGTCAGGAGTTCACCGAGCCGCTTGTTCTCGGTGATCGCCGCATGCGTCACCCGCTGGTCCTTGTCGAACACCCGGTAGGGTAGGGAATGCCCCTTCCAACGCACATCCAGCCTGCCGTCGGCAAGCGCGTAGGTCTCGACATAGCGACCGACCAGCCCGCGCGTCACCTCGGTCTCTTCCAGCATGATCCGCTGGCGCTCGTACGAAAACGTCAACTGGGCACCGACATAACGCTGCTCACGTTTGCATAGCACGTCGCGCAGCCGATCCGGGGCAAGGTTCAGCGGCCGATGCAGATCATCAGATCGGGCAGGGGTAATGGCAAACTGGCGGTTATAGCGCTCCATGAACCGAGGCAGGAAAGCGTTGCCGTCGTCCATGCCGCAGACGCCCTCCAGACGCAGATCCTTAATCAACCGGTCCTGTAGCGTCCGGTTCATCCGCTCGACCCGGCCCTTGGCTTGACTCGAGTTTGCGCAAAGAATCTCGATGTTTAACTCGCAAAGTGCACGCCCGAACTGGGTCATGCCTTGGCCGCCCTTGGCATCCTTCTTCGCAACCCGGAACACCGAATGCTTGTCGGAATAGAAGGCGACGGGAGCACCATGCGCCTTCAGATAGAGTTCCAGCGCCTCGAAATAGCTGAACGCACTTTCCGAGCGCACAAACCGCAACTGCATCAGCTTGCCGGTCGCATCATCGATGAACACCAGCAATGAACATGAATCGCCGCGATCTTCGAACCAGCGATGCTCGGAACCGTCGATCTGAACCAACTCGCCGTAGGCCTCGCGCCGCAGCCGCGGCTGATGGAACGTCCGTCGCTGCTTGCGCGACAGCCACAAGCCGGCCTCCGACATCCATTGGCGCAAGGTCTCGCGCGACACCGTCAGACCATCACGCTCCGCAAGCTTCTCGGCCGCCAGCGTCGGACCAAAGTCGGCATAACGCTCGTGCACGATCGTCATGGCGTAATCGCGTACGCCGTCGCAGATCCGGTTGTTCGATGGCCGGCCGATCGCCTGGTGCCGGATCGACGCCGCACCGCCAGTGCTGATCCGCTCCAGCAACCGGCGAACCTGGCGGGTGCTCAGCTCAAGCACATGTGCCGCCGACACCAACGTCATGCGTCCGGCGATCACCTTCGACAAAACCTCAATCCGCTGCAGATCGCGCTCGCTCATCGCAATCAATCCCATCCGCAATCTCCCAGGTCATCAAAACCCGGGGAGAGTGACATTCCAACTTTGCAGGATCAGGACACTTTAACTTTGCGGCTACAAGTTCAGATCGCATAATCTGAATTATGGAACTAATGTATATGCCGGAAAGCATGGATTGCGGCTGAACGTTGCCTTGGCGAGCTTGACCCGGCCTTTCCAGCCTGCTTAGCGTTCCCGAACCAAACACCTCATTTTCAAGGCCAGATGTGATGAGCGAATTGCGCGTTCTTTCAGATGCTTTCATTCCGGAACTGCCAAACCGCTACAAAGGCAAAGTTCGCGAAAACTACGACCTGCCCGATGGCAACCGCATCATCATCGCGACGGACCGCCTCAGCGCCTTCGACGTCATCCTGACGTCGATCCCGAACAAGGGTCACGTGCTGACGCAGACGGCGCGCTACTGGTTCGAGGAAACCGCCGACATCTGCCCGAACCATGTGGTCAGCTATCCGGACCCCAATGTCGTCATCGGCAAGCGGCTCGACATCCTGCCGGTCGAGGTCGTCGTGCGCGGTTATCTCGCCGGAACGACCAGCACCTCGATCCTGACGAAATACCGCAACGGCGAGCGCGAGATGTACGGCATCACCCTGCCGGACGGAATGCGCGACAATGAGAAGCTTCCCCAGGCAATTATCACGCCCACCAGCAAGGCTTTCGACGGCGGCCATGACGAGCCGCTTTCGGTCGAAGCGATCCTCGAGCAAGGACTGCTGACGAAGGAACAGCTCGATACCGTCTGGCAATATGCGCTTGCGCTGTTTGCCCGCGGTCAAGAGCGCGCCGCCGAGCGCGGCCTGATCCTCGTCGACACCAAATACGAGTTCGGAACCGACGAAAACGGCACGATCATTCTCGCCGACGAGATCCACACACCCGACAGCAGCCGCTACTGGATCGCCGACAGCTACCAGGAAAGCTTCGAGCGCGGCGAACGTCCCAGGAGTTTCGACAAGGATTTCGTCCGTGCCTGGGTCACTGCGCGCTGCGATCCCTACAAGGATCCGATCCCGGAAATTCCACTTGATCTCATCGAGCAGACCTCGGCAGTCTATATCGAAGCCTTCGAAAAGATCACCGGCCAGCGCTTCGTTCCGGATCTGTCGGGTGCGACGATTCTGGATCGCATTCGCGCCAACTTGACGCCATATTTCTCGAAATAAATCAGTATATTAGAGATTTATTCTAATCTGATTTAGGCGCTGAGCGTAGGATCATCGACATCGAATTCGAGCCGCATCAGGTCGTATGCCGGTTCGATATGATCAGGCGTCTCGCCTTGCACCGTGTCGTAATCCAGCGGCACGTGCATGTGTGTCAGCACCGCCCGCTTCGGCTTGAGGCGCTCGATCCAGCCGAGCGATTGCGCCAGCGACAGATGGCTCGGGTGGAACTTGTACTGCAGCGTATCGATCACCAGCAGATCGAGGTCGCCGAGCTTGGCAATGGTCTCGGCCGGAAAATCGCTGACATCGCTGCAATAGGCAAAGTCGCCGATGCGGAAGCCCAGAGAATGAATATTGCCGTGAAACTGCATCAGCGGCCGGAAGGCGATCGGCCCGCCGGCGCCTGATATCACCACCGGCGACAGATCATCGGCAATGATGTGCGGCTCGACGATCGGTGGATAGCCGCTGCCTGGCGGTGATTCCAGGCAATAGCCAAACCCCTCGCGAATACGGCCCATCGTATAGGCATCGGCCCAGATCGGTACCCGCCTGCGGTTTTCGATGACGTAACCGCGCAAGTCGTCGATCCCGTGCAGATGGTCGGCATGGGAATGGGTATAGATCACCGCATCGATGTGGCGCACGTTCGTTGCGACCATCTGCGCACGAAAATCCGGCCCGGTGTCGATGACGACGGTCGTCTTGCCGCCGTCGGGCGCGATTTGCTCGACGAGCAAGGCCGCGCGCATGCGCCGGTTTTTCGGATTGTCAGGATTGCAGGCGCCCCAGTCCCCGGTAATGCGCGGCACGCCTGGTGACGAGCCGCAGCCGAGAATGGTGAACGTGCGCCGGAACGCCACGTCAGAGCCTCGGCATCTTGGAGAAGACGCGGAAGGCATTCTCCGTGGTGATCCTTGCAATCTCCTCAGTGGTCACGCCGATCGTCTCGGCAAGCACGGCTGCCGTATGGGCAACGTAAGCCGGCTCGTTGCGCTTGCCGCGGAACGGCTTCGGCGCGAGGTACGGCGCGTCGGTTTCGACGATCATCCGGTCATGCGGCACGGTCTTGGCGATCTCGCGGAGTTCTTCGGATTTCGGGAAGGTGAGGATGCCCGAAAAGGAAACATAGCCGCCGAGCTCGACGCCGATGCGGGCAAGCTCCGGACCGGAAGAGAAGCAGTGCAGAAGGAAAGGGAAGGCCCCCTTCCCGCTTTCCTCGGTCAGGATCGCCGCCATGTCCTCATCGGCCGAGCGGCTGTGAATGACGAGCGGCAGGCCGGTCTCGCGGGCAGCGGCAATGTGACGACGCAGGCCCTCGACCTGCGCCTCGCGCGGCGCATTGTCATAGAAGTAATCAAGACCCGCCTCGCCGATCGCCACCACCTTCGGATGGGCCGAAAGCCGCACGAGATCCTCGGTGGTGATATCGAGCTCCTCGTCCGCATTGTGCGGATGGGTGCCGACGGAACAGAAGACGTTCGGATAGGCCTCGGCGATCGCAAGGATCGTCTCGAACCGCTTCACGCGGGTCGAGATCGTGATCATCTGCTCGACACCGGCCTCGCGCGCCCGCGCGACGATTGCGTCGCGCTCCGCTTCGAAATCGGGGAAGTCCAGATGGCAATGGGTATCGATCAGCATGCTCAAGATGCCTTACTGCGCTTCCGGTGCCACATAGCGCGGGAAGACCGGCTTCGGCGCCTCGAGCGGCGTGCCCGAGACGAGACGTCCGGCCTCGCCGAGCGCTGCGAAGTCGCGCTTGTCGGCGGGTGCTGCCACCAGGTCGAGCAGCTTCGCCGAGGATTCCGGCATGAACGGCTGAAGCAGGATTGCGATCTGGCGCACGACTTCGGCCGTCACGTAAAGCACTGTGCCCATGCGCGCTGGATCGGTCTTCTTCAGCGCCCAGGGCTCCTGGCCGGCGAAGTAGCGGTCGGTCTCGGAGACGACGGCGATGATCGCCGCCAGCGCCCGGTGGATCATCTGCTTACCCATCTCGTCGCGCGTGATCTCGTGCAGCGCGTCGGCGGCGGTCAGCATCGCTTTGTCTTCGTCGGTCAGGGGGCCGCACACGGGCACCTGGCCGTCGCAGTTCTTGACGATCATCGACAGCGAGCGGCTCGCCAGGTTGCCGATGCCGTTGGCAAGGTCGGAATTGATGCGGGTCGCGATCCCTTCCTCGCTATAGCTGCCGTCCTGGCCGAAGGAGACTTCGCGCAGGAAGAAGTAGCGGATCTGGTCGAGACCGAAATGTTCGACGAGGTTGAACGGGTCGACGACGTTGCCGAGCGACTTCGACATCTTCTCGCCCTTGTTGAGCAGGAAGCCGTGCGCGAAGACGCGCTTGGGGAGCGGCAGGCCGGCCGACATCAGGAACGCCGGCCAATAGACCGCGTGGAAGCGGATAATGTCCTTGCCGATCACATGGATGTTCGCTGGCCAGAACTTGGCGCGCGGGCCCTTGGGATCGTCGAGATAACCGGTCGCGGTGATGTAGTTCGTCAGCGCGTCGACCCAGACATACATGACATGCGCCGGATCGTTCGGCACCTTGATGCCCCAGTCGAAGGTGGTGCGCGAAACCGAGAGGTCCTTGAGGCCGGACTTCACGAAGGAGATCACTTCGTTGCGGCGCTCGGCCGGGCCGATGAAATCCGGATTCTCTTCGTAGTGCTTCAGCAGCTTGTCCTGGTATTCGGACAGCTTGAAGAAGTAGCTCTGCTCCTCGACCCACTCGACCGGCGTCCCCTGCGGGCCGTAGCGCACGCCGTCGGCGCGCAGCTCGGTCTCGTTCTCCTGATAATAGGCTTCGTCGCGCACCGAATACCAGCCGGCGTAGGAGTCCTTGTAGAGGTCGCCCGCCTCGCCCATGCGGATCCAGATGTCCTGCGACGCCTGATGGTGGCGCTGCTCGGTCGTGCGGATGAAATCGTCGTTGGACGCGTTCAGGGCCACGGCCATCTTCTGGAATTCGGCCGAATTGCGGTCGGCAAGTTCCTGCGGCGTCACGCCTTCCTTGCGCGCCGTCTGCTGCATCTTCTGCCCGTGCTCGTCCGTGCCGGTCAGGAAGAAAACCTCACGTCCGTCGAGGCGCTGGTAGCGCGCCATGGCATCCGTCGCGATCAGTTCATAGGCATGGCCGATGTGCGGCTTGCCGTTCGGGTAGGAAATCGCTGTCGTGATGTAGAAGGGGGACGTGTCTCTCATAGGCGGATTCGATCTATCTCGGATTAAGCTACGCACGCTCTTAGCGCATACGCTGTTAGGAAGAAACATGCGATCCATGAAAAGCCCGGCCGAAGCGGCCGCCGCCACCGCCCTCCTCCTTGCGCGCCCCGCGTGCAAGATTTAGAACAAACAGGAAACAAATGAAGGGGTGAGTCGTGCTGGATCAACTTGGCAGCCAATTTGAAACCGCGTCGGCCGGCTATGCCGCCGCGCACGGGATCGAGCGCGACCCCGACTGGTTCATTTTGAAGATGCAGGAGGAAATGGGGGAACTGACCTAGGCCTGGAACAAGCTGAGCGGTCGCGGGCGGTCCCGGGGGAAATCGCCGGACGACCTCCGGGCACAGATGGCCGACGAGACCGCAGACCTTCTTGGGCACGTCCTGCTCTTCGCGCAACACCACAAGCTGGACCTCCAGGCGGCGATCGAGCGAAAATGGCGTTTTCAGCCGGCGCTATAGCGCCGCTTTCATATCGTCGAGCAGCGACAGAATGGTCTGCTTTCGGTCGAGATTATAGGCATCGCTGACCGTCAGTCGCTCGGTCACGGAGGCTGACAGTCGGGCGAAGCGTTCGGCGCGCATGATATCGCCCGAAACGGCCGCCTCCCGCGCCTCGCGCATGATGCGATCGCTGGCAAGGGCCTGGAAGAAATCGAAGATCGTTTCGCTGTCCTTGCCGGCGAGGGCATCGGCGAGCTTGTGCATGTTTTTCCGGACAGACGGTCCCTGCCCTGCGAGGATGCCCTCGAAGGTTGCCGCGATTTCCAGTCCGCCATAGTTGATCAGCTTCAGCGCCTCGGCGACGCTGCCGCTGGCGGCTGCGATGATGCGCCCGGCATTCTCGCCCTCGAGATCGAAACCGAGATGGGCCAATGCCTGGCCGAGCGGTGCTGCGTCGAGCGGCTTCAGTCGCAGCGGCAGGCAGCGCGAGCGGATCGTCGGCAGCAGTTTTCCGGGTGCATGCGTCAGCACCAGGAACAGCGAGCGGCGCGGCGGTTCCTCGAGGATCTTCAGGATGGCGTTGGCCGCATTGCGATTGAGATCGTCGGCCGGATCGATGATGACGATGCGCCAATTGCCCGTGCCGGAGGTCTGGCTGAAGAACTTGCCCGCGCGCCGGACCTCGTCGACGGTGATCGCCCCCTTCGCCCTTCCCGTCTTTTCATCGATCGGACGGGCCAGGTGCAGGAGATTGTGTGAGGCGCCGGAGGCAAGCTGCCTGCCGATCGCAGAGGTCGGGTCCGGGTCGGCAAGCGTTTCAGGCGCATCGGCCGGTTCAGGATTTTTTAGGATGTGATGGGCAAAGCGGAAGGCAAGCGTCGCCTTGCCGATCCCTTCCGGCCCTTCGATCAGGATCGCGTGGTGCCCCTTGCCGGAGCGATAGCTCTGCGCCAGGAAGGCTTCCGCCTGCTCATGGCCGAACAGGCGATTGTTCTCCGTGGGCGCAATGGCGCCATCAAGGACCCCGGCTCTTTCGCTCATGACACGGCTTCCTCGGCGGACGTGTCCGTGCCGTCGCCATGCGGCAGAAGCGCTTCGACAAGCGAAAGCACCTCGGCGGCGATGGCCTCAACCGGCTGCGTCGCATCCACCACCCGGCACCGCTCGGAATCGCGTCTGGCAATGTCGAGAAAGGCGTCGCGCCGCTTCTCGTGGGTCTCTAGCTGTTCCTTTTCGAAACGATCGGGATTGTCGTCGCCGGCGCGGCGTTGCGCCCGCTCGAGGCCGACGCTGGCGGGCAGGTCGAAGATCACGGTGCGGTCCGGCACGACACCGTTGATTGCTACGCGCTCCAGGCTTTCGACGAAGCTTTGTTCGAGATTGCCGGTGATGCCCTGGTAGACGCGCGAAGAATCCATGAAGCGATCGCAAAGCACGATGGTGCCCTTGTCGAGCGATGGCCGGATGACCTCCTCGACATGGTCGCTGCGGGCTGCGGCAAAGAGAATCGCCTCCATCCGCACTCCGAAGGATTCCGCAGCCCCCGAAAGCAGCACGTGACGCACCGCCTCGGCGCCGGGAGAACCACCCGGCTCGCGCGTCGTCAGCACCTCGTAGCCGCGGGCGCGCAGGGAATCGGCTAGCAGGCGGAGCTGCGTCGACTTGCCGGCACCTTCCCCGCCTTCGAATGTTACGAATAGACCTTTTTTCAGCGACACCATGCTTTCCCGTATCGGCATGCGGTTTGGCCCTGTTTAGCCGATTGGTCCTCCGGGCGAAACCGTCAGGTGACGATTTGAAGAGGCATTCCAGTGAGCGCGGCTCAGAGCCAGAAGAAAAGCAGTTCCTGCAGGGCGTCGACCGCGCGGCTCGTCAGGGTTCCCTGCCCCACCGCACCGGCCGTCTTGACCGGGACCTCGCGCAACAGTTTCTCGCCGTTCCACAGCTTGACGACGCCGACTTCCGTGCCGGCCGTCACCGGCGCCCGCAAGGGCCACTTGTAGACGATGCGCGCCGTCAGCCGCTCGGGATTGTTGACCGGCAGCAGCACGTCGACCGGACCGCCGGCCACCAACGCGACGTGAGATGCATCGCCGCCATAGACGGCTGCCTCGCCGATCGCTTCTCCATCGGCGAAGATCCGCTTCTTCTCGAAGGCGGTCATCGCCCAGTCGAGAACCTTGCGGCTTTCTTCGATACGTTCCTTGTCGGTTTCAAGGCCGCCCATCGCGAGATAAACGCGGCGGTCACCGCGTTGCAGCGACGCGGCGAGCGAAAAGCCGAAACCTTCGGCAAAGCCCGTTGCCAGGCCGTCCACGCCGATATTGGCGGAGATCAGCGGGTTCTTGTTGCGTTGGAGGATCTTGTTCCATTCGAATTCCGGCTGCGAATAGAGCCGGTAGAGATCGGGATGCGCTTCGTGCAGGTGGCGGACGAGCGTCACCAGTTCGCTCATTGTGATCTTGTTGCCGGGATTGGGCAGCCCGGTCGCGTTGCGGAAGGTCGCGACCGGCATGCCGAGTTCGCGCGCGCGCGCCGTCATGCGCTCGGCAAATGCACCTTCGCTGCCGGTCATGCCCTCGGCGAGAATGATGCAGGCGTCGTTGGCCAGCTGAACCGCTACGCCCTGCAGGAGATCGGCGACCCGGATGCGCGACTTCAGAGCGGCAAACATCGTCGAGGTGCCGGCCGGCGCGCCGCCGGTCCGCCACGCATGCTCCGATACGTCGTAGAGGGTTTCGGGCGAGATTTCGCCCCTGCCAAGCGCTTCGCCAACCACCTCCATGGTCATCAGCTTGGCAAGCGAGGCTGGCGGGATCGGGTCGTTTTCGGCACGCGAGAAAAGCACCGTGCCGGTTTCTGCGTCGACCAGCAGGATCTGCTTTGCCTTGGTGTCGAAGGCGGGTGCCGGCGTTTGCGCGAATGCGGCGCCGGCAAACAACGCAAGGCCAAGGAAAGCGGCCGAAAGCATCTTCATGCGCATGGGAAACTCCGGTTTCCCCTCGGGCATAGCAGCGTGGTCATTTTGGCACAACGCCGAGAACTGTTAACGGGCCGAACCGTTCGTTTTCTGGCGCTTGGCGTAGTCGACGATGACTTGCGGCGTTAGCTGCTTCTTGTCGACCATGATCGCTTCGAAGGGCGATTCGGCGTCGCTGACGCGAACTTCGTAATAGGCAGCCGCATAGGCCATGTTGCCGTCGGGCATCGGAATGTACTCCGGCCGCTCGCGCGGGATCGGGCCGATTTCCGGCAGCATGACGAATTCGTTGAACGACGCCGGCTGCTGGGCAAACTGCGGCACGGGCGCGGCCATCGCGGTGACCGGTTCGCTGACGTCGAGCGACGCCTTGGCCGGCACGGTGATGGTGCCGAGGCTTTGCTTGCGGAACGGTTCGTTCGAGGCAACCATCACGCCGGTTGCAATCTGCCCTTCGGGCATGATGCTCGGGCCGCGCTGGCCCTTCTCGACATAGGACGCCATGAGGTAAGGCATGTCGTTACCTTCGAGCGGTGCGCGGCCGACATATTGCACCTTCACCTGTGCGCTGCCCTTGCGCTTGATGTCGAGCAGGTCTGCCGTTTTCGAGGAAACGTCGATGATGCGGCCGTATTCGTAGGGGCCGCGATCGTTGACGCGCACGATGACCGAGGTGCCGTTTTCCATGTTGGTGACGCGGGCGTAGCTCGGCAGCGGAAACGTCGGATGGGCGGCCGACAGATGCGCCTTGTCGTAGACTTCGCCGTTGGCGGTCAGGCGTCCGTGGAAGGCGGAGCCGTACCAGGATGCCATACCCGTCTTGTTATAGCCGAAGTCTTCCTTGGGCTGGTACCACTTGCCCTTGACCTGATAGGCCTTGCCGACCTGAAAGCGTCCGCCGCCCTTCGGGATGTTGTTGCCGGTGGCAACGCGCGGGCTCGCCTTTACGCCATAGACGGATTCAGGAAAGTACTCCTTGCTCCGCGCAGTTTTCTTGACATTCGACGTGGAGCCGCAGGCGGCAAGCGTTACGCACAGTGCCGGGATCGCCGCAAGGCGCAGTCCCTTGACCAGATATGCCGCATTTTTATTGGAGGTCATCTGTCCCACAACATCGATCGATAAAGCCGTACTCGAAACCTGCCGCCTACCCCCAGCGGAAATCTCGACGTCCCGAAACGGAACAGGTGTGTATTCATGACATCATCAAGGCAAAAATGCGAACTCATCCACAGGCTGGTTCCGCATTTCGCGCGTTATGGTTTACGGCTGGTTAATGCAATCGGGCCCGGTGCCTGCTCTTCAAAGCGGTCGAGAAAATCTTGCAGCGACGCATGTTAATTCTTGCAAAGCGCCAAGGCTTCGCGCAATAACGCCGTGCCCGGCACGCAGTCGCGCGGTGCTTCAGGCAAGGACAGGTGGCCGAGTGGTTTAAGGCTCTGGTCTTGAAAACCAGCGTACGGGAAACCGTACCGTGGGTTCGAATCCCACCCTGTCCGCCATTTCTCTTTTCTCCACCCATTAGTTGTCGAACCGACGAGATGGGACTACCTTACGAAGCGTAATGACGGTGCCAAGTCCTTTGGGGAGCGGGATCGACATGCGCGTTAAAGATGTAATGACGACGTCGGTCGTCAAGTTGTCCCCTGACAACAGCGTCAGGCAGGCGGCCCGGATCATGCTCGACAATCATGTAAGTGGCCTTCCCGTGGTCGACGGTGATGGAGCCCTGGTGGGCGTCATCAGCGAAGGCGACCTCATTCGCCGGAGCGAGCTTGGCGGCGGCATTCCGGTCGCCGACCCGGCCGGGGCCGCGGACGAGCGGGCGAGCGCCTATGTGCGCCGATCCTCCTGGAGGGTCGGTGATGCCATGACGGCCAATCCCGTGACCATCGATGAGGATGCCTCAGTCGCGCGCGTTGCGTCTCTGATGCGGGAGCGCGGCATCAAGCGTGTACCGGTGCTTAGAAACGGCCTTGTTGTCGGTATCGTCAGTCGCGCCGATCTGCTGCAGGCGATCTTGTCTGCAAAGCAAGACGAGACGGCGGCCGGCGACGAAGCCATCCGGCGCAGTATCCTGGTGCGCATCGGCGAAAATACCGGTCTTGAAGGCCTGGACATAAAGGTCGCCGTGACCGACGGCATCGTGCACCTCTGGGGCAACGTAGATACCGCCGATTGCCGTAAGGCGGCCCGCATCCTCGCTGAGAACGTGCGCGGCGTTCGCGGCGTGGTCGAGCACTACGCCGAGCCCTATCCGCAATAAGATATGCGTCGAGACCGCCGCGGCCTGTGTCCGCGGCGCTGCAAGCGTATTCCTGCTGCTGTCGTTCGTACTTCAAGCGTTCCACCATCCTGCCCGCCGCAGAAAAAACAGCAACGACCGTAGCGAATTCGAGAGACTGCGATGGCTTGCGCGACGGCAAGCTGGAGGGAATTTCAGCATAGGTCCTTTTGACCGGGAGGCTCAGATGGTTTCGCCTGAAACAGCATCGATGAAAGAGACGGCATCCGGAAAATCAGCAGCACCGTTATCGGCCGACGAACTCCGCCTGATGGACGCCTATTGGCGTGCTTCTAACTATCTGTCGGTCGGGCAGATCTATCTGCTCGACAATCCGCTTCTGCGCGAGCCGCTGAAGCGCGAGCACATCAAGCCGCGCCTGCTCGGCCATTGGGGCACGTCGCCGGGCCTCAACATGCTCTACGTGCATCTCAATCGCGTCATCAAACGCGACGACCTCGACATGATCTATATCATCGGTCCCGGCCATGGCGGGCCGTCTCTTGTGGCGCATGCCTATCTGGAAGGGACCTATACGGAGTTTTATCCGAACATCGCCGAAGACGCCGAAGGCATGCAGCGGCTGTTCAAGCAGTTCAGCTTTCCCGGCGGCATCCCGAGCCATGTGGCGCCGGAAACGCCCGGCAGCATCCATGAGGGCGGCGAGCTTGGTTATGCGCTCAGCCACGCCTATGGCGCCGCCTTCGACAATCCCAATCTGGTCGTTGCTTGCATCGTCGGCGATGGCGAGGCCGAGACCGGGCCGCTTGCGACGGGCTGGCAGAGCAACAAGTTCCTCAACCCTGCCCGCGACGGCTGTGTTCTGCCGATCCTGCACCTGAACGGCTACAAGATCGCCAATCCCTGCTTCCTCGCCCGCATTCCGCACGACGAGTTGAAGAAGTTCTTCGAGGGCATGGGCTACAAACCCTATTTCGTCGAAGGGCATGATCCGGCAAAGGTCCACCAGCAACTGGCAGACGTGCTCGATACGGCGACGGCCGAAATCCGGCAGATTTGGGACGATGCCCGCATCAGGGGCAATCTGAAGCGCCCGGCCTGGCCGATGATCATCTTCCGCACGCCAAAGGGCTGGACCTGCCCGCCGGAAATCGACGGCAAGAAATGCGAGGACTACTGGCGCGCGCACCAGGTGCCGATGGGCGAGATGGACAAGCCCGAGCACATCCGCATCCTCGAACAATGGATGAAGAGCTATCGCCCGGAAGAACTCTTCAGTGACGAGGGCCGGCTGAAGCCCGAGATCGCGGCGCTCGCCCCATCCGGACATCGCCGCATGAGCGACAATCCGCATGCAAACGGCGGCCTGCTGTTGCGCGACCTGAAAATGCCGGGCTTCCGGGACTACGCCGTCGACGTTCCGAGCCCCGGCGCCACGACCGTGGAAGCGGCGCGCGTGATGGGCAAGTTCCTGCGCGACGTGATGAAGAACAACATGGATGCGAAGAACTTCCGGCTGTTCAGCCCGGACGAAAACAACTCCAACCGATGGCAGGATGTGCTCGAGGTCACCGAGCGCTGCTACATGGCCGAGATCTATCCGGAGGACGATCACCTCTCACCGGATGGCCGCATCATGGAGGTCTTGAGCGAGCATCAATGCCAGGGTTGGCTTGAAGGCTATCTCTTGACCGGGCGCCACGGCTTCTTCTCCTGCTACGAAGCCTTCATCCACATCATCGATTCCATGTTCAACCAGCACGCCAAGTGGCTGAAGGTCTGCAACGAGATCCCCTGGCGCCGGCCGGTCGCGTCGCTCAATTATTTCCTGAGCTCCCATGTCTGGCGGCAGGATCACAACGGCTTCAGCCATCAGGATCCGGGCTTCATTGATCATGTCGTCAACAAGAAGGCTGAGGTCGTCCGCGTCTACCTGCCGCCGGATGCCAATACGCTGCTGTCGGTCACCGACCATTGCCTGCGCAGCCGCAACTACGTCAACGTCGTCGTCGCCGGCAAGCAGCCGGGCCCACAATGGCTGACGATGGAACAAGCCGTGCGCCATTGCAGCATGGGTGTGAGCATCTGGGACTGGGCCAGCAACGACGCCAACAGTGAGCCGGACGTCGTCATGGCCTGCTGCGGCGACACTCCGACGCTGGAAACCCTCGCCGCCGTCCAGCTGCTGCGCGAGCATCTGCCTGAAGTGAAGGTCCGGGTCGTCAACGTCGTCAACCTGATGAAACTGCAACCGGCGGAAGAACATCCGCATGGCCTTTCGGACAGCGACTTTGATGGCATCTTCACCAGGGACAAGCCGATCATCTTTGCCTTCCACGGCTACCCGTGGCTGATCCATCGCCTCACCTATCGCCGCACCAATCACGGCAACCTGCATGTTCGCGGCTACAAGGAAGAAGGCACGACCACGACACCGTTCGACATGGTGGTGCTGAACGAACTCGACCGCTTCCACCTGGCCGGCGATGCCATCGATCGCCTGCCGCAGCTCGGCGCGCGGGCGGCCTACTTCAAGCAGGCGATCCAGGCCAAGCTGATCGAGCATCGGGAGTATATCGAGAAGCATGGCGACGACATGCCCTCGATCAGCGGCTGGAAATGGGGCGTTAACGGGGTGCAGCCTGCCAAGGCTGGGACATCGACCGAAGGGGACAACGTCTAAGGCCCGCGCACGGCTGGATTGACGATCACCCTGCCCGGCTTGCCTGAGCTTGCGAGCCGCTCCGCAAGGAGCGTCTCGCGCACACGACACGAACGAACCCTCATCGTCATTGCGGCTGGCTGCCATGTCGGAATTGCTGTCGACAGATCCCGAACTGAACCGCATGCCGACCGAGCAGGATCTTGCCCGGTTGCAGTTCACGACGCTGCTCTACTATCTCCACTGCACCAACCCGGACAACGGCCTGGTCCGTGACAAGACGCAGGAAGACGCGCCCGCAAGCATCGCCGCGGTCGGCATGGCGCTCGCGACGATCCCGGTGTTGGTCGAGCGCGGCATCGTCATCCGCAAGTTTGCCGCAAAGATCGCGCGTCGGCGCTTGCAGTTTCTCCTGGAGTGCCCGCAGGGACCGGAACCCGACGCCTCCGGCTACAAGGGCTTCTTCTACCACTTCCTCGATATCGAAACCGGCAGGCGCGTTTGGGAGTGCGAGCTTTCGACGATCGACTCCGCCTTTCTTTTCGCGGGTGCTCTGACGGTGGCCGCCTATTTCGACGGCGATGGCGCCGAAGAAGTCGAAATCCGCAGGGTGGCAAACGCGCTCTATGAACGGGCCGACTGGAACTGGGCCTGCGATCACGGGCTGACGCTCACCCACGGCTGGCGGCCGGAAAGCGGCTTCATCCCCTATCGCTGGCGTGGCTACGACGAGGGCCTGCTCCTCTACATCCTCGGCCTCGGCTCACCGACCCACCCGCTCCCGCCGGAAGCCTATGCGGCCTACACCGCAAGCTACGACTGGCGGAACCTTTACGGGCGCGAATTGCTCTATTCGGGACCGCTCTTCACCCACCAACTCTCGCATATGTGGGTCGATTTCCGCGGCATCCGCGACGAATTCATGCGCGAGCACAACAGCGACTATTTCCAGAACAGTCGCCACGCGACCTTCGTCCAGCAGGAATATGCCATCCGCAACCCGCTGAATTTCGTCGGCTACGGCGAGCATTGCTGGGGCTTCACCGCAAGCGACGGTCCCGGCTGGACCAAGCGCACGGTGAACGGTGTCGAGCGGGAGTTCTTCGACTACATCGCCCGCGGCGCCCCCTTCGGTCCTGACGATGGGACCGTGTCGCCCTGGGCAGTCGTCGCCTCCCTGCCCTTCGCGCCGGAAATCGTCATTCCGACGGTCTGGAATTGTGCCCGTATGAATCTCGGCATGACCAGGCTTTACGGCTTCAGGCCCTCCTTCAACCGCAGCTTTCCGGCGGAAGGAACCGAATCCGGCTGGTGGGTCAGCCCCTATCATTTCGGCATCGACCAGGGCCCCGTGGTGCTGATGATCGAGAACTACAGGACCGGCCTGCTGTGGAACATCATGCGCCGCTGCGAGCCGATGGTGGTGGGATTGCGACGGGCAGGCTTCTCCGGCGGCTGGCTCTGACGGCCAAAGCAACAAAGGTACTCTGATGGACAGCCAGCCAGTGCCGATCAGAACAACCGCACTTCGCTTCGCACGGGCTGTCCGGATGCTGCTGACCTCCGAGGTCGGAGGCCGTGCCAAGTTGATGTTTGCCGGGCTTATTGCGCTGCTTTTCGGTCTGAACGGCCTCAACGTCGTCAACAACTACGTCGGCCGAAACTTCATGACGGCGATCGCCGAGCGCCAGATGAACGAGTTCATTCGGCAAGCGGTTTTCTACGTCTGCGTCTTTGCCGTTCTCACCGTCACCGGTGTTATCGCACGTTTTGTCGAAGAACGGCTGGCGCTGCTGTGGCGTGAATTCATGACGAGACGCGCCGTCGATCTCTATTTGGAGGAGGAGACCTATTATCGCGTGGAAGTCTCGGGGACGCTAAGCAATCCGGACCAGCGGATATCGGAGGACATCCAGGCGTTCACCGTCACCACGCTTTCCTACATCATCATGCTGTTCAGCAGCACGCTGACGGTGGTGACGTTCTCAGGCGTGCTCTGGTCGATCAGCCCGCTGCTGTTTGTCGTCGCTGTTTTCTATGCCGCCTGCGGCTCGTATATGACGATCGTGCTCGGTCGGCCGCTGATCGGCCTGAACTATGAGCGGCTCGACAGGGAGGCGAACTTGAGGTCGAGCCTCATGCACCTGCGCGAAAACGCAGAAGCGGTGATGGTGACCAGCGTCGAGGGGCAGCAGAAGACGCGATTGCTAGATCGCCTCGATGCCTTGGTCGTCAACATCCTGACGATTACCGCGGTCAATCGCAACCTGGCCTTTTTTACCAGCGGCTACAACTGGATGATCCAGATCATCCCGGATTTGATCATCGCTCCGGCTTTCATGCGCGGCGAAATCGAGTTTGGGGTGATTACCCAATCAGGTGCAGCCTTTGCCATGCTTGTCGGCGCATTCTCGCTGATCGTCAGGCAGTTCAACTCGATCTCGAATTTCGCCGTCGTCGTTTCTCGACTGAGCGCCTTGCTGGAGGCGATCGAGGAAAGCCGAAAAAGCAGCGTCTCGAGCATCGAACTGGTGAAGCAAGACGGCGATCTGGCCTTTGACCAGGTAACGCTGGGATCGGCAGTCACCCACCCATTGCTTCGCGATCTGTCGCTGTCGATCCCAATGGGAACGCCTGTGCTGATCTCAGGGCCGCATGCGGCCGCGGGGGCTGCCCTCTTCCGGGCCACCGCGGGAATTCCGACCGCCGGCACCGGGCGGATCGAGCGCCCGGAAAGTCTGATGTTTCTGCCGCAACGACCCTATCTGCTGCCGGGTTCTCTTCGGCAATATCTTCTGCCGCCTGGAAGTTCCGAAGGCATCTCCGATAGCCAGGTGCTCAATGTCTTGCGCAGCCTCGGTCTCGGTGGGCTCGCCGATGACGCCGAGGGGCTGGAGAAGGAACAGGATCGGGATATGTCCTTGGGCGACCAGCAGCTCCTGGCCCTCGCCAAGGTGCTTCTCGCCACGCCACGGTATGTGTTTCTCGACCGGATTGAGGCAACGCTTGGTCGTGAGGCCTTGCGCAACACCCTGGGCCTTCTCCGCCAGAGTTCGATCACCTGCATCAACAACGGCGAGGAAGGCGATACACGCGACCTTTACGGCGCCTTCCTGGATTGCCGGGAGGATGGCAGCTGGACGTGGAAAGACGATCGGACTTGATCAGCCCCAGCCCGGCACGCACTCAAGGACGAGACCTGACCCGCATGCCCCGCCTGAGCGATCGCCCGATGACCGATTCTGACGCCGGCACTTACCGCGGCGCGACGATGCCCTGGTAGTAGTCGCCATCGCCGCCGACGACCCGCGGCGGACCATTGTAGGTTTGTGAACAGGCGGCCAGCGTGGTGAGCGCAAGCAACAATACGATCGTTCTCATGAAGTCCCCTTCTGGCCCGCATGCCGGCTATGTCCTTGAGACTTGGGAGAATCTGAGGCGGAGCCGGTTAGAAAACAAGTACTAAAATGGTGGTATAACAAAATCTATGATCGTTGAAGATGTAATCTTCAACGATTGCCGCCCGCTATGGGGCGGCAATCCGGACACGGTCAACAATGGATGAATAGGTCGCCTAGATCGGGCGCTGCCGGTTGGTCTGTTCGCGCTCTCTCCAGTACTGCAGCCGAAGTCGCGGCGCCATGATCCAGGCGATGAACGGCGTGACGAGGAAACAGCTGACGACCACGATCGGGATCGCATATTTGGCGTTGGCTGTGAGGGCCGGTACCGACAGAACGATCAGGATCCCGATGGCGAACAGGATGGCGTTGATCATCAGGCCGACCATGATCGCGAGTTGCAGGCGGACGGACATTTCGACCTCCCGAAGCTTCGGGGCGCTACGCCCCTTAAGCGTGCATTTGCGCGGCGGATTGTAGCAGACCGCTCTCATTCGCGAAATGGTGGAGTTCGCGCGGCGTCTCGCCCCTGTCGCGGGCGCAAATCTGCTCTATGCTTTTAGGCGAGCGATTGAAGACGCACGCGCCGGCCCGGCAAGGCTCGGGGACCGTGGTCGATCCGCGCTCGCCCAAAGGAGATCGCATGACGAGCCCATACGAAACGCTCGGTGTCAGCCGCGACGCGACGCAAAAGGACATCCAGAGCGCCTATCGCAAGCTTGCCAAGAAGCTGCACCCGGATCTCAATCCGGGAGACAAGGGCGCGGAGGACCGCTTCAAGGCGGTTTCAGCGGCCTATTCCTTGCTTGGAGACGAAGACAAACGCGGAAAATACGATCGCGGAGAGATCGACGAGACCGGAGCGGAAACGCCGCCCCGGCACTACTACCGCGACTATGCCCAATCAGGCGATGCGGGGGCACGTTACGAAAGCGCGCATGGCTTTTCTGATTTCGCCGAAGCGGACGATATCTTTTCGAGCTTCTTTTCACGGCGCGCGGGCGGGCAGCAGCAGCGCCAGCGCGGTCGCGATACCCATTTCTCGATGGAGATCGCATTTCTCGACGCGGCCAATGGCACCAAGACCCAGATCACCCTGCCCGGCGGCGGACCGGCGCTCGACCTGACCATTCCGCCCGGCACGCGCGATGGCCAGACGCTGAGGCTGCGCGGCAAGGGAGAACCGGGTCGCGACGGCGCACCGGCTGGCGACGCGCTGATCGACATTCGCGTCCGCCCGCATCCGCTCTTTGCCACGGATGGTGACGACGTGCGCTACGAGGTGCCGATATCGCTGAGCGAGGCCGTGCTCGGCGGCAAGATCCGCGTTCCGACGATCGATGGTGCCGTGAACGTTTCGATCGCTCCGCACACCAACACGGGCAAGACGCTGCGGCTGAAGGGCAAGGGACTGCACAAGCCGGGCGGTGGCCATGGCGATGCCTATGTCAGCCTGAAGATCGTGCTGCCGCAGGCCCCCGACCCGGCGCTTTCCGCCTTCGTCGAAGGCTGGGCCGCCGGCAAGACGGAAGATCCGCGCAAGGGCATGGGAGGATGACCTATGAACGACCGTGAATTTTGCGAACATCTCGATATCGAGGTCAAGGTTCTGCGCATCTGGGTCGAGCAGCGCTGGCTGATGCCCCAGGAGGCTGACGCCGGCTGGCTGTTCGAGGATGCCGACCTTGCGCGCGCGCGTCTGATCCAGGATCTGACGGGCCCCATGGGGGTCAATGACAACGGCGTCGACGTGGCCATGCAACTGCTCGACCAGGTCCACAGCCTACGGGGTCGCCTAGCGGTGTTGATGAACGCCATTCGCTCCCAGGAGCCGGCGGTTCAAAAGCTCATCTTGTCGAGCGCCGAGGAGGATTAGGCAACGGCCGGCTCGTTCAGCAGCCCGATCGTTTCGGCGACAAACAGGGTATCGACGAACTCCGTAAGGTCGACGATCCGATCGTCCCGGAACGTGAACTTGTCGATGATTTCGGTTCGCTCGCGGGTCTGCGACGGGATGAAGCGAACAAAGCCGGCGCGGTGGACGATGACGGTATCGCCATCGGCATAGCAGCCGACCATCTCCATCTCGCTCAGGTCCCAGTTCTTGACGAGCGTCGAGAAACTGTCGCGCACTGTTTCCGGCGTGTTGACGGCCAGTGCCAACGTGCCGAGCCTGCCGCTTCCCACGATGCGGAAGCTGAAGTCCGGATCAAGTTGCGCCATCATGGTGTCGAGGTCGTTGACATCGCGGGCGAGATAAAGGGCCCGCACCCTGAATTCCAGCATGCTTCGCTCAGTCATGACAGCCTCCCCGTTTCTATTAGAACGAGTGTGTTTTAACTTTAGTGATCGCGCAAGTATTAGTGGTGTTTCGGCCCGCTTCGCACCGGTCGCGGTGACCATCGTTAGAGTTTTCCTAAAATGCAACCACCAGTTTTTACCCGCCTTCAGGTGAAACTGAGCGACAAGAATGGATTGCTAACGGGAAGGCAGAGAAAACGTGACACAGGTCGTCACAGTATCCGCAACGACGGCGGCTTATGCGGCAGAAGCGCTGAAGCCGTCTGCACGTGTGCGTGGCGACGGTCCGACCGATGAAGCGATCACGTTGCTCTCGGCGCGGCGCACCGAAGAGCCCAAGTTGACGCCGGTCTCGATCCCGAAGACCAAAGGCGCCCTGCCCCTCTCCTTCATGCTGGCCACGGCCGACGGCCGTCTGCCGGAGCGCTCGGAAGCCGAAGCCCTGCGCCGGTATCTCGAATTCATGCGCGATGACGACGGCGGTTCCGAGAAGCAGGAAAACGAAGGCCGGCAGGATGAACCCGCCGGCCAGGAGGATGAAAGCGACGCCGCCTGAGGCGGTATCGCGATTTCTCGGGTCAATGATGCTTTTGGCCGCCGGCTGCCTCACCGCCCTTGGCCGAGCCGACCGGGAACGTCGCATCGACCTTGCCGGCCTTTTCGAAGACGAGCGTGACGGGAACCGTATCGCCTTCCTTGAAGGGCGTCTTCACGTCCATGAACATCAGATGCAGGCCGCCGGCCTTGAGCTCCACCGTTTCGCCGGCCGGCAATGCCACGCCGTCGTCGAGCTTGCGCATCCGCATCACGTCGTTTTCCATCTTCATCTCGTGGATCTCGACACGCGCGGCCGCAGGGCTCTCGACAGCAACGAGCCGGTCTTCACCTGCCCCACCGTTCTTGATCGTCAGGAAGCCGCCGCCGACCTTGGCGCCCGGCAGCATGGCCTTCACCGAGCCACCGGAGATATCGAGATCGCCGACCTTCGCCGAGCCGCCGGCCGCAGCCATATGTCCGCCATGGCCGGCGTGCGGATCGGCGGCATCGGCCATCGTCACCGTTACGGTCGGTGCCGGGCTTTTCAGGTCATGTGCGTTCTGGCCCTCGGCAGCCACCTGGTCCCAGACGACCTTGCCTTCGGTGCCGCAAAGCTGCGTGGTCGGGAAGGCCAGCACAGTCTCCTTGTCGAAGCCCGAGACTTTACCGCGCACGACAAAGGTGTCGTAGTATTCGTTGGGAAGATTGCCGCCCTTCCACCGGATCTCCAGTGGGCCGGACGAGACCTTCTTGCCGTGATTGTCATAGGTCTTCTGGTAATCGCCCTTGATGATCTCGATTTCCCAGCCGGGCTTCGGCTGCGGTTGGGCGAAGACGAAGCCTTCCGGCAGCTTGATCTGTACTTCCGTCGTCGGCTTGCCGTCGCAGCCATGCGGAACCTGCAGCACCGCCTTGAAGGTGGTTTCCACCGGCGCCGTGTCTTTCTCGAAGGTGGCATGGGCGTGGGCGATGCCGCTTGCGGCAAGGGTAAGGCCGAGCGAAAGCGAAACGATCCTGGTCTTTGTCATGTCGTAATCTCCTGACCACGCGCCGGGCTTTGCCCGATGTCCGGTGGTCCAAGCCGCTTGAACGCGGCAAATTGTATTGGGATGCGAGAGGAGAATTACGAACGCGCCGGAGGCCCGCGCGAAGGCGGCAGCAACCGCAGATGCTGATGGGGCGTCGCGTATTCAGCGACAGCTGTCGAAACCTGCCAGGCGCCCGTTTCGGCGCGAACGTTCTCGGTTGGCGGAGCCGGCAGCAGGATAGAGCCCGAAAGACGGCAGGCCTCGCAGACCGGGGCCATCGCCTGGCCCTTACCGCTTTCATGGTCGACGCCATCCATGCCGAAGCAGATTTCGGCGATCGTTCCGTCAGGCAATTGATAGGCGGAAATTTCGCCCGGGCTGAGCGTCTTGGCGCTGAGCGGCTTGTGGGCAAAGGTCAGGAAAACGAGCGCAAAGACGGCGATCAGCCGCACTGCTATCCCGAATTTTCCGTAGCGCCCTGTCATGGTTATCCCCGGTATCTGTCTTGGGTTATCCTCAACCGGAGAAGAATGCAAAGGCAGAATTGCCGCACCCTGCCCGGCTGCGTCTTTTGGTCATGCGACAAAAATGTGTTTCAGCGCGACACCGCCCCCTTGCCAAGCTCTGGCCTTCGCCGTTATCTGGAGACGATCTTGTTGGGAGAAGCCGGTTCGCTCCGGTGCCGAAGGAGCAACCGCCCCGGAAACTCTCAGGCCAAAGGACCAGCAAGGTGCCGGTAGGACTCTGGAGAGAAGCGTTTTTACGCTCGCCGAAGGGATAACAATCTCAGGCAAAGGGACAGAGGGGGCTCGAATCGACGGCGATTGACGCCGGAAGTGTGAGCCGGCGCGGGAGCGCCAGACCTGGAGGCCGGATTTGGAAAACAATCCTCATTTGAAACAGACGCCGCTGCATGCGCTGCACCTTTCGCTGGGCGCGCGCATGGTACCCTTTGCCGGTTACGACATGCCGGTGCAGTACCCCGATGGCGTGATGAAGGAACACCAGCACACCCGTGTTGCTGCCGGTCTCTTCGATGTATCGCATATGGGCCAGGTCATCGTTCGGCCGAAGTCCGGCAAGATCGAGGACGCGGCCCTGGCGCTCGAAAAGCTGGTGCCGGTCGATGTGCTCGGCCTTGCCGAGGGCCGCCAGCGTTATGGCCTCTTCACCAATGCCGAAGGCGGCATCCTCGACGACCTGATGATCACCAACCGCGGCGACCATCTCTTCCTCGTCGTCAACGCCGCCTGCAAGGACGCCGACTTCGAGCTCCTGAAGGCCGGTCTCTCCGATACCTGCGACGTGACGATGCTCGACGATCGCGCGCTGATCGCGCTTCAGGGCCCGCACGCCGAAGCCGTGCTCGGAGAACTCTGGGCTGATGTCTCCGCCATGCGCTTCATGGACGTCGCCGAAGCCGACCTGCATGACGTCACCTGCATCATTTCCCGCTCGGGCTATACCGGCGAAGACGGTTTCGAGATCTCCATTCCCGTTGCCTCCGCCGTCGATGTTACCCAGCGCCTGCTCGAACATCCCGATGTGAAGCCGATCGGCCTTGGCGCCCGCGATTCGCTGCGCCTTGAAGCCGGTCTTTGTCTCTATGGCAACGACATCGACACCACCACGACCCCGGTCGAAGGGGCGCTCGAATGGGCACTGCAGAAGGCGCGCCGCGCCGGTGGCGCCCGCGAAGGTGGTTTCCCCGGTGCCGATCGTATCCTCGGCCAGTTCGCCACTGGCGCGTCGCGCCGCCGCGTCGGCCTGAAGCCCGAGGGACGCGCGCCGGTTCGCGGCGGCGCTAACCTCTTTGCCGATGCCGAGGGCAAGACCCCGGTCGGCCAGGTGACCTCGGGTGGCTTCGGCCCCTCGGTCGATGGCCCGGTCGCCATGGGCTATGTCGATGCCGGCCATATCGAGAACGGCACCACCCTTTTTGCGGAAGTGCGCGGCAAGTACCTGCCGGTGGCGGTCGCCGCCCTTCCCTTCGTCAAACAAACCTACAAACGCTGATCAGGAGAGAGCGCACATGTTGAAGTTCACTGAGGAACACGAGTGGCTGAAAATCGAAGCTGGTGTCGCAACCGTCGGGATCACCGAGCATGCCGCCGGCCAGCTCGGCGATCTCGTCTTCGTTGAACTGCCGGAAACCGGCTCGAACTTTGCCAAGGGCGATAGCGCCGCCACCGTCGAATCCGTCAAGGCAGCTTCCGACGTCTATTGTCCGCTTGACGGCGAAATCGTCGAAGTGAACCAGGCGATCGTCGACGACCCGTCGCTCGTCAACAGCGACCCGCAGGGTGCTGCCTGGTTCTTCAAGCTGAAGCTTGCCAACCCCAGCGATGCCGATGCCCTCCTTGAGGAAGCGGCCTACAAGGAGCTCGTCGCCTGATGAGCATGCCCAAGGATTTCACGTTTACGGACTACAAGCCGTATGACTTCGCCAATCGGCGTCATATCGGTCCGTCGCCGGCCGAAATGGACGAGATGCTGAAGGTCGTCGGTTACCCGACGCTCGATGCGCTGATCGACGACACCGTGCCGCCGTCGATCCGCCAGAAAACGCCGCTTGCCTGGGGCGCGCCGATGACCGAGCGCGAGGCGCTCGACAAGATGCGCGAAACGGCCAACCGCAACCAGAAGCTCGTGTCGCTGATCGGCCAGGGCTACTACGGCACGATCACGCCGCCGGTCATCCAGCGCAACATCCTGGAAAACCCGGCCTGGTACACGGCCTATACGCCCTACCAGCCGGAAATCAGCCAGGGCCGCCTCGAAGCGCTGCTCAACTACCAGACCATGGTCTGCGACCTGACTGGCCTCGACGTTGCCAACGCGTCGCTTCTCGATGAAGCGACCGCAGCCGCTGAAGCGATGGCGATGGCCGAGCGCGTTTCGAAGTCGAAGGCCAAGTCCTTCTTCGTCGACGAAAATTGCCATCCGCAGACGATCGCGCTTCTGAAGACCCGCGCCGAGCCGCTCGGCTGGCAGATCGTCATCGGCAATCCCTTCGCCGATCTCGATCCGGTCGACGTCTTCGGCGCGATCTTCCAGTATCCGGGCACCTACGGCCATGTGAACGACTTCACCGGCCTGATTGCCCGCCTGCACCAGACCGGCGCGATCGCGACCGTTGCCGCCGATCCGCTGGCGCTGGCGCTTCTGAAGTCGCCTGGCGAAATGGGCGCCGATATCGCCATCGGCTGCACCCAGCGCTTCGGCGTTCCGGTCGGCTATGGGGGTCCGCATGCGGCCTATATGGCCGTCAAGGATGCACACAAGCGCTCGATGCCCGGCCGTCTCGTCGGCGTCTCGGTCGACGCGCGCGGCAACCGCGCCTATCGCCTGTCGCTGCAGACCCGCGAACAGCACATCCGCCGCGAAAAGGCGACGTCGAACATCTGCACCGCGCAGGTGCTGCTCGCCGTCATGGCCTCGATGTATGCCGTCTTCCATGGCCCGAAGGGCATCAAGGCGATCGCCCAGAGCGTTCACCAGAAGACCGTTCGTCTCGCCATGGGCCTCGAAAAGCTCGGCTACACGGTCGAGCCCGATGTGTTTTTCGACACGATCACCGTCGAAGTCGGCAAGCTGCAGGGCATCATCCTCAAGACCGCAGTCGCCGAGGAAGTGAACCTGCGCAAGATCGGCGAGACCAAGATCGGCATCAGCCTCGACGAGCGCTCGCGCCCCGTCACGCTCGAAGCTGTCTGGCGCGCCTTCGGCGGCGACTTCAAGGTGGAAGAGTTCGAGCCGGGTTACCGCCTGCCGCAGCCGCTGCTGCGCACCAGCGAATACCTGATGCACCCGATCTTCCACATGAACCGCGCCGAAAGCGAGATGACGCGCTACATCCGCCGTCTGTCGGACCGCGACCTGGCGCTCGATCGGGCGATGATCCCGCTCGGCTCGTGCACGATGAAGCTGAACGCGACCGCCGAGATGCTGCCGATCACCTGGCCGGAATTCTCGGAGATCCATCCCTTCGTGCCGAAGGATCAGGCGGCTGGCTACCAGCACATGATCGAGGACCTGTCGGAGAAGCTCTGCGCCGTCACCGGCTATGACGCGATCTCCATGCAGCCGAACTCCGGTGCACAGGGCGAATATGCCGGTCTCCTGACGATCCGTGCATACCACCTTGCGCAGGGCAACGCCCATCGCGACGTCTGCCTGATCCCGACCTCGGCGCACGGCACCAACCCTGCGTCGGCCCAGATGGCCGGCATGAAGGTGGTCGTCATCAAGGTCAGCGAAAACGGCGACATCGACATGGAAGATTTCCGTGCGAAAGCCGAGCAGTATGCCGAAAATCTCTCGTGCTGCATGATCACCTATCCTTCGACGCACGGTGTGTTCGAGGAGAATGTGCGCGAGGTCTGCGAAATCGTGCACAAGCACGGCGGCCAGGTCTACATGGACGGCGCCAACATGAACGCCATGGTCGGCCTTGCCCGCCCCGGCGACATCGGTTCCGACGTCAGCCATCTCAACCTGCACAAGACCTTCTGCATTCCGCACGGCGGCGGCGGTCCCGGCATGGGCCCGATCGGCGTCAAGGCGCATTTGGCGCCCTACCTGCCCGGCCACCCGGAAACGGACGGCCAGGACGGCGCGGTTTCGGCTGCTCCCTTCGGTTCGGCCTCGATCCTGCCGATCTCCTGGAGCTACTGCCTGATGATGGGTGGCGAAGGTCTGACCCAGGCGACGAAGGTGGCGATCCTCAACGCCAACTACATTGCAGCAAGGCTCAAGGGCGCCTACGAGGTGCTCTACAAGTCATCGAAAGGCCGTGTCGCGCATGAGTGCATCATCGACACCCGTCCGCTGGTCGAAAGCGCCGGCGTGACCGTTGACGACGTCGCCAAGCGCCTGATCGACTGCGGTTTTCACGCCCCGACCATGAGCTGGCCGGTTGCCGGAACTCTGATGATCGAGCCGACCGAATCGGAAACCAAGGCCGAGATCGACCGATTCTGCGAGGCAATGCTTGCCATCCGCGAGGAAGCCCGTGCGATCGAGGAAGGTCGCATGGACAAGACCAATAACCCGCTGAAGAACGCTCCGCACACGGTCGAAGACCTGGTCGGCGAATGGGATCGCCCCTATTCGCGCGAGCAGGCCTGCTACCCGCCGGGCGCCTTCCGGGTCGACAAGTACTGGTCGCCGGTCAATCGTGTCGACAACGTCTTCGGTGACCGCAACCTCGTCTGCACCTGCCCGCCGCTCGAAAGCTACGCGGAAGCCGCAGAGTAACGACATCGACCGGCGGAGCAGCAATGCTCCGCCGGTTGTTTTCTCCGGCGTGGCCACGCCCGGACGGATGCGCGCCTGTGCGCTCGACCCCATTCCCCAAAAAAAGTGGCGTGTAATACCGATCGCGTGAAGACAGCTGGCCTATCGGCGCGCGCTCATGCCCGGTGGCAGGATTGTGCTTTCGACCCAGAAGCGAATGAACGCTTCGGCGAAGCGACGATATTCGATGACCGAAGACGGCTTTGCCGCATAGGCATTGGCGCCGGCACCGTAGCAGTGAAGCACGTCGGCCGGATTGATCGAGGACGTCAGCACGATGATCGGGATGAGCGCAGTGGCACGGCTCTTGCGAACGCGCCTTAGGAGCTCGATCCCATCGCTGCCGGGCAGCTTGATATCCATCAGCACGTAGTCGAAGTGCCCGCTGGAGAGCTGTTCCACGGCCTCGTCCGCGTCGGTCACCAGGACGAGTTCGATCGATTTGTCGATCTGGGCAAAGGCGCGCATCACGAAACGCGCATCGTGCGCGTCGTCTTCCACCAAGAGCAATCGCTTTGGCGTCGAGGTCACCTTGTTCCGCCCTACTTCGCCTTCCTCAGCCACCTCGGAAGCAACACGATGAAACGTGCGCCTTCTCGGAAGCTCGTGTCAAGGCAGATCGAACCGCCATGGCTTTCGGCGATGCGTTTGGCGAGCGACAAGCCGATTCCCGTGCCGCCATAGACCGTCTCATCCTTGTGCAGCCGCTGGAACACTTCGAAGATGCGCGTCGCAAACCGCGGATCGATGCCGATGCCGTTGTCCTCTACGACCAGCTCCACCGTTTGGTGCAAAACGCTGCCGTGGATGCGGATGACCGGGGGGCGGTCGGCGTGCCGGTACTTGATCGCATTGCCGACGAGGTTCTGGACCAGGCGGCGCAGCAGCTCGGGATCCCCTTCCAGTTCCGGCAGTGGGCCTACCTGGAAGGTTGCGTTTGCGTCGTTCGCGTCACCGGCGAGAATCGTCAGCGTCTCCGAGACGACGTCGCTCAGCCGCACCTGGGTCCAGTCGGTGATGCGATGCGCGATCTGCGCATAGTCGAGCAGGCTGTCGACCACGCGGTTCATGCGGCGGACGCTGTCGCGCAGGTGCCGGGCATTTTCCGCAAGTTCGGCCTGATTGCCTGCCTTGAGGTCGTCTTCGATCATCTCGGAGAACATCGAGATGTGCCGAAGCGGCGCCTTGAGATCGTGGGAAACGGTGGCGGTGAACTGATCGAGCGCCTCGTTCTTGTGTTCAAGTTCCTGCCGTTGCCGCTCGAGCGCGAGCTCGGCGCGCTTCAGATCCGTGACATCGACACGCGCGACGACCGTGTTGCCATCCTTGGCCTTGATGTTCTCCACCCTCAGCCAGCGGTCGTCGGCATAGCGGTGGATCTTCGGCTTTCCGTCCGGATAGCGGAAATCGCGCAGACGCGAGGCGATCCATTCGTTGCCTTCGCGCGTCCCCGGCAAGGCGTCCGGGTAGTGACCGCCCTGGCGCGCCAAGAGCAGGATTTCCTCGGCGGTGATGCCGGGCTTGAGTGCCGGACCGGCCGGCCCGCAGATCGCCTGATAGGCCCTGTTATAGACGACCAGCCGTTCCTCCCTGTCGAAGATGGCAAAGCCTTCAGGCATTGCTTCGAGGGCCGCATTCAGCATCTCGGAAGCCTTCTGCCGTTCGCTCACCGCTTCGGTCAGGTCCGAAACGTCTCTGATGATACCGATAAGCGCCAGTTCTTCGCCTTGGTCGTTGATCAGGGGCGTGGTGCGCAGATGCCCGGAAAATGTCGAGCCGTCACGCCTGATATAAAGATAGTTCGAAGTCCGGGGGGCGGTTTCGTCCACGCGCGCCGCCCGGTTCTGCAGGCGCTTGGCATATTCCGCATCGGTCGCGTAGATCAGGCGCACGGATCTGTCGATGAACTCCGCGGACGGATAACCGAACTGGCGAAGTGCTGCATTGTTCGCGGAACGGATGATACGCTCGGCGTCGATGATGATCACGGGATCGGGAAACGTTTCGTAGAGCGCCTTGAAGACGAGATCTTCGTTCAACGCCGCCATGTCCCTCTCCCTATTCCATAGATGTGTATCTCAGCAGAAAAAAGGCCCGGCGAAAACCGGGCCGACCTATTCAATTGAAGGAATGGTAAAACTCAGTTGGCGCGCACTACGGCGTCACCCTGTGCCGCAAGTGCGGCCAGATCGGCCGGCTTCAGCTCGACCGATTCGCCACATCCGCAGGCGGATGTCTGGTTGGGATTGTGGAAGGTGAATCCGGAGCGCAGCGTCGTCACTTCGAAATCCATCTGCGTGCCGAGCAGATAGAGCACGGCTTCCGGCGCAATCCAGACCTTGGCGCCCTGATGCTCGATCAGGTCGTCCTTGGGGTTCGGCTCGGTCACGAGATCGACGGCATATTCCATGCCGGCGCAGCCACCCTTCTTGATGCCGACGCGAATGCCCTTGGCATCGGCGCCGGAATTCTCGACGATCGCGCGCACGCGGCCGGCAGCGGCATCGGTCAGGCTCATCACGGCAAAGCGCATGGGCTCATTCTCCTTGTCGTCACCGGGGTAAAGGCCCGGCGCCTTACAGAATCAAATGTAGTATCCGTGCCTTAACGGATCAATACGCGAGGCTCAGTACCACCCGACGGCGACCTGTGCTTCCTCGGACATGCGGTCCGGCGTCCACGGCGGATCGAAGGTCATTTTGACCTCCACACCCGAGACGCCCTCGACGGCGCCGACGGCGTTCTCGACCCAGCCCGGCATCTCGCCCGCCACCGGGCAGCCGGGTGCTGTCAGCGTCATGTCGATCTTGACCATGCGGTCGTCTTCGATGTCGATCTTGTAGATGAGACCGAGTTCGAAGATGTCGGCCGGGATTTCCGGGTCGTAGACGGTCTTCAGCGCCGCGATGATGTCGTCGCTGAGGCGCGCAATCTCTTCGGTTGGGATCGCCGAATGCACGATGCCCTCGCGGACGTCGACCTTTTCTTCCGTTGCATCAAGGCTCATGTCGGCCTCCTGGACTTTCTCTAGTGGTTCAGCAGATTGGGATAAATCCCTGAACCTTTTACAAACTTCTTAGGCGAAGAACTTTCGTGCATGCTCCAGCGCGTCGACCAGCGCATCGACCTCGGCCCGTGTGTTGTAGAGCCCGAAGGATGCACGGCATGTGGAGGTCACGCCGAAACGTTTCAAGAGCGGCTGGGCGCAATGGGTACCGGCGCGAACAGCGACACCGGCACGGTCGATCACCATCGACACATCATGCGAATGAATGCCGGCAAGCTCGAAGGCGAAAATGCTGCCCTTGTCGGGCGTGTTGCCGAAGACCCGCAGCGAATTGACCGACGAGAGGCGCTCGCGCGCATAGGCCGTCAGATCGGCTTCATGCGCCTGGATCGCTGCACGACCAAGCTTGTCCATGTAATCGAGCGCATAGCCAAGGCCGATTGCCTGCACGATCGGGGGCGTGCCGGCCTCGAACCGGTGCGGCGGATCGTTGTAGGTAACATAATCCTCGGTCACCACCTCGATCATCTCACCGCCGCCGAGGAACGGTCGCATCTCCTTCAGCCGGTCCGTCTTGCCGTAGAGCACACCGACACCGGAGGGGCCGTAGAGCTTGTGGCCGGTCATCACGTACCAGTCGCAGTCGATGTCCTGGACATCGACCGGCATGTGCACGGCGCCCTGGCTGCCATCGACCAGAACCGGAATCCCGCGCTCGCGGGCGATGCGGCAGATTTCCTTGACCGGAACAACGGTTCCGAGCGCATTCGACATATGGGTGATGGCGATGAGCTTGGTCTTGTCCGTCAGGCACTTGACGAAATCTTCGACGTGCAACGCGCCGTCGTCATCGACCGGGATCCAGACGAGCTTGGCGCCCTGGCGTTCGCGGATGAAATGCCAGGGAACGATGTTGGAGTGGTGCTCCATGATCGACAGCACGATCTCGTCGCCCTCGCCGAGCTTCGGCATGCCGTAGCCATAGGCGACCGTGTTGATCGCCTCGGTCGAGGACTTGGTGAAGATGACGTTGTCGACCGACGGGGCATTGAGGAAGCGGCGCACCTTTTCGCGTGCCGCCTCATAGGCTTCCGTCGCGGCATTCGACAGGAAATGCAGGCCGCGATGGACGTTGGCGTATTCGTTGGAATAGGCATGGGAGATCGCATCGATCACGACCTGTGGCTTCTGTGCCGATGCGCCGTTGTCGAGATAGACGAGCGGCTTGCCGTAGACGGTTTTCGACAGGATCGGAAAATCCTTGCGGATCGTTTCGACGTCGTAGGCGGGCACCGGTACAGAGTGTTCCATGTCTTCAATCCAATTTCGCCACGTCGCCGCGCGTCCCTGAGGACGCGCTAAGCGCACTGCAACATGTTGAAGTCCTGCGCAATTTTACCCCAAATCGACGCCGATTTAAGGAATTACGCAGACAGCCCGTCAGGCGTGCTTGTCGAGCCAGGTCGAGATGACCTCTTCCAGCGCCTCGACCAGCGCCTCGTCATCTTCCAGCTCTTCGACGATCTCGGCAACAAAGGCATTGACGAGCATGGCCCGAGCCTTGTTTTCCGGAACACCGCGCGCCATCAGGTAGAAGAGCTGCGTGTGGTCGATATCGGCAACCGTCGCACCGTGGCCGCACTGCACGTCGTCGGCGAAGATCTCCAGCTCAGGCTTCGCCGAGAGATCGGCGTCGTCGGACAGAAGCAGCGTGTTGCATGCCATCTTCGCGTCGGTCTTCTGCGCGTCCTTGGCAACCAGGATCTTGCCCTGGAACACGCCCTTGGCACGATCGAACACGACGTTGCGGATGATCTCCGTCGACGTGGTGTGCGGTACGTTGTGGCCGAGCGTGAAGGTCACGTCCGTGTGGCTCTCGCCGCCGAGCAGGTTGATGCCGCGCAGTTTGAAATCCGCACCCTCGCCGCTCGTCTTGCCATGGATCTCCTGGCGCACCAGCTTGCCGCCGGCGTTGATCACGAAGAGATGCAGCTTGGCATTCTTGCCGAGGTCGAAGCGGATCTGGCCGAGATGGGTATCGGCAGCGCCCTGCTGCTGCAGGATGATCCAGATGATATCGGCACCGTCGGCGAGCGTAATGTCGCTAACGGAGGAGACGAAGCTCTCGCCGTCCTTGGTCGACAGATGCCGCTCGATCACGGTTGCCTTGGCGTTGGCGCCGAACGTCACCGGGAAGCGCGTATGCGCCTGGCCGACACTCTGTACCAGCTGAATTTCCAGCGGATTTTCGACCGTTGCATCATCGCCGACGGCGATTTCGAGACCGCCGCGCACGAGACCGCCGTTGATGCGGCCGATCGCGTCGTCAAAGCCGAGCACAGCGAGGCCAGCCGTGGCCGAACCGTCGAGCAGGCTGTCGACATAGGAGCGGACCGTCACGCCCTCGGGAAGGTTGCCCTTGACCTCGGCCTGGCCGTTTCGGACCGAAAACACCGTCGAGCCCGGAACCAGCGCGTCGACGCGATCGGCAAAGGCCGTCGGATCGGTAGCCGGCACCGCGCGCAGCAGCGTGCGCAGGTCGGTGTAGTGCCAGGATTCGACACGGCGGGTCGGCAGACCCGCAGTCCTCAGTTCGTGCACCAGCGTGTCGCGAACCGAAAGCACCGAACCGTCACCCGGCAGATCGCCGATCTGCGCGGTATAGGCGTCGACGAGCGCCGTCTCGGCCGCCGTCATCTTGATTGCCTGTTGCATATTCATTCGAACACTCCTTCAACAGGCTCTAAGCTGCGGCCTCGATGATATCCGCGTAGCCGTTGGCTTCGAGTTCGTGCGCCAGCGTCTTGTCGCCCGACTTGATCACCTGGCCCTTGTAGAGGACGTGTACGGTGTCCGGCACGATGTAGTCGAGCAGGCGCTGGTAGTGGGTGATGACGACGACGGCGCGATCCGGCGAACGCAGGGCGTTGACGCCGTCGGCGACGATCTTCAGCGCATCGATGTCGAGGCCGGAGTCGGTTTCGTCGAGCACGCAAAGCTTCGGCTGGAGCAGCGACATCTGCAGGATTTCGGCGCGCTTCTTCTCACCGCCGGAGAAGCCGACGTTGAGCGGGCGACGCAGCATTTCCGGTGCGATCTTCAGCTCGGCAGCGGCTTCCTTGACGCGGCGCATGAATTCCGGCGTCGTCAGCTCGTCTTCACCGCGATACTTGCGCTGTTCGTTCATCGCCACCTTCAGGAACTGCATGGTGGCAACGCCCGGGATTTCGACCGGGTACTGGAAGGCAAGGAAGATGCCCTTGGCCGCACGCTCGGACGCGTCGAGTTCCAGGATGCTTTCGCCGTTGTAGAGGATGTCGCCTTCGGTGACTTCGTAATCTTCGCGGCCCGACAGGATGTAGGAGAGCGTCGACTTGCCGGAGCCGTTCGGGCCCATGATGGCGGCAACTTCGCCGGCCTTCACGGTCAGGTTCAGGCCACGGATGATCTCGGTGCCGTCTTCGGCGATGCGGGCGTGCAGGTTCTTGATTTCAAGCATTTCTATCGTCCTCTTGGGAAACGAACGTTCGTTCGCGCGCAAACTCTCGGTGCGCGCCATTCAATTTTCAGTCCAGGGCCTTAGCCCACCGAGCCTTCAAGCGAGATGCCGATCAGCTTCTGCGCTTCGACGGCGAATTCCATCGGCAGTTCCTGGATGACTTCCTTGACGAAGCCGTTGACGATCAGCGCGATCGCCGCTTCGGTCGGGATGCCGCGCTGCAGGCAGTAGAACAGCTGGTCCTCGGAAATCTTCGACGTCGTGGCTTCGTGCTCGAACTGTGCCGTCGAGTTCTTCGCCTCGATGTAAGGAACGGTATGCGCGCCGCACTTGTCGCCGATCAGCAGCGAATCGCACTGGGTGAAGTTGCGGGCATTCTCGGCCTTGCGGTGGGCCGAAACCTGGCCGCGATAGGTGTTTTCCGAGACGCCGGCAGCAATACCCTTGGAGACGATGCGGCTCGACGTGTTCTTGCCGAGGTGGATCATCTTGGTGCCACTGTCGATCTGCTGGTGACCGTTGGACACCGCGATCGAGTAGAACTCGCCGCGCGAACCGTCGCCGCGCAGGATGCAGGACGGATACTTCCAGGTGATCGCCGAACCGGTTTCGACCTGCGTCCAGGAGATCTTGGAGTTCTTGCCACGGCAATCGCCACGCTTGGTGACAAAGTTGTAGATGCCGCCCTTGCCTTCCTTGTCGCCCGGATACCAGTTCTGGACCGTCGAGTACTTGATCTCTGCGTCATCGAGCGCAACGAGTTCGACGACGGCGGCATGAAGCTGGTTCTCGTCGCGCTGCGGTGCGGTGCAGCCTTCGAGATAGGACACGTAGGCGCCCTCTTCGCAGATGATCAGCGTGCGCTCGAACTGGCCGGTGTTCTTCTCGTTGATACGGAAGTAGGTAGACAGTTCCATCGGGCAACGAACGCCCTTCGGCACGTAGACGAAGGAGCCGTCGGTGAAGACTGCGGAGTTCAGCGTCGCATAGTAGTTGTCGGTCGTCGGAACGACGGAACCGAGATACTTCTTGACGAGATCAGGGTGCTCGCGGATCGCCTCGGAGATCGACATGAAGATCACGCCGGCCTTCTTCAACTCTTCCTTGAAGGTGGTGACGACCGAGACGCTGTCGAAGACGGCGTCGACGGCGATCTTCGACTTCTGTACGCCGGCGAGGATTTCCTGTTCCTTCAGCGGAATGCCGAGCTTTTCGTAGACCTTGAGGATCTCGGGATCGACTTCGTCGAGCGACTTCGGGCCCGTCACGCCCTTGGGAGCGGCGTAATAGTAGATCTCGTTGAAGTCGATCTTCGGATAGCTGACGCGTGCCCAGGTCGGCTCGTCGAGCGTCAGCCAGCGGCGATAGGCCTCAAGACGCCATTCCAGCATCCATTCCGGCTCGTTTTTCTTCTCGGAGATGAAGCGAATGATGTCTTCCGAGAGACCCTTCGGGGCCTTCTCGACTTCGATGGTCGTCTCAAAACCGTATTTGTACTGGTCAACGTCGATCTGACGGACCTGATCAATGGTCTCCTGCACGGCAGGCATGTCGTTCTCCAATCTTGCCGGATCCAAGGTCCGGCAGCTTGTCAACACGATGCGCTTGGCACACCGCTTATGTAATGGCTAAAAGGCGCTTTTCACCCTGTTTGCCAAGCGGAAAATTGCTTTTCCGCAATTTCGTCCGGTCGTTCCGCTCAGGCTGCTTGCCCGGGCGCTCGTCTTCTTGCTGCTACCTTTGCAAAGACCGCGGCGCAACGGTCGATATCAGCCTGTGTCGTGCCCTCGCCGATCGAGATTCGAAGTGCGCCCTGGCGCGGATCGTAACCCATCGCCGTCAGCACGTGGCTCTGCCCGACCTTGCCGGAGGAGCAGGCTGAACCCGCCGACAACGCCACACCTTCGAGATCGAAGGCAATCTGCCCGGTCTCGGCCTTGAGGCCAGGAAGCGTGAAGAAGATCGTGTTGCCAACGCGCGAAACGTCGCGGCCGTGAATAACCACGTCGGTTGCCGCGGCCAGCATCTCGCCTTCGAGCTTGTCGCGCAACGCGGTGACCACGCCCATTCGTTGGCCGACATCTTCGCCGACCTTCCGGGCGGCCGCTGCAAAGCCGGCAATAGCCACCGGATTTTCAGTCCCGGAACGGTGCCCCTTTTCCTGTCCGCCGCCGCGGATCAGCGGTGCGGGCATCATAACCTCGCCGCGCGCCACCAGCGCGCCGGCGCCCTTCGGGCCGCCGATCTTGTGCGAGGAGACGATCAGGAAATCGGCGCCGAGGTCTTCAATCGAAAGCGGCACGCGGCCGGCGGCCTGCACCGCGTCGACGACGAGAATGCCGCCATGGGCGCGAACGATCTCGGTGATCTCGGCGATCGGCTGGATGATGCCCGTCTCGTTGTTGACCAGCATGACGGCAACCATCGGCAAGCCGAGCTGGCGATCATGCGCGGATAACAGCTCCCTCAGCACCGGGAGATCGACGACGCCGTCTGAAATCACCGGGATTTCGCTGAGGGCTTCGCGCGGAAAGCGTCCGCCTTCGCGCACAGCCGGGTGCTCGATCGCCGAGGCATAGAGCCGGCCGATCTTCAGCGGCGTGCGGCCCATGCGGAAATCGGGCGTAAGCACCAGGTTGGCCGCTTCCGTGGCGCCGCTGGTAAAGATGACGCTGCCAGGCTTGGCGCCGCAGAGCGCTGCCACGTCGCGACGGGCGTTTTCGATCAACGTGCGCAACGCGCGGCCCTCTCCGTGAACGGAAGAAGGGTTGCCAAGGAGGTCGAGCGCCGACAGGCAAGCCTCGCGCGCTTCGGGCAGAAGCGGCGCCGTGGCGTTCCAGTCCATATAGATGCGCGAACTCGACATGATTTCCTTCGCTAGATCAACAGGTCACAGGCCCGCAACCTCTGGCGATGCATTTTCCTTGAATTTTCCGCGCCGCTTGCCTTATGAGACGAAGCACAAGGCGGAATGCCCGCACAGAAGTTTTGAACGGTTCTAAACTAGGTTTTAGAAAAGCTGACTGCTTTCGTCAAGACTCATCACGATCTGAACCCAAGATTCGAACCAGGAACACTCCCGGAGAGCCAATGCCCGAAATCATCTTCAACGGACCCGCCGGCCGCCTCGAAGGCCGTTATCAGCCTTCGAAGCAGAAGAGCGCGCCGATCGCCATCATCCTGCACCCGCACCCGCAGTTCGGCGGCACGATGAACAACCAGATCGTCTACCAGCTCTTCTATATGTTCCAGAAGCGCGGCTTCACCACGCTCCGGTTCAACTTCCGCGGCATCGGTCGCAGCCAGGGCGAATTCGACCACGGCGCCGGCGAGCTTTCGGATGCGGCATCCGCGCTCGACTGGGTGCAGAGCCTGCATCCGGATTCGAAGAGCTGCTGGGTTGCCGGCTATTCCTTCGGTGCCTGGATTGGTATGCAGCTCCTGATGCGCCGCCCGGAAATCGAAGGCTTCATGGCCGTCGCGCCACAGCCGAACATCTACGACTTCTCGTTCCTCGCGCCCTGCCCGTCCTCGGGCCTGATCATCAATGGTGATTCCGACAAGGTCGCGCCGGAAAAGGACGTCAACGGCCTCGTCGAGAAGCTGAAGGCGCAGAAGGGCATTCTCATCACCCACAAGACTGTGCCCGGCGCCAACCACTTCTTCAACGGCCAGGTCGAAGGCCTGATGACGGAATGCGAGGACTACCTCGACCGTCGCCTTAACGGCGAACTGACACCGGAGCCGGCCGCCAAGCGTATTCGCTGAAAACCCGGGCCACGTACAGGAGCGCCGCGTACCCCTTCGGGTGCGCGGCGTTTTTTATGGACAAATGCGCCCCATGGTCGTGCGCCCGAAGGCTGCAAAAACTCTCACCCGATAGGATGAGTTTCAGCGCCGTGTGATCGGCGTATAGTGCAAGTCTAGGCTGTCTGGGTGGGGCAGAGCCGAGCAGCATTCACGGGAGGGAGCCATGTCGCAGGTGTCGAATGTGTCGGCGTGCGAGCCGAGGTGGCTAACCCTGCCCGCCACTCCGCAGCTTCCGGCTGGCGGACGTGAGGGTGTTGTCGAGCTCGCGGACGCCAGGATCTGGCACGCGGTGTATGGTTCGGGTGCTCCCGTCATTTTGCTACATGGCGGGCTAGGCAATTCCGACTATTGGGGGCTTCAGGTCACGGAGCTCGCCAAAACCTGTCAGGTCATCGTGATGGACAGCCGGGGGCACGGACGCAGCTCCCGAGGTGGTGGGAGCATGAGCTATGAACTCATGGCAGGCGATGTCATGGCACTGATGGCTCACCTGACGTTGCCAAAGGCGGTCATCGTCGGCTGGAGCGACGGCGCGATTATCGGGCTCCTGCTGGCGATGCGGCATCCCGATCTCATAGCCGGTGTCTTTTCCTTCGGGGCAAACAGCAATCCATCCGGAACACACGATTTTACCAAGAGCGTCGTCTTCAACGCCTATGTCGCGCGAACGGGCGAAGAGTACGCCCTGCTGTCGTCGACGCCAGGGGGATTTAAGCGCTTCTTCGACGAGATGATGGCGATGTGGACTTCGCAGCCGAACATCACGGCCGGCGACCTTCAGAAAATCCGGGTCCCTGTCTGGGTGGTGGATGGCGACCATGAGGAAGCCATCAAACGGGACGACACGCTGTTCATCGCCGACAACATTCCGGGGGCCGGCCTGTTGATCCAGCCTGAAGTCAGCCATTTTTCGATACTGCAGAACGCGCACCAGTTCACCGAAGACATCCTCCGGTTTCTCCGAGAGAAATGCATCGCCTAGACGCCGGTCGTCTATGACCGCCCGATCCAGTGTGGAACGCTTGGGTTGACGACCGTGGTCGGTGCTTCGGCACATTCGACACGGTTGCGACCGTTGGCCTTGGCTGTATAGAGCGCCTCGTCGGCGCGCTGTATCACCGGATCGAGCGCCTCGCCGATGCCGACGGCCGTGACGCCGAAGCTTGCCGTCACCCTTGCTGCTTCCGGAAGGCCGCCGATTTGCTGGGACATGATCGCCGCACGCATGCCATGGGCGACGACGCGTGCTTCCGACAGGTCCGTGCAGGGCAGAAACACCGCGAACTCTTCGCCGCCGAGACGGCCGGCGACGGCGCGGTTGGGCATCACGTCCATCAGCACCCGGGCGAATCGGCGAATGACTTCGTCGCCCGTGAGGTGGCCATAGGTGTCGTTGACCAACTTGAAGCGATCGAGGTCGGCGAGAATGACTGTTCCCGGCGTCTGGGTGGTGCGGGCGTGCAGGAGCGGCATGACCCGTTCGATGAAGCCACGGCGATTGTAGAGGCCGGAGAGCAGGTCGATTTCCGAGCGCGCCTGCGCGTCGTCGACAATCTCCTTGACCATCACGCCGAGCATGGCAAGGCCGGCGCCGACGATGAGGATCGCACCGAGCGCCTGCGAGATGAGCGCAAACGGGCTGGAAACATAGTCCTGGGCCGTTACGCCCGAGCCTGCGACGACCGCGGCATAGATCTTTACGAGGTAGTAGACGGCCGAGAGCGCCAGCAGGCCGAACAACAGCCAGTCAAAGAAGGTGCGGCGGCCGGAGCGAAGGACGACCGATGCCGTCCACGCCTGGATCACGACAAAGGGCGCCTGGTACGGGATCGCATGCTCCCAGGTACCTCTCGGCAGGTCGTAGATCGCCAGGTCCAGGGAAACGCCGGCGACGAAGAAGGCGCCGAGCAACGGCACGCGCACCGGCACTTGATAGAAAAGGCCGAGGCCAAAACGCAGAAGACAGAAGCCGCCGAGCACGCAGGCAAAGGCGCTGACGGCAAAGAGCCGCGGGGTCGAGGAAAAGGGAACGATCGTTTCGCAGACGGCTGCAAGCGAGGCGACGGCAAATCCGGCAGCGCACCAGAGCGCCGCACGCCGCTGCCGGCTCTTTGCGGCAATGATGAGAAATGCGGCCGTGAAGATCTGCGCGATGATGAAATTCACGGCCAGCAGAGAAATCGCACCACCCATCGACGAACCCGAAACCCTCGTGCGGCACCAAGCCGCTCCTCACCACCTCCAGTGGCAGCGGCTGAGATCCTAATTCGCTGTTGCGAAAATTTGATTAATCCGTTGGGATGACGGACTTATGGCGAAACGCGAGATCAACTTCAAGTTCTTGCCGCGCGCCGGCCGCCGCTGACCGGTTGCCGCACGCCCGTCGTTCCCGGATAGGTAAGCGGCAGGCCTCGCAAGGCACGCACGGCGAGGTAGGCCCAGGCCTCGGCCTCCATCGAATCGCCGTTGAAGCCCACCGCCTCCGCCGCAAGCACTGTCGCGCCCTCTACTTCGGCAAGCGAAGCGAGGTCACGCATGATCACCGGATTGAGCCGGCCGCCGCCGCAGACGACATAGGTGACTGGCCGCTGTGGCAAGTGCCCCGCCGATTTGATGATCGCTGCCGCCGTGACATGGGCAAGCGTACGTGCGCCGTCGGCAAGGCCGGCATCGCTTCCGGCCGGTGGTGCAAAATCGTTCCGGTCCAGCGAGCGGCGCGTGGCCGCGGTGAAGAAGGCATTGGTGAGATAGCGTTCGGCAAGCGCCGGCAGCACCGTTCCCTCGCTGGCGATCATGCCGCCCTGGTCGAAGGGAATGCCGGCATGCGCTTCGACCCACTGGTCGATCAGCGTGTTGCCGGGACCGCTGTCATAGGCAATGAGCGTCTCGCCTTCGCCAATGAAGGTCAGGTTGGAAATGCCGCCGATGTTGACGAAGACAACCGGTGCTGGAAGGCCGGCCGCGCCTCGCGCCAGTGCTGCGTGGTAGGCGGGGATCAGCGGCGCGCCCTGCCCTCCATGTTCCATGTCGTTGGCGCGCATGTCGTAGACGACATCGATGCCCGTTTCTCCGGCAAGGAGCGCGCCGTCGCCGATCTGCACCGTCAGGGCCTCGTCGGGGCGGTGCAGCACGGTCTGTCCGTGAAAGCCGAGCACGTCGATATCAGCCGCCGACAGGTTGTTCTGTTTGAGGAAGATCTTGACCGCTTCTGCGTGTCGCAGCGTCAGGTCGCGCTCAAGCGCATCAAGGGCGCCCGGCCTTTGGTCACGTTGCGTGATCGCCTTCGCTTCAACCAGTCCCTGCTTCAAACGATCCCGAAATTGCGCGTCGTAGGGAAAGCTGGCAGATGGTCCGCGCTCGACGACAGTCTCCCCGTCGGTTCGCAACAGGGCCACGTCGATGCCGTCCATGCTCGTGCCACTCATCAGGCCGATTGCGGTTCTTGTCTGCGTCATGCGGGTCAATATTTCCAGAATCACTTTTGAAGTGATTATGCGCAAAAACAGTGCTAAACGCCCGTTCGTTCAAAAACTCCCCCCGCAAGAGAGACAGATCATGTCCGGTTTCAAGTCCGATTTCCTTCACACCCTCAGCGAGCGCGGCTTCATCCACCAGATCTCCGACGAGACTGGCCTGGACGAACTGTTCCGGAAGGAAACCGTGACGGCCTACATCGGCTTCGACCCGACGGCGCCGAGCCTGCATGCCGGCGGCCTGATCCAGATCATGATGCTGCACTGGATGCAGGCGACCGGCCACCGGCCGATCTCGCTGATGGGCGGCGGCACCGGCATGGTCGGCGACCCGTCCTTCAAGGACGAGGCTCGCCAGCTGATGACGCCGGCGACGATCGACGCCAACATCGCCAGCATCAAGACGGTGTTCTCCAACTACCTCAGCTATGGCGAAGGCCCCAAGGACGCGTTGATGATCAACAACGCCGACTGGCTGCTCGGCATCAACTACCTCGAATTCCTGCGCGACGTCGGCCGTCATTTCTCGGTCAACCGCATGCTGTCCTTCGACAGCGTCAAGACGCGGCTTGATCGCGAGCAGTCGCTGTCCTTCCTCGAATTCAACTACATGATCCTGCAGGCCTACGACTTCGTCGAGCTGCACAAGCGCACCGGCTGCCGCCTGCAGATGGGCGGCTCGGACCAGTGGGGCAACATCATCAACGGCATCGACCTCGGCCACCGCATGGGCACCGAGCAGCTCTATGCCCTGACCTCGCCGCTTCTGACCACCTCGTCGGGCGCAAAGATGGGCAAGTCGGTCAACGGCGCCATCTGGCTGAACCCGGACATGCTGTCGGCCTATGACTTCTGGCAGTACTGGCGCAACACCGAGGATGCGGACGTCACCCGCTTCCTGAAGCTCTACACGACCCTGCCTATGGCCGAGATCGATCGGCTCTCCGAGCTTGGCGGCTCTGAGATCAACGAGGTCAAGAAGATCCTGGCAACCGAGATCACCGCCATGCTGCACGGCCGACCGGCCGCCGAGCAGGCGGCGGAGACCGCTCGGAAGACTTTCGAGGAAGGCGCGCTCGCCGCCGACCTGCCCTCGGTCGAGATCCCGACTGCTGAGCTTGAAGCCGGCCTCGGCCTGCTGACGCTGATCGTACGCGCCGGTCTTGCCGCTTCCAACGGCGAGGCTCGTCGCCATGTCCAGGCCGGTGCCGTCAGGATCAACGACGAGGCCGTCAGCGACGAGCGTCGGATCATCGGCACCGGCGACGTGACCGCCGACAATGTCGTCAAGCTGTCGCTCGGCAAGAAGAAGCACATTCTGGTGCGCCCGGCCTGAACCGGAGCGCCACTCAAGAATTTGAAGGGCCGGCCCGACAGCGCCGCGCGTCTGTTAAGACGCGCAAAGGTCGCTGTAGAACTTTGAAGTGCTGCATGTTTTGTCCTTAAATCGGCGACGATTTAAGGACATGCAGTGCGTCGGCCTTCTTCATTGGAACTCGAAGATGCTGCGGAAGACGCCCGGCGCGATGATCGACAAAGGATTGATCGTCAGCTTCGGCTGGTTGAACGGGCCGTTGAGCTTGAAGGTGATGCCGAGCAGGCCGCGGTCGCGGCCGTTGCCGAGCAGTACGCCGATCAGCGGCAGTTCGCCGAAGATGCGGTTCAGCCCATAGGCCGGCATGAAAGTGCCAGTCATGTCCATGATGCCATTGTTGTCGCGCACCGTTCCCTGAAAGGTCGCGCCGACATCGGTGCCGCGCAGTACACCGCCTTCGACGCGAATCGCGCCGCGATCGAGCGCCAGTTGCGCGAAGCCGCGTTCGAAGCGGGCCGAGCTGACGTCGATGTCACGGCGCACGGCTTGGTTCAGGCTTCGGCCGTCGGCACCGGTGGGCGTCGACACCATCGATTGCAGGCGCTGCTCGCCGACCAGCTGGAACTTTCGGATATCGACGCTGCCCCGCCAGGAGCGTCCGCCACGGTCACGCAGTTTGAGATTGAGCAGGCCGCCGCGCATGTTCTGGTAGATGTCGGCAAACCGCGCCAGCGCGCCGGCATCGCCCGTGGTCAGCTCTAGCGTGTTGTCGGCACCGGCCTTGGCGAGCCGGGCAACCAGCGCCTGACCGCTGCTCGTCACGGCCGAGAGGTTGACGTCCTCGATCTGACGTCCGCGCTCGCCGTAGACCAGATTGACGTTCGAGAGCGATTCGCCATTGAAACCGGTGACGCGATCGAGCTGGGCCTTGATGGCAATGTCGTCGCCACCACCCTGGTTCTGGTCGCTTCCGGTCTTCAATTGCGCCAGGATCGGCCTGATATCGGCTGCAGCGCCGCTGAGCGACGCCGTGTAGCCGCCCCTGGTGCGGTCGATGGAGACCTTGAAGTCGTCGCCCTGCGCCAGGCGGACATTGTCGAGATCCGCCGAGAGCAGACCGCCATCGTCGATCTGCAGCTTGCCGCGCGCACCAAAGCCGTCGCCGGCAACCGCGAAATTGCTGATTGTTGCGATCTTGCCGTCCATCGAGGACGTGAACTGCGCCTCGGCCGGAATCCCGACGCCCTTGCTCCAGCCGATCCAGGGAAGCGAGAGCTGGGCTTTCGTGAGGTCGATCTCTGCCGTCTGCCGGCTCGCCTCGTCGATTGCAACATCGATCGTGATCGGTCCGGAAACGATCCGAGAAAGCCCAGGTATCAGTTTCTGCCAGACACCCTGCTCCAGCGAGCCCGAAATCTCGCGCGAACGCTTGACGGTCGAACCGGAATCGACCGGTTCCGTCAGCGCGACCTTGACCTTCGCGCCTTCGATACGGGCATCCGCATCGAGGACCGCCTGCTGATTGTCGACCCGAAATGTGCCGACGAGATCCTCTACGGCGCGCCCGAACATGGCCTTCTGGACGGTGACCTTGTCGAGCTGCATCTGTACCTGATAGAGCGGTTTCGGCGGCTTCTGATCCGAGATCAGGCCGAAACGGGCGCCCACGACGGCGGTCAGAGGACCGCTGAAATCTTCCGGCAGCAGCGGGGTCTTTTGCAGCGCCTGAATTGGCTTGTAGCTCACGAGCTCGGCGATCGCATCGGCATCGCCGCCAACCTCGATCTTCATCTCCGCCATCAGTGGTTTCGTGTAGACGTCGGGAAGGATGAAGTCGCCGCCGTTGAGCGCGACCGCGCGTCCAGACGGGAAGAAGGCGGTCCCCTTCTCGATCTCGGCTGTCATGCGCTGGCCGCTCAGTTTGAACTTGCCGGAGGTGTCGCGCAGCGGGGGTATCTCGCCGGTGATGTTGATGCGCGTGTCGTCGATATCGAAGTTGATATTGAGCTCCTGCTCATTGAGCTTGAGCTCGCCTTCGTTGGTGGCGATCCGCCCCTCGGCGACCGATACTTCGATGCGGGCATTGGTGACCGTGCCGCCGAAGAGGTTGGCGATCGCCCAGCGCCGCGCGCCCTTGGCCAACCACCACGGCCACAATTGCTTGACGGCGGTCGCCTCCATGCGATCGCTGACCGAGGCGAAGCTGATCTGCGGTGATGTCTTGCCGAAGGCGACGGAAAGCGATCCGAACATCGAACCGAGCGGGGTCGACACGGCGAGCTGGTCGAAGATCAGTTGGCGCTTGTCCGACACAAACCGGCCATTTGCCTTGGCATCGAAGATCAGCGGCGCGTCGGCGACGTCTTCCGGGGCGGAGCTTGCGTTCTTGAGCAGGAGGTCGATGGCAAACCCCTTCTCCGTTGCGCCGGCAATCTTGTCGAGGTCGATAATCGCCCCGGTAAACGGAAAGGTCGAACGGCCGATCTTGACGGCCGACGGTAGAATTTCGACGGACGAGCGCTCGAAGTCATAGGCGACGTCCATTTGCGAGGCATTGAGCGTCGAGACGAGGTTGCCCGCGTGAAACTCGCCCTTGGACGTGCGCACTGTCACGCGCAGATCCGGTTTCGCATTGCCGGCGGCCCGCGTCGCCTTCAGCGACAGCCCGGCCGATGCGACGACGCCGAAGGGCGGCTCCGAGCCGACTTTACCGTGGTAGAAGAAAGGTGCGAGCGGCAGATTGGTGATCGACGCTTCGAAGCCGGTCATGTGCCCCTTGTCGCCAAGGGCGTCGGCGCTGAGATCGACGTCCACCCCGTCGACGGTGACGCTGCCCTTGACGCTCATCGAGCCGCCCGCGTCACGGTTGAACTCGAGCGCGTTGGCGACGACGGGCACGACGCGATCGCGGGAGCCGATGACGGAGAAGCTGAAATCCGACAGCGTGACCTTCTGGCTGCCGCGGCCGGCCGCCATCTGCGATATGCGGTCGACGTGGGAGAAGATTGCCTCCAGCGTATCGCCAACGTCGGCAATGCGGATCTTGGTGAGATCGAGCGGTTCGCCGCGCGGCAGCAACCCGGAATCGAAATCGCCGCCTTCCGCTTCGAGGTTGGAGACGGCGATGCGTCCGGTCATCAACGCCAGCGGGTCGAGCGCGATCGAGATCGCGCGGAGCTTGGCGACCGGCTGGCCTGAGGACGCTTCGCTGAGCGCCACTTCGCGGGCTCTGAGCGCAATCGCGCCGCCCGCGGTCATGCGCACCACAGTGCTGCCGACCTCTACGCGGTAGGCATCGCCGAGCGCTGCATTGAGTGCGGTGCGGGCGCGCGCGTTAAGCGTGCTGTCCATCACCCCGCTTTCGATGACGACAATGAGGATCGCCGCGATGGAAAGCGCGAGCAGCGATGTCAGCAGTGCGATCTTGGCACAGAAGCGCGCGGCTTTGTTCTTGCGCGGCGCGTGCACGATCATGGGTTCGTGCGCCTGCGCCGAAGGCAACGCATGCAACGCGACGATGTCTTTCTTGCGAAAGCCGACTTTTTCGCCGCGGATCTCACTCATCAGCGCGGGCGTCCTCCATACGATACGAGCTTCGTCGTCGCCCTCCGTCTCTGTCATTTCGGGGCGACCACTTCTCGCTTCTTGTAGACCACATGTCATCGTGCCGAGTCACCAAGGGACGCGGGACCATGCTGTGGAAAGCGACCACCTGCGATGGAATTCGCGCGCGCAGGCGACTGCAACGTTTCGTAGCGGCCCATGCCGTCCGAAACCTGTCGAATCTAGCACAAATGCGCTGGACGGCAGTCGACGATTTTCGCTATGCCCAAGAGCGCCGCGCGCCTTGTGGCGCGCAAATGTCGCTCGACTACCTTGAGCACTGCACGTTTTGCCCTCTGGTCGGCAAAGACCAATGAAAACATGCGGTAGCGCCCGATTGTCTGCAAAACTTGGCGGAAGGAAGGTTTAATCATGGCAAGACCCGGTCCCGGAGATGTCGCTCCCGATTTCACCCTGCCGCGTGACGGCGGCGGTACGATTTCGCTCTCGGCCCTGCGCGGCCGCCCGGTTGTTCTGTTCTTCTATCCAAAGGACGATACGCAGGCCTGCACGCTTGAGGCGATCTCGTTTTCGGAACTTGCCGACGACTTCGCCGCAGCCGGCATCGCCCTGATCGGGCTTTCGCCCGATTCGGTGAAGAAGCACGACCGCTTCGCCAAGAAGCACAACCTGACGGTGCCGCTCGCTGCCGACGAGGAGAAATCGGTCGTCGAAGCCTATGGCGTCTGGGTCGAGAAGATGATGTACGGGCGCAAGTACATGGGTGTCGAGCGCAGCACCTTCCTGATCGGCGCCGACGGCGTCGTCGTCAGGGTTTGGGAAAAGGTGAAGGTGGACGGCCACGCCCGCGAGGTCCTTGACGCCGCAAAGGCGATCTGAGGGCGCCGATGACCGAGTTGCCCGTGTTCCACAGCCTGCGGGGCGGTGCCATCGAAGCGATCCGCGCCGCCGACCTCGAGGTCAAGACGGCGCTCGCGCAGGAAGCCGCCCGGCGCTGGCAGCGCCGCACGCTGTCGCTGCGCTCGCCGCTCGACCGGCCGGTGCCGGTGCGCCCGGGCCGACCGGACAAGCCGGTGCTGACGCCACCGACGCAGGTCAAGCGCCGGTCTCTCGGTTCGCTGAAGGGCCGAATCGCACTTCTGCACTCCATCGCCCATATCGAATTGAACGCCGTCGATCTCGCCCTTGATATCGTCGCCCGCTTTGCAACCGAGCCGGTGCCCAACTCCTTCTTCGACGGCTGGATGCGTGTCGCCTTCGAAGAGGCGAAGCACTTCCGCATGGTCCGCCAGCGCCTGAACGACCTCGGCGCCGACTATGGCGACCTGCCTGCCCATGATGGCCTCTGGCAGGCGGCGCACGATACGCGCAACGACCTGACGGCGCGGCTCGCCGTCGTGCCGCTCATTCTCGAAGCGCGCGGTCTCGACGTGACGCCAGCGCTTCAGGCCAAGATGCGCGAAACCGGCGACTTCGAGAGTGCGGCCGTGCTCGACGTTATCTACGAGGACGAGAAGGGCCACGTCGCCGTTGGCGCCAAATGGTTCCGCTTTCTCTGCGCCCGCGAGAAGAAGGACCCGGCAGCGACCTTCCAGCAGCTGGTGCGCGCCAATTTCCGCGGTCCCCTGAAGGCGCCGTTCAACGATATCGCCCGCGCCGAGGCCGGCCTGACGCCGTCGTTCTACCGCTCGATGACCGCTTCGACCAATCGATAGCGGACATCACCTTCCCGCAATCTTGCTTACTGATTGTTAACCCTAACAAAGTGTAATGATCCCCAGGTGATGCGAGGCAACGCGCACATGGCGGGAGAGAACGGGTGTCTGGACATCAGGCAAATCGTACCTTTGGAAAACGCAAGCAGAATCACGTCCTGATCCTGGCCAGCGGCGACAAGGTCCGGCACATGACCGTGCGCCCGTGGATGGCGGCGATCGCTGTCTCCTTTGCAGGCGTCTGCAGCATCGGCTATCTCGCGGCCACTTCCTATCTGGTTTTGCGCGACGACCTGATCGGCGGCACGATTGCCCGCCAGGCCCGCATGCAGCATGAATACGAGGATCGGATCACCGCGCTGCGGGCGCAGGTCGATCGGGTCACCAGCCGGCAACTGCTCGACCAGCAAGTGGTCGAGGAAAAGGTCGAGAAGCTGCTGCGCCAGCAGATGGCGCTGACCTCGCGCAACGGAAAGCTCGGCGCCCTGGTCGAAAGGGCCGAAAGTTCCGGCGTCACGACCGCAACCGATGCGCCTGCGGCCGTCGAGCCGCTTGCCTATGAAAAACGCGCCGATGCGAGCAGCAGCGGCAGTGTCAAGGCAATTGAGAAGCTGATGGGACTGAACGTTGCGCCGGTCAGTGCTGCAGCTGTCCCCGCCCTCGCCTATGCAGCACCCGATGCCGGCGAATCAAGTTCCGACCGCGCCGACCGGATTTTCTCAAAAGTGACGCTCTCGCTGAAGGATGTCGAGCGCGAGCAGATGACGCGGGTCCAGCGACTGACGGACGGTGCGGCGAAGACGTCGGATGCGATTCGTTCGATCGTCGGGCGCACCGGTGTCGACCTGCCCGTTGACGATGTCGCCGAGTTGATTCCGGCCAACGACATATCCGGCTCGGCCGAGACGGCGATCGGCGGCCCCTTCGTCGAGCCTGTGAACGATGACGATTTCGGCCGTTCGCTTGCCGCACTCGATACCGCACTCCTGGAGCTCGACCGCACGCGCGCCGAGGTCCGCAAGCTGCCCTTCGGCAACCCCTCGCCGGCCAGCGACATCACCAGCGATTTCGGCAACCGGCTTGATCCGTTTCTCGGGCGTCTGGCGCTGCATGCCGGCATCGACTTTCGCGCAACGGTCGGTACACGCATCCGCTCGGCCGCGCCTGGAACGGTGACCAATGCAGGGTTGACGGGCGGCTATGGAAACATGGTCGAGATCGACCACGGCAATGGTGTCGCGACGCGCTACGCCCACCTTTCCACCGTGCTGGTGAAAGCCGGCGACCGGGTGAAGGCTGGCGAAGTCATTGCCAAGTCCGGCAACACCGGGCGCTCCACCGGACCGCACCTACACTATGAAATCCGGCTGAACGGCAATGCCGTGGATCCCATGCGGTTTCTGGATGCGAGCACCAAGCTTGCGAGCTATATGAACTGACGCTGCCGCGCGGTTCCGCTTGACAAGAAATGCGACAGATTCGCCACTATTTACCTTTTACTGCTTCAACGTGCTGGATTTCTTGACTTTCGGCGGCGTTCAGCTTAAGAGCGCGGCCACGTGCTCGTGCGTTTTCCATCGATCGATCAGTGTTCTATTGAACCGGAACGGAAACAGATTTCCCTTTGACCAATTTTGCTGACCTTGGCCTGAGCCAAAAAGTTCTCTCCGCTGTCACCGATGCGGGCTACACAATCCCGACCCCGATCCAGACAGGCGCTATCCCGCCGGCGCTGCAGCGTCGTGATATTCTGGGCATCGCCCAGACGGGCACGGGCAAGACCGCTTCGTTCGTGCTGCCGATGCTGACGCTGCTCGAAAAGGGCCGCGCCCGCGCGCGCATGCCGCGTACGCTCATTCTGGAGCCGACGCGCGAACTCGCCGCACAGGTCGCAGAGAACTTCGACAAGTACGGCAAGAACCACAAACTAAACATCGCGCTTCTGATCGGCGGCGTGTCCTTCGACGAGCAGGACCGCAAGCTTGAGCGTGGCGCTGATGTGCTGATCTGCACGCCCGGCCGCCTGCTCGACCACTTCGAGCGCGGCAAGCTGCTGATGAGCGGCGTGGAAATCCTGGTCATCGACGAGGCCGACCGTATGCTCGACATGGGCTTCATTCCCGATATCGAGCGCATCGCCAAGCTGATCCCGTTCACGCGCCAGACGTTGTTCTTCTCGGCGACGATGCCGCCGGAAATCCAGAAGCTTGCCGACCGCTTCCTGCAGAACCCGGAGCGCGTCGAAGTCGCCCGCCCGGCTTCCACGGCTCAGACGGTGACGCAGCGCTTCGTTGCGGCGCATGCCAAGGATTACGAGAAGCGCGCGGTACTGCGTGATCTGATTCGCGCCCAGGACGAACTGAAGAACGCGATCATCTTCTGCAATCGCAAGAAGGATGTCGCCGACCTCTTCCGTTCGCTCGACCGCCACGGCTTCTCCGTCGGTGCGCTGCATGGCGACATGGACCAGCGGTCGCGCATGACGATGCTGGCCAACTTCAAGGACGGCAACATCAAGCTGCTCGTCGCCTCCGACGTTGCGGCCCGCGGCCTCGATATCCCTGATGTCAGCCACGTCTTCAACTTCGACGTTCCGATCCATGCGGAAGACTACGTCCACCGCATCGGCCGTACCGGCCGTGCCGGCCGCTCGGGCGCGTCCTTCACGCTGGTGACCAAGCGCGACACGAAATTCTCCGACGCCATCGAAAAGCTGATCGGCCAGAAGGTCGAATGGCTGAACGGCGACCTTTCCAATCTGCCTGAGCCGATGGAAAGCCACGATACCGGCCGCCGTGAACGCGGTCGTGATGGCCGCAAGGACCGGAAAAAAGATGGGGATCGCGGCTCCAAGGCCCGTTCCGATCATAAATCCGATACCGTGCGCGCCGATAGTGAGGCCGAAATTGAAACAGTCGTGGAAAGGGCGGAATCGGTGAAACCGGCACGCAGCGCAGAGAACAAGCAGGCACAGAACAACCGTGGCGATCGTCCGGTGCGTGCATCGAACCCTGCCAACGACGACAATCGCGACCGCCGCAACCGTCACCGCCGCGACTATGACGACGGCCCGACGCCCGTCGGCTTCGGCGACGAAATCCCTGCCTTCATGCTGATTGCCGGCAAGGCCTGATCCGAAAGGATGGGCCAGCCGGGCATCGATTTTCCGGGCTTCGGCTGCGGACTTGTCATCGTGCGCGATGGCAAGATTCTGCTCTACAGGCGCGTCAATGCGCCTGAGGCCGGGCATTGGAACATCGTCGGCGGCAAGGTCGATCACATGGAGCGTTCGCAGGCTGCGGCCTGCCGCGAGGCCGAAGAAGAATCCGGCCTCAAGATTGGCTCGACCGAATTCCTCTGCCTCAGCGAACAGGTGATCGACGCCGACCGCCAGCACTGGATCTCTATGATCTATGTGACCCGGGATTTCTCAGGTGAACCTCAACTCCCCGAGCCGGACAAGCTTTCCGAATTCGGCTGGTTTAGCCTCGACGCCCTGCCCCAACCGCTATCCCGCTTTACCGCCGATGCCGTCGAAGCCTTGCGCAGGCATGAACAGGGCGTCGCCGCATAGCAGCCGCCCACCGGGGGCCGGTGTTCTTCGTACGTCCCTCGTTCTGCGCATTGCTGGTGCCGTTGTTGGCGGCGTTCCGCGGGCACCAACGGATCCGGCCGATGTCACTTAGGCGCGACGATGGGAAACGTGGTGATCGTGTCAATATTTTCATCTGAGGCGCAGCTGCCGCGCATAGGCTGGACGGCCTACTTCCTGGAGCGTAGCGCCGCCTCATAGGCAAGTCGCACCCACCGCGCCATCTCGTCGGGATCGTCGAATGCGTCGTCCGGAATGCTCCAATAGGGCATCTTCACCGGCTTGCCCTTGCCGTCATAGGCCCATTGCCGCGAACCGGCCGCCTCCAGCGCCGGCGCTGTTTGCTCGTCGCCCTTCAGCAGAATTTCGCCATCGACCTCAAGGGCGAAGATCACACCCTGGCAATAAATGCCCTTGCCGCCGAACATCCGCTTGATGGTCACCGGCCCGAGGGCCGCGAACATGTCTTCGATTGCGGCATTATCCACGCGTCTGTTCCTCCAAGATACCGCCGGCGGCGACGATCTGTTCCGGCGTGTCGAGATCGAGGCGCGCCGCCGCGCCGAGTTCGACATCGATGACCGGCAGCCCGCTCTTTTCGATAATGTGCCTTGCACCAACGTCTCCGACCAGTTGCTTGATCGCCGAAAATGTCTGTCGCGGCAGGATCACCGGATTGCCGCGCTGTCCGCCTGCGGTCGCGCGGATGATGGAGCGGCCACCTTCGGCGACGAAACGTTCGATGAGCCGGCGCAGATCGTCGCCGGTTATCCCGGGCATGTCTGCAAGCATCACCAGCATGCCCGGCGCCCGCGCCCCGACTGCCGAAAGCCCGGCCGTCAGCGAAGAGGCCATGCCCGAAATGTAGTCGGGGTTGGAAACGAACGTCACCGGCAGCCCTTGCAGCGCGTGGCGGATATCGGCCTCGCGGTGGCCGGTCACGACGCTGACCTTGCCCGGAGCGGCCTTAAGCGCGGCTTCGACGCTGCGGCGCACGAGCGGCACGCCATCGAAAGTTGCGAGAAGTTTGTGCCCGCCGTCAGCGCCCATACGGCTGGCCCGGCCAGCGGCCAGAACGACGACTGAAACCGAGCCGGATGACAACTCCGTTGCATGTTCGCGTGGCTGCGGCCGGGTCGGGATCTCACTCAACAAGCCGCCGACGCCAAGGCCGGTAATATCGTCGAAACTCGGCCACTCGCCGGCAAGGATCCGGTCGAGGATCCAGTCGAAACCATTCTCGCGCGGGCTGCGGGCGCAGCCGGGTGCACCGATGACCGGCGTTTCGCCGACGCGGCCGAGAACGAGAAGATTACCGGGGTCAACAGGCATTCCCACATGATCGACCACGCCGCCGGCCCGCCGGATCGCCGCCGGAATGACGTCTTCGGGATCGGCGACCGCCGAAGCGCCGAAGACGATCAGCAGGTCGTGCGTTGATCGCATTTCGGCGATCGCCGCCCCCACGGCGTCTTCGCTATGCGCGACGCGCCGTTCGGTGAAGAGTTCGCTTCCGGCCTGTCGCAGCCGCGCCGCGAGGATGGCATGGGTCTTGTCCATGACCTGGGATTTGAGGTTCGGCAACTCCGTTGCTATCAAGGCCGCGCGGCGCGGCGCAAACGGCTTGACCTCGAAGGCGCGATGGTCGCGCAGAAGCCTCTCCGCCTGCTCGACGAAGGCGCCGGCGACCGCAAGCGGGATGATCTTGATCGTTGCGACCATATCGCCGGGCTGCACCGGCATATGGTCGTCGAGACAGGCGAAGGTGATGGAGGGATCTAGGCGGTTCAAGCGATCGACAATTTCGCGGCTCGCAACGAAGAGGCCGGCGACCTCGGAATAGACGTTGACGCGGCCGGTCGCTGCCCGCGAAAACCGGAGATGATCGGGGGCTACGGCCGCGGCAATGCGCGTGGCTGCCTCGTCTTCCGGGAGGTCACCGGCATCAAGGCGGGCGGCCACCACCTGCTCGACGCCTGCAGCGGTCAAAGCGACGATGTCGGCGGCTGTGACCCGGTGCCCCTTCGGCAGCCTGGCATCACCGACCTTCACCGCATGTGCGAGCATCGCGCCCTCTGCTTCTGCGACCTTGATCGGGCCGAACCTCATACTCCACTCCCTGCGGAAGCAACGTCCCGCCGTCGCAGCGCCTCGATGATTTCGGCGAGGATCGCAACCGCGATTTCGGCGGGACTTGCCGCGCCGATATCGAGACCGATCGGCGCACGGATGCGAGCCATGTCAGCATCGGCGACACCCGCATGCCGCAGTCTTTCGATCCGTGTGGCATGTGTCTTGCGGCTGCCGAGCGCACCGACATAGAAACAACCGGCCGACAGTGCCGCCCGGATCGGTTCGTCGTCGATCTTCGGGTCATGCGTCACGGCTGCAAGTGCCGTGAAGCGGTCGAGCGGTCTGAGTTTCAGGGCGTCCTCCGGCCAATCGGCGATGAGGTCGACGCCGGCAAAACGTTCCGGCGTGGCAAAGGCCGTACGCGGATCGATGATGGTCATGTCGAAGCCGGCAACGGGCGCAAGCTGCGCCAGGGCCTGTGAAATATGCACCGCGCCGATGACGAGGATGCGCGGCGGCGGCAGGTAGACATTGAGGAAGAAGGAGCCCTGCCCGGTCTCGACGATGCTGGCCCGGCCGGACCGCAAGGCACGGGCAACGGCTTCGCGCCAGGCTTCTGGACAGTCGTCGCCTTCGAGGTAGACGCGGACACCACCGGTAAGATCGCTGACGGTGACGGCGGCGCGGCGGGCCGCGCGCGCAAGATTGAGTGTTTCCAGGATCGCCTGTTCCATCGTCAGCCGTTAACCCGTTCCACGAGGACCCGGATCCGGCCGCCGCAGGAAAGCCCGACGCGCCAGGCGGTCTCGTCCGCGACGCCGAAGTCGAGAACGCGCGAGGTGCCAGAGGCGATCACGTCGGCCGCTTCGGTGATGACCGCGCCCTCGACGCATCCGCCCGAAACAGAGCCCTGAAAATTGCCGTCACTATCGATCACCAGATGGCTGCCGACCGGCCGTGGTGCCGAGCCCCAGGTCTCGATCACCGTTGCGATCGCCACCCGGCGTCCCTCCTTCAGCCAGGCTTCGGCGATGTCGAGCGGATCGAGAACATTGACTGCCTGCCTCATGCCTGCCACCTCCCATGCACGCCGGTCACCGTGGCCCGGCCAGGCTCTAGGAACCGCCGTGGGTCCGCCTGGCGGGAGCGCTGCCCGGACAGCGCCTTCACCAGTTCGCCAATTGATTCAAGATTGTGCACCGCCCGGAATTCGTCAACATGCGGCAGCATCGCCCGCACACCGCGCGCCCGCGCCTCGAAGCCGTCGAAGCGCAGCAGCGGGTTCAGCCAGATCAGCCGCCGACAGGATCGGTGCAGGCGGTCGATTTCGATTTCGAGATCGGCGACGTCATCGCGCTCCAGACCGTCGGTGATCAGAAGCACGATCGCGCCCTGCCCGAGCACGCGCCGCGACCAGCGCCGGTTGAACTCATGCAAGGTCTCGCCGATGCGCGTGCCGCCGGACCAGTCCTTGACCGCAGCGACGCAGTCGTCGATCGCCGCATCGGGATCACGATTGCGCAATTGGCGCGAGACATTGGTCAGCCGCGTTCCGAAGAGGAAGGTATGAACGCGCCGCCGTTCCTCGGTCAGCGCATGCAGAAAGTGCAGAAAGATGCGGGTGTACTGGCTCATCGAGCCGGAGATGTCGGCGAGGACGGCAAGCGGCGGATGGACGACGCGCCGCTCCCGAAACCTCGGAAGGATCAGTTCGCCGCCAAAGCGCATGGCGTCGCGCATGGTGGCGCGCGGGTCGATGCGGATCTGACGCTTCGAGGGGCGGAAGCGGCGCGTGACGACGCGGTCCATCGGTAGCGTCAATGCCGAAAGTGCGCGCTTGGCCTCGGCAAGCTCGGCAGCGCTCATCTGCGCGAAGTCGGCCCGGCGCAAAAGCTCGCGACCGGAGACCGTGAAACGTGCATCGACTTCGATCTCCGGCTCGTCGCGCGGCGGTCGATCGGCCTCGTGACCAGAAAGCAGCGCGTCGCTGACGCGGGTCTCTCCTGCCCGGCGCCGCTCCCGTTCGCTCTCGCGTTCCGGCGCCAGCGGCGACATCATCGCGATCATTTTTTCGACGAGACCGCGCGACCGCCAGAACAAGCGAAACGCCTCGTCGAAGACCGGCTGGTCCTCGTGACGTTTGACGAAGACGCATTGCAGCGCGGCGTAGAACGCGTCCCTTCCACCGATCCCGATCAGCGCCACCGCATCGATGGCGTCGGCGATGGCGCCTGGCCCGATCTTGATGCCGGCGCGCCGGAGCGCGCGCGCGAAGAAGACAATATTGTCGGCAAGCCGTCCGTCGCCTGCCGCGATTGGCGGGGGAACATCGTCCCTGTGCTGTTCCCGCGCCTCCGTCATCAGCTTGCCGCCAGCAATTCCGCCTTGACCTCGGAGAGCAGCTTTCGCCCCTCTGCCCCCTCTATCCTGGCGATGTCGTCCTGGTATTTGAGTAGGGTGCCAAGCGTGTCGGCGATCGTCTCTGGATCGAGCGCCAGCCGGTCGAGTTCCGTCAGCGCCGTTGCCCAGTCGATGGTTTCGGCAACGCCCGGGTTCTTGAAGAGGTCGATCGTGCGCAGCCGCTGCACATAGGCGATGACTTCCCGTGACAAGGTGGCATTGCAGCCGGGAACCTTGCGGCGAATGATCTCCAGTTCCTGCGCCGCCTTGGGATAATCGACCCAATGATAGAGGCAGCGGCGCTTCAGTGCGTCATGGATCTCGCGGGTGCGATTGGTGGTGATGATGACAACAGGCGGTTCGTCCGCCCGGATCGTACCAAGTTCCGGAATTGTCACCTGGAAATCGGACAAAACTTCCAGCAGGAACGCCTCGAAGGCTTCATCTGTCCGGTCGAGCTCGTCGATCAGGAAAACGGGCGCGCGTCCCGAATTGGAGGAAATGGCCTGCAGAACAGGACGGCGGATCAGGAAACGTTCGGAGAAGATGTCGCTTTCGACCCGCTTGCGGTCGACCTTGCCGGATGCTTCCGACAGGCGGATTTCGAGCATCTGCGCCGGATAGTTCCACTCGTAGACGGCCGAGGCGACGTCGAGCCCCTCGTAACACTGCAGCCGGATCAGCGGCCGGTCGAGCGCTTTGGCCAGAACCTTGGCGATCTCCGTCTTGCCGACGCCGGCTTCGCCCTCAAGAAAAAGCGGGCGCTTCATCCGGAGTGCAAGAAACAGCACCGTCGCCAGCGCCGTGCCGGCGAGATAATCATGTGCCTCCAGCAGTGCCATCGTCTCTTCGATGGACTGTGGCAGGCCCGTTGCCGCCTGTGTCGCCATGTCTCCTCCACCGCGGCCAGAATCGATCGCTGGATGCTGGAAGGGGGCAAAATCCACCGGCCAACTCAACGACTTAGAGCGATCTTCTCATGTTGCGATGAGCAGTCGACCGCTGAGCAAAAAACTTATAGCGAGTGGTATCCGCGGTCCACATAAATAAGCGGCGGGCGGGACGGCCCGATCGCGACGTCGACGACCTCGCCAAATAGTACCAGATGCGTGGCGATCGTCTTCACCTCGACCAGACGGCAATCGAAAGCGGCGGTGGCATTGACGAGGATTGGCGCACCGGTTGTAAGCCGCGTCCACTGTCCGAGCGCAAAACGCAGATCCATGTCGAGCTGGTCGCGGCCGGAGAAGCCATGGGCAAGCGCCCGGTGCTCGTCGCCGAGCAGGTTGAGTGCAAAGCTGTCGCTGCGCGTGAAGATATCGTTGCGCGGATTGGCGCCGTTCAGGCAGACGAGAACCGTCGGCGGGCTATCGGAAACCGAGCAGGCCGCAGTCACAGTAACGCCGCGCCGCTCGCTGCCGTCAGCGGCGGTGATGATCTGCACGTGACCGGCCAGGCGGCTCATCGCGTCGCGATAACTGATAGGGTCCAGCCGGGTCTTCTCCAACACATCTTTCTCCGGGCGATGTCAGGCACATACATAGACGCTGGCGGAAAATATGAAACCCGCCGGAGGGAGAATCTTGCACATCTGCGACGTGGCCGTGACGCAGATTGAACCTTCTTCGCCAGGAGCGGCATCTTTTCCTTTGACGCCGGGAGGCACATCCTTAAAACATGCGGCAACGACCCTGCCTCGCGTCTGACGCGAGCGGCAACGGAACAGGAAGCTGTGGTGGCTCGCCGTAGGACTTTGCCCCGGATCGGTTCGGTCGGGAAAGCTTGCGGCGGCGGAGTAAGTGAATGCGTCGATCCATTGTCAGCAGCCTTATCCTTGCCGGACTGGTACAGGCAACGCCGGCTTTGGCGGCCGGCATCAAGGTGGCGGTCGTGGCGCCTGTGGAAGGTCCGTTCGCGCCGCTCGGCAAGCAGATTGTCGACGGCGCCGGCTTCAAGGCCGGTGATCGTGGCAGCGAGATCGTCGTCATTCCCGAGACCTGCGATACCGCCGGCAGCGAGGCACTGACCAAAGCGCTGCTTGCCGCAGGTGCCGAGGCCGCAGTCGGCTTCCTCTGCACCGAAAGCCTGGATGCGGCGCTTCCGGCACTGACCGAGGCGGGCTTGCCGGCGATCACGCTCAGTGTGCGCTCCGATATCCTGATGGAAGACGCGCTCAAGAACAAATGGCCGCTCTTCCGCCTCGCACCCAGCGGCAATGCCGAGGCAGCGGCGATCGTCGATGCCATCGTCAACCGCTGGAAGGACAAGCCCATCGCGCTCGTCGACGACGGCACGATCCACAGCCGGGAACTGGTCGAGGCGGTGCGCGCAGCACTCGCCGAAATCGGCATGACGCCGGTCTTCAGCGACACCTACCGGCCGGCGCAGGAGCAGCAGATCAACCTCGTGCGGCGCCTGGTGAAAAGCGGTGCAACCCACGTCTTCACCGGCGGCGACCGGCAGGATACCGCCGTGATCGCCCGCGATGCCATTGGCGAAGGCGCGAGCCTTACCTTGCTTGGCGGCGATGCCTTGAATGCGGCCGATCTCACTGTCCCGCTTGCCGATGGCGTGCTTGCGGTAACGCTGCCGGATGCGGCGCAGTCGCCGGAGGGCAAGCCCTTTGCCGACGAAATGCGCGCCGCCGGCATCGAGCCGGAAGGTTATGTGATGCCGGCCTTCGCCGTGATGGCGTTGCTGGAGGAAGCCAAGGACCGGGCAGCACAGGACGACAAGTCGCTGATCGAAGCGATCGCCGGCAAGGGGCCCTACCCGACCGTTCTCGGCCTCACCGCCTTCAACGCTGGGCACGAGCGCGCCGACAATCCCTACCGTTTGATGCAGTGGCAAGGCGGCCATTTCGCGCCCGCGGCCGCTGAAGGAGCCGCCCCATGATGCGTCCCGGACCGCTGAACCTGATCACCGATGTCAAAGGTCTGACGGTCGGCAACGCCGAAGACCATCGCCTGAAATCGGGCGTCACCGCGATCGTCTGCGACCCCCCGGCGACGGCTGCGGTCCAGGTCCTGGGCGGTGCGCCGGGAACCCGGGAGACCGACCTGCTCGATCCGCACAATACGGTACAGACGGTCGATGCGCTCGTTCTTTCCGGCGGTTCAGCCTTCGGGCTCGATGCCGCGTCCGGTGCTCAGGCGGCGCTCAGGGAAATGGGTCGCGGCTTCGCCGTCGGCCCACACCGGATACCGATCGTACCGACGGCGATCCTCTTCGACCTCATCAACGGTGGCGACAAGGATTGGGGCCGCTTCCCGCCCTATCGCGAACTCGGCTTCGAGGCCGTCGGGCGGGCCGGCGCGACATTCTCGACCGGTTCGGCAGGCGCCGGCACAGGCGCGCTGACCGCGAGCCTGAAGGGCGGTCTCGGTTCGGCATCCACGGTTCTGCCGAACGGTATCACCATCGGCGCCCTCGTCGCCGTCAATGCGCTCGGATCCGCCACCGTCGGCGACACCGGGCATTTCTGGTCTGCGCCCTTCGAACTGGAGAGCGAGTTCGGCGGACTTGGCCTGCCCCACCCGATTCCGGCCGATGCGGCCGACATCCGCATCAAGTTCCGCGACCGCCAGGCCGCCGTCGCCAATACAACGATCGCGGTCATAGCGACGGATGCGGTGCTGACGAAGGCCGAAGCCAAGCGCCTGGCGATTGCCGCCCATGACGGCTTCGCCCGCGGGCTCTGGCCGGCGCACACGCCGCTCGACGGCGATCTGATCTTCGCGCTTGCGACCGGCGCCAGCGGCAAGACGCCGACAACAGAGGATTTCATCGATCTCGGCGCCGTTGCAGCCTCGACCATGGCGCGCGCGATCGCCCGCGGCGTCCACGACGCAACGCCGGCGGAAAACGATCTCATGCCCTGCTGGTCAGAGCGTAGCTGACGCAGCTTTGATCGCAGGCATGTTGTTTGCGGGGCTCGGCGGTGCTATTCCCGCGGAAAACACGCTGGAGTGCGCCATGACCCACCCTATCCGCATTGCCCCGTCGATCCTGGCGGCCGATTTCTCCAAGCTCGGCCAGGAGGTTCGCGATGTCGTCGATGCCGGCGCGGACTGGATCCATCTCGATGTCATGGACGGTCATTTCGTGCCAAACATCACCTTCGGCCCGGATGTCATCAAGTCTCTGCGCCGCTACACCGATGCGACGTTCGACTGCCACCTGATGATTTCGCCGGCCGACCCGTTCCTCGAAGCCTTCGCCAAGGCCGGCTGCGATATCCTGACGGTGCACGCGGAAGCCGGTCCGCACCTGCACCGCTCGCTGCAGACGGTCCGGTCGCTCGGCAAGAAGGCCGGCGTGTCGCTCAATCCGGCAACGCCAGAAAGCGCGATCGAATACGTGCTCGATCAGCTTGACCTGATCCTCGTCATGACCGTCAATCCGGGCTTCGGTGGGCAGAAGTTCATCGACGCCACCGCGGAAAAGATCCGTCGCATCAAGGCGATGATCGGCGATCGACCGATCGAGATCGAAGTCGACGGCGGCATTGCGCCTGAAACGGCAGCCATTGCCACCGGCGCCGGCGCCAATGTTCTCGTTGCCGGCTCGGCGATCTTCAAGGGCGGCTCGGTCGAGGCCTATCGCTCGGCGATCGAAGCGATCCGTGCGCCGGCCGAGAAGGCTTATCGATGACGACACGCGCGGCAATTTCCGGCCTTTGTTGCCTGGCCGCGGCCGCCACTGCGTCGCCGGCGCTTGCTGGCGACTATGCCGCGCTTCAGCCGATCGGCTTTTCCGCTGATGGCAATGTCTTTGCCTTCGAGGAATATGGCGTTCAGGACGGCTCCGGCTTTCCCTATTCGACCATCTATGTGATCGACACGCGCAATGACAGCTTCCTGCCGGGTGCACCGGTGCGCGCTGTCAGTCGCGAAGATGGCAGCCCGCTGTCGAAGGCGCGCCATGAAGCCCGCCGTCGGGCTGCGCCCCTGATCGATGCCTATCGCCTGGCCGATGCGCCCGGGCTGCTCGCAGCCTTCAACCCGATCACGGAAGCCAACGCCAAGCCGCACTCGCTGACCTACGATGCTTTTGCAGCCGATGAGGCGTTCCGCGAGACCTATACGGTAACGCTCGAGGAAAAGACCTTCGAGCCGGACGGCATCTGCAAAGACTTCCTGAAGGAAGCCAAGGGTTTCCGTCTGTCGATGACGATGAAGGCGGGCGCACCGGCAAGCGACATGCTTCAGGACGACAGTCGCATACCGGAAAGCCGCCGTTGCCCCACCGGCTACCAGGTGGGTGGCGCCATCACCCACCGCAACGACGACGGTTCGGAAACCCATGTGATCATGGTGCTTGTGAAGTCGCTCGGCTTTGAAGGCACGACGGACGGGCGCTGGATCGCGGTCCCGACGCGGATCGCGAAATGAACGAAGCGGCCGCCAGCGTCGAAGCGAAAGCAGGGCGTGCGGCGGTCGGTGCCCGGAAGCGGACCCGCCTTGCCCGGTCCGTGCCGAGCGTTCCGTTGCTGCTCCTTGGCGCACCCTTGTGGAGCGCGTCAATGACGCTATCGGCGTGGTTTGCGCTGTGGCTGCGGGAACGGGACGTGACCTTTCATCTGGCCGAACTTCTTTGGGTCTTCGGGGCCGGCGCTTTGCTCGCCTGGCCGCCGGCGCTGTTTCTCGCCCGCTTCGCGGCGATCGGACGCGGAGTAGAAACGCGTTTCGCCGCCTATCTCTTCTTCCTTTCGCTCGGCACGATCGGGATGACGGCATTGCTCTTTGCCCTCGACTACCGCGAGTTCTATGCGCAGTGGCACGCCCCGATCGGAACCACGACCTGGCTCTTCCAGTTCGCCTTTACGACGCTGATCGCCTTTTACCAGTTTCTCGTCATGGGCCTTCGCCTCTATTTGCCGATCGGCGGTGTTATACTGCTCGCCGTCTGCCTGTGGCTGGCAAGCGATCGCCGTGCGCAACGGCGTTGAGCTTCGCGGCTATCTTTGCTAGAGGCACGACCATCCCTCCAATGACGACGAAAGCTTAAGCCCATGATCCCCCGTTACTCCCGACCGGAAATGGTGGCCATCTGGTCGCCGGAAACGAAATTCCGCATCTGGTTCGAGATCGAGGCCCACGCCTGCGATGCGCTTGCCGAAATCGGCGTGATCCCGAAGGATGCTGCGCGCACGATCTGGGAAAAAGGCGGCGCTGCCACTTTCGACGTCGCTCGCATCGACGAGATCGAGGCCGTCACCAAGCACGACGTCATTGCCTTCCTGACGCATCTCGCCGAATTCGTCGGCCCGGACAGCCGCTTCATCCACCAGGGCATGACCTCGTCCGACGTTCTGGATACCTGCTTCAACGTGCAGCTGGTCCGCGCGACCGACCTGCTGCTGGCCGACCTCGATAAGCTGCTCGAAGCGCTGAAACGCCGCGCCTTTGAACACAAGGATACTGTGACGATCGGCCGTTCGCATGGCATCCATGCCGAGCCGACCACCTTCGGCGTCAAGCTGGCGCTCGCCTATGCCGAGTTCGACCGCTGCAAGCAGCGCCTGCTGGCCGCACGCGAAGAAGTCGCCACCTGCGCGATCTCCGGCGCCGTCGGCACTTTCGCCAACATCGACCCGCGCGTTGAAGAACACGTAGCCGAGGCGCTCGGGCTGAAGCCGGAACCGGTTTCGACCCAGGTCATCCCGCGCGACCGCCATGCCATGTACTTCGCCACCCTCGGCGTCATTGCCTCGTCGATCGAGCGCCTGGCGACGGAAGTCCGTCACCTGCAGCGCACCGAAGTGCTTGAAGCGGAGGAGTATTTCTCGCCGGGCCAGAAGGGCTCGTCGGCGATGCCGCACAAGCGGAACCCGGTTCTGACCGAAAACCTCACGGGTCTCGCCCGTATGGTTCGCGCCTTCTCGATCCCGGCCATGGAAAACGTTGCGCTTTGGCATGAGCGCGACATCTCGCACTCCTCGGTCGAGCGCATGATCGGCCCGGATGCAACGGTGACGCTCGACTTCGCGCTCGCTCGTCTGACCAGCGTTATCGACAAGCTGCTCGTCTACCCCGAGAACATGATCAACAACATGAACAAGTTCCGTGGGCTCGTGCATTCGCAGCGCGTGCTGCTGGCGCTGACGCAGGCCGGCGTGTCGCGTGAGGACGCCTACCGCCTCGTGCAGCGCAACGCCATGAAGGTCTGGGAACAGGGCAAGGACTTCCTCGAAGAACTGCTCGCCGACGCGGAAGTCCGTGCGGCCCTTTCTGAAGAAGACATCCGCGAAAAGTTCGATCTCGGATATCACACCAAGCACGTCGACACGATCTTCAAGCGCGTCTTCGGCTGAGGTTCTGCGCTGAGCGGACGGCCGTAGGCCTCTGGTTTTTGTTGCCATGCCCGCATTTGGAGCACATCGCTCAAATGCGGGCATTTGCGTTAGCAGGAAATTCACGCATTGCGTGCAAAGCTTAGGGCCTGTCAATCCAGGTTCTGAGGATCACATGGCCTACAAGGACAGTGTCGAGCGGGCGACGCAGCGCACGCAAACGAAAATTACAGGTACGGTGACCGTCAAGTCCGGCTCCAGCAGCGGCATCGTCAAGGACCTTTCTGCCGAGGGCATCTGCTTTCAGCTGCTCTTCGACATTGGCGCCAAGACGGGACAGGAAGTGACGATCAGAAGCGAGGAACTCGGCTTCCTGACCGGCATGGTGCGCTGGTATCGCGGCGACAAGATCGGCATCAAGCTCAACCTGTCGTCCAACACCGCGGCGCAGATCTCATCTTACTACAAGCATTTTCGCTAGGCCGAGATTTTCGGCAACACGCCACACGCGCCGCAGGTCGATCGACATGCGGCGCTTTTTTTATGAGCGGTTACATTCGCCTTCCGCTGTCGGCGATCAGTGTGAACGCGCGCGCGGACCGGGCTCCACCATCTTGCGATAAAGGTGCCAGGTGGCGTGTCCGAAGATCGGCATGATGACGGCGAGGCCGACGAAGACCGGGATCGAGCCGATAACCAGACCGGCGGCGATAATGAAGCCCCAGACGGCGACGGGCACCGGGTTGACGAGCGTTGCGCGAATGGAAGTCTCGACCGCCGATACGGCGCCGACGTCCCGATCGATCAGCAACGGAAACGACACGACGGATGTCGCCAGAACGATGACGGCGAAGACGAAGCCGACAGCGTTGCCGACGAGGATCAGGTTCCAGCCCTGGTCAGTGCCGATGATACCGTTCCAGAAGGCTGCAATCGAATCCGGCGGTTCCGCCCCGAAGATCTGCACATAGAGCGCCTGGGCGACGAGCAGCCAGATGATGAAGACAACGAACAGCATGGCGGCGACGGCCATGATCGACGGCAGCGCCGGAGAGCGGTGCAGGCGAAGAGCGTGCGGCCAGGAGTAGTCCATGCCGAGTTCTCGCCGTCGGCTGATTTCATAAAGCCCGATCGCAGCGACTGGGCCGATCAGAGCGAAGCCGGAGACAAGAGGATAAAGCAGCGGCAGCATGTTGGCGCCCGCGCTCCAGGTGATCAGAACGACACCGGCGATCGGGTAGATCAGGCAAAGAAAGACGTAGTGCGATGGTTTCTCGCGAAAATCGTCAAAGCCCAAGCGTAAGGCGTCGAATACATCCGTGACGCCAATCTTTTTTATTCCGGGATGGGCGACACTCGCGTCCGCTCCCGACAGGACATGGAATGTTGTCATGGCTCACACTCCTCAACGAACCAGAGCGGCCACGGAACAAAGATGCGACGAACCAAGCCGCACCATCCGCGACCGTCCCTTCGATTATACAGAAAATGCGACCGCTGTCGCCTGCCGCCTCTCGCCGCGTTAAGCGGCCTATTGGAACGCGAACATCGGGCTCGTCGGGCAGGCTCCCATGGGTGGCTTCGAGGCACTGACGCACGGGTAATGCTGAAGGTCTTGACTTCCGCGCCTTTCAGCGCCACATCGCGGCCACCATGAAAGTATCCGACGCTCATATCCTCATCGTTCCAGGCTACACCAACTCCGGACCGGAGCACTGGCAGACCCGCTGGGAGCGCAAGATGTCGACCGCACGCCGCGTCGAGCAGGCGGAGTGGGCAAAGCCTGTCCGCGAGGATTGGGTGGCGCGCATGATCGAAGAGGTCAATGCGGCGGAAAAGCCTGTGGTCATCGTCGCCCATTCGCTTGGCGTCGCAACCGCCGTGCACGCCCTACCCCATTTCACCAAGCCGATCGCCGGCGCCTTCCTGGTGGCGCCTCCTGATGTTGCCAACCCGGCGATCCGTCCGAAGCATCTGATGACCTTCGGTCCCTACCCGCGCGATCCGCTTCCGTTCCCGTCGCTGATGGTCGCCAGCCGCAACGATCCGTTCGGTTCCTACGAGCATGCGGACGACATCGCCAACGCCTGGGGTTCGCTGCTCGTCGATGCCGGAGAGTCCGGCCACATCAACACCGAGTCCGGCCACGGGCCGTGGCCGGAGGGAACGATGGTGTTCGCCCAGTTCTTGAGCCGGCTTAAACCCTGACGCGCCCGATCAACCTGTCGACGCCTTATTAATCCGACGTTCATTGTCCGCGGTCATCATCGCCGGCACGACGCGACTCGTCTCATGATGGTGCCGAGCGCTGTCGAACCTTGATCTGCGCCGGCATTGACCGGATCGTTCCGCTTGGTTGCCCGGCCGCAGATACTGGACATGGGAAGTGGCCGTAAACGAACGTCTCACCAAAGGTGCGCAAGGCGCACCGGCGCATCCGGATGCTCTGACGCAGGCCACCCTGGAACGGTTGCCGGCAGGCGCGGTCGTTGTCGATGCGCACGGACGGATCCTGGCCGCTAACGTCCTTGCCGGCGAAGTGTTCGGCCGCACGCTTGTACAATTGCGACACGCCTTTCTGAATGACTTCGTGGCGGAAGAGGACCGGTCGCGCGTGCCGCCGCGCGCCACATCGACGGTCGCCGAGACGATCCATTTCCTTGGTCCCGACCGCTCCGTACCGATGCTCGTTGCCTGTTCGCCGGTACGGTTCGCGGATGAAGCCGCCTCGCTGCTGCTGATGTTGCCGGCCGATGACTTCGTCAACGAGATCGCCGGATTGCGCAACGACGAGACCCGCTGGAAATATGCCCTCGACGGCGCGCTTGAGGGTGTCTGGGATCACGACTTCGAAACCGGAGACCTGTTTTACTCGGCCACCTGGAGGCGGCTTCGTGGGTTGTCCGAAGACGCCCAGGTGGATGGTACCCTTGAAAACTGGATCCAGAACGTTCACCCCGACGATCATGCGCATGTGCGCGCCGCGATCGAGCGGCAGGATTCCGGCGAGGCGATCTTCAACACTTTCGAGTATCGAGAGCGTCACGCCGACGGTCACTGGATCTGGATCGAAAGCCGCGGCGCCTCGGTTGCCTACTGGCCGGATGGCAGGCCGAGCCGCATCATCGGGACGGATACCGACATCACCGCCCGCAAGGAGGCCGAGGCCCGGCTCGAGGAGGTCTCCCGCCGACTGAGGCTGGCGCTCGGCGTCTCGAAGATCGGCGTGTTCGACTTCAATCTTGATGCACTGCGCGACGACTGGGACGAGCGCATGTTCGAGATTTATGGTCTCGACCCCGCCGACGGCGCACCAAGCTCTGAGACCTGGGAAAACTCCCTTCACCCCGACGATCGCGATGCCGTGGTCCTCAGAACCAACGAAGGCATCGCCTCGGGTAAACCCTACAGCAATGCTTTCCGTATCGTGCGCCCGGACGGTTCCGTCCGCCACATCCGCTCCAATGCCGCGACCTATGTCGATCATCTCGGAACTCGCAAGCTCATCGGCGCCAACTGGGACGTTACCGAGGACATCGCGCTGCAGGAAGAACTGCGCCAGGCGAAAGCATCGGCCGAAGGGCGCAACCGTGAACTCGAGCAGGCGCGGATCAGGATCGAGTACAACGCGCTGCACGATTACCTGACCGACTTGCCCAACCGTCGCTACCTGGATCAGATGCTGACGGAGAATGTCGCAGTCAACGCGATCCTGCATATCGATCTCGACCGCTTCAAGCAGATCAACGATACGCTCGGACACCAGGCCGGAGACGCGATGTTAACGCATGCGGCCGCGATCCTGCGTGCCCACGCCCGCCACGACGATTTTATCGCCCGCATCGGCGGCGACGAGTTCGTCATTCTCTGCCGCCGGAACCGCGACCTGCCGCAGCTGACCGAGCTTGCCGAGCGCATCGTCCATGCCTTCCGCCGCCCCATTCCCTATGACGGTCAGCTCTGCCGCCTGGGCGCAAGCATCGGCATCGCCTTCAAGGGGGGCGAAGACATCGACGCCAAACAGCTGCTGATGAATGCCGACATCGCCCTCTATCGGGCAAAGAGCGTCGGGCGCGATCGCGTCGAAGTGTTCTCCGAGCTCATTCAAACCCAGATCCTCAACGCCAAGCGCATCGGCGACGATATTCGCCAGGCGATCGAGGAAGGGCAGTTCACCGTCTATTACCAGCCGCAGTTCCATGCGCGCTCGCTGGAGATATCCGGCGTCGAGGCGTTGGTGCGGTGGAACCACCCGGAGCGCGGCATCCTCACCCCCTTCCATTTCCTGAAGGTGGCCGAAGAGATCAACGTCCTGCCGGCGATCGACAGGAAGGTGGTCGAGCTCGCCTATCGCGACTTTCAGTCCTGGCAAAAGGAAGGGCTCGGCGTTCCCAAGATCTCGGTCAACATGTCGTCGCCGCGGCTGCGCGACCCAGGATTGATCGCCGATCTGCGCGACATGCGGATCCCGCCGGGCATCCTTTCCTTCGAGCTGCTCGAGTCCATCTTCCTCGATGACCCGGAAGACGAAATCGCCGGGACCATTTCAGCTCTCGGCGACCTCGGCATCGAAATCGAGATTGACGATTTCGGCACCGGGCATGCCTCGATCATCGGCCTGCTCAACCTCAATCCGGCCCGGCTCAAGATCGACCGGGCGCTCGTTGGACCGATGACCGAAGGTGCCAAGCAGGCGAAGCTGGTGCGCGCGATCGTCGACATCGGCCACTCGCTCAACATCGCTGTCGTCGGCGAAGGCGTGGAGACCTGGGAGCACGCGGCGATGCTGCGGGACCTCGGCTGCGACGTGCTGCAGGGCTATGCGCTTGCGCGGCCGATGGATCGGCTGGAGCTGGAGCAGCGTTTGCGCCGCGGCTGGAAGCCGGTGTTCGGCGGTCCGGACAAATAAAAACCGCCCGGCCAGATGGACGGGCGGCGCTTCAATGAATGCGGCAACAGCCTTTCGGCTTACTTGCTCTGGAGCTGCTGGACGGCTTCGCCGAGCAGTTCGAGCATCCGCACGCGGATCTGCTCTTCGGTCTGGGCAACGCCTGCCGCGTCGAAATCCGCCTTGATCTTGCGAACGACGTCTTCATGGCCGGCTTCTTCGAAATCGGCAGCCACCACTTCGCTGGCATAGGCGTCGGCGTCGGCCTTGCCGAGCAGGCCGGCGGCCCACAGACCGAGCAGCTTGTTGCGACGCGCTTCAGCCTTGAACCTAAGCTCTTCGTCCATCGCAAACTTTGCTTCGAAGGCCTTTTCGCGATCCTGCATCGACGTCATCAATCAATCTCCCTGAGAATTCCATGTCTGAAATCAGTTTATCGCCATAAATCAAAACGCGGGTCAAACTGCAATGTGAACTTTTCCGGTTTGATGACTTTCATGTTACCCTTTGTGCGGTTCCTCAGATCGCATTTGATCAAGGATCAGGACATCGCCGCTTCGTGAGGCGGCAGCAACCTTGGCGCACTTTGAGAAGGCGCGCGGCGCCCCATGCAAATCAGGGGAACGGGCAGATACGCCGATTGTGAAATCGGTTCTTTTCGGCTATGGACCCCGAGAGATGTTCCACGCGCGTCCCGAGAGCGCCAACAACTACAGAGACAAAATCCATGAATCGTCGCCGCCGTATCTACGAGGGCAAGGCCAAGATCCTCTATGAGGGTCCAGAGCCGGGCACGCTCATCCAGTTCTTCAAGGACGACGCGACCGCCTTCAACAAGAAAAAGCACGACGTCATTGACGGCAAGGGTGTGCTGAACAACCGGATTTCCGAGTACATCTTCACGCACCTCAACAAGATCGGCATCCCCACGCACTTCATCCGCCGCCTCAACATGCGCGAGCAGTTGATCAAGGAAGTCGAGATCATCCCGCTTGAGATCGTCGTGCGCAACGTCGCCGCCGGCTCGCTGGCCAAGCGTCTCGGCATCGAGGAAGGCACGGTCCTTCCCCGCTCGATCATCGAGTTCTACTACAAGGCCGATGCGCTCGAAGACCCGATGGTCTCCGAAGAGCACATCACCGCGTTTGGCTGGGCAAGCCCGCAGGAACTCGACGATATCATGGCGCTCGCCATCCGCATCAACGACTTCCTCTCGGGCCTGTTCCTCGGCGTCGGCATCCAGCTCGTCGATTTCAAGATCGAGTGCGGCCGGCTGTTCGAAGGCGACATGATGCGCATCGTGCTTGCCGACGAGATCTCGCCGGACAGCTGCCGTCTCTGGGACATCGAGACGCGCGAGAAGCTCGACAAGGATCGTTTCCGCCGCGACCTCGGCGGCCTCGTCGAGGCCTACCAGGAAGTCGCCCGCCGTCTCGGCATCATGAATGAGAACGAACCCGTGCGCGGCACCGGTCCGGTTCTCGTGAAGTAACTTCGGGGAAAATCAAAGTGATCAAGGCACGTGTAACCGTGACGCTGAAGAACGGCGTTCTCGATCCGCAGGGCAAGGCAATCGAAGGTGCGCTCGGCGCACTCGGCTTCGACGGCATCGGCCAGGTTCGCCAGGGCAAGGTCTTCGACCTGCAGATCGAATCCGCAGACAAGGCCAAGGCCGAGGAAGACCTCAAGGCCATGTGCGAAAAGCTGCTCGCCAACACGGTCATCGAGAACTACAGCATCTCCTTCGCCTGATCCTGCAGGCGACGGAATCGTTCCGCGTCTTCGGGCGCGGAACCAGACGTTACGAAATGCCGGAGCAGCCGCTGGTCCCCTCGGGAACGCCGCTGCCATAGTCGCAGCAGATGCCAGCTCTTCGGAGCGCGCCATCAAGATTGATCTCGCCGTATCGGAGACAGAGATATGAAGTCAGCCGTCGTCCAGCTTCCGGGCCTCAACCGCGACCGCGACATGATCGCGGCCCTCACCAAGATCTCCGGCAAGGCGCCTGTCACCGTCTGGCAGACCGAGACCGAGATTCCGGATGTCGACCTGATCGTCATTCCCGGCGGTTTCTCCTATGGCGACTACCTTCGCTGCGGCGCGATCGCTGCACGCATGCCGGTCATGCAGGCGATCAAGGCCAAGGCGGAAAAGGGCGTGAAGGTTCTCGGCGTCTGCAACGGCTTCCAGATCCTCGTCGAGGCCGGCCTCCTGCCCGGCGCGCTGATGCGCAATGCCTCGCTGAAATTCGTCTGCCGCGAGATCAAGCTCGAAGTTGTCAACGCCGACACCGACTTTACCCGCGCCTATTCCAAGGGCCAGGTCATCCGTTCGCCGGTCGCCCATCACGACGGCAACTACTTTGCCGATGCCGAGACGCTGAAGACGATCGAAGGCAATGGCCAGGTGGTCTTCCGTTACGCCGAAGGCACCAATCCGAACGGTTCGATGAACGATATCGCCGGCGTCATGAACGCTGCGGGCAACGTTCTCGGCATGATGCCGCATCCGGAAAACCTGATCGAAGCCGCCCATGGCGGTTCCGACGGCCGCGGCCTCTTCGCGTCTGCGCTCGAAGTAATCGCCGCTTAACCATCCGGCTGTAGAAGGCATCCGACCCATCCCCATTTGCGAGCGAGACCGTCGATGCCTTCATTTGCCCCTGCACGCCTGACCGGCCTTGCCTGCACGGCCTTCGGTCTAATGCTTCTGGCCTCGTGCCAATCGCCGAAGCCGCCGGCCCCGAGCCCGAACACGGCGGCGCTGCCGACCATGGAACGCGTGGCGCTCGGCGCCAACAGCTGCTGGTTCAAGTCGGGCGATGCGGAATTCAAGTCTTATCGCCTGGCGCCCGAGCTCAATTCCTTCTCCGGCCGTCCGCGCATCTTGATCGTGCCGCGCAAGTCGCCGGAGGCACGCCCCCTCGCCGTCGTTCAGGCCGAGGGCAATCCGGCCCGCCTGCAGGCCTTCGGGCCGCTGATGAGCGAGCCGACGGGAACGCGCATGGCCGCAGACATCAAGCGCTGGGCCGCTGGCGGACAGGGCTGCAAATAGCCCCAAGCTGAACTTGTCGAATTGATTAAAGGGCCGGTTGACCTCAAGGTTGCCGGCCCTTTTGCATTTCGGACAGTCGTTCCGATCCGATCCGTTAACGCCAGAACGGGACAGTCGATTCCTGACGCGCGTCCTTTTCCGAAACGCCGATATCCTTGAGCTGCCACTCGCTCATCTCCTCGAGCGCCAACCGGCCGCGTCGCTTCGCCGCCAGCTCGCAATAGCGGGTCCAAAGCCGCTTCAGCAGACCCTCGCGTTCGTCCGAATAGTCGCCGCCCAGTAATGTGCCGGTGCAGCCCACGGACGTCGCTTCCGAGCGGGACAAACAAATTGTATCCATTGTACTCATTGACAACCCCAATGCAGCGATTGCTATCGTTGTCTTGGTGATAATTGACATATTTTCCGCTGTAATCTAAAGAATTGTCACTATGACAAATTGGCTCCCCGACATTCAGCAGGGTCACGGTCCGCTCTACGCACGGATCGCCGATCAAATCGAACTGGCAATTGGCAACGGGGCCTTGCCCGTCGGCGCCAAATTGCCACCGCAACGCAACCTCGCCTACGATATCGGGGTGACAATCGGCACGATCGGGCGCGCCTACAATATTGTCCGCGAGCGCGGGCTTGTGAGCGGCGAAGTCGGGCGCGGCACCTATGTGCTCGACCATCCCGAAAGCCGGCCGCCGGAGCAGGCGGACCCGCTGACGACGTCCCTTGCCGGCACCCGGCCCCTGGTCGCGCCCGTTGGCAAGCTCAGGTTCGACAGCACCGCCGCGCCGGATATCGGCCAGGGAACGGTGCTGAGCGAAGTGTTGAGCGAAATCAGTCACGAGCATCACGCCGATATTGCCAGCTACGCGCGGAACTTCCCGGATCACTGGTTCGAGGCAGGCTGCCAATGGCTGGCGCGCGGAGGGTTTCGTCCTAAGCCCGAAAACATCGTGCCGACGCTCGGTGCGCATGCGGCCGTCGTTGCCGTAATCGCGGCGGTGACGGCCCCAGGCGACCGCATCGCCTTCGAGACGCTCACCTATTCGCAGGTCAGCCGCAGCGCCGGCCTGATTGGTCGCCGCACGACGCTGGTCGAATCCGACGCCTTCGGCATGATCCCCGACGACTTCGAGCGCGTCTGCGCGCAGCAGCATCCGAAGCTCGCCTTCCTGATGCCGAGCGCGCAGAACCCGACAGTGGCCGTCATGCCGCTCGCCCGCCGCCAGGCGATCGCCGATATCGCCCGCAAATACGGCGTCTGGCTGGTGGAGGATGATCTTTACGGCGCCATGACCGGCGATCAAACGCCGCTGCTCGCCGAGCTTGCGCCCGAACGCACCTTCCTCGTCGGCGGTCTTTCGAAGTCGGTTGCCGCAGGCGTTCGCGGTGGCTGGGTCGCCTGCCCTCCGCATTTCGGCCAGCGCATCCGCATCGCCCACAAGATGGTCAGCGGCGGCCTGCCGTTCATCCTGGCGGAACTCTGCGCCCGGCTGGTACTCTCCGGCTCGGCTGCAGCCTTGCGCAGCCAGGGCATAGAGGAGGTTCGCGCCCGCGAAGCAATGGCGCGCGAGGTCTTTGAGGGTATCGAGTTCGCGTCCCATCCCTGCATTCCGTTCCTCTGGATGAAGTTGCCTGACCCCTGGCTGTCAGGAACCTTCAAGCAGGCGGCTCTTCAGGAAGGCGTGCTCGTCGACGACGAGGACGAGTTCAAGGCCGGCCGTACCGATCGCGTCTTCCATCGGATCCGCATCGGCTTTTCCTCGCCACCGCAGCGCGCCGAGGTGAGAGCCGGATTCCAGACGCTGAAGCGGCTGCTCGACAGCGGCCGAGCCGGCTACGACAGTTTCGAGTGACTATCGAAATCGACGGGGTGACTTTCGCGCAAGCTTCCGCATCATACTGTTTTAGCAGTCTTGCGTAGATGATTCGCCCTCAAGGATTTCGCATGCCGCTATCGCTTCGCCCGGTTCCGCCCCGCCTGATTGCATCCCTTCTTTTCGTCACGACCACCTCCGTCATCGCCGCGCCGGCGGCGGCTCAAGATGGTGTCTTCGACGAAATGCGCTTCGGCGTGACGACATCGATCGCCAGCGGCGGCAAGCAGGAAGACGGCGTGTTTCCGTCGTTCACGCTCTACTTCGATCCGTTCAATGCGGACGGCGCCGCGGATCTCGGCGAAAAGCTGCTGCGTCCACGCGTCTATACCGGTGCTGCCGTGGCCACGTCGTCGAACGGCGTCAACCAGGCCTATGCCGGCCTGAGCTGGACCTTCGACATGACGCAACGCCTCTTCGTGGAGTTCGGCGCGGGCGGCACGGTTCACGACGGCGATCTCGACGATCCCAACGGTTCCGGTCCGCAACTCGGCTGCCGCGTCCTCTTCCGCGAATACGCCGCCGCGGGCGTGCGCCTCGACGAACACTGGAACGTCTCGGCGACCGTTGAACATGCGTCGCACGCCAATCTCTGCGACGGTCCCAACAACGGCCTGACACGCGCCGGCCTCGCCCTCGGCTACAAGTTCTGACGCAGGCCTGCGCAGTCGCGCTCAACAAAGCTTCATACGGGCATCAACCGCTGTTGATCGCCCGTATTTTTCTGTCGCGCCCCGCCGCAGCATAGGTTAAAGAAGCCGCAAAGCGCCCCCTGTTTCTGTTGCGGTTCGCACGCGCCATATTCCTCATTAGTGGATTGCGCGCCGCCCGAAGGATTTGACGGTCGACGATGACGATTTCCAACACCCGCCCCATCACCCCGGACCTCATCGCATCGCACGGGCTGAAGCCTGACGAATACGAGCGCATCCTCGGCCTGATCGGGCGCGAGCCGACCTTCACCGAGCTCGGCATCTTCTCGGCCATGTGGAACGAGCACTGCTCCTACAAGTCTTCCAAGAAGTGGCTGCGCACGCTGCCGACCAAGGGGCCGCGCGTCATCCAGGGCCCGGGCGAAAACGCCGGCGTGGTCGACATCGATGACGGCGACTGCGTCGTCTTCAAGATGGAGAGCCACAACCACCCGTCCTATATCGAGCCCTACCAGGGCGCGGCAACGGGCGTCGGCGGCATCCTGCGCGACGTCTTCACCATGGGCGCCCGTCCCGTCGCAGCGATGAACGCGCTGCGCTTCGGTTCGCCCGACCACCCGAAGACCCGCCACCTCGTTTCCGGCGTCGTTGCCGGTGTCGGCGGCTACGGCAATTCCTTCGGCGTTCCGACCGTCGGCGGCGAAGTCGAGTTTGATGCCCGCTACAACGGCAACATCCTCGTCAACGCCTTTGCCGCCGGCCTCGCCAAGAGCGATGCCATCTTCTACTCCAAGGCCGAAGGCGTCGGCCTTCCGGTCGTTTATCTCGGTGCCAAGACCGGCCGAGACGGCGTCGGTGGTGCGACCATGGCGTCTGCCGAGTTCGACGAGTCGATCGAAGAAAAGCGCCCGACCGTTCAGGTCGGCGACCCCTTCACCGAAAAGTGCCTGCTCGAAGCTTGCCTCGAGCTGATGACGACCGGCGCCGTCATCGCCATCCAGGACATGGGTGCAGCCGGCCTCACCTGCTCGGCCGTCGAAATGGGCGCCAAGGGCGACCTCGGCATCGAGCTCGACCTCGACACCGTTCCGGTGCGCGAAGAGCGCATGACCGCCTATGAAATGATGCTGTCGGAAAGCCAGGAGCGCATGCTCATGGTGCTCGAGCCCGCCAAGGAAGAGGTCGCCAAAGCGATCTTCGTCAAGTGGGGCCTCGATTTCGCAATCGTCGGCAAGACGACCGACGACCTGCGCTTCCGTATCCTGCACCAGGGCGAAGAGGTTGCGAACCTGCCGATCAAGGAACTGGGCGACGAAGCGCCGGAATATGATCGTCCCTGGACCCCGGCCAAGACCGCGGCACCGCTCGCAACCAACGACATTCCGGCAGCCGACGTCGCCGACGCGCTCGTCAAGCTCGTCGGTTCGGCCAACAATTCGTCGCGCCGTTGGGTTTACGAGCAGTACGACACGCTGATCCAGGGCAACTCGCTGCAGCTGCCGGGCGGCGACGCCGGTGTCGTGCGCGTCGAAGGTCATGCCTCCAAGGCGCTTGCCTTCTCCTCCGACGTGACGCCGCGCTACGTCGAAGCCGATCCTTACGAAGGCGGCAAGCAGGCGGTCGCCGAATGCTGGCGCAACCTGACGGCAACCGGATCGCTGCCGCTGGCAGCCACCGACAACCTCAACTTCGGCAACCCGGAACGCCCTGAGATCATGAGCCAGCTGGTTCATGCCATCAAGGGCATCGGAGAAGCCTGCACCGCACTCGACTTCCCGATCGTGTCGGGCAACGTCTCGCTCTACAACGAGACAAACGGCCAGGCGATCCTGCCGACCCCGACCATCGGCGGTGTCGGCCTGATCAAGGACTGGTCGAAGATGGCGCGCATCCGCTTTGCCGCTGAAGGCGAAACGATCCTCGTCGCCGGCGCGCCGGCCGGTCTCGGCTCGCACATCGCCCAGTCGGTCTATATGCGCGACGTTCACGGCCGCACCGATGGCCCGGCGCCCCATGTCGATCTGGCGCATGAGCGCAAGGTTGGCGACTTCGTCCGCGGCCTGATCGTCGACGGTCTTGTAACCGCCGTGCACGATTGCTCGTCGGGCGGCCTGGCACTTGCCGTTGCCGAAATGGCGATGGCTTCGGGCATCGGCGCCTCGGTCGACGCTGTTGCCGGCCATGATCCGATCGCGACCTTCTACGGCGAAGACCAGGGTCGCTACGTCGTGACGGTTGCCGCCGGCGCGCTCGACACGGTTGCCGCTCGTGCCAAGGCTGCCGGCGTCTCGCTCCCCGTCATCGGCAAGACCGGCGGCGACGCCGTCAAGCTTGGCGACGCCAAGGCCGTCTCGGTTGCGGATCTCCGCGCCGCCCATGAAGGCTGGTTCCCGGACTTCATGCAGGGCGACCTCGCGCCTGAAAACTGAGAGATCGATGACGGGAGCCGCACTTTCTGCGGCTCCCGTCATCCCTATTGCGTGCCTGCTTGCAGGCGCTGCCGACGGCGATCATTTGATCGTGTCGGCGCTGGCAACTACCCTCCCTCACCCAATTCAGCAATTGCGTTCCGCCCCTGAATCGTGGTTCCCTTGTTTCATGGACAACGTCGGCAGGCTGCTGACGTTGCAGAATAAAAAGGGAGTTGGCGTATCATGCCCATGACACCAGGCGACATCGAAGACATGATCAAGGCGGGGATTCCCGGAGCCAAGGTCACGATCCGCGATCTGGCCGGTGACGGCGACCACTATGCCGCCGAAGTCGTGGCCGAGGCGTTTCGTGGCAAAAGCCGCGTGCAGCAGCACCAGATGGTCTACAACGCACTGAAGGGCAATATGGGCGGCGTGCTGCATGCCCTGGCACTTCAGACGAGCGCGCCGGAGTAAGCTGGCGTGGCTGACCTGATCAAGGAACTCGTCAGCGGCGTCGTTGACAGCGCGCTCAAAGAAATTCTGAGGAAGACCGGCGTCAAGCGCACGGCCACCAAGCGGACGAAGCGCCGGACGCGGCCGGCGGCCTCTGGCGGCGGCATCCTCGCGGATATCCTTGAAGCCGCCATCCGCAAGCCGGCGAAGAAACAGGTCAGCCGGCGGAAAACCTCGGCGGCGCGCAGCAAGACGCGGCGCCGCACGGCTTGAGTGGTATTAAAACCACATCTTGAGGCCCATCAATATTTGTTGCGATTGGGTGGTGAAAATCACCAATATGCATGCTATCTAAGACCCAATCGATATCCGGCCCTTGAAGCCGGCGCAGGAAGGAAGACAGGATGAGCGGAATTCACGAATTCATCGACAACGAAGTCAAGACGAACGATGTGGTGCTCTTCATGAAGGGTACGCCGCAGTTCCCGCAGTGTGGCTTCTCCGGTCAGGTGGTCCAGATTCTCGACTACATCGGCGTCGACTACAAGGGCATCAACGTGCTCGCCGACGCGGACCTGCGCCAGGGCATCAAGGACTATTCCAACTGGCCGACGATCCCGCAGCTCTACGTCAAGGGCGAATTCGTCGGCGGTTGCGACATCGTGCGTGAGATGTTCCAGGCCGGCGAACTTCAGTCCCACCTTTCGGAGCAGGGTATCGCCGTGAAGGGCGCTGTCGCCTAACTCAAGGACGCCTTGTCCCGATCCATCGGAGAAGGCGGGCAACCGCCTTTTTTGATTCGGACGTCTCGTCCGGATCCCGATTTTCGTTGTCTTCCCAAAGGCTTTGCGCGCTTGGTTCGCGCAATGACCGTTTGAATGTTTGTGAAAGCAGGCTTCCTTCCTGAAACGTTTCCGGCGTTCTGCAGCGAGGCCTGGGGCCGCATTTTCGGCCTGTCATGAAGCAGTCGCGATCGTTCGGCATAAGCAGCAGCGGTTCCCGCTCCGGCCTCCCGGCACGGAAATGACCCCGTCGCTGCCGATCGATGCTCCCGCCGCTTCCTGCAGGCCTGGTCCATGTGGTGCGGCTTCCCGGTCGCTCCCGCCTGACATCCCTGTGCCGACCGGCATTTAGCCAGCCGACATCCTTCATTTTCCGGAGCGGTCCGGACCCAGACCTGTTTCGCTTGGCGCCCACCGCGCCGCTAGGACTTTTGAAATGACAAGCACGACCAACGACGATGCCCTGCCCGGCCTCACGAAATTCCAGTTCATCGCGCTGATGGCCACACTGATGGCGACGAACGCGATTTCGATCGACATCATGCTGCCGGGCCTCCAGGAAATCGGGGCCAGCCTGGGCGTGGCGTCGGAAAACGAGCGGCAATACATCATCACCGCCTACCTGCTCGGCATGGGCGTGGCGCAGCTGTTTTTCGGCCCACTGTCGGACCGGTTCGGGCGCAAGCCGCCGCTTCTGGCGGGCCTTGCCCTTTATGCCGTCTGTGCGGTGGCAATTGCCATGGTGCCGACCTTCGGCCTCATGCTCGCCCTTCGCTTCATGCAGGGCGCGGGTGCGGCTGCCACGCGCGTCATCACCATCTCGATCGTCCGCGACGTCTATGGCGGCCGGCAGATGGCCGAGGTGATGTCGCTGGTCATGATGGTGTTCATGATCGTGCCTGTGATCGCCCCGTCGATCGGCCAGCTCATCATCAGCTTTGCGGAGTGGCATATGATCTTTGTCATCGTCGCGCTTTATGCGGTTATGAACATCGCGATCGTGCTGTCGAAGCTCGGCGAAACGCTTGATCCGGCCCACCGCCGCGCCTTCACGCCGTCGGTAATCCTCAGCGGTTTCCGCATCGTGCTGACCAACCGGTTGTCGCTGCTTTATACGCTCGCGACCTCGGTTATCCTTGGCGCGCTCTTCGGCTTCATCAACTCGGCGCAACAGGTGCTGGTCGGCGTCTACGATCTGGGCGTGTGGTTTCCGCTTGTCTTTGCGGCTTTCGCGAGTATGATGGCGGTCGCTTCCTTTACCAACTCCCGCCTCGTCCGCCGCTTCGGCATGCGGCCGTTGTCCCATGCGGCCCTCTGCGGCTTTACGCTCGCAAGCTTCATCTGGATGTCGGCCTCGCTCTATGCGCCGCTGCCCTTCCCGGTCTTCGTGGTCCTCTATTGCGCCACGATGTTCCAGTTCGGGCTGATCGCGCCAAACTTCAACGCCATGGCCATGGAGCCGCTCGGCCATGTCGCCGGTACGGCCTCTTCGGTTCTCGGCTTCATGCAGACGATCGGCGGGAGCGTGATCGGAGCCTTTATCGGCCAGTCCTTCGACGGAACGGCCACTCCGCTTGCCACCGGCTACTTCACCGTCGCGGCCATCGGCCTCGTCTTCGTGCTCATCGCCGAACGCGGCAAGCTGTTCAAACCGCACCATCAGCCGGCCGGCTGATCTCTAAAGCGCCAACTGTCGCTGTCGCGCTCTAAACCGCCGGCCAGCCTTTTCCAAAGATTGAATTTACGGGTTTTCCCAATGTCCACCATCACCAATCAATCCGAACATGTCGACGGGGTCTCGGGGGCCGAGCGCCTCAACATGGGCATCGTCGAATTCATCATCACCATCGCCGTCATGACGGCGAGCGTCGCCATCGCCATCGACAGCATGCTGCCGGCTCTGCCGGCAATCGGCCAGTCGCTGAACGTCGCCAACACCAACGACAGCCAGCTGGTGATCGGCGTCTTCTTCCTCGGCTTCGGCATCTCGCAGATCTTCTTCGGCAGCCTGTCTGATGCCTTCGGCCGCCGCAAGGTGCTGCTCGGCGGCCTCGCCTTCTTCACCGTGTCGATGTTTGCCGCCGCCCTCACCCAGAGCTTCGAGACGCTGCTGATCCTGCGCTTCATCCAGGGCATCGGTGCTGCGGCCATCCGCATCACCACCATGGCGATCGTGCGCGACTGCTTCGGCGGCCGCGAAATGGCGCGCGTCATGTCCTATGTGATGATCGTCTTCATGATCGTGCCGATCGTCGCCCCCTCGATCGGCCAGCTCGTCATCCTCTATGCCAACTGGCACTGGATCTTCATCCTGATCGGCGTCATCGGCGCGATCCTCTTCGTCTGGGCCTTCTCCCGCATGAAGGAGTCCCTGCCGCGCGAAGAGCGCATGCCGCTCTCCGTCGGTGCCGTCGCGTCGGGTTTCAAGACCGTTCTCACCAACCGCATCACTTGCGGCTACATGATCGGCATGACGATGTTTACCGCCGTCATCTGCGCCTACATCGTCACGGTCCAGCAGATCTTCGGCGAGGTCTACGGCCTCGGTGACTGGCTGCCGATCGCCTTTGCAGGTACGGCCGGCGGGATTGCTGTCGCCAACTTCGCCAACGGCTTCTTCGTCCGCAGCTTCGGCATGCGCCGCATCTCGCATGTCTCGATGATCCTGTTTACGCTGATCTCGGTCGCGGGCTTCGTGATGTCGCTCTCCGGCACGCCGGCCTTCGTCGTCAGCTATCTGATGTTCTCGGTGCTCCTGATGTTCTTCGCCGTCATCGCGACGAACTTCACCGCGATCAGCCTGGAGCCGATGGGCCACCTTGCCGGCACCGCTACGGCGATCACCGGCTTCGTCTCGACGACCGGTGGCGCGCTGATCGGCGGCGCAGTCGGCCAGCTCTTCAACGGCACGCTGCAGCCACTGTTCGGCGGCTTCGCCCTCTTCGGGGCCTTGACCATCCTGGCAACGCTCTGGGCCGAGAAGGGCAAGCTCTTCACCCATCCCGGCGACAAGGATGTCAGCATGGATCACGGCGGCGGCCATATGTAACCGGCCGCCGTAAGGCAAACAAAAAGCCCGCCCGGAGCAATCCGGGCGGGCTTTGTATTTTGGGCTGCTTCGAACGGCTTAGACCGTGAAGACCTCGCGGCGCAGCGTCTCCCAGCTCTCCTTGTCGGTGGCAAGCAGCAGGCCGCCATTGAGATGGGACGGCAGATAGGGCGAGCCGTCGAAGCGGGCGGCATAGGCGCCGGCTTCCTGCGAAATCAGCGTGCCGGCCAGGTGGTCCCACGGCATCAGCTTCTGGTACATCAGGAAGTGGATGTGACCGCCGGCAAGCATGCGATATTCATGCGCGGCGCAGCGGTAGCTGGTGGCGATGCGAACCTTGGCCATGTTGGCCATGACTTCGCGGCGTGCTTCCTGCTTGAAAAAACCGGTCGAGGCACCGCCGACCATGGCCTCGAGCGGCACGCCTGCAGTGACCGACAGGCGCTCCTGCGATCCATTGGCGCGGCACATCCAGGCGCCGGAGCCCTTCTCGGCGATCACCCAGTCGTTGCCGAGCGGATCGTAGATGATGCCGGCAACCGTCTCGCCCTTGGCGACGACGCTTGCCATAACCCCGAAGAGCGGCACGCCGGCGGCGAAATTGAAGGTGCCGTCGATAGGGTCGACGACGACGGCGAGATCGGCATCGGCGAGCTTGTCGAGCAGCGCCGGGTCGGCCGCAACCGATTCTTCGCCGACGAAAAGTGCGCCCGGCGCGACGTCTTCGATGCGTGCCTTGATCAGCCGTTCGGCCGCCTCGTCGCCTTCGGTCACGAGGTCGATCGCTTCCGATTTCACCCTGACGTCGCCGGCTTCAAGATTGCGGAACCGCGGCAGGATCTCTTTGACCGCCGCTTCCTGCAGCAGATTGGCAAGGCCGGCAATGTCGACGGAATGGCTCATTCTTTGGGCTCCGGTGTGAGGGACTGGAAATCGAACAGCTTGGGATCGAGCAGGTGCGACGGGTTCACGTGGCCAAGCGCGCGCAGCATCGTGTCCTTGCGGCCCGGCATGCGTCGCTCGATATCGGCCAGCATCACCTTCATCGCATTGCGCTCGAGGCCGTCCTGCGAGCCGCAGAGGTCGCACGGGATGATCGGAAACTCCATGGCCGCCGCGAACTTGGCGAGATCGTCCTCGGCCGCATAGGCGAGTGGCCGCAGCAGCATCAGGTCGCCCTCGTCGTTCAAGAGCTTTGCCGGCATCGAAGCCAGCCGGCCGCCGTGGAAGAAGTTCATGAAGAAGGTTTCGAGAATGTCCTCGCGGTGGTGGCCGAGCACCAGCGCGTCGCAACCCTCTTCACGGGCGACGCGATAGAGGTTGCCGCGGCGCAGCCGCGAACAGAGCGAACAGTAGGTCGCCCCCGTCGGCACCTTCTCCTTCACGATCGAGTAGGTGTCGCGATACTCGATGCGATGCTTGACGCCGATCGATGCAAGGTATTCCGGCAGGATGTGCTTGGGGAAGTTCGGCTGGCCCTGGTCGAGGTTGCAGGCAATGAGCTCCACCGGCAGCAGCCCGCGCCATTGCAGGTCCATGAGCAGCGCCAGCAGGCTGTAGCTGTCCTTGCCGCCGGAAAGGCCGATCAGCCAGCGCTTGGCGCCCTTCAGCATGCCGAAGTCGTCGAGCGCCTGGCGGGTCTGGCGAAGAAGGCGCTTGCGCAGCTTGTTAAACGAGACGGAGGACGGCATGCGGCTGAACAGCGGATGCGCGCCGGCGTCGATTTCGGTCTCAAAAATGGTTTCGGCCTGGTCTTGCGACGCGTTGAGCGAAAGGTCCATGGCGGGGATCCTGTGCGGCAGGCAGGCGCAACCGGCGCCCGGCTAATCTTGGGCCAGCACTTGCCCGCTCCAGCCGTCAAGATCAAGGGAAATCGGCCGCACAGTGCAGATCGCCCTTGTCGGAGGAGTTCAGGGACCGAAGACCGACCAGCCAGTGCGCGCCGCGAGCATTTCGAGCGCCAGCGATCCGAGCAGCGAATTGCCGTTTTCGTTGAGGCCAGGCGACCAGACGGCAACCGACGCCTTGCCAGGCGCCACCGCCAGAATGCCGCCGCCGACGCCGCTCTTTCCCGGCAGGCCGACGCGATAGGCAAAATCGCCCGAGCCGTCATAGTGGCCGCAGGTCAGCATCAGTGCGTTGATGCGCCGCGCCCGCTGGCGCGAGACGACGTTATGGCCGGTCAGCGGATTGCTGCCGCCGGCGGCCAGAAACAGCCCGGCCTTCGCAAGCTGGCTGCAGGTCATGGAAAGCGCGCAGTGATGGAAATAGACGCCGAGCACGTGCTCGACGGGGTGGTCGAGCTTGCCGAAGGAGCGCATGAAATTGGCAAGCGCGAAGTTCCGGTAACCGGTGGCCGTCTCCGAACGCGCGACCTCATGGTCGATGACGATCTGATCGTCGTCGGCGAGATAACGGACGAACTGCACGATCTCGCCGATCAGTTCCCGCGGCGTATGGCCGGCAAGGATCAGGTCGCTGATGGTGATGGCGCCGGCATTGATGAAGGGGTTGCGCGGCTTTCCGCCCTCTTGCTCGAGCTGGACGATCGAGTTGAAGGCGGAGCCTGAGGGCTCGCGGCCGACACGGTGCCAGATGTTCTCGCCGTGCTTGCCGAGCGCCAGCGTCAGCGTGAAGACCTTGGAGACGCTCTGGATCGAGAACGGTACCTCGGCATCGCCGACGCGATAGATCTGGCCGCCTGTGGTCACGATCGCCATGCCGAAATGCTTGGCATCGACGCGCGCGAGCTGTGGAATGTAGTCGGCGACCTTGCCCTGGCCGAACCGCGGGCTCAGCTCCCGATGAATGTCGTCGATGATCGCCTGCAGATCCTGCGGCTTCTGCTCTTCGGGCATCGGGCTTCCCTCTTGGTCATCGCCTTCGGATCGAGGCGACGATAAGGCGCTTATTCGCTGGGATCCGCGGTAGCGCGGATGCTGCTCGGTACTGACAAAAAAGCCGCCCGTTTCCGGGCGGCTTTCGAAACGTCACAAGGCGAGAGCCTCGGATTAACGCGAATAGAATTCGACGACCAGGTGCGGTTCCATGACGACGGCGTAAGGCACGTCGGAGAGAACCGGTACGCGGACGAAGGTCGCGACCATCTTGTTGTGATCGGCTTCGATGTAGTCCGGAACGTCGCGTTCAGCGAGCGAAACCGATTCGAGAACGGTTACGAGCTGCTTGGACTTTTCCTTGACTTCGATGACGTCGCCCGGCTTGCAACGGTAGGAACCGATGTTGACGCGGACGCCGTTGACCTTGACGTGGCCGTGGTTGACGAACTGACGGGCAGCAAAGACCGTCGGAACGAACTTGGCGCGGTAGACGATCGCGTCGAGGCGCGATTCGAGCAGGCCGATCAGGTTTTCCGGGGTGTCACCCTTGCGGCGGTCAGCTTCGGCGAAGATCGCGCGGAACTGCTTCTCGCGGATGTCGCCGTAGTAGCCCTTGAGCTTCTGCTTGGCGCGCAGCTGTACACCGAAGTCCGAGAGCTTGGACTTGCGGCGCTGGCCGTGCTGGCCCGGGCCGTATTCGCGGCGGTTTACCGGGGACTTCGGACGGCCCCAGATGTTTTCGCCCATACGGCGGTCAATTTTGTACTTGGACGATTCGCGCTTGCTCATCGCATTTCCTTTCAAACAGTTACACCAGCCTGTTTCCAAACCGGATCAAGGAAACACGCCCTCCTCTGAACCCATTTTCGGGGCTCTGACAGGTTTCTCACGATCACGCAGACGGAGAAGCCACGGGACATGTCAAATGAAACACCGGACATTTCTGCCCGGCGTTGGGGCGGCTTTAGTGGGTCCAGCCCCTGTTGTCAAACGAAATCGTGACAAACAGCCGTTGATCAGGCCGGATCACTCGGTGACGCTTGCTCCAACGAAATCAGCAGTTTCCTGAGGAGCGCCGCCAGCGCCGTGCGGTCTTGCTTGCTCAGCACCTCGAGGTAGCGCGACTCGCTCGCCATGTCGGCGCGAAAGGCGGTTTCCGCAAGGGCTATTCCCTTTTCCGTCAGCCCGACGACGCTGCTGCGGCCGTCGGACGCCGAGCGTTCCCGCTGGATCAATCCTGCCTTCTGCAGCCGATCGAGCCGGTGCGTCAGTCCACCGGACGAAATCATCAGCAGCGTATAGAGATCCGTCGGCGTCAGCCGGTAAGGCGGGCCGGATCGCCGCAGCGTCGAGATCACGTCGAACTCGCCGCGGTCGATGCCGAAAGAGGCGAAGGTCTCCTCGATGGAGGGGCGCACCAGATTGGAAAGCCGGTATGCGCGCCCGAGGATGGCCATAGGCTCGGTATTCAGGTCGGGCAGTTCGGCCGCCCACTGCGCTTGCAGACGGTCCACATGGTCCCTTCCCTCATTCTCATTCTGCATCGTTCACCTCGGTATCGTCAATATATCTTGACGAGAAGATAGTTTCGGATAATATCTTCTCGTGAAGATAATTCATTCCCGTTGGGAAGCCAACCCGGACGACGATGGAGGCCAGCATGTTTCATGTCATTCCCCTTACAGAACAGAAGCAGAGCCCAAACCGCACGATCCTGTTTGAAGGTGGGCAATTCGGTACGCCGATCTCGCTGTTCCTGATGGATGCCGAGCCTGGCCAGGGGCCTGCCCTTCACGTTCATCCCTATCCGGAAACATGGATCGTGCACTCGGGCGAAGCGGAGTTCACCGTCGGAGAGCAGAAGATCATGGGTAAGGCCGGCGATATCATCGTCGTCGATCCGGAGACGCCGCATCGCTTCGTCAATACCGGCACCGGCCGCCTGCAGATGACCTGCATCCACGCGTCCGATCACGTCATCCAGGAATGGGTCTGACGCCACGACACCGTAACGCGCCAGCGCCGTCTGAGCGTGGTCGGAATAGCTGATGCCTTTACGCGAAAGGTCGAGGTTCACTCAGCCGCAGCGGCAGCCGCAGCCGTCACATCCGGCCCGTTGGCGTCGCCTGGAGCGGTCTCGCTGCCAAGGTCCGGGAACGCGACGATGCGCTTTCCGGCAAAATCCGCATGGATGACGATCAACCCATGCTCCTCGAAGTAGCCGAGCAGACGGCGGGCCCGCCTTGCGGAGTGCGTGCCATAGGCGCGCGCGATCATCGCGTCGGAAGGGCACGGCAGGCCGCGGACGGCCGCCTGCGCCATCATCAGGAACACGGCCTGCAAGTCCTCGGTAACGCGATCGGCAAGCTGCAAGGCCTGCGCCCAGGTTTCTGTTGCCGCCGTCTCCGCGTCGATGCCGGAGCGCGCGACGGCCATCTTGCGGCGGAAGGCGCTCAGCGACAGGGCTGCACCGGATGGCAGCCGACGAATGCGGCATCGCACCAGAAAATCCTGGAACAGTTCTGCATCGGGGCGGAAGGCTGCTTCCGGATTGCTGAGGATTTCGACAAAGACGCTGTCGAGCAGGCTCTCTTTTTCCTCGGCGGAAAGTTCCGGCTGCGCCTGCCTTGCCTCGACCGGCGCGGCAGGCTCGGGCCGCGGGCGGGAGAGCTCGGCTAGGATGTCGGTCGTCGGGCGCGGCGGCGCAACGGCGCGGCGCATGATCGGCCGCGTCAGCTCCTCCGGATCCGGCGTGAAGATCAGATCCTCGACGTCCTGCGGCGCCTCGGGCAGCGGCATCAGCTTCGGGCTCGTCGAGCGCGCCGAGGTCTCGACCGCGCCGATCGTCACCTTGAGCGGCCGGCGCGACAGCGCCGGGCCAAGCGCCACGAAAGAACCGCGCTTGAGGTCGCGGAACATTTCCGCCGTGCGCCGGTCCATACCGAGCAGATCGGCTGCGCGCAGCATGTCGATGTCGAGGAAGGTGCGGCCCATCAGGAAGTTCGAGGCTTCCGCCGCCACGTTCTTGGCGAGCTTCGCCAGGCGCTGCGTGGCGATCACTCCGGCAAGGCCGCGTTTGCGGCCGCGGCACATCAGGTTGGTCATGGCGCCGAGCGAAATCTTGCGCACCTCTTCGGTGACGTCGCCGGCAACCGACGGCGCAAACATCTGCGCCTCGTCGACGACGACCAGCACCGGATACCAGAACTCGCGATCCGCATCGAACATAGCGTTCAGGAACACGCCGGCATTGCGCATCTGCTGCTCGATATCGAGACCTTCAAGCGAGAGCACGCAGGAAACACGATGCTGGCGGATGCGGTTGGCAATGCCGATCAGCTCGGCGTCGGTGCGCTCACCCTCGACAACCACATGGCCGAACTTGTCGGCGAGCGTGACGAAGTCGCCCTCGGGATCGATGATGCATTGCTGCACCCAGGGTGCGGACTGTTCCAGCAGCCGGCGCAACAGATGCGACTTGCCCGAACCGGAATTGCCCTGCACCAAGAGACGGGTGGCCAGAAGCTCCTCGATATCGAGCGAGGCCGATGTCCCTTCGGACGTCGCTCCCATGTCGATGCCGACCTTCATTTCCACCTCGTCATGTTAAATCTTACGCAGGTCCGGATGCGATACCGTTGCGCACTGTGCCTGAATACTCTTGATTGATTCGCGATCACGCGGAGACCGCCTATCGGGCGACACCTAGCACGGATTTCCCGGAAATCCTGCCGTCGGCGCACATAACCCACAGGGAATACGCTTTGGAAAGTCTCCTCGGAAAAGAACAAGTTGTAGACTCTGGATGTCACAATATAAAGTTGAATGTCGTACTTTTGCGAGAAGGCACGGACGCCCATATGCGATTTGGTCGAAGCGATTTGCCGGGGCAGGAATGCAGCACCACGAAACAGCGCAGCAGATGGAACTGAACAATCTCGATCGCCGTATGCGCCATGCTTACAAGGACACGCTACGGGTCGCCTCGAAAGACGACGCCGAACGCGCCAGCCGCATGCGCTTTCGCGCCGCCTGCGTGCTAGCTGTTCTGATCGGCCTGTTGCTGGCGATCTTCTTTTAAAGCGCCGTGCCGGCCATAGGAACGCATGAACAGGGCACTACCCGATCGCTTCGGCATGCCCTGCTCGCTTTTCCCCGATGGCATCAAGTGCCACCGTCAGGCCAAAGCCCTGCATCAGCCGCCGGGTGGCGAAATCCGGTCTGCCGGAGGTGAAGATCGCCGGGTCCTGGCCGTTCAGCGGCTCGAAGCCGTTCGGTTGCGGCACGAGCGAGCGCGCCCGTCTGGCAATCGCTTCGGCCGGATCCAGCCAGTCGACCGGCCAGGGTGCCAGCCTGCGGAAGACGTTCGCCATGAAGGGATAGTGCGTGCAGGCAAGCACGACGATATCGGTCTTCCTGCCGTCCATCTCGACGAAACACGGTGCGATCTCGGCTAGTACCGTTTCGTCGTCCAGTTTCTCGCCGCGGATATAGGCCTCCGCCATCTTGGCGAGGTTCTCGGAGCCGACGAGCCGCACATGGCATTGGCTGGCGAAGGACTGGATGAGATCGCGCGTATAGGCCCGCTTGACGGTACCCGGGGTTGCCAGCACCGAAACAAGGCCGGAGCGTGTGCGCTCTGCCGCCGGCTTGATCGCGGGCACCGTGCCGACAAAGGTCATCTGAGGAAAGGCCGCGCGAAGATCTGCGCCGACCAGCGTGAAGGCGGTGTTGCAGGCGATCACGCAAATTTCCGGATCATGCTCGGAAAGCAGCCGGCCGAAGAGCGCGATCACGCGCTCTTTCAGCGCCGCCTCTTCCCAGCCGCCATAGGGAAAGCCGGCATCGTCGGCGACATAGATGAAATGCCGCTCGGGCATCAGCACCCTCGCCTCACGCAGCACGGTCAAGCCACCGATGCCGCTGTCGAAGACGAGGATGGGTTTCAGTTCACTCGCTGTCACCTTTGTCTCGCGCTTTCCTGCTGTGTTCACCCGGAGCGCCGGAGCCGCGCGGGTTTTCCCGCGTGAACCGGTCGAGCGAAGAAATGACGCCGCGTAGCACCTGGATTTCGGATTCGGTAAAGGACGGCCTGGTCAGAACCGCGCGCAGGTTCTCGACCAATTTCGGCTTTTTGTCGGCGGAACGGAAGTAGTTGCGCGCCTCAAGCGCTTCCTCGACATGCTCGAACAGACCCTGCAGGTGTTCCTTGGTCGCCGGCCGCTGCTCGATCGCCTGGAACGAGGTCTGGTCCTCAGACTCCATGCCGGTCTTCAGCCACTCATAGGACATCAGAAGCACGGCCTGGGCGAGATTGAGCGAGGCGAAAGCGGGATTGACCGGAAAGGTCACAATCTCGTCGGCCAGAGCCACCTCTTCGTTGGTGAGGCCCGTGCGCTCGCGTCCGAACAGGATGCCGGTTTTCTCTCCGGTCTGGAAGCGCTGGCGGAGCGTGCGCGCCGCGACGATCGGCGAACGCACCGGCTTGTAGCCATCGCGGTCGCGGGCGGTCGTGGCATAGACGAAGTTGAGATCGGCGATCGCCTCTTCGACCGAACCATAGAGCTTGGCAGCGTCGATCACGTGGTCGGCACGGCTTGCGGCTGATCGTGCCTTTTCGCTCGGCCAGCCGTCGCGCGGATTGACGAGCCGAAGCTCTGCCAGGCCGAAATTCGCCATCGCGCGGGCGACCATACCAATATTTTCGCCGAGCTGCGGATAGGCGAGAATGATCGCCGGTCCTTCCGCCAGAAGTTCGCGCTCGCTGTTCGTTCCTGCCATTTCCTTAGCCTTCGCCTTTCGTTCGGCGTTTCCCTTGCACAAATGCCGGCGAAATTAAAGTCCACTACAAATGAAGCCGGTTGAGAGACACCCCGATCATTTCCAGACCAAGCTCCGCATCGTCCTTTGAAATCGGAAGGTGGCGATCGACCGGCGCACCGATCCGGCCGACCTGGTAGAAATAGGCCGAGGCCTTGTCGCGCACCGTCTGGACGAGCGCGAGATTGGCGTCGATGTCCGCTTTGAAATCGGTTCCTTCCAGCGCCGCATCCGTGCCGACACGCCGCGCGAAAACCCGTGCCCAGTAGGTGCACGCCATGAAGATCGCCAGCGCCTGGCGCACATGACCGGGACGCGTCACCAACTGCCAGGGAAGCCCGAGCGGCTTTGCGGCGGCGGCCAGGTCACGATAGGCGCGGTCGAGCGCCTGCGAGCGGGTAATGAGCACCAGACCCGATGCCCCGTCCCGCGCCGCCTGCAGCAGGCCCTTGAGTTCGTCGCACCAGGTTGCGACGGCGGCATCGAGCGTCGTGCGGGTGCGCGTCGGAAACACGACGAAGGCGACCGCCGCACCGGCGATCGAGCCTATCATGGTTTCCTCCAGGCGCAGTTGCAGCAGATGCGGGCTCAGCACGCCCATCAGGCTATAGACCAGCGACAGAACGACGGAGATGAAGAAGGTCATCGTCGCATAGGAGACGGCGAGGAAATAGAAGGCGAGAAAGACGCAAAGTGCGCTGAGCGGCAGCACCAGGTAGATATTGCCGGCTACCAGCGTGCCGACGATGATGCCGACCACAATGCCAAACAGGGTGCCGGCCGAGCGCTGCAGCGCCTTGACCGCCGTATCGCCGCGCGAGCGCGTGTTGGTGAAGACGAGAAACGCCGCAAGCACCGCCCAGAACCAACGTTCCCGCGACAGCATCAACCCGAACACCATGGCGATGCCCGAAGCGAGCGTGATCTGGATCGCCGCCTTCAAGGCGGGATCGTTCAGCGACGGCCTCCAGCGGGCGGCAACGCCGCTCAAGTGCAGTGGCGGCTCTTCCAGATCGGCCGGCGTCAGCTTTGCAAGGCTTCGGGCGAGCCTTTGCCGGACGTTGCGCAGCCACAGCAGCGCCTTCACCGTTTCTTCGCGGCGCGGAGCGGCATCGCCGAGCCGCGCGATCTCCGCGTCGATCCGCCCGCCGTCGCGCGCCACCATCGCCTCCACCAGTGCCGGCGGCGGCATCGATTGGAAGCTGACGACCATCACGCTTTCGGCCGCAAGATGCAGGTCGAAGAGGTTGATGACGAGGTCGGAGGTCGTAAGGCCGGGCTGCGGTTCCGGCCGCCGGTTTTCCGTCGGAATGAAGCTTTCGGCCATCAGCACCGCTTCCTTCAGCCGCTCTTCGGCCGCATGCAGCTGACGACGATCGGCCGGTGACAGAACGGGCTTGCGGGCGATCTCCGCCAGTTGCAGCAGCATCTGGTCTACGCGACGCTGCACGCTTGCGGTGGCGCGCAGGAGGTCGCGATAGCGATCATCCGGCAACAGCCGCGTGCGGACGAGATGCGCGACGGTGGCCGAGACGGCCGCTCCGAAGAACAGGGCCGGCAACTGGTCGAGCGTTGGCCTCAGATAGGCGCCGGTGAAATAGGACATGAAGGCGAACATGCCGACGGCAAAACCGCGGGGGCCGAAGGAGCGGCCATAGACCGCGAGAAAGATGATCAGCAGGAAGACGACGTCGGAAACGTAGCGGTGATTCTCGAGAACCGACGCAAGCCCCACCATCGAAACGCCGACGAGGACGGCGATGATGCGGGTGAGCCGCTGGCCGGCAATGGTGCGATCGCGCACCGCCAGTCCCCCTTCGATCGACAGCGACGCCGCAAGCCCGAAGGCGGCCGGCGGCAGCGGTGCGACGAGGTAATGAAACGCCATCAGCAGCAGGATGGAAACGACGATCGTCGCGGTGATGCGCGAGGCCTGCCGCAGGCGGGAGAAGGCCGGATCGTTGGCAAGAAGCCAATCGCGCATACGGGAACGAAGTGCCATCGGAAGCCTTTGCCTGTCCCGCGGCCGCCTGTGGACGCGCGCCGCTTTCGCCGGTTCTTCCTGCATAGCGGCAGACGCGATCTTTGCAAGGCCGGCGCGACGAAAGCAGGCGTCGAAAAGCGGTGGCGAAGAGCCGTCCGAGGTGCGTCTCCACCTCCATCCAAAGTTTCAGCCAAGCATGCTTTGCCTTGTCGGTTCTGAGTGCTATAGGGCACAGGATTTTTCAGAGAGGAAGGGACATCGCTCCCGCTGTCCCGCATAAGCTACGAGGCATATTCATGGCAAAGATCAAGGTCGCCAATCCGGTCGTCGAACTCGACGGCGATGAGATGACCCGCATCATCTGGCAGTTCATCAAGGACAAGCTGATCCATCCCTACCTCGACGTCGATCTGGAATATTACGACCTCAGCGTCGAAAACCGCGATGCTACTGAAGACCAGGTAACGATCGACGCCGCCAACGCGATCAAGAAGCACGGCGTCGGCGTCAAGTGCGCCACGATCACGCCGGATGAAGCCCGCGTCGAGGAGTTCAAGCTGAAGAAGATGTGGAAGTCGCCGAACGGCACGATCCGCAACATCCTCGGCGGCGTCATCTTCCGCGAGCCGATCATCTGCAAGAACGTTCCGCGCCTGGTTCCGGGCTGGACCAAGCCGATCATCGTCGGCCGTCACGCCTTCGGCGACCAGTACCGCGCCACCGACTTCAAGTTCCCGGGCAAGGGCAAGCTGACGATGAAGTTCGTCGGTGAAGACGGCAAGGAAATCGAATACGACGTCTTCGACGCACCGTCGGCCGGCGTTGCCATGGGTATGTACAACCTGGACGATTCGATCACCGAATTCGCGCGCGCGTCGTTCAACTACGGTATCCAGCGCAAGGTTCCGGTGTACCTGTCGACCAAGAACACCATCCTCAAGGTCTATGACGGTCGCTTCAAGGACATCTTCCAGCAGGTGTTCGACGCCGAATTCGCCGAGAAGTTCAAGGAACTGAAGATCTGGTACGAACACCGCCTGATCGACGACATGGTCGCTTCGGCCCTGAAGTGGTCCGGCGGCTACGTCTGGGCGTGCAAGAACTACGACGGCGACGTGCAGTCGGACATCGTCGCCCAGGGCTTCGGCTCGCTCGGCCTGATGACTTCGGTTCTGATGACGCCGGATGGCAAGACGGTCGAAGCCGAAGCCGCGCACGGCACGGTTACCCGCCACTACCGCCAGCACCAGAAGGGCGAAGAAACCTCGACCAACTCGATCGCCTCGATCTTTGCCTGGACCCGTGGTCTCGCTCATCGCGCCAAGCTCGACGGCAATTCCGAACTCGCAAAGTTCTCCGAAACGCTTGAGAAGGTCTGCGTCGACACCGTCGAAGCCGGCTTCATGACCAAGGACCTGGCGCTCCTCATCGGTCCCGATCAGCCGTGGCTCTCGACCACCGGCTTCCTCGACAAGATCGACGAGAACCTGCAGAAGGCCATGGCTGCCTGATAGGCTCCAGTCGAAGAGACAACGAAACCCGGCCTCGCGCCGGGTTTCTTTTTTGGACCAATGAAAATTCCGGAACGCGGATCGGCGCCGGACTGCAGCCGGTACTCGCACGACTTCAAGGCGAGCGCGGCCATGCTACCGGCAGCGACTGCTAGAACATGTCGCGGCTGCTGCTGCGCGGATCGTCGCTGACGATATGCGGGTCGTAGATCCCGCCTCTCGCGCTCCGGCGCCATGGCCGGGCCGGATCGACGGGGTCCCTGCCGATATCCGCCACGACGATCGATGGTCCAGCCCCGCTGCATCGGACCGCCCATTGCCCGTCGGGCGAAACAATCCCTGAAGGAGCCGTCAGGCCGGGCTGCGCGAGAACCGCAAAACTCGCCCAATATCGATTGATCGAAGCATGCCCCTGCACCTCGGCGGCAAAGGCAATGTCGTTCGCCAGAGCGCCGCCGGAGGTCGAAAACAGCACGCAATCGACGTTCAGCTGTTCGTATTCGCCGAAAATCTCGGGAAAGTGGCACTCGATGCCGAGCGCGCAGCCGAAGCGGACGCCGTCGACCTCGAACGTCAAAGGGATCGTTCCGGGCGTGTACATGAACGAGACCTTGGTGTTCGACAGCATGCGCTCGTCGTAGCGCGTCGCGACCGCCCCCTTGTCCGAGATCACATAGAGGCTGTTGTGCGGGCGATGCGGTTCGGTGAGCTTGTGAACGGATCCAAGGACCGTCCATAGGCCGAGGTCCCGCGCCAACGTCCGCATGGCATCAAGCTCTTTGCGCAGAACCGTCCACTCGAAACGGCGCCAATCGGACGGGCCTATTTCGCGCGGACCGATCGTCGACATGATGCGCTTGTTCGGAAAGCACGTCGCGCCCTCGGGGAAATGCAGCACCCGCGCCCCGGCCCGATGCGCCTCCCGCATCAGGTGTCGGATCCCTTCGCCGGCATGGTGAAGGGCCGCCGCATCGCGGGGATCGTCGAAATAGCCGGATTGCGCCACGGCCAGGCGCAGCAATCTTGGTTGCGCCACCAAGTCTTCCGCCCACGCCTGGCGAAGATGCATGAGTGCAGTTGTATAGGATTCGCCGGTCTTGGCGGCACGGGCGCGAACACGCCGTTTGAAATTTCGGTTTTCAGTCATCACAGGGCCTTTCGCGTCTCGGGCAAGTTCCCCAGCAACCGGACCCGAAACGGTGGGACCGAGATTGCGACCCGAGACTGAAGTCCCTTTGCCTCCGTGAAAGGATCGTGCTGGGGACGATCTTTGGAGGTTCGGCGCAGGCCACGCCGAACCAAAAGGTGCCGCTCGGACACTGATTCGTCAATTGCGGGTGTGTGCTCGGGTGTCTGTCACTTCAAAGGCAGATAGATCTCGCTCAAGAGTTCGGTCGGCGCAACTTCGCGGGGATTGTTGAGATATTTCTCGAACATCAGGCTGTCGCGGATATCGCGGCCGGACTGCGGCAGCCATGTGCCGTAGAGCCATTGGTAGGCCTTCGGCATATCCGCGTAAGGGCCTTTGTGGCGAAGCACCGCATAGCGGCCGCCGTCGAGATGCTGCGGGGTCAACGGCGCCTCCGCCGGCATCGGTCCGCGCGCGCTGACGCAGGCAAAGGAGCGCAGTTTTTCCGCCGGCACCAGTTCCGGATCGTCGAGGTAGATGCCGATCATCTCCATGTCCGGCCGGAACAATTGTCGTGAAAAGAGGGTGCCATAGAGCGTCTCGAACGCCTTGCCGATCTCCATATAGGAGCCGGTGTGGGCGACGCCGACGAGGTCGAAGGCTTCGACGTCCTTCAGGGTGACTTCATACATGTCTGGAATTCCTTCCGTTGAAGCGGTTTCAAAGGCGACATGGCTCCCCTCCTTGCGGTATCGCGCCGGCGGCAGCCCATAGGCGGCCTTGAAGGTGCGGTTGAAGGATTGCAGATTGGGATAGCCAGAGCGCTGCGCGATCGTTTCGACAGGAAGATCGGTCTGGGCGAGATCGGCCGCTGCCCGCTGCAGCCGCAGCCGCTTCACCGTTCCTGCCAGCGTCTCGCGGTGAACGGCCCGGTAGATCCGGTGCCAATGGTGCGGCGACAGACAGGCAATCTCGGAAAGGCGATCAAGGTCGAGATCGCTGTCGAGATGACCGTAGATGTAGTCGCTGACCCGGTGCAGACGCCGTTCATAGGTCGCCCACGCTACCCGCTCTTCCATGTCCAACCTTTCGCGCTTTGCTCACGGATGGGTAGACCATAGATCAATTTGACAAATCCTGCGGAGTTGCGGGCGTGCTTCGACTGAGATTTGTACGAGCCTTCCGCGATACAGGACCCCAGAACGGTGCCTTGGCCAGCAATCACGTTTCGGTTTGACCGTCCGAGGCGCCGAGGCTCTGTTCGTGTGGGCTGGTGATCCGGCGGGGTATGACACGCACGACCGGAGGGGGCTCGCGGGACCGCGAGCGTGAAGCTACACAAGCCCTGCCCGATGCAAACAAAAAGGGCGCCGCAACGGACGCCCCTTTTCCTATTCTGCTGCGGGTACCAATCAGCCGGCGAGTGCGACGGCAACCGCTTCGATCGCTTCGGCCGCCTTGTCGCCATCCGGACCGCCGGCCTGGGCCATGTCGGGACGGCCGCCGCCGCCCTTTCCGCCGAGAGCGGCGGATGCGACGCGAACGAGGTCAACGGCGCTGAGCTTGGAGGTCAAGTCGTCGGTCACGGCAACGACCGCGCTTGCCTTGCCATCGCCGGAAACACCGACGAAGGCAACGACGCCGGAGCCGAGGCTCTTCTTGCCGTCATCGGCCAGGCTCTTCAGATCCTTGGGCTCGACGCCCGAAACGACCTTGCCGAGGAAGCGAACGCCGGCGATTTCGCGGGCGGCATCGGCCGAACCCGCTTCGCCGCCACCACCGAGTGCCAGCTTCTTCTTGGCCTCAGTCAGCTCGCGTTCCAGCTTGCGGCGCTCGTCGAGCAGCGCCTCGACGCGGCCGAGCACGTCGCCCGGCTGAACCTTCAGCGTGTTGGCGAGCGTCTTCACGCGCTCGTCCTGCTCGTTCAGATAAGCGCGTGCCGCTTCACCGGTCAGCGCCTCGAGGCGACGAACGCCGGCGCCGACGGCGCTTTCCGAGACGACGCGCACCAGGCCGATGTCACCGGTGGCAGACACGTGCGTGCCGCCGCAGAGTTCGACGGAATAAGCGCGGTTGGCCTTGGAGCCGTGAATGCCGCGGCCCATCGAGACGACGCGAACCTCATCGCCGTACTTCTCGCCGAAGAGCGCCATCGCACCTTCGGCAATCGCATCATCGACGCTCATCAGGCGCGTGGTCACCGGCGTGTTCTGGACGATGATCTCGTTGGCCATCTCTTCAACGACCTTCAGCTCCTCGGCCGTCATCGGCTTCGGATGAGAAACGTCAAAGCGCAGGCGTTCCGGCGCTACCAGCGAGCCCTTCTGGGCCACGTGGGTGCCGAGCACTTCGCGAAGCGCCTCATGCAGCAGGTGCGTTGCCGAATGGTTGGCGCGCAGGCGCGAGCGGCGGGCGTGATCGACGTCGAGCTGGGCGGCTTCGCCGGTCTTGACCGTGCCTTCGGCCACGGTCGCGAAGTGGACGAAGAGCCCCTCGCCGCGCTTCTGCGTGTCGGTGACGGTGAGCTTGCCGCTTTCCGTCGTGATCGTGCCGGTATCGCCCATCTGGCCGCCCGACTCGCCGTAGAACGGCGTCTGGTTGAGCACCACCTGGACGGTGTCGCCCTTGGCGGCGGTTGCTACGACAGCGCCATCGCGCACGATCGCCTGGATCACGCCCTCGGCGGTCTCGGTGTCATAGCCGAGGAAATCGGTCGCGCCGTGCTTTTCCTTGAGCTCGAACCAGATGGTCTCGGTCGCAGCTTCACCGGAACCGGCCCAGTTGGCGCGGGCTTCGGCCTTCTGGCGCTCCATGGCAACCGAGAAGGCGTCGGTATCGACGGTGATACCCTTGGCGCGCAGCGCGTCCTGGGTCAGGTCGAGCGGGAAGCCGTAGGTGTCGTAGAGCTTGAAGGCGGTTTCACCGTTGAACTGGTCGCCTTCAGACAGATCGGCAGATGCGTCGGACAGCAGATTGAGACCGCGCTCCAGCGTCTTGCGGAAACGGGTTTCCTCAAGCTTCAGCGTCTCGGAGATCAGCGCTTCCGCGCGCACCAGTTCCGGATAGGCGCGGCCCATCTGGCCGACGAGTGCCGGCAAGAGCTTCCACATCAACGGATCCTGGGCGCCCAGCAGCTGCGCGTGACGCATCGCACGACGCATGATGCGGCGAAGCACGTAGCCGCGGCCTTCGTTCGACGGCAGCACGCCGTCGGCGATCAGGAAGGCGGACGAACGCAGGTGGTCGGCAATGACGCGATGGCTGGCGCGACGGTCGCCCTCAGCCTTGACGCCGGTCGCTTCTTCCGAAGCCGCGATCAGCGCGCGGAAGAGGTCGATGTCGTAGTTGTCGTGCTCGCCCTGGAGAACGGCTGCGAGACGCTCGAGGCCCATGCCGGTATCGATCGACGGACGCGGTAGGTTGACCCGCTCTTCCTTGGTGATCTGCTCGTACTGCATGAAGACGAGGTTCCAGATCTCAATGAAGCGGTCGCCGTCTTCGTCGGCCGAGCCCGGAGGTCCGCCCCAGATATGGTCGCCGTGGTCGTAGAAGATTTCCGAGCACGGGCCGCAGGGGCCGGTATCGCCCATGGCCCAGAAGTTGTCACTGGTCGGGATGCGGATGATGCGGTCGTCGGAGAAACCGGCGATCTTCTTCCAGAGATCGAAGGCCTCGTCGTCGGTGTGGTAGACCGTGACCAGCAGGCGCTTGGCGTCGAGGCCATACTCCTTGGTGATCAGGTTCCAGGCGAGCTCGATCGCGTTCTCCTTGAAGTAATCGCCGAAGGAGAAGTTGCCGAGCATTTCGAAGAAGGTGTGGTGACGCGCGGTGTAGCCGACATTGTCGAGGTCGTTGTGCTTGCCGCCGGCGCGAACGCACTTCTGCGCCGTAACGGCCGTCGAATAGGGACGCTGCTCCAGGCCGGTGAAGACGTTCTTGAACTGCACCATGCCGGCATTGGTGAACATCAATGTCGGGTCATTGCGCGGCACCAACGGGCTCGACGACACGACCTCGTGACCGTTCCTGCGGAAATAGTCGAGAAAGGTCGACCGGATTTCATTCACGCCGCTCATCTTGCGTCCTATTCTTAAGCACCAAATCCGGCCCGGGTACGGCCCATGCCGCGCCACTAAGCCATTGTCCCTAAACCCTGCGGCCACCCGTGGTGACCGCACCCTCCAACGCGCTGGGTCGCCGGAACCAAAGGCTTTTATCGCTCACATATCCGACTGTCCAGACGCCAGCAAAAAACCGGCCGCCCACGGGACGACCGGTTTTCTGGTAACCTCAGTGGGCCGAGCGGCTTATGCTTCCGGCGGCTCGTCACCGTCGTCCGCTTCCGGACCGCCATTCTCGAGGAACCGATCAGCGATCAGGCCGGCGTTCTGGCGCAGCGCCGTCTCGATTTCGCGCGCGAGATCCGGATTGTCGCGCAGGAACGTCTTGGCGTTCTCGCGGCCCTGGCCGAGACGCTGGCTGTTGTAGGAGAACCAGGCGCCAGACTTTTCGACGATGCCGGCCTTGACGCCGAGGTCGACCAGTTCGCCGGTCTTCGATACGCCCTCGCCATACATGATGTCGAATTCGACCTGCTTGAAGGGAGGCGCCATCTTGTTCTTGACGACCTTGACGCGGGTCTGGTTGCCGACGACCTCTTCGCGCTCCTTGACCGAGCCGATGCGGCGGATGTCGAGGCGAACCGAGGCGTAGAACTTCAGCGCGTTGCCGCCGGTGGTGGTTTCCGGCGAACCGAACATGACGCCGATCTTCATGCGGATCTGGTTGATGAAGATGACCATGCAGTTCGACTTGGAGATCGACGCCGTCAGCTTGCGCAGCGCCTGGCTCATCAGGCGGGCCTGCATGCCCGGCAGGCTGTCGCCCATTTCGCCTTCGATTTCGGCGCGCGGCACAAGTGCGGCAACCGAGTCGACGACGAGAACGTCGATCGCGCCGGAGCGCACCAGTGTGTCGGTGATTTCCAGAGCCTGCTCGCCGGTGTCGGGCTGCGAGATCAAGAGGTTTTCGAGATCGACGCCGAGCTTACGGGCATAAACCGGGTCAAGCGCGTGTTCAGCATCGACGAAGGCGCAGATGCCGCCCTTCTTCTGTGCTTCGGCGACGGTCTGCAGCGCCAGCGTCGTCTTACCCGAGCTTTCCGGGCCGTAAATTTCAACGATGCGGCCCTTCGGCAGGCCGCCAATGCCGAGCGCGATGTCGAGGCTGAGAGAGCCGGTCGAAACCGTCTCGATCTCAATGATGCTGTCCTTCCCACCGAGCTTCATGATCGATCCCTTACCGAACGAACGTTCGATCTGGGAAAGTGCCGCTTCAAGTGCCTTGCTTTTATCCACCGATTTGTCCTCTACGAGCCGCAAAGAGTTTTGTGCCATTTGGTCCACCTTTAGGTTATTGAAGCTACCGAGGCAATGAAGCCGCCGCAGGAGTTTTTGTACATGTTTTGTTCCGTATTTGCAAGAGCGCGACAACACATTGAAAAACAATAGCTTTTCACGATACGTTCGATTCTTGTTCACGGAACGAAACCAGAGTTTTCGAATGTTGGCGCCAGCCCTTCGAACCTGCCCGGCAGGGCTCGGCCGATTCGCCTGCGCATGAGACTTTGGACAGGTCGGGCGCGTGGCGATTTGCGACGCGGCATTGCAGGATGCCAATAGATATTCGGCCGATCGGCCAAGCAGAGGAACATTCATGACGCAAGCTGACATCGCCGTTTTCGGTGGCGCGCATATCGACAGGCGCGGCCGTATATCGGGAACGACAGCGCCCGGGTCGAGCAATCCGGGAAGCTGGTTCGAAGAAGCGGGCGGCGGTGGTTTCAATGCCGCGCGCAACCTGGCGCGGCTTGGCCACAGCGTGCGCATGATCAGCACCCGCGGCGGTGATGCGGCCGGCGAGATGGTGACCGTAGCCGCGGCCGCCGCTGGCGTCATCGACAGTCCCCTCACCTTTCTTGACCGCCAGACGCCGAGCTATACGGCGATCCTCGAAAACGACGGCAATCTGGTGATTGCGCTCGCCGACATGGAACTCTACCGGCTGTTCTCGCCACGGCAGTTGCAGCGGCGGGCGCTCCGCGAGGTCATCGCCGCGAGCAAGCTGGTGCTGACCGATGCCAACCTGCCGGAAGAAACGATCGCCGCACTTGCCCAGTCGGCTGCCGGCAACGGCCGCCTCGTCGCCGGCATCGCTGTTTCGCCGGCCAAGGTCATCCGCTACCGGCCGTGCCTCTCGCATCTCTCGTTCCTGTTCATGAACGAATCCGAGGCGCGGGCGCTGACCGGCAAGGAGGCGGCCGAGGCGGAAGAATGGCCGGCCCTGTTGCGCGGTCTCGGCATCAACGGAGGCGTCGTGACCCGGGGCGGCCGTACGGTCGTTGCCTTCGAGGGCGACAGCGCCTGTGTCGTCGTGCCGCCGGCCCTGCCCGCCCTTGCCGACGTCACCGGCGCCGGCGACGCGCTCGCCTCCGGCTTCCTTTCCGCCCGCCTTGCCGGCCGCAACATCGCCGATTGCCTGCGGCACGGCATCGCAGCCGCCGGTTTGACGTTGCGTTCTCCCTTGGCCGCATCCGAAGAGATGTCCGCGGCCAATCTCGAACAGGCGCTGGCCCTTGTGCCCACGCCCCAAATGCTGTCATGACATTTGCCAGCAGAACTCCCAAGGAAAGACCATGACCAAACCCGCTTCCCCCTTCCTGCCGATGGAATATTCCGACGAGGTCGCAGCCGCCAAGGCGCGTGGCGCGCCGATCGTGGCGCTGGAATCGACCATCATCACCCATGGCATGCCCTACCCGGGCAACCTGAACATGGCCCGCAGCGTTGAAGCGATCATCCGGGAACAGGGTGCCGTGCCGGCGACCATCGCCGTCATTCATGGCGTACTGCATATCGGCCTTGACGATGCCAAGCTCGAAGAACTGGCCAAGACCCAGGGCGCGATGAAGGTCTCGCGCGCCGATCTCGCTTTCGCGATCGCCGAGCGCCGCACCGGCGCGACGACCGTCGCCGCGACGATGATCGCTGCTGCCCGCGCCGGCATCCGCGTCTTTGCGACCGGCGGCATCGGCGGCGTGCACCGTGGCGCCGAGCTCTCCTTTGACATCTCCGCCGACCTCGATGAACTCGCCCGCACCGGTGTCATCGTCGTCTGCGCCGGCGCGAAGGCGATCCTCGACATTCCGAAGACACTCGAAGTGCTCGAGACCCGCGGCGTTCCGGTCGTCACCTATGACAGCGAAATCTTCCCGGCCTTCTGGTCGCGCGACAGCGGCCTCAAGAGCCCGCTGATGCTGAATAGCCCGGCCGCGATCGCCAACTTCCAGACCATGCGCGAGCTGCTCGGCGTCGAAGGCGGCATGCTGGTTGCCAATCCGGTTCCGGAAGCTGCCGAGATCCCGCGCGAAGAGATGGAAATCTATATCGCCCGCGCGCTCGACAATGCCGAGAACGACGAGATCACCGGCAAGGCGGTCACGCCCTATCTGCTCAGCAACCTCTTCGAAATGACCGAGGGCCGCAGCCTCGAGACCAACATCGCGCTGGTCGAGAACAATGCCCGGCTTGCCGGCGAGATCGCCGTCGCGTTGAACGTGAAGTAATCCGGTAAGAAACGGCGAGAAATAGAGAAGCCCGGCCCGCAAGCGCCGGGCTTTTTACATTGGCGAAGGCTGACGATGCGTTGGAAGTTTGATCAAGCACCTGATGTTGCCTGCGTTACCTGCCGCTCGGTGCTCGCGGGGCACCCGGTTCTCGTCGCAACACATCATGAAGACGATCATTCATGGGCGTTTACAGATGGCGCACCGATCGACATGGCGAAAGTGCTGGTGGTCGCGATGGCGGAGGTCGTCGAGCGCCACATCGACCTTAACGAGATCGCCGATCTTCCTCCCGGCTGGTCGGCAACACGCGCCTCGGCCAATGGGCCTTGGTCAAGGCAGCAGAACGACTAGGGGCGGAAGCCTAACGTACCCAGCGCCGGACCCCGGTCGATATCCCCTGGCGTTCAACGGCCCTAGGAATCGAGCATTTCGCGCACCGATACCGCCAGCTGCTTCAGCGAGAACGGTTTGGGCAGGAAGCCGAACTTGGCATCCGCCGGCAGGTTGCGGGCAAAGGCGTCTTCGGCATAGCCCGAGACGAAGATGAACTTCAGGTCCGGGTATTTCTTGCGCAGTTCGGTCAGGAGCGTCGGTCCGTCCATTTCCGGCATCACCACGTCGGATACGACGATATCGACGGCGCCGTTGAGCTCGTCCATGATGTCGAGCGCCTCGACGCCGGAGCCCGCTTCGTAGACGGTGTAGCCGCGCGTTTCCAGCATGCGCTTGCCGCCGCGGCGAACAGCCTCCTCGTCCTCGACGAGCAGCACGACTGCCGAATCTCCGGTGAGATCGGTCGGCTCCTCGGTCTTGACCACGGGAGCCGCGATCGTCTGCACCACCGGCGCAGCAACGGTTCCGGTGCCTGCCTGCGCGGGCTCCTCGGGCGCAACCGGCACCTCGATATGGCGCGGCAAGAGGATGCGGAAGGTCGTGCCCTTGCCCACTTCCGATTCCGGATAGATGTAGCCGCCCGACTGCTTGACGATGCCATAGACCATCGACAGGCCGAGACCGGTCCCCTTGCCCACTTCCTTGGTCGTGAAGAACGGCTCGAAGATTTTGTCGAGGATTTCGGGCGCAATACCTGTTCCCTGGTCGGAAACTTCCACCATCACGAAGTCTTCGTCCGGCAGCTCACGGCGTCCGAAGGCCGAAACCTCAGCCGCCGGCAGATTGCGGGTGCGAAGTGTGATGATGCCGCCTTGGGGCATGGCGTCGCGAGCGTTGACCGCGAGGTTCAAAAGCACCTGTTCGAACTGGCCGAGATCGGTCCGGACCGGCCAGAGATCGCGGCCATAGTCGACCTCGACCTTGACGTTCGTTCCGGTCATGCGGTCGACCAGCATGCGCAGGTCGCCGATCACGTCGGTCATGTTGAGCACCGTCGGCCGCATCGTCTGCTTGCGCGAGAAAGCAAGCAGCTGCCGCACGAGAACAGCGGCACGGTTGGCGTTGCGCTTGATCTCCATCAGGTCGGCGAAGCTCGGGTCGGCCGGCCGGGCAGACAGAAGCAGGTGGTCGGACGACAGCAGGATCGCAGTCAGCACGTTGTTGAAGTCGTGCGCGATGCCGCCGGCAAGCGTGCCCACGGCGTTCATCTTCTGCGTCTGCGCCATCTGGTTTTCGAGCGCTTTCTGCTCGGTAATCTCCAGCGCATAGATGATCGCCGCTTCCTCCGGCGCCTGATCGGTCTGGTCGATCACGGCATTGACGTAGAAGCGGAAATGGCGCTCGCCATCGGTCGGGTGCAGCGCGTCGATCGGCGCGATGTCGCCCTGCCGGTCCTTGGCGGCCGCCAGCGCGTCGTGCAGGCGAAGCTTCTCGGTTTCGTGCACCACTGAATCGATCAGCGCGCCGCGCTCGACGTCGTCCTGCGAGACGAGACCGGAAAACAGCTTCAGGAACGGCGCGTTGGTGCGCAGGATCCGGCCATTGCCGTCGACCGAGGCGATCGCCATCGGCGTATTGTTGAAGAAGCGGGTAAAGCGCATCGCTGCGCTCGACGCCGACTGGTCGCTGTCCTCGCCGCCCTCGCGCGACATGACGATGGTGCGGCTTTCGCCGGGCGCGCCGTCGCGGGTCGAGGAGACACGGTGGATCATGCGCACCGGCAGGCTCTGGCCGTTCAACTTGCGCAGGTCGAGGTCGAGCATCTTGGTCTTCTTCAGACCCGGTTCGGCCTGCACCGCCTGGACGAGCGTCAGCCCCTCACCGGCCACCAGATCGCCAATACTTATCGAGCCCGGCTGGAACTTGGTGAGATCGATGCCGAGCCAGTCGGCAAGCGTGGCGTTGATATAGAAGATCTCGCCCTTGCGGCCGGCGGAGAAGAAGCCGGCGGGTGCGTGATCAAGATAATCAATCGCGTTCTGCAATTCCTTGAAGAAGCGCTCCTGGTCGTCGCGTTCGGCGGTGATGTCGGCGATCTGCCAGAGATAGAGCGGATTGCGCTCGCTGTCTTCGAGCGGCAGCACGCGTGCCTTCAGCCGGAACCAATGGGCGCCGGAGCCGGTGGCCGCACCGGTCGCAAGCGGCTTCAGCAGGCGGAATTCCTCATGCCCCTGCTTGCCCTCGTGCAGGCCGTTGGTCAGCCGGTAGATTGCTTCCGTCGCCTCGCGATTGCGCGACAGGATCGTTTCGAGCGATTGGATGCCGGCAGCGTTCCTCGCGCCCGTGAGCGCGCCATAGGCGGCGTTGGCGTAGATGATCCGGCCCTTCCGGTCCGTGACGATCGTGCCATCCTCATGCGCATCGAGAAAGGCGCGCGCCAGTTCGTCCGGGCGCGATTGCGGCATCACCTCGATGAAGCCGATGACCGAGGACACCAGAAAGAAGATGCCGACCATGGCGAGAACGCCGAGGATGCCGAGCACGATCTCGTTTTCCATCTGGTTCCGGAAGATCACGAAGGCGATGGCCGAGACGGTGAGGACGATCGCGAGCAGCACGATCCGCAGCACGGTTCCGGGCCTGACGCCACGGTCAACAACCGGCATCTGGTAGTCGCCTGACTGCCGCAATTTCGTCATCGGGTCCTCTTACGCGGCCGGCGCCGCGCGCGGCGCGGCCCAGCCCTTCCGGCCGGCATCCGCTCAAACCGCCGGGCAAAATCGGCCATAGCCGACACGCCCTCGATCATTCGGACAAGAATCATCTTTAACAATCAGAGATAACAGCAAAAAGCACCTGTGCGGAAGCATTCGAGCCAATTCACAGGGAATGTCGGCGAAGTGCTTGTCCGAGCCCGAAAAAAGCCGTCAAATACTGCCACTCGAAAGGCAGAAGGAGTTCACCCTATGATGGAAACGATCATCGCCGACAACGGCAGCCGGTTCGTCGTCGCCGCTGCAGCGGTCGCGATTGGACTTTTGTGCCTCGTGGCCGTGCTCTGGATCATGCGCAACCGTCCTTCCTCGCCATTCATCCGTGGCGGCAAGAACCGCCAGCCGCGCCTGGCCGTGCTCGATGCTGCCGCTGTGGACACCCGGCGCCGTCTCGTGCTCGTGCGCCGCGACGATGTCGAGCACCTGATCATGATCGGTGGGCCGACGGATATCGTCATCGAAAGCCGGATCGTCGCCGGCGGCGACGAGCGCCCGGCCGTCAGCGAACGCAAGGTGGCCGATCCGGTGGCTGAAAGCCGTCCGGCAGTCAGGGAACCCGTTCAGCAGCCCGCGCCGACAATGCAGGCCGAACCCGTCGTCGCGACGCCGGTTCGCCCCATCACCCGGACAGAGGAACAGCCGGTCGCTCGCGTCGAGCCGGTGGCGCCCATGCGCGTTACGGCCGAACAGCGCCCGGTGGCAGCACCTGCCCTTGCTGCAGAGCAGCGCCCTCTCGCTCGCCCTGTCGCCCAGCCCGCACCCGAGAGCCCGTCTATCACCTCCGTCGCAGCACCCGCGGTCAACGTCGATGCAGCCATGAACCGCCCTGTGGCAATGGCGCAGGCTGTACAGCCGCAACCCATTCAGATGCAGCCGGCCCAGCAGCTTCAGCGCCCCGCAGCGATCATCCAGTCGCAGCCTCAGCTCCAACCGCAGCCGGCTCCTGCGACCGCCCTTTCTGATTTCGAGCGCCTTCTCGACGCGGAGATCACCGGCGACCTGCAGCGCCTGGGTCCGGCAACATCGGTCACTCCGGAAAACCGTGCGCCGGCCCATTCCGGCCGTCAGGAGCCGACGCTTGGCGCGCCTGTCGCCGACGGCGGTCATAAGGAGCCGACAATCGAAGAAGAGATGAACCGCATGCTGGCCGACATCTCCGCCGGGCGGAAGCCCTGATTGCCGCATTGGCCTGACGGCGACGTCAGGCATCGCGACGGCAGCGAGATACTTGTCTGAGCCCAGGCATCGAAGCGAAGAGCCGCTTCGTTGCTTCGGAAGAAATTCGGGACAACGGAAAAAGGCGCGGTTTGACCCGCGCCTTTTTTCAGACTGTTACGAAAGCCCGAAAGCTTATTCGTCCCGGTAGACCTTTTCCCGCCGCTCGTGGCGCTCCTGCGCCTCGATCGAGAGGGTCGCGATCGGACGGGCGTCCAGTCGCTTCAGGCCGATCGGCTCGCCTGTTTCTTCGCAGTAGCCGTAGGTACCTTCGTCGAGACGCTGCAACGCCGCATCGATCTTGGAGATCAGCTTGCGCTGGCGGTCCCTGGCTCTGAGCTCGATTGCCCGATCAGTTTCGGAAGAAGCCCTGTCTGCGAGATCCGGATGATTGGCGCTCTCCTCTGCCAAGTGATCCAGTGTCTCGCGTGCCTCGCGAAGGATGTCGTTTTTCCAAGCGTTCAACTTGGCCCGGAAGTACGCCCGGTGGTTGGCATTCATGAATTCATCGTCCTCGGAAAGGACGAAGGTACTAAGATCGATCTTCTCACTCAACGCGATTCTCCTGAAGAACATCTCATTGCGGCGGTGTATAGACCTATGGAAGCTGTGATTCAAGCCTCGCAACAGACACTCAACCGTATTTTAATGTTGCTAGCGTTTCAGGCTAACTGACGAATATTTCATCAAAATTACACATCGGATCTTGATTTCCAACTTGCGCCCACCGAAGCCGCCGCCTCTGCTCGCTGAAAAGTGACAATGACGTGTTTGCGCCATTTTACCGTCCATTCACGACCGCGGCAAAGCGCAGCACCGGCAGTCCCCGAAAAAATCACGGCGGCCAGCTTGATCTTTATGGTGCGTGCGGGGAAAGGTGACGGTCTGCCGGCCGACATGAAAGCCGGCAAAATTCTACCCTGTCGCTGCAACCGGCAGGCAACGCCGGAACCGATCGATGCAAGACAGCGCCCCCAAGGCTCTCCGCCTCTACCTCCTGCGGCACGCCCGTTCCGGCTGGGCCCTGCCGGGCCAGCGCGATTTCGATCGGTCGCTGGACGAGGTCGGCTACATCGATGCGGAGCGGCTTGCCCAGACGGCCGCAGACCAGGGCATCCGCCCCGACCGCATCCTCTGTTCGACGGCGGTGCGCTGCCGCGAAACGGCCGAGCCGTTCTTCCGCACGGTCAGCGAAGAGCTGGATATCCGCTACATCGATGCGCTCTACTCCGGTACGACGAGCATCTATCTCGACCTCATCGATGCGCACCGGCATGTAAACGCGCTGATGCTCGTCGGCCACAATCCGATGATCGAACAATTGCTCTGCAGCCTGGTGGGCGACGAGGCCGCCCGCGAAGCGCTTCCCGATGGATATCCGCCGGCTGGCCTGGCCATTCTGGATCTGCCGTCTGACGCTGCCTCCGCCCGCCTGATATCGCTGCTGTTGCCGACGCCATGAAGGCGCACCGTAAGAAGAATTGACACGTGCGCGTTGCGGCGCCGCAATTAGTGCCTATATCGCGGAGGCAGCCCGCAGCCGATCGTCGTTCGGCGGGCTTGACGATGCGAACGACCCCGGGAAACACGCCGCAAGAAAGACCAAGACTTGGCGCCTAACCTGACCAGCTTCAAAGACGACGCGCTGATCGCGCTCGACAACCTCACCGACCGCGCCTCCGGCCTCGTCAATCCCTCGATCCGGCTCGGCGTTACCGGCCTGTCCCGTTCGGGAAAGACCGTCTTCATCTCGTCCCTGGTGCACAATCTGCTGAACGGCGGGCGCCTGCCGGTGTTCGAGGCGGTGCGTTCGGGCCGGGTCTCGAAGGTCAGGCTCGAGCCGCAGCCCGACGATGCCGTGCCGCGTTTCCAGTATGAGGATCATATCGCAGCCCTGGTGCGCGATCGCATCTGGCCAGACTCCACGCGCGCCATCTCGCAGCTGCGCATAACCCTTGAATATGAGAGCGCCAGCGGCTGGAACCGGCTGTTCTCGCCGGGCCGGCTGTCGCTCGACATCGTCGACTATCCCGGCGAATGGCTGCTCGACCTGCCCCTGCTCGCGCAGGACTTCCGCGAGTTCAGCAACAATTCGGTGGCGCGCGCCCGTGCACCTGGCCGTGCGAAGTTGTCGGCCGAATGGCTGACGCTTGCGTCGTCGGCTGGCTCGACGGCGACAGCCGACGAAAGCAGCGCCCGCCGGCTCGCCGAGAGCTTCACCGGCTATCTCAGGGCCTGCAAGGCGGACGAACGCTCGCCCTCGACCCTGCCGCCTGGACGTTTCCTGATGCCGGGCGATCTCGAAGGTTCGCCGGCGCTCACCTTCTCGCCGCTTCCGGACCTACCCGAGGGCCGTGCACCAAAGGGTTCGCTCTGGGCGATGATGGAGCGGCGCTACGAAGCCTATAAGAAACATGTCGTCAGCCCGTTCTTTCGCGAGCATTTCGCGCGCCTGGACCGGCAGATCGTGCTCGTCGATGCCCTGCAGGCGATCAACAACGGCCCGGAGGCGCTGCTCGATCTCGAGCAGGCGTTGGCCGACGTGCTTGCCTGCTTCCGTCCGGGGACCAACAGTTGGCTCTCGTCCTTGCTGACGCGACGGATCGACAAGGTGCTGATCGCAGCAACCAAGGCGGATCACCTGCATCACGAAAGCCACGACCGGCTGGAGCGCATCGCCGCGCGCCTCGTCAATCGCGCCGCCGAAAGCATCGGATTGAGCGGCGCCGGCCTCGAGGTCATGGCGCTCGCATCGGTCCGGGCCACCCGCGAAGCGACCGTCAACCACGACGGCCATGCGCTGCCGGTCATCGTCGGCACCCCGATTGCCGGCGAGAAGATCAACGGCGAAATCTTCGATGGAGAAAGGAAAACAGCGATATTTCCCGGTGACTTGCCGGAAGATCCTGAAGTTCTTTTCAAGACGATGGAGACCCGGTCCGGCGCGACGACCTATCTCGAAAGCGCTCATCCGCTGCCGGAACTCAGCTTTGTTCGCTTCCGCCCGCCACATCTTGAGGAAACCGGCGGCGGCTTGAAACTGTCGGTGCCGCATATCCGCCTCGATCGGGCCATGCAATTCCTGTTCGGAGACCGGCTCGCATGAGTGACGACAGCAACGGTCGCAGCCGCCGTCCCGGCGCCTTCTCTGTTGGCGAAGACAAGCCCGCCGAGGCCGGTCCGCAGGTGCGCGCGCGGCGCGCGCCCGCAAGTTTCGACGACAATGTGGTGCTGACACCCGATGCGGAAGACCCTTTCCGTGAGACCACGCTTGCGGTGGAGGCCCTCGCCTTGCCCGAAGCAAGTCCTCGCAAGCGCCGCCTGTCAGTTGGCAAGATCGCAACCGGCGCCCTCGGCATCATCCTGTCACTGGCTGCCGGCCTCTGGGTCGACCGCCTGCTTCGCGATCTCTTCGCGCGTGCCGATTGGCTCGGTTACGCCGCGCTTGCCGTCGTCGCGATCGGACTGCTGGCGCTGCTGATCGTCGTTGGCCGCGAATTTTCGGGGCTAATGCAGCTCACGGCGATCCAGAAGCTGAAAGCGGAAACGGAAGCGGCGGCCGCTTCGGCCAGTGCGAAACCCGCGCGCGCGGCGCAGGCAAAGCTCGTCCATCTGCTGGCCAGCAATCCGCGGACGGCGCGCGGGCGCACACGGCTGAAGGAAAGCGAAGGCGAGATCATCGACGGTCCGCACGTGATCGAACTCACCGAGCGCGAGCTGCTCAGCCCACTCGACCGCGAGGCGCGGCGCCTCATTCTCGCGGCTTCCAAGCGCGTGTCGATCGTCACGGCGGTCAGCCCGCGGGCGCTCGTCGACCTCGGCTACGTCCTCTACGAATCCGCCCGTCTGATCCGCGCCATGGCCGAACTTTACGGCGGTCGCCCCGGCACGCTCGGCCTCTTGCGGCTGATGCGCGACGTGATCGCTCATCTGGCCGTCACCGGCTCGATTGCCGCCGGCGACAGCCTGATCCAGCAGGTGCTCGGCCACGGGCTGGCTTCGAAGCTCTCGGCGCGCCTGGGGGAAGGCGTCATCAACGGCCTGATGACCGCACGCATTGGCATCGCCGCGATGGACCTTTGCCGCCCGATGCCGTTTCGCGCGCTGAAGCGTCCCGGGATCGGTGATTTTCTCGCCGACCTCAGCCCCGGCGCCGGACGCGTGATTGGCGAAAGCGGCGAGAAATAGCGCGGTCACGCGAAACTAGATCCCCGCATACCAGTCGTAGCCGAGATCTTCCCAATAGCCGCCGCGCCCTCGACCGAAGGGCGCGAGATCGGCAACGACTTCGATCGCCTTGATGTACTTCGCCATCTTGTAACCCAGCTGGCGTTCGACCCGGACGCGCAGTGGAGCGCCGTTGGCAACCGGCAAAGCCGCGCCGTTCAGGCCATAAGCGAGGATCGTTTGCGGGTGTCGGGCATCGACCATATCGATCGATTCGTAATAGGCGACCGAGCCGCCAAGGCCGAGCGGCATGCTGTCGAAGCAATGAAAGACCACGTAACGCGCCTCGGGCTTCACCCGGGCTTCATCGAGGACGCGAGTAAGGGCAACGCCGCTCCACTTGGCGATGCAGCTCCAGCCCTCGACACAGTCGTGTCGGGTGATCTGGGTGCGCGACGGCATGTTTCGCAGTTCTGCAAGCGTCAGGTGAAGCGGTCGCCCGACCAAGCCGGAAACGCGAAGCCGGTATCCGGAAAAGCCGTCCTGCTTCAGCGCGAGATAGGTCGCATCACCCGGGTCGGTGGAGCCGTTCGGTCGTTGCCCCTGCCGGATCTCGCTCTCGGCAAATTCCGGCGCCAGCCGATCAGCCGGCACCAGCAGCCGCTGTGCTCGGTAAGTAAGGCTGTTGGCGGATGCGAGAAAGTCGCGCACGCGACTGCCGTTGCCAACGAGGCCGTCGAGCGCGTCGCACCCGGCAAGCGGCAACGACGAGGCCGTCGCCCCCGCCGCCGCCAGGAAGCGCCGGCGACTGAGGAGGAACGCGCTCATGTCCTTCCTCCCCGGTCCACCGAACGCCTGATGCGATAACGCCCAGTAATCATCGACCGCATCTCGTTGATCGGACCAGCGGCAAAAACCATGGCGATGTGCACAGTGAAGAAGCCGACGAGCAGCAGCATCACGACGAAATGGATCGTGCGGGCCGTCTGCCTGCCGCCAAAGAGTTGAACCAGCCAGGGCCAGCCGGCGTCCATGCCCGGCGACATCGTCAGCCCTGTCGCGATCATGAGAGGAAAAAAGACGAGGAGAACAATGCCGTAGGAGAGTTTCTGCAAGCTGTTGTAACGCCCGTCATGTTCGAAGCGCACCCGCAGATGCGCGATGAAGGTCGCGGGCAAGGCGCGGATGTCGGCCAAAGCGGGAAGAATGTCCCGCCGCAGGTGACCGTTGATCGCGCTTGCGACCAGCCAGATGGAATAGACGACGGCAAACATCCAGGCGAAGAAGAAGTGCACGACGCGGCCGGTGGCGAGGTCCTGGTAGGACGGCACGGTCAACCAGGCCGGAAAAGCCCGATAGGCCCGCTCCTGTTCCGGCCCGCTGACGCCCAGGACACCAGTGGTGTCAACGCTCAGCCCCAAGACTGTCGTCAGGCCGCGAACCTCGCCGCTTCGTTCACGCACAGGCCCAATCGACAGGATGCTGTTGTCGAAGGCAAAACCCGACTGCTGCCCGACATAGAGTGCCGGGTGCGCGTTGAAGATCTGCAGGCCGCTGAGAAACAGAAAGAACAGCGCGCCGGCCCATCCCCAATGGGTAAGCCGGGTTGTCAGCCGGTGCCGCGATATCACCAGGCTCTGCTGTGCGTCTGACGCGGTCGATTCGGAGTCATGTCCTGCTGTAACCATGGGAAATCTCCCGTTTCCCATGGTTATACGTAGCGCGATTGGGGCAAGTTTCATGTCCCCGCACAATGCTCGCCGAAATCCGCCAACCCACTGTATTTCCTAAGCCAAAAATGCTGTGGTCAATCCGCTTTTCGGCCACAAAGAAGCCGCGCCGCGCACCGCGCAGAAACCGTCCGTTAACCATTTGCGCGCAAATGTGGCTTTCAGTTTCGGACGTTGACCCATCAAGGATCGTTTATGTTCTCGCGCCCTTCTTTGATCGCTCGCGGCGCTGCCGCCTTCGCGCTTGCAGCCACCGTCGGCCTTGCGACACCGGCTTTTTCCGGCGCCAAGGACAAGGTCTTTTTCGAGAAGGTCGCGGGCCAGTGGAAGGGCCCGGGCGAGATCGTCGCGGGCAAGTACAAGGGCACCAAGTTCACCTGCGATCTCTCGGGCGAACCGGTTGCTGGCGATGACACCGGCATCAAGCTCGACGGCTTCTGCCGCGTCGGCGTGTTCAAGCAGCCGATGTCGGCGCTGATCACACAGAAGGGCAACACCTATACCGGCAAGTTTCTCGACGGCGCCGAGGGCAAGGGCCTGGATATCATTTCCGGCAACGTCGCCAAGGACAAGGTCGTCGTCGGCATCAATCGCAAGAAGCTGAATGGCGCCATGATCGCCCGTCTGCAGGACGACCAGACGATGAACATCACCATTTCGGTCAAGGTCGAAGAAACGATGGTGCCGGTCATCGGCGTCAGCCTCAACCGCCAGATCGACGCGATCGCTGTCGGCTCGATCAAGTAACGTTCAACACCCGAATAAACGACGAAGCCACGGCATCGACCGGGGCTTTGTCGTTTGTGGATTATGTTGCGGTCCTGTTCAGGCGCCTGCGCGCCACCAGCTCATGTCACCATCCGCAACCTCGATGCCTGCGACGTCAGCCTGCTGCAGCCAGTCGCCGACCGGACGGCCGCCAACAGCCATGTCGGCGGCGAAATCGGCAAGCGGCATCAGTACGAAACCGCGCTCGGTCATCCTCGGATGTGGCAACTCCAGCCGCCCGCCCGCTTGCGCCACGCCCTCGAAGGTCAGCACATCGATGTCGAGCGTGCGCGGCCCCCAGCGCTCGTCGCGAACCCTCTTCATCGACCGTTCGATATCAAGGCAGGCGTCGAGCAGGGCTTCGGGCTCGAGCGTCGTGTCGACCTTGGCGCAGGCATTGTAGAACCAGGCCTGGTCCGTCTTGCCCCAGGGCGGCGTGCGATAAAGGCGCGAGACGGCCTCGACCACGCAGTCGTCGCGGGCATCGAGCAGGCGAAGCGCTTCGGCCATCGCCTTGCGGGGATCGCCGAGATTGCCGCCAAGCCCGAGTGTCGCTGCCCGCCAGCTCACCTCAGACGACATGCTCAACCGTCACTTCGACATAATCGAGCACACCCGGAACCGGCGCATTCGGCTTACGGATCGACACCTTGGCGCGCTTGATCTGCGGGAAGCGCACGCAGAGCGTCTTGGCCACTTCCAGCGCCAGCGCCTCGATCAGATAGCGGCGGCGGCCGGTGACGATGCGCTCGATCTCCTGGAAGGCGATGCCGTAATGCACGGTGTCTTCGATCGAGTCGTCGACCAGCGCCGTTCCCTGTTCGACTTCGAGCTCGGCATCGACGAAGAAGCGCTGACCGAGAAGCTCCTCCTCATCGAAGACGCCGTGGCGCGCGAAGAAGGCGCAGTTCTTGAGGGTGATGATATAGGTCGCGCTCATGCTTCTCAGTCCCATCGGCTTTCTTGGATCGCCATGATTGCGCGGTCGAGCCGCTCAGCAGTCATGCGCGTGATTGGTAGTCACAGGTTCAGGCGGAATGCGGACGAGAAAATCTCACCTCGCTCTGGCGTGCAGCATAGCATCCGCCATCGCCAGTGCATCCTTGCTGTTTGCGACATCGTGTACGCGGAAAATTGAGGCGCCGGCAACGCGCAAAAGCGCCGTTGTCGCGGCCGTCGCCATGTCGCGATCGGCCGCTTCTCGGCCGCTGACCGCGCCGACGAAGCGCTTGCGCGACGTTCCGACCAGGAATGGCAGCTCGAAACGGTGCAACTCTGCGAAGCGCGCCATCAATTCCAGGTTCTCATCCGTGTCCTTGGCGAAGCCGAAGCCCGGATCGAGAATGATGCGATCCCGCTCCACGCCGGCAGCAGCCGCGATCTCAAGCGACCGGTCGAGAAAATGAAACTGATCGGCGATCACGTCTGCGAGTTTTTCACGGCCCCGGCCCGTATGCATGACGCAGATGCCAGCGCCGCTCTTGGCGGCGACAGTGGCAATGTCGGGTTCGCGCTGAAGGCCGTGCACATCGTTGACGATATGCGCGCCGGCGTCGACCGCAAGCTGGGCGGTCGAGGCTCTGTAAGTGTCGACGGAAATCAGCGCATCGGTATCACGGGCAAGCGCTGCGATGACAGGCAGGATCCGCGCCTGTTCTTCCTCGGCGCTGACCGGCGCCGCATCGGGGCGTGTGGATTCACCGCCGATATCGAGGATCAAGGCGCCCTCCTCCAGGCAGCGCATCCCTTGCGCCACCGCGGCAACGGCATCGATAAAACGGCCGCCATCGGAAAAAGAATCCGGGGTAACATTGACGATCGCCATCAAAACGCCACGCGGCCCCAGTTCGAGGCTGCGTCCATGCGCCAGCTTCCAGCTAAATTTCTGAAATGGATTGTAAGTCATTTTCCCTCACCATCCGCATACGGCCGGGAGCCATCGTTTTGCTGTTGCGCCGGCGCTGGCTATGCCCCAAGCTTGATCGAAGTTCAACCGAAGAGAACCACGCATTGATGTCCCGAGTACGCGTCCCGTTCAAAGTCGCCCTTCTTGCTCTCCTGGTTGCCGCCCCGCTTGGCACGGCCTCGGGCGAAACCGTGGTGAACAAGAGCTTCTCCTATTTTTCGATCGGCGGCCGGACTGCGGAAGAACTGGACAAGGCACTCTCGGCCAGCGGCCCGATGATGAAATCGACCGGCGCACGGCATCCGGGCGCGACCCGCATCAAGTTCGGCGGCTCGATCACCTATGTCAGCCGCAACGGACGCTGCGCCGTCGGCGCGGCCCGCGTCACTCTCAACACGCGCATCATTCTGCCCAAATGGAAGTATCGCCGCCAGGCCGGACGTGACCTCGCCCTCGTGTGGGACACGCTGTCAAGCGACATCAAACGCCACGAGGAGCGCCACGCGGAAATCGCCCGCAATCACGCGCGGCGGATGGAGAAGATGTTCCTGGCGTTGAAGCCGCAGGACACGTGCGAAGAGATGCAGGAAAGCGTTGCCCGCGTCAGCGCAACCGCGATAGAGGCGCATGACAAGGATCAGGCTCGCTTCGACCGCACCGAAGCCGCCAACTTCGACAAGCGCATGATCCGTCTTCTGCAATACAGGCTGGAGACGCTGAAGAAAGCGCAACAGTAGATAGCAAAGCCGGAACCCCGAAGAAGAGCCTGACTATAGTCACGGCTCGGGCCATTTCAGCGGCAATACCCACAGTATTTTATTGGTGAAATATAACGATGGCTGCCGGCCGGCGACTCATCTATATTCAAATCAATGAGAGAGGGGCCGGGACAAAGACTAGCCCCACAAATTGAATAGGTTATGTGCGACGCGATTGCGGCGCGAAAAGCTTAGATGTTGCCTTTACTTTGAATTGCGCAACGTTGTTCACTTGAAAAGAAAAAGAAGAATCGAACAGCGGAGCCGGAACGGGTTCTCCTGGCGTGTCTTGGTGCAGCAGATGTTCCCTCCCTCATCTGTATGCGATGCGCCCTCCTCGCCTCGCTTGTCCAACGACCGGCGAGGCGCTTTTTTTGTGCGGAGGTCTGAAGGAAGGGGCGTGGGACGCAGGCGTTAGGCCTGGCGCTCCGGCACGTGCACGACGAGACCGTCGAGCGCATCGCTCATCTTGATCTGACAGGAAAGCCGCGACGTCGGGCGGACGTCGTAGGCAAAGTCCAGCATGTCTTCTTCCATGGCTTCCGGAGCGCCGACGGTCTGAGCCCAGGCATCGTCGACGTAGACATGACAGGTCGCACAGGCGCAGGCTCCGCCGCATTCCGCTTCGATGCCGGGAACCGAATTGCGAACTGCGTTTTCCATGACCGTCGAGCCGTTCTCGACATCAAGTTCGTGGCGCGCGCCATCAAAGGCAACGATCGTAAGTTTTGTCATGTCTCTTTCCGGAATGAACTGGTGGATTGGCCGGGCGCAAGGCCTGTTGAGAAAAGAACCCCGCGGGCGCAAATTCAGGGAAAGTTCTTCCAACAAATCGGCCGGCCAGTCAACAACGGCCGTCATTCTGTGCGTCGCCGCAGATCGCGTCGGTAGCAATGGCTGCCGGCACGGCGCCCTCTATGCGAGGTGCGGGCATCGTGCGACAGACAGGGGTCGGTTAGGCCCCCTGTCTGCTCGGGAGCCGCTAGCGGCAGAGCTTCAGAATGAAGAGCTCGGCTTCGAGCACGGCCGATGCGAGTTGGTCGCAGAGCGAAGCTTCGGCCGGATTGTGTTCGATCGCGCCGGCAACGCTTGCAACGTCGACGGCACCAACCGCAAGGGCTGCGCCCTTTAGCCGGTGGGCTGCCTGGGCACGGGGCGTGCCCTCGCCTTCGGCGATTTCCTTCAAGACCTGGCGCGCCTGGCGCGCAAAGAGTTGCAGCACTTCGATTTCGAGCGCCTTGTCACCCATCGTCTGGACGGCGAGGTGAGCAAAGTCGATCGGCTTTTTGCCTGACGCAGAAGAGTTTCCCGGACTATCCGGGGCTTCAAAGGCAATCCTGAGGGCCGCCATGAGCCAATTTCCCTATTGTTTGTTTGATGTTGGCCTGTTTCCGGCATCGCTTCATCGGGAGCGGTGCCGCCGCCCGCACTGTTCAGACTTCCATCTTTGGCGGGCGCCGGCACCTATTGGCTCAAATCCGGGCGCAATATAGGCAGTATTTTGGGAAAATGGTTAACGTCCGTTAAACTCTCTGATTTCCTTATCTTTTCCGGCTTTTAGACCTGCATCGCATTAAGATTTCATTAGGATTTTAATCAACCCCAAGCGCTCTTAATTGTAAGAACCCAGCTAATGTGTCACTACGATACGCTTAGGAACGGACCCGCGTACGAAAATGGCAACCGTTCCGGTGGATAAGCTCGACGCGTGGTCCCATTCGGCCACAAATGCGACTATCCGTCGAGGCAATGCAGTGGGTGATCAGTAGGGTATTGCGTAGATCCGATGCGCGTATCTTGCCGTCACCGCCCATGAGGAAGAGACCCTGCCCGCTAACGGGCCAGAGGCGCTTTCCATTCTGGGCAAAAGGTAATGAGGCGTATCCCTATGGCGACGAAAAAGAGCAATGAGTCGATCGACGAAAAGGCGTTCCAGGCTCTGGAAGCTGCCCTGAAGATTGATTTCGACGAGCTTGCATCGAGCCCGAATGACAAGACTTCCTTGGATGATCCGGAGGAAAATGTGTCTCAGCCCACCAATCAGGCGGCGACGCCCGATCAGAATAAGAAAGCACGGCCCCAGCCGGAACAGTCCCGCGGGGCACGTGCTGCAGAAGCGGCCAAGACGCTCGCTCCGGAACCTGCGCCCAAGTCCCCGTCCCTTTCCGCCGCCAACGACGATGGTCGCCGTTCGCCGGCTGCGATGCTGCGTGCGCTCGACGTGCGCTCCAATCGCGCCGCGATCCGCGTTGCTGCGCTGGTGTCCATCATCTGGGCGGTTGCCGGCCTCGGTGTCGCCAACCTTCTTTACGGGCCGCAGATCTGGCAGATCCGTTCGCTGAGCGACCTTGCCGCCACCCCTGGCGCCGTCGGCGTTGCGATCGGCATCGTGCTGCCGATCATGCTCTTCTTCTCCTTTGCCATCATGATCGCCCGCGCGCAGGAACTGCGCAACGCCGCGCGCTCGATGGCGGAAGTCGCCCTGCGCCTTGCCGAGCCGGAAACGGCTGCTGCCGATCGCGTCATGACGGTCGGCCAGGCCGTCCGTCGCGAAGTCTCGGCGATGAACGAAGGCATCGAGCGCACGATTGCCCGCGCCACCGAACTCGAAACGCTGGTTCATTCCGAGGTCAACGCGCTCGAACGCAGCTACAGCGAAAACGAACTGCGCGTGCGCACCCTGGTGCAGGAACTCGGGCTTGAGCGCGAAGCCATCATCGGCCATTCGGAGCGTATCCGTTCGGCCATCTCCGGTGCGCATGGCAAGCTGAAGGACGACCTGGAACAGGCAAGCGAAGACATTGCTTCGCGCATTGCAATTTCGGGCGAAGCCTTTGCCTCGCTGATTGACACCCGCGCGGCTGCCCTCAGCGAGAAGTCGGACGGCGCCTTGCAGTCGATCGGCAGCATGCTGACGACCCGCACCGATGCGCTGCTTTCGGGCCTGACCGCTGCCGGCCTTGGTCTCAGCACTGAATTTGACACCCGGCTTGACCAGCTCAGCGACACGCTGACGAAGCGCGGCGAAGACCTGCTCAGCCAGTTCGAAACGCGCGCCTCCTCGCTTGACGCCAGCACCGAGAAGCTGAATGCGGCGCTCAACGAACGCGCCCGCCAGCTCAACGAAACACTGATCGCCCGCACCCGCGACCTCAACGAAAGCCTGAGCGTCGGCCAGCACGCCATCACCGGTGGTCTCGACCACGTGCTCGCCTCGCTCAACGCCACGCTCGACGAAAAGGGCGCGAGCTTCCGCCAGAGCCTGCGCTCCAGCGCCGACGACGCGATCATGGACCTCGACCTTCGCGGCGGCTTCTTTGAAGAGAAGCTGCAGACGACCGTCGGCCAGCTCGCAACCGCCTTCGACGAGCGGTTCCACGAGTTTGCCTCCGCCTTCGACAAGCGTGCGAGCCTGCTCGACACCAAGCTCATGGAAAGCCTGCACCGCATCAACGAGACCGTCTCCGGCGGTTCGGAAGCGATCGGCGGCGCACTCGACAGCAGCATCGAGAAGATCGGCTCGGCCCTTTCCGACCAGTCGCTGACGCTTGCGACCACGCTCGGCGCGACCCAGGACTTCATCGAAGAGACGATTGCGAGCCGTACCACGGAACTCGGCAACATGATCGGCGATGCGCACACCCGCATCGACAGCGTGCTCTCCGAAAAGACCAGCGGCCTCATGGGTGCCCTCACCCAGGCACAGGACCGCATCGAAAACGGCTTCGGCCAGCGTGCGGACGCACTTTCGAGCGCACTGACGACGAGCGAACAGCGCCTGACCGAAGGTCTCGACAGCCGTACCGCTGCCTTCGTCGACGGCCTGCAGGCCGCGCACGCCCGCATCGAGCAGACCCTGCACGGCTCGACCGACGAGATCACCAGCGCGATCGCTGCCAGCCAGCACCGCCTCGACAACACCCTGTCGGAACGCACGCTCGCGCTTTCGACGATCCTCTCCATGGGCGCGGACTCGATCGACACCGCCGTCAGCGGCACGGCCGACCGGCTGGAGCGCGTCCTTTCCGAACGCGGCGAAGCGATCTCCGACGCGCTCACCAACCAGACGACGGCGCTTGACGGCGTACTCGCCGAGCGCGCCGCAGCCATCACCTCGACGATGTCGTCGCGTGCCAACGAGATGGCCAATACGCTGAGCCGTCACGCCGAAGACGTGGCCGACAGCCTGACCTTCCGGGCAACCGCCGTCGCCGAAACCATGACCGACCGCGTCGGTGATATCGAGCAGAAGCTCTCCGAGAGCGTCAACACGATCGCCGAAAACCTCGGCGGCCGCGTCAGCCTGATCTCCGATACGCTCACCCAGACGAGTGCCCGCATCGCCGAGGATCTGAGCGGCCGTGTCAGCAAGATCTCCGATACGCTGACCGAGACCAGCGCGCACATCGCCGATGCGCTGACGGCGCGCACCACCGAAGCGACCGCTTCGCTTGCCGGCAAGGCAGCGGAAATCGAGGAGACGCTGAGCGGCCGCGCCGAGCACCTGCGCGATACGCTCTCGTCCACGCACGAACAGATCCGCGTCACGCTCGACGACCGCATCAACGCCATCAACCTTGCCGTCGGCCAGGGCCGCGAGCAGCTCGAAGGCATGCTTGCCGATCAGTCGACCGCGATCGCCACGACGCTCGCCACCAGCGCCGGCATGCTGGAAATGTCGCTCGAAGAGCGCCAGTCGGCACTCGCCGGCGCAATCGACCGCAGCGGCGAAGTGCTCGACAGCCGTATGCGCTCGACCACGGGCCATATTGCCGAGCGCCTGGCCGAAACCGCCAACCAGATCAGCCTGGCGGCCGACAGCCTCACCAACCGCGTTGACCTGTCGATCAACGGCCTCAACGATCGCCTTGACGATACCGGCATGCGCGTCGAAACCAGCCTCGGCGCACTCGAAGAGCGCATGCGCGAGAGCGCCGGCAACATCAGCTCGATCGTCGACGAAACCGGCATGCATCTCGAGACCCGCGTTGGTGTCCTCGAAGACCGTATTCGTGGCACCGTCGGCAATGTCGGCGCCGTGGTCGACGACACCGGCGCACGGATCGAGAGCAATCTCGGCGCCCTCGAAAACCGCATTCGCGGCAGCGTCACCAATGTCGGCTCCGTCGTTGATGATGCGGCGGCCCGTGTCGAAGGTGGCCTCAGCGCGCTCGAAGACCGTATCCGTGGCAGCGTCAGCGGCGTCAACGCGATCGTCGGCGAGACCGGTGCACTGATCGAAAACAGCCTCGGCGTCCTTCAGGACCGCATCCGCGGCAGCGTCAACGACGTCAACACCCTGGTCGACGATACCGGCCTGCGCCTGGAAGTCAGCCTCAGCTCGCTGGAAGATCGGGTCCGCGACAGCGTCGGCAGCGTCAACCAGATCGTCGACGGCGCCGGACAGCGCATCGCCGACAGCCTTGGTGACCGCGCTGGCGACATCGACCGCATGAGCGAAGTTGCGGCAACCCGGATCACCGGCGCCATCGAGTCCGGTGCGGAACGCATCGCCGAACGCCTCGGCACCATGGATCGTGCCCTCAACATCGGCCTTGATAACGTCAACCGCACGATCGAGGGCAAGGCGGCCGTTCTGGTCACCAGCCTGCGCGGCGCCGTTCACGAGGCAACGCAGGATATCGACGCTGAAGCCAATCGCCTGGAAGGCAAGACGTCCGACATCGTCGCCAATCTGCGCAGCGCAGTCGGCGGCGTGGCTGAGGACTTCGATGCCGAAGCCGTGCGCCTGGAAGACAAGGCAGCCGGTCTCGCAAACACGCTCCGCAGCGCCGTTGGCGATGTCGCGCAGGAACTCGACGCAGAAACGCTGCGCATGGAAGACAAGGCTGCCGGCCTCGTCAACACGCTTCGTAGCGCCGTTGGCGACGTCGCCCAGGAACTCGACGCAGAGGCACTGCGCATGGAAGACAAGGCCGCCGGCCTTGTGAACAGCCTGCGCGGCGCCATCAGCGGTGCAGCTCAGGAAATCGACGCGGAAGCTGTCCGCTCGGCCGGGCTGCTGTCGAAGGCAGGCGACGATTTCGCCTCCGCACTTGCTGCTCGCCAGGCAGACTTCGCCAACACGATCGACCAGACGGCAGCCGCTACCGCCGCGCGCCACGCCGAGCTTGCCAACTCGATCGAGCAGAAGGCGGCAGCGACCGCTGCACGTCATGCCGAGCTTGCCCGCTCGATCGCCGACGCGGCCGACACCGCAAGCGCGCGGCTGGCCGCAACGCACAGCCAGATCGCCAACCACGCCGACAACATCCACCAGGGCCTCAGCAATACGGAGAAGGCGCTGGAAGCCCGTGGCGAAGCAATCCGCACCACGCTCGACGAGCGCACCCGCGAACTCAACTCGATGCTCGCCGGCCGCTCGATGGAGCTGTCGCGCCTGATCGACGAGCAGGCACGCCCGGTCATCGACCAGTATGCCGCCACCGGCCGCGAGGCAGCCGAGCGCATCGCTGCCGTGACCCAGGAAAGCGCCGACCGCCTGCGTGCGGAAAACGCCGCCCTCGTCAACGCCATCGCCGAGCGCACGGGCGAGACGCTGAACGCGATCTCCTACCGCGCCGAAGAGACGGCAAAGGCGATGAAGATGGTCGAAAACCGTCTGCAGTCGACCGCCCTTGGCCTGATCGACCAGCTCGCCAACAACAATGCGGCCATTGCCACGGTCATCGACCAGGCGAGCAGCAACCTCGGCGAAATGGACCAGCGTCTGGAATCGACGATCGCCCGCGTGTCGGAATCGACCCGCCAGGCCTCCGACATGCTGTCGACCTCCACCCGCCTCATCGAAGGCAAGGTCGACAAGCTCTCCGATATCTCCGCCTCGACCCTGTCGCAGATCGGCGGCATTGTCGGCCGGTTCGAAGACCACTCGCGCGTTCTCGGCCAGGCCTCCGACCTGCTCGGCGCGGCCCAGTCGAACCTCGTCAGCACGCTCGAGGAACGCCAGGATGCGCTTCGCACCCTGTCGGTCGGCCTCGTGCAGCGCTCGGAAGAGATCGAACGCACGATGCGTGCGCTCGAAGGCTTCGTCGACGGCGCCTTCCAGCGGGCCGAAGAACGCTCGGGCCACGTTGCCGGAAACCTGCGCAGCGGCATCCAGCAGTCCTTCGCCGATGTCGGTCGCCTGCTGACGAGCGCCGAACAGCGCGCGGCGGAAGCTGCTGAATCGATGCGCAACACGCTCGCCCAGGCCGGTGACGAAGCCGGCGCCTCGGTCGAGCAGGTCTTCAGCCGTGCCGAAGAGCGTTCGCGCCAGATCGCCAACACGCTTCGCTCGGGCGTCGAGACCTCGTTTGCCGACGTCAACAAGACGCTCTCCTCCGTCGAAGGCCGTGCGCTCGGCGCATCGGAAGCCCTTCGCCAGGCGATCGCCAAGGTCGGTGAAGATGCCGGTGCCTCGATCGAGGGTGCCTTTGCCAATGCCGAGGAGCGCTCCAAGGAAGTCGCCTCGCGTCTGCGCGGCAGCGTTGCGGCCTCGGTGTCCGACATCGAGCGCATGCTTGCCGAAAGCGGCAAGAAGTCCGATGGCGTCGCAGACCAGCTGCGTGACGCCGTTCGCGTCGCAATCGACGAGGCGATCGGCCGCTTCAGCGGCGCGACTGACGAGATCCGTCGCTCGGCTGGCGAGATCCGCAAGGAACTCGACATGACCCGCGAAGAGCTGAAGCGCGGCGCCTTCGACCTGCCGGAAGAAGCCAAGGAAAATGCGGCCGTCATGCGCCGTGCCGTCGGCGAGCAGATCAAGGCGCTGCAGGAACTGTCCGACATCATCGGCAAGTCCTCGACGCAGCTCGAAGTGGCCCAGCCGCTGCGCCAGCAGCCGGCCGCCGCTCCGGTCGCCCGTCCGGTGCAGCAGCAGGCAGCCCCGCAGCCGCAACCGGTCGCACAGCCGCAGCCCCAGCCGGTGGCACAGCAGCCTGTAGCGCAGCAGCCCGTCATCGAGCAGCCGCGCCGTCAGGAACCGGCACCGGCGCTGCGCGGCAGCCTCGGTATCGAGCAGCCCGCCGTTCGCCAGCCGGCGCCGACGCAGGCTGTGAGCAACGAGGTCGCCGAAGGTGGTGGCTGGATGCGTGACCTGCTCCGTGCGGCGTCGCGCGAAGAAGCACCCTCGCCCGCGCCGCAGCGCCCGGCCGAGGCTCAGCCGACGGCACGGGCCGGCGACAGCCGCAACCCGCGCCACGTGGTTGAATCGCTGAACTCGCTTTCGGTCGATATCGCCCGCGCCATCGATCATGATGCGTCGGTCGATCTGTGGCGCCGCTACCAGCGCGGCGAGCGCGACGTCTTTACGCGTCGCCTCTACACGCTGAAGGGCCAGCAGACCTTCGACGAGATCAAGCGCAAGTACGACCGCGAGCCGGAATTCCGCACCGCTGTCGATCGCTACATCGCAGATTTCGAGAAGCTGCTCGCAGATGTCGCCCGCAACGACCCGGACAAGCGCATCACCCAGACCTACCTGACGTCGGATACCGGCAAGGTCTATACGATGCTCGCCCACGCCGCCGGTCGCTTCAGCTAAGCGAGCCCGGATAGAAACAATCAAAACGGCCCCGTCTTGCGACGGGGCCGTTTTCGTTTGCAGGGATATCAGAGAAGAAAAGCGACGGATCACTTCCGCTAAGATACTGGCGATCCCTTATGATGCAGAGCGCTCCTTAAGGCGCTCCCGGCACGCGTACGACCGGACTCTGCCCCTTGTCGCAAGTTCGAGCCACTACCCGCTAATCACGGCTGCGCGAAGGGGATTTGGGTTCGTAGGCGGGTGTCGTGAACAACGGGCTGTCGACATGCTTTAGCCGCGCCTGGCGACGCGTGCTGACTGGACCGGCTCAACGCAGTGGCGAACAGCCGCCGACATCGGCGGGCTTGACCCGGCCCGCCTGCAGATCCTTCAGGTAAGGCTTGTTCGGGTCCGGTCCGCCGAGCGCGCCGTCGTAGGTCGCACGGTCGATCTTGAGCATGCGGCCGCTTGCGGTGAAGCTCACCATCTCCTTCTTGTTGACATAGGCAGAAGCGACGTTCAGCCGGCAAAAGAACGTCTTCTCTCCGTTGCCGACCACCCAGCCCCAGGCGCCGGACTTGCCCCTGGAGAGCTTGCCGGTGGCGTAGCCTTGCTTGGTGAGCGTCGCGTAACTCTCGGCCTGTGCAATACCGGGAACAAAGGCAAGAGCTACCACGGCGACCACCGCCAGGCGCTTGAAAGAAATAGACATCGAGATTCACCCCTCTGAAGAAACAATAACGCAGCCTTCTAGGCGGGCGCCAACGGTCTATGCAACCATAACATGCAGTCGTCCTTAACGGCATCCGGACGGCCAGACACTCTGCCAGCCAGACAGGTGGAACGCAGGAATGAATGTTGACATCATCACGCTCTGCATCTGAAGTTCGTCCGATGGATAGGGAGCTGCCTTGCACGACACAGCCGATTGAAATCTGCGATTGGTCCTCCGATTGGGCGGAGCGGTTTGCCACCAAGGCGAAGACGATCCGCCAGGTTTTGGGCGATCATGCCTTGCGTATCGACCATATCGGCTCCACCGCAATCCGTGGTCTGGCTGCCAAGCCGATCATCGATGTTCAGATTTCCGTTGCCGATCTGGAGTCCCTCGACGTGCTGGCGGAAAAAATGGCGGCGATCGGCTACCTGTGGCGGCCGCAGAATACCGATCTGGCGAAACGCTACTTTCGTGAGCGCCCTGGCGACGAACGCACGCACATCCACGTGCGCCGAGCGGGAAGCTGGCAGGAACAATGGTCGCTGCTGTTTCGCGACTACATGCGCGCCCATGCCGAGGAACACGGCCCATACGTCGAGCTGAAGCGAGCATTGGCAAGCCGACATCGCCACGACCGGGCAGCCTATACCGAGGGCAAGTCGGAACACTTGTGGCAGGTCATTCGACGCGCGGATCGGTGGGCTGCGGCAAGCGGCTGGAGACCAGGTCCTTCCGATGCGTAGGCCGGTCTTCCGCTGCCCGGCACAGCCTTAATCCGAGATCGGTGCGGTGGCCAATGATCGGCCGAATACGGTAGCTGCTGTCTGCATCGCAAGCCTGTCCTGCGAGCGACTGGTGTTTAGCCGCCTGCCCTTCGCCAAAGGAATGCGTGAAGCATCGCGAACTTGCTGCAGGTCCGGCCAAATTCCTCGCCCAAGGTCAACGGTGTCGGGATGCACGGTGGCAAACGAAAAAGGCCCCGGACGAACCGGGGCCTTTTTCGTTGGGTCTTGGTCGTACCGGCCTGAGCCGGAGCCGATCAATGTTCCTTGTTGGCGTAGACCGACTTCTTGGTGAGGTACACCAGGCCGGTGAAGATCAGCAGGAACACCATGACCATGAAGCCGGTGCGCTTGCGCTCTTCGAGGTGCGGCTCGGCGGCCCACATCAGGAACGCCGAAACGTCCTTTGCGTACTGGTCGACCGTCTGCGGCGTGCCATCGTCATAGGTGACCTGGTCGGCGGAGATCGGCTGAGCCATCGCCAGCGCGGCAGCGTTGGCGAAGTACGGGTTGTAGTGCGTGCCTTCAGCCACTTCGACGCCCTGCGGCGGATCCTGGTAGCCGGTCAGCAGCGCGTGGATGTAGTCCGGGCCGCCTTCCTGGTAGGGCCAGAACATGTCGAAGATGAACTGCGGGAAGCCGCGCTCGATGCCGCGAGCCTTGGCGATCAGCGAGAAGTCCGGCGGAGCTGCACCGTTGTTCGATGCGGCAGCCGCTTCCTTGTTCGCGTAAGGCGACGGGAAGTGGTCGGAGGCGACAGCCTTGCGGGTGAACATCTCGCCGTCGGCGTTCGGGCCGTCCTGAACTTCGTAGTTCGCCGCAAAGGCCTTTACCTGGCCTTCCGAATAGCCCAGGCCTTCCAGCGTGCGGAAGGACACCAGGTTCATCGAGTGGCAGGCAGAACAGACTTCGGCGTAGACCTTCAGGCCGCGCTGAAGCTGACCCTTGTCGTAGTGACCGAAGGGACCGGCAAAGCTCCAGTCCTGCTGTTCCGGCTTGTGGATCGGATAGTGGGGCGTACCGCCGCCGTGCTCCTCGCCGCCCTTCGCCTCTTCGGCAACAGCCGTACCGAGACCGAGACCAGCGACGACAGCGAGTGACAGAATGCCTGTAACAAGCTTTTTCATTGTTGTGGGTTCCTTATCAATCGCTGTTCTGATCAGGCGCGCGCGGCAGCCGGCTGCGCCTTGGCATTCTGCTTTTCCAGCACCGCTTCGGTGATGGAGTTCGGAATGCGCTTCGGCGTCTCGATCAGACCGAGGACCGGCAAGATGACGAGGAAGAAGCCGAAGTAGTACAGCGTGCCGATCTGCGACATCACGACGTACAGGCCTTCCGCCGGACGCGAGCCGAGCCAGCCGAGCAGGATGGCGTTGGCCACGAAGACCCAGAAGAACAGCTTGTACCACGGACGGTAGACGGCCGAGCGGACCTTGGACGTGTCGAGCCAGGGCAGGAAGAACAGGATGATGATCGAGCCGAACATCACCAGAACGCCGCCGAGCTTGGAGTCGATCGGGCCGACATTGAAGGTGATGGCGCGCAGCATCGCGTAGAACGGCAGGTAGTACCATTCCGGAACGATGTGAGCGGGCGTCTTCAGCGCGTCAGCCGGAATGTAGTTGTCCGGGTGGCCGAGGAAGTTCGGCTGGTAGAAGACGAACCAGGCATAGATGATCAGGAAGACGGAAACGCCGAGTGCATCCTTCAGCGTCGCATAGGGCGTGAAGGGCACGGTGTCGGTCTTGGACTTGACTTCAACGCCGGTCGGGTTGGTCTGACCCGTTACGTGCAGCGCCCAGATGTGCAGGACGACGACGCCGGCGATCATGAAGGGCAGCAGGTAGTGCAGCGAGAAGAAGCGGTTCAGCGTCGGCTGATCAACGGCGAAGCCGCCGAGCAGGAACTGCTGGATCCACTCACCCACCAGCGGGAAGGCGGTGAAGAAGCCGGTGATAACGGTCGCGCCCCAGAAGGACATCTGACCCCAGGGCAGAACGTAGCCCATGAAGCCGGTCGCCATCATCAGGAGGTAGATGACCACGCCGAGGATCCAGAGGATTTCGCGCGGAGCCTTGTACGAGCCGTAGTAGAGACCACGGGCGATGTGCAGATAGACGGCGATGAAGAAGAAGGATGCGCCGTTGGCGTGCATGTAGCGCAGCAGCCAGCCGTGATTGACGTCGCGCATGATCTTCTCGACCGAGTTGAAGGCGACGGTCGTTTCAGCGGCGTAGTGCATGGCCAGCACGATACCGGTCAGGATCTGGACGATCAGCATGACCGAGAGCATGGCGCCGAAGGTGTAGGCGTAGTTCAGGTTCCGGGGAACCGGGTAGCTGATGAAGCTATCGTGAACGAGACGCGGCAACGGCAGACGGGAATCAACCCATTTCTCAATGCCAGTCGTCGGCGTGTAGGTTGAATGTTCAGCACTCATTATCAGTAGTCCCCTCAACCGATCTTGATAACTGTGTCGGATACGAACGAGAAGGTCGGCACGTGAAGGTTCTCCGGCGCCGGACCCTTACGGATGCGGCCGGCCGTATCGTAGTGCGAACCGTGGCAGGGACAGAACCAGCCACCGAAATCACCGGCCTGGCCAAGCGGCACGCAACCGAGATGGGTGCAGGAACCGATCATGACGATCCAGTTTTCCTTGCCTTCGCCGGCGGAACGATCGAGGTCGCTCGCGGAAGCGTCGGCCGGAAGGTTGGCGTTGCGCGCAACCTGGTCCTTAAGCTCGTCCAGCTTGACGGCCTTTGCCTCCTCGACTTCCTTCTCCGTACGGTTGCGGATGAAGATCGGCTTGCCGCGCCATTTCGCCGTCAGCGACATACCGGGCTGAAGGCTCGATACGTCAACCTCGATCGAGGCGAGCGCGAGCGTCGATGCGTCCGGACGCATCTGGTCGATGAACGGCCAGGCGACGGCACCAGCGCCGACGACGCCTGCCATACCGGTAGCCAGATAAAGGAAGTCGCGGCGAGTGGGCTCGCCCAAGGCCTCGCTTGAAGTGTCGTGTTCGCTCACGGCTAAACCATCCTCTCACGCAATATTGCGGAAACCGCATCCGCCCCCGGCGAAATTCCTGCCCCTTGCGGTTTGATCCAGGTCAAGGAACCACGCCCTATTCATAGTGCTGTCGCCCCATCGCCTTGCAGTTGCAAATGCGACATCGGCACAGAATCCGAAAAGAATCGGCGCGCGCACAGCACGCAGAATCCCCGTCAATCCGGCGCGTTCTATGCTTGATCGCAAATTATGTCCAGCCTTGACAAGGGCATGTGGGCAGATTGTCGCGGGGAAAAGCGCGGCCAATTGGCACAAGGACTTGACGGCCATCAGTTGGGCGGAATTTGCGCCCGCCGGATGGGCTTGAAGGCGTCCGTAAAGCGCCCTACTCCGCCGCCTCTTCCCGGGCGAGAAATCCGCCGGACTGGCGTGACCAGAGCCCGGCGTAAAGCCCGCCGCGGGCGACAAGTTCGGCGTGCGTTCCCTGTTCGACGATCCGCCCCTTGTCCATTACCACCAGCCGGTCGAGCGCGGCGATCGTCGACAGCCGATGCGCGATCGCGAGCACCGTCTTGCCCTGCATCAGGCGGTCGAGATTGGACTGGATCGCCGCTTCGACTTCGGAATCGAGCGCCGAGGTCGCCTCGTCGAGCACGAGGATCGGCGCATCCTTCAGCATCACCCGGGCGATCGCGATGCGCTGCCGCTGTCCGCCCGAAAGCTTGACGCCGCGCTCGCCCACATGGGCGTCGAGCCCCTTGTGGCCGCGCTGGTCCTGAAGGTCGGCGATAAAGTCGTAGGCTTCGGCTTTCCGCGCCGCAGCGATCAGTTGCTCCTCGTTCGCGTCGGGACGGCCAAAGAGGATGTTGTCGCGGATCGAGCGGTGCAGAAGTGAAGTATCCTGGCTGACCATGCCGACCTGGGCGCGCAGCGACTCTTGCCTGACGGATGCGATATCCTGGCCGTCGATCAGGATGCGCCCGCTCTCAAGATCGTAGAAGCGCAACAGGAGATTGACGAGCGTCGACTTGCCGGCGCCCGAGCGACCGACGATGCCCACCTTCTCGCCTGGACGGACGACCAGCGAGAAATCGTCGATGACGCGGTCGCCCTTGCCGTAGTGGAAGCGGACGTGCTCGAAGCGGATTTCCGGCTTGCTCACGGCCAGTTCCGTCGCATCGGGCCGATCGACGAGACCGATCGGCTGAGAGACCAGTTCGGCCGAGTTCTGGATCGTGCCGATGTTGCGCATGATCGAGTTCAACTGCGTCATCATGCGGCCAAGCAGCATGTTGAGCCGGAGCACCAGTGCCAGCGTGAAGGCGACCGCGCCGGAACTGATCGAGCCTGCGAGCCAGAGATGGATGGCGTAGACCGCGATCGCCGTGATCATCAAGCCGGAAAGCAGTGCCAGCGAGGCGCGCACGGCCGTCAAGAGCCGCGTGAACGGGATGACCGCGCGCTGGAACCGGTCGAAGCCGCCGCGGATATAGCGGTCGTTCTCCTCGTCGCGCCCGAAGAGCTTCAATGTCTGGATGTTGGAATAGGCATCGACCATGCGACCGTTCAGCATCGACGCCATTTCGGCGGTATCGCGGGCGTGCTTGCGGATGCGTGGAACGAAAAAGCGCGCCAGCACCAGGAAGACGACGATCCAGAAGCCGACCATCGCGGCCAGACGCCAGTCGAGCTGCGCCACCAGCGCCATGGTGGACGCCGTGTAGATGACGATGAACCAGACGACCTGCAGCAGCGAGACGAGCAGGTCGCTCGTTGCTTGCGCGCCGGCCCAGACCTTGGTGACGATGCGGCCGGAAAAGTCGTTCTGAAAGAAGGTCAGCGACTGCCTGGCGACGTGCACGTAGGATTGCCAACGCACCAGGTTCAAAAAGCCTGTCGTGATCGCCTGTTCTTCGACGAGCGCCGCCAACGACACCGCGATGAAACGGAAGACCATGACTGTCAGGAGCATGAACAGAAGCTCCGGGCCATTGGCGGCGATCAACCCGCTCCAGCCAGCTTCCGGCTTCACGGTGTCGAGCAGATCGACGAGCCGCCCGACGAAGTAGAAAAGACCCGCCTCCAGCATGGCGACGAGGCCGCCCAAGACGGCCATAGCGATGAACGGTCCCTTGGCCTGTCTGGCGTAGAACCAGGCAAACCCCCAGAGCGATTTCGGCGGCTGCAGGCGCTCGCGCGGTGCGAAGGGCTTGATCCAGTTCTCGAAGAGGCTGACGATGGCGCTGAGCATGGTTCCGATATAGGCGGTTCGGCGGGAACAGCAATCGGTTTCGACACAATTGCAGATTACAAATGCGTAACGTCTAACAAAGAGGCCCGCCGCTCTTTCAAACGGCGGGCCTCAGGTTGCTTACTCTGCGGCCTCTTCCTTCTCGACGTCGTCGGCGATGAAGCCACCCGACTGGCGAGACCAGAGGTCGGCGTAGAGACCGCCATGGGCAACGAGCTCGGCATGCGAGCCGGTCTCGACGATGCGGCCGGCCTCGAGGATCACCAACCGGTCCATCTCCGTCAGCGTCGACAGGCGGTGGGCGATCGCGATCACCGTCTTGCCGGCCATCAGCGCGAACAGGTTCTCCTGGATCGCCTGTTCGACTTCGGAATCGAGCGCCGAGGTCGCCTCGTCGAGGATCAGGATCGGCGCGTCCTTCAAGAACACGCGCGCGATCGCGATACGCTGGCGCTGGCCGCCGGAGAGCTTGACGCCGCGTTCGCCGACCTGGGCGTCCAGGCCCTTGCGGCCCTGGTTGTCCTCGAGCCCCTGGACGAAGTCCCAGGCGTTCGCCTTCTTGGCCGCCGCAATGATCGCCTCGTCGTCCGCTTCCGGATGGCCATAGGCGATGTTGTCGCGAATGGAGCGGTGCAAGAGCGAGGTGTCTTGCGTCACGACGCCGATCTGCGAGCGCAGGCTGTCCTGCGTGACGGTGGAGATATCCTTGCCGTCGATCCGGATCGCACCGTCCTCCAGGTCGTAGAAGCGCAACAGCAGGTTCATCAGCGTCGTCTTGCCCGCACCCGAGCGACCGACGAGGCCGATCTTCTCACCCGGCTTGATGTCGAGCGACAGGTGATCGATGACGCCCTTGGCCTTGCCGTAGTGGAAGCGGATGTTGTCGAAGGCAATCGCCCCCTTGTCCGCTGTCAGCGCCTTGGCGTCCGGCTCGTCGACGATGTCGTGCGCCTTGGTCATCATGCCGATGCCGTCATAGACCGTGCCGATATTCTCGAACAGCGCCGAGACTTCCCACATGATCCACTGCGACATGCCGTTGATGCGCATCGCAAGGCCGACGGCGATCGCGATCGCGCCGACGGAGATCGCACTCGTCAGCCACAGATGGATGCCAAGCGCTGCGATCGCAAAGAGCGCGATACTGTTGTTGGCATAGACCAGCACGTGGAACAGCGTCACCTTGCGCATCTGGCGATGCACGGTGTCGAGGAAGCCGTCCATGCCGTCGCGCGCATAGCCTTCCTCGCGGCCGGCATGCGAGAACAGCTTGACCGTACCGATATTGGTGTAGCTGTCCACGATCCGGCCGGTCATCATCGAGCGCGCGTCCGCCTGCTCCTTGGAGATCTTCTGCAGCCGCGGCACAAAATAGCTGACGATGCAGATGTAGATCGCCAGCCAGATGCCGAGCGGGATCACCAGCCGCCAGTCGGCGGTGGCGACGACGGCGAGCATCGTGACGAAGTAGCTGACGACATAGACGAAGACGTCGAGGATCTTCATCACGGTTTCGCGCACGGCTAGTGACGTCTGCATGACTTTCGTTGCCACGCGTCCGGCGAACTCGTTGGCAAAGAAGGTCATGCTCTGGCGCAGCAGGTAGCGGTGCATCTGCCAGCGGGCGATCATCGGATAGTTGCCGAGCAGCACCTGATGCATGATCAGTGAATCGATCGCCACGAGGCCCGGCAGGCCGATGAGGACGAGCGCACCCATCCAGAACAGCCGTCCGCCTTCGGCGGCGAGGAAGCTCTCGCGGTCGGCGCTCGACAGCCAGTCCACCATGTTGCCGAGGAACTGGAACAGCGCCACTTCGCCAATGGCGATCAGCGCCGTACAGACGGACATGATGATGAGCCACGGCGCAGCCGGCTTGGAGTAGTGCCAGCAGAAGCCGAACAGAGTCTTCGGCGGAACCGTCGGCTCCTCCGGCGGATAGGGATTGAGGCGGGATTCAAACCAGCCAAACATAACATTGCTCCTTCAGAGTATTTTGAAGGAAAGCGGGATTTCGCCCCGCATTCTTATGATGAAAAAGTCAGTCCGGAAATGCAGCCCGCAAAGGGCTTCGTCTTCCGGAGTCCCGGAAGCGCGTCGATCTCGGTTAAAAGATAGGTCGCGGAACCGGTCAGGCCAAACGGTGGCCCACTACTCCAGGAAGGCGTGTCAACATCAATACATTCATGTTTGCCTCCGTCGGTTCGCGTTGAAGAGGTCCGATCTCTACCCTTATTCGCGCTCGCATGCCAGATTGTCGCAGGCACTTTCTTGCCCAATTTTTCATCGCTCCGACCGCTGTTGCCGTTTCGGCACAGATTAGCGCAGGCAATATGAGCGACCTCAAAAGCAAGCAGCGCCGGACGTTTCGCACCGGAGAACAAGGATGATCGCTTCATCGGACACGCCTCCTGACCTTCAAGGTGTCGGCTTTCTCCTGCGGCGCCCCCGCGAGGGTGACGCAGACGCGCGCCTGAGGCTCGGCCGCCATCCGGATATCTACCGGATGTTCGGTGCGGGCAGGTCGTTTCCCGGCCTCTTCGGCCACGGCGAAGCGGCCGCCTGGGTAACGCGCATCGCCGAACATCCGGCCGCCTGGATCATCGATCAGGACGGCCTTGTCGGCGAAGTGCGGCTCGACAACATCAACCGCGCCGATCGCCGCGCGAACTTCGCCATCGGCATTTTCGATCCGGATCGCCTTGGCAAGGGTCTTGGCACGGCGGTCATCAAGCGGGTATTGGCCTATGCCTTCGACGAACTTGCCCTCCATCGGGTCTCGCTGAGGGTCCTCGCCTTCAACGAGCGGGCGATTGCGGCCTATCTCAAGTCCGGTTTCTCGATCGAGGGCCGCGAACGCGAATCGGCGTTGATCGACGGTGAGTGGCACGACGACATCATGATGGGCATCCTGGCTGCGGATTTCGATACGCGGCGCAACGCCCCTGCAAACGAGTAACCTGACGTGAGCAATCTGCGCATCGCCCTCTACCAGCCCGATATTCCCGGCAATACCGGCACGATCCTGCGCATGGCCGCCTGTCTCGGGCTTTCGGTCGATGTGATCGAGCCGGCCGGCTTCGACCTCTCCGACCGAAACCTGAAGCGCGCCGGCATGGACTACATCGCGTCGGTGGCGCTCACTCGTCACGTCAACTGGGAGCGCTTCGAAGAGTGGCGCTCGGCGAGCGGACGTCGGCTGGTGCTCGCCTCCACCAAGGCTGCCCTGCCCTATACGCGCTATGATTTCCGCCCAGACGACATCCTGCTTTTCGGGCGGGAAAGCGCCGGCGTGCCCGATCACGTGCACGAGCGCGCCGATGGCCGCATCCTCATTCCGATGGCCGACGGCCAGCGCTCGCTGAACATCGCGATCTCCGCCGCGATGATTGCGGGCGAAGCGATCCGGCAGGTTTCGCCGATTTGATACCGTCTCCATAGCCGTCTCCTTGGCGGCAGGCCGAGCCTTTGAGAGCCCGGCCGAGAGCCCTCGTTTCCAACGTTACGCCGCGACTTCGTTGTAAGGTTTGCTCTTGCGCGCCTGCTTCAGCACCCGCGCCCACCAGGTCAGGCGATCCATCATCAAAAACAGCGGCGCGCGGAGCTCCTCCGGTTTATAGAGGTTGCCGGCAGCATCGAACTTCGACCACGCCTTCGGGAAGGCCACGCCGTCGCGCAGTGTCACCGTGTGCAACTCTCCAAACACCTGGCGCAATTGCTCGACCGCGCGAATGCCGCCCGAGGCGCCGCCGTAAGAGACGAAGGCGACCGGCTTTGCGTGCCAGGGCTCGTAGACAGAGTCGATCAGTTCCTTCAGCGCCGCCGGGTAGCCGTGGTTGTATTCGGGCGTAACGACGATGAAGGCATCCGCCTCGGCGATCTTGCGCTCCAGCCATTCGCCGGGATTGACCGCCGCGCCAAGGCCGCGCGACGTTCTGAGCCGCGCCGGGTCGATGATCGTCAGCGAGAAGGTGTCGGAAGCCGATAGTTCCCGGATCAGCCAATTGGCGACCGTGTCGCAGAAGCGACCCTGCCGCGCGCTGCCATAGATCACGGCGAGGGTCATTTTCTCAGTCATGGGGATCAAGCTCCTGTTGTCTCAGTCATGGAGCCAATGCTATAAAACCTCAAGATTAGTTGAGGTCAATAGCCGTTATGACGATTGTGAAACAAAGCGAACTGCGCCGCGAATTGACCGTGGGCGAAGTGGCGGAGCGCAGCGGCGTCGCCGTCTCCACCCTGCATTTCTACGAGGCCAAGGGGCTGATCCGCAGCAACCGCACCCGCGGCAACCAGCGCCGCTATCCGCGCGGCGTGCTCAGGCGCGTCGCCGTCATCAAGGTGGCGCAGCGCACCGGCATTCCATTGTCGGAAATCCAGGACGCTTTGTCGGTTTTGCCGGACGATCGTCCGCTGACGGTCGAGGATTGGGGCAGATTGTCCGAAAACTGGCGCGAACAGCTGAACGAACGCATCGCCAGCCTGATGGCGTTGCGCGACCATCTGACGAGCTGCATCGGTTGCGGCTGCCTGTCGCTGCGCGAATGTCCTCTGCGCAATCCGCACGACGTGCTGTCGATGGAAGGCGCCGGCCCAAGGCTCATGGATGAAGACAGCCACCCTTGAGCGGCCGCCACGACCAAAGGTGCCTACGCATGGTCATTGTGCGGAAAAGAAGATGAAGCCAGAACTAAGAGGTCGAGTTGCGATAGTCCTTCCTCTTCTCGCTCTCATCCTGTTCTCATGGTTCTATTATCTTGACGATCGCGCATGCGCCGCAGGGGATCAGCAATGCGTCGTCAATACATTCCTGGCGCTTGCCTTGGGGACCGTGATACTCGGGCTGATAGCCATCATTAATCTATTGATTCTTCTAGGAAAAACTCTGATTTTTTTTCAGGATCGAAATCGAGGTTGAGCGCTGTGCTACCTCGGCACGGCAGGGGAATCTGGCGCGTTTGTTGACGTGATCGGTGATCTCAGAAAAAGCGGTAGGGGCGATGGATCAATCCGCGGTCGGCAGGCGGCGCATCGTAAACTCGATCTCGTCGCCCTCGAGCTGGCGCCAGCTTTCCACCTCGGTCCAGTAGGCGGCCTTCGGCCAGGTGTCGAACCATTCCCGCGCTTTTGCACGGGCAGCACTGCGATCGAGCCGAAAGGTTTCCCGCACGAAAAGGCCGTCGCCTCGTGTCGGATTGTCCCGGCGATGCCGGGCGATCTGCCGCCGCAATCCATCGAGCGGCGGGCCTGCAGGTATTCTTGCCATGGGCTATACCTCTGGATTGTAAGATAGTGAGGCAAGCCTGCCTTTGCCAGAGCTTTGTGTAGGCGGTTTCGCCGGGGCCAAGGACACGCCGCGACCGAGTGGCCGAAGCGCTGGACCGCCGTTGCCATCAGCGCCAAAGTGTGAACTGTGGCGACTTCAATCGAATCGGCGGCATCTCATCGGAAAATCCCGCCAACAGGACGTAATCTCATGGAACGACCGCAGCTACCCCAGGGGCTCCCCGCAGACATCGAAGATAAGAAGGCGGAGGCGCGTGCATGGTTCGAAGGGCTGCGCGACACCATCTGCGCCGCCTTCGAGGCGGTGGAGGATGAGCTGACCGGGCCGCTATCTGACCGCGCCCCCGGCCGCTTCGTTGCCAAGGACTGGAGCCGTGAGGATGGCAAGGGCGGCGGTGGCCGCATGTCGATGATGGAAGGCCGCGTCTTCGAAAAGGTCGGCGTGCACACCTCGACCGTCTACGGCGAGTTCTCGCCCGAATTCCGCAGCCAGATCCCGGGTGCAGCCGAAGATCCCCGTTTCTGGGCTTCGGGCATTTCGCTGATCGCCCATCCGGTCAATCCCAACGTACCGGCCGTTCACATGAACACCCGCATGGTGGCGACGACCAGCAACTGGTTCGGCGGCGGCGCCGACCTCACTCCGGTGCTCGATCGCCGTCGCGTCATGACGGATCCCGACACGCAGCTCTTCCACCGCGCGATGGAGATCACTTGCGGGCGCCATGCGGTCGCCGACCATGCCAAGTTCAAGAAGTGGTGCGACGACTACTTCTTTCTGCCCCATCGCAACGAGGCGCGCGGAACCGGTGGCATCTTCTACGACTGGCTGCATTCCTCGGAAGAGCAAGGCGGCTGGGACGCCGATTTCGCCTTCACCCGTGATGTCGGCAAGGCGTTCGCCATCGTCTATCCGAAGATCGTGCGCACCAATTTCAATGCGCCCTGGACCGAAAACGACCGCGACGAACAGCTGGTGCGCCGCGGCCGCTACGTCGAGTTCAACCTGCTCTACGATCGCGGCACCATCTTCGGCCTGAAGACCGGCGGCAATGTCGAGTCGATCCTGTCGTCCCTGCCCCCGGTGGTCCGCTGGCCGTAATCTCGCCGGCAGTCCACAAAATGAGAGAAGCGCTCCACCGCGCAGACGCGCTTCTCTCCGGACCATTCACAGCGTGTCCGAACCTATGAGTGGCTCACTGACCACGGTCGTTCCGAACGAAGATCTTTGGACCTTCCCTGACGTCACTTGCAGATCCGCACCTTCTTCCAGAAGACCTTACCGTCGGCGCCATAAGCCCGTTCGGTTTTGACGACGCAGCTCGGTTTGCAGCCGTAGCTATAGTTCGCGGCCTTCGCCGGCATGGCCAAGGCAAGTGCCATCGTCGTCGCCATCGCCATGGCGAAGCAAGAACTGCGCATTGTGTATATCCCCGTGTAATCCGACCGCGACGGAGCCGCCCGTCGCCTGAAACGAGCCATCGCACGGATCAGTCCCACCCCGCTGTTTCGAATGAAACAGGCGAACAAAGCCCGCTATCAGGCGTTTCACCTTCGTCGAGCGAGGTGAAAACAATGATCTTCAAAAAACGGACATTTTACGGCGATGAACCGGAGCGGCAGGTGGCCGATCACCCGGCCGAACTGGAGCGCCGCGTCGCCCATCTCCTGGCGGTCACGCCCGGCCTCGATGCAGCCGATGTCACTGTTACCGCCAAAGGCAACACCATTGTGCTTGCCGGTTTCGTGGCGACCGAAGGCGAAGTTTTCCGCGCCGAAGAGGCGGCAAAACAGGTGCAAGGCGTCGCGGAAGTGATCAACCGGATCGAGACGGTCACCGCAAGATAGAAGCGTCCTCGGTTCCTCAGATGGAGCCGAGCGTCCAGCTGACGATTTCTGCCGAAACATTGGCGAAGGCCTGATCCATGGCCTTGATGAAGGCCGTGTTGCCCGTGCCCTTGACTGCGGCCGTGGCGCGAAACGCCTTTTGCGCCAGCACCGTGCCGTTGCGATCGTTGAGGATCTTGGCGAAGATTTCGACATTGGCCGTGTCGGCGCCCTCGGTCGAAATCTCGAAGGCGCGGATTTCGGTGATGACCTGGTAGTCGATCGCCAGGCCCTGGCCGGGCTTGCCGACGCCGCCGATCTTGCCTGTGTCCTCGAAGGCCTGCACGAGCTTCGCCTGTACCAGCTTCGGCAGGCGGTCGCTCCACTGAGCCTTGGCGAGATATTGCAGTTCCGCGCCGGAGAGGCGGATGACGACCTGATCGCTGTCGAGTGCCTTCAGAGCCGTCGGCTCCGGCACGAGGATCTGCTTGCCGGTCGATGCGCGACCTTCGACGGCCGGCCTTGCCGAAAGACTGTAGGTGTCGTTGACCGCTTTGGTACCGCAGCCAGCAAGTCCTGCTGCCAGCATGATCATCAGGGCGGAGCGCCACGCTCCCGCTACTCGCACGCCCACCAGCCCTGGAAAACTCATACTGCCGTTACCTTTGTCCCACACAACTTCGGCGCATCCCGGATCGAAACACACCACCCGGCCCCACGCCGGCTGTGCCCACCGACTCAGCGTCGGGTGCGGCCATCATATTGCTTTACCGTCTCGCCGCCAAAGAGAAGGCGTTGCGGATCCTTGTCGAACGTCGAGATCGTGTTCTCAAGGCTCTGCACCGTGCGGCGCGTATCGGTGACGAGCGCCTCGACGTCGCGCAGCCCCGAATTCGAGAAGCGCTTGAGGTTCTCCGCAATCGGGCCGATCTGGGCGTTCAGGTTGTCCGCCATCTTGCGGAACGAGGCGAGCGTCGCGCGGGCGTCAGCCGAAAGCGACGGCGCGTCCGCATCGCCGAGGAAACCGTCGACCTTGACGAGAATGCTGTCGACCCGGTTGGCCGAAGCGTTGAGCTTGCTTGCCAGCTGCGTAACGTCGGTGATCGTGCGGTCGATGTCCTGCTGGCGCGCCGTGATCTTGTCGGCAAACTGCGAGATGTTGGCCACCGTCTTGCGGGCGTCGGCCGTCGCCGCCGTGATGTCGTTGACAACGAGCTCCACCTTCTGCTTGTCGACCGAGGCCACCAGCGTATCGACCCGCTCCAGCGTCTTCTGGGCGTTCTTGCCGAATTGCTCGTAGGTTTCAACCGTGCGCCGGAAGGCAGCGATGGTTTCGGAAACGCCGCCCGAGGCAGCCTTCAGGTCGGTGCTGATCTGCTCGACGTTCGAGACAATCTGATCGATCTTCTTCGGATCCACCGATTTCACCAGAGTTTCGGCAGATTCCAGAGTCGAATCGAGCTTCTTTGACGCAGCACTCACCGAACCGGAGAGTTCCGTCACGCTCTTCAGGAAGTCATCGATCGCGCCGGAATTGTTCGCGAGCGCATTCGAAAACGTCTCGGCATTGCCGATCGTCTTGGTCAGCGGACCGCGCACGTCGGTGACGAAGCCCTGGATGTCGGTGATGGCGCTGTTGGCGCGATCCATAATCTGGTCGGCCGTCGCGAGCAGGCTGGTGACGCTCGACTGGTCCGCAAGGATACGCGCCTGCGTACCCTTCTCGATCGCGGTCTTCAGGATGTTTTCGTCGCCCTTGTGGCCACCGCTGAGTTCGATATAGGCCGCACCGGTCAGGCCTTGCACTTCCAGCGTCGCCTTGGTCGACTTGAGCACCGGCGCGTCGACCGAAACCTCGGTCAGCGCGATCGAATAACGCGGATCGTTGGCATCGATCGCGAGGTTGCGAACCGTGCCGACGGGAATGCCGTTGAAGCGCACCGGAGAGCCGACCGAAAGGCCGTTGGCCGACCCCGGAATGTTGACCACCAGCTCGATCATCTCGCCGCTACGGCCATACTGCGACATCCAGTAGACGAAGCCGAATGCGGCTGCGACCACGAACACCGTGAAGAAACCGACAATGGCGTAGTTCGCTTTCGTTTCCATTCGTACCGACTACCTTCGTGGCCGCTTCACCGGCTCTACCTCCGATCTCGACGCCCGGGCATCAAAATCGGCTTCTCAAGATTCATTGATCGTTCCGCACGATCGATCGTGCCCGCTTGCCACGGAAATAGGACTGCACCCACGGATCGTCGCAGGCCAGCATGTCTTCCACCGTGCCTTCGACCAGGACCTTCTTCTTGCCGAGAACCGCGATGCGGTCGCAGACCGAAAAGAGGCTGTCGAGGTCGTGAGTCACCATATACACGGTCAATCCCAGCGTGTCGCGCAGCTTGGCGATCAACTCGTCGAACTCCGCCGCCCCGATCGGATCGAGCCCCGAGGTCGGCTCGTCGAGGAAGACCAGGTCCGGATCGAGCGCCAGCGCGCGCGCAAGTGCGGCGCGCTTGATCATGCCGCCCGAAAGCTCCGACGGGTACTTTTCCGCCGCCTCCGGCGCAAGGCCGACCAGCTCGATCTTCACCCGCGCCAGCTCGTCCATGAGGCTCTGCGGCAGGTCGAGATATTCGCGCATGGGCACCTGGATGTTCTCGCGCACCGTCAGCGCCGAAAACAGCGCTCCGTGCTGGAAGAGAACGCCAAGACGCATGTCGAGCGCGATGCGTTCGCCCTCGGTGATGTTGTCGTAGTCCGCGCCGAGGATTTCGATCTTGCCGGACCGCTTCGCAAGCAACCTCAGAACCGTGCGCATCAGCACCGACTTGCCGGTGCCGGACGCTCCGACGAAGCCGAGGATTTCGCCGCGGTAGATCTCGAGGTTCAGCTTGTCGAGCACGATGTTGGAGCCGAAACCGACCGTCAGGTCGCGAACGGAAAGCACGGCCTCGCGCCCGTTCGCCTCGGTCGGCTGGTACCCCTCGTGACTCTTTTCGATTGGGTTCACGCTGTTCTCCGCATCAGAAATCAATGGCCGCGTAGAACATGGCGAAGAGCCCGTCGATCAGGATCACGACGAAGATCGACTTGACCACCGAAGACGTCACGTGGCGGCCGAGCGACTCCGCGCTGCCGCCAACCTTCAAGCCCTCGACGGCTGCCACGACCCCGATGATGAGCGCCATGAACGGCGCCTTGATCATGCCGGCGGCGATCGACGAAAAATCGATGGCTTCCTGCAATCGGGCGAGGAAGGTTGGGATCGTGATGCCGGAATAGCCCCAGGCAACGAGCGCCGCACCGACGAGCGCCGCGAAGTTTGCGATGATCGTCAAGAGCGGCAGCGCGACGGTCAGCGCCACGAGGCGCGGAAATACGAGTACGCCGACCGGGCTCAGCCCCATCACCTTCAGCGCATCCACCTCTTCACGCATCTTCATCGAGCCGATTTCGGCGGTGATCGCGCTGCCGGAGCGGCCAGCGATCATGATCGCGGTCAGCAGCACCCCGATTTCACGGAGCTGCAGGATGCCGACGAGATCGACGACGAAGACCTCGGCGCCGAAATAGCGCAGCTGGAACGCGCCCTGCTGGGCGATGATGGCGCCGATCAGGAACGACATCAGCGTGATGATCGGCACGGCTTTCACGCCCATGCGGTCGATCTGGTGGACGATCGCCGCCGGCGAGACGCCGCTGTGCCGTCCAAGCTTAAGCTGGGCGCCGCGCACCGCGGACCCCAGGATGTACATCGCAGCGACGATATCTTCCCACGTCGCCGCCATGACCTCACCGACCGGGGCGAAGATGCGCTGAAACAGCGGCAGCCGTTCGCCGTTCTTTTCCGGCGAGCGCAGTTCAGCCGGCAGGGCGTCGATGAGCTCGACATAGCGCTGTCCGCCTTCGGCGAAATGAACGTTGTCGCGCGACGGGCCGACGACACGGGTCATGAAGCGGCGGATGATCCAGGCGCCTGCGGTATCCATCGCCGTCACGCCGGACAGATCGAACTGCGCGGCTCCGTCGCCCTTGCGCGCAAGGCCGTCGAGCTTTGCTGCCATCGCTTCGGCCGTCTCGTGCCGCCAGGTGCCGGTGAAGACATAGCTTCGCCCGCCGCCACTCTCGGACAGCGCGACATCGGCGGTCATCTTGCGGGCGGCTTGCGACACGTGTCTTCTGTTATCCCGATTTGCCTCTGCAAAACTCGTCCAATCTCGATAGATTTGAGGACAAGATTGTGCAGCAGACCTAAAGTGTTACCACGACTGTTGCGCGTCCGACCGGAGGCAACGACTGTGTAAAGATTCGTAAATCCTTCCACCGTCATAACGGCTCGCACCTTTGCTGTCACCCGAACGTTGCGGCGCTATGACGCCGGGCCAACAGATTACCTGCCGGAGACGCTTTCATGTCACTTTCCCTCGATGCCACCGTGGAACATTTCCCGATTGCGGGCACGTTTACGATCTCGCGCGGCTCAAAGACGACGGCAAGCGTCGTCACTTGCCGCATCGGAGACGGTGTCCATACGGGCTCCGGCGAATGCGTTCCCTACGGCCGCTACGGCGAGACGATCGACACGGTGCTCGCCGAAATCGCCGCCATCCGCCACCACATCGAGGCTGGGCTCAGCCGCGCCGACCTGCAGCGCGCGATGAAGCCAGGTGCTGCCCGCAACGCCGTCGATTGCGCGCTGTGGGATCTGGAAGCAAAGCAGAAAAACAAGTCGGCCCATGTTCTTGCCGGCATTTCTTCACCGGAAGCATTGACCACGGCCTATACGCTTTCGCTTGCCGAGGCCGACGCGATGCGCGAGCAGGCCGCCAAATATGCCCACCGCGCGCTCCTCAAGGTCAAGGTCGGTACGTCGGATGATGCTGCCCGCATCCGTGCGGTGCGCGCCGGCGCACCGGAAAGCCGCATCATCCTCGACGCCAACGAGGGCTGGACGCCCGAAACGCTTGCCTATCACTTTGCGATCTGCGCCGAGGAACGGATCGACCTGATCGAGCAGCCGCTTCCCGCCGGCCGCGACGAGGCGTTGGCAACGATCGCCCGTCCCGTTCCGATCTGCGCTGATGAAAGCGTGCACGCGACCGGCGACCTCGCCGCTCTCGTCGGGCGTTACGACGCCGTCAACATCAAGCTCGACAAGACCGGCGGCCTGACCGAGGCACTGCGCATGCGCGATGAGGCGGTCTCGCTCGGGCTTAAGGTCATGGTCGGCTGCATGGTCGGCAGTTCGCTCGCGATGGCGCCGGCGATCCTGGTGGCTCAAGGCGCGGATTTCGTCGATCTCGACGGGCCGCTGCTGCTGGCGCAGGATCGCGAGCCCGGCCTGCGCTACGAGGCCTCGCTTGTCTTCCCGCCGGAGCCGCGCCTCTGGGGTTGAAGATACCAGGCGGTGACGGCAAAGCAGCAGCCGGCAAAGGCGACGACCGACATTGAATAGAAGCCGTTCACCCCGTACCAGGCGTAGAAATAGCCGGACAGGAACGTGAAGATCGCGGTGAAGATGCCGGTATAGAAGAAGTAGAGCCCCTGCGCCGACGCTTCCTGTGATTCCACCACCCGCTCGACCAGCTTGTGCTGCATGCCGGTGTGCATGATCGCATAGGTGAAGGCGTGGAAGCACTGCAGGATGAAATAGCCGCTGAAGCCGAGATCCATCGGGAAGATGATCCAGCGCACCACGGCGAGAAAGCAGCCGGAGAGGATCATCACCCAGACGCTGAAACGGCGGCTGATCGCCTTGGCGAAGATGAACATCGTCACTTCCGCCGCGACGCCCGCGCTCCAGAGCAGGCCGATCTCGGTACCGCTGTAGCCGATGTGCTGCCAATAGATCGCCGAGAAGGCAAAGAGCATCGCGTGGCTGGCGTTGACCAGCGTCACCCCGATCAGCAGCAGCTGCAGGTCGAGCTGCCGCAGCGACTTCGGCGGCGGCTCCGTCAATGCCGTGATCGGTGACGGCCGCCGCGGCTTGCCGACCCGTGGCGCGGCATAGGCCATGATGATCGTCAGGCCGAAGCCGATCGCCATCGCCGGCAGCACCATGTCGCTGCCGAAGATGCCCACCATCCAGCCGCCGAGCATCGTCGCGCCGATGAAGGCGACCGAGCCCCAGAGCCGCATATGGGCGTAGTCGAAGCCCCAGCGCCGCACGCCTGAAAGCGCGATCGCCTCGACGATCGGCACATAGGGAGAATAGACGGCCGACTGCAGCGTGTAGATCAGCAGCACCGGCCAGAATTCGCGGAAGTAGAACAGAACCACGGCCGTTGCGAGCGACAGGAAACCGGACCAGATCAGGACGATCGCCCGCTCGCCGAGCCTATCGGCAATGACGCCGGCGATCGGCGCCGTGATGACGCGCACGAACATCGGCAACGCCAGAACGACGCCGATCTCGAAGTCGCTCATCGACAGCGTGCTCAGCCACATCGGGAAATATGGCATCGCGAAGCCGTTGACGATCAGCGGCGCACAGAAGAGCAAAGCAATGCGAAGCGCAAAATGGCGCGGCGGAGGGCCCACATAGGCGGGCGCTTGGAAGGGAATCATCGTCTGACCTGATGGCTGTGCCCGATCTCTAGCACGAGCCGGGCGCCCCTCGCCATAACCTAGTTTTCGCGACAGGAATATCGCTGCGCCGCGAAGGTCAGGCCGCGCGCTGGGTCAGCAGTTGGGCGAGCAGTTTGTCCGCTTCGCCAGAGGCTTCGCCTTCGCTGGCGCCACCGCGCATCTGGTGCCAGGTGATCAGTTCCATCGTGCCGTCGTGGTGCTCGGCAATCGCCGTGCAGCTTTCCACCCAGTCGCCGGTGTTGATGTAGCGGATGTCGCCGATCTCCTCGATGACAGCATGGTGGATATGACCACAGATCACGCCCTGCGCATCGTGACGGCGCGCCTCCTCGGCGACCACCTTCTGGAACTCGCCGATGAAGTTGACGGCGTGCTTGACCTGGAGCTTCGCCCAGGACGAGAACGACCAATAGGGCATGCCGAGACGTCGGCGGACCGCAGCAAGCCCGATATTGATGGCGATCGCCGTGTCGTAGGCCCAATCGCCGAGATAGGCGAGCACGCGGGCGTTGCGCACGACGACGTCGAATTCGTCGCCGTGCAGCACGAGATATTTACGGCCGTCGGCCCCCTCGTGCATGTAGCGTTGCGCCACCTCGATGCCGCCGAAATGCACGCCCGGAAAGTCGCGCAGGAATTCATCGTGATTACCGGGGATGTAAACGATGCGGGCGCCCTTGCGCGCCTTGCGCAGGAGCTTTTGCACCACGTCGTTGCAGTTCTGCGGCCAGTACCAGCTGCGCTTCAGCCGCCATCCGTCGACGATGTCGCCGACCAGAACGATCGTCTCCGCTTCATGATGCCGCAGGAAGTCGAGCAGGTAGTCGGTCTTGGCGGCCTTCGAGCCGAGATGGACGTCCGAGATGAACAACGTCCTGAGCTTTCGTGCGGAGTTGTCTTGCTGCGCCGCCATCATGCGAGCCTCGTCTTCAGGTTATGCTTTCTGCCTTCGTGAAACCAGACTCGTGTTTCAGGAAGATGACATCAACATTGCGTCACCGGTCCCCCCGCTGAAATCAGCACTGCAAAACTGTACCTCGCTTCGAATTCATGCCAAAAGGCACGACCACGAATGAGGAATGTGAGAGCATGAATACGGGCGACAAGACGAAATCCCATACCGGTCCGGCCAGCGGCGACATCGACCAGCAGGCCCTTTTCTTCCACCGTTACCCACGCCCGGGAAAGCTCGAAATCCAGCCCACCAAGCCGCTCGGCAACCAGCGCGACCTGGCGCTTGCCTATTCGCCAGGGGTTGCAGCCCCCTGCATCGCCATTCGTGACAATCCGGAAACAGCCGCCGATTACACAGCGCGCGCCAACCTGGTCGCGGTCATCTCCAACGGCACGGCCGTCCTCGGTCTCGGCAATATCGGTCCGCTGGCTTCCAAGCCCGTCATGGAGGGCAAGGCCGTCCTCTTCAAGAAGTTTGCCGGCATCGACGTCTTCGACATCGAAATCGACGCGTCGAGCATCGAGCGCATGGTCGACGTAATCTCGGCGCTCGAGCCGACCTTCGGCGGCATCAACCTTGAAGACATCAAGGCGCCCGAATGTTTCGAGGTGGAGCGGCGCCTGCGTGAAAAGATGCAGATCCCGGTCTTCCACGACGACCAGCACGGAACCGCGATCATCGTCGCCGCCGCCATCCTCAACGGCCTCGAACTCGCCGGCAAGGACATCGCGACCGCCAAGATCGTCACCTCGGGCGCAGGTGCCGCCGCACTCGCCTGTCTCAACCTTCTCGTGACGCTCGGCGCCAAGCGCGAAAACATCTGGGTCCATGACCTCGAAGGCCTCGTCTACAAGGACCGCGAGGTACTGATGGACGAATGGAAGTCCGTCTACGAGCAGGATAGCAGCAACCGCGTGCTTGCCGACAGCATCGGCGGCGCTGACGTCTTCCTCGGCCTTTCGGCCGCCGGCGTCCTGAAGCCGGAACTGCTGGCGCAGATGGCCGAAAAGCCGCTGATCATGGCGCTCGCCAATCCGACGCCGGAAATCATGCCGGAAGCCGCCCGCCAAGCCCGTCCGGACGCGATGATCTGCACCGGCCGCTCGGACTTCCCGAACCAGGTCAACAACGTTCTCTGCTTCCCGCATATCTTCCGCGGCGCGCTCGACTGCGGCGCAAGCACGATCAACGAAGAAATGAAGATGGCGGCCGTACGCGCCATCGCCGGTCTTGCCCGCGAAGAGCCCTCCGATGTTGCCGCCCGCGCCTATTCCGGCGAGACCCCGGTCTTCGGCCCGGACTACCTGATCCCCTCGCCGTTCGATCAGCGCCTTATCCTGCGCATCGCGCCGGCGGTTGCGAAGGCAGCCGAGGAAAGCGGCGTCGCCACCCGTCCGATCCAGGACTATGACGCCTATCTCGACAAGCTGAACCGCTTCGTCTTCCGCTCGGGCTTCATCATGAAGCCGGTCTTTGCCGCCGCCAAGAACGCCCAGAAGAACCGGGTTATCTTTGCCGAAGGCGAAGACGAACGCGTGCTGCGCGCCGCCCAGGTGTTGCTCGAAGAAGGCACGGCCCGCCCGATCCTGATCGGCCGTCCGCAGATCATCGAGACGCGCCTGCGTCGCTATGGCCTGCGCATCCGTCCGGATGTCGATTTCGAGGTGGTCAACCCCGAAGGCGATCCGCGCTACCGGGACTATGTCGAGGACTATTTTGCCCTCGTCGGCCGTCTCGGCGTCATCCCGGAAGCCGCGCGCACGATCGTGCGCACCAACACGACCGTCATCGGCGCGCTCTCGGTCAAGCGCGGCGAAGCCGATGCGTTGATCTGCGGCGTCGAAGGACGCTACAGCAAGCACCTGCGCGACGTATCGCAGATCATCGGCAAGCGCGACGGCGTGCTCGATTTCTCGGCCTTGAGCCTGCTGATCTCGCAGCGCGGCGCAACTTTCTTCACCGACACCTATGTGAGCTACTGCCCGAGCGCCGAAGAGATCGCCCAGACGACGGTCATGGCGGCACAGGAAATCCGCCGCTTCGGCATCACCCCGCGCGCCGCCCTCGTCTCGCATTCGAACTTCGGTTCGCGCGATTCGGAGAGCGCCACCAAGATGCGCGCGGCGCTGCAGCTCGTGCGGGAACTCGCGCCGGATCTCGAGGTCGACGGCGAAATGCACGGCGATGCGGCGATCTCGGAAGCGTTGCGCCAGCGCGTCATGCCGGACAGCAGCCTGTCGAGCGAAGCCAATCTGCTGGTTTTCCCCAATCTCGATGCCGCCAACATCACGCTCGGTGTCGTCAAGACCATGACCGACAGCCTGCATGTCGGCCCGATCCTGCTCGGCTCGGCGCTTCCGGCCCATATCCTGTCGCCGTCCGTCACCTCACGCGGCGTCGTCAACATGGCGGCTCTGGCGGTGGTCGAAGCCAGCCATCCGGGTTGAGATGGCAACGCGGAGATCGCCACCGGTCTTCGCTGCATTCGGGCGCCATGCCGGCGCCGGCAAAACCGTATCCGGATGTCGCGCCTGCTTCAGGCGCGGCATCGCTGGTTTTGCAGATCACCCGCGAATCAGCCCCTGTCACGCGGCCGATCGACGACCACAATCAAGGCGTGCGCAATTGGTCTTATACACCAATCGGGAAAGTTTGCGCTGGACAAAAGGTGAACCTCTAACCATGCTGGGGCCTCGGACGAGATTCGGTGTTGTGGCATGACTGAGCAGCAGGCTGTCCTCGACATGCTGGAAATCCTGGAATGTGGCGGCTGTGTCGAGCCCGCTCATTTCTTCACATTGATGCGTCGAACCTTCCGCATTGCCCATCTTCTCTATCTCGAAGCCGAGCCCTATGCGGACGAGCTCAAGGTTTGCCGGCTGCATCACACCTTTGGCGCCTACGCTGCCGAGATCTACCATGCCCGCAGCCTTCACCGGATCGATCCGATCCTGAAGCTGGCGCTTGGCGGCGTGCGGCCGGTGGAATGGACGATGGCGCGGCATCGCTTCCCGGAATGCGAACCGTTGTTCCAGGCAGCCCAGGAAATCGGCATATCCACTGAGGGCGTCGCCTTGCCATTGCCCTCGCCCGCCGGGCGCATGGCGTTGCTCGCAATCAACGTCAACATGACAGCCGGCGAATGGACGACCTATCGCCGCCATCACCTGCGCGATTTCCAGCTGGCCGCCAATCTCTTCCATGCCGCCATGCTGGAGCACGGCGCCATGGCCGGCAGCATTTCGACCCGAGAGATGCGGTTGACCGGCCGCGAGACCGAGGTCCTGACCTGGGCCGCCGCCGGCAAGAGCTATTGGGAAATCGCCACGATCCTCGGCATTTCCGAGCGCACCGTGCGCTTCTTCATGACCAATGCGCGACGCAAGCTGAATGTCGTTTCCAACACTCAGGCTGTGGCACAGGCCGTACGACACGCTCTGATACCCTCCGTTTGACACCCGACAATACGCCTCCACCGAAACCCCTCGAAATCTAGTGGCAAATATCGCGCATTTGAACTGTCGCTAGCGACAGTTACGCAACCGCCGCGAGCCTGACAGCATCGCCCCATCCCCAAACTCGGATGGAGAAAACGATGATCAGGATCCTGAACGGAAAGACCCGCGCACAACACCCGGCGGCCGTCGACGACATGTTCCGGTTGCGCAAGCGCGTCTTCCACGACTTCCTGAAATGGGACGTGCAGACCGAAGGCGACTGGGAAATCGACAACTACGACCAGGCAAACCCGCTCTACGTCCTGTCCTATGCGCCCGATACCGGCCGGCTGCGCGGCGCGCTTCGCCTCCTACCGACACTCGGCCCAAACATGCTGGACGATACCTTCCCGATCCTGCTTGGCGATAATCCGGAAATCCGCAGCGCTTCGGTCTGGGAATCCAGCCGCTTCTGCATCGAGCCCGAGATCTCGCAGGACCGCGCGTCGAACCAGGTGACGGTCGCGGCCGCCGAACTGATGTGCGGCGTCGGCGAGCTGGGCCTTGCTTCCGGCATCAGCCACATCGTCACGGTGACGGATGTGTTCCTGGAGCGCATGTTCCGGCGCATGGGATGCCCGGGCGAGCGTATCGCCGAACCGCATCGCATCGGCTCCGTTTTCGCGGTTGCCGTCGCCTGGGAAGTAACGCCGGATCTGCTCACGCGGATGAAGGCGGTCGCTGCCATCGAAGGTACCGTGCTCGAACGTCCGATGTCGCTGGAAACCGCCCGCGCCGCCTAAGCGCGTCAGGTGATCTGCGCTGTTAACGCAAACCGTCGCTTGTCGTTGCACGATCAACGACAAGCTCTATGATGGAGGCGAAACAGGAATGCCGCTGGCAGCCACCCGCAGAAGGTCGGCGCCGACCTGGCAACAGGAAGAGACTTTCGCCCGTGTTCACGCGCATGAAACACGTCGCTGCGGCCCTTGTGCCTCTGGTTCTGATCGGTGCCGGCCCGTCACTGGCATCGACGGCCTGCGACCGACTGAACGCGCGGCTCGCGCAACTGCCTGACTACGTCGCCAGCAATGCCGATGCGCGCGACTACGCAAGCGCGATCTCGCGGCAGAATATCGAGCTGCGGCGGGCAAAGAACGACCGCCGCCGCGCGGGTTGCGGTGGCGGCAACGCCATTGGCTTCGACGGCGGCGACCCCGACACCTGCTACGGCCTCAACAGCCTGATCGCCGAGATGGAAGACAATCTGCGCATGCTGAAGTCCGAGCGCGAGCAGATCGTCGCCGGCGGCAGCGACGACAGCCGGCGCCGCATCCTCGCCGCGCTGGAGATCAACGGTTGCTATGGTGACCGCGAGGAGTTCGCAAGCGTGGAACCGGACGTGCCGGAAAGCCACCGCAACATCGTTGCCGACCTGCCGCCGGAAGACGCCTACGGCCCGATGCTCGGCCGAGGCGAAGACGGCTACGCACCGCAGGAGCGCTACTATAGCGGCACGCTCAGAACCATGTGCGTGCGTACCTGCGACGGCGCCTTTTTCCCGGTTTCTTCAGATGCGACGCCGGCCGATTTCCCGCGCGACGAGCAGGCCTGTCGGGCGCGCTGTCCGGGGGCTGAGACCGAGCTCTATTTTCACGACCTCAACACGGAAGAGAGCGACAAGATGGTCTCGGCCGTGACCGGCCGTCCCTATACCGAAATGCCCAACGCCTTTGCCTATCGCACCCGCGCTGTCGGAAAACCCGGCCAGTGCGGCTGCCAGATACCCCAGACCGCCTCGACCACACCGAAGGCAAACGGAACGAAGATCGGTGACGACCAGTCGTCGATCATCGTCATCGAGACCAAGAAGCCGGAAGCGGCGAGCAATACCGCCAAGGCGCCGGCCGAAGAGCGGCCTTATGATCCGTCGAAGAACAAGGTTCGCGTCGTCGGCCCGACCTACCTGCCGCAGGAAGAAACCGCCATCGACCTCAAGCATCCGAAGGGACCGGCCTATCAGCCGGTCCAGAATTGATCGGACGAGGCCTTACGCCTTCTCCTTGCTGCGTCCCCATCCGTCTTCGAAAACCAGCTCGTCGAGCGGCAGGCGCTGGCGCCAGCCCTTCACGGCGAGTTCCGGCTGCTGATAGAGGCGATCGACATAGCCGAGGCAGAGCCAGGCAACGATCTCGATATGATCTGGGATGCCGAGAATCGCCTTGATCTCGGCCTCGTGGAAAATGCTCACCCAGCCGACGCCCACCCCTTCGGCCCGCGCAGCAAGCCAGAGGTTTTGCACGGCGCAGACGGTGGAATAGACGTCCATCTGCGGATTGTGGGTGCGCCCGAGTACGACGGCACCGCCGCGCGTGCGGTCGCAGGTGACACAGATGCTGAGCGGCGCCTTGCGGATGCCTTCCAGCTTCAGCGCACGGTACTTGGCCTGTTGTTCCGCCTCGAACATCAGCGCGGCCTCGTCATTGGCGCGGCGAAACGCCTGCCAGACGCGCTCACGCGTTTCTTCCGCCCGCACCAGCACGAAGTTCCACGGCTGCATGAAGCCCACGGACGGGGCGCTGTGCGCAGCGGCCAGCAGGCGCAAGATCAGATCATCCGGCAATGGCGCGGGCAGGAATTCATCGCGCACGTCGCGACGTGTCGAGATGGCACGGTAGACGGCCTCCCGCTCTGGCAGCGAAAAGGCACCGGCAGCCGCAAGGCCGCCTTTCGGTTCAGTCAGCATCGTTCGATCCCCAACAATGCGAAAACCTCCCGCCGTCCACGCGGGGTTCGGTCTATCTCGCCAGGCCGGTCTTCTGACTTCGGTTCAACCGATCACCTCGCCTTCCCAGATCGATTGAAGATCCAGTGGCAAAACCTTGAATCAATTCAAGGCTCTCTTAGACGCGATCGTCCCCGTCACAGCGTTGGGCACGTTCCGGAATGACACCGGATTCCCGATTCTCCCGCTCTCGCGGGCACCTGACGACGGCACTAAGTGCACAGCCGTTTGAGAAAGACAAGCGGCGCCAACCCGGTCGAGACATGGCGCGCCACTTTCCGCCGGCTACTTTCGAGCTTAGTCGTTTGCCTCCGCCTCAAAGCGGAGCGACCGGATGCGGCGAACCGTCATAGGCGCCCCAGACCGACTGATCGAAGCAAATCACCGATCCGGTCATCAGCCCGGACTCGGCCGACGACAGATAGGCGCAGGCCCGCGCCACTTCGGCCGGATCGACGAGCCGACCGAAAGGCTGGCCGGCCGCCGCCTTTTCGAGCCAATCGGCAGCCGCGCCATGAAACTCGCGCTGGATGCGGTCTTCGCCTTCGGACGCCATCCAGCCGATATTCAGCCCGTTGACGCGAATGCGGTTGCGAAGAAGCGCATAAGCCGTGTTTTTGGTCAGCGTTTCGAGGGCGCCTTTCGACGAACAATAGGCGGCAATGAACGGCTGGCCGGCCATCGCCGACATCGAGCCGATGTTGACGATCGTGCCCTCGGTCTTCTCCCGCCGCATGATCTTCACCGCCTCCTGCATCAGGAAGAACGGCGCGCGCACATTGATCGCGAACATGCGGTCGAAGAGTTCGGGCGTGGTATCGAGGATCGTGCCACGGTCGGTAATAGCTGCGGCGTTGACCAGCGCATCGACCCGGCCGAATTCCGCGTCGCAAGCGGCGACCACCTTGCGGGCGTCCTCTACTTTTTCCAGATCGGCCTCGACATAGACGACTTTCGCGCCACTTGCCTTGCCGATCTGCTCGGCCTTCGCCCGCCCCTTGGCGGCGTTGCGGCCGCAGATGACGATGCCTTCAGCGCCGCGTTCGGCGAAAAGGCCAGCAATCGTCGCGCCCAGTCCCTGCGTACCACCGGTGACGATGGCGATCTTGCCTTGCAATTGTCCACTCATCGAATTCCTCCCTCGGAAATGATCGTTTGAAACGGCTGCGGCTCCCGGCTGAAACACACCGGGAGCCTGTCAAATTGTAACTCGCTCGTCAGCTCAGCTTGCGCTTCGCCTGCGCCTCCAGCACCGAGAGAAACTCTTGTTCGCCCGTCCCCGCAGTGAGAGCCTCGCGCATCAACTGCGCCTGCGTCTTCGGCGCCAACCCGCCGAGTGGCGGATCCCGGTCGAGATTGGTGGGGAACGAATAGCCTTCGGCACAGGAGGAGATCGCGTTGGCCGCTTCCGCCTGCGTCAGCGTCCCGCCCGCCAGCAAGGCCCGCAAGGCCGGATAGAGCGTCGCGCTCATGGTCAGTCGGTCAACGGTTTCCATTGCGCGACCGAAGGCCGAAGATACCTGCAGCAGGTTGGCCACGCGGCGGATATCCCGGGAGCGGTTGGTGCCGGCGGCATGGAAGAGCGCCGGGTTGAAGAAGACAACGTCGCCCTTTTCGAGCGGAAGCTGCACGTGGTGTGCGTCGAAATATGCGCGGAATTCCGGCCGGTTGAGCGCCAGATAGCCCGGCACATAGGTTTGGCTATAGGGCAAGAACAGCGTCGGTCCGCTTTCGAGCGGCATGTCGCAATGGGCAACCGCCCCCTGCAGCGTCAGCACCGGTGAAAGCCTGTGCACATGCGCCGGATACTGCTCGATCACGGCCGCGGTCTGGAAGCCGAGGTGATAATCCCGGTGCGCCGATTGCGCCGCACCGCCAGGATTGACGCGATTGACCTGCGCCGTCATCTGGTAGTTCGGCCCGAGCCAAGCCTCGCTGACGAGCGCTATGACGGCATTGCCGTAATAGGAGGCGAAATTCTCCGGCGCGTTCAGGCAGTGCTTTTCCAGCGAGTTCCAGATGCGGTCATTGGCGCCGGGTTTGGCGAAGTGATCGCCGCCGCCGCTGTTGCTTCGATGTTGCTCTTCGATGATGGCGTCAAAGACCCCGCTTGCGACGTCGATTGCTGTCGTATCGGCAAAGGCGCGCTTGAAGACCGCCACGCCAGGCCCGGTCGCCAGTACCTCGCAGATCTCCGCCAGAACAGAACGCCGCGCCTCGGCATCGCCGCACGCCGCAATCAGCGCGGCGCTGTCATAAATCAGGATATTCTTTTCGCAGCCGGAAGCATGGGGGTAGTCGGACAGGCTGGTTTGGCGTTCGACTTCCGCCCGGAACGATTCGAGATCGCAAGCCTCTTCGGTGAGCCAGACGCGGTCGATCCGCTGGCGCGCTTTGTTGTCGGTCTTCATCGCGTTTCCTCCTCTGGAACATCCTGATGAACACGACTATAGGCGGCGGCAAAACATGATATAGAGCAAGAATCCATCAAAAATCCATCAGGAGAGCAAGGCGATGGCCCATCCGTTTCTGGTCAAGGACATCGCCTTTCAGGCCGGGCTCAGCACCGCGACCGTCGATCGCGTGCTCAACGAGCGGCCGGGCGTGCGCCGCCAGACGGAGGCCCGGGTTCGCGCAGCCATCGAGGAATTGGAGAAGCAGCAGGCCGGCCTCGACATCCAGGGGCGCAAGTTTGCGATCGATATCGTCATGGAGTCGCCACAGCGCTTCACCGACGCGGTGCGTCGCGCCTTCGAGAGCGAGGCGATGACCTTCGCGCCCACCGTCTTTCGCTGCCGGTTCCACTTCGCCGAGACGATGCGCCCACAGGAGATCGTGCAACTGCTCGACCGAATCCGGCTGCGCGGGACCGACGGCCTGGTGTTGAAGGCGCCGGACGTGCCCGAGATCGTCGCCGCAGTCGCCCGTTTCGAGATGGGCGGTACGCCCGTCGTGACGCTGGTAACCGACCTGCCCCATTCTCAGCGGACGGCCTATGCCGGCGCCGACAACCGGGCGGCGGGCGAAACGGCCGCCTACCTCCTCGGGGAGCGCTTTTCCGGCGCGCCGGCAACTGTGCTGGTGACCCTTTCGAGCGGCCGCTTTCGTGGTGAGGAGGAACGCGAGATCGGCTTTCGCCGGGTGTTGCGCGAGCGCTATCCGGCAATCCGGATCGTCGAGATCAGCGAAGGCCACGGCCGCGACAGCGAAACCGGCCGCCTGGCTCACGCGGCGCTCTCGGCCAATCCCGATATCAACGCGGCCTATTCGATCGGTGGCGGCAACCGCTCCGTCCTTGCAGCCTTCGAGCGCCTCGAGCGTCACTGCGCGCTCTACATCGCCCATGATCTCGACGAGGACAATCTGGCGCTGTTGCGGGAACGGCGCATTCACTTCGTGCTGCATCACGACCTCAGGACCGATGCGCGCACCGCCTTTCGCACGATGATGCTGCGGCCCGGCGCCCAGGCGCCGGCAATCGGCCCGCAGCTTTCCGCCGTGGTGGTGATCACGCCCTACAATGTTCCGGAGTAACGCTGCTGCCGATCCGCGGGTAGCGTTCAGGCCGCCGACTGGCCGTCATTCTTCTCGGCCGGCAACACCATGTCGTCCGCCGTTTCGAAGCGGTTGCGGCCGCGCCGCTTGGCCAGATAGAGCGCTTCGTCCGCAGCCAGCAGCAACTGGCGTGCCGTCAGGCCATGCCGCGGCGCAAAGGCGATGCCGGCGCTGCCGCCGACAACGAGCATTTGGCCCTCGAAAGCGACCGGCGTCTGCGCGTCGGCGATCAGGCCGGCCGTCAGGCTGCGGGCGTCGGCCTCGCTGCAATCGCCGAGAATGACCGCGAATTCGTCACCCCCAAGCCGCGCGACCGTGCCCTTCGGGCCAGCCCGGTTGCGAAAGCGTTCGGCCATGGCCACCAGCACGGCATCGCCGGCGGCGTGGCCGTGGCGGTCGTTGACCTCCTTGAATTCATCGAGGTCGGCATAGACGAGCGTGAACGGATGCGTCGATGCCCGCAACAGGGCCGCCGCCAGCATGTCGTCGAAGCCGCTGCGGTTCATCAGCCCCGTCAGGCGATCGTGCTTGGCAAGGTGCCGGTTCAGCGCCTCGCTCTGCTGCAGGGCGGCAAAGAGCGTCGAGAACCGCAGCGCCACGAAGGCCATCAGCAGTGCTGCGACGATCGCCATGATAATGACGCTCGGCAACAGCTCCGCGCGGACGAACCCACCGGGCGATTTCGGCACCCAGGCGGCCACGAGACAGGACGAATCGGAGCAGCGCCCGACAGACGCATAGGCACTGCCTGCAGGCCGCTCGTTGAGCGGAACAAAGGCCAGCCCGCGAATACCCAGCCGTGCCGCGATCTCGCGCGTCATTTTCGGCGTGACCGGCCGAACGGCGACCATCAGCACCGGATCGCGCCGTTCGGCCGGAACCACCAATGTCTCGGGGATGACCGCCTGCACCACGGCAACACTCATACGCCCGCCGATCTCGCGCAGGTCCACCGCGTGGATGCCGGGCACGGCCGGCATCACGGACTGCGCATCCGGCGTCGTGACATCGAGATTGTAGGTGCCGTCGTTGTTCCTGAGCGCATTGTCGTAGCGGCGCTTGGCTTCGTCTACGAGATCGTCGACCTCGTCGAGCGGCACGCGGGCGACCTCTGCCGGAACCGATGCGCCGTCCTTGAGCGCCGTCGAAACGGTGCGGGCCGGATCCGTGAAGATGATCCAGGAGAAGCCGTAGTCTTCCCAAAGCCAGCCCGAAAGCTCGTCGGCGACGAAACTGTCGCTGACATGCCCCGTCGCCAGCTCCTCGTAGGTCTTGTCCCAGAAGGACACCTGCGCCTGGAACTGAACGACCGCATCCATCTGGTGGCGCAGCTCGTTTGCGACAAGCCGACGCTCGGCCGAAAGGCCGAAGCGATCGGCCTCCGTGACGGACCGGTCGAGGACATAGATGAGGCTTGCAATGATCAGGACCGCGACCAAGGTACAGGCGGCATGGATCGCCCAGACCGTCTTGTCCCGTTTTGCCTGCCGCAACGCCTTTTCCACCACGCCAGTCCCCCTCGTCCGTACCGGCCCTGCCGGGCATACTAGCACTTGTGGAGGTGCGATGCGCAACGATGGCAGCCGATACTGCCGGCACCCTAGCGACCAAAATCGAAGTTTGGCTTAAATAAGCTGGTGATAAAATACTTAACGATTTCAACCGGCTGAATCGCCCGACAATCAGCGGTCGCAGCGGGGATCAGGAGAACGCGGGCGACTGCCCGCGCCTCCCTCTGCGCATCCTATTGCGGGGCGGCCGCCGAAGCGCGCAGCAAGGCGACGATCTCCGCATTGCCCTGCTCCAGGGCAAGATCGCGTATCGACGGGCCGGCGGCGCCATCGCGCACGCGTGCATTCGCGCCCCTTTCGAGAAGCAGCCGCACCGTTCCCGCCTGCCCGTTGATCACGGCAAAGGCAAGCGGTGTCATCCAGTCGTGCTGTGGCTCCGGCCTGCCGCGCCCGCGGAACGTGCCGAACGGCGTTTCGATCAGATCCGGCTGCCGGTCGAGGATGTCGGCGAGGCGCGCGGCCACGCCAAAGGACGCAGCTGCGAAGATGTCGAGCGGCTGATCCTTCAGGAAAGTGACCATCGCGTCCTTGCCGTTGTATTTGGCCCAGCCGATCGGCGGTGCATGATGGTAGGGGTCGCGGGCCAATGGATCGGCGCCGTGATCGAGCAGGCGCCTCGCCATCGCGACATGCCCATGCAGCGCCGCCTCGTGCAACGGCGTGCGCGAGGTCATGCGGTTGACGTCGAAGCCGAGCGAGAGCATCAGCGCCACGGCGTCCTGCCGGTCCTCACCCGCCGCCTCGTGCAGAATGGCGGGGTGTGCAGCCTGGGTTCGAGCGACAAGTGTCGGATCCCTATCGACAAGTTCCCTCGCCTTGTCGGCCTTCACTTCCCCAACGGCACGGGCCAGCCGGTCGACATCCTCCAGCGCTGCTTCGGTCGCGCCGCGCGACACGAGGTATTGTGCCAGTGCCGGATCGCCGCCGAGCTCCGCCCATTGATAGGGCGTGCGCCCCTTGATCGGGCGATTGACGTCGGCGCCGTGCGCAACAAGCAGCCGGACGCGATCGGACATGCGTCTTTCCAGTGCCCAGGCAAGCTGATAGTCGAAGACGCGTTCGCCATTTTCGACCAGGCCGCCATCGTTGCGCACCAGCCAGTTGTTGCGGTCGTCGGCATTGAGGCCATGGTCGAGAAGCAGCTGGAGGCAGGAATTGTCCGGTTCGAACATCCGGTTGTAGAGCGCCTGGCTGTCATTGGCTCGGGCACCGGCATTAAGCAGCAGCCGCGCAAAGACAAGGCAATCCGGGTGCGGTGGCTGCCGCTCCGGCCCCGCCTCGCCCTCGCCGAAGACGCCGGTCAAAGCCGTGAAACGATACTGGCCGTCGTCGAGCCAGTAAGCGTTCGGATCGGCCCCGCGCGCAATCAGGCGGGCGCCCGCCGGCAGCGACGAGCGGCCGGGAACGCGGGCATATGCGGCGTAGAGCAACGGCTCCCAGTCGAACGGACCGCCGCGCTTCTCTGCGAGTTTCGGGTCGCGATCGAGAAAGCGGTCGATCGCCGCGGCGTCGCCGAGCGCAGCGGCCACGTGAATGTTGTCCCCGGCAATCTCAGGATGGTCCTTGAGAAGGTCGAGTGCCTGAGCGAACCGCTCGGGATCGGCAGCGACGTCGCCGAAATAGGAGACTGTCGCCAGAGCGAGAAAGCGGTTTGCGACCTGTTCGGTCGACGGCGTGCCGGCCTCGGCTTTCTCCAGATGCCGCTTCAGCCGCGTCCAGCTGGCAAAGCCGAATTCGCGGGCAAGCACCAGCTGGGCATCCTGAAGGCCCATTGCGGTCGGTTCGGAGAAATAGGGAAGCGCCCGCTGCCTTGCACTGGCATCGCCAGCCTTGACGGCCTTCAAAAAGGCCTTGGCCTGCTTGCGGATCGCATCGAGGGTAATGTTCGCGGAAAGATCGCGCGTGATCATGAAAGACCTCCTTTCATTCACGTCCGGTATCCGCGCCCACAGACTGAAAAGAGGTGTGGCAACCAAGTTCAGTGAGACAGGTGGGCCTTGCCCTTCCCGCGGATCGGATGTGCCCTGCGAACGACCTCATCGCTAGCATGGCCTCGATATACTTGTCCAGCGCGGTCAGCTTTCCCGTTCGTAGCGGACGAAGGCGAAACGATCGCCTGCGGGCGCCCAGTTGGGAACGTTGATCGTTCCCTGCCCGCCGAAGAGCTCGAACAGGATGCGGGCATTGCCGCCGTCCAGGTCCATCAGCCGCAACCGGACATCGAGATCCCTCGGATGATCGAAGACGTCGCCGTCATAGGAAAGCACGAGCAGGTGCTTACCGTCAGGCGACGGATGCGGAAACCAGTCGCCATAGGGGCTGTCGGTGATGCGCGTGACGTCGCTGCCGTCCGGGCGGATCCGCCAGATCTGCATCTGGCCGGTACGGCTCGAGTTGAAATAGATCCATTCGCCGTCTGCCGACCAATCGGGCCCGTCGTTGCGGCCCTCCCCATAGGTGAGCCGCCGCTCCTCGCCGCCGTCGACTGAGATCGTGTAGATGTCGAAGACCTGGTCGCGGATGCCGCAATAGGTCACCGTGTTCCCGTCGGGCGACCAGCCGTGCCAATAGGAAGGCAGGTTGCGGGTGACGAGCCGCGGCGTGCCGCCTTCGGCCGGCAGCAGGTAGATCGCCGATTTCCCGAACTCGGTCTTGTCGCTGATCGCGATCGTCGTGCCATCCGGGGAGAGGCCGTGGTCGTTGTTGCAGAGCGTCGCAAAACCGGTATCGATCTCCACCGGTTCGGAACCATCAAGGCCAAGCCGATAGAGCCTGCCGTCACCGTTGATGATCAGATGTGAGCCGTCCCGCGACCAGTTTGGTGCCTCGACCAGCCGGTCCGTCTGCCAGACAACCCGCGTTTCACCTGATGCGATGTCATGGATTTCGACGGAACTGCGCATGCTCTTCTCTCCCGGACGAGGCCGCTATTTCTTGTCTTCACCCGCCGGCAGGGTCGCCAGAACCTTGGAACAGACCGATTGCATCAGAACGGAATTGCGTCGGTCCCGCCAGGTGGTGACCAGACCCCAGGCCAGCAGGAGCAGGATACAGATGAAGGCAACGCCGACGACGGTGAGGCTTCCGGCCGCAAGGCCATAGACCCCAAAGATCGCAGGCGTCGCGAAATAGCCGATCTGCGCCGAAAGCTGCCGGCCGGCGGAAACGTCGCTTGCCGACCACAGTCGCAGGAGCCGGATTTCCTCGTCCGTAAAATCTGGACGGCCCTGTCGGCCGTCCGTCTCTTCGGAGAGGATATCCATCGCCTAGCCCCGGTCGCGGAAGCGGTTGGTGATCGGGTAGCGGCGGTCGCGTCCGAAGTTCTTCTTGGTGATCTTGACGCCCGGCGCCGATTGCCGGCGCTTGTATTCGGCGATGTAGAGCAGATGCTCGACCCGGTGAACGGTCACCTCGTCATGGCCGCGGGCGACGATCTCGTCCGTCCCCATTTCCTTTTCCACCAGGCATTCGAGAATGTCGTCGAGCACCGGATAGGGCGGCAGCGAATCCTGGTCCGTCTGGTTGGGACGAAGCTCGGCCGAAGGCGCCTTGTCGATAATGTTCTGCGGAATGACGATGCCGGAAGGACCAAGCGCGCCCGGAGGAACCGTGGTATTGCGCCAGCTCGAGATGGCATAGACCTGCATCTTGTAGAGGTCCTTGATCGGGTTGAAGCCGCCGTTCATGTCGCCATAGAGCGTGGCATAGCCGACCGACATCTCCGACTTGTTGCCTGTCGTCACAACCATCGAGCCGAACTTGTTGGAGATCGCCATCAGGATCGTGCCGCGGGTGCGGCTCTGCAGGTTCTCCTCGGTGATGCCGGATTCCGTGCCTTCGAACGTATCGGAGAGTGCGCTGAGGAACCCTTCGACCGGCTCGGAGATCGGCACGATGTCGTAACGGCAGCCGAGGGCCTCGGCGCATTCCTTGGCGTCCTTCAGCGATTCCTGCGAGGTGTAGCGGTAGGGCAGCATGACCGTGCGCACCCGCTCCTCGCCGAGCGCATCGACGGCGAGCGCTGCGCAAATGGCGGAATCGATACCGCCGGAGAGGCCAAGCACGACATTTTTGAAGCCGTTCTTGTTCACATAATCGCGGAAGCCGAGCATGCAGGCGCGGTAATCCGCCTCCTCCCGCTCCGGCAGGCGCGACTTCAGGCCGTGCTCGCAATGCCAGCCGCTCTCGCCCTTCTTCCACTCCACGATCGAGATCGCCTCTTCGAACTGGCTCATCTGGAAGGCGAGCGACTTGTCGGTGTTGAAGGCGAAGCTGGCGCCGTCGAAGACCAGTTCGTCCTGGCCGCCGAGCTGGTTGGCATAGATCATCGGCAGGCCGGTCTCGATCACCTGCTTCAGCACGACCTGATGGCGCACGTCGACCTTGCCGCGATAATAGGGCGAACCATTCGGCGACAGCAGGATTTCAGCACCGCTTTCGGCCAGCGTCTCGCAGACGCCGAGATCGCCCCAGATGTCCTCGCAGATCGGAATACCGATGCGCACACCGCGGAAATTGACCGGTCCCGGCATCTCGCCCGGATCGAAGACGCGCTTCTCGTCGAACTCGCCATAGTTCGGCAGATCGACCTTGTCGCGGATCGCGATCACCTTGCCATCGTCGAGCACTGCCACGGCGTTATGTCGGCCGGTCTTCGACAGGCGCGGGAAGCCGATGATGACGCCCGGGCCGCCATCGGCCGTTTCGGCGGCCAGCTTTTCGACGGCCTGGAGGCAGGCCTTGAGAAAGGCCGGCTTCAGAACAAGGTCTTCCGGCGGATAGCCCGAAATGAACAGCTCCGTCAAAAGCAGGAGATCGGCGCCCTGTCGCGCCGCATCGGCGCGCGCCTCACGCGCCTTGGCCAGGTTTCCGGCGATGTCGCCCACGGTCGGATTGAGCTGGGCAACGGCGATACGAAGGAGCGAGGGGGCGTTTTTATGGGCGGTCATGAGCGGGCCTGTCGGTCTGTCCTGAACGATTGCATCTGACTTTCGCAATGTTCTTTAGCGCAATCTGCGGAAAAATACCCACAGCCAATCGCAGCCACGCGAAAAAAACCGAAAACTTCTGTTTTTCCCGGTCCTTATACTGGGCCGTTCGTGCGGCTTCACGCCACGAAAAGCCACCCTCCATTCCCGTTAAGAAACCATTCATCCCCTGTTCAAAATGACGGGCGTATGACAGTTACACGACGCATTTATGAAATTGGAGAATATGTTGGCCAGTATCGATTCCGCTGTCGCGCGAGGCTCACGTGTCTATGCCGACCGACCCGGCTTCGCCGCACGGCACGCCAAGACGCTCGCTTCCACGCGCAGCGCCCTGTTCTCCCTGTTCGTTGCAACTGCCCTTGTCTTCGCCGTTGAACTGATCGTCCGTCAGTCGCCGACCGACACCCTTTCCTATGTCCTCGACCCGACGCGCCCGGCGCTGACGACCATCGGCATATTCTTTCTCATTCTGCTCGCTGTCGACGGTATTTTCGGCCGCGAGCACAAGTCCGCCGTGGTGATCGCGCCGCTGGCACTTCTGCCGGCCGTCATCTGCCAGCAGAAGCAGGTGTTCCTGTCCGATCCGCTCTATCCGACCGACTTCCTGTTCGGCCGCCAGATCATGGAGCTGATGCCCGTGCTGGTAAAGGACCGTCCGTGGACGGCGCTCGGCATCGCCGTCGGCCTGGTTGCCACCGTCGTCGCCATCGCCCTCCTGTTGCGCTTTGCCTGGCGGACCTTCCCGAAGCTGACGACCCGCGAGCGTGTCGCCCGCCTCGCCTTCGCGCTGCCGCTGCTCGTCGCCTTCTGGAACATCATGGATTACAACCAGTTCTCCTGGATCCGTGATCGCCTGAAGGTCATCCCGATCATGTGGGACCAGACCGAGAACTATAAGCACAACGGCTTTGCGCTCGCCTTTGCGATCAACCTGCCGATGGCCAATGTCAGCGCGCCCGCCGGCTACATGGCCGACGCGATCGACCGCATTCCGGTGAAGCCGCTTCCCGCCGGCACCTCGCACCGCGGCAAGCCCGACGTCATCGTGCTGATGAGCGAATCCTTCTGGGATCCGACCCGCCTGCCGAACGTCAAGCTGTCGCCCGACCCGATGCCGACGATCCGCGAAATGCAGTCGGGCAACGTCTTCTCGCCGGAGTTCGGCGGCATGACCGCCAACGTCGAGTTCGAGGCGCTGACCGGCTTCTCCAACGCGTTCCTGCCCTATGGCAGCATCCCGTACCAGCAGTACATCCGCAATCCGATCCCGTCGCTTGCCACTTTCTTCCGTGGCGAAGGCTACGTCTCGCGCGCCATCCATCCGTTCCAGAGCTGGTTCTGGAACCGCACCGCCGTCTACAAGGCCTTCGGCTTCGACATGTTCAAGTCGGAAGAGAACATGCCACCGATGCAGAAGCGCGGCATCTTCGCCTCGGACGACTCGCTGACCAACGAGATCATCCGCCAGGCCGACGCGATGGACGACCCGTTCTTCTTCTTCGCCGTCACACTCCAGGGCCATGGCCCCTATGAGGCCAACCGCTACGCCAACAACACCATCAAGGTCGAAGGCGACCTGCCCGAGGCCGACCGCCAGGTGCTTGCCACCTACGCGCAGGGCATCAAGGAGGCCGACGACAGCCTGAAGAAGCTGATGGACTGGGCCAAGAACCGCGATCGCGAAACGGTTATCGTGCTCTTTGGCGACCATCTGCCGCCGCTTAACACCGTCTATACCAGCACCGGTTTCATGAAGGGTGTGACGGCGGAGCGCAAAGGTTCGAAGGAGCAGATGAAGGCGCAGCATGAAACGCCGCTCGTCGTCTGGTCGAACAAGACTGGCCCGAAGAAGAACGTCGGCACCATCAGCCCGGCCTTCCTCTCCTATCAGATCCTCAAGCAGTCCGGTTACGAGCACCCCTACTACACCGGCTTCCTCGGCAAGGTGTATGACCAGTACCGCGTCGTCGACCGCTACATGCTGATCCGCAAGAATGGCAAGGAAGTCGCCGAGTGGTCGCGCCAGCCGAAGGTGCCGGCACTCCTGCGTGACTACCGCTTCCTGCAACACGACATGATGTTCGGCGACCGCTTCTCGACCGACCGGTTCTTCAAGTCACACGCTGATCTCTTCGCCAGCGTCGAGACCCACTGATCGAAGACCGGAGCGGCCAGTAACCGCTCCGGTCCTTGCAGCATTTTCGCGTACCGCCTGATTTCCTTGCGGCGCTGACGCGCTAGATTGTCTCCGGCCAACTCCGGAGATCGCCATGCCGCACTTCAATGACATATCGAAACAGCTTTTCGGCAAGCCGCTCAGCGAGCTCGGAGAGATCGAGCGCCGCATTCTTACCCATGCCCGGGACCGACGCACGCTCGCCACCGATTCACATGCCGCCTTCACGGCACGGCTCTCCTTCGGCGACAGGCTCGCAGACAACATCGCCCGCGTCGGCGGCTCCTGGAGCTTCATCATCGGCTTCTGCGGCTTTCTCGTCTTCTGGGTTTTGCTGAACACCATTCTGCTCGCCACCGGCGCCTTCGATCCCTACCCCTATATCTTCCTCAACCTGATGCTTTCGATGCTCGCCGCGCTGCAGGCGCCGGTCATCATGATGTCGCAGAACCGCCAGGCGGAGCGCGACCGCTTCGCTGCCTCGAAGGACTACGAAGTCAATCTCAAGTCGGAAGTCGAATTGATCGCACTGCATCACAAGGTCGACGACGTGTTACTGCGCGAGATCTCCGAATTGCGCGCGGACCTGGCGACGCTCAACCGGCAGCTCGAACGCTATCGCACGCCCGGACAGGAGTGACCGGACCCCGGCCGAACCGGGACGATGCGCTGACGATGGGCAAGCCGGCCCTCGCGCAGATTTCGGCGCCCGGACGCGGACGCGCGCAGCCGCCGCGACAGGGCGAAAACTAGCTCATTTTCATAAATACTAATTCAACTGTGAATACACATTTTGCAACATTCGCGAAATGCATTGGGATTCAACAACTTATCGGAGTATGAAAAAATTAATATTTGAGGATCACGTTATGGGTGCAGGGACATTCGAGAAATACAGCAACGTGGGTACGCGGAGATGCTGCAATGTCCAACTTCAAGCGCCTGTTAGGCGGCCGGGACGGGGCCGCTGCGATCGAATTTGCAATAATAGCACCACTCTTCTTCATGTGCGTGCTGACCCTGATCGCCTATGGCGTCTATCTCAGTGCCGCCCATTCCATTCAGCAGATTGCTGCCGATGCCGCCCGCACAGCCATCGCCGGCCTCTCCCAAACCGAGCGTGAACGGCTCGCGACCGACTATATCCGTCGCACGACGATGGATCAGGCCTTCATCAAGTCGTCGCGCATGACCGTCACCGTCAGGGACGACGCCAACAACGCAAACCAGTTCACCGTCCGGATCAAATACGACGCCGGCGACCTGCCGATCTTCAACCTGTTCACATTCGCCATGCCGAGCGAACAGATCGAGCGCTTCGCAACCATCCGCATCGGAGGGGTCTGATATGCTGTGGAAACCCATGCGCTCCCTCGCCCGAGCCCGTAGCGGCAATATCGGTATCTCGGCCGCCCTGGCCATGCCGTTGGTGATCACGTCCATGGCCCTTGCGATCGACTACGGCTACCTGACCGTCCAGAAGCGTGAAATGCAGTCTTCGGTCGATCTCGCTGCGATCGCGGCAGCGGCCAACGTCTCCGCCGCCGAGAAGGCCGTGCTCAATCACTTCGCCAACAATGGCCTGAACTACGGCGTGTCGACGCCGAACGGTTTGTTGACCATCGACGGCAAGACCCTGCCGCCCGGTGACATCAGCACCGCCAAGCTTGATGGCGTCGCGACCGTAGCGCGCGGGCGCTACGTGCCCGATCCGTCGGTCGATGCCGGCCAGCGCTTCATCAAGGACGCCACGCCCACGGACGCCGTGCAGGTGATGCTCGAAAGGAAGGGCGACATCTTCCTCGCCTCGATCTTCAGCGCCCCGCCGGACCTCAGCGTCTACGGCACGGCGGCGAGTTCGAAAATCGCGGCCTTCTCCGTCGGCTCCCGTCTTGCAAGCCTCAATGATGGGCTGCTCAACTCCATCCTCGGGCAGATGCTCGGAACGACGATCTCGCTCAAGGTCATGGATTACCAGGCGCTCATCGACGCCGATATCGATATCCAGCCCTTCCTGAAGGTCATTGCGACCAGGCTCAACCTGACGGCTGCCTCCTATGAAGACGTGCTCAAGGCAAACCTGACGATGCCGCAGCTGCTTGCCTCCATGCGGCTCGTCCAGGGCCTGTCCGGAACCGTCACGGCCGCGCTCAAGAGCATCGAGCTTTCGACCTCGAACGACAAGCGCACCTTCACCTTGGCGCAAATCCTCAACCTCGATCCGAAGAAGAGCCTGCAGGTCGACGCCGGCTCCGATTGGGCGATGCGCGTAAGCGCGCTGCAGATCGTGTCGGCGGCTGCAGCCATCGCCAATGGCGAAAACCAGATCGCCCTCAATGCCGTGGCCGGCCTTCCGGGGATCGCATCTGCCAAGGTCAAGCTTGCGATCGGCGAGCCGCCCGTGGAAACGCCAAGCCACCGCCTCGGCACGCCCGGCGCAGCAATACGCACCGCCCAGACCCGCCTTGCCGTCGAAGTCAACGTCGATGGCCTGGCCGCCCTTGCCGGCATTCGCATCCGCCTGCCGATCTATGTCGAACTCGCCTATGCGGAAGCCAAGCTCGCCGACATCAGGTGCTATGGCGGCACGCCCGAAAATGCTTCGGTCAGCGTCGATGCCGTGCCCGGCATTGCCGAAATCGCCATCGGCGACGTCGATCCGGCGGTCCTGTCCAACTTCTCGTCAGACGCGCGGGTACAAAGAGCCAAACTCGTGGACGCCCTGGTGGTCAAGATCGATGCGCTGGCCCATGTCGAGGCGCAAAACCTCAAGCCGACGCGCCTGAGCTTCAGCCCGTCCGAGGTCGCGGCCCGGTCGATCAAGACGGTCTCGACCAAGGACATCCTGACCTCGACGACGCAAACGCTCCTCAACAATCTCGACCTGAACATACAGGTCCTGTTCCTGACGCTCGGCAGCCCGACCATCGTGCAGCAGGCATTGGCCCAAACGCTCGGAGCCGTCACCAAGCCGGTCGACGATCTGCTCTACAACCTTCTGCTGCTCGTCGGCGTACGGGTCGGCGAGGCCGATGTCCGCGTCACCGGCGTCAAGTGCCAGTCGCCGGTCCTCGTGCAGTAGACCCGTTCAAACGGGGCGTTCGACGGCCACCGTCAACGCCCCGTTGAACAAATTCGGTTGCTGACACGTTATGCACAAGGTAGCCCTAGTAGAAGGAATGCAGCTGAGCGCGGCTGGCCGGCGGGGCACCGAGAGTGCCCTTCACTTGGCGGGCCGCGCAAGCATTGGGGGTGTGCGCAGCAGATGCATGTGATGGCAGAGCAGGAAGGCGCTGCGCGGGATGGCTCGCTCGCCTTCACCGCGGAAGGTTTTCTTTGTCATCCGGAGTTACGCAACGTGCTCCAGGCGAGCGCGCGCGATCTGATGGCGGCCTACGACATGTTTCCCCGCATCGCTCGCCTTGTCGCCTCCCACCAGAAATGGACCCTCAGCCAGGCCGTCTACGCCCTGCACCTCGAGCGTGAGCCCGGCAATCCCGAAACGGGGGTTACGACCGCCCGCCTTCTCAAGTTCATCCATGAGACCGGCGGCGCCAGCCGCAATACCGCTGCTGCCTTCATCGCCGAACTGCTGACCTACAAGCTTTTGCGCGACGCGGAGGGCGGCCGGGGTCGCAAGAAGATCCGTCCGCTAGAGCCGACGGAAATCAGCGAAGGCGCCATGCTGCGCTGGTTCATGAGCCAGATGGGAACGCTCGATCGCTTCGACGGCCAAGGCCGTGTCGCCCGCGTCGAAGCCGACCGCACGGTTTTCGAACGGGCTCAGCCGATCGCCGCCCGCCTGCTGCTTTCAGATCGCCGGTGGACCCAGCCGCCGGAAGGTGTCGCGGCTTTCGTCTGGACCGAGTGCGGTGGCCTCCTGCTCGACGATCTCATGGCGCGGCCGAAGAGCCTTGAGCCTGTGGATGGTAAAGTCTGGCTGGAGGCGAACCTCTCGGATCTCGCCACGCATTACATGATCTCGAACACCCATATCCGGCGCATCTTCACGCGGGCCCAGGATCTCGGCTTGCTTGGAAGAGCCGATGAGGGGCAGCGCGGCCTGTTCTGGTTGAGTGAGCGGCTGATCGAGGAATATTGCCAATGGCAGGCAGTTAAGCTTGCCGGCCTTGCCAACGGCTTCGAGCAGGCCGAGCGACAGGCGGCAAACCCGCCGGCCTGAACCTCAGACGCGGCCGGCTGCGAATTTCGGCAGGTCGTCCTTGATCTCGTAGAAATCGCCCTGATCTTCGCAGAAGATATGGTAGCCGGGCTTCAGCACCGTCGGCTTGTCAAAGGCGCCCGCGAGGATCGAGGTGTAATCCGAACCGTCCGCCTTCCAGAACAGCGCTGACCCGCATTGACGGCAAAAGCCCCGGCTGGCGCTGTCACTGGCCCTGTACCAGGTTACGTTTTCCGCGCCCTTCAGCTCGAAGTCCTGGTCCTGCACGTTGGTGGCGGCGTAATAGAGCCCGGTCTGCTTCCGGCATTGGCTGCAGTGGCAGAAGATCAGTTCGCGCAGCTCGCCGCGCGCTTTGAAGCGAATGGTGCCACAAAGGCAGCCCCCGTGATGAATGTCCTGCATTGCCCCTCCCCAAGTTCATGACCCCTCGATCCTGCCATGGAGCGTGCCGCCGCAAGCGACAGCCCGCGCCGCGCCCTGCTCCAGACACGAAAATGCCGGGCCAGCTTCCAGAGCCGGCCCGGCATTGTCAAATTCAAAGCATCCAAGCGACGTTCAGAAAACCTGAACAATGCCAGAGATTTAGATCAGCCGTTGACGACCATCTTCTTCTCGTCGCGGCCGCCCTTCATGCGTTCGGCGAGCAGGAAGGCGAGTTCCAGCGCCTGGTCCGCGTTGAGGCGCGGATCGCAATGGGTGTGGTAACGGTCGGCGAGATCGTCGCCCGAAAGCGCACGCGCACCGCCAGTGCATTCCGTCACGTCGTTGCCGGTCATCTCGATATGGATGCCGCCCGGGTGCGAACCCTCGGCGCGGTGGATCTGGAAGAAGCTCTCCACTTCCGACAGGATCCGCTCGAACGGACGGGTCTTGTAGTTGTTGAGCGTAATCGTGTTGCCGTGCATCGGGTCGCAGGACCAGACCACCTTCTTGCCTTCGCGCTCGACCGCACGGATGAGGCGCGGCAGATGCTCGGCCACCTTGTCATGGCCGAAACGGCAGATGAGCGTCAGGCGGCCGGCTTCGTTGGCCGGGTTCAGAAGGTCGATCAGCTCCAGCAGGCCATCGGCCGTCAGCGACGGACCGCACTTGAGGCCGAGCGGGTTCTTGATGCCGCGGCAGTATTCGATATGCGCATGGTCGGGCTGGCGGGTACGGTCGCCGATCCAGATCATGTGGCCGGACGTGGCGTACCAGTCGCCCGAGGTCGAGTCGACGCGCGTCAACGCCTGCTCGTAGCCGAGCAGCAGCGCCTCGTGGCTGGTGAAGAAATCGGTCTCGCGCAGGCTCGGGTGGTTTTCCGAGGTGATGCCGATCGCCTTCATGAAGTCCATGGTCTCGGAGATGCGGTCCGCAAGCTTGCGGTAGCGTTCCGCCTGCGGGCTGTCCTTGACGAAGCCGAGCATCCACTGGTGCACGTTGTCGAGGTTGGCATAGCCGCCCATTGCAAACGCGCGCAGAAGGTTCAGCGTCGCAGCCGACTGGCGGTAAGCCATGATCTGGCGTTCCGGGTTCGGAATGCGCGCTTCCTCGGTGAACTCGATGCCGTTGATGATGTCACCGCGGTAGGACGGAAGCGTCACGTCACCCTGCTTCTCGATACCCGAGGAACGGGGCTTGGCGAACTGGCCGGCGATACGGCCGACCTTGACCACCGGCTGCTGCGCGCCGAACGTCAGAACGACGGCCATCTGTAGGAAGGCGCGGAAAAAGTCGCGGATCGTGTCAGCGCCGTGCTCGGCAAAGCTCTCGGCGCAGTCGCCGCCCTGCAGCAGGAAGCCGCGGCCTTCGGCGACATTGGCGAGGGCACTCTTCAGACGACGGGCTTCGCCCGCAAACACCAGCGGCGGATACTTCGCGAGGCGCGCTTCGGTCGCCTCAAGCGCTGCCAGGTCCGGATATTCCGGCACCTGCTGGATGGGTTTCTGCCGCCAGCTGTTTGGAGTCCAAGTCTGTGCCATTTCGATCACCTGTTGTCTGCCGCGGATCCAACCGCGCGGGTCACGCCCTGACGGCCAATGGCGGCCGCCCGGTATTCTGAAATTTCACTCAACATCCGCTCGCCCTGCCCCGGTCACTTGGCCAAGCCTCGTGCCCGCCCAGCCGGAAACGCCGCGGAATGCGGGCTTATAGACGTTAAGGAAACGCTTGGAAAGCCATCCTACCAGAATTCATTGCTTTGCAGGGCGCCCGGGGCGCAACGATATTTCCGCGGAGCGCACGATCCCGAAAGTCTCGCTCCCTATATCGAAAGAACGATGCGCAGTTTCAATGGCATAGTGGCATCCCTGACGCTACAGCCGCCGCCAAGATAGGCGACAGATTGTTCAGCGATCGTGCCCGGCGGCTTGCGGCCGGCAATGGCTGGCCCTCACGTCCCAGCGCGCGCCTGTGCGTTCGGTGAGTGGCGCATCGGAACGCGTCAAGCGCGCATCCGATCTGCGCCGGTTAAGCAGAAAAGAGAAGGTCGGCAGCACCCAGTGCAGGCCACGCCACTCCGGCCCGTCGAGCGGATCATCCAAGCCGTTGCGTGACCCGCGGCGATGTTCACGCTGCAGAACCGTCCACATGACCGCCCAATGTTCAAACATGGTCTCGCCTCCTTTGCCTTGAGACAATGGGAGACCTAATGTCTTCGCCGGCAGCGTTGTAGGCGCACCGTTGAAAGACGTCTTTCATCTGCGAACGGAAGTCAGGGCGGACGACCCGCGCTACTACGAGACAATGACCGCCATGGAGTGCTTATGGCCGAGGCAGCTTGGGACGATTTGAAACTGTTTTATCACGTTGCGACCGAGGGTGGCTTGAGCGGGGCTGCCACGCGAACGGGGTTGAGCGCGCCGACCATCGGCCGCCGCATGCTCGCGCTCGAGCGAGCGACCGGCAGGGCACTCTTCATCCGCAGCCAGCAAGGCTACCGCCTCGCCCACGATGGCCAGATCCTCCTCGAACATGTCCGTGCCATGCGGAATGCCGCCGCAAATATCTCCGACTGGCACCGCGACGCCTTCGCGCTGCCGATCGTGTCAGTCGCAAGCGACGCCTGGGTCGCAGGTTTCGTCGCCGATCATTCAACCGATATCCGCGCCGCTGGCGACAGTTTTCGCTTCTGCTGCAAGCATGCGCATCGCGGCCTCGACCTGACCTTCAGAGAGGCCGATGTGGCTGTCCTGTACGAACAGCCCCGCTCCGGCAACGTGGCAGTGCGCCGCTCGGTGAACATCGCCTATGCCGTCTATCGCGCCGGCAACATGCCGGAGCGCGAGGACTTTCCCTGGATATCGATTGGCACCGAAGTTGCCAGCTCGCCGGCTGAAAAATGGGTCTTTGAAAACCGCGAGCAGCAGATCCATACGTGGACCGACAGTGCCGCCCTTCTCGTGCGGCTGATCCGCAATGGCGCCGGCCGCGGCGTCCTGCCCGCCTTCGTCGGCGAAGGTGATCCATTCCTGAAGCGCGAAGGCGAATTGATCGAGGGCCTGACGCATCCGTTGTGGATCGCGGCAAACGACGACGACCGGCGCCGTCCGGAAGTCCGGACGGTCATCGATCGTCTCGCCGATCTTTTCAAACGCGAGGAGGCGCGGTTTGCAGGAGCTTCCGCCTGAGGCGGCTCAGACCCGCTCGCCCTTGCGGATGCGATAGGACGGCGAATACATCGTTACCAGCTCTTCCGCCGCCGTCGGGTGCACCGCCATCGTCCGGTCGAAATCGTCCTTGGTGCAGCCGGCCTTCAGCGAAATACCGAGCAGCTGCGCCATTTCGCCAGCGTCATGGCCAAGGATGTGAGCGCCGAGCACCTTGCGGTCGGCGGCATTGACGATCAGCTTCATGATCATCTTTTCCTTGCGGCCCGAAAGGGTCGCCTTCATCGGCCTGAACTCGGCGCGGTAGACTTCGAGTTCGTCGAACCGGCGCGCCGCTTCCTCTTCGGTCAGACCGACGGTACCGATTTCCGGCTGCGAGAAGACGGCAGTCGCGATCAAGTCGTGGTCCGGCGACACCGGATTGTTCTTGTACTCGGTCTCGATGAAGCACATCGCCTCATGGATCGCGACCGGCGTCAGCTGAACGCGGTCCGTCACATCGCCAAGCGCATAGATGCCGGGCGCGCTGGTGCGCGAGAAGGCGTCGACGATGATGGCGCCGCGCTCGTCCGTCTTGACGCCGGCGGCCTCCAGGCCGAGACCTCTGGTGTTCGGCACACGCCCGAGCGCCAGCATGACCTGGTCGGCGAAGATGTCGCCGTGCTTCATCGTGTGCGCGACGCGCTTGCCGTCGGCGTCGAGCGTGACGGACTGGATGATGTCCTCGCAAAGGATGCGGATGCCCTTCTCCTCCATCGCGACGTGCAGCCCGCGGCGCAGGTCATGGTCGAACCGCGAGAGAATTTCCTTGCCGCGATAGATCAGCGTCGTCTCGACGCCGAGGCCGTGGAAGACATTGGCGAATTCGACGGCGATGTAGCCGCCGCCGGCGATCAGGATCGACTTCGGCAGTTCCGCAAGGTCGAAGGCTTCGTTGGAGGAAATGCAGTGCTCGTGGCCGGGCAGCGCGTCATGCGGGGTCGGATGACCTCCGACGGCAATGACGATGCGTTCGGCCGTTACCGTCTTGCCGCTGTCGAGCAGGCGAACCGTGTTCGGGCCGACGAGCTCGGCGCGCGTATGCAGGATTTCGGCGCCCGCATTGTTGAGGCCCTTCTGGTAGAGCCCTTCGAGCCGGGTGATTTCCTGCTCCTTGGCGGCGACCAGCTTCTTCCAGTCGAACGTGCTTGCGCCGACCGTCCAGCCGAAGCCCGCTGCATCTTCGAAGTGCTCGGAAAACTGCGACGCGTATACATAAAGCTTCTTCGGAACGCAGCCGCGGATAACGCAGGTGCCGCCATAGCGAAACTCTTCCGCGATCGCGACCTTCTTGCCGAGGCTTGCTGCAAGACGCCCGCAGCGCACGCCGCCCGAACCGCCGCCGATTACGAAAAGGTCATAGTCGAAAGCGGGCATGGGCAGTCTCCTGAAAGCAAGCGGGCCGAAATGGCGATCTGAAAAGCGCGCCGAACGATCTTTGGCCGACACGCAACCGGGCGCAGCCGATGGCCGCGTCGCAGGCACATATAGTGGAGCCTCCGGGCAAAAGAAAAGCCCGGATCGCTCCGGGCTCCTCGAAACGTGATGAAGGCGCTCGGCGCCGCAGCTTATTGTGCCGGCGCCTGAACTGCACCTTCGGCTGCTGCCGGCTGGGTGGAGCCGACCTTCTCGTCGAGCGACTTGGTGGCTTCCTGGGTCAGGTCGCGCGATACGCCCGATGCCCAGATGTCTGCGGCCTTCAGGAGTTCGCGGGATGCGATCGGGCCGTCGTTCAGGAGCTTCTTGCCGGCGGCCGAGTTGTAGAACTCGGTGATCGCGTTCAGCTCTTCGAGCGAAAAGGTCTTGGCGTAGATCGTCGCGGCTTCGTTCTCGAGATCGGCGCGGCGGGCGGCAAGGCTCAGCGCCTTGTCGTCGACGGTCGCAGTGATCAGTTCCTGATGGTTCGGCGATGCCTGGATCAGCGTGTTCTTCAGACGCTCGGCAAGGTTCGGCAGAATGTTGTCGAAGCTGTTGGTTACGCCGAGAGCAGCGATCGTCGCGCGCGCCGCCTTGATCTGGTCTTCGGAGACGTCCTGGGCCTTAACCGCCGGAACGGACGCGGACAGCAGAACCGCGGTGGCAGCGAAAGTGCGGACAAGACCTGCGAGTTTGTTCATTTTTACCCTTGCTCCTGTGTTTGTCGCATGCTGCCCGGGCGATTGCCGCCGCCAGGCCCGCATGTATGGAAACCTGTTGTCTTCACCGCTCCTGCCCCTGACGGGGCAGCGAAGCCGGCTCAGGACGCAGTCAGCGTGCGTGCCCCTTGCGGCCCGGCAATGATTGCCAGCGAAGCGATGCCGATGAAAAGCCCGTGCTCGACGACGCCGGGAATGGCATTCAGCTCCCCGGCGAGCGCATCTGCATCAGGAATACGGCCAAAAGATGCATCGAGAATGAGGTGCCCGCCGTCCGTCAGAAAGGCGCCGTCATGGGACTGGCGGACAGTGATGTCGCCGGAAAGTCCGAGGCGCGAGGCAACCTTTTCGATCGCGATCCGGGTTGCCACCTGACCGAAAGGATTGACCTCGATCGGAAGATTGAAGGCGCCGAGAACGTCGACCACTTTCGTCTCGTCGGCAATCACGATCATGCGCTTGGACGCAGCCGCAACGATCTTTTCGCGCAGCAGCGCGCCGCCGCCGCCCTTAATCAGACGCAGCTGACCATCGACCTCGTCGGCGCCGTCGATCGTCAGGTCCAGTTCGGGCAGCTCGTCGAGCGACTTCAGCGAAACACCGAGTTCGAGGCAGAGCCGCGCCGTGCGCTCCGAGGTGGGAACGCCTTCGATGCGAAAGCCCGCTGCAACCTTCTCGGCCAGGAGCCGCACAAACTCCTCGGCCGTGGAACCCGTGCCGATGCCGAGACGCATGCCGTCTTCGACATATTCCAGCGCCGCGGCCGCGGCTTTGATCTTCATTTCGCGGGCGTCCATGCGCCGGTCGCTCCCTTGTGATTCGCACGGGCAGCAGGCCGCAATCAGCGAACGGCCGCCCGTTTTTCCGCTGTGACACTTACACGCCCGACGGCGCAAACAAAAGTCAAAATGAAATCGGCACTCAGGATTCCGTGTGCTTGCCGGCGCCGCTTGCCATTGCAATCGCCGATGAGTTCGCCTACCCGATCAACAACGGTTTTCAGCGCCAAGAGGTTTTCTCTTTGAATTCTCCCATTGTCGTCTTCGATCTCGACGGAACGCTCGTCGACACGGCGCCAGACCTGGTCGCCAGCCTCAACCATGCGGTGACCCAGGCCGGCGTCGAGCCGGTCACCTACGGCGACCTCACCCATCTCGTCGGCCACGGCGCCCGCGCCATGATCGAGCGCACCTTTGCGATGCGGCAAAAGCCGCTGGCCGAAGACATGCTGGAATGGCAGCTGAAGGAATTCGTCGATTTCTACCACGGCTCGATGCCGGGCGATTCGCTGCCCTATCCGGGGCTGGTCGACGCGCTCGACCGCCTATCCGGCGCCGGCTTCAAGCTCGCGGTCTGCACCAACAAGCCGGAAAAGCTCGCCACGCGTCTGCTCGAACGGCTCGGCCTGATCGAGCGCTTCGCCGCGATATCGGGTGGCGATACCTTCGAAGTGCGCAAACCGGATGCCGCCCACCTGCTGCGCACGGTCTCCAATGCCGGGGGCCTGGCGACCCGCGCCGTGATGGTCGGCGACAGCCTCAACGACTTCCTCGTCGCCCGCAATGCTCAGGTACCCTCGATCGCCGTTCCCTTCGGCTATTCCGATGTTCCGGTCGAAAGCCTCGACCCCACCGTTGTCATCAGCCACTTCGACGAACTGACCCCGGATCTGGTCTCGGGCCTGTTTTCCAAATAGCAGACAGGAAAAAGGCCGCTCGAAGCGGCCTTTTTCTTGCTTATCCTTCCGCCCGGCGTGCGCCGCGCGTCGCCTCGAAGGCCCGGTTCATATACATGTCGCGCTCATAGACGTCGTTGAAGTAATCGACCACGCCGTCCTTGTTCGGCCAAGCCGTGAAGTAGGCGACGTAGACGGGAACCTTCACCGGGACCTGCAGCGCCTTGTTGCGGCCGCCGGCGATCTCCTTGCCGACATCGTCGACGCTCGTGCCGAGCACGGCTGCCGCCATCAGGCGCGGATCGGCAAGCCGCACGCAGCCATGGCTGAGCGCGCGATTGTCACGCTTGAAGAAGCTCTTCGACGGCGTGTCGTGCATGTAGATCGCGTGACTGTTGGGGAACAGGATCTTCAACTCGCCAAGCGCATTGTCGCTGCTCGGCGGCTGACGCACGGCAACCGATGCGGTCGAGCCGTTCCAGTTGACCGATGCGGACGGGACCGGGCGACCGCCGACCTCGACCTGGTAGCCCATCCGGTCGAGATAGTTCGGGTCGCTCCTGAGCTTCGGCAGCATCTCGTTGACGATGATCGACTGCGGCACGCCCCAGTAGGGGTTGACCTCGACCGTCTGGATCTCGTCCTGGAAGAAGTAGGTCTGGTTCGCCTTGGACCCGACGACGACGCGCATGGAGAACTGCTCGGCGCCCTTGTCGGCGTAGGTGGCGGTAAAGGCCGGCTGGTTGATGAAGACGTAGCGGTCGCCGAGACCATCCGGCAGCCAGCGCGCCTGCTCCATGGCAATTTCGAGCTTGTTGATCTTGGAGGCGACCGTGTCGCCGCCCGTCAGGATGCGAAGCGACGCCTGGCCGACGACACCGTCGGCCTTGAGCCCGTGCTCCTGCTGGAAGGCCTCCACCACAGCAACCAGCTCCGGCGTGTATTCCGGCGTGCCCTGGTAGGCGGCAAGAACCGTCGCATGATCGGCCTTCAGCTTCTCCGAGCCCTTGAGGCGGATACCTGCGATGATGTTGGCGAGCTCGGGATTGCTCTGACCCGGCTTCAGCAGCGTGCCGGGCGCGATTTCGACGCGCTGCTCGACGCTCTGCTCGGAGCGCAGCTTCACCAGTTCGGCAGAGAGAGCGGCAAATTGCGCGCTCTTCGGGTTCTGCTCATTGAGAAGCGCGGTCATGTCGCTGCTTGCCGACATCTTGTCGAGAAGCGGCAGCAGATCCACCGTCTTACGCTTGAAGTCGTGATAGCCGGAGATCTTGTTCGGGTCGATGCGACCGCGCACCGTGTCCTGCACGTAGCTGAGCGTCGCTGCCGAAAGCGCGATCTCGAACTGCACAAGCTCTTTCTCGCGGGCGATCATGTCGCCGCGATCGAACGTATCGGAGGGCACGCTGACGGCATAATCCTGCGGATCGAGGCCGACCTTGGCGGCGTCGGCAAGAACGGCAACCGCCGCCTTCGCCTTGGCGTTGACGCCTTCGGCGCCAATCCAGATGTAATCCATGCGGGCACCGTAATGGGCTTCGACCGCCTTTGCCACGTCACCCGAGGCGCGCACATTGATGCCGGGAAGGAATTGCCGCGCGTCAGCCAGCGGCATGCGCAGCACCGGCGGCAGCGCGTCGTTGCGCACGGAGCCGGTGACCAAGGGATCGAGCAGCTTGTCGGTTGCGATCCGACGCAGCGACTCCGCCTTGTAGGTATAGTATTTCGGGCCGGTGATCTTCGGCAGCGGCTTGGCCGCCTGCTGCGGGTCAGCCATCGTGCCCACACCCGGGAGCGGCTGGGTCGGCTGCACCTGCTGCGCCTCGGGCTTCTTTCTGCCTGCCCGAATGAAATCGCCGAACGTGAAGGCCGAAGCCGGCCGCGCGTCCATGGTCGCGATTGCACAGCCGCTCATGAGCGCCACGATCGCTGCCGTCTTAAGAACTCTCATATGAAACTACGTCCCCGTATCGCGTTGTCGCCGAATTCGGCTGAAGCCAGATTCTCGCCACGCCCTCGTGCGCTAAAAGTTATAGAAAAGGATGGTGAATGAAAAGGAAACGCGCCGATAACGATCGTCCTCGAACCTCCGTTTAGAATCTCCCCAACGCCTCATTTGCAGGACGTTCAGCGAGCGATAAAAATTTGATCGCACTGGATTTTATTTCGGTGCGCGCGTTGGCACGGGCGGCGGCCGGCGATCGGCGCTGGAAAAGAAGATGGCGTCTGTGACCGAAACATCACAACGCCGCCAAACGCCCGGCAAGGACCGAATCACGGTGACGCGGCATGCACCCGCCACGCCCAAGGGGTTTCAAACGATTGTAGCATGGCCAGCCATGGACCGCCCCTTTACAAGCTCCAGCCGTCGGGGCAGAGAGAGGCCCGGCACCCTGGAGAGATCGGCCACACGGCCCCTCGCCCAGGCTTGATGAACCGCATGATCAAGGCAGGTATCACGATGACATCGACGCGCACGGAAACAGATACGTTCGGCCCCATCGAAGTGGCAAACGACCGCTATTGGGGCGCCCAGGCCCAGCGTTCGCTCGGCAATTTCAAGATCGGCTGGGAAAAACAGCCGGCCTCGATCGTCCGGGCGCTCGGCATCGTCAAGCAGGCGGCCGCCCGCACCAACCGGGCGCTCGGCCGGCTGGATTCGACCGTCGCCGATGCCATCGTCAAGGCTTCCCAGGAAGTGATCGACGGTAAGCTCAACGACCATTTCCCGCTCGTCGTCTGGCAGACCGGCTCCGGCACGCAGTCGAACATGAACGCCAACGAGGTGATCTCGAACCGCGCCATCGAACTGCTCGGCGGCGTCATGGGCTCGAAGAAGCCGGTGCATCCGAACGACCACGTCAACATGAGCCAGTCGTCGAACGACACCTATCCGACGGCCATGCACATCGCCTGCGCCGAGCGCGTCATCCATGACCTGCTACCGGCGCTGAAGCACCTGCACAAGGCGCTCGAAGCCAAGGTCAAGGCGTTCGACCACATCATCAAGATCGGCCGCACCCACACCCAGGACGCAACGCCGCTGACGCTCGGCCAGGAGTTCTCCGGCTACGCGGCGCAGGTCGCCTCCTCGATCAAGCGCATCGAAATGACGCTGCCGGGCCTTTGCGAACTCGCCCAGGGCGGCACGGCCGTCGGTACCGGCCTCAACGCGCCTGTCGGCTTTGCCGAAAAGGTCGCCGAAGAGATCGCCAAGATCACAGGTATCGCCTTCACCTCGGCGCCGAACAAGTTCGAAGCGCTCGCCGCCCATGATTCCATGGTCTTCAGCCATGGCGCGATCAATGCGACAGCCGCCGCCCTCTTCAAGATCGCCAATGACATCCGCTTCCTCGGCTCCGGCCCGCGCTCGGGTCTTGGCGAACTGTCGCTGCCCGAAAACGAGCCTGGCTCGTCGATCATGCCCGGCAAGGTCAACCCGACCCAGTGCGAAGCCCTGACCCAGGTCTGCGTCCAGGTGTTCGGCAACCACGCCGCACTCACCTTCGCCGGCAGCCAGGGCCATTTCGAGCTCAACGTCTTCAACCCGCTGATGGCATACAACTTCCTGCAGTCGGTGCAGCTGCTGGCCGATGCGGCCGTATCCTTCACCGACAATTGCGTCGTCGGCATCGAGGCACGCGAAGACAACATCAAGGCGGCACTCGACCGCTCGCTGATGCTGGTGACGGCGCTTGCTCCGAAGATCGGCTACGACAACGCCGCCAAGATCGCCAAGACCGCCCACAAGAACGGCACGACGCTGCGTGAAGAAGCAGTCGGCGGCGGCTATGTGACGAACGAAGAGTTCGACGCGGTCGTTCGTCCGGAAACAATGATCAGCCCGGCCTGATCCATTTTGATACACCACGGCGCCTCCAAGGCGCCGTGGCTTTGATGTCGCGAACGCACTGTCCATCGGCAAAATCTGCCGTGATCGGTCATGATGCGGCGGTGCGACGGCGGCAAATATTAAGACTTCGCAAATCATTTGCCCCTAAAAATAATGACCGGTAAGCAGCGTTTCATATTAGGGGGTTTGCAGATGCAAACGGCAAGCTCGGGCAAGGCTCAGACGCCCGATATCGCAGCGCAGGTAACCCATGCGATGCGCATGATGGGCGTGGCGCCCATCCCCCGCAACTACGAGCTCTATTACGAAGCCTATCTCGGCTCCAACCCGCAATTGTCGAAGGAGCTGGCAGCGCTCGGCAGCCGCGCGACCCAGGAAGAACTGGATGCAATCGGCGCGCAGTACTTCAGCCACATCCATCGCTCCACCGGCATCGAACGCGCCCACACCACGCTTGCGGCCAAGCTTGCCGAACTCGTCACCCTGTTGCGCGACGAGCAATATGCGCTCGAGAACTACAACAAGGTTCTCGACGAAGCCTATGTCAACATCGTCAGCAAGAGCGCGTCGAGCGCCGATATCCTGCGCCACGCAATCGGCATCCTGACCGACGCCACGGCCGAGACGATGAGCCAGGGCAAGGAACGCGTCGAGACTGTCGTGCAGAAGTCCTTCGAGATGGAGGTAATCCGGCAGGAACTCGACGAGTACAAGCGTATCGCCAACACCGACTCGCTGACGCGGCTCGCCAACCGCCGTGCCTTCGACGACAATCTGGCGGCCGTCTACAACAACGAGCACCTGCGAAACTTCACCGGCCTGCTCGTTGCCGACATCGACCATTTCAAGAAGGTCAACGACACCTTCGGCCATCCGGTCGGCGACAAGATCCTTGCGACCGTCGGCGGCGTACTGCGTGCCAACCTGCGCCGCGAAGCCTTCGTCGCGCGCACCGGCGGCGAGGAGTTCGCCATCATCCTCGGCGACAGCAGCCAGGAAGAATGCCTCCAGATCGCCGACCGCATCCGCACCGTGCTGGCCGCAACGCCCTTCCGCAACTCCAAGACCGGCGTCAATTACGGCCCGATCACGCTGTCCGTCGGCGTCTGCATGGCGACGGCCGCCGAAGACCCGGTCGACCTCTACAACAAGGCCGACATCGCGCTCTACTCGGCCAAGAACGCCGGCCGCAACAAGACGGTTCTCTTCGAAGACGGCATGCGCAAGGAATCCGGCCGCAACTGGCTGATCTACCGCCGCTGAGACCGCAGTGCCTACCTGAAATGAAACCGACAACGGGCGCCTTCACGGGCGCCTTTTGCGTTTCATGGGCAACGAGCCCGCTTTCCGCTCAAATGCGTTACCGGCGGCAGGAATCGGCGCCTGCGGCGCGAGCGATTGCGATGATCTCCGGCCGGTACTCGAAGTGCATCGTGTCGAAGTGATACCAGCGGCCGCCCCAGATGAAGCCGTGTTTCTCGAAGGCTTGGACGATGTCCAGCGGATAGCGGTTGCGATAGCCGCCCCTGGCTTTTCCCGCCCAACGCCAATAGTCGGCAAAGCGCGTGTTGATATCGATGGCCGCACCGAAGCTGTGGACCGACAGCGTCGCAGCGCCGGCAATTGGCCGCCAGTTGAAGGTACCGGCACTCGGGCTGAGATAGCGCTTGAGTTCGGCTTGCCGCGAAAGGTCGGCAGCAACAGCCTTCAGCGCCGCCGCCATCCCGTGCTTCCTCGTCACTTGCAGCCGTTCGCCGAACCAGTCCACGCTCACGAGATCCCGCCGGACGGCTGCAGCGCTGCCGCCATAGAGCCGTTTCAGCAGCGCTTCGCTGCGGATGCGCCCCGGGTCGAAATCGACCGCCGGTGGCGTCGCACAGGCGCCGAGCGGATAGATCTGCGACAGGCTGTCCTCGACGTCTCCTGCCGCGAGTTTCTCGGCATGGCTTTTCGCTCGGCCGTCGTCGATGATGATCGGCGGTCCGCCATCCCTGAGGACCAGGGCATTATTCTCGATGCGCTCGATGGCAACAGGGTAGCGGGCTGCCAGCAGCCTGAGCTTCTCCGACAGCAACGGCTCGGTGGCAGACGCCTTGCCGATTAGGAGAGCGAGCAGGAGTGCACCTGTCATAGCTTGCCGCAGCACCCTCGCCTCCAGCCTCTGTGCTTGGCCAATCGTGCCGATCAGCCGGGACGCAGCCTACCACATGGTCTTGGCGGCGCGCTCCGCCCATTCGCGGTCATAGGTGTCACGGTCGAAATCCGCCTTGGCGGCCTTCAGAAGCGTGCCAGGCGTCGGCAGCGATTCCGGATCGAGGAAGCGGTCTGGGTTCCAGAGCTGGGCGCGCATGACGGCGCGGGCGCATTGGAAATAGACCTCACCGATCGTCACGACGATAACGCTGCGCGGATGTTTGCCGTCGACCTCGAAGCTTTCCGTCAAGCCAGGATCGACACTGAGGACCGCCGTGCCGTTGATTCGCATCGTCGTGTTCGAGCCGGGGATCAGGAACATCAGCGCCACGCGCGGATCGCGCACGATATTGGCGAGCGAATCGACGCGGTTGTTGCCGCGCCAGTCCGGAATCAGCACCGTCCTGTCGTCGGCGATCCGCACGACGCAATCATCGTCCCCGCGCGGCGAGCAATCCAGGCCCTCCGGACCGACGGTCGCGAGCGCGCAGAAAGGCGATGCCTCGATCATCAGCCGGTATTCAGCCGTCAGCGTCTTGGTGACCTTGGCCACCGATGCTTCGCTGACGCCGCCGTAGAGCGCGTTGAGTTCCTCGACCGAGGCGATGATCGACATACCGTCCTCCAATGCTGCCAGAGTTCCCCGGGGAACGATCAGGGCGCTGATCTGCGCGCCGAATCCCGGGCCAGTGACCCTTCGGCCGATAGCATGACAGACTGATGACGACGTCAACGAAAAATAGTCAGGCGGCGGCTTTTTGATCTTCCGCGTGTATGAAGGCGTTGATCCGCGCAATCACCGGTGCGGCCGAAACAATGCGCCTGTGGCCAAAACCGTTTGCCCAGTGCATCTCGACATTCGGCCCGGCCGCCGCATAACGGCGCGCATGGTCGGCGGAGACTTCCTTGTCGTCTTCCGCATGGATGATGAGCGTCGGCACGGCACGCGCCTGGATCACCCGCGCGGCATCGAAATCATCAAGGCGCCGTCCGGACAGACGCTCGACCACGCCTTCGAAAGCCGCCTGCGCCTTTGGCGACAGGCGAAGGATTTTTCCGAACCCTTTGAAAAGCCAGGTCATCTCGCTCGGCGCGCCGATCAGCACCAGCTTTCTCGGCATATGGCTGTGCACGTCGCAGACGATGCCGCCGGCCGCACAGGCCAGGCTGCCGCCGCCGAAGGAATGGCCGACACAGACGTCGAAATTGCCGAAATGCCGCCAGGCCGCGTCGATCGCTCGAACCGCCGCCGGCATCGTCAGCGTGCGCCCCGGCGAAGCGCCGTGCCCTGGCCAATCGAGCGTCACCACCTCGGCGCCGCCCTTGACCAGGCCGTCGATCATCGCCGCCAGATAGTCGCTGCGCGATCCCCAGCCGTGCACGAGGAGAATGCGCTTGGTGTTGGCAGCCTCGCGCGGTGCGGCGAACTTGCGCGCCAGCACCCAGCCGCCGGCATAGGAGAGCGTCACCGGCTGCCCCCTGGCGATCACCGGAGCTGCAGCCGCAAGCGCCGCCCTTTCCTTGGCATTCTTCGGCCTTCTGCCGGGCGTGAGGGTGAACAGCCTGAAAGCGAGCCGCCCGGCCGCCTCGGGTGAAAACGCGTCGACGCCTTTCAGCGCGTTGCGGATGACCTTGATCGCAAAGGATGCCATAGTGAGAATCTCTAAAAATGTTCAATGCTGAACATAATTGTACAACGATGAACAAAAATCAAGTGACCACAGAACATCATTTTCCCTGGGACCACCCTCGCTTCCGCAGCTGGATCGCGGTTGCCCGTGCCTGCCAATTGATGCAGCAGACGGTAACCCGCGAGATCGCCCATCTCGATATCAAGCCCCCGCATCTCGACATCCTGATCAATCTCTACCGGTTCGACGGCATCTCGCAGCAGGAACTGGCGCGCAAGCTCCTGGTCGGCCGCTCCAACATGAGCATGCTGCTGCCGCATCTGGAGAAACGCGGCCTGATCCTGCGTCGCGGTGACGAGAAGGACAAACGGGTGCTCAGGCTATCGCTGACGCCCGAGGGCCGCACGCTGACGGAGGCCGCGATGGAGATCCACACGGCGCTGATCGAAAGATTGCTCGACGATGAGTCGATTGATGACTGCCTGGTGGTCACCCGCTCCATGGAGCGGCTGATCGGCCTGCTCTTGCGGGAGGAAGGCGAATTGGCCTGAGGTGGGCTCCACGCGGCCGTAGCGCCCCTGAAACCACACGCGGGCGCACGGTCGTCGTCAGCGAGGCTTCTCGGCCTTGTCCCGTGACATGCCCTTCTCCACGAGCTCCTGCTCGTAGCCGGCAAACAGTTCCGCACCCTTTTCGCCGAGTTCGCGCAGGTAGTTCCAGGTGAAGATGCCGGTGTCGTGGAAGTCGTCAAAGCCGATGCGCACCGCATAGTTGCCGGTCGGCTGCACCGAAATGATCTGCACGTTGCGCTTGCCGGGCACGGTCACCCGCTGACCGGGACCATGGCCCTGCACTTCGGCCGACGGCGAAAGCACCCGCAGCATCTCGGCCGAGAGATCGAAGGAGGCTCCGTCGTTGAACGTCACCACAAGCCGGTGGCGATCCTTCGACACTCGCAATTCCGTCGGCCAGACTTCGCTCATTTCGCTGCTTCCTTTCGCGTACGACAAACCGGATGCCGGCCATTCGCCGTAATCTGCGTCCCCCGATGCGGCATTGCTCTGAAGGACAACAATGCACTAGCGCAGAAATCGGCGCGCGAGAATTACCCGTCTCTTCCGATCAACACTTTGCGACAGTATGCGCCTTGACGCGACGATCTTCGACGACGACATTGAAGGGGCTGGGAGAAAGACGCTTGAACACAGCAACGATAGACAGATCTGGCGCTCTGCCGCTGGAGCAGAAGACAGCCCCGATGATCGACCCCTTCGGCCGGGCGATCACCTATCTGCGCGTGTCCGTTACCGACCGCTGCGATTTCCGCTGCACCTATTGCATGGCCGAGCACATGACCTTCCTGCCGAAGAAGGATCTGCTGACGCTCGAAGAATTGCAGCGTCTCTGTTCCGCCTTCATCGAGAAGGGTGTCCGCAAGCTCAGGCTCACCGGCGGCGAGCCGCTGGTGCGCAAGAACATCATGTTTCTGGTGCGCGAACTCGGTCGCGAGATCGAGGCCGGCCGGCTCGACGAGCTGACGCTGACGACCAACGGCTCGCAGCTTGCGAAATATGCCGCCGAGCTTGCAGACTGCGGCGTCAAGCGCATCAACGTCTCGCTCGACACGCTCGACCCGGCAAAATTTCATCAGATCACCCGCTGGGGCGATCTCTCCAAGGTCCTGGAAGGCATCGACGCAGCCCAGGCCGCCGGCCTGAAGATCAAGATCAATGCCGTGGCGTTGAAAGGCTTCAACGACGCAGAGATTCCCGATCTCATGCGCTGGGCCCATGGCCGCGGCATGGACCTGACCTTGATCGAGACCATGCCGATGGGCGAGATCGAAGAAGACCGGACCGACCACTACATGCCGCTGTCGGAAATGCGCCGGCAACTGGAAGAGCAGTTCACCTTCTCGGAGATTTCCTATCGCACCGGCGGCCCTGCCCGTTACCTCGAGGTGGCGGAAACCGGCGGAAGGCTTGGCCTGATCACGCCGATGACGCATAATTTCTGCGAGAGCTGCAACCGCGTCCGTCTCACCTGCACCGGCACGCTCTATATGTGCCTCGGCCAGAACGACGCGGCCGACCTGCGTACAGCGCTGCGCGCTTCCGAAGACGATGCCTATCTCAGCCAGGTGATCGACGAGGCGATCGGCCGCAAGCCGAAGGGCCACGACTTCATCATCGACCGCGAGCACAACCGCCCGGCGGTTGCCCGCCACATGAGCGTCACCGGCGGCTGATCCTTCATCAGGATACCAATTTGGAAGAACAACCGGCAGGCGGCCCCTCAACCGCCTGCCGGCACCTTCTCCGCGCAGGTGGGGAGAAGGGAATGTGGGGCACACCTTCGTGTCCCCACGTATTCCGCGTGTAAGTGGATAGCGCCTGTATGGGCGCGCTTGACCGTCCGGCACGTTCCCTCGCCCCGCCTGCGGGGAGAGGGTTGGTCAGCGGGTGCCCAAGCCGCCCGCCCGGACACTCAAGCCGCGTAGCTTCGATGCCCCTGTCCGCGGGCGCCGATACCGTCCGTCCCGGTACGGAAGCGTTCGATCTTGTCGTTGAGCGCTTCCACCTGCCGGCGCAGGCCATGGATCTCGGCGGTGTTTTCCTCGACCATCGCGGCGTTCTGCTGGGTGATCATCTCGACCTGATGCACCGCCGAGTTCACCTCGTTGAGACCGGTGTACTGGTCGGCGGCCGAAGCCTCGATGTTGCTGACGAGATCGTGGATCGTGCCGATGTGGTTGTTGATCACTGTCAGCGCGTCGCCGGTTTCCTGGACGAGAGCGACGCCGCTTCTCACCTGTGCCGAGCTTTCGGAAATCAGCCCCTTGATCTCGCGGGCAGCCCCGGCACAGCGCTGGGCGAGTTCGCGCACCTCCTGCGCCACCACCGCAAAGCCGCGGCCCGCCTCGCCTGCCCGCGCCGCCTCGACGCCGGCGTTGAGCGCAAGCAGGTTGGTCTGGAAGGCGATTTCATCGATGACGCCGATGATCGTGCTGATCTTCTCCGAGGAGCGGTTGATCTCGGCCATGGCATCGATCGCCTTGGCGACCACTTCGCCGGAATGCTTGGCGTAGGAGTTGGTCTCGCCGACCGAAACCGTTGTCTTGCGGGCGCTTTCGGCCGTCGCGCGGACGATATCGGTCAATTGACGCAAGGCCCGCGAGCTTTCCTCGAGGGCTGCCGCCTGCTGCTCGGTCCGGCGCGCCAGATCGTCAGCCGACGCGGCGAGATTGCCGGTGCCGCCGGTGATCTCGCCGGTGACAACGCGCACGTCGGCGAGCGTCGCCCGCAGCGCCTCGACCGCATTGTTGTAGGTGCGGGCCATGATCACGTAATCGGCGGGCAGATCCTCGGACATGCCCTCTTCGAGATCGCCATCGGCAAGTGCTGCGAGCACGTCGGAGAGCGCGTTCAGCGCCTGCATCTGCTCGGCCTCGATGCGGGCGCGCTCAGCAGCCCGGCGCGTTTCCTCTTCTGCAGAAAGCGCGCGCGCGGCCTCGGCCTCACGACCAAGCCGGACATTCTCGACCGCATTGTCGCGGAAGACGGCAACCGAGCGCACCATGTCGCCGATCTCGTCGCCGCGGTTGCGGCCTTCGATGGCAACGTCGAGGTCACCATTGGCAAGCCGCGTCATCGTTTCGGTCACGCGCTTCAGCGGACCGCGCAGCGTCTCGACCAGCATCAGGCCACCGATGATGGCGAGCAGCGTGCCGGCGATCATCGCCACGATCGAAACGTCGGCCGAACGCTGGCTGTCGACCTTGCCGGCCTCCTGGGCGCTGCTGACGAAGCTTTCGAGCGTCGTGCTGGCGGCTGCGACCATCGTCGCCGCTTCGGTCTTTGCCGTTTGCCAGCGGCCGCCGACGTCGATCAATGCAGCAGTGTCCTTGTCGATGTTGTCGAGCGACGGGCCGAGCTTACCCGGAAGGTCGCGAAGGGCAGCGTTCTTGCCGCCGAGTTCGCCGAGCTTGGCTGAGGTTTCGCGAACCGCCAGGATGTCGGCCATGACAGGCTCGCGGCCGGCGGCATCGAGCTTGCGATGCAGTTCGCTGATGTGCAGCCGCGTGCTGTCGAGGCCCTTGAAGGTGTCGCCCATCAGCGCGATCAGGGTCTTCAGCTGCGAGATCTCGGCATCCATGCCGACGAAGCGTTTGGCGGCCGTGTCGGAATTCTTCGCGGCCTCCTTGGCAAAGTCCGCTTCGTATTTCGAGAACTTGCTGAGGATCGGCACCAGCGCGTTCTTCTTCGCCTCGTTGTCATCGCCGCCGGCAAGGGTCGCCTGCACCTTCGTTGCCTGATCCTTCAGTTCGGCAATCGGCGCCTGCACCTTTTCCGAGGCGATCTTTTCCGCTTCTTCGATCTGCTTCATGAGATGCGGCAGAAGCTTGTTCGCCTGGTCGATCTTGGCGTCGGGGTTGACGGCCATGGTTACCGGCAGGCGGAATTTCTTGATGCGCTCGGCAAGGCCCTGATAGGCGGCGGCATCGAACAGCAACGCCTTGGCAAAGGCTTCCTTCTCACCCGATTCCTTGCGGATGATGTCGATCTGCTTGTAGGCGCCATTGCCCTGTTCGGTCATGTCGGCAAGCGCCTTGTCGAGTGACGCTGTTACCTGGTCGCGCTCGAGCTTGGTCGCCCAGAGCTTGTCCGTCTGGCTGCGCATGGCTTGACCAAGCGTAAGCACCGAAGCGATTTCCGCCTTGTCCTCGGCACGGGTCAACAGGCCGTCGAGCGTCTTCACGCCGCTTTCCTGTTCGTCGATCTGGGCCGACAGTGCCGTGCGCGTCTCCTCGCTCGGCGCATCGGCAAAAGCCTGCAGCGCGCCGCGCAGCGCCTGGAAATCCGAGAGATTGTTGATGGTTTCCCGCGTCACGGTCATATGGCCGTTGAGCGTGCGGGCAGTGAAGAAGCCGATGAGACCAATGCCGGCGATAAGCGCCACGAGCGGAACCACGAAAAGCAGCACCTTGGTGACGATACGCAACCGTTGCAGCAAGCGATCGATGAAAGACATTGCGCACCCCTGATTATTCTTATGGGAAGCAGGCCCGCGCGGCGGTTTTTCTTGGTGGAAACACCGATGGGCCATCGGCCGGAGGCTCTCCCAAGCCTCAAGCAAACGTCCCTGGAATGGCCACCCTGCAAGGTTTATTGCGGCGCCACCCCGCCGATCGCGTCATGCGAATGGATGCGGAATTGTGGCGACGATAGGCAGCGAAACTTAAGATTCCGCGAATAAGCTTATGTTCGAACACACCGGCTTTACCGGCAAGCGACAGTCTTTCCGGCAAAGGTTCTCCCTCGAAGGCAATCCTTCTACTTGTCGGACAAGAAAAGTCGGAGCGGCATGCGATCCCGTTTGCACAACCCGGCAGCCAATGCTTAAACATTAGGCGATCCATTCACGGATTCGCCTCCCCATCCGCCGGCAGCGCAGGCCGCTTGCCCGGCGTCGCAGGACAGCCAGCATGCAAGCCTCCACCAATTTCCGCGGCATTCTTTTCATGTGCCTGGCGATGGTCACGTTCTCGTGCAACGACGCGCTCGTCAAATCCGTCACCGGCGCAATGAATGTGGGGCAGATCATCTTCGTGCGCGGTTTGCTGACGACGCTGATGGTCGTGCTCGCCGCCTGGCATTTTCGCGCCTTCCGGCCGATCGGAACGCTGATGCGGCCGGTGATCCTGCTGCGCATCGCCATGGAGGCGCTGGCCTCGGTCACCTATATCTCGGCCCTCGGCCAGATCCCGCTCGCCAACGCCTCGGCAATCATGCAGGCGCTTCCCCTGGCCGTCACGCTCGGCGCCGCACTCTTCCTCGGCGAACCGGTCGGCTGGCGCCGCTGGACCGCGATCATCGCCGGCTTCATCGGCGTGCTGATCGTGCTCCGGCCGGGCCCCGAGGGCTTCACGCCGGCGGCGCTGACCGTGGTTGGGTGCGTCTTCGTCACCGCCACCCGCGACCTCTGTACCCGCCGCATCGGCCACGACGTGCCGGCGCTCTACATCACCGTATCCACTTCGCTCGTCACCACCCTCGTCGGCGCCTTGCTCATCCAGCCGATGGGCGGCTGGCAGCCGATGTCGACGACGACCTTCAGCCATATCGCTGCGGCAAGCGTTCTGCTGATGCTCGGCTACCAGACGATCGTGCTGGCGATGCGGGCCGGCGACATTTCGGTGATCGCCCCCTTCCGCTACACCAGCCTGATCTGGTCGATTGCGATCGGCATCTTCTTCTTTGCCGAGGTGCCGGATCACTGGATGCTGGTCGGCGTCGCGATCATCATCGGTTCGGGTCTCTACACCTTCTATCGCGAGACGCTGCGCGGTCGCAAAGCCGTCGCCCAGCGCTCGCTGACCGGCCCACTGGAATAGGAGCCGACAATGCCCGGAAGCCGTCCCTCGCCCCTGATCAGCGCATCCCTGCCCGCCGTCGTCCTTGGCGGCGGATTGTCGCGCCGTATGGGCAGCCCGAAGTTCGGCCTTCAGCTGGGCGGCCAGACGATGTTGACGCGCATCGTCGCCCGGCTCCGGCCTCAGGTGACGAGCGTCGCCGTCAACCTCAACGCCGATCCGGCTGGCGCCATCGACAGAGGCGTGCTCGTCATCGCCGACACAGTCCCCGGTTTTCTCGGCCCGCTTGCTGGCGTGCTGACAGCCATGCGCCATGTCGCGGCGACCAATCCGGCAGCAAGCCACGTCGTCGTTGTTCCGACCGATACGCCGTTCTTTCCGGATAATCTCGTCACCCGAATGGTTGCCGGCCTGACAGAGCACCAGCAGATTGCCGTTGCGGCATCCAACGCGCAGATGCATCCGTTGTTCGGGCTCTGGCCGGTCGCCCTTGCGGACGAGCTTGAGACCTTTCTGACAAGTGACCCGAAGCGCCGCGTCCGCGCCTTCATCGAACGCCACCCTTCGGTAACGGTCGATTTTCCGCTTATCGCGACGGCAGAAGGCGCATTCGATCCGTTCTTCAACGTCAACACGCCCGAGGATCTGACCGACGCGGAGCAATGGTTGCGTTTCTTCGAGGATGACAAAACATGAGCGCCATGAAGATCTTCGGCATCGCCGGCTGGAAGAATTCGGGCAAGACTGGCCTGATGGTACGGCTCGTCACCGAGCTAACGCGGCGCGGCTACATCGTCTCCACCGTCAAGCACGCCCACCACGACTTCGATATCGACAAGGTCGGGGCCGACAGCTACCGCCACCGCGAGGCCGGCGCCCATGAGGTGACGATCGTCTCCGGCACGCGATTTGCCATCATGCACGAATTGCGCGGCGCCCCGGAGCCAAGCTTCAAGGAGATCCTGGCGCGGCTCGCGCCTTGCGATCTCGTCCTCATCGAAGGCTACAAGCGCGAACCGATCCCGAAAGTCGAGGCTCGCCGTCTGGAGTCAGCGAACCGCGAGCCGCTGGCGCCCACCGACCCCCACATCTGCGCAATCGCTGCCGATCATCCGGTACAAGGCTCCGATCTGCCAGTGTTCGAGCTCGACGACACGGCGGCAATTGCCGATTTCGTCGAGAAGGTCACAGGGTTACAGCGTAAAGGCGTCTGAAATGCGCGAAGGCGCTGCAGGCTCAACGCTGTGAGGCACGGCGATACTCTTCAGGCAGCTTCGCCAGCAACTCCTGCGCTTTCTGCATCCCTTGCGCGGCCGCCTTGGCATACCACTCGGCCGCGGCTGAAAGATCCTGCTCCACCCCATCGCCTCTCGCATAGGCGATACCGAGAAAGAATTGGGCGTCCGCATTTCCTTGCTCCGCCGCCTTGCGGAACCACCTGACGGCAGCCGGAGCGTCAATCTCCACGCCGATGCCATTGAGATAGGCGATGGCGAGATTGAACTGCGCCAAGGCATAACCCTGGTCAGCCGAAAGCTCGTAGAGCCGCGCCGCCTCCTTCGCGTTCTTCTCGATACCTTGGCCATTCGCATACATGACCGCCAGGTTGAATTGCCCTTTGGGATCTCCGCGATCGGCAAGCATCAGGAACCAGCGGTGCGCCTCGGCGTAGTTTTCATCGACGCCGGCACCCGTCAGGTACATGGCGCCGACATTCATCTGCGCTTGCGGGTTTCCCTGTTCTGCCGCCTTCAGGAACAGCTCGAATGCCTGAGCCTCGTCCTTCGCGACACCGCGACCCAGCATGTAGAAGATTGCCAGATCCACCTGCGCCGAGACCATGCCCCGGTCCGCCGCCATCCGGCACCACTTCACCGCCTCCCGATCGTCGCGCCCGACGCCGAAGGCGCGCGCGTAGATAGTGCAGAGGAGATTCTGTGCCTGCCCGTTTCCGGCATTCGCAGCAAGCCGCAGCCAGCGATCACCCTCCTTGGTATCGACCCGCCCCGCCTCGCTATTGAAATAGAGCCTGCCGGCATTCACCTGCCCTTCGATGTTTCCCTGCTCGGCTGCTCGCACATACCAGTTGAGCGCCTCGGGAACGCTGCGTTCGACACCGGTGCCTCTCTCATACATAACGCCGAGATTGTACTGGGCGCGGGGTTCCCCGCCGATCGCGGCGCGCGACTCCCAGCGATAGGCCTCCGCGTCATTCCTCAGCGTACCGTTGCCCCGCAAATAGGCGACGGCAAGATTGTGCATGGCCGCAACCAGCCCCTGGTCCGCAGCCTTCCGATACCATTCGAAGGCCGCGGCCGGATCGCGCGCCGTTCCGCGCCCCTCCTGAAGCATGTAGCCGAGATTGTATTGGGCCGCGGCATAGCCCTGCTCCGCTGCCAGCCGGTAGTAGGCAACGGCCTGCGCGTCATCCTTGGCGACACCCAATCCCTGTTCGTAGTGAACGCCGATATTGTACTGGGCGGCCGGCGTCTTCTGATCGGCTGAAAGCCGAAACCAGCGAAGCGCCTCGACATAGTTCTGCTTCACACCTTCGGCACCGTTGAAGTAGATCGAGCCGAGCAGGAACTGGGCTTTCGCGTTGCCCTTCGCTGCAGCCCTCCCGTACCAGCCGATGGCTTTCATGAGATCGTGGGCAACACCTTCGCCAGTCTGGTAGCGCATGCCGAGATCGACCTCGGCCTCAACGTCACCGGCCTCGGCGCGGTCCAGCACCTGCTCGAATGGTGGCAGAGCCGTGCCTGCGCCATAGGCACGCGTAGGCAAGGAAGCCTGCACGAGCAGTGCGATAACGAGCCCGAAGACGACACGTTTCATCCACCCCTCCAGAACCAGTCGCATAGGGAGAGAAGCCTAGGGGGACGAACCGGCAACGGAAAACGGATTTCGACGGGCCGCTACTTTGCGTCGAGCAGCGGCCTCGTGGTCGACGAGACATGAACCGCCGCGGAGGGCGCGCCGCATTCACGGCCCACACTGCGGCTTACGCCAACGGCCTCGGCGTGCGGATATTTTCCAGAATCAGCCGTTGCTGGCGGTCAGTTCGTCGCGCCGACGGTCATTTCGTCCGGAATGTCGTTCAGTCGCACGAAGCTGTAGCCCTTCGCCTTGAGGTCGAGGATGCCGCGGGCAACGCCGGCGCCGGCGGAATGGGTCGGTTGGTTGATATGGGCGATGATGACGTCACCGTCCTTGGCGGCGCGAATGCGCTTCTCCGCCATCGCCGCACCCAGCAGCGAGCCACCATCACCGTTCACCGAGTAGCCGGCGATGCGGTAGCCCATGGCGCGGATCTGGCTCATCGACGAATGGGTGTATTTGGCCGTCGCGCCGCGAAACCACTTCGGCGCCGGCAGGCCATGCGCCTTGATTGCGACAGCACCGCCATCGACTTCGGCGGTGACTGCCGCCTCGGAGCCGGCTGCCGCGATGCCATAGACGGAAATCTTCACGTCGATCGGCGGCACGTGCATGGCGCCGTGGTCCTCGATCTCGAATAGATCCGGATGCGCCTTCATCACCTCGACGACGAGGCCGTTGCGCTTCAGCCAGCGCGCGGTGACGAAGATCGTCGCGGGGATGCGGTTTTCGATCAGTGTGCCGAGGATGCGCATGTCGGTGGCGCCGCTGCAGGCATCAAGCGTCAGCGCCACCCGCGGCGCTCCGCCCCTTCCCTCGGGATTGGCGGGCAGACGCAGATCCGGCTCGACGAGCCCGGGCGCGGCGATGGCCGAATGGGCGAGCGTGGTGGCGGCAACGAGCGCGAGAACGAAGGCTTTCATGGCAATCCGAGGAAGATAAATCTGGGAAGGAATGTCAAACGACGGAAACCCGCCTTTTACGAGGCGGGTTTCCTGGTCTTATTCGGGCAGTCCTGCCGAAGCTTGATCCGCGCAGCGCCAATCATTTTGGCGCCGCGCGCGCCTTGTTAGCGCTGCGCGAAGCCCTGTTAGCGCTGTGCGACCGGGCGAACCAGCGGGGTCACACGGCGAATGGTGACGCGACGGTTCTGCTGTTCGGCGTCCTGGGTGCGAACCTTCAGGAAGCGCTCGCCATAGCCCTGGGTCGCCAGGTTTTCCGGCGGAATGCCGTAGACCTCGGTCAGCAGCGAGGCAACCGATTCGGCGCGCTTGTCGGAGAGCACCAGGTTTGAGCGGTCCGAGCCAACGGCATCGGTGTGGCCTTCGATGAAGAAGGTTTCACCCGGATCCTTGGCGAGGATCTTCTCCATCGCGGCTGCGACCTTGCGCATGGTCTTGGCCTGCGACATCGACACTTCGGCGCTGCCCGTCGGGAAGGTGATCGTGTCGAGGTCGACGCGGCGCACCTTGTCGCGCAGGCGGGCGGAGTAGCGGACTTCGTCCATGGTGTAGACGCGCTCGACACGCTCGACCGGCGGCTCGGCCAGGAACTCGTAGTAGTCGCGATCCGGATCGTCGGAAACGTCGGCGATGTAGTCACGAACCGGGATGCGCAGGCGCATCGGCGGCAGTTCGTAGCCGACGTCGATGATCGCCGGACGCGGACCCTCGTCACGCTCGGGCGCATAGATCATCAGGTATTCGTTGCCGTCGCGGTCGACACGCGAGCGCTGCAGGATGTCGCCGTAACGGTTGTAGACGGTGACGATCCGGTAGCCGCCCGGACGCACGATGGTTTCGCGGGTGCGACCGCGCGGAAGCTGATCGTAGTAAGTCTCTTCCGCATCGTAACGCAGGCGCGGACGGTCGTCGCCACGCACGAAGATCTGGTCGCCGACACCGAGGATCACCCGGTTGTCGACCTGCTCGACGATCTTTACCTCAGTGATGTTGTTGGTGATGTTGTTGACCGTCGTATTGTTGTTGATCACCGTGTTGTTGATAACAGTGTTGTTGACGATGTTGGTCGTCTCCGGAACCACGAAGACCGGAGCCTCATCGACGCGCGTACCCTTTTCGTTGAGGTTCGCTTCGATCTTCTGCGGTAGGTCGGCCGGCATCTCGGCAGCGATCGCAGCCTGCGCTGCGGCATCGTCGGCCGGCGGCGGGGCGTCCTCTTCCTTGGCGCGCAGTTCTTCACGCAGCTTCTGGCGCTCTTCGCGCGCCTGGTTGCCGCCGGCATTGTCCGCGTCCTTGTCGCTGTCGAGCACGGCAGCACCGTTTTCGACCGGCAGCACGACGGTTTCGTCGGTCGCGGCCGGATCATCGGCGATCTTCACCTTCTCTTCTTCCGTGCGGGTGTCGACCACTTCCGGAGCCGGCTGCTGCACCTGTGGCTGCTCGGCCGTTACCGGCTGCTCCGTGCCGGGCACGGGCTGACCTTCGCCGGTCTGCGGCTGCTCGGTACCCGGGACTGGCTGTCCCTCGCCCGTCTGCGGCTGTTCTGCACCAGGCACCGGCTGGCCTTCGCCGGTCTGTGGTTGTTCCGCGCCAGGCACAGGCTGGCCCTCGCCAGTCTGCGGCTGCGGCTCGACGGCGGGAGCGGTTTCGCCACCGGCCTTCGGCTCTTCGGCAGCCTTCTGCTCTTCAGCGGCCTTCTGCTCTTCGGCAGCCTTCTGCTCTTCGGCAGCCTTCTGCTCTTCAGCAGCCTTCTGCTCTTCAGCAGCCTTCTGTTCGTCAGCGGTCTTCTGTTCGTCAGCGGCCTTCTGCTCTTCGGCGGCCTTCTGCTCTTCAGCAGCCTTCTGCTCTTCGGCGGCCTTCTGTTCGTCAGCAGCCTTCTGTTCGTCAGCGGCCTTCTGCTCGTCGGCGGCCTTCTGTTCCTCAGCAGCCTTCTGCTCTTCGGCTGCCTTCTGCTCTTCAGCAGCCTTGCGGGCAGCATCTTCCTCAGCAGCCTTCTGCTGCTCGGCAGCCTGACGTGCCGCTTCTTCTTCGGCAGCCTTCTGCTGTTCGGCAGCCTGACGTGCGGCTTCTTCTTCAGCAGCCTTCTGCTGTTCGGCAGCCTGGCGCGCAGCTTCTTCCTCAGCGGCCTTCTGCTGCTCGGCGGCCTGGCGCGCTGCCTCTTCTTCAGCGGCACGCTGCTGCTCGGCGGCCTGACGGGCAGCCTCTTCCTCAGCAGCACGCTGCTGCTCGGCAGCTTGGCGTGCAGCTTCTTCTTCTTCAGCGGCGCGCTGCTGTTCGGCAGCCTGACGCGCGGCTTCTTCTTCCGCCTGGCGCTGCTTCTGCAGCAGCAGTTCCTCGTCGGATTGGCCACCGCCCTCCTGTGCAACCTCGAATGGCTTCATCAGGCTGTCGGCCACCGCGGGCGGAACCGCCACGGACACCGACAGCACCGGCAGCGCGACGGTCGCGAACAGCTTGGATCGAATCGACATTTTGTCTTCCTTCCTCTTCCTGGGAGGTCCTGGCCCGCATCCTCTCGTCAACCTGTGACACGCTGAAGAAGAGAATGCGAACACGAATACTTACGGGGCCTTGACCCAAGGTTTCGGCTTTTTTGTGTTGGCCGCGAGACGCGCGGTCCAATGCAACGCCCAAACCGCGAACCGGTTCCTTGACAAGGGCTAGCGGAGGCAAGATTAACCGCCGCTGAACGCTCCGTTCATGTTTCTCCCGCACGGAAAACCACAATCATCGGTCGAAACTTGATTCCCGTTGAGCGCCTTCGCTTTCCTGTTGATTTTTAGTGGAAAAGAGTACGAATATCGCCACAACCGGCGGCAGACGCCCCGGCTGAAATTGGCATCCGCGAAAAACAACAATGCCGGATGTCGACCAACAGAGAGGACTATCATGCGTATTTCCAAGCGGCTGGCAGCCGCCGCATCGGCTGCCGTTTTCGTGCTCATGGCAGGCTCGGCCATGGCCGACGGCGAAAAGGTCGTGATCGGCACGGAAGGCGCCTACCCGCCCTTCAACAACCTGGAAGCGGACGGCACGCTGACGGGCTTCGACATCGACATCGCCAAGGCGCTGTGCGTGGAAATGAAGGCCGAGTGCACTTTCGTGACGCAGGACTGGGACGGCATCATTCCGGCGCTCATCGCCAAGAAGTTCGACGCCATCATCGCGTCCATGTCGATCACCGCCGAGCGCAAGGAAAAGGTCGACTTCACCAACAAGTACTACAACACCCCGCCGGCAATCGTCGTGCCGAAGGATTCGCCGATCACCGAGGCAACCGCAGCCGCCCTTCAGGGCAAGGCGCTCGGCGCGCAAGGCTCGACCACCCATTCCAACTATGCCGAAGCGCATATGAAGGGTGCCGAAATCAAGCTCTATCCGACGGCTGATGAGTACAAGCTCGACATCGCCAACGGCCGTATCGATGCGGTCATCGACGACGTCGTCGTGCTCTCGGAATGGCTGAAGACCGCTGACGGCGCCTGCTGCAAGCTGCTCGGCACCCTGCCGATCGACCCCGTTATCAACGGCGACGGCGCCGGTATCGCGGTCCGCAAGGGCGACGATGCGCTGCGCGAGAAGTTCAACAAGGCGATCGAAGCGATCCGCGCCAACGGCAAGTACAAGGAAATCAACGAAAAGTACTTCCCATTCGACGTTTATGGCAGCTGATTGACGGTTTCTGGTGCGAATCCATAGTGAATCATGCCGGAAAAACGTCGGTTGATGCGAAAATTGCAACGGCGGATGGCTTGCCCTTCCGCCGTTTTTGTTTGACAAGTGCCTAAAACAAAGCGCGATCGATACGCATAAAAACAGCGCAAAAGGGGAAATCTCTGACATGAGCGGGTTGTTTGCCGGCTTCTATTCCATCCTCTCCTGGATCGGATCGATCGTCGATCCATTCTGCGGCCCGGTCGGGGTCTTTACCTGGCTCGCACCTGGCACGCTTCTCGCCTGCGGTGACACCGGATGGGGCGACGATATCGCCCACGGCTTCGTCATTACCGCGAGCCTTGCCATCGCAACGCTGCCCGTCGGCCTGTTGATCGGCTTCTTCATCGCGCTGGGCAAACAGTCCGAAGAGCGCACGGTTCGGCTCGCGTCGAACATTTACACGACGATCTTCCGCGGCCTGCCCGAACTGCTGACGCTCTTCATCGTCTATTACGGCTTGCAGATCCTCGTTCAACAACTGCTGGCATCGCTCGGCTACGACGGTCCGGTCGAGATCAATGCCTTCTTCGCCGGCATGATCGCACTCGGCGTCGTCTTCTCCGCCTATTGCTCGGAGGTGCTGCTGTCGGCTTTCAAGGCCATCCCGCATGGACAATACGAAGCCGGTGACGCCCTTGGCTTGCATCGCGGCCGCACCATGCGCCTCATCATCCTGCCGCAGCTCGTGCGCATCGCCCTGCCCGGTCTCGGCAATCTCTGGATGGCGCTGCTCAAGGACACCGCCCTCGTCTCGGTCGTCGGCCTGACCGACATCCTGCGCCAGACCGGCATTGCCGCCCGCGTGACCAAGCAGGCCTTCGAATTCTACGGTGTTGCCTGCGTGCTCTTCCTGATCCTCGCGATGATTTCCTCGATCGTCTTCTCCTACATTGAACGGCGAACCAAACGTGCGGAGATGGGCCGATGAGTGTCGTTGCAACGATGATCCCGCCGCAGGCGCCGCCGCCGGTTCCGCCGAAGCCCTACACGCTCACCCGCTTCGTCGGCAGCGTTGCGCTCGGCATCTGGCTGGCACTCGGCGTCGGTATCTTCCTGACCGTGGTCGGCGGCTGGGATCCGGACAAGTTTGCCAAATACGGCCCGCGCTTCATCAACGGCCTCGGCGTCACGTTGATGCTGGTCGGCCTTTCGATCGTCATGGGCGCTATCCTGTCGCTGCCGATCGCCTTTGCCCGCATGTCGAAGAACAAGGTCCTGTCGTGGTTCGCCTACGGATACGTCTACTTCTTCCGCGGCACGCCGCTGCTGGCACAGCTCTTCCTCATCTACTACGGCCTCGGCAGCTTTCGCCCGCAGCTGGAAGCGGTCGGCCTGTGGTGGTTCTTCCGCGACGCGTGGAACTGCGCGATCTTCGCTTTCACGCTCAACACTGCGGCCTACCAGGCGGAAATCCTGCGCGGCGCGATCGAGAGCGTGCCGCGCGGCCAGCGCGAAGGCGCTGACGCGCTTGGCCTTCCCCAGCGCGTCGCCTTCTGGAAGATCATCCTGCCGCAGGCAATGATCGTGGCGCTGCGCCCCTACGGCAACGAGATCATCCTGATGATCAAGGGCTCGGCGATCGTCGCGATCGTCACAGTCTTCGATCTCATGGGCGAAACCCGCTATGCCTTCTCGCGTACCTTCGACTTCCAGATGTATATCTGGGCAGCCATTCTCTACCTCATCATGGTCGAGATCCTGCGCAACATCTGGAGCCTGCTGGAAGCGCGGCTGACCCGCCATCTGAAGCGATAGGCTTTCTACGTCGGTTTCGAACAAGCTTGGCAGCACTCCCTAAGAGAGGCTGCCAAGCTTTTGTTATTTCACGAGAAAGTTTCACTTCGGGACAAATATTAGCCCTTGATTAACAAATCAGGCGTTTCATCATAGGGACCAACCTTTGCGAGAAGTGAGGTCCACATGACGAACGAGATGGAACTTCAGCTCAAGGGCTACGGACTGACGACGGCGCAGATCCTCTACCACCTGCCCGACCATCCGGCCTTCCTGCAAACCTATATCTGGCAGCATTACGACATTGCGCCGGACTTCCCCGAAATGCGCAGCTTCCTGAAATTCTGGGAAGAGAAACTGGACGGGCCGCTGCATTCGGTGCGCTACGTGCACCGCAAGCTGATCTCGGCCACCGAATGGCGCGCACTGAAGGGCGAGCTCATTCTGCACTGAGAGCCGCCGACGGCGACCGCTCTCTGTCACCAGGAACCCTGGATCGGCGAGGCGTGACGCCCGGCGCCCTCAGACATGCACCTCCCCATGCGCGAGTTCGCCTTCGCGCGGCTCCTTGTGCAGCGAGCCGTAGAGCACCAGCCCGTAAAACACGATGACACCAACAATCACCGGCCAGCCGGGCAAGGGACCGAGGGCCGCATTCTGGGCGACGTCCATCCAGGAGCGCACGTGGCCGAAGGGCTCGCCATTGGTGGAGATCTTCGGCGAGGAAATCTTCAGCGCCCACGCGAGCAGCAGGATCAGATACATCCAGCAGTAATTGCGCTGCAGCCGGCGGCAAAGCGCCTCGCGGTAGCTCATCAGGAAAGCGGGCTTGCGCAGGCTCTTGGCGATCGACGCCGCCCAATTGAGGTTCGGCGTGCCATCGGGCGCCAGGATCTGGGCGAAGTAGCCGCGCTCCAATTGCCGTACCCGGGCGCGATAGACGTCGAAGAAGCGATAGCGCCGGGCTTCGATCAGGAGCAAGAGCGTAATCAGCAGCATGGCGAAGAGCAGCACGCCATGATGCGACGACGGTGTCGACAGCGAGACCGAGAGCAGCGCCGCAACGACGGTGATTGCCCAGTTGGAGGTCCGGTCGATGCGGTCGCGCCAGCCGGCCATGCGCCCCATTTCGCCGCGATAATAGTGTACCACCGCGTTGATCTGCTCCTGCGACGTCTGCGGCAAGGGCGGGCCTTTCGGCTCCTTCGTTTCGGCGCTCAAGATCAGCGGCCCAAGCTCGGCGGACATCGGCATTCCTCCCGTCTTTTCTTATGCTTGCGATGATGACTCCTTTCCTGTCGCCGATAAATCCCGATGGCGCCGCATGGCGACGTTTTTCGTCCGGAAGGCCAAGGAAATCCTGCCACTGACCGCCAAAACGCCAGATCCACGCCCGCAAACCTTTCGCCGACGGCGATTGCCAAAAACCGGCTGCGGACGTAAGAAGCGCCCATGACCCAGAAAAGCACGAAAATCGACGAGGAAGCGCTGGCCGAGGCCTATAACCGCGCCCTCTCCCTGGAAAAGTCCGGCAAGTTCGATGCCGCGGCGCAAGCCTATGCCGAAGTGCTGGCGCTCGATCCGGAAGACCACGGCGGCGCTGCCGTGCGACTGGCCTCGATGGGACGCGGCGAAACGCCGGTGAAGGCGCCCGATGCCTATGTCGCCACGCTCTTCGACCAGCATGCCGAAGTCTTCGACAACGTGCTCGTCGACCAGCTCGGCTACTGCGTGCCGCTCCTCGTCCGCCAGCGCCTGCAGGCGCTTGAACTCGGCCCCTTCGACCGGGTGCTGGATCTTGGCTGTGGCACGGGCCTGACCGGCGGCGCGCTCCGCGACATGGCCGAAGACATCACCGGCGTCGACCTCTCCGAAAACATGGTCGAGATCGCCCACGAAAAAGACCTCTACGAGACGCTTTACGTTGCAGAGGCGGTCGACTTTCTCGACGACAATGACGACGAGCCCTTCGACCTTATCGTCGCCACCGACGTGCTTCCCTATATGGGCGCGCTCGAAGCGCTGTTTTTCGGCGCGGTCGACAACCTCGTCCCGGGCGGCCTGCTGATCTTCTCCAGCGAAACCCTGCCCGCAGAGACCTTCGCCGGCCGCAATTTCATGGTCGGCCCGCACCAGCGCTTTGCCCATGCCGAGAGCTACCTGCGCGACCGTCTCGCCGCCACCGGCTTCGAGATCGTCGAAGTCGGCGACATCACGGTGCGCCTGGAAGAAGGTGAGCCGATCGCCGGACATCTGGTGGTCGCGCGCTTCAAGCCCTGATCGGGCCATGACAGCATCATGAGAAGGGAGCATCGCACGATGCTCCCTTCTCTCTTTTCCGCACCCGCGCCATCGGCTACACCAAGGCGAAAGCAATGGGAGTATTCGGAAAATGGCAAAGGTTGCATTCATCGGTCTCGGCGTCATGGGCTACCCCATGGCCGGTCACCTCAAGGTCCGCGGCGGTCACGAGCTGACGGTCTATAACCGCACCTTCGCCAAGGCCGAAAAGTGGGCGGCCGAGTTCGGTGGTCGCGCGGCGCGTACCCCGGCAGAGGCCGCCGATGGCGCCGATTTCGTCTTCTGCTGCGTCGGCAACGACGACGACCTGCGCTCTGTAACGACGGCCAAGGACGGCGCCTTCGAAAAGCTGAAGGCCAACGCCGTCTTCATCGACAACACCACGGCCTCCGCTGAGGTCGCCCGCGAACTCTACGAAGCGGCCAAGGCCCGCAATGCCCACTTCGTCGACGCCCCGGTTTCCGGCGGCCAGGCAGGCGCCGAAAACGGCGTTCTGACGGTGATGTGCGGCGGCGACGAAGCCGCCTTCGATCGCGCCAAGCCGGTCATCGAAGCCTTTGCCCGCATGGTCGGCCTGATGGGTCCGGCCGGTGCCGGCCAGATCACCAAGATGATCAACCAGATCTGCATTGCCGGCCTCGTCCAGGGGCTCGCCGAAGGCATCCACTTCGGCAAAAAGGCGGGTCTCGACATCGAGAAGGTCGTCGACGTCATCTCCAAGGGGGCAGCCGGCTCCTGGCAGATGGAAAACCGTCACAAGACGATGAATGCCGGCAAGTACGACTTCGGCTTCGCCGTCGACTGGATGCGCAAGGACCTCGACATCGTGCTCGCCGAAGCCCGCCGCAACGGCGCCAAGCTGCCGGTGACCGCGCTGGTCGACCAGTTCTACGGCGATGTGCAGGAAATGGGCGGCAACCGTTGGGATACGTCCTCGCTGCTCGCCCGCCTCGAAAAGTGAGCCTTAGCCCGTCCTCGACCGCGGGCGAGATCATCGCTCACCTGCGGTCTCTCGGCTCTGAAGACAATCTCGCCGGCATGGCGCGTTTCGGTATCGTCACCGACGCCGCCATCGGGCTTTCCAACGTCGAGCTTCACAAGATCACCCGGCTGGTGAAGACCGATCACCGCCGGGCGCTGGCGCTCTGGCAAACCGGCATTCGCGAGGCGCGCATCCTGGCCGCCTTCACCGCCGATCCGAAAGTACTGACGCTCGACGAGGCGCGCCGTTGGGCGGAAGATTGCAATTCCTGGGAAGTGGTCGATACCGTCGCCGACCTTTTTATTGCCGCGCGCTTCGAGCGCGAACTGATCCCGGAATTTTCAGCCGACGAACGGGAATTCGTCCGCCGCATCGCCTTTGCGATGATCGCGACGGCAGCGGTTCACCTGAAGAAAGAACCGGACGCAGCGCTTCTCGCCTGGCTGCCGTTGATCGAGCAGCATTCCGGCGACGAGCGCAACTTCGTGAAGAAAGCGGTCAACTGGGCGCTCCGGCAGATCGGCAAGCGCAACGCCGCCTGCCACGGCCCGGCTCTTGCGCTTGCGAAGCGACTGGCGGAAAGCTCGAACCGCGCCGCCCGCTGGACGGGCAAGGACGCGGTTCGCGAACTGTCGAACGACAAGATCCTGGCAAGGCTTGGCCTCGCCTGAGTCTGCTAGCTGAGGTCAGTCCTCGCTGGACTTCGCCTGGTCGATCATCATGTAGTCGAGCGGCAGCTCGGTCGTATACTTGATCTGCTCCATGGCGAAGACGGAGGAAACGTCGCGGATCTCGATCTTGGCGATCATGCGCTTGTAGAAGGCGTCATAAGCCGCGATGTCAGGCACGACGACACGCAGCAGATAGTCCACGTCGCCACTCATGCGGTAGAACTCGACGACTTCCGGAAATTCGGACACGACCTCGGAGAAGCGGCGCAACCACTCCATCGAATGGGAGTTCGTACGGATCGACACGAAGACCGTGACCTTGGTGTTGATCTTCACCGGATCGAGCAGCGCGACGCGGCGGCGGATGACGCCGTCCTCTTCCATCTTCTGGATACGCCGCCAGCACGGCGTGGTCGAAAGCCCGACCTTCTTGGCAAGGTCGGCAACGGCCAGCGTGGAATCCTCCTGCAGCAGGCGCAGGATTTTGCGGTCTAGGCGATCCATAAAAGTCCCTCTCGAATTATTTTTCCCTCTATAGCGCGAAATTGATGAAGATAAAGAAAATTGTTTCAGTTCGTGAGAACGAGGACACGTTCGCGCAAGAAGGGCAGCACGTCCGCTTCGAACCAGGGATTTCGCTTCAGCCAGCCGGTGTTGCGCCAGCTCGGATGCGGCAACGGCAGGACCGCCGGCACGGCGTTGCGCATCGCGTAGCGCCGCCAGTTCTTCACCGTCTCGGTCATCGATTTCGGACAGTCCGGACCGATATGCCAGCGTTGCGCATAGTGGCCGATCGCCAGCACCAGCTCCACCTGCGGCATCTGCTCCATCACCCGGTGGCGCCAGAGCGGCGCGCATTCGCGCCGCGGAGGCAAGTCGCTGCCATGGGCGTCATAGCCCGGAAAGCAAAAACCCATCGGCACGATCGCGAATTTCTCCGGATCGTAGAAGCTCTCGCGATCGACAGCCAGCCATTGCCGCAGCCGATCGCCGGACGCATCGTTGAACGGCAGACCGCTGTCATGCACGCGCAGTCCGGGCGCCTGCCCGGCGATCAGGATGCGCGCCGCAGTGGAGATCACCGCCACAGGCCGCGGCTCGTGCGGCAGCCGGTCGGCCTCGCCGCGCAGCGGGCTGTCGCGACAGATGCGACAGGCCGAAATTTCCGCCCGCAACCGATCGAGTTGAGCAATGCGGTCGTCAGGCATCGGCGATACCGGAAAAAAGTGCGGTCAGGCGTTCGAGCAGCCAGCTGCGGATCGCCGCAAGCCAGCCATCGATGAGGTGCGGCCCCTCGTCGGGATGACCGTTCGTCCGGCGCCACTCCTGCGGTTTCACGAATTCGCCGGCCCAGAGCCCGCGCTGCTCCCGTTCTGCCCTTGCCTCCTCAGCCTCATAGCGCCCGTAGCTCACCGCATAGCCCGAAAGCACCATCTCGCGCCCGACATCGCGGTGGGCAGCATCGCAAACGCCGAGCTCGCGGCCGTATTTGTCCCGGCCGTGAAACCGACAGCGCACATCACCCGCCGAGACGAGCGCCCGCAATCTGTCGCGCGCCTCGCGGCCGCAGTCCCAGGCGACGCCGTCGCGCCTGCAGGTCTGGTCGAGCTCCGGCGCGTCGATGCCCTCGATGCGGACGCGTTTACCGTCGATCCGCAGGCTGTCGCCGTCGCTCGCGATCGCCGCGCCCCGTGCCGAACCGGTCGCAGATCGCTCTCCGACGGGCAGCCTGTCGGCGACAAAGGCGCCGATCGCCAAGAGGATGAGAATGATCCATCCGCCGGCCATGCCGCCACGTCCGCCGGACGGCGCATGACCGCGGGACCTGCCGCGGCCCTTGGGAAACCGATATGTCGTCCGTCCGAATTTCACGCCTGCCCTAACCTCGATTGCCGCGGGACTGCCTCGCAGACCAGCGCGTCATAAACATGGTCGATTCCAAAAGATTAGAGAAGGAACCTCACATGCAGCGCGATCCATCACGACCTGAACACGGCTGCGCCACAATGGTTGTCGAATCCTTCACGCACCGCAGCAACTTCTTAAGGATTGCTCACTAGACTGCAACGCAATCGCAACCGTCGCATATGAGCATGAGTATCGCTGCCAGCACATCGACCGATAAGATTATCGTCGACAAATCGCGTAGCCATCGAAACAAGGCTGTTTCGAGGACGGTCCGCGCGACGCGTGAGCGGCTGCAGACAGGCTCGTCGGTGCCCTCGGGCTTCGAGCGCGAGATGCTCAATCTCTACATTGACAGTGCTCTGCATGGCGCGATCGCCATTCCGGTGCTTGTTACGCTGATTGCGGCGGTCGGCATCTATCTCTCCGGCAATCTCGGTTTCGTCCTCTGGGCGGTCATGACGCTCTCGGCCCATGCCGTCACGCTCTTCTTTGCGCGCAAGGCACGCCGGGAAGACATCAGCGCCGAGAAGGTTCCGGTCTGGCGCCGCCGCTTCCTGCTCGGCCAGGTGCTGATGGGCCTCTGCTGGGCGACCTTCGTCGCACAGGATTGCGCGAGCTGCGGCAACGTGCGCTTCGGCTTCTTCGAGGGCACGGTGCTGCTGGTCGCGCTTGCTGCGACCGCTATGGGCACGTTCCTGCTGCGCAATGCGCTCCTTTACACTTTCGCCCCGGTCGTGGCAGCCCTCGCCTTTGCATCGCTCACGACCGGCGACGTGATCTATATGGGGCTCACCGGCGTCATCTCGCTGTCGCTGCTCTTTCTGGTGCTGATGACGGATCGCATGAACCGCGCAAGCGTGCACATCCTCTCCGTTCAATCGGAAAAAGACGACCTGATCGCGGAACTCGAAGTTGCAAAGTCGATGTCCGACGAAGCCCGCCGGCGTGCCGAAGAGGCAAACCTCGCCAAGTCGCGCTTCCTCGCATCCATGTCGCACGAGCTGCGCACGCCGCTGAACGCCATTCTCGGCTTCTCCGAGGTGATGTCGACAGAGGTTCTGGGCCCGCTCAGCAACCCGACCTACAAGGAATACACCAACGACATCCACCGCTCTGGCGAGCACCTGCTGAACCTCATCAACGAGATCCTCGACCTGTCGCGCATCGAGGCCGGCCGCTACGACCTCAACGAGGATTCGGTCAGCCTGGTCGATATCGCCGAGGATTGCATCGGCATGGTGCAACTGAAGGCCCGCGCCAAGAACATCACCATCCACCAGCAGTTCGAACACGGCATGCCCTCGGTCTGGATCGACGAAAAGTCGATGCGCCAGGTCATTCTCAATCTGCTGTCGAATGCCGTGAAGTTCACCAATACCGGCGGCGAAGTCACCTTCAAGGTCGGCTGGACCGCGGGCGGCGGCCAGTATCTCTCGATCAAGGACAACGGCCCCGGCATTCCCGAGGAAGAAATCCCGATCGTGCTCTCTGCCTTCGGCCAGGGCTCGATCGCCATCAAGAGCGCCGAACAGGGCACGGGCCTCGGCCTGCCGATCGTCCAGGCCATCCTCGCCAAGCACAATGGCGAATTCATCCTGCGCTCGAAGCTGCGCGAAGGTACAGAGGCGATCGCCATCCTGCCGGCGCGCCGCGTGCTCGAAAGCCTGCCGGCGATCGAGGATGTCGCAGCCCCGGTTCGCCGCCGCAAGAGCTTCGCCTGATCCATGCACATCGAAACGCAGCGCCTCAGGCTTCGGCCCTGGGAAGGACGCGATATCGCGCCTTTCGCTCTTGCCAATGCCGATCCCGAAGTCCGGCGCTACTATTATCCGGCCATTCTGACGCGCAACGAAACGGCAACGATGATTGCCGACTGCGCCCGCCATCTCGCCGATCGCGGCTTCGGCTTCCTCGCCGTTGAACGCAAATCCGATGGTGCGCTGATCGGCGGTCTCGGCCTTTCTGGGGCTGGAGACGAAATCCCCGGCGGACCGCATGTCGAAATCGGCTGGATCCTTGCCCGCCCGTACTGGCGGCAAGGATACGCGCTGGAAGCGGCGAGCGCCTGCCTGGACCATGCATGGCGCACACTCGGCCTTGCCGAGGTTATCGGCTATACCTCGCGCATCAACCAGCCTTCGCGGGCGCTGATGGAAAGATTGGGCATGCGCTCGGATCCGGCTGATGATTTCGACGACGTCACGGTACCCGGGGGCAACCCGCTGCGTCCGCATGTGCTTTATCGGGTGAAGGCGCCGGCCCGCTAGCCGGTCAGTTCATGAAGCCGTCGAAGATCACGACATAGGCGGCATAGACACCGTTGGCGACAATCAGGCAGAGGCAGGCGAAGGAGCCGAGATCCTTGGCGTTCTTACCCATTTCCGAGATTTCGGGAGAAACGCGATCGACAATTTCCTCGATTGCCGTGTTGATCGCCTCGAAGGCCATCATCAGCAGGAACAGGATCGCCATCGCCACATATTGGAAGAAGGTTGCGCCGACGATGATGAAAGCGATCATCGCGGCGGCAAAGGCGATCAGCTCGTGGCGAAAGGCAGCCTCGCCGATCAGCCGCTTGGCGCCGCCGAGCGAATAGCTCGCAGCGGCAAAGAGATGCCGAATGCCGGTCTGCTTCTCGACAGGACCCGTCTGTCCAATGCGGTGCGTGGTGTTCTTGGCGTCCATTTCGTCTCGACAGGGCTTGAAACTGTGCTTGCTTCGACATCGTGATTGAGGCGAATGCAAGGCGGTCTCGGTTGCAGGCACCCAAGACTATAGCTAGGGCGCGCATTTGCGCTTTGGATAGGCGAGAAGGACGCATCCATCAAGGCCCGGCACGCGACAGCTTCGCGCCCGTGACAGGCCTTGGACAGAAACCGGCCGGCCTTCCTGCAAAGCCCGGCCGGAACTTCACTATTCCTTGTTGCTGACGCCGGCCTGGGCAAAGGTCGCCATGCCGCTGTGGCAAGCAGCCGCCGCCTTGACGATACCGGCGGCAAGGGCCGCGCCCGTGCCTTCGCCAAGCCGCATGCCGAGTGCCAGCAGCGGCGTCTTGCCGAGCTTCTCGATCGCGCGCAGATGCCCCGGTTCGCCCGAAACATGGCCGATCAGGCAATGGTCGAGGGCCGACGGGTTGGCCGCCTTCAGGATCGAAGCCGCAGCGGTCGCCACGTAGCCGTCAATGATGACAGGTACCTTCTGGACGCGGGCGGCCAGGATGGCGCCAGCCATGGCCGCGATCTCACGACCGCCGAGGCGACGCATCAGTTCGAGCGGATCGGACAGGTGATCGCGATGCAGCGCCACGGCCTTTTCGACCGCGGCGATCTTGCGCTTCAGCACCTCGCCTTCGGAGCCGGTACCCGGACCGACCCATTCTTCGGCCGTGCCACCATAAAGGCCGAGATTGATCGCGGCCGCGATTGTGGTGTTGCCGATGCCCATTTCGCCGATGCACAGAAGATCCGTGCCGCCGGCAATCGCCTCCATGCCAAAGGCCATGGTCGCGGCGCAATCGCGCTCGGACAGCGCGGCTTCCTCGGTGATATCACCGGTCGGGTATTCGAGTGCGAGGTCGAAGACCTTCAGCCCGAGGTCGTGGCTGACGCAGATCTGGTTGATCGCAGCGCCACCGGCGGCAAAATTCTCGACCATCTGTGCGGTGACGGATGACGGGAACGGGGTCACGCCCTGGCGGGTGACGCCGTGGTTGCCGGCAAAGATCGCCACCAGCGGCCGGTTGACCACCGGCGCCTTGCCCGTCCAGGCGGCGAGCCAGAAGGCGATTTCCTCGAGGCGGCCGAGCGCACCCGGCGGCTTCGTCAGCTGGGCGTCCCGCTCCCGCGCGGCAACAAGGGCTGCCGCATCCGGGCCCGGCAGGTTGCGCAACAATTCGCGAAAATCATCAAACGGCAGGCCGCTAGCACTCATCGGAGGAATCCTTGCATCATCGTGAAGCTCTATCTACGCCCCTCATAGAGGGCGCCGAAAATTCGGGCAACGACATTTGCGCCAATCGGCGTCGCCGTCTCGATCCGCGAGCGGTCGCAGACGGCCTATGAAAGGTCTGGGAAAAGTGTGCGCGGCCCTCGCGGGTGCGCCCGCCCGGCTTGCGAGACTCGCCGCAGTCGGCGAGTTTGGCAGCGGCCGGGTCAATGGCCGCAACCTTGGAGGAGCCATGGGCTTCGTTGGCGATTTCTGTGACGATGTGGCGCGGTCGATCGGCTTTCTCAGCCGCATCCCGATGCCTGCGCGCCATTTCGAAGGTTATGACGGGCGCTTGAGCCGTGCCGTGCGCGCCTTCCCGCTAGCCGGCCTGGCGATCGCACTGCCATCGGCGGCCGTCGCCATGGCCCTCATGGCGCTGCAGGTGAGCTCGCTCTTTGCCGCCTTTGTCGTCGTCGCCATCCAGGCGCTTGTCACCGGCGCACTGCACGAAGACGGGCTTGGCGACACGGCCGATGGCTTTGGCGGCGGTCGCGACCGCGAAGCGGCGCTTGCGATCATGAAGGACAGCCGCATCGGCACCTATGCGGCCGTCGCCCTCATCCTCTCCTTCGGCCTGCGCGTCTCGGCGCTCGCCTCGATCCTGCCGCTCTTTTCGCCGCTGGGCGCCGCCATGGCGATCCTTGGCGCAGCGTGCCTCAGCCGCGCCGCCATGGTTTGGCACTGGTCGTCGCTTCCGCCGGCGCGCAGCGGCGGCGTCGCGGCCTCGGCTGGCGAGCCGGAACCGGCGGCCACGCGCTTCGCGCTTGCCTTCGGACTTCTTGTCGCAATGCTGCTCTTCTATCTCGCGCAGGTCCCGGCGCTCGGCGTCATCGCGGCGCTCGTCGCATTCCTTGCCACGGTCAAGGGCTTCGCTCGGCTGGCGATGCGCAAGATCGGCGGACAAACGGGCGACACGATCGGGGCGACGCAGCAACTGACCGAAATCGCCGTGCTCGGTGCCCTTGCGCTGACGGTTTGAAACATCGATATATCAAGGGAAAACTGAGCACGCCCATGGAATCTCCCTGCATTCTCGTCTGTTCGATCGATGACAAGACCGGCTACTGTTTCGGCTGCGGCCGTACCCGCGACGAAGTCGGACGCTGGACGCTCTATACCGATGCCGAACGCCGCGCGATCATGAGCGAGTTGCCTGCGCGGCTTGAGACCGTCGAACGCAAGCCGCGGCGCGAAACCCGACGCACGCGCATGGCGAGGGAACGCGGCGAAGCATGACCCGTCTTGCCATCCTGCTCTCGATCCTGGCCATCGGCCTCATCCTGCTGATCATCAACCACGACACCGGCCGCACCATGGGGCTCGCCAATGACCAGTTCGGGCAACTGGTCTCGCTCGGGGCCATCGCCACGCTGATCGGCGCCGGCATCCTGCAGAGCCGCCACCGCTTCGGCGAAGGCCTGCGTCAGATCGCCATCTGGCTCTTCGTCGTTCTGGCGCTGGTCTCGGCCTATGTCTACCGTTTCGAGTTGGAGGGCTTCGGCAACCGCCTGCTCGCCGGCCTCATCCCCGGCCGCGCCACCATCATCACCGACAGCGAGGGACAGCAGGAAGTGGTGCTGCAGAAGATGCTGAACGGTCATTTCGAGACCACTGCGACGGTCGACGGCAAGGACATCAGCATGCTGGTCGATACCGGCGCCAGCAACATCGCGCTCACCTATGAAGATGCGGAAAAGATCGGCCTCGACCCGGCCAACCTCAACTATATCGTCACGGTCATGACAGCCAATGGCCGGGCCCAGGCAGCCCCCGTGATGCTTCAGGAGATCTCGATCGGCCCGATCACCCGCCGCAACATCGGCGCAACGGTCGCAGCCAAGGGCAAGCTCGATCAGAGCCTGCTCGGCATGAGCTTCCTGTCGACGCTGGAGATGCTGCAGATGCGTACCGACGAGCTGCGTCTGCGCGACTGACCGGCATCGGCCCCGGCGCGCGGTCGTGCCACGCATAGAAGCAAGGGGAGCACGGCATGGATTTCATGCGACTGCTGAAGTCGATCGAGGAACTGCTCTATGAGCTCGTCTGCTGGCTGCTGTTTTATCCGCTCACCCTGTGGCGCACGCTGCGCCACCCGCAGGCGATGATGCGCTATGCCGACGTCGAGCTCGGCGACGACCTGCCGGAGCAGTACTCGGATGCGCTGAGCCCGCCGCTTTTTCTGCTGATCACGCTGCTCTTGGCGCATGGGCTGGAGCTCGGTCTCGTCAGCCGCGCAGTTCCCTGGGCGCCGACGTCGCTGCTTGCCTCCGACTCCAACCTGCTGATGTTTCGGGCTGTCGCCTTCAGCATTCTGCCTCTGCTGATGGCCGTGAAGCTCTTGCGCAACAAGGGTGCCAAGCTGACACGCGAGACGCTGCGTCCGCCCTTCTTCAGCCAGTGCTACGTCACGGCACCCTTCGCTTTTGCCATCAGCCTCGGTGGCCAATTGCTCTTGGCCGGGCACAACGCCTTCACCACTGTCGGCGCCGCCTTCGTGGTCGCTTCGATCGTCTGGTACATCGTTGCCGAAACGCGCTGGTTCATGGCCGACCTCGGGCTCTCCGCCGTGCGGTCGCTCCTCCACGTCGTGGTCACGATTCTTCAGGCGCTGCTCGCGATGGCCGTCGCCAGCACGATCATCGCCTATGCCAGTGGAGCCGTACCGGCGCTAGCACCCTGACCAGACCGACGGAAGTCAGTTACGCAGGCGGTAGCCGGTGCGGAAGATCCAGGCGAGCACCGACATGCAGACAGTCAGGAAGGCAATGATGATCACCGCGCTGAAGATCGGGTTGACGTCCGACACCTCGAAGAAGCTCCAGCGGAAACCGCTGATGAGGTACAGCACCGGGTTGAAATGGCTGACGGCCTGCCAGAAGGGCGGCAGCATCTTCACCGAATAGAAGCTGCCGCCGAGGAAGACGAGCGGCGGGATCACCAGCATGGGGATCAGGTTCAGTTGCTCGAAATCCTTGGCCCAGATGCCGATGATGAAGCCGAACAGGCTGAAGGAAATCGCCGTCAGCACGAAGAAGAAGACCATGACGAAGGGATGAGCGATCGTCAGGTCGACGAAGAGCGATGCCGTCAGGAGAATGATCGTGCCGATCATCATCCCCTTGGTCGCCGCGGCGCCGACATAGCCGAGCACGATCTCGACCATCGAGACCGGCGAGGAAAGCACCTCGTAGATCGTGCCGGTGAATTTCGGGAAATAGATGCCGAAGGACCCGTTACCGATGCACTGGGTCAGAAGCGTCAGCATCATCAGGCCGGGCGTGATGAAGGCGCCATAGGAAACGCCGTCGATCTCCTGGATGCGGCCGCCGATCGCCGCGCCGAAGACGATGAAATAGAGCGACGTGGAGATAACGGGCGACACCACGCTCTGCAGAAGTGTGCGGCGTGTGCGGGCCATCTCGAAGAAATAGATCGATTTGATCGCTTCGATGTTCATCGCCCTGCCCCCACGATTTCGACGAAAATGTCTTCCAGCGAGCTCTGTCGCGTGGAAATGTCCTTGAGCCTGATGCCGGCCTCCGCCAAGGCGGCGAGCAAGGTGGTGATCCCGGTCCGCTCGGCGCTGGTGTCATAATCGTAGATCAGACAATGGCCGTCGCCTTCGAGCGTCAGGTTGTAACCCGAGAGCACGTCAGGCACGCCATCCAGCGGATGGGCGAGATCGACGCGCAACTGCTTGCGCCCGAGCTTCGACATCAGCGCCGCCTTGTCCTCGACCAGCAGGATCTCGCCGCCGTTGATGACGCCGATGCGGTCGGCGATTTCTTCCGCCTCTTCGATGTAGTGTGTCGTCAGGATGATCGTCACGCCCGAGGCGCGCAGCCGCTCGACCACGTCCCACATGCTCTTGCGCAGGTTGACGTCGACGCCAGCCGTCGGCTCGTCGAGGAAGAGGACCCGCGGCTCATGCGACAGCGCCTTGGCGATCAGCACGCGCCGCTTCATGCCGCCCGAAAGCTCGCGCAGCATGTTGTCCTTCTTGTCCCAGAGCGACAGGTCCTTCAGCACCCTTTCGATATGGGCGGGGTTCGGCTTCTTGCCGTGCAGCCCGCGGGAGAAGGTGACCGTGTTCCAGACGGTTTCGAAAGCGTCGGTGGTCAGCTCCTGCGGCACGAGCCCGATCATCGCGCGGGTCTCGCGGAAATCGCGCACCACGTCGTGCCCCCCGACCATCACCGTTCCGCCGCTCGGATTGACGATACCGCAGATGATCGAGATCAGCGTCGTCTTGCCGGCACCGTTCGGCCCGAGCAACGCCAGGATCTCGCCTTCCTCGATATCGAGGCTGACGCCCTTCAGCGCCTTGAAGCCGGAGGCATAAGTCTTCGACAGATTGGAAACGGAAACGATTGGCGCCATGAAAACTGATCCGGAAGGAGGGGCAGAGTCTTGAGGTCCCGCCCTATATGGGACAATTCATTCCGATTTGCAGCCGGCTGGAATGAAAAAACAAGATGACTGTGCGTCAACGCCGCTGAGACAGTCCCGTATCCGCGCCCGCCCCGGCCGATGTCTGCCTCGGGAGCTTGCGGTCAACCAGCCGGTCATGGATCAGCATCCCGGCCAGCATTGCCACCACGAAGAGGACCGTTGCCGGCAAGCCAAGCGACAGCGAGGCGAGCGCCGGGCCCGGGCAAAGCCCGACCAGCCCCCAGCCGACGCCGAAGATCGCCGAGCCGACGATCAGTCGCCGGTCGATGACCTGATTGTTGGGCAGATGAAAGGTCCCGTCGAACAGCGGATGTTCCAACCGGCGCGTCACCAGAACTCCGAGCGCCGAAACGAAGACAGCGCCGCCGAGCACGAAGGCAAGGCTTGGGTTCCAGTTGCCGGTTATGTCAAGAAAAGCCCGCACGCGGGCCGGATCGAGCATTCCCGACAGCGAAAGACCGAACCCGAATACGACGCCGGAGACGAGCGTCGCGGCAAGGCGGAGCAAGGCGCTGTTCATGCGAAGAAACCCGCAACGAAGACCGTGACGATCGCCGCTCCCATGAAGGTGGCGACCGCGGCGATCGATCGGCGCGACAGCCTTGCAAGCCCGACAACGCCATGACCGCTGGTGCAGCCCGAGCCCATGCGCGAGCCGAAGCCCACCAGCAGGCCCCCAACCACGAGAAGCGGCCAGGAGGCCGTCACAGTCACCGACGGCCAGGCATCGAAAATGAGGCGGTACAACACCGGTCCGGCAATCAGCCCCAGTACGAACAATGCGCCCGACGAAGCCTGTACGCCCTGCAGCAGGCGCCCTGCGATGCCACTGATGCCGGCCACCCGGCCAGTGGCCACCATCAGGATCGCCGCCGACAGGCCAATCAACAGCCCGCCTGCCAGCGCATTCCCGTATTCATTCATGCTTTTGAACCATCTCGACAGAAGATCTGATAGAGCGAGCCGACGAGGCGCGCCACCTTGTCGTGGCTGAGCCGATAGAAAACCTGCTTGGCCTGCCGACGGGTCGCGACAATGCCGGCATCCCGCAACACCGTCAATTGCTGTGAAAGCGTGGGCTGGCGAATGCCCAGCATTTCCTCGAGCGCCGCGACAGAATGCTCGCCTTCGAGCAGCGCGCTCACGATCAGCAACCTGTTGCGGTTGGCAAGTGTCCTGAGGATTTTAGAAACTTCGGCGGCATGCACAGCCATATCGCTGCGCATCCCCGGAAATTGCATGACCGTTCCCATTTCGTCCTCCTGTGGCGTCAAGGAGTGAGTAGGGCCCCCAATGCTTGTAGCGGCCAACCAGACACTATCCAAGATTGTTATACGAAATAATATAATATCGTATTACTTATTACAAAACCAGACGAAACGGAGAGATCGGCACGGCCTCGCCAACCCGAGGTTTTCTCATATGCAGAAAAACATATAGAAAATTCAGTCTGTTACAATTGGATCCGAAAATGCCGGGAATCGCCATATTTGGGGCAACCGATCGGAACGCGACCCGGACGAGTAAAACCTAAAGTATAATACTACTTATTTAAGGAATCAGGTCGATTCGGAGATCTTCGCCGACAGCCAGCCAGGAACGCACTCGAACGAAAGCCGGCGCAGGATTTGTTCGGCCGACCACAGCAATCACGCCCAGCTGTCACGAAACCGTGACGCTCTTCGATCAGTTTGCAACGCGCGGGCCGCAACATCGCCCTTTGATTTGCGCTCGTGATTTGCAGGCCGGAGCCTCCCCCTTTTGCTCCGGTCGTTGGGCCGGCCTCCCCGCCGGCCTCTTTTTTTGCCGGCTTCCGAGCTTCGATAGCCGGCAGCCGGGAACCACTGGTGCCAACCGGCTGAACACCTAATCGCAGTGCCGATAGCCGGTCTTGCGCGTCCTCAGGTCGAAGTGGAAATGGTCCTTGTGGAAGGGGTCGCTGCCCGGGCCGAGCACGGTGTTGAAGTACTTGCAGCTGTCGGAACGCACGGCCTTCAGCAATGCCTTCTCGCGGAAGGCGAAGAAGCCCTTCTTGCGCACGTCGATTTCCTTGCCGTTCTTCAGCACGAACTTGCCGACATCGATGGCGTTGCCGCGCGCATGTTCCGACATCGGATTGCCGCGACGCGAATTCATCGTACGGCAGGAGTAGCCGCCAAGCGGCTTGATCGTCTTGATGCCGGACCAGTAGCGGTAGCGTGACGACGGGGCGAGTTCGTACTTCACCCACTTCGCGAAAGCCTCGGTCACCTCGCAATTGAGCTTGACCGCCGGCTTCACACCGATGCCGCCGGACAGCCCGCTGAGTTCGATCGGATAGTCGATGCCGCAGGACGGACCGTTGCTGATGCGCGGAATGTCGCTGAAGGTGACGCCGAGCTTTTTCAGGCGCTGGCGGCAAGCAATCTCGGAACCGGGCATCGCGCCGGTATATTCGGGCGTCGACATCGGATTGTTGGCGCGCGGCAGGAAGGCGACCTGCTGCGGCTCCTGCGTGCGCTGAAGGCGCTGCTGTTCCATGGCGCGGGCGCGCTGCGCCTGTTCGGCGGCCATCTTGTCCGGCGACAGCGGCGGCAGATCCGGGTCATAGCCAAGGTTCGCTTCGGCCGGCGCGGCGCTGTTTACGCCGCCGAGCTGGCGCACATTCTCGTCACCAATGCCGCCGACCACCGGCTGGCTGGCATTGCCCTCGGCAATGTCGTTGCTCTGCTCCTCCGCAAGCCCCACCACCGGCTGCTCCACGCCGAGCATCGCATCCATGTTGACGCCCTCTTGGGGAATAGCGCTCAAGCCGGCGCTTGCCGGCTGCGCGCCCGTCGCCACCGCCTCGTCGCTATCGAGCATCGGAAGCGCGCGGCGCGTCTGCTGAGGCGCCGCGTGCTGCGGATTGGTCTGGAAGGTCGAACGCTGCGTGGCGGCCGGATAGGCGGCCACCTCCTCTGCCGGCACGGCATCGACAGGAACCGGCCCGATCGACCCGACCCGCGCCCCGCCATCGATGCGGCCGGGCGGCGAAAGCGCGTCATCGGTCGAGCAGGTGACGAGCGAAAACGAAAGAACGAGCGCCGTCAGCGGGCGATGGAGACGAGTAACATAGGCCATACCGAACTGCGCCTTCCTCCAGGCGGCCCGAAAAAGACCACCGTCATCGCCCCGCTGCCCCTGCCGCCGCCACCGCGTTCAATTGGCACGCAATGGTTGCTACAGCACCTGCAATTGCTGCCTTTTGCCTGTGTCGCAAACCGGGCACAGCGGACAAAAAGCCTAATTTGCCTGGCATTTTATTCAAATACGGTAAACGAAGGCTTGCGCGCCAACCGCTGGAAATGGGGTGTCCGCGCTGCGAATGGTCCATCCATACCGACAAAAAAGAGCCCGCGTCCTCGTCGGACGCGGGCTCGCATGCTGAAGGCGTGATCGCTTGGGCCTTAGCGGCACTCGCCGCGATGGACGATCTGGAAACCGGCACCACCCGCCTCGCAGGCGTTGGAGAAGGTTTCGATGCGGCTGCCACGCTGGCCGCAGACCGGGGCATATTCGCGGGTGCAGAACTGGCCCTCGGATGGACGGTCGTCCTCCCTGCGGCATTCGCCGCGGCCGATCACCTGGAAGCCCTCGGAACGCGCCTGGCAGGCGTTCGAGAAGGTCTGCGTGCGGCGGCCGCGCTGGCCGCACACCGGATTGTATTCCATCGTGCAGGCCTGCGGCTCGCGATCCGGCGGGCGATAGTCCGGACGGCACTCGCCGCGGTGGATGACGTTGAAGCCGTCAGCGCGCGCCTGGCAGGAATTCGGGAAGCTGCGCATACGATTGCCGCGCTCGCCACAAACCGGCGCATATTCCATCGTGCAGGCCTGCGGGCGCGTGGGCCTCGGCCCCGGCCGCGGCTCGTCGACGACGACGGTACAGGCGGAAAGAAACCCGAGCGCCAGCATCATCAGCGCGATCGGCCGGGTCAGAAGTAGTTTGAGAAGTGCCATGGTGTCCCCTCTGGTGCAGCGGCCGGCAACCGGAGCGACGCCCCGTCGAACACCTCCCGCCTCTCGCGTATCTATCCCCGGCGGTGCTGAGGTCAAGACGGAGAATGTCTCCGTGCACGACAACCGGTGTGACGACGGCGGCACCTAAACGCGTATCCTTGCGACAGCATTGCGGCCGACCCCGAATGAAAAACCCGCGCGGCGTCGCGCGCGGGTCGCAATCGACAAACCTGAGGCGTCAGGCGGCGCGGCCGTAACCCGCGTGCGAGCCTGAAGGCTGCAGCCGGAACTTCGTCAGCAGCGACTTCAGCTCGCGGCTTTCGGCCGCCAGCGTCTGGCTCGCCGCCGTCGTTTCCTCCACCATCGCCGCGTTCTGCTGGGTCATCTGGTCCATGCTGTTGACGGCGACATTGACCTCCTGCAGCCCGGTCGCCTGCTCGCGCGCAGCCGTGGCGATCGAGGCCACCTGCTCGTTGACCCGGTTGACCTGCGCCTCGATCTCCGAGAGCGCCTCGCCTGTGGAGCGAACCAGATCGACGCCGGCGCCGACCTCGCGCACCGAGGCGCCGATCAGTTCCTTGATCTCCTTGGCGGCTCCGGCCGAACGCTGCGCCAACTCGCGCACTTCCTGTGCGACGACGGCAAAGCCGCGGCCCGCCTCGCCGGCGCGCGCTGCCTCGACCCCGGCGTTGAGCGCCAGCAGATTCGTCTGGAAGGCGATCTCGTCGATGACGCCGATGATCTGGCCGATGCGGCCGGACGAGCTTTCGATCCGCCCCATGGCGTCGATGGCATTGCGCACGATGCCGCCGGACTTTGCGGCGCTGGTCCTGGTCCGGTCGACCATCTCACGCGCTTCGTTTGCCCGTTCGGAGGCATGGCGAACTGTCGAGGTGATTTCGTCCAGTGCCGCGGCCGTCTCTTCAAGGGCGGCTGCCTGCTGCTCCGTCCGGCGGGAAAGATTGTTTGCCGCTTCGGAAATATCGCCGGCGCTGGCGGTGACGATCTCGGTCGAATGCGAGATCGAGCCGATGACATCGCGAAGGGCTGCGACGGCCGTGTTGAAGTCGTCCCGCAGCTTGCCGTATTCCGGCGCGATATGGCTGATCTCGGCGGTGAGGTCGCCACTCGCCAGGAGTTCGAGCGCCGCACCAACGGTTTCCATCGTCTCGGCCTGCGCCTCAGCCGTCGCCCGCTGGCGCTGCTCGTTGCCGCGCCGCTCGGAACTCAGTCGCTCCTGCTGTTCTGCCTCACGCGAGCGCAACTCCAGCCGTTCGCGCACCGAGTCACGCAGGACAACGAGGACCTTGGCCATCTGGCCGATCTCGTCGCCACGGTCGGTTTCCGGCACCTCCGAGGACAGATCTTCGTCGGCGATCGCCCGCATCGAGGCCTTCAGCTTTTCGACCGGCTTGACGACGCTGCGCACGATCGCCAGTGCCGCCATCAGGATGGCAAGAGCGGCGGCGGCAAGAATGCCGGCAACCTGCCAGGCGCGGTCGCGGAACATCGCCGCCAGGTCGTCGGCATAGACGCCGGTCCCGACCACCCAGCCCCAGGGCTTGAAGCCGGCAACGTGCGAATACTTCAGCACCGGCGCGTCGGCACCGGGCTTCGGCCAGTAGTAGTCGACGAAACCCTGGCCGCTCTTTTCGACGGTCTTTACGAACTCGACGAAGAGCTGCTTGCCGTTGGGATCCTTGTTTTCGGTGAGGTCCTTGCCGTCGAGCTCCGGCTTGATCGGATGCATGATCATGGTCGGATGCATGTCGTTGACCCAGAAATAGCCGCTGCCCTGGTAGCGCATCGCCTTGATCGCTTCGAGCGCGCGCTTCTGCGCCTCCTCGCGCGGCAGCGTGCCGGCCACTTCCAGCTTGTGATAGGCGTCGAACACGGCGATCGCGTTCTCGTCCATCGCCGCAAGCATCGCCTTTCGTTCGCCGACGAGCTTTTCCTGCGCCTGGAACAGACCGAAGGTCAGCGCCGCCGCCATGGTCAAAAGCGCAAATGCCACCAGCGCGTAGAGACGCGCCGAAATCCTGAATTTCTTCATTGCCAATCCCCTGCCCCTCGGCGCTCCCCGCGCCGCCCCAAATCCTGGCTGCCGCGGCATAGCCGGCAGGCACTCCCAGAGCCTGCAGGTTAGGATGAGGTCTTTGCAAAGCCCCTAACGAGGAACCCCTAAATTTGGCATTCCTCATTCACCCCCTGCGAAAGTATAACGAGCCGGCACCTCAAGGACGTTGCCAGCATTTGTGCGGCAGCGGGGTCTTCCCTCCGCAAGCGCGCTCGGGTTACATCTTGTCTCCAACAGGGAGACAGGCTGCATGACCGAACAGACGAGACCGACCGGCGAACTCACCTTGCGCACGCTCGCCATGCCGGGCGATGCCAATGCGGCGGGCGACATCTTCGGCGGCTGGGTGATGGCGCAGATGGACCTGTCCTGCGGCATCCGCGCGGCAGAACGCGCCCGCGGCCGCGTCGTGACGGCGGCGGTCAAGGAAATGGCCTTCGCGCTGCCCGTCAAGATCGGCGACACGCTCTGCATCTATACGGACGTGGTCAAGGTTGGCCGCACCTCGATGACGCTCAAGGTCGAAGCCTGGGCGCAGCGTTATCTCTCGCATCTGATGGAAAAGGTGACGGACGCGATCTTCGTGATGGTCGCGCTCGACGAGAACGGCAAACCGAAGCCGGTGCCGGCGGAAGAATAGGAGCGCGGCGTATGGAGCCTGCCCATACCGACCCGGAGATCTTCTCGCATATCCGCGTCGTCATGGGCATGATCGTCAGCCTGAGCCTCGCTCGGCTCTTGAGCGGCATTGCACTCTTCGTCCAGCATCCCGGCAAGACGCGCGTCTACTGGATCCACCTTGGCTGGGTCCTGTTCATGTTCGTCTTCCTCGTGCACTTCTGGTGGTGGGAGTTCCACCTGCATTCGCTGGCGGTGATCGATGTCAGCGTCTACCTCTTCGTCGTCCTCTATTGCTGCGTCTTCTTCTTTCTCTGCGTCATGCTGTTTCCAACGACGCTCGACGACTACAGCGACTACGAACACTACTTCATGTCGCGCCGGGCCTGGTTCTTTGGTGCCCTGGCGCTTGCCTTTGCGGTCGATCTCGTCGACACCGCGTTGAAGGGAAAGGCCTATTTCGCGTCCTACGGCTTTGAGTACCCGGCGCGCAACGCCGCCTACATCCTGCTCTGCATTGCCGCCGCCTGGACCCCGAGCCGCCGCTTTCACGCGGTCTTCGTCGTCGCAGCCGTCGCCTACCAGCTCGTCTGGATGTACCGGGCTTTCGATCTTCTCGATTGAGACGCGGCAGGGCCGTCGTTGAGGATTTCCGTCCAGTGGTCTTGATCCAGCGGCACGGCAGTGCTTTATCCGTTAGTCATATCTATATCTCGCATATGCAGGTCGGGGGACTGTTGCATCATGGAAATCTTTACCGCTGCCGGCCTGGCGGCGCTTCTTCAAGTCATCGTCATTGACCTCGTTCTCGCCGGCGACAACGCCGTCGTGATTGGTCTTGCCGCCGCTGGCCTGCCGACGGACCAACGCAAGAAGGTCATTCTCGTCGGCATCATCGCCGCCACGGTTCTGCGCATCGCGCTCGCCAGCGTCACGGTGCAACTGCTCGAAATCATCGGCCTGCTGCTCGCCGGCGGCATCCTGCTGCTTTGGGTCTGCTGGAAGATGTGGCGCGAAATTCGCGAACAGCAGGCAGCAAACGCGGCGGGTGAAAGCGGACAAGGCTCCGAGGCGCCGAGGAAAACCTTCATGCAGGCGGCCATCCAGATCGTCGTCGCCGACGTCTCGATGTCGCTCGACAACGTGCTCGCTGTTGCCGGCGCTGCCCGCGAACATCCGACGATCCTGGTAATCGGCCTTGCGCTTTCGATCGCCATGATGGGCATCGCCGCCGGCTTTATCGCCCGGCTGCTCAACCGCTATCACTGGATCGCCTATATCGGTCTCGTGATCATCCTCTATGTCGCGCTCGACATGATCTATCGCGGCGCAGTCGAGGTCTGGCCGCATCTGGCCCCGGCCGTGGCGGCGGTGATGTAGTTACCGCGACGCCGACGACAAACCGCTTTTCGCTGAAAAGGCAGGGTTTACGCCCTGCCTTTTTCTTTGTGTCCGTTGGGGGTGCGTCAGCCCTTGAAGATGAAGGAAGCACCGGCCGCGATCAGCGCGAAGCCGACCAGATGGTTCCAGCCGATCGACTCCTTCAGCCAGAAGACGGAGAAGGCTGCAAAGACGATCAGCGTGATCACCTCCTGCATCGTCTTCAACTGGGCCGCCGAATAGACCTGGTGGCCGATGCGGTTTGCCGGCACCGCCAGGCAATATTCGAAGAAGGCAATGCCCCAGCTGGCGACGATCGCCATGTAAAGCGGCGACGACGTGTACTTCAGGTGCCCGTACCAGGCAAAGGTCATGAAGACGTTGGAGATCAGGAGCAGAAGAACGGGCCAGAGATAGGCCGGAGAAAGGGTGAACGACATGAAGAACCTCGGCGTGCGAATCACGCTGTGACGATGCGCCGCCGCCCCGTAGGCGCGCAAGTGCCGCCGCTTCTCCGGCGTAAAGACCTGCCTTGGAAGGCACCGACCCACTATTTTTTTGATGTCTGACGCGGCGAATCGCCGTTTCGCATCAGCTATTTCGGCGATTAGCAATCCCTGCCCTAATATTTTACGGGTTTTGCCACAATTTTGCACCGGCGCATGGTGAATGAAGCTTTGCTGCCCGACGGGGCAGACAGGGGAATACCACACTTCGAAACGGCAGTTGCCGTGAAGCTGGCTCCGCGTTTTGCCGCGGTTCGCCGGCGTGCCCGATGCGGCGTTTTTCAACGCCTGCACGCGCGCGTCCGCTGATATCTCCCCGCCCAACATTGGAAACCGTTGAGCAACCGGGTGCCATGCCGGCGATTGCCAGGCCGCCCCGACCGTTCGCACCAAGCAACTTGTCAAGGAGACCTGACCATGAAGGTCCTGGCGTTTCTTGCGGCTGCCTATGTCGCGCTACTGACACCTGATTTCGCCAATGCGGGCATGCTTGCCCAGGCGCAGCAATACAAGGGCCTGCACGAGGTCAAGAACAACAAGACCCTTCGTGCAGCGCTCGGCATCAACCCTGCCCGCACCCCCTGGTGCGGCCACTTCATGGGCATGGTCGCCCGCAAGGCCGGGCGCAGTCCGCCGCAGAGCTTCGGCATCGCCCGTTCCTGGCTGCGTTTTGGCGCGCCCGTGAAGCTCTCCTATGCCCGTCCCGGCGACGTCGTCGTCGTGCGCACCGGCCGCGGCTATCACGTCGGCATCCTGTCCATGCTGTCGAAATCGACGGCCCAGCTGATCGGCGGCAACCAGTCCGGCGGCGTCAGGGTATCGCAGTTCGCACGCGGCCAGGTGGTCGCCATCAGACGGTAGCGCGGCCACAACCGCGCCCGAGCGAGCTTCTTTCAGCGCCGGCTTTCCGGAATGCTGGCTTGCGCCCTCAAGCGAGCTTCAGCCGCATGGCACAGCGCCGCTCTGCCGGCAGCCCGTGCGCAGCCTCGTTGGCAAGGATTTCGGCAAGACGCGGATCGAGTTCGCCCGCATCGAGCGCCACAAAGCCGAGCTTGCGATAGAAGTGCTCGTTCCAGGCAAGATCGCGGAACGTCGTCAGCGTGACGGCGGCGCATGACGTCACGCGCGCATGCGCGATTGCCGCCAGCATCAGCGTGCGCCCAAGCCCCTGCCCCTGACGTTCCGCCTCGACGGCAAGCTGCCAGATGTGCATGGCATCGTCGGCAACCGTAGCGCAAAGAAAAGCGATCGGCCGATCGGAGGCGTCGACCATTACCACCGATAGTCCGGTGCGCAGGAATTCGCGATGAGCTTCTGCCGATTGCACGTCGTCGTCGGCAATCCAGGCAAGCTCGGGGACGGTGCGGAACACCTCGCCCGAGGAGCGCTCGATGGCGGGCAGAAGAGAAAGGTCGCTTTCGCGTGTGGGTCGAATCAGCGGCATGGTGGCGCCATCCTACCGCTGCACAGCGCCGCGTCGACCCCGCTGCGTGTTCCCTGGCTGACCGCCACGCCGCTTAAAGCGACAACGCCATCAACATCTCGTCGAAATAGGCATCGTCGACCCGCAGCGCGCGCTGTTCCAGGCCGTATTCGACGAATCCCGCCTTCCGGTAGAGGCTGAGGGCAGCGGCGTTCGACGAGATGACTGTCAGCAACAGCCGCTCCACCTTGCCCCGCGCTTCGGCGATAATCCCGTCGACGAGCAAACGCGATAGCCCGGTTCCTCGTGCCTCCGGCAAGACGTACATGCCCCAGAGGGTCCCCTTGTGCTTTGCCTTTGTCGCCGTCTGGATCGCGAGGCCAGCAACACCCATGAGCTTTTCATCGCTATCGAAGGCGCCGAGGACGAAGCCGCTATCAAGACGTTCCGCTGTGACCTCGATCGGCCGGCTGGCCTCATCCTCGTAAGATGAACCGAAGGCTTCGGGATGCTTCAGCAGGCCGTCTAGCCGAACTGCCCGATAGGCCTCGGCATCACTGGAGGTGAGCCGGCGAATGGAAAAAGGCGCCATCACTGTTGATCCCGAGCGCGATAGAGGTTGCCGGCCTGAACCAAGCGCGGCGGCATGAAGGCCGCGAACCTTGCACAATCGGCCGCTCCGCGGAAGCACCGGCGAGTACAATCTCGCGTAGAAGCCGCGTGGAGCATTTTTACGCATTGAGCAGCGTCTTCAGGCCCGATCAGGGCGATTTACGCTTCTCGGACTTTCTAATTTAAGTTACGCTTAATTTCCTTCTGACCAGATGCCGCAGGAGGGGCCCGCCGCCTTGGAACGGAAGCTCGCCGTGATCCTTGCTGCCGATGTCGCTGGTTACAGTCGCCTTGTCGCGACCGACGAGGAAGGCACGCTTGCGACCCTGGCCACCTACTGCGAGACGATTTCCGGCCTTGCTGCGGAGCACGGGGGCCGCGTCTTCGGCGCGGCCGGCGACAGCCTGGTCGCGGAATTCCAGAGCGCCGTGCAGGCTGTGCGGGCGGCGGTCGCCATCCAGCGAACCCTTCAGCGCCGCAATGCCGACCTACCGCCAGAACGGCGCATGGAGTTCCGCATCGGCCTCAATCTCGGCGACGTGGTTGTCGACGGCGGCAATCTGCTCGGCGACGGGGTCAATGTCGCCGCCCGGCTCCAGCAGGTGGCGCAGCCGAACGACATCTGCATTTCCGGCGCGCTCCACGACCAGATCGAAGGCAAACTCGAGTTTCCGATGCAGCGCCTCGGCGAGCGCGCGCTGAAGAACATACCGCGTCCGGTCTTGGTCCACCGCGTCGAGTGGCGCGAGAACCCGGCGGGCGGCGACTTGCCCGGCATGCCGCTTTCCCTGCCCGACAAGCCATCGATTGCGGTGCTGCCCTTCGTCAACATGTCCGGCGATCCCGAGCAGGATTTCTTCGCCGACGGACTGACTGAGGACATCATCACCGCACTGTCGCTTTACCGCTGGTTCTTCGTCATCGCGCGCAACTCTTCCTTCGCCTACAAGGGCCGCGCCGTCGACGTCAAACAGATCGGCCGGGATCTCGGCGTGCGCTACATCGTCGAAGGCAGCGTGCGCCGGTCCGGCTCCCGCGTGCGCGTTACCGGCCAGCTGATCGAGGCCGAGACCGGCAACCACCTCTGGGCACAGCGCTACGAGCGTGAATTCGCCGACCTCTTCGCCATTCAGGACGAAATCACCCAGCATGTGGTCGCGGCAATCGAGCCGGAGATCCTGATCGGCGAAAACCGGCGCGCGCAATTGCGGGGCACCGACAATCTCGGCGCCTATGAATGCCACATGCGCGGCACCCTGCTGCACAACGCGCAGGATTCCGCCGCGCATTTCGACGAGGCGATCGAATGGCAGCGCCGCGCCATCGCCCTCGATCAGGAATTCGGCCGCGCGCACATGATGCTCGCCCGCTCGCTCTTTGCCCGCTGCTTCTTCGGCTTCAGCAAGGACATCGACCGCGACAGCGCCGAGCTGCAGGCGGAGGCCGCGCGCGCGGTGGTGATCGACGATCACGACCCCTATTGTCACTATGTCATGTGTCTCGCCAACTTCGCGGCCCAGCGGCCGCACGCCGCGGTCGAGGAAGCGCAACAGGCGATCGACATCAACTCCAACTTCGCGCTCGCCCACATGGCGCTCGGCTGGGCGCGCATCTATATCGGCCGCTTCGCCGAGGCGCTGGACCCGCTGCACAAGGCGCTGCGGCTGAGCCCGCACGATCCGCTCACCTATCTCTTCCTCAACCGCATGGCGCTCGCCCACTACCATCTCGGCAACTACGACGAAGCCCTGCGCTGCGCCGAACGGGCGCTGCTCTTGCGCCGCACCTATTTCAACCTGGTGATGCTGATCACCTGTCTCGGCCAGCTCGACCGCATCGATGAGGCGCGCAAGCTTCTTCCGGAAGCGATCGCCAACGCACCGAACGACGTGCCGCGCTACTGGCGCTTCTTTACCGCCTATGTCGATCCTACCGACCACGCGCATTTCAATGACGGGCTCGTCAAGGCGGGCCTGCCCATGGTTCCGTAGGCCGCCATGACACGATCGCAACTGTTCGGGGTTCTGATCGGCATGACGGTGGTGGCGTTCTTCACCATTCTGCGCGCCCAGGATCCGCAGTTGCTGCGCCAGGCGCGCGACGTCACCTTCGACGAATACCAGCGCATTGCGCCGCGCCGCTTCGAGCCCATGCCGGTCAAGATTATCGACATCGACGAGGCGTCGCTGCGCGAGCTCGGCCAATGGCCCTGGCCGCGCGATCGGCTGGCGAAGCTGACCGACCGCTTGAGCGAGATGGGTGCGGCCGCGATCGCCTTCGACGTGCTCTTTGCCGAGCCGGACAGATTGTCGCCGCGCACGGTGGTGCGCGATGTCGGCGGCGTCGATCCGTCCTTCCTTGCCGCCCTGCCGGACAATGACGAGATCTTCGCCGAGGCGATCCGCGACAAGCCCGTGGTTCTCGGCTTCGGCCTGACCAACGAGGGCAGCTACCTGCCGCCGGTCAAGGCCGGCTTTGCCCTGACCGGCGAAAGCGCCAACGAAGCGCCGCCACGCCTGCGGGCCGCGACGCCGCTCAGGCCGCAGCTCGAGGCCAATGCCGCCGGCCTCGGCCACATCAGCCTCAATCCCGGCTCGTCCTCGGCGGTGGTGCGCACCGCCCCGCTATTCCTCAGCGACGGCCAGCAGTTCTATCCGAGCCTGGCCATGGAGGCCCTGCGGGTGGCCCAGGGCGCTTCGACTTATGTCCTGGCGGCCGCACCAGACGTCGCCAACACGCTGACCGCCGTCAAGATCGGCGACTTCGTCGTACCGCTGATGTCGACCGGCGAGGTCTGGCTCTATGTCACACCGGACACGACGGAACGCTATATCTCGGCGCGCCGCATTCTCGCTGACGGCGAGCCTTCGCCGGATATCCGCGCCGGCATCGAAGGCAGCATCGTCTTTATCGGCACTTCGGCGGCCGGACTGCAGGATGTGCGCACCACCGCGCTCGGCCAGAACGTGCCCGGTGTTTCGATCCACGCGCAGATCGTCGAGCAGATCCTGTCGGGTCGCTATCTTTCGCGCCCGGATTGGGCGAACGGGCTCGAAATCCTCTCGATCGCGCTCGCCGGAACGCTGCTGGTGCTGCTCACCACCTTCGTCAGCCCCGTGGTCGCACTCGTCTGCGGCATGGCGGTGACGGCGCTGGCGCTCGTCGCCTCCTGGATCGCCTTCTACTATGGCGGACGGCTTTTCGATCCGCTGGCGCCGATCCTCGCCGCCTCGATCACCCATTTCGCGGCCACTGCCTACCGCTTCCTGGTGACCGATCGCGAACGCCGCGAGGTGCGGCAGGCCTTCGGCCGCTATCTCTCGCCGTCGCTGCTCTACCGCATCGAGCATACGCGCAATGCCCTCAGCCTCGGCGGCGACGATCGCGAGCTCACCGTGATGTTCGTCGACGTGCGCAGCTTCACCGAAATGAGCGAGCGCATGACGCCGACCGAGGTCGTCGCCTTTCTCAACACGCTGCTCGATGCGCTGAGCCGGCATGTGCTGGCCAACGAGGGCACGCTCGACAAGTTCATCGGCGATTCGATCATGGCCTTCTGGAATGCGCCGGTCGACGTCGCCAACCATCCGCAAAAGGCAGTGCGTGCTGCGCTTGGCATGCGCGAGACGCTGGCACGGCTGAACGCCGACAATGCCTTCGGCTTCGGCGCCGATCAGGAAGTGCGCATCGGCATCGGCATCCACACCGGGCTTGCCTGCGTCGGCAACATGGGCGCCGAGACGCGGTTCAACTATTCCGCCGTCGGCGACACCGTGAACATCGCCGCGCGCATCGAAGCGGCCTGCAAGGACGTCAACATCGACATTCTGGTGTCCGAGGCGACCGCCCAGGCTCTGCCGGACCATGCCATGCTCGACGCCGGCTCCCTCGGGCTCAAGGGCAAGACAACGCGAACGCGGGTCTATGCCGTCGCCGGCGACCAAAACCTCGCTGCCTCGCCCGCCTTCGCGGATCTGCGCGGCCTGCACGATCGGCTGGTCGCCGCACTCGGCGCTCGGACGCAGACCAGCCGCAGCATCGTCAACGCCGCCAAGCTGAAGGCAGCGGCACTGACGCCGGCACTCGCCGGTTTCTACGCCCGGATCGGCCGCCGCGCCGACCATTTCGCCCAGACCACCGACGAGAATACCAAGCGTCCTGCCGAATGAGCTTGCCAACGGCAGCCGAAAGCCACCTCACAGAGCACATGCGGAAACGACCGCAGCCTTCTGATTCAGAGAAGTTTTCAAGAAACACGGCTCGCCAGAGGAAGGCGGCGAGGCGCACCGGCTCGGCTTTGAGATCAGGCGCGCGCCAGCAAAGCCTTCGCCGCCCCTTCAATCGTGGCTTGGGGCCTGATCCTGCGTCCCCTGATCCTGGCTCGGTTGATCGCCGCCACCGCCGTCTTGCGGTCCTGGGTCGCCGGGGTTGTTCGGCTGCGGGCCGGGATCGCCCGGGTTCTGGGGCTGCGGTCCGGGATCACCCGGGTTTTGCGGCTGCGGGCCGGGATCGCCCGGGTTCTGGGGCTGCGGTCCGGGATCGCCGGGGTTCTCCGGCTGCGGGCCCGGATCCCGGGGCTTTTCTTCCGGCGGCGGCTTCTCTTCACGCGGCTTTTCTTCAACGCGAGCCGGTTGCTCTGGGATGGTACGGGTGGTGCCCTCGAACTGCGCCGCGCGCAGCCCGCAACCGCCGCCCACCCAGCCGATCGCTCCGGACAGGCGTTGACCTCCGGAGAGGAACGGCAGCGCCTGGGCATTGCCCAGGGATTTCAACGTCGTGCGGCTGACCCGTTTCGGTTCGGTGGCCCTCCGGCCAGGCTTGGCGACAACGCAATCGCAGCGCTGCGTCAGCTGCCGGCAGCCGCCTGGACCGCAGAAATCCGCCGCGCCGCTGAGCAGCACCACAGCGGTGGTGCCATCCGGGCCGACAAAGAAGTCGAAGGCGGTGCCGCGCACCCCGATGGTGCCGGCCGGCGTAACGATTTCATAGGCGGAATGGCCGGATTTGCCGCTGATCCAGCGGAACGTGCCCTTGGCGGCCATGATGGTCAGCTTCTTCACCGACTTCTTGTCGTCATAGACGAACTTGTCGATGACGACGGAAGACCCCCAGCCGACGGCAAGCTTGGTGCCGTCCTCGAAGACAAACTGCCCGAGCCCGGACTTCGATGTCGATATCCGTTCGTTCTTGTAGACAGGGTCTCTGACCGCAATCGCACCCCGCGCACCGTTGACCGCTGTCCGGATCTCCACTGCCTTGCCGACCGGTTCGGCGGCAAACAGGGACATCGGACCAAGGACCACGGCACAAAGCCCAAGTGCGGCACCACGCAAGCAGAACATGGCACCCTCCAAAGAACTATTGTTATCACGCGGCAGGCTTGGCTGTCTTCTCGCCCAATCGGGGTAACGCTGCGTCAGGCCCGCAACCGTAAGGGTTACAATGCGACAGGAATCCGACCCGCCTCGGTTGAAGCCCGCGATTCAAGGCGCAAACGGCGCCGGAATCGACTTCGGCAACCCGGGGCGAAATGTTGCCCTTTTGTACTCCCTCGCCTCTTCACTTTCCGCCGGACTCTCTCCATATTCCCCGCCATGACCAAAGCTCCGAAGAATGCCCCGCCGAAGCCCTCCACCCCGTCCGGTTTCGAAGAAGCGCCGCAGGCGCCTTTGTCAGGCACGCCTCTATCCGGCAATGTTTCCGACTGGGTGAAGCAGCTTGAGGCGGACGCGGAAGCCTCGGCCTTCGAAACCCAGCGCCAGATCGCCTCCAAGGCCGGCAAGCACCGCAAGACGGTGGAGATCGCCGCCTCCAAGGCGGCGCGCAAGGCAGCGGGCGCCGATGACGAGGCGGGGCCGAAGAAGGCGGGCAAGAAAGGCAAGGTCGAGATCGTTGGCAGCAAGTCGGCGCGCGGCACCTCCATGGGCGGTTCGACCGACCCGAAGACCCGCGCCGCCGCCGGCCTCAATCCGGTGGCCGGCCTCGACGTCTCGCTGGAAGATGCCGCCAAGCTGACCTCCACCTCGGGCGTCACCGCCACCGTCGAGGCGCTTTCGGCGCTGATCGAGAGCGGCAACCCGCTGTTCAAGGACGGCAAGCTCTGGACGCCGCATCGCCCTGCCCGCCCACCGAAATCCGAGGGCGGCGTCGAAATCCGCATGGCGTCGGACTACCAGCCGGCCGGCGACCAGCCAACGGCGATCGCCGATCTGGTCGAGGGCCTGAACTCCGGCGAGCGCAGCCAGGTGCTGCTCGGCGTCACCGGCTCGGGCAAGACCTTCACCATGGCCAAGGTGATCGAGGCGACGCAGCGCCCCGCCGTGATCCTCGCGCCCAACAAGACGCTCGCCGCCCAGCTCTATTCCGAGTTCAAGAACTTCTTCCCGGACAACGCGGTCGAGTACTTCGTCTCCTACTACGACTATTACCAGCCGGAAGCCTATGTGCCGCGGTCGGATACCTTCATCGAGAAGGAATCCTCGATCAACGAACAGATCGACCGCATGCGCCACTCGGCCACCCGCTCGCTGCTGGAGCGCGACGACTGCATCATCGTCGCCTCGGTCTCCTGCATCTACGGTATCGGCTCGGTCGAGACCTATACCGCCATGACCTTCCAGATGAGCGTCGGCGACCGGCTCGACCAGCGGCAGCTGCTCGCCGACCTGGTGGCGCAGCAGTACAAGCGCCGCGACATGGACTTCCAGCGCGGCTCGTTCCGTGTGCGCGGCGACACCATCGAGATCTTCCCGGCCCACCTGGAAGATGCGGCCTGGCGCATCTCCATGTTCGGCGACGAGATCGACGCCATCACCGAGTTCGATCCGCTCACCGGCCAGAAGACCGGCGACCTGAAGTCGGTGAAAATCTACGCCAACTCGCACTATGTCACCCCGCGCCCGACGCTGAACGGCGCGATCAAGGCGATCAAGGAAGAGTTGGTGCATCGCCTCGCGGAACTCGAAAAAGGCGGCCGCCTGCTCGAAGCCCAGCGACTGGAGCAACGCACCCGCTACGACATCGAGATGCTCGAGGCGACAGGCTCCTGCGCCGGCATCGAGAACTATTCGCGCTATTTGACCGGCCGCAATCCCGGCGAGCCGCCGCCGACGCTGTTCGAATATATCCCCGACAATGCGCTGCTGTTCATCGACGAGAGCCACGTTTCCGTCAGCCAGATCGGCGGCATGTATCGCGGCGACTTCCGCCGCAAGGCGACTCTGGCCGAATACGGCTTCCGCCTGCCCTCCTGCATGGACAACCGCCCGCTGCGCTTCGAGGAATGGGACGCGATGCGCCCTGATACGATCGCCGTTTCGGCGACGCCCGGCTCGTGGGAACTGGAACAGTCCGGCGGGGTCTTTGCCGAACAGGTCATCCGCCCGACCGGCCTGATCGACCCGCCGGTCGAAGTGCGCTCGGCCAAGACCCAGGTCGACGACGTGCTTGGCGAAATCCGCGAGACGGCCGCTGCCGGCTACCGCACGCTGGTCACCGTGCTCACCAAGCGCATGGCCGAGGACCTCACCGAATACCTGCACGAACAGGGCATTCGCGTGCGCTACATGCACTCCGACATCGACACGCTGGAGCGCATCGAGATCATCCGCGATCTTCGCTTGGGTGCTTTCGACGTGCTAGTGGGTATCAACCTTCTGCGTGAAGGTCTCGACATTCCCGAATGCGGCTTCGTCGCCATTCTCGACGCCGACAAGGAAGGCTTCCTGCGCTCCGAGACCTCGCTGGTGCAGACCATCGGCCGCGCCGCCCGTAACGTCGACGGCAAGGTTATTCTCTACGCCGACCAGATCACCGGCTCGATGCAGCGCGCCATGGACGAAACCAGCCGCCGCCGTGAAAAGCAGATGGCCTATAACGAGGCCAACGGCATCACGCCTGAATCGGTGAAGGCAAAGATCTCCGACATCCTCGACAGCGTCTACGAGAAGGACCACGTCCGCGCCGACATCTCCGGCGTCGCCGGCAAGGGCTTTGCAGACGGCGGCCACCTCGTCGGCAACAACCTGCAGGCGCACCTCAACGCGCTGGAAAAAGCGATGCGCGACGCCGCCGCCGACCTCGACTTCGAAAAGGCCGCCCGCCTGCGCGACGAAATCAAACGCCTCAAGGCCGCCGAACTTGCAGCGATGGACGACCCGATGGCACGGGAAGAGGCACGGTCGCAGGAGGGTGGCAAGCGGTCCGCCTCCTCGACGTCATCCTCGGGCTCCACCCGAGGATCCAAGTCCACCGACGACAAGTCACTCTTCCAGAAACCCCACCTCGACGACATGGGCCGCGACGTCGCCACACCTGCCGGCTCGGACCAGTCGCTGTTCCGCCGGAACACCCTCGACGAAATGACCGTCGGCCGGACGGAAAAGCCGGTGATCGGCCATGTGCCGGACAAGCCGATTCTCACGCGAGCGAAGCCGGGTGTCGGGTCCTATGAGGACCCGGCGGACGAGAAGCGGCAGAAGGGTCGGACCAAGGGGAAGACGGGGCGGCCGGGGCGGTAGGTCCGCAGACGCCAAAACTCGGCGCTGAGTGTTGAGAAAACGCGGAGCGGCCCGTCAATGGCGAGCCCAGCGCAATCCCCCCTTTGTGGGGAGATGTCCGGCAGGACAGCGCGTAAACCCTCCTACTCCGCCAGCAAAAATACCTCCTCGGCACAGACACCGAACGTCCGCTGTTCCGCCAGAGCACCCTGGACGGAATGACCGTCGACCAGACGGAAAACCCACTCACCGATCATGTGTCTGAGAAACCGACCCTGCCCCGGGGTGAAGCCGGATGTCGGGTCGTAGGAGGAACCCCGAGTCCAGAAGCGGCAGAATGGCCGGACGAAGGGCAAACCAGGTGACCGGAGCGGTAAACAGCCCGAAGCTACCGAGCACCCTCAATCCGTGCGATTTCTTCAGGGCTAGCAATTTTTGGTTACAAGCTCTACGAAAAAACAACGGCGATTCCACGGAGCATGTTAATTCGATGTCTACGAAAATGTTTAGCCTTATTGAAGATAAGAGAGTGGAATGCCTGTCTGTAATGACTGTTCTCACTGTCAAGAGCTACCTCGATATTGTTGAAGGGGCATATTCCAATAAGGGTGGGATCGATGGGCAGCGCAGCAAACTTACAACAAAAACTGCACAGACCATCAGACAACGCATGGTCGACGATGTCGCTCGAGGAGCAGTTCTTCCACCGGTGGTAGTTGGTTACTTGGCAGACGAGGATGAGTACAAGACTCTTGCTGCTACTTCCGAGATCGACAACTTTCTATTTCTTTAAGGGAAACCAAGGAAGATACGCTTTCCATCATCGATGGCATGCAGCGTACGACTGCTTTGAAGGAGGCTATCGAAAGTGGAATAGGGATAGGAGAGAATCCTATCCGTGTTGAATTTTGGATCGCAAAAGCGGTTAACTCTCTTATTTACCGTACGCTCGTCCTTAATACCGGTCAGGTTCCTTGGGAAATCGGACGGCAACTTGAGACTGTTTACAGCCAGATTATTAGGGACGTTAAGAGAAAGATCGGCGATGATGTCGAGATCTTTTCCAAAGATGATAAGCGGCGGAGACGTCAGCACTCTCAGTATCAGAGCCAAGCTGTAATAGAGCTCTTCATCATTTTCAGCTCCCGCAAAGCCGAGGTAGATCTGCGAGATAAAATATCCGAGGATTTTGCCCGCATGGATGCCATTGACGCCACCGCTCACGGCAATTTCCTCGAGTTGTTTATTAAAACACTCTCCCTCCTCACAAGCATAGACAGAGCAATGTCACGCTTCTCCCGCATCGAGTCGGAGAACGATCAAGGTGATAAGAAGCGTATTACAGAGGGTAGAGATATATTCAATTCCTTCCCGGCGATGGCGGGATTCTGCGCAGCAGCAGCCGTATGGATGTTCGATGAGCCGGGGTTCGATCCAGATTGGAGTCAAGTCTCCGGAAGGATGGATTCTGTCGTCTCAGCCGTAAACATAGTTACGAATAAGGTATCCATCCGAGCAGGGCCGCAGGATTTTGAGCGCCGCGCGTGGTAACGTGGGTTCATGGAGATCGATGAGGACAAGATCGACGATGCGGTTTTGGCGCTGCTATGGCTGACGCTGCATAACGAACGCTGTGCCTGGAAGGGCTTCGACTGGGCAACGACGGATCGGCTTCACAAGAAGGGCTTGATCGGCGACCCAGTCAACAAGTCGAAGTCATTGATCCTGACCGATGAAGGCTTGGCGCGTTCGGAAGCATTGTTCCGGGAGCTGTTTACGCGGCCGCCGCAATAGCCGTCCCTTTGTGTGTCTTCCATTGCCACGGCAGCAGTTCGTGCAGGCGGGAGACGGGAAGATCGGCGATGCGGCTAAACACATCGGCGAGCCACGCCTTTGGGTCGACGTCGTTGAGACGGCAAGTCGTGATGACGGAGAGCATGATGGCGGCACGATCGGCCCCACGCTGGGAGCCGGCGAAGGTCCAGTTTCGACGCCCGAGGGCAATTCCTCTCAGCGCGCGCTCGGCCGCATTGTTCGTGAGACAAATCCGGCCATCGTCGAGGAAACGGGCAAAGCCATCCCAGCGCTTCAGCATGTAATCGATCGGCTCGATCACCTCGGACGATTTGCTGAGCGAGGCGCGCTCCCGTTTCAGCCACGCGTGCATGTCATCGAACAGCGGCTTGCTCTTTTCCTGCCGCGCGGCCAGTCGTTCTGCGGCGCTCAATCCATTGATGTCGCGCTCGATCTCAAACAGCGCGTCGTACCGTTGGACGGCCTCCAATGCGATCGGCGAGATTGGCTTGCCCTTGCGCTTGCGGTCGCGGGCATTTTTCTGGATGTCGGCCAGTTCAAAGAATTTGCGCCGCGCGTGCGCATGACAAAAGGCGAAGGTGATCGGCACCGCTTTCTTTTCGGCGACACTGAGCGGCTCGAAGCCATTGTAACAATCACTCTGCAGAATGCCGCCATACGCGGCCAGGTGCTTCTGCGGATGCTCGCCGCGGCGGTCGCTCGACGCATAGTATATGGCCGCCGGCGCTGCCGCGCCGCCGTAGGGCCGGTCATCGCACACGTACGTCCATATTCGCCCGGTCGTGCATTTGTCTTTGGCCTGGATGGGAATGGTGGTGTCGTCGCCAAAAAGCCGCTCGGCCGCGAAGACATGCGTTTCGATCAGATCAAAGATCGGCAGGAGCGCGGCCGTTCCATACCCGACCTGGTCGGCCAACGTCGAGGTCGAAAGCTCGATGCCCTCGCATTTGAACCGGGTGCTCTGGCGGTTGAGCGGGCTATGCATGCCGAACTTATCGAACAGGATCGTCGCCAGCAGATGAGGACCGATAAAGCCGCGTGGCGTGGCATGGAAGGGTGCCGGCGCCTGGCTGATCTTCTCGCAGTCCCGGCAGCTAAATTTCTCGCGTACGGTTTCGATCACCTTGAACCGGCGCGGAACCTCCTCGAGCGTCTCGGTGACGTCCTCGCCCAGTTTCGACAGGCGCGAGCCACCGCAGCAGGCACAGGTGGTCGGGGGATCGATCACCACGCGCTCGCGTTCGATATCCTCCGGCCACGGCTTTCTCAGCGGCCGTTTGCGCGTGAACGAACGCACGCTCGCGGTCTTGGCGGCAGCCGCTTGCGCTGCGGCTTCATCCTCCGACGCCGCCATTACCAGCTCTTCGAGCTGCAATTCCATCTGGTCGATCAGGCGCGCCGTGCGCTCGGAACGCCGGCCGCGCAGCTCGCGCTTCAGCTTCTCGATCGCCAGTTCCAGACTGGCGATCAAAGCCTCGCTGTCCGACAACATGGCCTGCGCATTGGCGGCTTGCGCCACCGCAATGTCCCGTTCAGCGACGACGGTGTCGCGCTCGGCGACAACGACATCACGTTCAGCCTGTAACATCTCACGCTCGGAAAGCAGCGCCAGATAGGCGCTCGCAAAGTCCGCAGGAAGATCCACAGGCTTCGAAGTCATGAAGCCATTCGATCAGATTCATTCAATATTTTCAATGCAATAATGCTATCCGATCCGTGTCGGACGCCAGGTTTCCTGCGGATTGCGCCAGTCGATCCCGGACAACAAATAGGACAGTTGCGCCGGTGAGATCGCGACCGCCCCGCCCTCCATATTCGGCCAGATAAACCGGCCCTTCTCCAGCCGCCGGGTAAAAAGGCAGGCGCCCAGACCATCATGCCAGATGATCTTCAAAATATCCGATCTGCGGCCCCTGAAGACGAAGAGATGCCCTGACAACGGATCATGCTGCAGAACCTCCTGCACCCGAAGCGCCAGAGAGGGAAAGCCACAGCGCATGTCCGTATAGCCCGTCGAAAGCCAGACCTTGACCCCTGTTCCCATCGGAAACGGATTCACCGCAGCGCCTCCAGTCCGCGCATGATCCGAAGCAGCGCTTCAACGTCGACATCGCGGTCCACGATCACACGACGACCGTTGGCGCTGACAACCTCCATCCGGCCGGCGTTCGGCAACGACCCTGCTACCGGCTCTACCTCTGGGACAAGCAGCGCCGGCACAAAGCCGCCCACAGGCGACGCAACATCCAGTTGCCACGCTCGTGCGAGCCGGCGCCATTCATATAACTGCGAACGCGATATTCCATGTCGCCGCGCCGTCGTCGCACACAAGCCAGGTTCCGAATAGCTCTCCGCGACAATCTGCAGCTTCATCTCTTTGCTGAAGCGTCGCCGCCGGCCGCCATCGATAATCTCAAGTCGTTCCATTCCGCACTGTCCGTATTGACGTCAATAAGGACAGTCAGTGCCAAATCCGACAATTCCTACAAGGCGACCCACCTCGGACGCGTACCGAATAAGCTAGACTCCATCGCGTCTATCGACGAATTTAATCAGTTTTTACAGCTGGATCTGTTGAATCAGAAGCTATCTGTAAAAACAGGCCAGGTTGGCAGATTTGAGCGTGAATTTTTCAAACGAGCATTTACGTCAATGTTCAAGAACGCTGATCGCCTCAAGGATTTCCAACCGCTATGGATGGCGCATTAGTGGCGAACGTCAAGTTTATGGATTATTGTCGCGCAATATTCGCACCGTTTATACAGCTGGCTGATCTGCCCTCTGAACCGCCTAAATTGAAGACTGCGCCCCTTGGCACTGAGGCTTTGGAGTACCAGGGCCCCATACTTAACTCCCTGCACGCACTAGGCAAGCCAGTGTTGCTTGGAGGCAACAGCTTTCTTCTACGCGCAAGAACTGATGACAACATATACTTTTACATAAACACTGACGGATTGAGCGTAGACGAGACATTTCGCCTACACGAATTCATGGGCGATATGCAGGCTGAGAAAGTTGATCCACTTGAGTGCCATTTTATGTTCGTTTCACTAAATATGTCTGGCACCTACCGCATAAAAAAGGACTTTCGCCGGAAAGATTACGCGCGGGATATGATCTCGGCGGCGAACATATCCAACTACGACGGGCATGACATCAATACAATGATGGAGATGTTTGAAGAGTACGCCATATATAGAACAGACATCGATAAGGAATACCTTGCGAATAACAACTGGTATCTTCCAACAAAAATCGCATTAAATCATGAGTGCTACCGATCACAGGTTGCTTCGGAGCGAATTTGTCTGGCACTATCAAAGCTTAGCGACTTGGTCGTGGACGACTTGGAGAACATATACAACGCCCTGACCTCTACACACCTTTCGCAGATGTATCTGGAGATCTACAGATACCTTGAGAACCTATTTGCGTTACCTTGGGGGGTGGAGATCAAGCGTTCACTCGGCGTAGCAGCCCCAGCAGTTGTCATCGCACTAGAGTGCAGGAAGTCGCTGCAGTGGAAAGCTCGGGAAGATGATTCCATTCGTGCGCTATTCGCGCTGGCCGGCTTAGAAGAGCTTTTGGCCGCCGGAGCCAATAAGGTAAAAAACTTCAGCGACATTCTTGGATCAGAGGAAAAAGAGGACAAGTCGCGGACAATAGGAAGACGCATATACAAAATTCGCAATATGCTCGTTCACAAAGAAGATTTTGACGATAAGGCTCCCTTGGATCTCAAAGAAGCGATCGACGAGGATATTATATGCTTTATGGTGAACATCTGCACTCATTTGTACGGAAATTTTGGAGCGGAGATAAGTAGGCTACGCGACAGAGACGTCGCATAATTCAAGACTTAGCCGATTCCAGAATATTGTCATTAATTTGGCTGCAGTGCCGTGGGAGTATGTAGTTAACGGACACATCTTGGCCCCGCCCTTTGCCGCCTCCCCCATTCCCCGCTACAACCGCCGCATGATCAAGACCGCGCTCATCGCTGCCACCTATTATGCGACGTCTCCATAGGGAGCGGCGCGTTTCGATCATGTCTTGAAACAAGCCGCCGTCAGGCGGCTTTTTTTTGTTCTGACCTTGCCCCGTTGAAATAATCCATTTTGAAGTAAGCTCTGGCCCATTGAGAGGACCAGGGAATGAAGCGCAACCGTTTCACAGACGAACAGATCATCGTCATTTTGAAGGAGCACGAGGCTGGCACGCCCGTCTCGGAGCTTTGCCGCAAGCACGGCGTCAGCGATGCCAGCATCTATAAATGGAAGGCCAAATTCGGCGGCATGGACGTATCCGAAGCCAAGCGGCTGAAGACGCTGGAAGACGAGAACACGAAGCTGAAACGGCTCCTGGCAGATGCGATGCTCGACAATGCGGCCTTGAAAGACCTTTTGGGAAAGAAGTGGTGACGCCCGCAGCAAGGCGGAAAGCTGTCGCTCATCTGATGGATCACCACCAGATGAGCGAACGGCGGGCGTGTAAAGCCATCGGCTTTTGCCGGATGATGATCCGTTACGAAACCAGGCGCAGCGATGACCATGACCTTCGCGAGCGGATGAAGGCGCTGGCGCATGAACGCCGCCGCTTTGGATATCGACGCCTTCATGTGCTGCTCAGGCGTGAGGGTCACCTTGTGAACCACAAGCGGCTCTTCCGGCTCTATCGGGAAGAGAAGCTGACGGTGCGCAAGCGCGGCGGTCGGAAACGAGCGATAGGCACACGAGCACCGATGCTGATCCCGCTTGCCGCCAATGATCGCTGGTCACTGGACTTCGTGTCGGATCAACTCACCGATGGCCGCAGGTTCCGGATTCTGACGGTCGTCGACGATTGCACCAGGGAATGCCTGGCTCTCGTCGCCGACACGTCGCTCTCCGGCCTGCGGGTCGCCCGTGAGCTGGATCGGATCATCGAGGGACGAGGCAAGCCGAAGATGATCGTCAGCGACAATGGCAGTGAGTTCACCAGTAACGCGATCCTGCAATGGACGGATCGGAGCAAGGCGGATTGGCACTACATCGCGCCGGGCAAGCCGATCCAGAACGCCTTCATCGAAAGCTTCAATGGGCGGCTGCGCGACGAGCTCTTGAATGAGACGCTCTTCTCGTCACTGGCCCATGCTCGATCGGCGCTTTCAAACTGGCGCAGCGATTACAACGATCATCGACCACACTCTGGACTCGGCTGGATGACACCTGCCGAGTTCGCTCAGACAATCAACCCGCGACGTGATGCGGTGCTGCGCAGCCGGAATGGCTCCGCACCGCAACCCGCCGCTACCGCCCCCAATACAGCAACCCAAAACCGCTGGAGCAAACTCAAAACTGGATAAAACTTGGGGGCAAGGTCACCCCAGTGCTCCCTGGCGGCAAAGCCATGGAGAGTACCGATGACCCATTCCGACAATCCCATCGATGCCTTTGAGCCTCGCTCGACGATCACCCGGACGCTGGTCGAGCGCGGTTATGTCAACCAGGTGACCGACCTTGAGGGCGTCGACGGCGCCTTTGCGGGCGGGATCGTACCCGTCTATGCCGGCTTCGACGCGACGGCAGATAGTCTGCATGTCGGGCATCTCATGCCGATCATGGCGCTCAGGCGGATGCAGCAGGCCGGGCACAAGCCGATTGTGCTGATCGGCGGCGGCACCACGCGGATCGGCGATCCGAGTTTTCGTTCGGCGTCGCGGCCGATGCTGTCGGAGGAGGAGATTGCGGCCAATGTCGCTGGCATCCGCACGGTGTTCGAGCGGCTGCTGACCTTCGGCGACGGGCCGACCGATGCGGTCATGGTCAACAATGCCGACTGGCTGGACAAGATGGCCTGGATCGACATGCTCCGGGATGTCGGCAAGCATTTCTCCGTCAACCGCATGCTCTCCTTCGACAGCGTCAGGTCGCGGCTGGAGCAGCAGGAGAACCTGAGCTTCCTCGAGTTCAACTACATGATCCTGCAGGCGGTCGATTTCCTCGAGCTGTTCCGCCGCACCGGCTGCCGGCTGCAGCTCGGCGGCGGCGACCAGTGGGGCAATATCGTCGGTGGCGTCGATTTCTTGCGCCGGATCGAGGGCGCGGAAGTCGTCGGCATGACCACGCCGCTTCTTACCACCGCCTCGGGCGTCAAGATGGGCAAGACCGCGGCCGGCGCCGTCTGGGTCAACGAAGACCGGCTTTCGCCCTACGACTACTGGCAGTTCTGGCGCAACGCCGAGGATGCCGATGTCGTGCGCTTCCTCAAACTCTTCACCGAGCTCCCACTCGACGAGATCGAAAGGCTCGGTCGCGCCGAGGGTGCGGAACTGAATGCGGTGAAGGAGCGGCTTGCCAACGAGGCGACGGCACTGGTGCATGGGCGGCAAGCGGCCGATCATGCACAGCAAACGGCGCGGCAGGCTTTCGGGCGAGGCGAAGCCGCCGCGGGCTTGCCGACCGTCGAACTCGACGACGCCGAGCGCACTGCCGGCGTGATGCTGATCGACCTGCTCGTCCGGGCCGGGCTGGCGGCATCGAAGAGCGAAGCGCGGCGGGCGATCTCAGGCCGCGGTGTCCGCATCGACGGCGAGGTCATCGAGGATGGCGACGGACTGCTGACCGTCGACGGGCGCCCGCTGCGGCTCTCGCTCGGCAAGAAGCGCCATGTGGTGGTGAAGTAGCGGTTCTCCGCTACGACCACAGCCTCACTGCCCTCAACCCGGCGCTTGTTTTGGACCCTCCTCGCGCCACACCTGCGGCGCGAGGGGATGCGTCGGCAAACCAAAGCGCCTGTGTGCGCTGGCTCGGCATCTCCTGCCGCGCCGACGCGCGGCAGCTGGATCTCTGTGACACGCACAGAGATGAGGGTGGAGATGATGCAGCCGCAGAACTCGTGGCTTGGGCGTGACGACGGTAACCGGCGGCGCTCTTATGAAATCGGCTCGCAGCGAACCACCTTGGCCGAAGAAGTGCCGGGATTACCCGACCGCCCTCATTCCTGTGCCTGTCACAGGAACCCGGCGGCGCCGCGTCTGCGGCGCGAAGGGCCTACAGCCAAAAACTTTGCCCGAACGCGCCGCCGCAGTTTTCCGCCGTACGGCCGCATTGGTACGGGATCCCTGTGACGAGCAGAGATGGAGGCAGACAGGGCTGCAGCCGCCAAGATCGCGGCTCCAACGGCCCGGACAACACATCGGGGCTGTGGCGGGCGGCATTGTGGCGCCAACGCCGCTCGAAAGTGAGCCCGCCCACGGCCACGCCGACGTCGCGGCGATCAGCCCACCGCAACCGCCCTCGCCTCGACCTGCCCTGCGTCGTCGCCAAACTCCTCGCCCCACTTGCAGAGCGCATCCGCCGCCACGTTCAGCGCGGCACCGCGTTTGGTCAGCGAATAGACCACCTTTGGCGGCGTTTCCGGATAGGTGGTGCGGCTGACGAGGCCATCGGCTTCCAGTTCGCGCAGTTGCTGCGCCAGCATCTTCTCGCTGATGGCGGGCATCGCCTGACGCAGGCGGCCGAAGCGGCGCGCCGCCTTGCCGAGTTCGCAGAGGATATCGACCTTCCACTTGCCCTCGATCGCCCGCAGCGCGGTCATGAAACCGCAGTTTTCCATGGCATCCGTCACGTCATCCTCCCTTACGCCGGGGTAACCACTTACCCGCGGGTGCGTATTGCGACCCGATTGTCCCGTCTTACGTCTCAGCCGCGACGACAAATGCGTCGCCTCGAACAAGCGAAGCGGGATGCGCGTAGCGAGCGCCGATCCCGCACCAAGGATATGGAGACTGGATATGCAACCTGCAATCAGCGTTTTGGGAATGGGGCGGATGGGGTCGGCATTGGCGCATGCGCTGCTGAAGGCCGGGCACCCGACGACGGTGTGGAACCGTACGCCGGCAAAGGCCGCGCCGCTCGCCGCAGCCGGAGCCGAAGTGGCGGCCAGCGTACGCAACGCCGTCGCAGCCTCCGACATCGTCATCGTCAATGTCAGCGACTACCTGGCGACGCAGAGCCTGCTGCGCGACCCTGACGTCACGGGCACCCTCAAGGGCAAGCTGATCATCGAGCTGACCTCCGGCACGCCCGACGGCGCCCGCGAGGTGCAGGCTTGGGCCGGGCGGCATGGCATCCGCTACCTCGACGGTGCAATCCTGGCGACTCCCGATTTCATCGGCACCGAAGCGGGCACGCTGCTCATCTCCGGCCCGGCCGCGGCGTTTGAGGAAAGCCGCGCAGTGCTCGGCGCGCTCGGCGGCAATGTGCAGCATATCGGCGCTGATCCGGGCCTTGCCAACGCGCTCGACAGCGCGGTGCTCGCCCTGATGTGGGGCGCGCTGTTCGGCGCGCTGCAATCGATCGCCGTCTGCCGCGTCGAGGCGATCGATCTCGAAACGCTTGGCAAACAATGGTCGGCGACGGCGCCTGTCATCGATGGCCTCGTCGCCGACCTGATCAAGCGTAGCGCTGCCGGGCGCTATGCGGCCGACGACGAGACGCTTTCCTCGGTCTCGCCGCACTATGGCGCCTTCCACCATCTGGTCGAACTGATGGCCGCCCGCGGCATCGACCGGACGATCACCGACGGCTACGAGGCGATCTTCCGCCGTGCCATCGACGCCGGCCACCTGCACGACGATTTTGCATCGTTGTCGCTGTTCATGGGGCGTCCGTAACGCGTAGGTGACGGGGCGCGTGCCGTCCGCTGTGCCGCCCCGCGCCACAATCTTTCAGATTTGCGCTTTAAGCCTTTGATCCATCGCCACCTTCTGCGCCTGCCGCGTCCTTGCTCCGCGTGCGGCGGTGCGCACTCACTTCGCGGCCTCCGCACCGCCCCCTTCGCCTGCCGGCTTGAGCACTCCGATCAAGGTCTTGCCGTCAGTGAAGTAAGGATCGCCGCCGCCGTTGCGACCCGATGTGGTGGCGCCGACGCCGGGGATCTCATAGGTCGATGCCACCTGCCCGGCCTTGTCGAGGTCGTCGATGACCAGATTGCGTTCGGCATCGAGATCGGGGCCGATGTGGTGGGTGATCTGGCCGGTATCGTGGCTGAGGCCGACGCCGCGGTCGAAGCTGGCCGAACCGAGCCAGAGCGGGCCGCTGCCCTCCACAGGCTTGGTCGTCTGCCAAAAGCGCACATGGTTGCGCTGGTCGGCGCTGTGGCCGACCGGCTTCTCGAAGGCCAGGTCCTGCTTGCGCCCCTCATAGAACAGCGGACTGACGGGCGCGTCGAGATCTGGCCGGTCGAGCACGACGCTGAGGCCGATATCGACCGAGGACCTGAGCGTCACCTTGTCGGCGGCGTCCCATCCGGCCGCGGCGAAGGCGCGGATGATCTGCTCCTTGGAGCCGACCAGCCCGACATTGATCGGGTCGCCGGGAATGCCCTGCTCCGTGGACGTTACCATGGGATTGAGCGGAGCCCTGCGCCTGGAATCATGGAAGACCCAGAGTTCCGGGACGAAAAAATAGCTGACCGCGAGATAGGCGGCGAGCATGGTCGCCAGCAGGAGAACGGCTGCACGCATGTGTGAGCGGCTCATGCCACTCTCCTTCGCTCCAGACGATGGCAGAGGTCCCGGCTATAGGACACAGACGAAGACTATGGCACCGATGGAGGCGACTGGACAGCGGTGCCACAAAGGCGAACGCCGGTGATATCAACGCCGGCGATCGGCGCCGGCCGACAGCCAGGGGTCCGGATCACGGGTGTCGTCGTCGTCCCGGCGTACTTACCACCGGCAAAGTCGAGACGGCGCCGCCTACTCCGCCGCGTGCGCCTTCACCTCCAGCGCCTCAAGCTCGTAGGAATACCCCTCCAGCATTTCATAGGCCTGCTCGATCGTCTTGATCTGCTCGTCGGTGCTCTTGATCGCCTCGGCGATCGAGCGCGAGCGGGCGCGCAGCATCGAGCCGAGCACGTCGGTCTCCGGCCGGCGGCCGAGGCGGTCGAGGTGCTTGCGCACGCGGGCCCGGTGGCGCTCGAGTTCAAGGATGTGGAACCGGCTCTTGACGATATCGTCCGAAAGCTTGCGGCGCATGGCGGCGACGGGATCGAAGCTGCCGGGCTCGCGCTCGTCGAGGATGAACTCGTTGACCAGCGTTTCCAGCATCATCAGGCCCTTGAGATCGCGCGCGTCGGCCAGCTGCGGATCGTAACCGGTGTCGTCATAGACCTTGCGGCGCACCGGATCCTTGAGCAGCTCATAGGCCACCTGCAGTCGCGCGAACTGTTCGGGATCGCCGCCGGAATCCGGATGCGCGGATTTCGCCGCCTTGCGATAGGCGTTGCGGATCGCCTGATTGTCGGCGTCGCGTTCCAGTCCAAGCAGTTCGTAAGGGTCGATCACGCTGTCCCTCTCCGTATGTCACTCTCGCCACCAGCAAGACCTGGCCGGCGCACTCTCACCAATTCAGCCCCGGCGATACTTCGCCCGCACGGCGATACTTCGTCCGTCCTCGCGGCCGCCCGTCTGCGCCACTGGCTACGCCATCGGCGGCCAAGACGGAACCAACCTTCGGTAAAACCTGCGCGTTATCCCGGGGATGCGCAAGTGTTATGGAGAGGCGCAAGCCTTCCCCCCGGCAGTCCGCCCCCAAAACGCAAACGCCCGTTGACGGCGCGCACGTTCGGTCGCGGTCGGGACGAAATTGTGTCCGGAAACCGGCCGTCCCCGATTTTTCTCCCTGCCCGGAAAGCGACGGTCGAGAACGGGCCAAAGCCCTGCAAAGACAGAGGCTGGACGGCTTCCCGCGGCGCACAAGGCGCTTGCCTTTTTCTGCAAATCCTGTCACTTCTTGCCCCGTTCGGGCGATTTCTATCCCGGAGACTGGACTTTCAACTGCGCCCGGCCTTGTGTCGGGACCGCCGGCAGCGGCACCGTAGACGTCTTTTCCCCGATATCGTGACCACTCGACGCCTTTCCGCTTGCAAGCGGAAGACGAGATGCCCACATCCCCCAGGGGGCGCGGGCAACGCAAATTGACTGAAGGAAAAGGACTTCTTCCATGGCCACCAAGGGCATCGTAAAATTCTTCAACCAGGACAAGGGCTTCGGCTTCATCACGCCGGATGGCGGCGCGAAGGACGTGTTCGTACACATCTCCGCCGTTCAGGCCGCTGGCCTCGCTACGCTCAAGGACGGCCAGCAGGTCACCTTCGACACCGAGCCGGATCGCATGGGCAAGGGCCCGAAGGCCGTCAACATCCAGGCTGCCTAAGCCGGATCGTCCGGTCGGACATTCATTTGGAAACGGCGCTCCGCAAGGGGCGCCGTTTTCGTTTGGGGATCAGCTCCTAACCCGGCCTTATAGGCAGCGGGTCTCCAGAAGCAGCTCCAGCCCCCATGCTCGGGCTCGACCCGAGCATCCAGAACCAGAGGCGCCATCTTCTCTCGACGCAGCAAAGCCTGCGCCGGACGCGCGGCCCAATGAGCGCTCGGGCAAACTCGAGGACGACAAACGGAGAGGTCTGCGGCACTTACCCTCGAACGCCCCGCGGGCGCCCGCACACTCGACGACCGCCTACTCCGCCGCCTGCTTGGCCGCCGTCGCCTCGAAGACCGCGTCGAAGGCCGCGTGGATAACGTCCGGCCCCGCGCCCTGGCGGGTCGCATCGGAGGACAGGATCTGGCGATAGCGTCGCGCACCCGCCCAGCCCTGGAACAGGCCGACCATGTGGCGGGTCACGTGGATCAGCCGGCCGCCATTGGCGATATGCGCGGCGGCGTAGTCGGCCATGGCGTCACGGACCTCCGCCCAGAAATCAAGATCGAGACGATGGCCGCGCTCTGAGAAGGTGGCGCCGTCTTCGACGATTGGCTTGGCGCCAGTCAGCGGATGCGGGAAATGGCGATCGGCCGCTGTCAGCATGGCGCTGTCGTGATAGGCAGCGCGGCCGAGCATGACGCCGTCCAGATGCGGAAGCTGCTCAAGCGCCTGATTCAGGGTCTGAAGACCGCCGTTGATACCGATGAAAAGATTGGGATTTTCCTGCTTCAGCCGACACACGAGGCCATAGTCGAGCGGCGGGACCTCGCGGTTCTCCTTGGGGCTCAGGCCCTGTAGCCAGGCTTTGCGGGCATGCACCCAGACGGCGTCCGTGCCGGCATCGATCACCTGCGCGACGAGCGTGCGCAACGCCACTTCCGGATCCTGGTCGTCCACACCGATACGGCACTTGACCGTAACCGGGATTTTTACCGCCGCCTTCATCGCCGCCACGCAGGCGGCCACCGTTTGCGGCTCCTGCATCAGACAGGCGCCAAACGTGCCGGATTGCACCCGGTCCGACGGGCAGCCGACATTCATATTGATCTCGTCATAGCCGAAGCCTTCGGCGATCCGTGCCGCCTCCGCCATCTTCGCCGGATCGTTACCGCCGAGCTGCAGCGCCACCGGATGCTCGGATACGTCAAAACCGAGCAGCCTCTGCCTGTCTCCCCGCAGGATCGCCTCAGCGACGATCATTTCCGTATAGAGCAGCGCATGCTTCGATAGCTGCCGCGCGAAAAACCGATAGTGCCTGTCCGTCCAATCGATCATGGGCGCAACGGCGAAGACCGGTGCGTTGAAATACGCCTTAGTGCGCGCAGCTTTTCCTGCGGTCTCAGTCATCTTTCGTGCGTCTCTTGTTCAATGGCCGCGGCAAGGGCAGCGCCGAAAATTCGCGCATGCCGCCAGCAGGCATTATCTAGTGTTGCCGGGCTTATATAACGCGACGCCGAAGAAAGCGAGCTTTAGACACCTACGGCAATGAGAGGCAACGAGGAGGCTTCAGCAACGCGACCCGTCACCCAAAGGGAACGATCGTCCAGCGGTAGCGAATGCTGCGCAAGAGGAACGGCGGCAACGCCGCCACCTGCAGTGACAGTCGCTTGCACTCGCGCCAGAGCTTTTGATGTATCTTGAGCTTCAACTTCACGCGAGCCGCTGCTCCCGCCGGCTTGCGGATCGTGCTTCCGTGCGCCGGGTCGGCGCTGTCGAGAAGCATGCCCTGGATGCAGACGGCCGGATAGAGCTGATGAATGCGGCAGTCGTCCGGCCGCGGCACCTCATCGTCGAACATGAAATGATCGACAGGGCATGGAAACGCCCCTTCCGAAAGCTCAAGCAGTCTTTTTGCATAGTCCCGAGAGATGACATAGCCGCCCGTGCCGACATGGCATCCCCGCAATGCATGGATCGTGCGCCCGGCATCGGCGAGCACACGGGCACGGCTGAGAAACACCTTCTGCCGGAAAGTTTCGATCTTCAGCAGGCCCACTTCGGCCGGGATCCAATCCGATGACGACAGCGCCTGGGTTGCGCTCGGCGAAAAGAAGACATCGTCCTCGATCACCGCGCCATAGGCATCGCTCCCTTCCGCGATGATGGCCCAGCACTTCCGATGGCTCATGAAGCAGGCGATTTCAGCCTTGTTCATCCTCTTCCACTGCTTCGACACCGGCTGCATCGCCAACACGGCGTCATCGAGCTCTCGCCCGTCAACGGCAGCCACGCGCTCAAAATTCAGGCCGAAGGTGGAAAACTGGCTTCCGATGTGGATCAGTCGCTCAGGGGAACGGTCGAGATTGATCACCAGGCAGCGCATGGATACCCCTTGCTTCCTTCCATCTTGACGTGTGTGGGCCGAAGGCGCACGCCGCTTGGTCAGCCTATCGCGCCCGATCCAAGGAACTGCGAAAAAACGCTCCGAAATCAACGGCAGGGTAACTGAACGCATCATCGGATTCGTACAACTGCGCGACGAGCTACCACGGATCGCACCGCGTCACAACGATCAGCGCTGTAGCGACAAGCGCCTGCGTTACGACAACTCCCCTGAACTCCTCGCGATACGGCACTAACGGGGCCACCAACAAGGTGCCGGCAACACGGCCGCCGCCGATAGCCTCCTGCCGACGGCGGCTCCGCGCCGGGCATGGTTTCCACTTTGTTAAGAAGAATCGCACATCTTGCCGCCTCGACTGGATCGTCATCGGAGCGAAACATGAGCTACGATTGGAGCGGCGCACGGCGCCGACGGACAATAGCGACCGTCATCGGCGCCGCATTTCTGCTGCTGGCGCTGGCGGCCACGGTCGCTGCCGCGGTTGGCACGAGCCTTTTTTGAGCGACAGGCGCTTTTTGCGCCTTCGTTTCACAAAGGACGAAACTCGCAATTGCCAACGGAAAGAAGGCAGATGATCAGCTCGCCTCAGCCCGGCCGCTACGCACAGCACGGGGTTGACGGCGACCGCGGACAGGACTAGGGCAGCGTTCCTGTATCGTTACCGGTCACAGGAATAGGGACAGACGGCATGAAACGCGCGATCGCGGCACTTCTCACGCTTCTCTTGGCCGGGTGCCAATCGATGGAGTTGGAGGCGCCTGAGGTCGCAAAACCCCGGCCGACCGCCCCGTCCGTCCCGACGCTTTCGGGCGATGCGCTCCAGGCCTTCCTCGTCGGCAAGACGCTGCGGTACAATCTCAACGGCGTCAACTCCACCTTCTTCCCCGACGGCCGCTACGGTTATCGTGACTACGAGGTGCGCGATGGGGGCAGCTACACGATCACCGGCGACGAGGTCTGCATCACCTTCGAGGATGGCGGCCGGCGCTGCGACCAGTATGCGCAGATCGGCTCCGACTATTACCGGATCGAGGAAGGCGGTCGCCGAACCAAGGTGGACCGCGTCGTCCCGGCGGCCTGACAATACCGACGGCAACGGGCGCGCCCGTATAACCCCTCATTCCCGAGGGGTTCAATTCGCCGGCCTTCTGCCATAGTGCGCGCGGGAATGCGGCCTTGTGGGAGGGACGGGTGGCCCCATTGCGAGCGACACAATGCCTGGCGCTGTCGAAGGCCGACATGGAGCGGTTGCAGCGCGTCTTTGACGCGCTTTGCATCGAACAGGGCTGGGCGCGAGACGGGGAGCCTGCGCGGCGGCATGCCAGGATGCTGATCGACGACTATCTCGCAGGCAATTCCAGCGAAGGACGCCTGCTTATTGCCGGTCGCGCCTTCGCCGAAAGCTTGCAGCGTGGCATCCCCAGATAACGCCAATCGCGGCACTCGCGCCAGGCGGAGCGGCCGCCGGCGGCAGCCTGTCCTGCCATAACCGAAAAGCTGCTTACAAAAGCGAACTCCTGCGCTACATTAGCAAGATCGACTGCCGACCTTCTCGAGAGGAGCCAGAGGCCGGCGGTCGCAAATGCCGATGTTCATTGAGATGATCTCGAGGAGGAGACGCATGCAATTAGTCTGGAAACAGCCGATCGAACTCGACTTCGTTAGCGGCGATTGCCGCACCGTCAAAGGCCCCTCAGACGCCCTCGCCTGCCTTGCAGACCACTGGCCTCGCCGCGGACCATTCTATGTGGCCGCCCGCAGTGCCTGCCGCGCCGCCATCGACGGCCGTCGCACCGCAGAAGAGGCCCGATCGCTGTTCATCTCGGCCGCCGAAGAAGCCGAGTTGCCTACGCACTAACGCGCCTAACGGCGCTGAACGAAAGGTGCCGCTGGAAGGCGGCGAGCGTTTGCCATCGGGCAAGCGACACGATGACTTTTTTGATTGAAAGCTTCGGCCTTTGACGGCCGCGTACGATTATTCAGGCTCCGGGCATTCGCCCAGCAAACGCATCATTTCAGCACATTACTGCCCAATCTCGGGTGATTTTTCCAGAAATGGCCCGATTTCTGTCGTGAAGCATTCATTTCTTTCTACTATATTCTGAGGTGCCTCACAAAAACCAATTTCGGAGCGCCTTAGTCCCATTAAGGGAATTCAAGAAAAACGATATACGGGAGAGAACATATGAGCGAGAGCAATCTCTATCGCATCGTTGAAGTCACCGTGAAGCGTGAAGGTGGCCGTCGTGATCTCGGCATCATGACCGTGCGCCAGGCCCTTGAGCTTCCCCAGGTCCCCAGCCTCGAATACAGCCATCCTGAACTCAACTCGCGTTCGGACGGTCGGTTCCTGACCCGAGACCAGCTTCAGGCCTACGCTCATTGCGCCTGACTTTGCCGATGATGGCATCCTTTCGGATGCCGTGATCGCGCGCGCCCTGGTGGGCGCGCCTTAATCAAAATCTTCGTCCCCAATCCTTGTTCTTAATTTTTCTGCGGATCGATTCCGATTCGCGGATTTATGCAGTAACGTCCGGATTCTCTCTTGCCTCGCCTCAACCGAAATCGGCCAACGGCGAACGCCCAACAAACGCGCGGTGCTCTTCCTGTCGGTTGCGACAGGCGGACGCCCAAGACCGGACGATCATGGAAACAATCATCCCCCCACCGCTTCCCGTGCTGCTGCCGATTTCCGGCAGCCTCGTCGGCTTTCCGGTTCGCCGGGTCTATTGCGTCGGCCGCAACTATGCCGCCCACGCGATCGAAATGGGCCACGACCCGGACCGCGAGCCGCCGTTCTTCTTCCAGAAGAACCCGGACAACCTGCTTGCAGCCGGTAGCGCCTTCCCCTACCCGCCCTTGACCACCGACGTTCATCACGAGGTCGAACTGGTCGTCGCCCTGAAACGTGGCGGCAGCAACATCGCCGTCGAGGATGCGCTCGATTGCGTCTACGGCTATGCCGTCGGCATCGATTTCACCCGCCGCGACCTGCAGGCGGAGGCGAAGAAGGCTGGCAAGCCCTGGGCTGCAGCCAAGGCGTTCGAGCATTCCGCCCCGCTCTCGGCGATCGCATCGGCCGAAACGATCGGCCATCCGCTCAACGGCAATATCTGGCTGAAGGTCAACGGCGAACTCCGCCAGCAGGGCGATCTCGACCAGATGATCTGGAAAGTGCCGGAAATCATCGCCGAACTCTCCAAACTCTTCACGCTGGCCCCCGGCGACGTCATCATGACTGGCACGCCCTCGGGCGTCGGACCGGTCGCGCGCGGTGACGAGGTCACCTGCGGCGTCGATGGGGTTGCGGCGCTCGCCGTCAGCGTCGTCTAACCGGCTCACTTCCGGCAGGCGGCCCGCCGCCTGCCGACCGGCCCCGATCGGCCATGTTGCAAAAGGACAGAATGGATGCCGCTTTACGCCCTTGGATCACTTCGCCCACAGACGCCGCCGAAGGGCAGCTATTGGGTGGCCCCGGACGCCAATGTCATCGGCCAGGTCGAGATCGGCGAAGAGGTCGGCATCTGGTTCGGCGTAAGCCTGCGCGGCGACAACGAGCCCATCCGGCTCGGGGCGCGCACCAACATCCAGGAAAACGTCGTCATCCATGTCGATCCCGGTTTCCCGGTGACGATCGGCGAAGGCTGCACCATCGGGCACGGCGCCATCATCCATGGCTGCACCATCGGCGAAAACTCGCTGATCGGCATGGGCGCGACCGTGCTTAACGGCGCCAAGATCGGCCGCAACTGCCTGGTCGGCGCCAATGCGCTCGTCACCGAAGGCAAGGAATTTCCGGATAATTCGTTGATCGTCGGCGCGCCGGCCAAGGCGATCCGCACGCTGGATGATGCGGCGGTCGAAGGCTTGAAACGCTCGGCAGCGCATTACGTCAAGAACTGGCGGCGCTACGCCGCCGACCTCACCCGGCTGGACTGAGCGCCAAACACCTCAAGGTAAGCTTTCCACGGGCCCTGAAGAGTTGCCCTTATGCGCAGCTCTGGCAATGGCCGCGGATCTCGATCGTCGTCTTCTCGGTCTTGAAGTTCTGCGCCCGCGTCAGCGTCGAAAGCCGCTGCTCGATCGCCTCGTCATGAAACTCGGTCACCTGGCCACAGCCTTCGCAGATGGTGAAGGCGGTGACGCCGTGATCGTGTTCGTGGTCATGCGGGCAAGAACAGGCGACGAAGGCATTCAGGCTTTCCAGCCGATGCACGAGGCCATATTCGAGCAGTTTGTCGAGTGCGCGGTAAACCTGCAGCGGGGCGCGGAAGCCGTGATCGCGCAGCTTGTCGAGAATGGTGTAGGCGCTCATCGGCCCTTCGGAGTGGCTGAGCGCATCCATCACCAACGTCTGGTTCTTGGTCAGTTGCGGCGTAGCCATTAGTGGTGCCCTCCAGGCGTGGAATGATGCGCCGCCTCGAGCGGGCGGCGGCCGATCGGTAGCAGACTCAGAACGAAAAGCCCAACCGCGGCAACAACGATAGACGGTCCCGACGGGGTATCCCAGTGAAGCGAGCCGAAAAGTCCGCCGGTGACGGCGAGCGCGCCGATGACAGATGCGAGTACCGCCATCACTTCCGGCGAGGTCGAGAAGCGCCGTGCCGTTGCCGCCGGGATGATCAGCAGCGAGGTGATGAGCAGAATGCCGACGATCTTCATGGCGATCGCAATCACCAGCGCCATCAAGAGCATGAAAAAGAGTCGCGTGCGTTCTGGCTTCAGACCCTCGGCTTCCGCCAGTTCCGGATTGACGGTGGAGGCCAGGAGCGGCCGCCAGAGATAGACAATCGCGAATATGACGAGGATGCCGCCACCCCAGATGATGTCGATGTCGGACTCGGAGACCGCCAGAATGTCGCCGAAGAGGAAGCCGACGAGATCGATGCGCACCCAGGTCATGAAGGCGACGATGACGAGGCCGAAGGAAAGTGCTGAATGGGAGAGGATGCCGAGCAGCGCATCCGTCGACAGCGCCCCGCGCCGCTGCAGGAAGAGAAGCAGCACCGAGACGACGGCCGCGACGATGAAGACGCTGAGCATCAGGTTGAGCTCGAGCAGCAGCGACAGCGCCACGCCGAGCAGCGCCGAATGGGCCATGGTGTCGCCGAAATAGGCCATGCGCCGCCAGATGACGAAGCAGCCGAGCGGCCCGGCCATGACGGCAATGCCGATGCCGGCGATCAGCGCGCGCACGAAGAAATCGTCAAGCATCGCGCTTCTCCTTCACGTCATAGCCGTGCAGCCGCGAATGGTGGCCGCAGCCGCAATCCTCGCCGTGATCGTGCACGTTTTCCTCGTCGTCGTGGTGATGGCCGTCACCGGGGTAGCAATGTTCGGTGATCGAACCGTCCGCATGCAGCACCCGGCCGTCGGGCAAATGGGTGTGGTCGTGGTGGTGGCTGTAGACCGCAAGCGTATTGGCGGCCCGCCTGCCGAAAAGCTTCTGATATTCCGGGCTCTGGCTGACCGCCTGCGGCGTGCCGCGGCAGCAGACATGGCCGTTGAGACAAACGACCGTATCGGTCTCGGCCATGACGATATGCAGGTCGTGCGAGATCAGGAGAATGCCGCAGCCTGTGCGGTTGCGGATCTGCTTGATCAGTTCGTAGAGCGCAATCTCGCCGCTGAAATCGACGCCCTGCACCGGCTCGTCGAGCACCAGCAGGTCCGGCTTGCGGGCAATCGCGCGGGCGAGCAGCGCGCGCTGGAACTCGCCGCCGGAGAGATGCTGCACCTCGGATTTCGCCAGATGCAGCACGCCTGTCGCCGACAGCGCCTCTTCGATCTCCCGCCCCTTCAAGGGGCCGGTCAGCGTCATCAGTCGTTCGACCGTCAAAGGCAGCGTCCAGTCGACGGCAAGCTTCTGCGGCACGTAGCCTACTTTCAGGCCCGGCTTGCGCTCGACATAGCCCTCATCCGGCTTCAAAACGCCGATCGCCGCCTTCGCGGTCGTCGATTTGCCCGAGCCGTTCGGGCCGATCAGCGTGACGATCTCGCCCGGGCTGATCGAGAATTCGACGCCACGCACCAGCCAGCGACCGTTGCGGCGCACGCCGGCATTGCTGAGATTGACCAGCGGCAGCGCTTCTGGGGAACGGAAATTCAGCATGAAAAAATTCCGGATTGCATGGTTGCCACTGGCTATCGCACACGTTATAGCATAACGCAATTGATGTAATAACATTACATGACAACTTCAAGGCCGGCAACGGCCCGTTGGAGTAACAGTTTTGCATGCCCGAAGCGCGCCTGGCCGATGTGGCAGGCACGCCAATCAAGCCCGGAGAACCCGATGAAATCGACATCCGCCCTGCTTTTTGCCTCTACCATGCTTCTTGCAGCACCTGCCGCAGCGGACAGCCCCAATGTGGTGGTTTCGATCAAGCCGATCCACTCCCTTGTCGCCTCGATCATGCAGGGTGTGGGCGAGCCGTCGCTAATCGTCGAGGGCGCCGCCTCGCCGCACACCTACAACATGAAGCCTTCGAACGCCTCGGCCCTGCAGGCGGCAAAGGTGGTCTTCTGGGTCGGTCCCGGCCTCGAAGCCTTCCTCGACAAGCCGCTCGACGCCTTGAGCAGCGGCGCAAAGGTGGTGGAGCTCAGCGAAGCGCCCGGCATCGAGAAGCTGAAATTCCGCGAAGGCGGTGCATTCGAGGCGCATGACCACGGCGACGAAGGCCATAGCGAGGAAGGCCACAAGCATGCCGAGGGCGAAGCGGGGCACGATCACGGCCATGACCACGATCACGGCCACGGCGATGCCGATCTGCACATGTGGCTCGATCCCATGAATGCCAAGGCGATGGCCGCCGAGATCGAAAAGACGCTCACTGAGGCCGATCCTGCCAATGCGGGCGCCTACAAGGCCAATCTGGACGCCCTGAACAAGCGCCTGGATGCGCTCGACGCCAAGCTCACGGAAACCGTGGCACCGGTGAAGGACAAGCCCTTCGTCGTCTTCCACGACGCCTACCAGTATTTCGAGCACCGCTATAAGGTTCGCGTCGCCGGCTCGATCACCGTCAGCCCTGAGGTCCTGCCTGGCGCGGATCGGGTGTCGCAGATCCATGCCAAGATCAAGGAACTCGGTGCCACCTGCGTCTTTGCCGAGCCACAGTTCGAGCCGAAGCTGATCAATGTGGTGATCGAGGGAACGCCGGCGAAATCCGGTACGCTCGACCCGGAAGCCGGCACGCTGGAGGCCGGCCCGGATCTCTATTTCCAGATGATGGAAGGGATCGGCACCTCGCTGAAGACCTGCCTCGCCTCGGCAAGCTGACCCGTCCTCCCAAGGCGGTATCGGTGGGCGCTCGCTTGGCTCGGCTATACGGGCGCCCGCCCCTCTCTCTATCATTCTCGGGATTGGCATTCTCGGCGAGATGGTGCGGAACCGGGCCGCCTGCTGGAACCTCGGGTCAAGGAGGATTGACGGAAAGACTAGCCACAGGCGACCAAAAGATTGGAACGACGACCTGCCGGCAAGTTGGGTTCAGCCCAGAGGTCCGGTGCCAAACTTCGCACTCGTATCAGGCGAGCCAACGCGCTCGCCTTTTTTACCGACGGTATTCGTAACGATATAACATACAGGACCAATCGATGGAAAAGCTCCCTGTCACCGTTCTCTCCGGCTTTCTTGGCGCCGGCAAGACGACACTGCTCAACCACGTGCTTTCCAACCGCGACGGGCTGCGCGTCGCCGTCATCGTCAACGACATGAGTGAGGTCAACATCGATGCGGCGCTGGTGCGTGATGGTGGTGCCGGTCTGTCGCGCACGGAAGAGCAACTGGTGGAAATGACCAATGGCTGCATCTGTTGCACGCTGCGCGACGATCTCCTGAAGGAAGTCCGCAACCTCGCCGAACAGAACCGCTTCGACTATCTGCTGATCGAATCGAGCGGCATTTCCGAGCCCCTGCCCGTCGCCACCACCTTCGATTTTCGCGACGAGGACGGTGAAAGCCTGGCCGATGTCGCGCGGCTCGACACGATGGTGACGGTGGTCGATGCCGCGAACCTGCTGGCCGACTATTCCTCGCTCGATTTCCTCGCCGACCGTGGCGAAACGGCGGGCGAAGGCGATACACGCACCCTCGTAGACCTCCTGGTCGAGCAGATCGAGTTCGCCGACGTGGTGGTCTTGAACAAGGTCGGCACTGCGACGCCCGAGCAGGTGGATGCCGCCCGCAAGATCATCGTCGGGCTCAATCCCGATGCGCGGCTGATCGAAACCGATTTTGGCAAGGTGAACCTGCGCGAGGTGCTTGGAACCGGCCGCTTCGATCTCGCCAAGGCCGAAGAACATCCGCTCTGGTACAAGGAACTTCACGGCTTCAAGGACCATATCCCGGAGACCGAGGAATACGGCATCCGCTCGTTCGTCTACCGCGCCCGCCGCCCGCTCGATCCCATGCGCTTCCAGGCCTTCCTCAACCGTTCCTGGCCGGGCGTGCTTCGCGCCAAGGGCTTCTTCTGGCTCGCCACCCGACCGCATTATGTCGGCGAGATCAGCCAGGCCGGCCCGCTTGTGCGGACCGGCAAGATGGGGCTCTGGTGGTCGGCCGTGCCTCAGGAGCAATGGCCGCGCGAACCAGGTTTCCTGAAGGCGGTCGGTCCCTACCTGGACCCGGTCTGGGGTGATCGTCGCCAGGAGATCGTCTTCATCGGCGCCGACCCGATGGACGAGGCGGAGCTTCGTGCCGAACTCGATGCCTGCCTGATCGCCGACGAGCGCTTTCGTCCGGAACGTTGGCGCGATCTTGCCGACCCCTTCGCCAGCTGGTCGCCACGGGCCGCCTGATGGCAGACCCCGCGCGCGTACCGCGCCGACCGCGCTTCACCTGCATGGCGCTCAACGCCGCCGGGCGGCCGGTGCCGATGTTCGATCCGTTTCTGGGAGATGAACCCGCAGATGGGGACGCGCCGGAAGCGGCAGGCGCTATCGAACTCCTGCTTTTTGGCGACCGGCAAAACCCACGCGCCGGTTACCGAAAAGGCGAAGGGGCGGCGTGAAAACGCCGCCCCTTCGCTGAACCCAGAGTGCCTTATCAGCGTGCTGCCGCCAGGCCGACAATGACGCCGGTGGCAAGGCTGATCAGCAGGAAGTCGTTGCCGGACCGTACCCATTGCTGGCCGCGCGGCGGCTGGCGAAGCTTGTAGTAACGGTAGTCGCGCACCTGCGCCATGTGGCGGCGCTCGGCCGGCGACAGGCGATGGCCGCGCGCCCAGCGCTCCTTCTTCTTGACGATCACCCGCTTTTCGATCGTGACGTGCTTGTCGACGTGACGATCCACGCGGCGGTCCATGTGACGATCGTAATCGCGATCGACGGGTCGACGCGAACGATCATAGTTCTGCGCCACCTCGAAGGATCCTGCCGGCTGGGCAAGGGCTGCGACCGGCGTAATCAGAACGGAGCTGGCGACGAGCGCGATCAGGAGACGTTTCATTCGGGTGTCCTTTCTTTGTCTGCACCCGAAAATTAGACCCCGCTTCCTGAACCGAATATGAAACTCTACATTACAAATGCGTAATGATATCCATCACTTATTCCATAATTCTAATGTTTGCGGATCAACTTGCCGCAAGGCTGACGTAGCGGAAGCGGTCGAAATCGGCAGCCTTGCCCGCGCCTGAGGTGTCGAAGGCGAACATGCCGGCGAAGGCCCCGGTGAAGGATCCATGCTCGCCGCGGCCGCCCTCGTCGGAGACCACGCCCGCATCGAGAACCGGGCCGATCGGCTGCCAATCCACCGCTGCGTTCGCCCGCCAGAAGAACTGCAGGTCATTGTCGCGAACGTCCATGGCAAGGTCGATCGGACCATCGGGAATGGCGATGCCGCTGCCGACGGGGAACTGCAGCCGGCCGTGCGGAAAATCGCCGGGGCATGAGAGGATCGTCAGCGCCCGGCCCAACGTTTCGTGCCAGGTGATGCCGAGCGCATGGAACTTGTGGCGATTGTAGTAATGCGTCACACCTGCAACCTGTTGGTAGGTTACGGCCGTGAAATCGACCGTCGTCTCGGCGCGGAAGGAATGATGCTCCTGCCGCCGCGCGACCAGCGCCTGCTCGAACCAGCTGCCGATGCTCTCTCTGCCGAACAGCCTGAGGTGGCCCGGCCGCCATTCGAGCGAGAAGATCCGCTCCGGTTCCGGCGTACGCAGCCATTGGAACTCGAAGGGCAATGCCTGGCCGTCGAAATGCGTTTCCGTAACCACCGGTGTCGCCACCTGCCCCGCCGGTCCCGGCGCCGGCACGAGCACCTCCGGCACCGGGCCGCCGTTTTCGAGATAGAGCCAGCCATCATCGCGCCAGACACATTTTTGCAGGGCCGTCTCGCGACCGAGCGTACAGCGGCGTCCGGGAGGCAGCGGTCGGCCGGTCAGATGCGTATGATAGGCCTGCCCATCTGGCGTCTCGACATATTGGCCGTGGCCCGCGCGCTGCAACGGCGCTTCGGGGTGGTCCTTCGACGTGATCAGATAGATATCCGGATGCATCTCATAGGGGCCGTCGATCGCGCGTGAGCGGGCCATGGTGACGGCGTGGTCGTAGCCGGTTCCGCCTTCCGCCGTCGTCAGATAATACCAGCCGTTTCGCTTGAACAGATGCGGCCCCTCGACGAGGCCGAGTGGTGAGCCGGCAAAGATGTTCTTCACTGGGCCGACGAGCCTGCGTGTCCGTTCGTCCCATTCCTGCAGCAGGATGCCGTCAAAGGCCGGATGTTTCGGCGAGCCGCCGAAGCTTTCGGTGCGGTGGTTCCACTGCATGTTGAGGAACCACTTGCGGCCGTCGTCATCATGGAAGAGCGACGGGTCGAAGCCGGAGGAATTGACGTAGACCGGATCCGACCAGGTCGCCTCGATCGCCTCAGCCGTGACGATGTAGTTGTGCGCGTCCTTGAAGTTGCCGTCGAAGCGCTTGACGTCGGTGTACACCAGCCAGAACAGGCCATCGTCATAGGAAAGACACGGCGCCCAGACGCCGCAGCTATCCGGGTTGCCGCGCATGTCGAGCTGGCTTGCCCGCTCCAGCGGACGGCGGACGAGTCGCCAGTTCACCAGATCCCGCGAATGGTGGATCTGCACACCCGGGTACCATTCGAAGGTGGAGGTCGCGATGTAGTAGTCGTCTCCGACACGGCAGATCGAAGGGTCCGGGTTGAAGCCCGGCAGAATGGGGTTTCGGATCATGGCAGTCATGGTTCAGGCGTCCTCCCTTGGCGGCGCCATCCGACCTCAAAAATCATACAAATTCAAGCCTGCAACGTTGCAGTAATTCGCGCGTCGTATCGCCTGTGCCCGGCTTTCCACATCGATTCGCTCGGCGATGTGCACCTTAAGGCGGCTGACGATCGCCGTGCCTCGCCGTCTGCAACCGGATTGCACAAACAATGGGCAAAGCGCTGGATCACCCTATTCTACTTTAGTCGGAGGCGGCCGAACTACACGGGAAAATCGCGCCTCAGACTTGAACGTGCGCTTGAAATCGGCACTCTGGCTATGCTTGGCACAAGAACCATAAAAGCCATCGCGGGGAGGAAATCGATGAGAGCTTTGCTCGGCTTTAGCCGACTTATAGACACGATCACGGAATTTATCGGAAAGAGCGTTTCATGGCTGATCCTGGCCGCTGTTCTCGTCAGCGCCGGCAACGCAGTGATCCGCAAGATCTTCAACATGTCGTCGAATGCCTGGCTCGAGGCGCAATGGTATCTGTTCGGCGCCGCCTTCATGTTTGCGGCCGCCTATACCCTGAGCCAGAACGAGCACATCCGCATCGACGTGGTCTACGGTCAGTTCTCGCGCCGCGTGCAGCATTGGATCGACCTTCTTGGGCACCTCCTCTTCCTGATGCCCTTCGTGCTGCTCGTGCTCTATTACCTCTTCCCCTATGTGAAGATGTCCTACGTCTCGGGCGAGGTCTCATCATCCGCCGGCGGCCTGATCATCTGGCCGGCCAAGGCCATCCTGCTCTTCGGCTTCCTGCTGCTGGCCTTCCAGGGCGTGTCGGAGATCATCAAGAAAATCGCGATCATGACCGGAAACATGGAAGACCCGACACCCTATGTGCCGACCCATGCGCCGCTTGACGATGTCGTGTCTCCGGAGACCCGTCCATGATCGAATTCATTGCTGAAAACCTGGCGCCGATCATGTTCGCGTCACTGATCGTGTTCCTGCTTTTGGGATACCCGGTCGCCTTCTCGCTCGCCGCCAACGGCCTGCTTTTCTTCATCATCGGCGTCGAACTTGCGCCGCTGTCGGATTCGATCAACCTCTCCTGGCCCCTGCTCAACGCGCTGCCTGACCGGTTCTGGGGGGTGATGTCGAACGACACATTGCTTGCCATCCCCTTCTTTACCTTCATGGGGATCGTGCTCGAGAAATCGGGCATGGCGGAAGACCTGCTCGACACGATCGGCCAGCTCTTCGGCCCGATCCGCGGCGGTCTTGCCTATGCGGTCATCTTCGTCGGCGCGCTGCTTGCAGCCACGACAGGCGTCGTTGCCGCCTCGGTCATCGCCATGGGCCTGATCTCGCTGCCGATCATGTTGCGCTACGGCTATGACCGGAAGGTCGCCTCGGGCGTCATCGCGGCTTCCGGCACGCTCGCCCAGATCATCCCGCCGTCACTCGTGCTCATCGTTCTTGCCGACCAGCTCGGCCGTTCGGTCGGCGACATGTATGCCGGCGCGCTGATCCCGGGCCTGGTGCTGACCGGACTGTACATGGTCTACATCCTGATCATGACGATCCTGAAGCGTGACTCCATGCCGGCCCTGCCGCTGGAAGCCCGCACGCTGGGCTCCGGCGTTACCTCGCTGTTCATCGCGCTCGCGGTCGCAGCCGGCATTGCCTATGCCGCCCACGTCTATCTCTACCCGACCCAGGGCGAGAACGCCGATATCCTCGGCGGCACAGTGGGCGTTGCCTTCATCTATATCGTCGCCCTGCTCGACCGCGGCCTGAAGATCAATGCGATGTCGAGGCTTGCCCAGCAGGTCATCATCGTGCTGATCCCGCCGCTGGCGCTGATCTTCCTCGTCCTCGGCACCATCTTCCTCGGCATCGCAACACCGACCGAAGGCGGCGCCATGGGTGCAGTCGGCGCGCTGATCATGGCGGCCGCCAAGGGTCGTCTCAATCTGGACGTCGTGCGCGGCGCACTGACGGCAACGACAAGGCTTTCCGCCTTCGTGCTGTTCATCCTGATCGGTGCACGCGTCTTCTCGCTCACCTTCTATGGCGTCAACGGCCATATCTGGGTCGAGCACCTGCTGACGGCGATGCCGGGCGGCGAGACCGGCTTCCTGATTGCCGTCAACCTGCTCGTCTTCTTCCTGGCGTTCTTCCTCGATTTCTTCGAGCTCGCCTTCATCATCGTGCCGCTGCTTGCGCCCGCTGCCGACAAGCTTGGCATCGACCTCATCTGGTTCGGCGTGCTCCTCGGCATCAACATGCAGACGAGCTTCATGCACCCGCCCTTCGGCTTCGCGCTCTTTTACCTGCGCTCGGTCGCGGCCAAGGTGCCCTATCTCGACAAGATCACCGGCAAGTCGATCCAGCCCGTTACGACCGGCCAGATCTACTGGGGTGCCGTACCCTTCGTCGGTATCCAGATCGTGATGGTGGGCCTGACGATCATGTTCCCGCAGATGGTCATGCACTACAAGGGAACCGGAACGGGCGTCGATCCGAACACCATCAAGATCGAGGTGCCCGGCTTCGGCGCCGGCGGTGGCGGTCTCGGCCTGCCCGGCGGCCTGCAGCTTCCAGGCGGCAGCCCGCTCGACCAAAAGCCGGCCGATCAGGGTGGCGCCCAGCCGCAGACCGCTCCGTCGTTTGGCAGCCCGGGTGCCCAGCCACAGCCGGCCCCCTCAAACGACCTCAGCCAGCCGCCGTCGTTCAAGTAGGACCGCTGGCAGACAGAAAAGCAAAGGGCGGCCGATAAGCCGCCCTTTCCATTTCTACAATCGCTGAGACGACGACCGAACTCGTTCAATCCAGCCGCTTGGCCGGATTGTCGCGGTACCAGTCGACGATCATCGGCATCGCCTCCTCGAATGGACCGCCGACATAAACGTTGAGCAGCCCCATGCGCGCCTCGCTCTCGTTCTTGAAGTCATGCATCATCCCGCGCGGGATGACGAACAGCGAGCCCTTCGGCTTCTGGTGCCAGATGTCGCCGACGAGCACGCTCGCCGTGCCCTCGATCACGTAGAAGATCTCGTCGTTGTCGTCGTGCTTGTGGGCGCCCGGTCCCTCGTGCCTGGCATCGAGCCACCATTCCGAGACCGAAAATCGACCAGCGGTTTCAGCGCCATCGGCTTTGAAGACGGCCTGGATGGCGCCCATGTCGTAGCGGCGGCCCTCGTCGGGACCGAGCACGACCGATTGGCCTTCGCTTGGCATAGTTCTTCCTCCGTCCTGTTGAGGCAGCAACCCTACCACGAAATGCGTTCAGTACGGCGCGCAGCAATACGCCGTGCGCGCGGCAACGAAAAAGCCGCCCGCAACGGATATCGCGAACGGCTCGTTTCAATCGGCAATGAGGGAAAAGCTTAGAGCTTGCCGCCGCGCTGCTGGATCATCATGAAGGTGTCGTAATTGTATTCGGCGATCTGGGCGTTGAGGTAGTACTCGCCGCGGAAAGCCTTGATCGAGTCCCAGATCTTCTTGAAGGTCGGGTTCGAGGCTTCCATCTCGGCATAGACCTCGTTGGCCTTGTCGAAGCAGGCTGACAGGATTTCGGCGCTGAACGGGCTGAGCTTGGCACCCGAAGCCACCAGGCGCTTGATCGCCGAGGGGTTCAGGTAATCGTACTTCTGCAGCATGTTCGCGTCAGTGGCGTGGCAGGCGGTGCGCAGCAGCGACTGGTAGTTCTTCGGCAGTCCTTCGAACGCCGCCTTGTTGAACATGGCGTGGACCGTCGGACCACCTTCCCACCAGCCGGGATAGTAGTAGTAGGGCGCAACCTTGTAGAAGCCAAGCTTCTCGTCGTCATAGGGGCCGACCCATTCGGCAGCGTCGATGGTGCCCTTTTCCAGCGCCGGGTAGATGTCGCCGCCGGCGATCTGCTGCGGCACGACGCCGAGCTTCTCGACGACCTTGCCGGCGAAACCACCGATGCGCATCTTCAGGCCCTGCATGTCGGCAACCGTCTTGATTTCCTTGCGGAACCAGCCGCCCATCTGCACGCCGGTGTTGCCGCCGGGGAAGCCGACGAGGCCCTGCGTGCCGAGGAACTCGTTGAAGAGGTCGATACCGCCGCCATGGTAGTGCCAGGCGTTCATCCCGCGCGCGTTGAGCGCGAAGGGAACGGCTGCACCGAGCGCCCAGGTCGGGTCCTTGCCCCAGTAATAGTATGCGACCGTGTGGCAGGCCTCGACCGTACCGGCAGCAGCCGCGTCAGCGGCCTGCAGGCCTGGAACGATTTCGCCGGCAGCGAAGACCTGGATCTGGAAAGCACCGTCGGTTGCCTCCGAGACGTATTTCGACAGCACTTCGCCGCCGCCATAGATCGTGTCGAGCGACTTCGGGAACGACGACGCCAGGCGCCAGTTCACCTTCGGGTTTGCCTGCGCGATGGCCGGTGTCGCAAGCGCGGCTGCACCTGCGGCCGCCAAGCCGCCGAGGCTTGCGTTTTTAATGAATGAACGGCGATCCATGGTTCCTCCCCTAGTTCTCGCCAAAGGGCGGGCGCAGCGCGCCTCTACCCATCAATCCACCCTGCCCCTTCCCGGACAAACGGTGGCTCTCCTCCTCGTTACCCGTCGAAAGCGACTGCGATCAGCACCGCAACCGGCAGGCATTGTCGCACCTTACAGAAACACCGGACCATGTCCAGAAGCCGCTTTCCGGCGTTTATTCGACTTTTGTCTAATACGCCGGAAAGCGATGTGCTTTGCCTAAAATGCAGGCAAATCAATATTTTCGGTCGAAATCAGAGCTCGGCCGACTTGGCCCAGAGGTTGATGTCCGCCTCGCGCGCATAGAGATCGATCTCGGCCAGTTCGTCGGCCGTGAACGTGTCGTTTTCGAGCGCCTTGACGCAATCGACGATCTGCTCGGAGCGGCTGGCGCCGATCAGTGCCGAGGTGATCCGGCCGTTGCGAAGCACCCAGGCAAGCGCCATCTGCGCCAGCGTCTGGCCGCGCTTTTCGGCGATACCGTTCAGCTTGCGGATGTTGTCGATGATCTCGGGGCGGATGAAGTCCTTCTTCAGGAAGTGGTTCTGCGCCGCGCGGCTATCAGACGGGATGCCGCCAAGATACTTCGTCGTCAGCATGCCCTGGGCGAGCGGCGAGAAAACGATCGAGCCGATGCCGAGATCTTCGAGCGTATGGATCAGCCCATCGTCCTCGATCCAGCGGTTGAGCATGGAGTAGCTCGGCTGGTGGATGAGGCAAGGCGTGCCGAGATCCTTAAGGATCGCGGCGGCTTCGCGGGTGCGCTGCGAGTTGTAGGAGGAAATCCCCACATAGAGCGCCCGGCCCGAACGCACGATATGGTCGAGCGCACCGCAGGTTTCTTCGAGCGGCGTCTCAGGGTCGAAACGGTGCGAATAGAAGATGTCGACATAGTCGAGGCCCATGCGCTTCAGGCTCTGGTCGCAGGATGCGATCATGTATTTGCGGCTGCCCCATTCGCCGTAAGGGCCGGCCCACATGTCGTAGCCAGCCTTGGACGAGATGATCAATTCGTCGCGCAAGTGCGCGAAGTCCGTGCGCATGATTTCGCCGAAGGCAGTCTCGGCCGAGCCCGGAGGCGGGCCGTAATTGTTGGCGAGGTCGAAATGGGTGATGCCCAGATCGAACGCCGTGCGGCACATGTCGACCTTGCGGTCATGCGGTGTGTCGCCACCGAAATTGTGCCAAAGCCCCAGCGAGATCGCCGGCAGCTTCAGGCCGGAACGGCCGAGACGGTTATATTTCATGGTGTCGTAGCGGTTTTCCGCCGGTAGCCAGGTCATCGCACAATCCTCCGCGATCGATCTCCGGATGGCGAACTCGTCCGCCACCCTCAAAAATGAAACGGTTTCCGTAGCGGTTGGCCGCTACGGAAACCTCAGTTCACAAAGGTCTAAACCTCTCCGGTGTCGCTATGAAGCGGCAGCGACGCGATTTCCCGACATTTCTTCTTCGGTCTCGCGCAAGAGTGCCCGAGCTTCCTCGATGCCGAGGGCGGCCGGCTGGGTGCAAGTGGTGGAGAGTTCGACGAAACGTCCCTCCTCGCCAGATTTCAGGATCGACACCATGACGTCGACGCCGTGCAGCGCGCGGTCGAGCGAGCAGCGGGCATCGCGGCCTTCGAGGATGGCGAGCGCCATGTCGGCAAGGCCGGCGGTGCGGTAATTCGCCATCGGCCCCTGCGGATGCTCCTGGTTGGCAACACCGAAAGGATGATCCCAGGGCTCCAGCGGCTCGATTTTCTTGTCGCGGCCGCTTGCTTCCACCGTGCCGCCGAAGAAGTTCGGGTCGGGCACGTAGAGCGAGCCTTCGGTGCCGTAAAGCTCCATGTTGGCATGGCGGTGCGACCAGACATCCCAGCTGGCCGACAGCGTGATCGTCGCGCCGTTCTCAAATTCGAGCAGCGCGTGGATGTTGGTGGGCGTCCTGACCGGGATCACCTCGCCCTTGCGCGGTTCGCTGGTGATCGTGCGGGTCGGGTTGGCCATGGTGGCGAGCGCCGCCACGCGCTTCACCGGGCCGATCAGGTTGATCAGGTTGGCGATGTAGTAGGGACCGAGATCGAGGATCGGGCCGCCGCCGGGCAGGAAGAAGAAGTCCGGGTTCGGATGCCACATCTCCATGCCCGGGCTCATGACGTGGCAGGTGCCCGAGGTCACCCGGCCGATCTTGCCCGCGTCAACATAGCTACGGGCAAGCTGATGCGCGCCGCCGAGGAAGGTGTCCGGCGCGCAGCCGACGGAAAGGCCCTTCGCCTTGGCGATCGCCCTCAACTCCTCGCCCTGCTCCAGGGAGAGCACCAGCGGCTTTTCCGAATAGACGTGTTTGCCGGCTTCGAGGATTGCCTTGGAGACCGGATAGTGCGCGTCCGGAATGGTCAGGTTGACGACGATGTCGACATCGGGATTGGCGAGCAGCGCCTCGATGCTCTCAGCTTTAACGCCGTATTCGGCCGCCCGCGCCTCGGCTGCCGCCGGGTTGATGTCGGCGCAGGCGACAACCTTGATGCCCCGGAAAAGCGGGGCAAGCTTGAAGTAGGTGGTGGAGATGTTGCCGCATCCGATGATGCCGACGCCAAGTTCCTTGGTCATGGATAAACCTGCTTCTCAATAGGATTGGATGGAGGCGAGCGAACGCTTGGCGAAGCGCTTGAAATCACTCGGGTTGTCGTGCTCGGCGATGAAGTAGCGGGCCTTCGTGCCGGAAAGTGCCGCAAACAGGCCTTTCCAGTCGACCGTGCCCTCGCCGACATCGGCCCAGCCGTCCTCGTCCTTCTTCTCGCCTGTCGGCGCGATGTCCTTCACATGCACGGCGGTGATGCGGTCGCCATACTTCTTGATCCAGGCGATCGGATCGGCGCCGCCGCGGATGATCCAGGCGATATCGGCCTCCCAGGAGAGATCCGGTCCGCCCGCAAAGATCAGGTCCTGCGGAATACTGCCATCCGGAAGGGCCGCGAACTCGAAGTCGTGGTTGTGCCAGCCGAAGATCAGCCCGGCATCACGATAGGGCTTGCCGGCCTTCTGCAGCCGCTCGCCGAAGGCGCGCCAGCCGGCGGCATCGGTCGGGCGCTGGTCGGGCATCAGGTAGGGGCAATAGATCGCCTTGATGCCGAGCGCCTTGGCGATTTCGAGCACGCGGGCCGGATCGCTTTCGAGCATGTCCAGGCCAAAGTGCGCGGTCGGCATGGCGAGACCATTGTCGTCGAGACCTTCCTTGAAGCTGGCGATCTCGGCGTCGCTGAGCGCTGCGTAAAGCGCGCCGTAACCTTCGACCTGGCTGTAGCCGGCGTCGCCGAGTGCTTTCAGCACATTGGCGAAAGGCGGGAAATTGCGAGCGCTATAAAGCTGGAAACTGACGTCCTTCATGAAATCCTCCTCGATTTCGTCCTGGGGGTCTTGGGATAGTGGGATCTTGGGGTTGTTGGGGTCTCGGTATCACCTGAGCCAGGTATCGTAGTCCGACACCAAGAGGTGGGCGGGGCCTGCGTCCTCCTCGATCGCCGAGAAGCGACCGACCGGCTCGCGGAAATAGTTGTCGGTGAGATCGTCGTTGACGGTCGATACTTCGCCCATCAGCACGTCGGCGCCCTCGGCCCAGAAGGCGTGCCAGTTGCCAGGGAGAAGCGTGACGCTTTCACCGGCCTTGAGCTTCAGCAGGTCGCCAGCTTTCAGCGTGCGCAGCCGTGCATCGGTCGCGACAACGACGTCGCTCTCCTCGTCAACCGAGCCGTCCGGTTTGGAATTGTACATCTGCAGCACCAGCGAACCGCCGCCACGGTTGATGATGTCCTCGGTCTTGACCGCGTGACGGTGCAGCGGGTTGACCTGGTCCTTGGCGGTGATCATCAGCTTCTCGGCGTAAACCATGCCCTGCCCGGTCTTCAGATTGGCGGCGTTGCCGTTGCGCAGCGTGAAGAGCACCAGCCCGAACTCCTCGAAGCGGCCCTTGCCATAGTCGGTAATGTCCCAGCCGAGCCGGGCATCAAAGATCGTCGGACTGTCGGAAGCGACGCGCGCCTTCAGTTGCTCCGGCGACCAGTAGGCAAAGGGTGGCAGGGTGAAGCCGAAGCTCTTCATGAAGGCATCGCTCTCGGCGATGATGTCGTTGACGTGGCTGCGTTTCATGGCGGTCAACCCTTTCCCTGGCAGGATTCGAGATCGAAGGCGGAAAAGCGCGGCAGGTCACCTGCGCCAAGCGGCACCTTCGGGGTGAAACGGATGACCTTCGTCTCGCCGGCCAAGAGGTCGAAGGCGTTGTCGGAATAGCGCCCGGCGACATCCGCCTCGATCATCACATGCAGCGCCAAGCCGCTCGCCTTGACCGTGACGTCGAAGGCGCCCTCGCCTGCGGGCGCGACATCGAGTGTCAGGCCGGACGGCTTGAGGTCGAGCCCCTTGTAGGTGCCGTTGACGTGGTGCCCCTCACCGCGCATGCCGTTCGATGCCTCGAACGACCAGAACAGCAGATCGCCTTCCGGAATGTCGAAAGCCGCGATCGTCGCCAGCGTTGCTGCCCGGTCCGGGCCGCAGGTACCGGCGACCGCCGCGAGCGGCGTGCGCTGGCCATCGAGCGAAACCAGGAAGGTCTGCAGCGCGACGGTCACCGGCTCTGCCGTATCGTTGACCATCGAGAACGCGATTTCCTTTCCATCTGCCGATGGGATCGCTGCGACCGAGACCGGCTGGAAGAAGCGACGGACCATGTAGTGCATCGCCTTCCAGCTGCCGCCATAGTCGAGGCTCGACCAGGAGGCGACCGGCCAGGTGTCGTTGAGCTGCCAGTAGAGCGTGCCCATGCAATGGGGCTTCAGCGAGCGCCAGTAGTCGACGGCCGTGCGGATCGCCAGCCCCTGCTGCACCTGGCTGAGATAGACGAAAGCCGGAAAATCCTTGGGGAAACGGAAGTAGCGGAACATCGTGCCGGCGATGCGCTCGTTGCCGCCGACATTCTTCTGGTGGCTCTCGATCACGGGCGACGCGATATTGAGGTCCTTCTCGGCCGCAAACTGCCGGATGACCGGCATCGACGTATAGGACTGGAAGCCGAACTCCGAGCAGAAGCGCGGCCGCACGGTGCGGTAATTGTCGAAGGACTTGTTTTCGTGCCAGACCGACCAATAGTGCATGTCGCCGGAACCATCGGCATGCCAGGCGTCGCCGAAGTCGAGATATCCCGACGCCGGGCTCGACGGCCACCAGATCGCTTCGGGCAGCGCCGCCTTCAGCGCCACCTCGATGGTGCGATTCAGCCGGTCATAGGAGACGAGATAACGGTCGCGATCCTTGCGCGGCTCTTCGAACCAGGTGAGCGCGCCGACGAGCTCGTTGTCGCCACACCAGACCGCGATCGACGGATGCGACGACAGGCGCTTGGCCTGGTAGTCCACCTCGGCTGCGACATTCTCCAGGAAATCCGGCGTCGAGGGATAGAGGTTGCAGGCGAACATGAAGTCCTGCCAGACCATGAGGCCCAGCCGGTCGCACAGATCGTAGAACCAGTCCGGCTCGTAGAAGCCGCCGCCCCAGACGCGGATCATGTTCATGTTGGCATCGACAGCCGAGGTCAAAAGGTCTTCGACGCCTTCGCGGGTCACCCGCGACGCCAGCGCATCGGCCGGGATCCAGTTGGCGCCCTTGCAGAAGATCTCGCGCCCGTTGACGCGGAAGGCGAAGCGGCTGCCGGCCTCGTCCTTGTCGGTCAGAAGCTCGACGGTGCGGAAACCGATCTGACGCGTCACCTGCTCCTGCGGCACCTCGACGGTCAGCCGCGACAGGTCCTGCTCGCCGCTTCCAGCCGGCCACCAGCGCTTGGGCTCGCTCACGGTGAAGACATGGGTGATGCGGGTCTCGCCCTTGCCGACGGCGCAATCGAGCCGTTCGCGGTCCTCATCGAGCGAGAAGTGCACCGGCACAATGCCCGGCCCATCGGCAAAGAGCGTCAGCGTCACCACCAGATCGACGCTGCCATCCTCCAGCCAGACCTGCTTGCTCGTCACATGCTCGATGCGGGCGATCTCCAGCCGGCAAAGGGCGATCTCTCCGTAGACGCCGAGCGGTGCGATCGCGAGGTTCCAGTCCCAGCCGAAATGGCACTGGGGTTTGCGCAGCATATTGCCGTTGGCGATCGGTGAATTGCCAGGGTGATAGGGCACGTAGAAGGGCTGCTCCGCCTGCCGCCGCGCGCCTTCGGCAATCGAGGAATGCAACACGATGCGGATGCGGTTCTCGCCTGCAACCAGCGTCTTCGAGACATCCGGGCGATAGCGGCGGAAGCAATTCTCCGCTTCAAGCACCAGCTTGTCATTGACGAACACCGAGGCAACCGTGTCGAGGTATTCAAGGTCGAGATACCAGTAGCCGGCAATGTCGTCGGCACTGACCGTGACCGTGCGCTCGATCACCCAGTCCTTGTGCGCCACCCACTGCACGTCGTTCTCGTTGCGCCCCACATACGGGTCGTCGATCACGCCGGCCTTCAGCAGTGCCGAATGCACATCGCCCGGCAACTCCATTGCCAGCGCATGGCTATTGTCGACGGAAGAAAGTTGCCAATCCCCTGCGAGATCGAGACGAATGGCGGTGCGGGTGAAATCCTCAGAGAGCATGCGCATGGTTCCATAGATCGACCGGCCACGCCGGCACAGTCATTGCTGGGAGGTGCCGGGCAGAGGTGGCCGCCCGGCATCTCCTTATTTCAGAGTCGGTTCTCGCTTGTCGCATCGAAGATCGAGGCGACGCCCATGTCGAAGGAAAGCGTGACCGCCGTGCCCGGCGCGTAGCGCCGCTGGCCGGCGATACGAACCGACATCGACTGTCCGGCAAGCTTCAGCCACAGCAGATTGTCGGCGCCCATCGGCTCCTCGATATCGACGACCGCCCGGTGCGAGGCCGGCGCGCCACTTGCCGCTTCGTCGACGCGCACATGCTCGGGCCTCAAGCCCAGCACCACCTTCTGGCCATGCACGAAGGGCGCGCGCGACGGATAGGCCGACACGTCGAAATCGACGCCGTTGGCGTGGACGTAGGCGCGCTGGTCGCGCAGCTGCAGTTCGCCGCGAAAGAAGTTCATCGACGGCGAACCGATGAAGCCGGCGACGAACAGGTTTTCCGGCGCGTTGTAGATCGTCATCGGATCGGCAAGCTGCTGGATCACGCCGCTCTTCATGACCGCGATGCGATCGGCAAGCGTCAAGGCCTCGATCTGGTCGTGGGTGACGTAGATCATCGTGTTCTTCAGCGACTGGTGCAGCCGCTTGATCTCGACGCGCAGCTCCGAGCGCAGCTTGGCGTCGAGGTTGGAGAGCGGCTCGTCGAACAGGAACACGTCGACATCGCGCACCAGCGCCCGGCCGATCGCCACACGCTGTCGCTGGCCGCCCGAGAGCTCCGAAGGCTTGCGCTTCAAGAGCGGCTGGATCTGCAGGATCTCGGCGGCGCGGCTGACGCGCTTGTCGATCTCTTCCTTCGGCACCTTGGCGACCTGCAGGCCGAAGGAGAGGTTCTTCTCCACCGACATCTGCGGATAGAGCGCGTAGGACTGGAACACCATGCCGATGCCGCGGTCCTTGGGCTCCTCCCAGGTAACGTTCTTGTTCTTGATGAAGATCTGCCCGTCGCTGACATCGAGCAGACCGGCGATGCAGTTGAGCAGGGTCGACTTGCCGCAGCCGGACGAGCCGAGCAGCACCAGAAACTCGCCGTCCTTGATGTCGAGGTTGAGCGTGTCGAGCACAGTGACGGCACCGAAGCTCAACGACAGGTCTTTGACCGATACGCTGACGTTTTGCATGTTGTTACCCTTTCACTGCGCCGGCGGCAATGCCGCGGACAAAAAGCCGTCCGGAGACGAAGTAGACGAAGAGCGGAACCGCCCCGGTCAGGATCGTCGCCGCCATGTTGACGTTGTATTCCTTCACGCCCTGGACCGAGTTAACGATGTTGTTGAGCTGAACCGTCATCGGGTAGTATTCCGGCCGGGTGAACACGACGCCGAACAGGAAGTCGTTCCAGATCCCGGTGACCTGCAGGATCATCGCCACGACGAAGATCGGCAGCGACATCGGCAGCATGATCTTGAAGTAGATCGTCCAGAAGCCGGCGCCATCGACGCGCGCGGCCTTGAACAGTTCCTCCGGCAGGCCGGCGAAATAGTTGCGGAAGAGCAGCGTCAGGATCGGCATGCCGAAGATGGTGTGCACAAGGATGAGGCCAGTCAGCGTGCCGTAGATGCCCATTTCCCGCAGTACGATGACGATCGGATAGATCATCACCTGATAGGGAATGAAGGCGCCAACGATCAGGATGGTGAAGAACAGCTCCGCCCCCTTGAAGCGCCAGTTGGCGAGCGCATAACCGTTGACCGAGGCGATCGCGATCGAGACGATCGTCGAAGGAACGGTGATGCGCACCGAGTTCCAAAAGCCGCGCGAAAGGCCGTCGCAGTTGAGCCCCGTGCAGGCGCTCGCCCAGGCCTTTGCCCAAGGCTCGAAGGTGATTTCAACCGGCGGGGCAAAGATGTTGCCGAGCCGGATTTCCGGCATGCCCTTGAGCGAAGTCATGACCATCACGTAGAGCGGCAGCAGGTAGTACAGCGCCACGACAACAAGCGTGCCGTAGATCATGATGTTGCGCCCAGACAACGCCCGGCGGGGCTTGGCGCCGCGGGGGCCGGCGACGACCCGGTTTGTCTGCGCCTGCAGTGCGGCCTCTTCAGTCACCGAATTGAAAGCAACGATATCAGACACGCTTGCGCCCTCCCCCGAATTCCAGATAGGCCCAAGGCACGATGATGATGGCGACGGTGATGAGCATCATCGTCGAGGCGGCAAAGCCCTGACCGAGGTTCTGCGCCTGGAACATGTAGTCGTAGACATACTTTGCAGGCACTTCCGACGCGATGCCGGGACCGCCGCTCGTCTGCGCCACCACCAGGTCGTAAACCTTGACGATGCCGCTGGCGATGATCACCAGCGTGGTGATGAAGACGCCGCGCATCATCGGAATGACGACGAAGATGTAGGTCTTCCACATGGGTATGCCGTCGACGCGCGCGGCCTTCCAGATGTCCTCGTCGATGCCGCGAAGACCTGCGAGCATCAGGCACATGACGAGCCCGGTGCCCTGCCAGAGGGCTGCGATCAGGATGCCGTAGATGACGATTTCGGCATTATAGAGCGGGTCGAAGGTGAAGCTTTCCCAGCCGAGCGAGCGCACCACCGACTGGATGCCGAATTCCGGATTGAGCAGCCATTGCCAGACCAGGCCCGTCACGATGAAGGACAGGGCGAAGGGATAGAGCATGATGGTGCGGAAGGTATTTTCGAAGCGGATCTTCTGGTCCATCAATGCGGCCAGCACGAAGCCGATCAGCAGGCTGAAGATCAGCGAGAAGATGCCGTAGATTGCCAGATTCTGCACCGAAATCAGCCAGCGCGGCGCCGCCCAGAGGCGCTCGTACTGATCGAGGCCGACGAATGAGAGCCGCGGCAACAGCTTGGAATTGGTGAAGGAATAGACGACCGTCCAGATCGTGCCGCCGAGGAAGATCACCACGGCCGTCAAGATCATCGGGACGGAGGCAATCTTCGCGTTCAGGTTCCGCAGCCACTGGTTCGGTCGGCCCGAACCTTGTGTGTAACCCGCCATGTTTCGTTCCTCCGGAACTGCATTGGGTTTCGGACGATGGGCAGCCCCGCGCACTCAGCGCGCAGCGCTCTGCCACATCAGGGCGACAACCACTCCCATGGGGCCCGCAAACGCATCACGCGCGGACGACCGGCACATCCTGCCGAATGGGAGGCTTTGACCGGCCTCGTTTTCAAAGAGGCCGGCCAAGGCAGTTGCGGTTACTCCGCGTTCGCGATGATGTCGGCGAAGCGCTTCTGCGCGTCTTCCGGCGTGATCGACGGGTTGGCGAAGAATTCGGAGAACAGGTCTTCCTTCTGCTTCTGGCTGTCGGCCGAAAGCAGCTGGTCGGTACCCTGGATCACGTTGCCCTTGGCAAGAATGTCCAGCCCCTTCTTCATGCAGTCGTTGGCAGCCGCCAGATCGACGTCGCCGCGCACCGGCAGCGAACCCTTCTTGAGGTTAAAGGCGACCTGCGTCTTCGGATCGAGCAGCGTCGAGGCCAGCGCTTCCTGCGCCTTCGACTTTTCCTCGTCCTTCAGAAGCGGGAAGTAGAAGGCGTCGCCACCGGTCGAGATGATCTCGTTGACGCCGAGGCCCGGCAGGCAGGTGTAGTCGGTTCCGGCCTTCTGGCCGGCAAGCGCGAATTCACCCTGCGCCCAGTCGCCCATGATCTGGCCGCCGGCCTTGCCGGTGATGACCATGTTGGTCGCCTGGTTCCAGTCCTGGACGTTGGAGCCCTTCGACATGCGGCGGGCATCGTCGGCAGCCTTGAAGACCTTGGCGATCTCGGGGCCTGCTGCCACTTCCTCGTCCTTGTCGCCGAACACCTTCTGGAAGGTGTCCTTGCCGGCGATCGCCACCATCAGCACGTCGAAGGCGCCGGCTGCCTGCCACGGCTGACCGCCGACGGCGAGCGGCACGATGCCTGCCTTTTCGAGCGCGGGCGCCGCGGCCACGAATTCATCCCAGTTCTTCGGAACCTCGACGCCGGCCGCCTTGAAGGCCGCATTCGACAGCCACAGCCACTGCCAGGAGTGGATGTTGACCGGGGCGCAATAGATCTTGCCGTCGATCGTGCAGGAATCGAGCAGGCTCGCCGGCTTGATGATGTCCTTCCACTTCTCGCGGGTTGCGACATCGGTGAGATCACGCATCAGCCCGGCCTGAACCAGTTCCTCGGCCTGGCGACCATGGTTGAACTGCGTGGCGCCCATCGGGTCGCCACCGGTGATGCGGCTGATCATGATCGGACGGGCGGTGCCGCCAGAACCGGCGATCGCGCCGTCGACCCAGTGATTGCCCGTCGCATCGAAGGCCTTGGCGAGTTCCGCGACCGCGGCAGCTTCGCCGCCCGAGGTCCACCAATGGGTCACTTCAAGATCGACAGCGTTGGCTGCGCTGAGCGGCAGGGCCACGGCGGCTGAAAGCACGGCGGCGAAAGAACGTAAATTCATGAGTCTCCTCCCTCACTGTAACGTTACCGTAAAAAACTTAGTGCAATCGATTACAGGACGCAACACCCACCACAATCGATTTAAACAGAATCTTAAAAAACACCCATTGCGTGCATACGACAGCCGCGTTCCAAAGCGCTTTGCGCGCAGTGCCGGCACCCACGCAGCCGACAAGAATCCCTTACATCGCGCTGAAATACATATATTTTCCGCAACAATGGCGCACCGGCATCGGAGGCGCCATCTCGCAAGTGCAAAAAGCATGCGCCAAAACTTCCGATTCAACCAGTCCGCTCCATCTTTCGCAGCGCAGCAACGAAAACGCTCGACATCGCAACTGTATCGTTACAGATTTGAAGCAATTTGATCCATCCAAAGCAGCATAGCCGCCACCGACTTTTCGTATATAACGCGATGACGTGACAGGGCGACGGCGCGGCGGATGGAACTGAACCGACGCGTTTCGCTGCCGGACGGGCAATCTGGCGGCGGGCGGCAAGAGAGTGGGCGGGTGACGGCAATGGACAACAAGACGAAAAACAGGCCGCAGACACTGCCGGATGGAGCCCGTCCGACACTGAAGACGATCGCCTTCATGACCGGGCTCGGCATCACTACGGTTTCGCGGGCGTTGAAGGATGCGCCCGATATCGGTGCGGAAACCAAGGAGCGTGTGCGGCTCGTCGCCAAACAGATCGGCTACCAGCCGAACCGCGCCGGCGTGCGCCTGAGAACCGGCAAGACCAACGTCATCAGTCTCGTATTGACGCTGGAAGAAGAGATCATGGGCATCACCAGCCCGATGGTCGTCGGCATCACCGAGATCCTTGCCGGCACGCCCTACCACCTGGTCGTCACCCCCTATAGCGCCGTCAAGGACGCTCTGGCGCCGATCCGCTATATCCTCGACACGGGTGCTGCCGACGGCGTGATCATCTCGCGAACCGAGCCGCACGACCCGCGTGTGGCGCTTTTGACCGAGCGCGGCCTGCCCTTCGTCACCCATGGCCGCACGGAGATGGGCATCGTTCACCCCTATCACGACTTCGACAACGAGCGTTTCGCCTACGAGGCGGTACGCAAACTGGTGGCGCGCGGCCGGCGGAAGCTGGTGTTGCTCGAGCCGCCGCCGCACCTCACCTTCTATTCACACATGCGCGCCGGTTTCGAGCGTGGGCTTCGCGATTTCCAGGCGGATGCAGTCGGCTTCCACCAGACCAACATTGACCATTCGCTGGTCGAGATCCGCGACGCCTTCGAACCCCTGATGCGCTCGGCGGACGCGCCCGACGGCATCGTTTCGGGCAGCGGCTCCGGTGCGATCGCTTTGATTGCCGGCCTGGAAATGGCCAAGAAGAAGCTCGGCGAAGACTGCGACATGGTCTCGAAGTCACCGAGCGACTTCCTGCGCTGGCTGCGCCCGGAAGTCATGACCATGTACGAGGACATCCGCGTGGCCGGCCGGGAACTGGCCAAGGCAGTCATCGGCCACATCGACGGCCAGCCGCCAGAAACGCTGCAGAGCCTCAGCCAGCCCGAGTTCCAGCCGCCGATCACGCGTGGCTTGCGCGCCTAGGAACGGCTGAAAACAGCCCTCAAGTCTTGCTTGTGACGCAGAAACCTGCGACAGGCCGGGGCAACAATTGGGCGCGACTGCGCCCCGCTCCTCCCTTCAGGCTACCGCAGACATGATCCGTATCGAAAACATCAGCAAGCAGCTCAGCCACCGCATCCTTTTCATCGAAGCCTCCGCCGCGCTCAACCGCGGCGAAAAGGTCGGCCTCGTCGGCCCGAACGGCGCCGGCAAGTCCTCGCTCTTTCGCATGATCACCGGCGAGGAAATCCCGGACGAAGGCCAGGTCGCCGTCGATAAGGGCGTCACCATCGGCTACTTCAACCAGGACGTCGGCGAGATGTCCGGCAACAGCGCTGTTTCCGAAGTGATGAACGGCGCCGGACCGGTGAGCGAAGTAGCCGCCGAGCTGCGCGAGCTCGAGGCCGCCATGGTCGATCCGGATCGCCTCGATGAAATGGACGCGATTATCGAGCGCTACGGCGAGGTGCAGGCGCGCTACGAAGAACTCGACGGCTACGCGCTCGAGGGCCGCGCCCGCGAAGTGCTGGCGGGCCTCAGCTTCTCCCAGGAGATGATGGACGGCGACGTCGGCAAGCTCTCGGGCGGCTGGAAGATGCGCGTGGCGCTTGCCCGTATCCTGCTGATGCGGCCCGACGTGATGCTGCTCGACGAACCGAGCAACCATCTCGATCTCGAAAGCCTGATCTGGCTCGAAGACTTCCTCAAGAACTACGACGGCGCACTGATGATGACCTCGCACGACCGCGAGTTCATGAACCGCATCATCACCAAGATCATCGAGATCGACGCAGGCCAGCTCAACGCGTATTCGGGCGACTACGGCTTCTACGAGCAGCAGCGCGCCCAGAACGAGAAGCAGCAGCAGGCGCAGTTCGAGCGCCAGCAGGCGATGCTCGCAAAGGAGATCAAGTTCATCGAGCGCTTCAAGGCGCGCGCCTCGCACGCCTCGCAGGTCCAGAGCCGCGTAAAGAAGCTCGAGAAGATCGACCGGGTCGAGCCGCCGAAGCGCCGCCAGACGGTCAACTTCGAATTCCGCCCGGCGCCGCGCTCCGGCGAAGACGTCATCAACATCAAGGGCGTGCACAAGAAATATGGCAGCCGCAGCATCTATGAAGGGCTCGACTTCATGGTGCGCCGCCGGGAGCGCTGGTGCATCATGGGCATCAATGGTGCCGGCAAGTCGACGCTGTTGAAGCTCGTCGCCGGTTCCACCGAGCCGGACGAGGGTAACGTCGCGCTCGGCGCCAGCGTCAAGATGGGCTACTTCGCCCAGCATGCGATGGACGTGCTCGATGGCGACCGCACGGTGCTGCAGCAGCTCGAAGACACCTTCCCGCAGGCCGGCCAGGCGCCGCTGCGCGCGCTTGCCGGCTGCTTCGGCTTTTCGGGTGACGATGTCGAGAAGAAGTGCCGGGTGCTTTCCGGCGGCGAGAAGGCTCGCCTGGTGATGGCGATCATGCTCTTCGACCCGCCGAATCTGCTTGTTCTCGACGAACCGACCAACCACCTCGACCTCGACACCAAGGAAATGCTGATCAAGGCGCTCGCGGACTACGAAGGCACGATGCTGTTCGTTTCGCACGACCGCCACTTCCTCGCAGCCCTTTCCAACCGTGTGCTGGAGCTGACGCCCGAGGGCATCCATCAGTATGGCGGCGGTTACACGGAATATGTCGAGCGGACCGGCCAGGAAGCGCCGGGTCTTCGCAGCTGAAGCAAAGCAAGCTGGGCGTCGCGCGCCGGCGCCCAGCATTTCGCAGTCACCGCCTTCCTCGGCGGGACCGAGGACCTGCAAGCAGAACCCAAACGCATAACGCGACCCTGCTCTAAATCGGTACTGAAAAAACTAGGTTCTTGTGGCGCTGCCGTGGCAACGCCCACCGATCCTAACTTATCGCGCCGTGAAATCGATGGGACTTTGGTCCGACTCTTGCTGCCAAAGGTCTGAGTGTCATTGCCGCGCCATGCACCGGTCACATATTGCACGGGCTGGGGCGCCATCGCAGCAAACAAAAAAGCTGCCAATCACTTCAGACAGGTGATGTTCGGCATGACATCGAGAATTGCATGGAAAGACAGGCTGACTGACCGCGCGTGGGCCTTCCTGTCCAATCCCTTGACCATCGGCATCTATCTTGCGTTCGCCATGCTTTGCGCCTTCGTCGGCAGCGCAACGACCGGTGTCCCGGCCTATCTGCTTATGGCCATCGGCTTTCTGCTGGTGATCTTTGTCGATCCGCCAAAGAGGCTGGGTAGGCTGCGGCAACGGCGCCGCCGCTCGTCACCGGCAAACACGGTTACGCCATTCCCGCGTCGCACGGATGAGCGCGAAACGATGCGGGGTTCGCAGCGCCCTGGCGAACGCAGCCGAACCCGCGACGACCGCCACGCTTCTCGGCGCTAGCCGCGCCCGCCAGGGGTCTTTGGGACAACTGGCGTCACGCGGTGCACAAGCCTCAGCCCGCAACAATCGGCCCTTTCGGCCGTTTTCCGTCTGACGTACATTCCCATGAACGGACGCATGACGTCCACGGTGCAGCCAAGCCATCCAGCATGAGATGGCGATGAAAGCGCGTGGGCACGATGAAGACGAAACACTACGTGCTGCAAATCTTTCGCGCCGCCTTCACCGACAGGCTGGTGCTGATCATCGTTGTGCTGATGATTGCCTCGCTTTTCGCCGTCCTGCCGATCAAGTCCTGTTCCAATCCCACCGCGTCAGGCGGCGGGGGAACCACAGAACGATCTGTACCCGTCTCGATGACAGGCTAGCACCCCGTCCAGGCAAAACGAGGCCCAAACGAAAACGGGGCGACCCGAAGGCCGCCCCGCATTGATCTGATTACCCGAACGGTCAGGCGTTGAGGCCGCTGCCCCACGGGCCATGATGGCTGTCGGCGCCGTCGACGCGGTCAAAGCCATGGGCGCCGAAGAAGTCGCGCTGCGCCTGGATGACGTTGGCCGTGCCGCGGCCGCGACGGTAGCTGTCGAAATAGCCGAGTGCGGAGGCGAGTGCCGGAACCGGCAGGCCGCCGAGAACGGCTGCCGAGACGACGCGGCGCAGCGCCCCGTCGGTGTCCTTCACCATGGCGGCAAAGGCCGGCGTGACGATCAGGTTGGCGGCATCCGGCGCCTTGGTGAAGGCGGTGGTGATCTCGTCGAGGAACTGCGAACGGATGATGCAGCCGGCGCGCCAGATCTTGGCGATCGTCGGCATCGGCAGGTTCCAGTTGAACTCCTTGGACGCCGCCGACATCACGGCAAAGCCTTGCGCATAGGCGCCGATCTTGGCGGCAAGCAGCGCGCTTTCGAGATCCTTGATGAAGGCTGCCTTGTCGGCGACCTTGAACTCGCCGACTTGGGGAAGGCCAAGGATCTTTTCGGCCGCTTCGCGCTCGTCCTTCATCGAGGAGATGCTGCGGGCTGCAACCGCCGCCTCGATGCCGGTTGCCGGCACGCCCATGTTCTGCGCCTCGATCACCGACCACTTGCCGGTGCCCTTCTGGCCAGCCTTGTCGAGGATCAGGTCGACGATCGGCTTGCCGGTCAAAGGATCGGCAGCCTTCAGCACCTTCTCGGTGATCTCGATCAGGTAGGAGTTGAGGCGGCCCTTGTTCCAGGTGCCGAAGACTTCGCCAATCTCGCTCGCCGACATCTTCAAGCCGTCGCGCAGGATGCCGTAGATTTCGGCGATCATCTGCATGTCGGCATATTCGATGCCGTTGTGGATGGTCTTGACGAAGTGGCCGGCGCCGTTTTCGCCGAGCCAGGCGACGCAAGGCACGTTGTCGTACTTGGCGGCGATCGAGGTCAGCACGGTCTCGACGCGCTTCCAGGACTCTTCCTTGCCGCCGACCATGATCGACGGGCCGTGGCGCGCGCCTTCCTCACCGCCGGAAACACCCATGCCGATGAAGGTAAGACCCGAATCCTTCAGCGCCTCGAAGCGGCGCATCGTGTCGCGGAAGTTGGCGTTGCCGGCATCGATCATGATGTCGCCCTTGGCGAGATACGGCTTCAGGATTTCCATCTGCTGATCGACCGGCTCGCCGGCCTTGATCATGATGATGATCGGACGCGGCGGGCGGATGGCGGCGACAAACTCTTCAATGGTGTCGCAGGGCACGATCTGGCCCTGGAGGTCGCCCGCTTCCGCGTAGAATTTGTGCGTCGCTTCGACGGTGCGGTTGAACACCGCGATCTTGTTGCCTTTTTCAGCGATGTTGAGCGCCAGGTTCGAGCCCATGACGCCGAGACCGATTAGGCCGATTTCCGCCTGTGACACGTGATTGCCTCCATTGGACAGAAGTGCCGGGCGCGATCGGGATAAACGCGTCTGTGCCGGCCCTTCGAATTGAACTTCGCCCCCTCGCGCGGGGCTCTGTCGAAAGCCCAGGCGCGAGAAGCGACGGCGGAGGTTGTTTTGGCATTCAAATCGATTAAGGACAAGTGATTACTGACGAAATCACTTCTTTTCAGGCTTGCCATCGCCATCGTCGAGCACCCGCCAGGAGGCGCCTTCGAGGTCTTCGTATTGGCCGCTCTTCAGTGCCCAAAGGAAGGCGGCGAGGCCAATCCCACCGAGAAACAGCGCGATGGGAATGAGATAGATCAGCGTGTTCATGAGGCGCTCCCGACCGGCCGCAGCGTGACAGGTGCCTTCTGTTCGGCGACCTCCGTGACATTGCCGGTCGCCGCGCGCAGGCGCAAGGCGTTGGCAACGACGATCACCGACGAGGTCGACATGGCGACGGCCGCGATCAGCGGTGTGGCATAGCCGAGGATCGCGATCGGGACGGCGATGACGTTGTAGCCGATCGCCAGGGCAAAGTTCTGGCGGATCAGCCGCCCGGCCCGGCGCGACGTATCGATCGCCATCGGCACGGCGTTCAGCCCCTGGTGCAGGAAGACGAAGTCTGCCGCCTGGCGGCCAACATCGGCGGCCGTTGCCGGCGCCATCGAGACGTGCGCGGCTCGCAGCGCCGGCGCGTCGTTGATGCCGTCACCGACCATCAGCACGCGGTGACCACCCTCGGCGGCCGCTGCGCATTCATCGACCTTACCGCGTGGCGTCAGTTCCGCCTTGAAGCGCTCGATGCCGGCCCGCTTGGCAAGGGCGGCGACGACCGGCGCACGGTCGCCCGAAAGAATGCCCGTCGAAAGGCCGAGCCGTCCAAGCTCCTCGATGCTCTCGCGGGCGAACGGCCTGAGCCGGTCCTCGAAGCGGAAGCAGGCGAGTTCGCGGCCATCGAGCGACAGGATCACTTCCGACTGGCCGGTCGCCTCGCCGGCATCGCCGCAGGCAAAGGCGCGGCTGCCAAGCCGGTAGAGACCGGCTTGCGTCTGCGCTTCAATGCCGGCACCGGGGATTTCGCGGATGTCGCCATTGACGACGGGCGCGATCGCCGCCGCATCATGAATGGCCATCGCCAGCGGATGGCGCGAATGCACGGCGAGCCCCGCCGCCGTCGCGAGGATCGATGGCTGAATGTCCCCGCCATTGACGAGCCGCGGCTCGCCAACCGTGAGTGTTCCGGTCTTGTCGAGCAGCACCGTATCGATCTCGGCAAGCCGCTCCATCGCCGAGCCGTCCTTGACCATGACGCCGTTCTGGAAGAGCCGTCCGGCGGCAATCACCTGCACGACAGGTACCGCAAGCCCGAGTGCGCAGGGGCAGGTGATGATCAGCACCGCGACGGCGACCAGCATCGCATGATGGAAATCGCCGTTGACGAACATCCAGCCGATGAAGCTGAGCAGAGCCAGCAGATGCACCGCCGGCGAATAGTATTGTGCCGCGCGGTCGGCGATGCGGCGGTAGCGCGCCCTGCCCCCTTCGGCGGCTTCCATCAGCCCCATGATCTCGGCAAGCAGCGAGTCGCGTGCCGCCGCCGTCGCCTCGATCGTCAGCGGTCCGGTGAGGTTCAGCGTACCCGCCTCGACGGCGTCGCCGACCTTGACCGGCGCCGGCGCGCTCTCGCCATTGACGATCGAGCGATCGAGATCGCTGGTGCCCATGAGGATGCGGCCGTCGACGGGAATGCGCTCGCCGGCAGCGATCGCCAGTTTCTCGCCGGGCTTGATCTCGTCGACAGGGCGATACTCGCGTCCGCCCTCGGCATCCATCACCATGGCGCCGCGCGGCGAGAGCCTCGCCAGGCTGCTGATCGCCGAGCGGGCGCGCCCGCGCATCATATGGTCGAGCGTGCGGCCGATCAGCAGGAAGAAGAGCAGCATCACCGTGCCGTCGAACCAGGCATGGGTGCCGTGAGTGATCGTCTCGTAGAGCGAGATCGAATAGGAGAGCGTTATCGCCAGCGCAATCGGCACGTCCATGTTGGTACGGCCGTGCTTCAGCGCGTTCCAGGCGGACGCATAGAAGAAGCGTCCGGCATAGATCAGTGTCGGGGCGGCAATCAGCGCCGAGATCCAGTGAAAGAGATCGCGGGTCGCCGCCTCCGCCCCCGACCACACCGAGACCGAAAGCAGCATGATGTTGGCCGAGGCAAAACCCGAGACGGCAACGGCGCGCACGAGCTTCTTCAGTGTCTGATCGCCGTCTTCCTCGCCCGGCGCGAAAAGATGGGTCTCGTAGCCGCGCGAACGGATGGCCCGCGCCAGCTCCCGCGGATCGGTACGGGCGCCATTTACCTCTTCCTTCCAGATGATCGACACGCGCCTGGACGAAAGGTTCACGCGCGCCCGGTCAACCTCCGGCCGTGTCTTCAAGGCGCCCTCGATCGTGCTGATGCAGGCGCCGCAATGCACGCCGGGCACGCTCAAATCCGTCTGGCGCAGGCCGCCGCCGAGCGACCGGCTCATCAACCACAGCTCTTCCGTTGTCGGCAGTCCCTGCCCGGCCCTGTCGATCTCCAGAGCCATTTCGGTTCCGGGAGCACAGCAGCTCATTTCGCAGCTCCCGGCACCATGAAGCGGATGGCCTGGCGGTAGACGACGGTCTCGCCGGAGGTTGCGGTGATATCGGCGATCCACTGGCCGCGCTTCAGCGCGGTTGCGGCAACGAAGACGCCCTCGCCCTGATGCGCCATTTCAACCGTGACGTCCTCATGCTCCTCGACCGGGCGTTTCAGCACAGCCACCACCTTGTCGGCAGTCATCTCCGGGTTGCCCCGGCGCGTCAGCGTGTAGCGCAGCGCCTCGTTTTCGACGCTGAGCTTGCCGTCGAGGCCATCGGCGACAAAGGCCTTCGCTTCCTTCACCTTGCCGTTGAACTGCTGGCTCGCGACATAGGTGTTTTGCACCACCAATCCGCTCCAGCTATGGCTGGCGTTCCAGGCCATGATCAGATTGACGGTGATGATCGTGCCGAAGAACAGCACCATGACGCCGAGCATGTGCCAGCCGGTGAAGGGCCGCGGTGCCTTTGCCTGTTTTGCCCCTGCCTGGTTTATCGTCATTTTGCGGCTCCCGGGCTGTTGAAGTTGGCCTTGTAGACATCGCGCTCATGGCTCGACGGATCCTCGACGATCAGGCTGAAACCGTCGTCCGCCTCGCCGAGCTTGTCCTTTGGCAGCGTCACGAACACCTTGACTGCCGTCACCTTGTCCGGATCGACACCGAGGGCGAAGGTGCGGCCGTCGCCCGCTGCCTGGCCGGCGATGCGCATGGTCGCAGAGGGCATCCCGTCGATTGCGAGCGTGATCGTGCGTTGTTCCGGGATCATGTTCAAGAGCTTGACCATGTAGCCGTTGCGCACCGAACCATCGGATTCGACGACGAATTGCGGGTTGCGGTCGTGCAGCACGTTGAGTTCCAGCCGGTCGCGCGACAGGAGCGCATAGAGCAGACCGATACCGACCAGCGTCCAGACGCCGAGATAGACGAGCACACGGGGCCGGAAGACGATTTTCCAGTTGAAGTGGCGAACCTTGTCCGAAAATGCGCCGTCGGCGTTGCGCACCCGACCCGGATCGATCGCCGCCGTACCGCCATTGGTGGCCAGCGCCATGTTGGCGGCATAGTCGTTGAGCGTCGCATAGGAAATCAGCCCGCGTTCACGGCCGAGCTTGTCCATGACACCGTCGCAGGCATCGATGCAGAGCGCGCAGGTGATGCATTCGAGTTGCTGGCCGTCGCGAATGTCGATGCCCATCGGACAGACGACGACGCAGGCGTTGCAATCGACGCAATCGCCGACGGCCTCCCCGGCAGCGACGGCCTTTTTCTGGTGGCGCGAGCGCGGCTCGCCGCGCCAGTCGTTATAGGTCACGACCAGCGAGTTTTCGTCGAGCATTGCCGCCTGGATGCGCGGCCACGGGCACATATAGGTGCAGACCTGCTCGCGCATCAGTCCACCGAAGACATAGGTCGTCGCCGTGAGAATCGCGACAGTCATGTAGGCGACCATGGGCGCTTCCAGCGAAACGAAGCTTTTCAAAAGCGTCGGTGCATCGGCGAAATAGAAGATCCAGGCGCCGCCCGTGGCAATGCCGATCATGATCCAGATCGAGTGCTTCGACACGCGCTTGACGATCTTGTCGAACGTCCAGGGACCGGCATCGAGCTTCATGCGGGCATTGCGGTCGCCTTCGATATAGCGTTCGACCACCAGGAAGAGATCGACCCATACCGTCTGCGGACAGGTATAGCCGCACCAGGCGCGGCCGACGGCAGACGTCACCAGGAACAGGCCGAAGCCGGCCATGACGAGCAGGCCTGCGACGAAGAAGAACTCCTGCGGCCAGATCTCGATGAAGAAGAAATAGAAGCGCCGGGCGGCGATATCGACGAGCACAGCCTGGTCCGGCGCATGCTCGCCACGATCCCAACGGATCCAGGGCGTCAGATAATAGATGCCGAGCGTCACCAGCATCACCAGCCATTTGAACTGACGGAATCGTCCCTCGGCGCGCTTGGGGAAGATCTTCTTGCGCTTTTCGTAGAGCGGCTTGCGCACATGCGCCGCATTGACCGGCTCGGCCTCGTGACGTTCGACGGAGGCAGGATTTGCGGCGGATTGTGGGCTCATTTGTGGGAAATCCCCGGATATGTCATGTATTGCACCACGTTTTGCCTGATTTGGCGGCCGAAAACGTTGATCTGTGTCAAGTTTGCGGGCTAAAGCGCCAGCATGCGGCGAAAGGTCCAGGCGCTCGAAAGAGATGCCAGGCCCAAAAGTAGTAAACGGCCTTTCCCATCCGATCCGCACCGCGGTTCGCCACATCACCACACCTTGCAATACCAATGAGGAACCGCATGGACACGATCATCGGCTTTCTGAACACGATCTTTTGGGGCTACGTGCTGATCTACGGCCTGCTCGCCGTCGGCATCTACTTCACCCTGCGCCTCGGCTTTCCGCAGATCGTGCATTTCGGCGAGATGTTCCGGGTCTTAAGCAGCGGCGGCTCGAAGGATGCGGCCGGTATCAGCCCGTTCCAGGCGCTGACCGTCAGCCTCGCCTCGCGCGTCGGCACCGGCAACCTCGCCGGCGTTGCCGTTGCGCTCTATCTCGGTGGTCCCGGTGCCACCTTCTGGATGTGGATGGTGGCGCTCGTCGGCATGGCGACGGCCTATGCGGAAAGCGCGCTGGCGCAGCTCTACAAGGTGCGCAACGAAAACGGTCAATATCGCGGCGGTCCCGCCTTCTACATCGCCCGCGGCCTTAACGCGCCCTGGGCGGCGACGATCTTCTCCGTCTGCCTGATCCTCTCCTTCGGCCTCGTCTTCAACGCCGTGCAGGCCAATTCCATCGCGGACGCCGTCCAGGGTGCGTTCGGTGTGCCCAAGATCGCCGTCGGTATCGCGGTTGCGACCATCTCCGGCATCGTCATCTTCGGCGGCATCCGCCAGATCGCCCGCGTCGCCGAAATCGTCGTGCCCTTCATGGCGATCGCCTATCTCCTGACCGCGATCTACGTGCTCGTCGTCAACGCGTCGATCGTGCCGAGCGTGCTGTGGACGATCATCTCCAGCGCCTTTGGCCTGCAGGAAGCGGCAGGCGGTGTCGCCGGCGGCGTCACGGCTGCGATGATGAACGGCGTCAAGCGTGGCTTGTTTTCCAACGAAGCCGGGATGGGCTCGGCCCCGAACATCGCGGCCGTCGCTACGCCCGTGCCGCATCACCCGGCGTCGCAGGGCTTCGTGCAGTCGCTCGGCGTCTTCATCGATACGATCCTGATCTGCACCGCGACCTCGGTCATGATCCTGCTGTCGGGCACCTTGGAACCCGGTTCCGGCGTCACCGGAACGCAGCTGACGCAAGCGGCCATGAACGTGCATATCGGCTGGGCCGGCAGCTACTTCATTGCCATCGCGATCTTCTTCTTCGCCTTCACCTCGATCATCGGCAACTATTCCTATGCGGAGAATGCGCTCACCTATCTCGGCGGCGCCAATCGCGTCGGCGTTCTGGTCATGCGCTGCGCCGTGCTCGTCATGGTCGTCTGGGGCGCGTCCGAAAGCATCACCACCGTGTTCGACGCGGCAGACGCCTCGATGGGGCTGATGGCAACGATCAACCTCATTGCCATCGTGCTCCTCTCCGGTACCATTGCCAAACTGACGAAGGACTATTTCGCCCAGCGCCGGCAGGGTCTCGACCCGGTGTTCCATGCGGCCGACTATCCGGAGCTGCAGGGCCAGATCGACGGCGAGATCTGGTCGCGCCAAGAGGCGGCCGGCACGGTCCGAAACGTGGAGGACAAGGCATGGACGGCGCCCACGGGCCGCTGAGACAGACGGAGCCGGCTCCGACAGAGCCGACACTGGCCAAGCGGCGCGGTATCTATCGAGAGTATGCCGCGCCCGGCGCACTCGTCGGCCATGTCGAATGCCTCTGGCGCCACCAATTGCCGGAGGGGACGGCCGCACCCATCGCGGTCGTACCCGACGGCTGTGTCGATATCCTCTGGTCCAGGCACGGCCTGGCGGTTGCCGGGCCCGACCGGGTGGCCGCCTTCCCCGTCTTCGCGCCCGGCACCGACATCATCGGCCTGCGCTTCCGCCCGGGCATCGCGGCATCCTTCCTGCACACATCGCTTTCGCAGATCATCGGCGAGGTCGTTCCGCTCGACGCCTTCTGGGGTCCAGCCGCGCGCAAACTCGAAACCAGGATTGAGGACGCGCCCGATTCGGTCCGCCGCGCCGAGATGCTCACGGAAGCGGTGCTTGAGCGCCTGCCGGCCGTCTCGCCGCCATCAGGCGATATCGCCGCCACCCTCGCCCATCTGCGGCAGAGCCATGGCTCGTCCGACAACAACCCCATCCGCGCCCTCGCTGCCGTCACCGGCACCAGTGAAAGGACGCTGAGGCGCCGCTGCCACGAGCATTTCGGCTACGGCGCCAAGACGCTCGACCGCATCCTGCGCCTGCAGCGCTTCCTCGGGGCTTGCCAAAGGGACCCCTCCGCCACGCTCGGCCTGCTTGCGCTCGATGCCGGCTATGCCGACCAGGCGCATCTGTCGCGCGAGGCCAGGCAGCTGACCTCGCTCTCACCCGCCGAAATCCGCCGCCAGCTCGTCGGTGACCGGCGGGCGGCCTGACTGGCCGTTTCGTTCAAGACCGGTCGGGCGACCCGTGCTACTCCGTCATGCAGGAGAACAAAGCATGGCAACACTTGAAGCAAAGATCGTTCACATCACCATCGACCGCGACTGGCGCGACGTCTATGCCTTCATGGCAAAGCCCGAGAACATGCCGCGCTGGGCGTCCGGCCTGTCGTCGGGCTTGACCCGCGAGGGTGATCACTGGCTGGCGCCGGGTCCGCTCGGTAATGCCCGCGTGCGCTTTGCGCCTGACAACGCCTTCGGCGTCACCGACCATCTCGTCACGCTGGAAGACGGCACAGAGGTCCACAATGCGCTGCGCGTCGTGCCGAACGGCGACGGTGCGGAGGTGATGTTCACGCTTCTGCGGCAGCCGGGCATGAGCGCAGAACAATTTGCCGGCGATGCCGGCTGGGTGGCGAAGGATCTCGCCACCTTGAAATCGATCATGGAATCCGGAGAAGACAGGTAGAAAAATGGGTAACAAGGGCAACGACAGCCGCATCGACTATGTCGAGTTCAATGTCTCCGACATCGCCGCCACCAAGGCCTTCTACGGCAGCGCCTTCGGCTGGACCTTCACCGACTACGGCCCGGAATATTGCGAATTCCAGGACGGCCGACTGACCGGCGGCTTTACCACCACCGGCCCCGTCGGCAGCGGCGGACCGCTGATCATCGTCTATGCCGACAAGCTCGAGGATATGCTCGCCCGCGTCGAAAAGGCCGGCGGCAGGATCGTCAAGCCGATCTTCACCTTCCCTGGCGGAAGGCGCTTTCATTTCGCCGACCCGGATGGTTACGAACTGGCGGTCTGGTCTGCGCAGTAAATTGCCGGGAGGGTCAGGCCAGGAGGGCGGTGGCCCTACGACCGCACCGCTTCCCTGTGGACACGCGCTCCGGCTTTACGCCGGTTTAATCTCTACACGTCAGAATTGCGCGCGACGAACACGAGGGCGCGCAAGAGCATGGCCGACACGCATGATTTTCTGAAGAACTCCGTCATCATCGGCGCCCATCCCGATGACGAGTTGCTGTGGTTCACCTCGATCCTTCGAAAAGTCGACGAGGTGATCATCCTTTACCGCGATATCTGGTCGGAGCCGCAGATGGGCGACGCACGCGCCGCTGCGATCAAGGCCTACCCGCGCGGCAACGTGCGCTTTCTGGAAATGGAAGAAACCGGCTCCTTCGATTGCGCCGACTGGACGAACCCGAAGCCCGGTCCCTTCGGAATGGAGTTCGGCACCGAAGGCACACGCCGCGAAGCCAAGCGCATCGTCAAGAAATCGCTGTCGCAGATCATGCCCGGCAGCTTCCGCCACTCCACCCGGCCGATCGCCCAGGCTTACCGGGACAATTACGAAACGCTCTATCGCACGCTGCTGCCGCTCCTGAAGCCCGACATGAACGTCTTCACCCACAATCCCTGGGGCGAATACGGCCATGAGGATCACGTGCAGGTCTTCCGGGTGCTCGACCGGCTACGCGACGAGATCGGCTTCAAGCTCTGGATGTCGAACTATTGCACCGAGCGCTCCATGCCGCTCGCCATGCAGTATTTCAGCCGCAGGCCGCAAGACTATATCCGTCTGCCCGCCGACAAGGGCTTCGCCGAGCAGGTGGCAAACATCTATCGCCAGCACGGCTGCTGGACCTGGCGCGACGACTGGATCTGGTTCGACGATGAGTGCTTCATGGAAGCGCCGTCGAGCAAGCCGGAAAGCGGCGGTTTTCACCTCCTGCCGATGAACCTTTTCAACTTCGGCACGGTCGTGAGAAAGCCGGTCAACACCTCGCTGCTGCTCGGCACGGCGCTATCGAGCGTCGTGGTCGGCGCCACCATCGCCGCAGCCCTCGAATAAGAAGGCCCGGCGCCTGCCGCTTCGGGCGTCGCCATCAGGCAAGCGCCGGCTCGGCGAAGTAAACCACCATCCGCAGATGCCGGTGCTCGTCCACAACCAACGTCTCGTGGCGGAAACGCAGGCGCCCGGCCCCGGCATCGATCAGGGACCCAATCCCGCGACGGACCTCGTCACCGCCGGGCGCTGCCCACCAGCGCCTGAAATCGGCCGACAGGTCCTTCAGGCTTTCGACCAGGGCCAGCATCGACGGATCATCCGGCGCCACGGCAAAATCGTATCGGAACTGGGCAAGCAGCTTCGGCGCGTCCTCGCGCCAGGCAGGCATGCGCCTCCGTATCTCGGGATCGGCAAACACCATTTGCAGGATATTGCCAAGCTCCGGCTGCCGGGCGCTAAAGCCGAACAGAGCGTCTGCCGCAGCGTTCCAGGCAACGACATCCCAGCGCAGGTTGATCACATGGGCCGGCCGGACCGTGAGCTCGTCCAGCAACGTCTGGATCAGCGGCGAAACGGTAACGCGATGATGTGCCTCCGGCGGTGGCGGCCGCTTGTGGGCAAGCAGGAACAGATGGCTGCATTCGGCGTCGTCGAGCTTCAGCGCTCGCGCCACATTCAGCAGGAACGCCTCCGACACTTTGATGTCGCGCCCTTGCTCGAACCACGTGTACCAGGTGAGCCCGACACCGGCGAGCGCTGCCACCTCCTCCCGCCTGAGGCCCGGGGTGCGCCGCCGCCCGGTGAAGGCAAGGCCGGCATCGGCCGGCGTCAGCTTCGCCCTGTGTCTCGTCAAAAACTCCGACAGCTCGTTCTTGCTTCGCTCAAGACTTCGTTCGTTCACGCTATTGCTCTCAGTAATAGGATAAATACTTAAATTGTAACAGGATGATTGTGCCCTGAAGATGTGGTCTCCGCAACCAGCCCAAGCGAAGACGGAGGCCACTTTTGACAATTCTCAGCGACCGACCATCCCACCTCACCGACCATGCCGATCCCGGTGAAACGCGCGCGGGCCTGCGAGAATGGGCCGGGCTCGCCCTGCTCGCGCTCCCCACCATCCTGCTCGGGCTCGACCTGACGCTGCTGCATCTCGCTTTGCCGGCGCTCGCGGCGGATCTGAAGCCCACCAGCACCCAGGCGCTCTGGATCGTCGATGCCTACGGTTTCATGATCGCCGGCTTTCTGATCACCATGGGAACGCTCGGCGACCGCATCGGTCGCCGCAAGCTCCTGATGCTGGGCGCGGCCGCCTTCGGCGTCGCCTCGGTGCTTTCGGCCTATTCCACCAGCGCTACCATGCTGATCACTGCACGCGCGGCACTCGGCGTTGCCGGCGCAACGCTGATGCCGCCGACCCTGGCGCTGATCAGCAACATGTTTCTGAACCCGCACCAGCGCGCGCTTGCGATCGGCGTCTGGGCGACCATGTTCGCGCTCGGCATGGCCGCGGGACCGATCGTCGGCGGCATCCTGCTCGAACGGTACTGGTGGGGGGCCGCCTTCCTCGTCGCACTGCCGATCGTCGGGCTGCTGCTCATCGTCGCGCCGTTTCTGCTGCCGGAATATCGTGCCCCGCAATCGGACCGCCTGGACATGGCCAGTGTGGCGCTGTCGCTGGCGGGGCTGCTGCCCATCGTCTACGGCATCAAGCAGGTCGCCAAGGATGGCCTTGGGCTCGGCGCCACGCTCGGCCTGACCGTCGGCCTCGTCGCCACGCTCCTCTTCATCCGGCGACAACGCCGCCTGCGAAGCCCGCTGATCGACCTCGAGCTCTTCTCAGATCGCGCCTTCCGCACAGCGCTGCTGATCCTCCTGATCGGCTTGACGGCTGTCGGCGGCACGATGCTGCTCGTCACCCAGTATCTGCAGCTCGTCGTCGGGCTTTCTCCGCTGTCGGCGGGCCTGAGAATGGGCCCCTCGGCGCTCGCCATGCTTTTGGCCGGCATCACCGCACCGCTCATCGCCAGGCGCTTCGGCCCCGGCCCCGTGATCGCAGCGGCGCTGGCGCTCTCCGTGGTCGGCTACCTCCTGCTCGCCCAGCTCGGCCATACGCCATACGGGGTCGGGCTGGTAACCGCCGCATTTGCGCTCGTCTATCTCGGCCTTGGAACCATTGCCGCGCTTGGCACCGATCTCGTCGTCAGTGCAGCGCCCGCCGAAAAGGCCGGTTCGGCCTCGGCCCTCTCCGAAGTGGTGCAGGAACTCGGCCTTGCCGTCGGCATCGCCACGCTCGGCAGCCTGACCACCGCCGTCTACCGCATCGAAATGGCCGGCCAGACGCTGATCCCCGGCGAGATCGGCGACAGGCTGTCGGACAGCCTCGCCGGCGCCGTATCCGTCGCGACCGAGCTACCGGCGGGCATGCTGGAGCAAGCCCAGGCCGCCTTCATGACCGGCTTCAACGCAGCCGCCGCCGTTTGCGCCGTCGCCATCGCGATCATGGCGACGCTGGCCGTGGTTTCGTTGCGAAGGCGTGTCGGCGAAAAGGCGAGATCTTGAGAGGACACGTCGGCCAATTCATTGACATCTCCCCTCAATGACGAAACGCTCCAGATGAAAAAGGCCGCGCCCTTTGGCGCGGCCTTTTCGACTGGATGGATGAGAGCTGCCCCTCACTGTCCAGCCGGACATCTCTCCCCGCCTGGCGGGGAGAGGAACGCTGGGGTCACCCGCCCGGCATCAAGCCTGAAAAGTCTGAGCGGTAGCCCACTCAAGAACGTGATGGGCGGCTCCATCGCCAACCATACTTTTAACCTGGCGAGGCTAGCGCGGCTTGCGCCCTTCTCCCCGCCTGGCGGGGAGAAGGTGCCGGCAGCCGGATGAGGGGCGCCACCATCACCTACGGATGAGTGGCAGGTCCGCAAGCCCCTCGTTCCTCTTATTCGCCGCCACCCAGCGAATGCACGAAGATGGCGAGCTGCTTGACGGTGGTGTCGCCGAGGCGCGGCAGCCAGGCGGGCATGACGCCGTGCTTGGGCGCCTTCATCTGGGCGACGATCGCCTGTTCGCTCGAGCCGTTGAGCCACAGCGCATCGGCAAGGTTGGGCGCGCCGAACTCGCGGTTGCCCTTGGCGTCGGCACCGTGGCAGGAGGCGCAGTTTGCCTCAAACAGCGCCTTGCCCGGCTCTACCATGGAGGCATCCGACGGCGTGCCGGTGAGGCTGACGACATAGGCCGCCGTCTGCTTGATCTCTTCCGGCTGCAGGATTTCCGCGAAGGACGGCATTTCCGAGACGCGGGTGTCGTCGTCGCCGTTATAGCGGATGCCGTGGGCGATCGTCTGGTAGATCTCTTCGGGCTTGCCACCCCAGAGCCAGTCGTCGTCGTTCAGGTTCGGGAAGCCGGCAGAACCGGCCGCACCCGAGCCGTGGCACTGGGCGCAGTTGACCTTGAAGGCCGACGCGCCGCCGGAAACGGCGAAGTGCTGCAACTGCGGATCGGCCATGATGTCGGCGAGCGAGCTCGACGCGATTTTCTCGAGGTTGCCTGCCTGCGCCGCCTTGGCGCTGGCAAGCTCCGCACTCACCTCGGCGCGGCTCGAATAGCCGAGCACGCCCTTGGTGGCGTCGGTCAGAAGCGGCACGGCCGGATAGACGATCATGTAGCCCACCGCCCAGACGATGGTCGCGTAGAAGGTATAGACCCACCAGCGCGGCATCGGGTTGTTAAGCTCGCGGATACCGTCCCATTCGTGGCCGGTGGTCTCGACGCCGCTGATTTCGTCGACGTGTTTGTCCGCCATTCTATTAATCCTCCTTCAGGGGGATGGCTGCGGCATCATCGGCGGCCTTCTTGGCGCCGGGCCGGAAGATGAAGGCGACGACGCCCAGGAAAAAGAGCGTCATGGCAAGGAGCGCCCAGCTATCGGCGAACTGGCGCATGGCCGTGTAGGTTTCCATGGTGCGGTCTCCTTAGCGATAGCCGGTGGTGTCGTCGTAGGTGGAGAAGTCGACCAGCGTGCCGAGCATCTGCAGATAAGCGATGAGCGCGTCCATCTCCGTCAGCTTCTGCGGATCGCCGTCGAAGTCGCCGAGCTTGGCCTTCGGATAGCGGCCCTCGACGCCGGACGTGTCGGCGTTCGGATCTGCCTGCGCCTTGATGTCGGCAAGCGCGTTGTCGATCATCTCGTCCGTGTAGGGCACGCCGACCGCCTTGTTGGCCTTGAGGTTCGCGGCGATGTTGTTCACATCGAGCGGCGTCGCCTTGAGGAAGGCGTAGCTCGGCATCACCGATTCCGGCACCACCGAGCGCGGCTCGATCATGTGCTGCACGTGCCACTCGTTGGAGTAGCGGTCGCCGACGCGCGCCAGGTCCGGCCCAGTGCGCTTGGAGCCCCACTGGAACGGATGGTCGTACATGGATTCCGCCGCCAGCGAGTAGTGACCGTAGCGCTCCACTTCGTCGCGGAACGGGCGGATCATCTGGCTGTGACAGACATAGCAGCCTTCACGCACATAGATGTCGCGGCCGGCAAGCTCCAGCGGCGAATAGGGACGCATGCCCTCCACCTTCTCGATGGTGTTTTCGAGGTAGAAGAGCGGCGCGATTTCCACGATGCCGCCGACGGAGACGACGAGCAGCGAGCCGACGAGCAGCAGGGTCGCGTTGCGTTCGAGCGTCGCGTGTTTGTCGAGAATGGACATTCTCTATGCCCTCCTATTCCGCAGCCTTGAGCGCGGGCGTCGCACCGAAGATCGGGGCTTCATCGCGCACGCGGCCGAGGATGGTCATGGTTACGTTGAAGGCCATGAGCAGAGCTCCGGCGAGGAAGAGTGCGCCGCCAAGGGCACGCAGCACGTAGTAGGGAACCATGGCCGCGACCGATTCCGCGAAGGAATAGACGAGGAAGCCCTGGTCGTCGTACTCGCGCCACATCAGGCCCTGCTGGATGCCGGCAACCCACATGACCGCCGCGTAGACGACGATGCCGAGGGTGGCGAGCCAGAAGTGCCAGTTGACCATGCGCACGCTGTAGAGGCGCTCGCGGTTCCACAGCTTCGGAACGAGATAGTAGATCGCGCCGAAGGTGATGAGGCCGTTCCAGCCGAGCGCGCCGGAATGCACGTGGCCGATGGTCCAGTCGGTGTAGTGGCTGAGCGAGTTGACCGTCTTGATCGACATCATCGGACCTTCGAAGGTCGCCATGCCGTAGAAGGCAACGGCCATGACCATCATGCGGATGATCGGGTCGGTACGGATCTTGTCCCAGGCGCCCGAGAGCGTCATCAGGCCGTTGATCATGCCGCCCCAGGAGGGCATCCAGAGCATGACCGAGAACACCATGCCGAGCGTCTGCGCCCAGTCGGGCAGCGCGGTGTAGTGGAGGTGGTGCGGACCCGCCCAGATGTACATGAAGATCAGCGACCAGAAGTGGATGATCGACAGGCGGTAGGAGTAAACAGGGCGATTGGCCTGCTTCGGAATGAAGTAATACATCATGCCCAGGAAGCCGGCCGTCAGGAAGAAGCCGACGGCATTATGCCCGTACCACCATTGCGTCAGCGCATCCTGCACCCCGGCAAAGGCCGAGTAGCTCTTGGAGCCGAGGAAGGAGACCGGAACCGCCAGGTTGTTGACGATGTGCAGCATCGCGATCGTGACGATGAAGGCGAGGTAGAACCAGTTGGCCACATAGATATGCGGCTCCTTGCGCGTCAGCAGCGTGCCGAGAAAGACGGCGAGATAGGCGACCCAGACGATCGTCAGCCACAGGTCCACATACCATTCCGGCTCCGCGTATTCCTTCGACTGGGTGATGCCCAGCAGATAGCCGGTGGCGGCCATGATGATGAAGAGCTGGTAGCCCCAGAACACGAACCAGCCGAGATTGCCGCCGAAAAGGCGGGCACGGCTGGTGCGCTGGACGATGTAGAAGGACGTTGCGATCAGCGCGTTGCCGCCGAAGGCGAAGATCACCGCCGAGGTGTGCAACGGCCGCATGCGGCCGAAGTTGAACCAGGGCTCGATGTTGAGGTCCGGGAAGGCAAGCTGGAGTGCAACCACGACACCGACGAGAAAACCGACGACGCCCCAAAAGACGGTGGCGATCACGCCGTACTTGACCACCTCGTCAAAATACTCCGACTGGGGTGGCGGCGGTGACGCCCTGCCCGCGGAAGCCGGGCTGAACTCGATGCGGCGCATCAGGAGGATGGTGCCGGCAAGAAGCGTGAAGAACAGCACCCACATATGGGCTTCGAAGTGCCGGTCCTGGGCAAACCCGGCGCCGACAAGCGCCAGGAATGCACCGACCCCGAGCAGGATCATCTCGAATGTGTATTTCATGGTTGGGTCCCCAACTTTATCCGAACGCACGCGACAACACCCCGAAACGAGGGGTGTCACCGCAGCTTGCCCGAAAGTGTCAGAATCGGGGCAGCCCGGCCTTGATTCAGATCAAGGCTTTGTCACCTCGTTTGGATCATCCTCGGCAAACAATAGGGAGCGCCGTGGGAGCTGGCGTCTGAAGCCGATGAAAAAGACTTTTGAAGACGGACGAATCCGCAGCCGGCTGGACCCGGCCCCCCGGCGGGAGTCCGTGGCCGAGCCGTTTGCCTGGCTTGCCCGCGCCCACGAGGAGCAGCTTGCGCTCTGCAATTGCCTGGAGGAAATCGCCGACAGCCTGCCTGCGGAAATCGACCGGCAGAAATGCCTCTATGCCGCAAAGGTGCTGGAGCCGCTGATCCGCGAGATGCACTCGGGCGAAGAAAACCTCGTCTTCTCCTGGATCGAACGCACCTACCGCGGCGATCCGACGCTCGGCGCGACGCTGGAGCGGCTGAAATACGAACATTGCGAGGACGAGTGCTTCGCCGAGGAGCTGACCGAAATGCTGGAGCGCCTCGGCGCTGCCGACCAGACGGTCAATGCCGAGACCGCCGGCTACATGCTGCGCGGCTTCTTCACGAGCCTCAGGCGGCACGTCGGCTTCGAGCAGGAATGTCTGCGCAGCATCACCGCGCCGGTCGGGTGAACCGGCCTTCGCGGCAGGTGGACATGCAAGGCGGCCGTTACCCGGCCGCGCATCCCCTCATGCATTTTCGATTGATACCGCCGGAACCGGCGCCTCAGGCCGCGATCGCGCGGCGGCGGTCGGCATGTTCCTGGATCACTAGAATAGCGCCGATGAGCTTGCCGGTGCTCGACATGCACGGCGTCAGCCGGCAGCGCACGACGACCGTGCGCGCGTCGACCGTCTTGGCGAAGGTGTAGTCCACCACCTCGCCGGCGAAACACCGGTCGAGATAGGATTTCACCCGAAGCTCGAACCGCTGGATGCCGATGAACTCGACGATATGCCGGCCGATCAGGTCCATCGGGCGGCTTTCCAGATGCTCGGCATTGCGCGGATTGGTGTAAAGATAGCGGTAGTCGGGCGTGATCACCGCAAGCCGGTCCGGGAAGCTGTCGAGGATCGCCTCGTTGAGCAATCCTTCGTCCGCCCTGCCCTTGTTCGGCTGCGCCGGCAGGCGCTCCAGTTGCAGGTCGGCGAGGTTCTCCGCACCGGTCGCCGCGAAGTAGCGATTGATCAGCGATTGCAGCAACTGCGAATGGCGCAGCACGCAGGAAATGTCGTCGGCTTCGACGCGCAGAATGTCGATCAGGAACTGAAACTGAAGCCGGGCATCTTCGACGCTCACCGCCTTCTCGTCGTAGACGGATCTCAAGATCGGATCCAATTCGCGATCCAGAATGCTGATCAAATGCTCGTCTGCCGTACGAACGGCATACTGCAGCTGCGAATATTTGAACCAGAACAGCTCAATCAGTGCGTTCAATTCGAAACCCCAATTCCCCCACGGCAAAACCGCTTCGATGCACTTACAAAACAGGCGTAGATGCTCAGGACACTGATCTGGTTCTTGACGTTTCCCCCACCACTTCCGCGTAAAACCGCACTGCTCGGGTCATCCAAAGCGCTTGCAGGCATTTTCTCACGCGACAGGCATAAGTTTACACTCATTGCGATAGCGTTCAACAGCAGAAAGAAAAACTTAACGTTTACGCACGTTTTCGAGGGAAGATCGGCGCCGATGCCCCCCGCGTACTTGGCAAAACGCAAAGCCCGGCACACGGGGTGCCGGGCTTGCAGGAAGATCAAGTCTGCTTGCGCAAGACGCAATCAGGCTGGGGTCGCGGGCGAACGAGAATCAGTCTTTCAGGTAGCGCTTGATGTGCCAGCGGTCGTGATACCAGAGCCATTGGCCGGGATACTCCCTCACCCAGCTTTCCACCTTGTCGTTCAGAACCTGCGCCGTAGCGGTCACGTCGACGCTGCCGTCGGCCTTGCGTGGGATGGCGATCGCCGGTTCGATCTCCAGGCGGAAACGGCCACCCGGCAAGCGGATGCAGCGGGCCGGATAGACCTCGCAGTTGAACTGGCGGACGAGCTTGGCGAGCAGCGGGTTGGTCTGCACGTCCTGGCCGAAGAACTTGGTCTTTAGACCCTTGCGGAACTTCTGGTCGACGAGAACCCCGACGCCCTGGCCGCGCTCCAGCTGGCGGGCGAGCGCAAAGGACGAGCCCGCATGCGACGGCACGAGCTTGCCCATGCGTTCGGCGCGGAAGTTGAAGACCTTTTCGGCCACGTATGGGTTGTTCGGCGGCCGGAACAGCACCGTCACGTCGAGCCCGAAGGCTGAGCCGGCGACCGGCAGCATTTCGAAATTGCCACTGTGCGCGGTAAAGACGATGAAGGGGCGCGGATTGTCGCGAAGCTCGAGGAACAAGGGAATGCCCGAGACTTCGATGCGCCCGGGCGTCGTGCGCTCCGGGTCGAAATCGAAGAGACGGTCGAGGAACACGTATTCGGCCGCCATGCGGCCCATGTTGCCCCAACTTTCGAGCGCGATCTGCTCGATCTCCGCTTCGCTCTTTTCCGGGAATGCATTGCGCAGGTTCGTCAGCGTCAGCTTCTGACGGCTGGTCTTCGGGCCGATGAACCGCAGGGCGCGATCCATGAAGTTGATCGCGCCGTCAGCGGGAAACATCTTCAGGATCGTCAAAAGCAGAAACACGAACTGCGCAATCAGCCACTGGCGGAAACGATCCGCCGCCAGCACCAGCCGTGTGATCAGCATGCGCACGTCGATCAATCCATCTTCAGGATGATCTTGCCGAAGATCTGGCGCGATTCCATGCGCTCCAGCGCGCGGTCGATCTCGTCCAGGCCGATTTCGGTGTCGATGACCGGATGTACGAGGCCGCGCGCCATCTTCTGCATGGCGTTCGCCATGTTTTCCATGCGGCAGCCGAAGGAGCCGAGCAGCTTCAGCTGCTGCTGGAACAGCATCATCAGGTTCATGTCGGTGGACACGCCCGAGGTGGAGCCGCAGGTAACGAGACGGCCGCCGCGCTTCATGCAGAGCATCGAGCCCGCCCAGGTGTCCTTGCCGACGTGCTCGAACACGACGTCGACGCCCTTCTTCTTGGTAAGCTTGCGCACCACGCCCTCGAAGCGGTCGGTGCGGTAGTTGATGACGTGATCGGCGCCGAGCGCCTTGGCCTTCTCGATCTTGTCGTCGGAGCCGACGGTGGTGATCACGGTGCAGCCGATCTTCTTGGCAAGCTGGATCGCCGCCGAGCCGATGCCGGAACCGCCAGCATGCACGAGGATGGTCTCGCCGGGCTCAAGCTTGGCGTTGTCGAACAGCATGTGCTCGACGGTACCGAAGGTGACCGGAGCAAGGGCTGCGGCGACCGCGTCGACGCCCGGAGGTGCCGGTACCAGCAGGCGCGCCGGCAGGTTGATCTTCTCCTGTGCGAAGCCGTCGAGGTGGAAGCCGTGAACGCCGCCGACATGTTCGCAGAGGTTGTCGCGGCCTTCCTTGCACGGACGGCAGAGGCCGCAGGTGCGCGCGCCGTAGATCGAGACGAGCTGGCCCGGAAGCACGCTTGAAACACCGGGACCGATGCTGTCGACGACGCCTGCTGCCTCGGCGCCGATGACGAGCGGCATCTTGCGCTTGGCGAATGCCATGCCGCGCCAGCCCCAGACGTCGATATGGTTGAGCGCAACCGCCTTGACGCGCAACGTCACCTCGCCCGGGCCGGGTGCTTCCGGTTCCGGAATGTCGGTGATTTCGAGCTTGCGGTCATCGAGCAGTTGCAGGGCGCGCATGGTTCTTCCTTTAAATGTTCAGATCGACAGGCGGCATATACACGTCTTGTGGGCATGTCGCCATTCTACAGAGAGCGGCGCGTTAGCCCCCTCTGCCCTGCCGGGCATCTCCTCCACAAGGGGGGAGATTGGATGTGGCACCCCTTTGCCCTTCACGAAAAGCACCGAAATCGGGCCTTGTTATTGGAGCGATCGGCCGGCCGCGCGTCGATCTCCCCCTTGTTGGGGGAGATCGACGCGCGGCCGGCCAGAGGGGGGTATTTCGTTTCACCAGGTCCGGCTCAAGCCGGCTCGGCCGTCATCACCAGGCTGGCGTTCTGGCCGCCGAAACCGAAGGAGTTCGACAGCACCGCAGACACCTGCTGGCTGCGTTTCACGTTCGGCACCACGTCGAGCACGATCGCCGGATCGGGGTTCTGGTAGTTGATCGTCGGCGGCAGCGTGCCCGTCAGCATCGTCTGAATCGAGAACACCGCCTCGACCGCGCCGGCGGCCGTCAGGGTGTGGCCGATCATCGACTTGTTCGACGAGACCGGGATCGACGGCAGATGCTCACCGAAGACGGCAGACATCGACAGATATTCCATCTTGTCGTTTTCGGGCGTCGAGGTGCCGTGCGCGTTGATGTAGCCGATGCCGCCTTCGTCGATGCCGGCGTCGGCAAGGGCCGCGCGGATCGTCGCAATCGCCGGGCCGCCGTCGGGCGACGAGCGCGTGCGGTGGAAGAGATCGGCCTTCTCGCCGCAGCCCTTCAGGATGCCGTAGACGCGGGCGCCGCGGGCAACGGCAGCTTCCAGCGATTCGAGCACCAGGGTCGCAGCGCCTTCGGCGATGACGAAGCCGTCCCGATCCTTTGTGAAGGGCTTGGAGGCCTTCTCCGGCGGATCGTTCTGGGTGGAGAGCGCGGAAAGCAGCGCAAAGCGGATGAGTGCTTCGGCGCTGACCGAACCATCGGTCGCTACCGTCAGCGCACGATCGGTGCGGCCCTGGCGGATCGCCTCGACGCCGAGCTGGATCGCGGTCGCGCCCGAGGCACAGGCCGTCGAGAGCGTCACCGGCAGGCCGCGCGTGCCGAAGCGATCGGCAAGGCGCTCGGAGATCGAGCCGAAGAGCACGGCCTCATGGAACACCGGATCGGCCTTCTGGCGCATCGCGGCGAGGAAACGGTTGTACGCATCGCCCGGCTGTTCGGAAGGCGGCGAGCGGTCGGCAAGCTCGAAGCGCGCGCTCCATTCCGGCTCGATCGGCGGGGCGGCCAGAAACAGCGGACCGTTGAAGTCGCCGGAAAGCCCGGCCTGCGCCAGCGCTTCCAGCGTCGTCTCGCGCGCCATGGCGTAGGAGCGCTCGACGGAGTTGGCCGCCGGCACCTCGATGAAATCGACCATGCCGGAGATGCGGGTGTTGAGACCCTCCGTCGGGAAACGGGTGATCTTGCGGATGCCGGAGACGCCGCCGGTCAGCGCTGACCAGTTGTCTTCCAGGCCCTGCCCGAGCGAGGTGATGACGCCCATGCCAGTGACGGCGACGATCGGACGACCGAGATGATCCTTGTAAGCGTTGCTCATCAATCGTTCCTCTTATTCGGCCGAAAGGACCGCGACGCCTTCGCCGCGTGAATGACCGACGGTGGTCACGACCGCCGACCGGGCAGCAGCCGTCATCGGCTTTTCGAAGCTGCCGTCGAAGGCCGGTACCTTGGCGCCGTGGCCAAGCGTGAGTGCAGCAAGCGCGAGGCCCGCCGGAAACTGCGCCTCGATGCTGTGCCCGACGACGCCGCCATAGGCACGCACCGGCGCGCCGGCCAGCTTGGCCTGCAGGAACGCCTTTTCGCTGGCGACGAGATCATGAAAGCCTGACGTGCCGGAAAAGACCACGGTGCCTGCCGGGTCGAGCTTTTCGGCCGGTTTCGCAAGGTCCGCAAGGCGTGCTTCGAGCTTGCCGTCAGCGCGGCTGCCGCGGTCGCTGCCGATCGCGTCGATCGTCGCATAGATGCGGGCACCACGGGCTTCGGCGTACTCGCGTGATTCCAGCACCAGGAAGGCTCCGACCGACCCGGGGATCATGCCGCCGCCGTTGTCGCGGCTGCGCGACCAGATCGGGTGCCAGTCACCGGTCGCCTGGCCCTGGATCGCCTCGATCATCAGCATGATGTCGAGGCGCTCGGCCGAAAACGCGCCGCCGACGAGCGTATGGGTCGACTGGCCGGCCTTGATCCGGGCAAAGGCGGTTTCGATCGCCGAGATGCCGGCCGCTTCCTCGCCCATGAAGGTGCGCGACGAACCGGTGACCTTGTGCACGATCGAGATGTTGCCGGCGAGCAGGTTCGAAAGCTGGGCCAGGAACAGCGTGGGGCGCAGTTCGGTCGTCAGCTTTTCATTGAGGAGCTGTTCGCGGTCGTTGCGCTTCAGCGCCTCGTCGACGATCAGCGAATCGACGTTGATGTCACGCTCGCCGCCGCCGGCAGCGACGATCATGTCCATGCTGCCGCAGGCTTCGAGATTGTCCTTGAGACCGGCGTCATCGAGCGCCAGGCCCGCGGAAAAAACGCCGAGACGCTGCCAGTTTTCCATTTGCCGCTGGTCGCCACGCTTGGCGATCTGCTGCGACCAGTCGATCTCCGGCAGCGGGTGCACCGGATAGGGGCTGAACTTTTCGGTCTCGACGCGCACGGCCGGCGACGTGCCGGCGGTAAGCAGCGCCAGATGCGGCTCGACGCCGACGCCCTGGCTGGTGACGATACCGACGCCGGTAATGACAACGTCGTTTGCAGATTTGCTCATCTTACTTCTCCGAACCGGCTGCCGCCGAAAGCGCCGCCATCAGACCCACTTCTCCAGCCCGCTTGCGCACGATATCGCCGAGCGGAACCTGATCGAACGGCATCGTTCTCAGTTTCAGCTGGGCATCGCAGACCTTCTTGCCGCCAGAGGTGATCTTCGCCTTGGTGACGGCAAAGCCCGAACCTTCATGCTCGAGGAAAGCCTCGATCTCGAGTTCGGCCGAGGGCTCGACGAAGGTCCGCATCTTGGCGCCGTCGACCGACATCAGGAAGGGCATGGCGGCGAAATTGGTGGCGGCGAGCACCAGGAAACCGGAGGCCTGCGCCATGGTCTCGATCAGAAGCACGCCGGGCACCAGCGGGTAGCCTGGGAAATGGCCTTCGAACACCGGGCTCTTCTCCGGCACGACGGACCGCGCCGTCAGCCGGCCAGCCGAAAGATCGACCGTTTCGACACGGTCGATCATCTGGAAGTATTCAAGGAGCATTGAGGCTCACCCTGTTGGTTTCGGGCTCAAGTAAAAACGCCAATGCCGCCTGTCAAGCGCGGGGCGCGACGGGCGGCATTGGAAATCGAGTGGCAAGGCTCGGGCGAAAGCCCGATCAGCCCTTGGCAGCCCGCAGTTCGTCGATCTTGGCGCAGAGGTTCTTCAGAACGAAGTATTCTTCGGTCGAAACCTTGCCTTCGTTGACTTCCTGCGTCCACTGCTCGAGCGGAATCTTGATGCCGAATTCCTTGTCGATCGCAAACACGATGTCGAGGAAGTCCAGGCTGTCGATGCCGAGATCGTCGATCGTGTGGCTTTCCGGCGTAATCGTCTCGCGATCGATCTCGCTCGTTTCCGCGATGATGTCGGCAACCTTGTCGAATGTAGCTGTCACGCGCATACCTCTAATATTTTAAGTCGAGTCTCGGCGATCCTATAGGTAAATGCGCCGCAAAAGCCAATGGCCTTGATGGCAAAGGCTTTCGAATTGGAAAACGGTGTTGCGACAGAGCATGGGGTCAGACGGCCACCGAATGCCGGCCCCGACCGTTGCCGAGATAGGCGTCGAAGGTGGCTGCAACCGAGCGGGCAAAGGGCCTGCCGCGTTCAGTCAGGCGGAAAACCCCGTTTTCGATCGTCGTCAGCCCATCCACGTCGCGCGCCCGAAACAGCCGTGCCTCCTCGATCACAGCCCCTGCCAGCCCGGGAAACGCTTCCTCAACCTCAGCAAAGGAGAAGGCAAAACGGCACATGACGTCGGCAATCACTTTTGCTCTCAAAGTGTCGTCCGGTGTGAAGCGATAACCGCGGACCGCAGCGAGCCCCGTGTTTTCAACATGGCGCAGATACTCACCGGTCGCCGGCATGTTCTGGACATAACCTTGACGAAACTGGCCGATCGCGGAGGCGCCAAGCCCAACGAGCGTTTCGGCGGCATCGTCGGTATAGCCCTGGAAATTGCGACGGAGACGCCCTTCCCGGCTGGCCCGCGCCAGGCTGTCATCGGGCTTCGCAAAATGATCGATACCGATGGCCTCGTAGCCGGCGGCAGCCAGCATTTCGGCCGCGCGACTCATCTGCGCGAAGCGCTCGACGATGCCGGGCAGGCTTTCGTCCGGGATCATCTTCTGATGCGTCTTCATCCACGGCACATGGGCGTAGCCGAAGAGTGCGACGCGATCGGGGTCGAGCGAAAGCACCGCCTCCATGGTGCGCTCAAGCGACTGGAGGCTCTGATAGGGCAAACCATAGAGCACGTCGCAATTGACCGAATGCACGCCCCTTACCCGTGATGCCTCGATCGCGTCACGCGTCTGCTCGAAGGTCTGGATGCGGTTGATCGCCTTCTGCACGACGGGGTCGAAATCCTGGATGCCGAAGCTCGCCCGCGTCATACCGATCTCCGCCAACGCATCATGGCGCGCTTCGTCGAGATCGTTCGGATCCATCTCGACGCTGATCTCGCAATCAGCCGCGAAGGTGAAGTGATCGGTAAAGGCGCGCTTCAGCGCGATCAGGTCGTCGGGCCTGACGAGCGTCGGCGAGCCGCCGCCGAAATGCAGGGCCGTTACCTTGGCTTCGCGGCTCACCCGCCCGCCAATCTCTGCAATCTCCCGATGCAGGCCCGTGAGGTAGGTTGCCACCGGATCATACCGCAGCGTCTGCTTGGTATGGCAAGCACAGAACCAACAGAGCCGGTCGCAATAGGGCACGTGAGCATAGAGCGAGATCGCCTCATCCGGACCGATCGCCCCGAGCCAGCTTTGATAGTCAACCGGCCCCACCGCTTCGGAAAAATGCGGCGCGGTCGGGTAGCTGGTGTAGCGTGGCACGGGGTTCGCATGCTTGAGGATTAGCGCGTCGTCCATCAGTCTCTCCGCTGTCGTGAAAACGGCTTAGGACGGATCGGCAATGAGGCCTTTGATTTTGATCAAGTCGGCGAATTAACACGTTAAAATTGACAATGCTCAAGCCAGCATGAGACATTGTTTCGCGCTTTCGGAATTAGCACCTGTCAACTCTTGATTTAACGACCCGCATCCTCTTTGGTCATCCAGGGAGCAATGGAATGCAGGTAGAAAGAATTGCAGATCGTGAACGAACATCGCCGCAAGGATATCCATAATTCGGACGTTCCAGCCGTCTGCTCCGCCTGCGAGGCGCGCCATGGCGGCGTTTGCGGTACGCTCTCTCCGGATCAGCTTCTCGACCTCAGCCGTCACTCCACCCGCCGCAGCATCGAGCCCGGCCGCGAGGTCATCGGCCAGGGAGAAACCACCGACAGCTACGCAAATATCATCTCCGGCGTCGTCAAGCTCAGCAAGGTGCTGGCCGACGGCCGCCAGCAGATCGTCGGCCTGCAGTTCGCCCCTGATTTCATGGGCCGGCCCTTCACCCGCGAAAGCGCGCTGACGGCGGAAGCGGCTGTCGACACCGACATCTGTTGCTTCCCGCGCAACGTCATCGAGCGGCTGGTCTCCGAGGCTCCCGGGCTGGAACACCGGCTGCACGAGCAGGCGCTGAAGGAACTGGACGAAGCGCGCGACTGGATGCTCACCCTTGGCCGCAAGACCGCGCAGGAGAAGGTCGCAAGCTTCCTCTACATCATCGCGACTCACATCGACCCGGAAAACGGCACCTCGAACGTGTTCGACCTGCCGCTGTCGCGCGCCGACATCGCCGACTATCTCGGCCTGACCATCGAGACCGTCAGCCGCCAGATCACCAAGCTCCGCAAGGAGAATGTCATCCGCATCGAAAACAGCCGCCACGTCACCGTGCCGAGCCTCGACCGGCTGATGCATGTGGCAGGCATCGACTGACGGTCGCCAGCGGCTCTTAGCTGCCTCATCAAGTGCCCGACAGAATTGCCCTCTCCTCGGGTTTACCCCGAGGAAAGCCAAGCAGTCACGTTGAAGATGGGGACGCGCATTCTACCGTTCACTTCTTACGAAACGATCGGAGATGAAGCGGAAACGGTGCCTCGGATCCCTTCTCCCCTTCAAAACAGAGAGAAGGTCCCGGCAGGGGGATGAGGGGCTGGCTAGGCAGGCGTCACCGCGTAATTACGATCCGCGTGTTCTTCAGCCCATGTTCCCGCGTCAGCGCAAAAAACTCCGCCGCGTTGTTTGGATGCAGCCGCACGCAGCCGTGCGATGCCGGGCGGCCGAGCCGCTTGATGTCGTAGGTGGCGTGGATGGCGTAGCCGCCGTTGAAGAACACGGCATATGGCATCGGCGCGTCGTCGTATTTGCGTGAACGGTGGTTGCGAGAGAGCCATTTGGCGCTCCAGCTGCCGCGTGGCGTCACATAGCCCTTGCGCGCCGTCGACACCTTCCAGCGATACATGACGACGCCGTATTGCCGCACGGTCATCGTCTGCGACGACAGGCTGATATCGGCAATGAGATTGGCGGCGTTCGCGGGTTGAACGGCAAACTGCAGCAGAGCGGCAATCAGCGCAGTCAGAAAGCTTTTGCGCATGCTTCTCTCTCCGGGAAGACGAACACGTACCGGTGGAACCAAACGTTCCAGGAGAATAACTGATCGAATATGATACGATCTTAATACATATGGAAAGCAGAGTCTTAATGCGAAGGTCAACTTCCGCGATCAAATCATTGCGATTGCAAGAACAAACCCGGCCATGACCGTGCAGGCGCCATAAAATACAGCAATACCGGCGTCGATGTCTTCGCTTGTTGCAACCGCTCGGCCCGGACCGTTGATCATCGGTTCGCTGACCTTGACGCCGCCATAGATCCGCGGACCGGCAAGCTGCAGATCGAGCGCGCCGGCCATGGCCGCTTCCGGCCAGCCGGAGTTCGGCGAGCGGTGCAGGCCGTGGTCGCGAAGGGCCACGGTCAGCGCATCCTTGGCGGCGCTTACGCCACGATGGATCAGCGCACCGGCTGAGATCAAAAGGATCGAAAGCCTCGCTGCCGGCAGGTTGGCGAGATCGTCGAGCCGGGCCGAGGCCCAGCCGAAGTGCAGATATTTCGGCGACTTGTGGCCGATCATCGAATCGGCGGTGTTCAGCATCTTGTAGGCAAGAAGCCCGGGCAGGCCGGCAATCGCGTACCAGAAGGCCGGCGCCACGACGCCGTCGGAGAAATTCTCGGCAAGGCTTTCGATCGCGGCACGGCAGACCGCCGGCTCGTCGAGCGTCTTTGGATCGCGACCAACGACCATCGACACGGCGGCACGTCCGCCTTCCAGCCCGCCTTGTCGCAAGCCCCCGGCCACGCGACGCACGTGATCGGCGAGGCTCTTCTGCGCCAGGAAGACCGCGACCACAACCGCCTCGAGCAGAAAGCCGAGCGGTCCGAAGACGGTGAACAGGCGATGCAGCAGATGGCCGAACCAGGCGCTGATGCCAAGCAACAGCAGGATCATGACGACGCCACGAAATTTGCGGGCACCATCCTCGAGGTCCTCCCGGTTCAGCCGGGCGTCGAAAAAGCCGATGGCCTTGCCGAAAAACACGACCGGATGCGGCACGCGCGCCCAGAGCCAGTCCGGATCGCCGACAACGCGGTCGATCACCAGCGCCAGCGCGAGAATGAGCAGGATCGTCTCCGACACCTCAGAGCTCCATGCGGGCAAGCGCGTCCGCCAGCCGTCGGTCACCGGCCGCGTCAGGCGCAAGACCGATCCTGAGCCAGGTCGGGGCATAGTCGAACTTGCGCGTGAGAATATGGGCCTCGCAGAGCCGTTCCTGCAGCAGAGCCGCCCTGGGATGCTCGACCAGCACGAATAGCCCCGTGCCGCCGATACGGTTGAGCCCTGCCCCATCGAGAGCCGCGTCGAGGCCGGCGCGACGCTCGAGGATGCCCGCCGCGATCGCCTTCGTATCGCCCTGCATCAGCGCTTTCGAGATCGTCAACGCCGGGCCGGAGACAGCCCAGGGACCGAGCCAATCGGCAAAGGACGCAAGCACTGGCTCGGTCGCAACGACGAAGCCGAGGCGCAGGCCCGCAAGGCCGAAGAACTTGCCGAAGGAGCGGAAGACGATGAGGTTGCCCTGCCCTGGCACGTGACCAGCGACACTCAGTTGCGGCTCAAGATCGCCGAAGGCCTCATCGACCAGCAGCAGTCCGCCGCTCGCCTTCTGCCTTGCGGCGATCGCCAGAAGCTCCGCCGGCGCCAAGGCGCGGCCGGTCGGGTTGTTGGGGTTGACGACGATGACAAGCCCATGTTCGGCCGTGAGCGCGTCGGCATCCGCGACGCGATCGACAGCAAAGCCGGCCGCTTCAAGCACGCGGGCATACTCGCCATAGGTCGGCCCGAAAATCGCGACGTGCCTGTTGGCCGGAGCAAGACGTGGCAGGAGCTGGATCACCGACTGGGTGCCCGGCACCGGCAAAGGCCGCACGCCGTTGGTGCGGTAGTAGTCGGCGGCGGCGCTCCGCGCATCATCTACCGTCTGCCGATCCGGCAGCCGGTGCCAGGCGCGCTCAGGGACCGCGGGCAAGGCGACGGGGCATGGATTGACGCCGGTCGACAGATCGAGCCAGTCTTCAGGCCGGCCGCCATAGCGCGCTGCGGCCTCGGTGATGCCGCCACCATGAACGATCGGTGCGCTCATGCAGCACCTGCGACGTCGATCAGATGCATGAAGGAACCGGCGACAGGGCCGCGCCGGAGGCCCGCCTGGCCGAGATCCTCGCCGGCGGCGTCGCTGACCGCAAACAGCCGATCGGCCGCCCCTTCGGCGATGATAGTCGCATAGTGGAATTCGTGCGCCGTCATGGGTCCATCGAAGAAGGCGTTGTCGACAGGCACGACGCGGCGATAGCCGAGGTGCCGCCTGCGCTCGGCAAAACTGGTTACGAGCGGCAGCAGGCCGAGCATGTCGTAGCGTGTGCCATCGGCAGCGACAAGCCCTTCACCGAGCACCATATAGCCGCCGCATTCGCCGAAGATGCGGGCGCCGCGTTCCGCCGCGAAATGCATGCCGGAACGGAATCGGGCGGCGGCGCTCAGCTGCCCCGCATGCAGCTCCGGATAGCCCCCCGGAAGATAGACGGCATCGGCTGCCGCATCCGGCCCCTCGTCGGCGAGCGGCGAGAAGAAGGAAATCTCCGCGCCGCCTTGCCGCCAGCCGTAAAGCAGGTGCTCGTAGCAGAAGGCAAAGGCGATATCGCGCGCGACCGCGATGCGCTGACCGAGCGGCCGCAAACGCTCGGCATCGGCCGCCGCGGGCACCTGCGGGAAAATCGTCGCGATCAGGCGGATGGCGTCGAGATCGCAGGCAGCCTCGACCCGCGCGGCCGCCGCCTCGATGAAGCCCTCAAGCGCTGAGTGTTCGCCCGCCTGCACGAGCCCGAGATGGCGCTCCGGCAGTTGCAATGCGCTGTCCTGCCGGAGCACGCCGAAGACAGGCATGCGCACCTTGCCGAGCGCATCGCGCAACATCATTTCATGCCGGTCGCTGCCGACCTTGTTGAGGATGACGCCGACCACCCGGATATCGTCGCGATGATCCGCATAGCCGCGCACGAGGGCGGCAACCGACTGGGACATGCGGGCGCAATCGACCACCAGAATGACCGCAAGGTTCAGCGTCGCGGCGAGGTCCGCTGGCGTTCCCGAGCCGTCGGCAGCACCGTCATGCAGTCCCATCATCGCCTCGACGATCAATGTGCGCCCGCCGGAGGCGGCATGCGACGCATTGGCAAGCAGCAGTTCCGGGCGCATCGCCCAGGGGTCGTAGTTGAAGCAGGGCTCGCCGGTCGCTGCCGCGTGGAAAGCGGGATCGATATAGTCCGGCCCCGCCTTGCCGGGCGCGATCGCCACGCCGCGCCTCTTCAGGGCGCGCATCAGCCCGAGCGTCACTGTCGTCTTGCCGGAGCCGGACGCGGGTGCGGCAATCAGCAATCCGCTCATGCCGGGTTCCTGAGAATGCGATTGGCGAACGGGTCGGCGGCAAGCTTGCGCCCGTCCAGCGCGCCGATCCAGTCGAGCGCTGCGCGAAGCCTCACCACCTCGCCGACGACGACGATCGCCGGCGGCTCCAGCCCTGCCGCCGCGACATCGGCCTCTGCGCGCGCAAGCGTCGTTTCCAGCACCGCCTGCTGCGGCGTCGCGGCGTTGCAGACGAAGGCGACCGGTTCGTCGGTCGAGCGGCCGCCGGCAATGAGGTTGGCGGTGATCGCGCCGATATGTTTCATCGCCATGTACATGACGATGACAGGCGAGCCGCTGGCGATGCCCTGCCAGTTGATGCGATCCGGCACCAGGCCGGAGGAATCATGGCCAGTCAGGAAAGTGACCGCGTGGTTGACCTCGCGATGGGTCACGGGAATGCCGGCATAGGCAAGCCCGCCGATACCGGCGGTGATGCCGGGCACGATGCGGAACGGCACCTGGTGCTCGACCAGCGTCAGCGCCTCCTCGCCACCGCGACCGAAGACGAACGGATCGCCGCCTTTGAGGCGCAGCACCCGGTTGCCGGCGCGCGCGAGTTCGACGAGGCGAAGCGAGATGTCGCGCTGCTTCGGCGACGGCTTGCCGCCACGCTTGCCCGCAAACTCCAGCACGGCACCCGGCCGCGCGAGCTTCAGGCAATCCTCGTTGACCAGCGCATCATGCACGATCACATCCGCCTGGCGCAGCGCATTGGCCGCATGCAGCGTCAACAGGCCGGGATCGCCGGGGCCGGCGCCGACCAGCCAGACCGAACCTTTTTCGAGCGCCGGCAATCCGGCAAAGAGGTCGTCGATCATGCGTGCTGTCCCACCTGTATTTCGGCGCCACCCAAAGGCACGCCTGACGCGCTCTCTAAAGAACCGGATTCCACTTGAGAGAAACCCCGGGCAAAAGATTGATTCAATTCAACAACATAAGAACGCATCAGACAGCCTCCGCCGCCTGGATGCGCTTTTCGGCGCGTAAGGTCGCCGGCCCGGCAAGTGCGGCCGTCGCATGGGCGGAGACGATCTTCTGCACAATCAGCACGGCTTCGCGACCGGCACCGACGAGCGCTGCGCCCTCGGCAACGCCATGACAACCCGTGTAGGCAAAGACGATCTCGGAGGGGTTGGCGAGCCGGGAAGCTTCGGCTTCGAGCGTGGCGGCATCGTAGAACGCGGCCGGAACCGAGAAATGCTGAGCGGCCGCCAGGATCGCCGGCTCCTCGGCGCGAGCATCGAGCGAGGCGACCAGCCGCAGATCGCCGGGCGCAGCACCGGCATCGGCAAGCGCACGCTCGGCAAGGGCGATCACCTCTTCGGCCGGCGTGCGACGCTCGCAGCCGAGCCCGAGCACCAGCCCGGCTCCTGCTTTCGTCGTCTGTGCAGAGTGTTTGCCCGATGGCATCGGCGGCCGGCTCCCTTCGTTGTTCTCCTTAACGAAGCGCCGGCTGGGACGATCCGTCCCGGCCGATCTGGACAGCACCGGCTGATGGCCCCCTGGCTGGGTCGGCCGCACCGGACGCTCTTTCAGTCCGCCAAAGCGGACGCCGTCGCATATCCTTCATTTTTACCGGAGCGCGGAAGGCCGGTCAAACCGGATTGCGCCATCGCCATGTCGCGTTTGAGGAAACTCGTCTCCCCCTGCCGTATCGCAAGGACAGCCCTTCTTCGGCACCATGCGGGCGAGAGCGCCTCCATCCAGAAAGACAGCGAGCCGGAACAAGGCTTTGAATCTTTGTCGGTTTTTCAATTTCGACACCTGCATGGACAGCAACACCGCGACAGAAGGCTTTGCAAATCGCGCCGGGCTCTGACACAAGGCGGAAAATCCCGCCTGACAGCTCTCCTCTCGAGTCCCCGCCGTGCAAGATCTCGCCTTCCACCTGCTCGCCTTCCTGTTCGTCGCCGCCTTCATCGCAGGCTTCATCGATTCGATCGCCGGCGGCGGTGGCATGATCACCATTCCGGCCATGCTCATTGCGGGCATCCCGCCCTTGCAGACGCTCGGCACCAACAAGCTGCAGGGATTGTTCGGCTCCGGCTCGGCCACGCTGTCCTATGCCCGGCGCGGCCACGTGAACCTGAAAGAGCAGCTGCCGATGGCGCTGATGTCGGCCGCCGGCGCCGTGCTCGGCGCCCTGCTCGCAACCATCGTTCCCGGCGACGTGCTGAAGGCGATCCTGCCCTTTCTGCTGATCGCCATTGCGCTTTATTTCGGCCTGAAGCCGAACATGGGCGACGTCGACCAGCACAGCCGCGTCACCCCCTTCGTCTTCACGCTGACGCTGGTGCCGCTAATCGGCTTTTATGACGGCGTCTTCGGCCCCGGCACCGGCTCGTTCTTCATGCTCGGCTTCGTTACCCTCGCCGGCTTCGGCGTGTTGAAGGCGACGGCGCACACGAAGTTCCTCAACTTCGGCTCCAACGTCGGCGCCTTCGGCGTCTTCCTCTTCTTCGGCGCCATCCTCTGGAAGGTCGGCCTGTTGATGGGCCTCGGCCAGTTCCTCGGCGCCCAGGTCGGCTCGCGCTATGCCATGGCCAAGGGCGCCAAGATCATCAAGCCGCTGCTCGTCATCGTCTCGATCGCGCTCGCGATCCGGCTGCTCGCAGATCCGACGCATCCCTTGAGGATCTGGCTGGGGCATTGAGGCGCGGCGCGCTCGGCAAATTCTGCGCTGTCCTAACGGCCGCAACCGCGCAGCCTGTGAGGCGTGGCTGGGCCACACCGGCGGGCAAAACCGCACATGCATGTCCGTTCTGCGATCGTGGATGAGCGGTTGACCGGGTCGACATGGCGCAGACATGCTTGCCGATAGACGGCAGCACTCTCATTGCGGCGCCAATGCACGGGCCTTTGCGAGAAGGGTCTCGTCGCCGTCGCCCAAGACCTCCAGCAAGCGTTTCATCTCGGCGCCGAACACTTTCCAGAAATTCGGATCGCCGGCTTTGATCGCTATCGCATTGTCGATCAGGTCGGCGAGCTTGACGGTTTTCGCCGCGGCGGGCGCCGATGCGAGGTGCTGGCGATCCAGTTCCTTGCGCACCTGTCGGTTGCCGTGGAACGGAGTGGATATGTCGGTGAGCCACGCAACCAGTGTTGCGACCTTGGGGCCGAACGCTTCCTTGAGCTCCAGCAGCGTCGCGTCGGTATCTTCGACCGTATCGTGAAGCAGCGCTGCGGCGATCATTTCGGGCGTATGGGGCACGCTTCGAACAATCTCCGCCACCGCAATCGGATGAACGATATAGGGCCGACCGTCATACTTACGCTTCTGTTCGCCGTGTGCTCGCGTTGCAAACTGGAGCGCGCTGTTCTCGAGATCGGTCATTATTTTGCGTTCAACGCCGGCTTCCATCACCTAAACCCAATCCCAAGCTTTCAGAACGAACCAGGCGACCCGTGATTTCTATCGCGTCAGGCGTCGCTTCGAGCGACGCACGCTTGCCTGCCCGCGCGAATGTCGCGGGCGGTCAACGCCTGACAGTTATGCCAAGATCAGGCGCACCGGATTTCGACCAGCACGAGCACTGCTCTCCGACCGGACCTGCACCATAGCTGCATTCGTTCTCCCGCGTCTTGCAAATCCGTGGACGGCGCGCTTCGGCGAGCGCCTTGGCCTTGGCTTCATCCGCTGCCCTTTGCTTGCGCGTCATTTTAGTTTTCGGTTTCGCCTTCTGGCTGGTCGTCGTTTCTTGAGCTCGTGACGCCCCGCTCTTCACGGTTTGCGCCTGCCCAGCCATACCTGATGACAAGAACAGCAAGACCGATGCGACACCAACCGCAGCTCTGAGAGTATTCTTCAAGGTTCACCCGTATTTAGCCTGTCGACGGTCTAACATGGGTGCGGCCTCCTGCCTATGCAATCGCTCGACGGAAGGAGCAACCGTCAAGAGACGAATTTTGCCGACCTTCCGACACGGCGGGGGCGACGATGACAGCCTCCAACGCTTGGCAATAAGATCCGGTAACCACGACGAAAGTCGGACAGGTCCGGCGCTTGAACCTCTAGTTACTAGAGATTGCAAGGTGATCAGAATGCTTCGCCGGGTAGACGCTCATATGGGCCGCCTACCCGTCGTGCGCTCCTGTCTTGTCAGCTCGCTCCAGAGGTTTCCATGTCCACCACCCTTCCCGCCATCCTGATGCTCGTCGTGGGATTGTCCACGCTCGCGCTGGCGATCCTCCGCCGTGTGCAATCCGGCCGCTCGCCGGTCGTGCTGACCTATGGCGACGATGCGGAAGGGTTTGCGGGCAGGCTTTTCCGCCTGATCGTCGCAGCGCTGGTGATCCACCTGCTGGCGGTCGCCATGCTCCCGGCCTCCGTCGATGCTGCCCTCGGCCGGATCCCGGCGCTCGACACGCCCATCCTTCACGCCGTCGGCCTGGCGCTGATGACGCTCGGCGGCGGGCTGACGATGCTGTCGCAATGGGCGATGCGTCATTCCTGGAAGATCGGCATCCCTGAAAAGCAGGACGCGCCGCTTGTGACCTCAGGCCTCTATGCCTTTTCGCGCAACCCGATCTATGTCGGCATGGTGACCGCGCTGATCGGCACGGTGCTGGCGGTGCCCAACGTCATCTCGGTGGCGCTGGCGCTCTCCGCCTGGATCTCGATTTCCTACCAGATCCGCATGGAGGAAACCCACCTCGCCAAGGTCTTCGGCGACGCCTACGGTGCCTATTGCAGGCGTGTCCGCCGGTGGGTCTGACGCAGGGCTCACCCTCAGGCTGCGACGCTTCCAGCGTCTGCCGAACTGCGCGACGTGGCCCGACGGATCAGGAAGGCGCTCGCTCCAATTGCCTTCAATCTGCATGCCGTCCTCCCGCTCGTCACAACCACTGCATGTGTCGGGATTACGGATTGATTGAGGCGAGCATTCAGTGAACAGGCACCAGAGCAGGCGCGCTCAAAACACCGCCAGCAACAGCGCCCCGGCGGCAATGAAGGCGACGCCGAGCCAGTTCATCAGGTTGAGCTTTTCACCGAGGAAGAGCACGCCGAAGATCGCGACCATGACGATCGAGAGTTTGTCGAGCGGCGCCACGCGGGCGGCGTCGCCGAGCTTGAGCGCGCGGAAATAGGCAAGCCAGGAAGCGCCAGTCGCAAGCCCTGACAGCGCCAGGAACAGCCAGGTGCGGCCCGGGATTTCCGATGGCTTCTGCCACTGCCCTGTCGCCGCCACGATGGCGGCGATCACGCAGAGGATGACGACGGTGCGGATCAGCGTTGCGAAGTCGGAGTTGATCTGCGCAACCCCGACCTTGGCAAACACCGCCGTGAGCGCAGCGAAGGCGGCCGAAAGCAGCGCCCAGAACTGCCAGCTCTGGCTCATCAGAACTCCACGCCCTGCTGCGCCTTGATGCCGGAACGGAACGGATGCTTGATCAGCTCCATCTCAGTGACGAGATCGGCGATTTCGATCAGGTCTTCTTTCGCGTTGCGGCCGGTGAGCACCACATGCGTCATGTGCGGCTTTTCTTCCTTCAGGAAGCGAACCACTTCGGCGACGTCGATGTAGTCGTAGCGCAGAGCAATGTTGATCTCGTCGAGCAGCACCATCGAGTTGCGCTCGTCACGGATCAGTTCCTTCGCCTTCTCCCAGGCCTTTTCAGCCATCGCAACATCGCGGGCGCGATCCTGCGTTTCCCAGGTGAAGCCCTCGCCGAGCGTATAGAACTGGCAGACATCGCCGAAATGCTTCTCGATCAACTCGCGCTCGCCGGTTGCCATCGCACCCTTGATGAACTGCACGACGGCGCAGGGCATGCCGTGGGCGATATGGCGGAAGATCATGCCGAAGCCGGCGGTCGACTTGCCCTTGCCCTTGCCGGTGTTGACGATGATCAGACCCTTCTCGTCGGTCTTCGTCGCCATGATCTTTTCGCGCGCTGCCTTCTTCTTCGCCATCTTCATGGCGTGGCGGGCATCGTCCTTCTCGGCCGGGGCTTCGCCGCCTACTGTCGTCTCGTCGCTCATGATCACTCCCTCAGTTCTCAAGTTCGGGATGGGCAGACGCCCTCGTCCCGCTTCGGCTCCTTTTCGCACTTCACTGAGCAGCGAAACGGAACCAGGTCCTTGTTTGCAAGCAATTCCGGACGGATTACCGCCAGCCCGGAACCGCTCTATTCATTGCCGGCACGAAGCCGGGTTGCTGCCGTGCCGATGCCGGCAAGTTCAAACCGCGCCGAATTCGAGCGCGGCGTCCAGAGATTGCGGTCGATTGCTTCAAGCAGGCGTTCGGCAAGCTCGGCAAAGGCGGCCGGGTTCTTGTCGCGCATGAAGTCAGCCACGCGCTCGTCGACAATGAACGCCTGGTAGGCGGCCTCGAAATGATGGTCGCGCACCGCACCCGTGGTCGCGGCAAAGGCGAACATGTAGTCGACCGTGGCAGCGATCTCGAAGGCGCCCTTGTATCCGTGGCGCATGACGCCATCGATCCACTTGGGATTGACGACGCGGGCCCGGACCACGCGGCCGATCTCTTCTTCGAGCGACCGGATCACAGGCTTTTCCGGACGGGAATGGTCGTTGTGGTAGATCGCCGGACGGTGACCGCCGAGCTGTTCGGCGGCAGCGCTCATGCCACCTTCGAACTGGTAGTAGTCGTCGCTGTCGAGCAGATCGTGCTCGCGGTTGTCCTGGTTCTGCACCACCGCCTCTATCGTGCGCAGGCGCTCCTCGAAAAGATCGCGCTCGGCCTTGCCCTCCTCGCCGGCGCCATAGGCATAGGCGCCCCAGGTAAGATAGGCCTCGGCGAGATCAGCTTTGGTTTCCCAACCCTTCTCGTCGATCAGCGCCTGCAGGCCGGCGCCATAGGCACCGGGCTTTGCGCCGAAGACGCGGTAGGAGGCTCGACGCGCGGCCTCAGCAGCCTCGACACCTTCCGCTTCCAACCGTCGGCTTTCCGCCCGCATGCGTGCGGCGATCATGTTGTCGGCATCGTCTTCCTCCAGCGCGCCGACGGCGCGGATCGCCTTGTCGAAGAGCGCGATCTGGTCCGGGAAGGCATCGCGGAAGAAGCCGGAAATGCGCAAGGTCACGTCGACGCGTGGGCGGCCGAGGACTGCGAGCGGCACGATCTCGTAGCCCATCACCCGGCGAGAGACCATGTCCCAGGTGGGCTTGGCGCCGATCAGCGCCAGGGCCTGGGCGATGTCGTCGCCGCCGGTGCGCATGTTCGCCGTACCCCAGGCGGTCAGGCCAAAGGAGGACGGCCATTCGCCGTGGTCCTGCAGGTAGCGGCGGATCAGAAGCTCGGCCGATTTCTTGCCGAGCTCATAGGCAGCCGGCGTCGGCACCGCGCGGCTATCCACGGAGTAGAAATTGCGCCCCGTCGGCAACACATCCGGCCGGCCGCGCGTCGGCGCACCCGATGGACCGGGGGCGACGAAGCGGCCGCTGAGACCGGTGAGGAAGCCGGTCATCTCGGCGGCACCCGAGTTTGAAATCGACGGCTTCAGGCGCGTTTCGATTTCGCCGAGCACGGCGCGGGTGTTGGCCCAGTGGTCCGGGCAAGCCAGTTCACCCGACACGAGATTTGCGGCAAGCAACTCGATGCGCTCAACCGTATCGCCGGCGGTGCGCCAGGGGGTGTCCAAGAGGTCAGCGAGGATGGACGGTTTCGGGCCTGACCAGGTGTCGGACATGACGCAGTCGAGCGGGTCGAAGGGTTGGGCGTCGCGTGCGGGGTTGCCCCCCGCCGAGGTGGGAATAGCAAACCCACGCAGCCCCGCATCCGCTGCGATCGCCCGCTGCAGGCTCTGGTCGCCGCCCTCGCCGAGACCGCGGGGCACGCGCGCCAGCGCTACGGTGAGGTCCGTCAACAACCGCCCTTCCGGCGCAACGCCGAAGATGTGCAGGCCGTCGCGGATCTGCATTTCCTTGAGGTCGCAGAGATAGGCGTCGAGCTTTTCCAGCGCCTTGTCGTCGCTGTCGCCCCTGTCGATGCCTGCGTCGCTGTCGAGGCCGATGTCGCGCACGAGATCGAGGATCTGGCGGCTGAGCAGCCTGAGGCGGCGCGGATCACCGCCGGCGGCGTCGTAATATTCGTCGACGAGCGCTTCCAGATCCTTGAGCGGGCCGTAGGATTCGGCGCGCGTCAAGGGCGGGGTCAGGTGGTCGATGATGACGGCGCTGGTGCGGCGCTTGGCCTGCGTACCTTCGCCCGGATCGTTGACGATGAAGGGATAGATGTGCGGCAGCGGCCCGAAGATCGCTTCGGGATAGCAGGTTTCCGACAGCGCCAGCGCCTTGCCCGGCAGCCATTCGAGATTGCCGTGCTTGCCCATGTGGACGATCGCCTGCGCTCCGAACTGCTGGCGCAGGAAGGCGTAGAAGGCGAGATAGCCATGCGGCGGCACGAGGTCCGGGGAATGGTAGCTTTCCTTCGGATCGATGTTGTAGCCGCGCGCCGGTTGGATGCCGACGATCACCTCGCCGAAGCGGGCGAGCGGCAGCGCGAAGGCGCCATCGAGGAAAAAGGGATCGGCCTCCGGCACGCCCCAGCGACCGGCAACTTCATCCTTTATCTGTTTCGGAAGCGAATCGAAGAACGTTTTGTAATCGTTCAGCGAAATACGCTCGCGGATTTCACGGTCATGGCTCGCCGCATTGGTCGGCCCGGCCATCAGAAAGCGGATCAGCGCGTCGCCATCGGCGGGAACCTCACCGACCGCATAGCCTTCCCGTGCCATGGCGCTAAGCACCTCGACGGTACCGGCCGGCGTGTCGAGCCCGACACCGTTGCCGAGGCGACCGTCGCGGTTCGGATAGTTGGCCATGACGATGGCAATGCGGCGCTCGGCGGGCTCTGCCCGGCGCAGCTTCGCCCAGTTGACGGCAAGATCAGCGGCAAAGCGCACCCGGCCTTCGAGCGGCTCATGGCCGACGATATTGGCCTCCACCTTGGCGTCATAGATCGACGCCGCCTTGAAGGAGACGGCGCGCGCAAGGATGCGGCCATCGACTTCGGGGAGTGCCACGTTCATGGCGAGGTCGCGCGCCATCAGCCCCTGCGGCGACGTTTCCCATTGCGCCCGCGACGAGCCGGAGAAAATCACCTGCAGCACCGGCGCACCGGTCGATTCCAGCACCGTCGGCTGACGGTCGGCACCGGGCGACGAGACCGCAAAGCCAGTGGCGTTCATCACCACGTCGGGTGCGGCCTCGGAAAAAATCGCCTGCAGCGTGCCGACGGAAACGGCATCCTTGAGGCTTGAGACAAACACCGGCAGTGCCCGCACACCTTCAGCCTCCAGCGCATCGATCAGCGCCTCCACAGGCCGTGTCTCGCCACTCTGCACGAGCGCGCGGTAAAAGCAGATCCCGACCGTCGGGGGTTCGAATCCCTCCCTCGCTACCATCCGTCCCTGCACAAGGGACTGCCATTCGCTGACGCCGATCACACCAGCACCCGGCCACCAGATGCCGGCCTTCAACAGGGGCTTTGCCGGCTGCGGCTTCTCCGCACCTGTGACCAGTGCGGCCGCATAGTCGAGAAACAGCCCGGCATTGTCCGAGCCGCCTTCGGTGAAGTAAGCCCAAAGGCGCTGGCGGTCGTCGGCTGCGACGGTGGAGAAAGGCTCCAGCCCCGGATCCGGCTTGTCGTCACCCGGCAGAACCGCGATCTCGAAACGATGGGTGACGGCAGCCGCATGCAGGGCTTCCAGCAGATAACGGAAATAGCTGGCGCCACCGAGTGGCCGGACGACGATCAGCTTGGCGTGACGCGCCGTGCGCTCGACGTAAGTGTCGACCGACATTGGGTGCATCAGGCTCATCAGGCTGGCGATGCGCAGGCTCAAGCCTCCGTCGCGTCGGCCGTGAGCCGCGGCGATCGAGGAGAGCTCGGTGTCGGCGGCTGATAGGAAAAGGATATCGGCCGGCGTTTGCCCAAGGTCGATCGCCTCGTTGCCGTCGGCGATCGTTCCTTTCTGGGCGAGAAGCAGATGCATTCGTCTTGTCCGGTGGGGCAATTCCGAACGAAAACGCTAAAAGCGTTTTCCATCCGGAACTGCATCATTTCAATGCGTTAGATCATTTCACTCAAAGAACGATCTAGACGAGCGCGGTAATCGCAGCGCGCACCGCCGCCTCGTCCATGTCGTGCAGGCCGATGACGACGAGGCGCGTACCGCGCTTTTCGCCGGCGCCCCAGGCGCGGTCGTAATACTGGTCGATGCGGGCGCCGACCGCCTGGATCAGGAGGCGCATCGGCTTGCCGGGCACGTCGGCAAAGCCCTTGAGGCGCAGAACGTCGTGCTCCGCGATCACGCCCTTCAGGCGATCGATGAACGCCGAGGGATCGGCGATCGAACCGAGCTCGACGACGAAGCTGTCGAACTCGTCGTGATCGTGCTCCTCACCTGCCTCGTGCTCCATCTCGTGATGCGACTTGCGGTTGGCGATATCGCTTTCCGTGCCGACACCGAGGCCAAGCAGGATGGCAGCGGCGACTTCGCCGTTCTTCGCCTCGATCATCGTCGGCTTGCGGCTGGTGCGCGAAGACACCTCGTCGCGTACGGCCTTGAGGCCGGAGGCATCGATCAGGTCGGTCTTGTTGAGAACGATGAGATCGGCAGCCGTCAGTTGGTCCTCGAACAGCTCCTCGATCGGGCTTTCGTGATCGAGATTGTCGTCCTCGACGCGCAGCGCATCGACCTTGTCGTGGTCGTCGGCAAAGCGGCCAGCGGCAACGGCGGCGCTGTCGACCACGGTGACGACGCCATCGACGGTCACTTCGCTGCGGATATCCGGCCAGTTGAAAGCGGCGATCAGCGGCTGCGGCAGGGCAAGGCCCGAGGTTTCGATGATGATGTGGTCAGGGCGGTTTTCACGCTCGAGCAGCTTCGTCATGGTCGGGATGAAATCGTCAGCCACGGTGCAGCAGATGCAGCCATTGGTAAGCTCGATGATGTCGTCCTCGGTGCAGGCCTCGGCACCGCAGCCCTTCAAGACATCGCCGTCGACGCCGAGATCGCCGAACTCGTTGATGATCAGCGCGATGCGCTTGCCGTCGGCGTTCTGCAGCAGGTTGCGGATCATCGTCGTCTTGCCGGCGCCGAGGAAGCCGGTGATGACGGTCGCCGGGATCTTGCCCTGGTTGGCTCTCGCAGTGGTCATGGATCAACCCTTCATTTTCAGCGGCAAACCGGCCGCGACAAAGTAAACTTCAGCGGATTTCTCCGCAACGATCTGGTGAAGCCGGCCGGCATGGTCGCGAAACTCGCGGGCCATGCGGTTCTCGGGCACGATGCCGAGGCCGACCTCATTGGAAACAAAGACGAGGCGCGCCCGCGCCTCAGGCAGATACGCAACAAGGGCGGCGAACTCCGCCGTCATGTCGCGCTCTTCCAGCATGAGATTGGTTACCCATAGCGTCAGGCAGTCGATCAGGACCACATGGCTGGGATCATCGATGCGTCTAAGGATGCCAACGAGATCGAGCGGCTCCTCATGCGTCGTCCAGCCCTCGCCGCGGCGCGTCCGGTGATGGTCGATGCGCTCGCGCATTTCGTCGTCCCAAGCGCGGCCCGTGGCGACATAATGCATGGTGAAGCCGGACGCTTCGACGAGCCTCTCGGAAAAGCTGGACTTGCCGGAACGGGCGCCGCCAAGGACCAGCACGGGCCCGGCGCTGAGACTGCTCATCGTGGCTGCCTCAACATTCCCAAATCAGCCGTCGGTGGCAAAAGCCATCGGACGCGCCACGGGCGCGTTCTTGAAAACATCTGCGAGCCAAAACAACCTCCGTGATGGCGTTGGAGACAAAAGTCCCCTCGGGCGGAATGCCCATGCCGGATGGCAGGTCTCCTGGCTCACGGCGTCACGGGCCGAACATCGCCTCGCCCTTAAACGGCAAGGTTCCGATGTCAGGGCCCGAGCGGCCCGCCTCACCTTCCCGGCGTCTTTCCGGTGCCACAGCGAACCTTTGCGCGTCGTCTCCGACGCATGGGCGCTGTGAGGGACATCGTGAAAGGCGGACGATTCGTAGAAGAAGAGGCGTCCAAACCCGGCTGATCACGATGCCACGCCAGTGGCTTTTCCGGTTTGATCCCCGACCTGCCCCGATTGCCCATGCAACCGGCCGACAGCCCGGCACCAAACCCGATGGCGAACCCTGACCGTTCTACAGTCGCGGGGTCGGCTGCGATAAGGATGCCCGATTTGGGTCCATCCGTCACATTCCCAATTATTCCCCCAGATCGCCACGACAAGGGGGAACCATCCAACACCTGATGATTAGGAAGCGGGCAGCCCAAAGTCAATCGACGCATGCGACGCCTCCCCGGCCGAGTTGCGCCACGCGACGATTTGTCGGGCGTCAGGCACGACGGCAGTGTGAACGGAACCGATGTCGAAACCTAGTGCTATGGATAGCAAACTGCTGCTAACACCTGTGCCAAAGTGCCGAGGGCGAATCTCGCCAAAAAAAGTGCCGAGGGCGAATCTCGCCAGAAAGGGAACCTTTCGAGTGGATACCGACCTGCGCCGCGTCGTCCTCATCGTCTCCCTGTTGAACCTTGGCTATTTCGGGGTCGAACTCCTTGTCGCGCTTTCGATCGGCTCGGTGTCCCTCATGGCCGACAGCGTCGACTTCCTCGAAGACGCCTCCGTCAACATGCTGATTTTCTTTGCTCTGGCCTGGACGGCGCGAACCCGCGCGCGGGTCGGCATGGCGATGGCGTTCATTCTACTGGTACCGGCGCTGGCCTTCCTTTGGACGGCCTGGGCGAAGTTCATGGATCCGGTCCCGCCAGAGCCCTTTGCCCTTTCCCTGACCGGACTTGGGGCGCTGGTGGTCAACCTCTTCTGCGCCTATCTGCTCGTCGCCTACCGTCACACGAGCGGCAGCCTCACGCGGGCAGCATTTCTCTCGGCCCGCAACGATGCCTTCGCCAATGTGGCCATCATCGCCGCGGGTCTGGCGACAGCCTATCTGTGGCAGTCGGCCTGGCCGGACCTGATCGTCGGCTTGGGGATTGCCCTGATGAACCTGGATGCCGCGCGGGAAGTCTGGGAAGCCGCAAGCGAGGAGCACGATGTCGCAGCGTAGTTCCGTCGGATAAGCTCGTTGCTCCTGTTGGGCCCGACGTACCGGACCTGCTGGCTGACCGTTGCCGCGTCCCTAGTGCCTGAGCAACTCGTCCAGCCAGCGACGATCGAGCACAGCCTCCAGTTCGTTCGCGACATCGTCGAGCGCCGCATCGACCGATTGGCGGTAGTTGTTGGCGCCGCCTTCGATGCCGAAACTCTTGAGCAGCGCGCCGCGATAGGCGTCGCTGGTGAAGAGCCCATGCAGGTAGGTGCCCATCACGCGGCCATCGGCCGAAAGCGCGCCGTCGGCGCGATTGTCGATGCGCACCGACGGCCGGCCACAGTCCGCACCTTGCGTCTTGCCAAGATGGATTTCGTAGCCTTCGAGCGCCACATCATGCTCCAGCGACCAGGCGCGGCTGTTGCGCACCGTCTTTTCCGGCGCCATCTCGGTCTCGACGTCGAGCAGCCCGAGGCCCTCGACCGCACGTTCGCCGCCCTCGATGCCGAGCGGATCGGTGACGCGCCGGCCGAGCATCTGGTAGCCGCCGCAGATGCCGATGACCCGGCCGCCCCGGCGCACATGACGTTCGAGGTCACGGTCCCACCCTTGCGCACGGAAATCGATGAGGTCGCCGATGGTCGATTTCGACCCGGGAATGACGACGAGGCCAGCGTCGACCGGAATGGGACTGCCAGGCCGCACGAAGACGAGATCAATCTCCGGTTCGGCGGCGAGCGGATCGAGGTCGTCGAAATTGGCGATGCGCGACAGTACCGGGACGGCAACCTTCAGCGCCCGCCCCTCGCCGCGCGTCAGCTTCTCCAGCACGACGGAATCTTCCGCCGGCAGGCGTGCCGCCGCCTTCAACCACGGCACGACGCCGAAGCAGGGCCAGCCGGTGTAGCCGCCGATGGCAGCAATGCCGTCGTCGAACAGCGTGACGTCGCCGCGGAACTTGTTGATGAGATAGCCGGTCACCATGCGCCGGTCTTCCTCGGGCAGGATCGCATGCGTGCCGACCAGCGAGGCGATCACCCCCCCGCGGTCGATGTCGCCGACCAGCACGACCGGCACATTGGCCCGTGTCGCAAAGCCCATATTGGCGATGTCGCCGGGCCTGAGGTTGATTTCGGCCGGCGAGCCGGCGCCTTCGACCACCACGAGATCGGCACCGGCCGATATTTGTTCGAAACTCTCCATGACGGCGCCCAGCAGCTTGGGCTTGAGCGCCTGATATTCCCGCCCCCTGGCCTGCCCGGCGACCTTGCCCTGAACGACGATCTGGCTGCCCACGTCCGACTGCGGCTTCAGGAGCACCGGGTTCATGTGCACCGACGACGGCACGCGCGCGGCCAGCGCCTGCAGCCATTGCGCGCGGCCGATCTCGCCGCCGTCGTCGGAAACGGCGGCGTTGTTCGACATGTTCTGCGGCTTGAACGGCCGGACCTTCAGGCCCTGATTGGCGGCAAGCCGGCAGAGCCCCGCCACCAATACCGATTTTCCGACATCCGAGCCGGTTCCCTGCAACATGATCCTGCGTGTCATGCGGCCATCGGTAACACTGAAACGGGCAGCGGCAAAGGTCTGTTTCGACACGATTTCGCCGCAATTGACAAAGCCCTTTCACGCATTGTTTCGCGCTTTCGCAAGGCTTGTCGAAAATGTCGCGGCCGATAGCCAGAATGCGACATGGCGTGGCGAGTTTGGCATTCAATTTTTTGCAGCGCACTCCTATATCAGCGGCATAGCAACACGCCCCGGAGGATAGGCCTCCGGCCTCTCAAGGTTCATGTCCATGCTGTATATTTTCAGCAAGCCCAATTTCGTTCAGATCGCCTGGAACTCGAAGGTTCCGTCCAGCCAGTCGCGCGTACGCAACCTCGTCGTCGACGCGCCCTTCGGCCCGCTCGGCGTCATCCGCACGTCGAACGTCGGCTAAGGCCAGCGATCGGGGCGGAAGCCCCTTCGAGCTCTCCTCCCAGAGCCTCCTCCACCGCCCCTCCGGGGCGGTTTTTTTATGTCCGGCATTGGCCCTGAAATGCGAAGGCCGCATCAACCTCTTCAAGAGGGATGCGGCCGCCAAAAAACGCCTGGTCACTTCGGAAAAACACACCGAAGGTTCGCTCAAAGTCCGGGACGCACAAACCTGATCCGGACCGGCGGCAGTCCCCCGCCGCGAGAAGAACAATTAGCTGGACATCGTTACCGGATGGTTAGTGAGGATTTAACCAAAGATGAATTCCGGACTTTTTTGTAAATTTTTCGCGACATGCGCGCCATTTGGCGTGACGCAATCACGACAGGAAACGTCAGGATCTCGACAGGGTTCTGAGGTCCGTGGCGCCCAGCGCCATTTTTTGCGGCAAGAATTGTCGCTATTGCTTAAATTCGGGGTCTCTCACGCACAAAATACGCGCTTCGGCGATGTCGCAGACAGAACGCACGAGACCCCGTCCTTCCCGGTCAACCGATTGAAGAGGTTGATTTCTCAGCGAGAAACCTTAGGCTTGGTTTGCGGTATAAGAGGAGATTGGCTGGCGACAGGGTTCCGCGGCCAGGGCTGAATACGAACTCCCGCACCGTCCGCAGCAAGGGTGAACCTTGGCTTGTTTGATGCCGACCCCCCGGCTGCATCGTTGTTTCGGGTGACGGAGGATGTCGCGTCCGCCGTGGATTCCCGTTTGGATCTTGGCTGCAAAATAAGACTGGGAGGTCTTGCAACATGAAGAAACTCCTCGCTTCCACCATTCTCGCCGCTGGCCTCTATGCCATGGCGGGTTCCGTGCAGGCCGCGGAATGCGGTGAAGTCAGCATTGCCGAAATGAACTGGGCTTCTGCCGGCGTCGCCGCCCAGGTGGACAAGTTCATTCTGGAGAACGGCTACGGCTGCACGGTGACGCTGGTCACCGGCGACACCATGCCGACCTTCGCTTCCATGAACGAAAAGGCGCAGCCCGACATGGCGCCGGAACTCTGGGTCAACGCCGTGCGCACGCCGCTCGACGCTGCGATCAAGGAAGGCCGTCTCATCGAAGCCGCCAAGATCCTGAGCGAAGGCGGCGTCGAAGGATGGTGGATCCCGAAATTCCTCGCCGACGCGCACCCGGACATCAAGACGGTGCAGGACGCGCTGAAGCACCCGGAGCTCTTCCCGGCACCGGAAGACTCGTCGAAGGCCGCCGTTCACAATTGCCCGTCTGGCTGGAACTGCCAGGTCTCGACCGCCAATCTCTATCGCGCGCTGAACGCGGAGAAGGACGGCTTCCTGCTGGTTGATACCGGCTCGGCTGCCGGCCTCGACGGCTCGATCGCCAACGCGTTCGAAAAGAAGACCGGCTGGCTCGGCTACTACTGGGCACCGACCGCCATCCTCGGCAAATACGAGATGACCCGCCTCTCCTTCGGCGTCGATCACGACAAGGCCGATTGGGACGCCTGCACCGCCGTGCCGGATTGCCCGAGCCCGAAAGTCAATTCCTACCCGGTTTCCGACGTTTACACCGTCGTGACCAAGTCCTTCGCCGACAAGGCGAGCGTTGCCATGGACTACGTCAAGGCGCGCAAGTGGGACAATGGCACCGTCAACAAGGTTCTCGCCTGGATGGACCAGAACCAGGGCACCAACGAGGACGGCGCCAAGCACTTCCTCGCCGAGTTCCCGGATATGTGGACACAGTGGGTGAGCCCGGAAGTGGCCGAAAAGGTCAAGGCAGCGCTCTGATCGAACATGACGGCAGGCGGACCGTGGAATCGGCCGCCTGCCCGTTCCGGTTTTGATGCCGGGACAGGGAACGATGGGGCGTCCTTGCGGGTCTCGTTTGAACGTTCATCGTCTCAGAGGCGGCGAACCGGGAGCCTTCGCGTCGCTATCAGGTAAGCGGGCGACACATTTCGCTGCCACAGTTTAAGTGCCGGGACCCAAAGAGGTCACCCAAGTGTGCGCTGTCATCGAGCCTTTCGATGCCGAGACGCGGCCGGCTTAAAAAAAACTTCCGGCCAAGAAGGGGAAACAAATGGCCTCCATCTGCAGTGTCTTGCCAGCGTTGCTCTGCAAGTTCCCTGCCATTGACGAGAGCACGATCCGGCTCGCCCGCAAGGCTGTCGATGATAGCTTCAAGGGCTTCGTGCGATCCTATGGTAACGCCATCGACACGGTGGTCCAGCCGCTTCAATGGTTCCTGAACTACCTCGAAAGCCTGTTCGTCGGCTCCCCCTGGATTGTGATCCTGGCGGCGATGACCGCGATCGTCTATTTCGGCAGCCGCAACATCAACGTCACCATCGGCACCGCGCTGTCGATGATCGCCATCGGTCTTGTCGGGCTTTGGAATGACACCATGGTCACGCTCGCCATGGTCACCGTCTGCACACTGATCTCCATCCTCATCGGCATTCCGATCGGTATCCTGATGGCGCGCTCGGACCGGGTGCAGTCCTTCGTCAATCCGATCCTCGACGTCATGCAGACGATGCCGAGCTTCGTCTACCTGATCCCGGTCGTCATGATCTTCGGCATCGGCAAGGTGCCGGGGCTGATCGCCGTCGTCATCTACGCGGTGCCGCCGATGATCAGGCTCACCAATCTCGGCATCCGCCTCGTCGACAAGGAAGTGCTGGAAGCGGCCGACGCCTTCGGCTCCTCGACCTGGCAGAAGCTGAAGAACGTGCAGATGCCGCTGGCGTTGCCGACCATCATGGCCGGCATCAACCAGACGATCATGATGTCGCTGGCGATGGTCGTCGTCGCATCGATGATCGGCGTCGGCGGCCTCGGCAAGAACGTGCTGCAGGCGATCGCCAACCAGTTCTTCACCGTCGGCTTCCTCAACGGCTTTGCCCTTGTCGGTATCGCCATCATTTTCGACCGTACCAGCCAGGCCTTCGGCAAGCGGCTGCAAAAGCACTCGGAGGTTATCCATGGCTAGTCACGCGATCGAGGTGAAGAACCTCTACAAGATCTTCGGCCCCCGCGGCGTCGACTTCGTCGATGCCGTCAAGAAAGGCATGGGCAAGGCCGAGCTCAACGAGCAGCACGGCCACGTGCTCGGCCTGCAGGACATCAACATTTCCATGCCCGCCGGCAGCGTCATGGTGGTCATGGGTCTCTCGGGCTCCGGCAAGTCGACGCTGATCCGCCACATCAACCGGCTGATCGACCCGACCGCCGGCGAAGTGCTCTATGACGGCGTCGACGTCTGCAAGATGAACGACAACGATCTGCGCGAATTCCGCCGCCACAAGACGGCGATGGTGTTCCAGAAGTTCGCGCTGCTGCCGCACCGCACCGTGCTCGACAACACGGTCTACGGTCTCGAAATCCAGGGTGTGGAACGCAAGGAGAGCGAGAAGCGCGCCCGCGGCTGGATCGAGCGCGTCGGTCTCAAGGGCTTCGAGAACCATTACCCGAACCAGCTGTCGGGCGGCATGCAGCAGCGCGTCGGTCTCGCCCGCGCGCTGACCAACGATGCCGACATTCTCTTGATGGACGAAGCCTATTCGGCGCTCGACCCGCTGATCCGCGTCGACATGCAGACGGTGCTGCTCGATCTGCAGAAGGAACTGAAGAAGACCGTCGTCTTCATCACTCACGACCTCGACGAGGCGCTGCGCCTCGGCGACAAGATCGCGATCCTGCGCGATGGCCGCGTGGTGCAGCAGGGCACCGGCCAGGAAATCGTGCTGTCGCCGGCCGACGACTACATCACCGCCTTCGTCAAGGAAGTGAACCGCGGCCGGGTGATCAATGTCGAGACCATCATGCGGCCGATCTCCGGCAATGCCGAAGGCGTGCCGCTTGCAACCGGCACGGTACTGGAATCGGCGGCGCGCACGATGACCGCTGCCCGTGTGGGAACCGCCCACGTGGTCGATGAAAACGGCCGCCCGATCGGCGCCCTCGACCTTTCGACGGTCATCGCCGCGATGGTCACGCCGGTCAGCCACGAGGATCGCGCTGCGGCTTGAGACAAGCGATGATTGGGGCAGCGACCGACGCGGCCCCTCATCCGCCTACCGGCACCTTCTCCCCGCCCGCGGGGAGAAGGTATTTGCGGCGATGCCACGCTCCCAATCTCTGACAGGCCTGCCCGGCGGTCAGTGCCCGACGACATCCTATCGTTTTCCCGACCTCATTATGGCCGCCTCTGGCGGCGGCCAAGCAACGGACGGCGAACGTCAGCCCTCGTCCCCTCGCCCCGCCTGCGGGGAGAGGGTTAGGGTGAGGGGCAAACCTCAGAAAGTGGTCGGAGAGATCAGTTCGTGGTGGTCGTCGCCGCTGCAGCAGCCGGTTCAGTGACGCTGGCAGCGCTTGCGTCTTCCTTCGGCGGCAGGAACTTGTCGAGCAGCGCGATCATGTCGTCGTCGCGCGACTGCGCCGTCTTGCCACCCATGACGACGGCGACGAGGCGGGTGTCGCCGCGCTTGGCCGAGGTCACGAGATTGTAGCCGGAGGCGTCGGTGTAGCCGGTCTTGATGCCGTCGACGCCTTCGTAGCGCTTCATCACGCCGTTGTGACCGCGCAGCTTCATGCCACGAAACTCGATTGTCTTGTTGGCGAAGAGCTGGAATTCCTGCGGAAAGTCGCGCATCAGCGCGAGGCCGAGCGTCGCCATGTCGCGCGCCGTGGTTACCTGGGCCGGGTCCGGCAGGCCGTTGGCGTTCTTGAACACGGTGCTGGTCATGCCGAGCGTCTTGGCCTTGCGGGTCATCATCTGGCCGAAGGCGGTCTCGTTGCCGGCGAGCGTCTCACCGATAACGACGGCTGCGTCATTGGCCGAAAGCACGACCATGCCCATGACCGCTTCGCGCACGGTGATCTGGCGTCCGGCGCCGACGGCAAGCTTGAACGGCTCCAGGCTGTTGGCGTGCTCGGAAACCGTCAGCTTCTGGTCCCATTGCAGGGTGCCGCTGCGCAGCGCTTCGAAGGCGAGATAGATCGTCATCATCTTCGTCAGCGACGCCGGGAAGTTCAGCTCGTCGGCATTGTCGGCCTCCAGGATCGAGCCGGTGTCGGCGTTGACGACAAAATGAGCCTGCCCGGCGGCGGCAAAGGATGCGCTGCCAAGCAGCAGGCTTACGGAGACCGCCGCGGACGCGACCATACGGATAAGGGACTGCATATCGTGTTTTCTCGTTTCGACGCTATCGAACGACCTCGGAACGAAAATCGAGATCGAATTATGGAAGACGGACCGCGAAATACGGCAAGGGCCGCGTTTTCCACACGGCCAATATACCCTAGCCTTTTAAGGGCATGGCGACCGGGCGGCAAGCACCTGCGGCAATCGGCGCGCAAATATCGGGACCGGTAATGCCGCGACTGCCGATCCCGCCCGGGCGGCCCGTCCACCGTTTCACCGAGGTTTAACCTGATTGCGCCAAGGTGCGGATCTCCCAAGGCCGGCCCTGTCCGAACGGCAGGACGGCCCGGGGTCATGATCACCGATGCCGAACCGCGTCCCAGTCATTCGTTTTTTAAGCCGCCATGCACCCGAACACAGCCACGGCAGACACCTCCACCGCGCGCCAGCGCGTGCCGGAGGCGTTCGATGCCGGGCTGGTGGAACTCGTCAACGGCCTTGCCGCGCTGCTTTCGGGCCTTGGTCTGTTCCTCATCGTCTTCACGCTGATCCCGTTTCAGGGCGCGGTGACGACGGATCCGAACGCGGCGAACGAAGGCAACATCATCAACCAGGTCGGCTACCTGGTGCTCGGCGCGGTCTATCTCTTCGCCATGCTGCTCACCGTCGACCGGCGGGTGCTCGCCCGCCTCGTCTCTCCGGCCTGGATCGCGATCTTCGCCATCGCCTACCTCTCCTGCCTGCAGTCCTATGACCCGGCCGCCTCCGCCCGCGGCCTGACGCTGAGCCTCGTCGCCATGATCATGGTGGCGGGCGTGCTGGTGCTGCCGAAGAGCGAGAAGGACTTCGTCAATGCCGGCGCCAATGCGATCCTGCTTCTGATCCTGATCGACTACGCCGCTCTCTTCGTGGCACCCGACCGCGCCATCCATTCGGCCTTCGGCGACGAGCCCTGGCATGCCGGTTTCTGGCGCGGCCACCTCCTGCACAAGAACGTCTCCGCGCCGGTCTTTTCCATCCTCTGCATGTTCGGCATTTATTGCCTGCGCGCCGGCGCGCCGCTTCGCGGCTGGGCGATCACGCTGCTGGCGGCCAATTTCGTGCTGCACACCGGATCGAAGACGACGATCGGATTCCTGCCGATCGCGATCGGCCTCGTCTTTGCCGGCCGCGCGGTGCGCAGCCCCGGGCTGATGATCCTTGCCCATCTCGCCATGTCAGTGCTGGTCTTCGGCCTGACGCTCGGCACCATCTATTCCGACACGCTGCTTTCGATCACCAAGGGGCTGATCGACGATGCGACCTTCACCGGCGCGACGACATCTGGAAATTCGCGAGCGCCAGCATCGCCGAGCGCCCCTGGCTCGGCCAGGGTTATGCGAGTTTCTGGCTGTCGCCCGTGATCATGGGCATGGAGGCGAATTTCGAGGCGAGCTGGGACGTACGCGGCATCGTCACCGGCCACAACAGCTATCTCGACGCGGTGCTGATGTTCGGCCTGCCCGGCGGCATCCTCATGACCATCCTGCTTTTCGTCAAACCGCTCTTCGACTACGCACGGGCCTATCGCCGACCGCAGGGCCGCATCTTCGCCGATTTCTGCGTCATGGTGGTGATCTTCATGACCTACAACGCCATGCTCGAAAGCTTCTTCCTCAATCGCGCCGATCCGATGTGGCTGCTGACGGCACTTGCCGTCTTCGGCCTTGGGCTCGCCGGCCGCATGAGCATGCGCGCCGAACCGGAAGCCTCCCGTCGCTGAACGCTTGCCAAGACATAAAGATATCTTTATATCTTGTTGCAATCTATTCTAGCCGGGAAAAACCGATGACCGCAGCCTCCAATGCCCTCTCCGCTCTCATCGCCGAAAAAGGCGTTCTTCTCGCCGACGGCGCCACCGGCACGTCGCTCTTCGCCATGGGCCTCGAAGCAGGCGAAGCGCCGGAACTCTGGAACGAAACGAAGCCGGAGAACATCACCAAGCTGCACCAGGATTTCGTCGACGCCGGCGCCGACATCATCCTCACCAACACCTTTGGCGGCACCCGTCACCGGCTGAAACTGCACCAGGCCGACGACCGCGTGCATGCGCTGAACAAGCGCGCCGCCGAGATCGCCCGTGCGGTTGCCGACAAGGCATCGCGCAAGGTCATCACCGCCGGCTCCGTCGGCCCGACCGGCGAACTCTTGATCCCGCTCGGCGCGCTCTCCTATGAGGATGCGGTTGCCGCTTTCGTCGAGCAGATCGAGGGCCTGAAGGCCGGCGGCGCCGAAGTCGCCTGGATCGAAACCATGTCCTCGCCGGACGAGATCCGTGCGGCCGCCGAAGCGGCCGCCAAGGTCGGCCTTCCCTACGTCTATACCGGCTCGTTCGATACCGCCGGCAAGACGATGATGGGGCTGCACCCGAAGGACATCCATGGCGTTGCCACCGAGTTCGGTGACGGCCCGGTCGCCGTTGGCGCCAATTGCGGCGTCGGTGCTTCCGACATTCTCTCCTCGCTGCTCGACATGACGGAGGCAGCACCCGAGGCGACCGTGATCGTCAAGGGCAATTGCGGCATTCCGGAATTCCGCGGCTCCGAGATCCACTATTCCGGCACGCCGCCGCTGATGGCCGAATATGTGCGCCTTGCGGCCGATGCCGGCGCCAAGATCATCGGCGGCTGCTGCGGCACCACCTGCGGCCACCTCGCCGCGATGCGCGTCGCACTCGACGAACATGTGCGCCGCGAACGCCCGACGCTCGACCTGATCATCGAAAAGATCGGCCCGCTGCGCAACAAGACCGCCAACGAAACGGCGGCCGCGCCTGCCCGCGAGCGCCGCAGCCGCCGCGCCTGATCAAGCCAGGCAAGGCAAATCGACAAGCAAACGCCCCGGCATCGAAAGATCCGGGGCGTTTTCGTTTATGCGTCGATGTGGCGGCTGTCTTAAAGCGCGGCGTTGTCGAAGGCCTTGGCGTCCGTTGCCCGCTCGGCCACGGGCCTGCCCTTCGCCGCCTCGATGAAAGCTCGGTAGAAATCGAAGGCGCGTCCCATCTGGCGGGACCCTTCCTTGGAGAAGTGCCCGAAGTCCTCGAAGAGCGCGACGCCCTTGTCCTCGATCTTGCAGCTGTCGTCGTCACAGAGATAGTCCATGAAGCTGACGACGGGATACTCGTCGGCGATATCCGCAACCACGTTCAGGACATCGCGGTCATATTCGCGAACGGTCTTTAGCACCGGCTCGCAGTGCCGGTCCGACAGGCCGAGCAGACGGGCTCTTGCAACGCAGAGCCCGGTATCGCGGCCGTCATGCGGCGTCGGCGCGACGAAGACGGGTTCGAAGCCGTTCGAGCGCAGCCAGGCAAAGGTTGTCCGCAGGCCGTCGATGAGAAGCTTCGTCTCGGTCGTCACCTCGCTGCGGCCATCGACCAGCACCTTCTCCTCCTTCAGGTACTGGCTGAGCTGCGAGGACAGAACGACGTAGCGGATCGACCGGTTGGCAAGCAGGAAACGGCGGACCTCTTCGTTGTAGCGGGCGCAATCGTCGGACCAGTCGCGACCGAGCCGCGGCATGATCGGCGACAGGTTCAAAAACGGCCCGCAATTGTTCTTGGCAAGCTGCACCAGCCGCACGTCCGGCTTCGACGCGATAATGCCGTCGACGAGGTGCCGGGCGAAGGAATCCCCCCAGACCGCGACCTCGGGCTTCGGGTTAGAGGCGCAGCGCAGGTCGGCGACGGCATCGCATTTCTTGCCGAGGCCGACGCTCGGCTCCGAAAGCTGCGCAAGTTCGCGATTCCGGGCGGCGAGACCGTCGGAACCGTCGAGCGTGAAGCCGAAGGCGATCGCCGCCGATCCGGCCGCAAGCGTGGCGCCAAAAACCGCGCGACGGCTGAAGCGGCCCGGCTTGCGGAAGGGCTGCTCGACGAGACGGCAGCTGAGATAGGCAAGTACGAAGCAGAGCGCGATCAGGAGCGCGTAGCCTTCGGCCGGAATGTCCTCGATCGACCGCAGGCGCGCGAAGGCAAAGACCGGCTGATGCCAGAGGTAGAGGCTGTAGCTGATGAGCCCGATCGCGACCAGCGGCTTCAGCGACAGCAGCCGGCCGACGACGGTATCGCTGCGGCCGAAGGCGAGAACCAGCGCCGTGCCCAGAACCACCGGCACGGTCGTCCAGCCGGGATAGAAGGCCGATTCCACCACGAACAAATAACTCGCGACGATCGCCAGCAGACCGAGGGCTGACAGAAGCTCGCGGCTGCCTTTCGAAAGATCGAGCTTTTCAACGCCGACGAGCGCAAGCAGCGCACCGACGCCGAGTTCCCAGAACCGGCTTGGCAGCAGGTAGAAATTCGCGGCCGGGTCCAGGTTCGCAAAGACCTGGGTCGCCGCAAAACTCAGGAGCACGAGCGCCGCCACCACCTTCAACAGCGTTGCCCGCGAGAAGCGGTGAAGCAGCAAAAGCAGCAGCGGGAAGACCAGATAGAACTGTTCTTCGACCGCCAGCGACCAGGTGTGCAGCAGCGGCAGCAGCGCCGTGCTCGGCGCGAAATAGCCGGTCTGGTCCCAGAAGAAGAAATTCGAGGCGAACAGGTTCACCGCATAGAGGCTCTTGCCAAAGCTGTTGAGTTCCTCCGGCAGCATCCACATCAGCGCGAAGGGAATAGAGACGGCGCAGACCAGGAGCAGCGCCGGCGCAAGGCGACGGGCGCGCCGCTCGTAGAAACGGGCGATGCTGAAGTTCCCGTCGCTGATCTCGCGGTGGATGATCGCGGTGATGAGGTAGCCGCTGATGACGAAGAAGACATCGACGCCGGCAAAGCCGCCAGAGACAAGGCCGAAACCGGCATGGAACAGGAGGACCGGGACGACGGCAAGCGCGCGCAGTCCATCGATTTCGGGTCTGTATTGCATCAGCAGAGGAAACACTCGGTGGCGGGGGCCGCTCGTTAACACAATCTTGACAATGGGACCATTGTCGCGCGGTCCGTATCCACATGCGTGCGTTCCAAGGCTCCCGGGGCATACGCCCGGGAGCGGGACCTGCGGGTAACTAGCAGGCCGAAGATGGCGACACTGGGGCTATCGCCGAATATGCCGGCGCCAGGCATCGAGCCCGACCTCGATATCCTTGCGGCCGAAACCGACGCGGAAGCGATCGGTGGCGACCGGCAGCAGATCGGATACAAAGAGGCTTGACGGCAAGAGCAGCACGCCAGCCTCCTCCACCAGCCCCCGGCAATGGCTCTCGACGCCATCGGCACCGAGATAGCGGGCAAAGCCGACGCAGCCCCCGTCAGGTGCCCGCCACTCATAGAGATCCGGGAATTCCGCCAAGAAGGCGCCGAGCCTCTCGAGATTGGCGGCAACGAGCGCCCGGTTGCGATCGAGGATAACGGCACGCCCCTTGAGCGCGATTGTCGCCAGCACTTCCGACGGCCGCGAATTGCAGATCGACAGATAGTGCTTCATCTTCTCCATGCGTTCGAGAAGCGCATGGTCGCGGCAGGCGATCCAGCCGATTCTCAGGCCCGGCAGGCCATAGGCCTTGGACATGACATTCAGCGAGATTCCACGGTCAAAAAGTTCGGCCGCCTGCGGCAGGCGCAGCGAGGCGTCACGCTCCAGCCCGCGATAGACCTCGTCGCTGAAGAGATGAATGCCGCGCTCCGCGCAGAGCTTGGCGAGCGCCGCGAAGGTTTCCTGGTCGGCAATGGCACCGGTCGGATTGTTGGGGAAATTCACACAGATCAGCTTCGTGTTGGGTTTCAACGCCGCGCGCACGTCGGCGATATCGAGCCGCCAATTGTTCTCTGGGCGAAGCGGCACGCCGGTCACCGCGCCGGCGATCGTCACCGGAAGTGTCTCCATCGACTGGTAGTTCGGCACCGTCACGATCGCGTGGTCGCCCGGCCCGAGCAGCGCCAGCATGGCGCAATAAAGCCCCTCCTCCGCGCCGGCAAAGCAGAGGATATCGGCAGCCGTCAGCCCTTCATAGGTCGCAGCGATCGCTGCCCTCAGCGCCGGTGCGCCATAGGTCTCGGTATAGCCGAGCGTGATGTTGTCCCAGGCGGCGCGGTCCTCCGCGTCGGCAAGCGCCAGAAGATCGCTCATGCTGGTCGTCTGGCTGTCGCTCGCGGTCATATGGTGGCGGGCGCTGAACTCCCAGCGGGAGAAATGGGTTTCGAGCCGGAAATCGGGCAAGGTCGTCATGGATATTTCCTCCTCTCGCGGCTGAGGCGCACGCGAACGGTTATGGGTCAGGCAAGTCCGAAGACCCGCGAAGCGGTCTCTGTCCGAAATATTGCGCGCAGCAATCAGGGCGCCTCGCCGCGGGCCGCAGCGAGATAGTTGTAGATCGACGCGCGCGAGGCGCCGATGAGGCTGGCAAGGTGATCGACCGCGTTGCGCGTCTGGAAGAGGCCGCGTTCGTCGAGCGCTGCCACCAGCGCCACGCGATCGCCGCGCTTGAGCGCCGAGAGCGCCAGCCCCCGCTCCTTCAGCCAGCCATGCAGGGTCGCGTTGATCTCCTCGCGCCAGTCGCGCGAAAACAGCGCCTGCGGCTTCGGCTGCTCGGCGCCGGCGAAAGCCGAGAGCAGCTTCACCGCCTGATCGATCATCGACATGTCGAGATTGATGCAAAGCAGGCCGACCGCGTCGCCCGTCCCGTCGCGCAGAACGGCTGAGATCGACTTGAAGCGCCGGCCATCCGCACCGGTCTTCTCATAGGGCCCGAGCACCGCTTCAGTGCTGCCGAGGGCTGAAAATTCCTCTTCGATCAGCGAATCTTCGCCGACCGCGCGACCGGAGAAACAGTTCCAGATCCCCGCGATCGTACCGGTTCGGAGATCATGCAGCACAACCTCCCCATGCGGATAAAGAAGCGCGCTGATCGCAGCCGCCGTCGGCGCGTGCGTTGCAAGGATCGAGGTGAAGGCGGGTGCTATGGTCATGGCTCGCATATGCCCATAGTTGGATTAATTGTCAATATTGGACTATATGTTCAATATCTGCATATTCGCCACCGCTTGCGCACCCGTGACCGCTGGCCTATCCCCGATGAAAGAGAGATTCGCTGCTTTGCAGCGGTTCAACGTGCCACACCGCGCCTTTGCGTCCCGCAGAACGCACCGCGCGGCCGCAGACGGGAGACAGTGACATGAACGCCGGCCCAGCCTCCTTTCCCGACCGGGACACCGTCGCCGAAAAATTCGGGAGTTTCAGCGAAGCCGACCAGTCCTTCCTGCGCCTGCTGATGGAAAACCCCGAGCAGGACGAGCGCCTGATGGACGGCCTCTACCGCCACCTCGACATCGCCTCGGAGGCGAAGTTCCTGAATTCGCTGAAACTCGAAAAGCTCGGCCAGTGGCTCGGCAGCCATGCACCGGCGCGGCTGCAGATGCGCCTGATGGAAGCCGGCCGCTCCAGCCACCATGCAGCCTACCAGGCGTTCAAGGCGGGCCTGTCGAAGGCCGGTGGGCTGGAACGCGCCTTTCCGAAGGCGTGAGGCGACAGGGGATCGACGCTCGCGCGTGACGGGTGCCCCCTCACTGTCCTGCCGGGCATCTCTCCCCGCAGGCGGGGAGAGAGCCGCTAGGCGCACCCTCAGGTGCCAGGCCTCAACGTCAGCGACAATCTCAGCCTTCACGATGGGCGAAACGGTTGCCACTTGTTCCCCTCTCCCCGTCATAACGGAGAGAAGGTGCCGGCAGGCGGATGAGGGGCAAACCCTGACCACGCGGTTGAGGGCTGCCCCAACCCGACATCACTTGCCGGAACCGCCGAGCCCCTTGGAGAGCCGCACCAGATTGACGAATTCGCTGCGATAGCCGAACGGATCGGCGCCCTTGGCGGCTGCGGCGAGATCGATGACTGCGTCATAGGAATAGTCAGCGAGCGCCGTCACGCCTGCAAGCTTCTGCCCGAAGGCCGCCACTGCCACAGAGAAGCGCACGTCATTGGACGCCTCGGCGAGCGACGGCACCGCATTCGCCTCGGTCACCGGCGTGGTGATCAGCTCGCTCTTGTCGCCGTCCGGCTTCTTGTAGCGGATCTTCAGGAAGGCAAGTTCGCCGCTGTTCGAGCTTGCCTCTGCCACCGACTTTTCCGCCTCTGCATAGCGCAGGTCGTCGTTGAGCACCGCCGGGCTGCCCTTCGGCGTCACCTCGTAGATCGCCGTCACGCTGTGACCGGAACCGATGTCGCCGGCGTCCACCTTGTCGTTGTTGAAGTCCTCGCGCTTCAAGGCGCGTGTCTCGTAGCCGATCAGCCGGTATTCGGCGATCGCGGCCGGATTGAACTCCACCTGCAGCTTGACGTCCTTGGCGATCGGGAAGAGCGAGGACCCCGCCTCCTCCACCAGCGTCTTCTGCGCCTCGGCCAGCGTGTCGATATAGGCGGCCGTGCCGTTGCCGTTCTGGGCGATCGTCTGCATCAGCGCGTCGTTATAATTGCCGCGGCCGAAGCCGAGCACGGAGAGGAAGATGCCGCTTTTGCGCTTCTCCTCGATCAGCCGCTTCAGGTCCTCGTCGCTCGACGGGCCGACATTGAAGTCACCATCCGTCGCCAGCATGATGCGGTTGACCCCGCCCTTGACGAAGGCCTTCTCGGCAAGCCCGTAGGCCGCGTCGATCCCTTCCGCACCGGCGGTCGAGCCGCCGGGCTGCAAGGTGTCAATCGCCTGGAGGATCTTCGCCTTGTCCTTGACCGATGTCGGCTCCAGCACGGTTCCGGCGTTGCCTGCATAGGTGACGATCGAGACCGTATCCTCGGGCTTCAGCTTCTCGACCAGCAGCCGGAAGGCACCCTTCAACAGCGGCAGCTTGTCCGGCTCATCCATCGAGCCGGAAACGTCGATCAGAAAGACGAGGTTCGCCTTCGGCGCTTGCGCCGGCACCACGTCGTACCCCTTGATCGCCACATGCATCAGCCGTGTGCCGCCATTCCACGGCGTCGGCGTCAGCGTCACCGTCGCCTTGAAGGGTTCGGCGGCGCTTGCCGGCCGCGGCCAGTCATAGGGGAAGTAGTTGACCATCTCCTCGACCCGCACGGCGTCGCGCTCGGGCATCTGCCCTTCCATCAGCGAGCGGCGCACGAAAGCGTAGGATGCCGTGTCGACATCGACAGAGAAGGTCGAGACCGGATCGGTCGCAACGCTTTTCACCGGATTGCTGTCGGCCTTGCCGAAGCGCTCGCGGTTTTGCTCGGGCGCGACGAGCTTCTCCTCAGTGACCGGCGCCGGCAGATAGGTCATCTGCGGCTGCGCACCGGCGACCGCCGAGAGCGGAGCAACACTGTCGCGCGCAACACTGTTGGCCATCGCATCGGCCTGCGCGGCAGGAGCCGCAGCCTCGCTCTCGGCCTCGACGGTCGCGGGCGCCTCCACGGTTTTTGCTTCCTGCTGGCGCGCGCGTTCGTCGGCGGCCGCCTTCCTGGCGGCGACCTGGGGCTCCGGCTTTTGCCGCGCCTCTTCCTTGGTGAGTTCACCCTTCAGCGCGATCTCCTGCGCAGGCTCGCCGAAGAGCGCACCGTCGCGCGTGAGTTCAAACGTCAGGAAAGCGGCGGCGGGCACGACGAGAAGAGTTGCCAGTGCCGATCCGGCGAGCAGTTTCCGGTTCATGATGGGGCTCCATATCCGGTTGAAGATGGAGCTTTGACGAACCGGCCGAACCGATCCTTGGGTGGCATTCGAATTTTCTTGCTGCTCGTCGAAGGCCTGCATGGCCAAGGCGAGCGCACGGGCGCGCGCTTCCGCAGAAGCCTTCGGCGGGTTCATCCGGCCAAGCTTTTCGAAATCGTCGCTCATGGTCACACTGCCTCCTTGCCGAGCAATGTCTTCAGGCGCTTGCGCGCTTCATGCACATGCCAGGATATGGTTGCCTCCGAACAGCCAAGCACGTCGGCGGCCGCCGCATGGCTCAAGCCTTCGGCATAAACGAGCAGCACCGCATCGCACTGCTTTTCCGGCAGTTCCCGGACCGCGGCCCAGAGCGCCTCGCGCTGCTCTTCGTCGGGATCCTGAGGGGGCGCTGCCGTCGCCTGCTCGCTGGCATAGGCCTGCATGCGGCTGTGATCGCGCACCTGCCGCCGCCTATGGTCGCGCGCGGCGTTCAACGTCAGCGTATAGAGCCAGGTGCGAAACCGGCTGGTGCCGCGAAAGCCGCGAATGGCGGCACCCAGCCGCAGGCAGACATCCTGGGCGATGTCCTCTGCGTCAGAGATGTTTCCGGACCATCGCCAGGCGACCGCATGGACAAAATCATAGTGTCGCTCGACCAGCTGGCCGAAAGCCTGTCGGTCTCCATCCACCGCCTTTTCGACGAGTTCAGCGTCCAAATCCGTGCCCGCCCTCACCTCATTTGAACCTTAGACGTTGCAGGCTGCCCGTTCCTTGGGTGGGCGGCACATTTTTTTTCGGGGGAGGAGGAAAAGTGTGCGGTTTTCCGCCCGAATCCCGCGCCCAAGGAAAGTCAGCGTGGAAATTTTCCGACGACGGCGATGATCGGCCCCATCGGAAACAGCCGGTCATGGCGGTTGATATCAGGCGCATAGACGCTCGAAATCGTGCCGTCGAGGAAGAGCGCATTGGGGCAATCCAATGTATCGCGAAACAGCGTCGCGAAATCGTGGAACCGCACCGGGCGCTTCGAGACGACGAAAACCACCTCGCCCTCGGCCGTCACGCCGACGCCGTTGCGGGTCTTGTAGCTGGTGCTGTCGGGCAGAAAGCGCGGATGCAGCTTGCCGTCGATGACCAGCATCGGCCCGGATTGCGTGGCAAATCGCGGCGTGAGCCTGGCGTCGCGATAGGCGTCCGCCGCAATTACCCCCGCTTTGCCGTCGTCGACATAAAACACCCCGTTCGGCAAAAGGTGGAAATTGCCCCAGCCGGAATTGGTGTTGAGCGGCGCCTGCTCGCGCCCCTCCTCGATATGCAGGCCGACCGGCGACAGATCGTCGTGATACATGCCGCCGTTCATGGCGAAGCTCATGTATTCTTCGCGATGGCGCAGTTCGAGCGACAGCGCCCGGAAGGAGCGGAAGGGCACGCCCGCCTGATCCTTGTTGTAGAGGCGGATATCGGTTGTCGCCGGATCGAAGCTGCAGGCGACATAGTCCTGGCCAAGATGGCTGACATCGCGGCAGGCGCCGAGCGCAGGCCCGGCAAGACCGGCCGAAAGAACGGCACCGACGAGAAAGGGTTTTGGAAAAAGCGGCATGGCGAAAGGTCCAATCGAATCAGCCGCCAAGCATGCCTGAGATTGCGGCTTATTCTGGCGCGGGCACAGGCGAAATCATACGCTTGGCGACTAGCCGCCGACGATCGCCGCCATGGTGGTGACGAGACCGGCGATGCCGGCGAGACTTGCAAGGCCGAAGATCGCGCAAAGGCAGGCAAAGCCCCCGACGCCTGCAAGCAGATAGGATTTGGGATCGCGGTTCAGCACATCCTGCGACAGCGACAAAAGCAGCCGCTTTTCTCTGAGCGTCGTTGCCACCTTCACCGCATGGCGCCTCGCTTCTTTCTGGACCTCGCCGTAATTGTTGCCGATCGCCCAGAACGTGAGGAACAGGCCGAGCGCGCTGACGGTCAGCGCAAATTTCCTGAGGATGTCGATGGCATCGGGCAGAAGATCGCCGGTGAGAACCGATCGGTCCACCAGCGCATCGAAGCCGGCAATGCAGGCGGTGATGACGGCCGCATGGCCGGCGCCGATCGCCAGCAGGCGCTTGAAAGCGTCCCCCAAAACCTGGCTGTTGGCCGCGTGAATACTGTCAAGCCGAGATATCTGCGCTTGCACGTCCTCGCGCGACAGGTGCGGAGGATAGTTGCTCACGGATACGACTGGGCTACCTCTCATACGATGGACTCCAACGCCACGCCGTCCAGATCGTTATAAATTCGATAATATTACCTTTCCACGACACCTCCAATTTTAGTCATTTTGGAGATTTGCACCATCTTTGCGCGCCAGAGTGGAGACCGGGGCTCACACTTCAAGCGCAGACATATGGAAGCGCAACTGCTCGGGCGGGTAGCGATATTGGCTCCCGACGGGACAGGCAGCGCGCGATAGACAACCATTCGCAAGGCAGCCCGCCCTGCCCGCGTCCGTGCGCAGATGGCCGCGACAACGCCCGACATCGAAGCGTTCCCCTGCAAGCGCCGACGCCGGACAGCCCGAGATGCACGGCTTTTCGAGACAGTGGTCGCAAGGGCGGCTGGCGCTCGCTTCACCTGTCTCGCCAAGCGGGATACCGAAAGCAAGTGCGCCGCGGTAACCGTGCCACAGGCCGAAACGCGAATGGATGAGAATGCCCAGCGGTGACGGTTTCAGGCCTTCGGCCCTCATCGCCCACTGCTGGAACGGCTGCCACGGGGGATCCGACGGAAAGAAGGCGGTCGCCCCCTGCTCGCCGGCGACCGGATTGATAACGGCCTTCGACCAATTGTCGAGCGGATCGGCGCCGCCGCCATCCGACCGGGCTTGCCGCCACGCGCTGAACGGCTGCCACAGCGAACCGCCGATATTGCCAATCAGCACCACGCTTGCCGCCAGGCGGCCATCGACGAGCAGCGGTGCCGCCTCACCGGAGGCGAAATTCACGGTTCCGCGCAAAAAAAGACCGTGCGGCGCCAGCGCCGCACGGATCGTTTCGATTGTCTTGTCCGCTGTCGCGGAAGGCGCCGTCATTTCGGTTTCGGCCCCTGGTGTTCGTAATGCGGGCGCCAGACCTCCTTCTGGATCATGTCGGCCACCTGCGCCGCGCCGCCTTGCTCCCTGGCTCGCTCGGGACCCTTTCAGGTGAAAGCGTCCGGCATCGAGTCCTTGCGGCTGGCGATGAACGCCTTCAGCTTTTCGTCGATCTCGGGATCGAGGTAAGGCGCCTCGTAATGCTCCAGCCAACTGCGGCACAGCGCATTGGCGCGCTGTTCGATGCGCTTTTCGCCTTCCACTTCCCACTGTTCGAAGGAATTGTTGTCGGCGAGCGGCGAACGGTAGAACGCCGTCTGGAAGTTGGCCTGGGTATGCGCGCAGCCGAGATAGTGGCTGCCCGGACCGACTTCGCGGATCGCGTCCAGCGCCTGGGCGTTTTCCGAGAGGTCCACGCCTTCGGCCATCTTCTGCATCATGCCGAGCTGGTCCTGGTCGATCATGAACTTCTCGTAGGACGAGATCAGACCGCCTTCGAGCCAGCCGGCAGCGTGCAGCACGAAGTTGGTGCCGGCAAGAAGCGTCATGTTCAGCGTGTTGGCCGATTCGTGTGCTGCCTGCGCGTCCGGAACCTTGGAGCCGCAGAGCGAACCACCGGTACGGAACGGAAGCTTCAGGCGACGCGCGAGCTGGGCTGCGCCATAGGAGACGAGCGACGGCTCCGGCGTACCAAAGGTCGGCGCGCCCGACTGCATCGAGATCGAGGCGGCAAACGTGCCGAAGAGCACCGGCGCGCCCTTGCGGATGAGCTGGGTGAAGGAGGCGCCGGCCAGCACTTCGGCCAGAATCTGCGTCAGCGTTCCGGCAACCGTCACCGGGCTCATGGCGCCCGACAGAATGAACGGCGACAGCACGCAGGCCTGGTTATGGCGCGCGTAAACCTTGAGCGCGCCCACCATGGTCTCGTCGAAGACCATCGGCGAGTTGGCGTTGATGAGGTTCAGCGTAACGCAGTTGTTTTCGACGAAGTCGTCGCCGAAGACGATCTTCGCCATGGCGATCGTGTCTTCCGCCCGCTCCGGCGCCGTCACCGAGCCCATGAAGGGTTTGTCGGAATATTTGATATGGCTGTAGACCATATCGAGGTGGCGCTTGTTGACGGGGATGTCGACCGGCTCGCAGACCGTGCCGCCGGACGAGTGCATCGACGGCGCCATATAGGCGAGCTTCACGAAATTGCGGAAATCCTCGATCGTCGCATAGCGGCGGTTGCCTTCCAGATCGCGCACGAAGGGCGGGCCGTAGACCGGCGCGAAGATCGTCGCCTTGCCGCCGACCTGGGCGCTGCGCTCCGGATTGCGGGCATGCCAGGTGAATTCGGAAGGTGCCGTCTTCAAAAGCTCGCGGCAGAGACCCTTGGGGAAATGCACGCGCTGGCCGCGCACGTCGGCGCCGGCCTGCTTCCAGAGTTCGAGCGCCTCAGCGTCGTCACGGAACTCGATGCCGATTTCCTCGAGGATCGTATCGGCATTACGCTCGATCAGCTGCAGGCCTTCCTCGTCGAGCACCTCGTATTCGCGAATCTTGCGCTGGATATAGGGCAAAGACGGCCCCGGGCCGCCGCCGGTGCGCGATGCGCGCCTTGCTGCTGCTCCCCGTCCCTCGCCGCGTGCGCGGCGACCGCCGCCTTCAACCGCGCCCTGATCTGTCACGTCGCTCATTCGCTTTTCCTCTCCCGCGCATCACTTTTTGCGCCTTCAAGCATCATTTGACCTTAATGCTACCAAGCATCGGGGGCCTTGCGGGTCTCAATGCGCCAAGGCGTGGCGCAACTCGAACACTGCCGAGCGGCGACAAGAGGGCGCAAAAACCGCGTGGCGCGAATATATTGTTTTTGTTAAGAATATACAGGCGGCAAAAGAAGCCGCCCTCCCGTCGCTTTTTGTCATATGCGACGTCGCTTTCGAAAACAGATTTTTAGACATCGACCGCTATGGATTGATGGACGCGTCCGAAAATTTCGCGCGACCGTGCCAGGAACCGAGGAACCCCAATATGGCAGACGATGAAATCATTCTCGAGGACCTTTCCGACGAAGAACTCGTGCAGCAGATGCACGACGACCTCTATGACGGCCTGAAGGAGGAAATCGAGGACGGGACCAACATCCTGCTCAAGCGCGGCTGGACGCCTTACGACGTCCTGACCCAGGCGCTGGTCGAAGGCATGCGCATCGTCGGCATCGACTTCCGCGATGGCATCCTGTTCGTGCCGGAAGTGCTGCTCTCGGCCAACGCCATGAAGGCCGGCATGACCATCCTGCGCCCGCTTCTCGCCGAAACCGGCGCGCCGAAGCTCGGCAAGATGGTGATTGGCACCGTCAAGGGCGACATTCACGACATCGGCAAGAACCTCGTCGGCATGATGATGGAAGGTGCGGGCTTCGACGTCGTCGACCTCGGCATCAACAACCCGGTCGAAAACTATCTCGAAGCGATCGAGCGCGAGCAGCCGGACATTCTCGGCATGTCGGCGCTTCTGACCACCACCATGCCCTACATGAAGGTCGTCATCGACACGCTCAAGGAAAAGGGGCTGCGCGACGACTACGTCGTTCTCGTCGGCGGTGCGCCGCTGAACGAGGAATTCGGCAAGGCCGTCGGTGCCGATGCCTATTGCCGCGATGCGGCGATTGCGGTCGAAACCGCCAAGGACTTCATGAAGCGCAAGCACAACCGCCTGGCCGGCTGAGCTTCGGACAATCCGAAATGACAAAGCCGGCCGCGTGGGTGAAATCCGCGGCCGGCTTTCCTATGTCTGGCGAGCGTGCCTGGCAAGTTTGCCGGGTTAGTTGACGGAGTTTGCCACCTTCTTGCCGGCCGACTGTGTCGCGTTGACCGTGTTTGCGGTATCCTGTCCGATGCCGCGGATGGTGTTGCCGCAGGCGGTAAGCGTCGAAAGGGCGACGAGAACGGCGCCGACGGTTGCAAGGGTCTTTACTGTCATGGTCAGGGTCCTTCCCGCTGATAGCCACATGGAATCAAGATGGAAAAAGTATCGCCCGCAATAGAACGTGCACAACCGGAAAAAGTTCACGTGATCGGTTGCGGCGCCATCGCCCGCGAAATCCTGGCGATCTGCGAGGCTAACGGGCTTGGCCATATCGACCTCAACTGTCTGCCCGCCATCTGGCACAACACGCCCGACAAGATCACCCCGGGCATTCGCGACGCCATTGCCAAGGCCCGCGCCGAAGGCTTCGAGCGCATCTTCGTCGCCTATGCCGACTGCGGCACCGGCGGCCAGCTCGACCGACTTCTGGAGGAGGAAAAGGTCGAGCGTATCCCCGGTCCGCACTGTTACTCCTTCTTTGCCGGCAACGATGATTTCGCCCGCCGTTGGGACGACGACCTCACCGCCTTCTTCCTCACCGACTTTCTCGCCCGCCAGTTCGAGGCCTTCGTCATCGAACCGCTCGGCCTCAACCGGCACCCGGAGCTCCGGGACATGTATTTCGGCCACTACCGCAAGCTCGTCTATCTCTCGCAGCAGGAGGATGCAGGCTTGCAGGAGAAGGCGAGGAAGGCCGCCGAGCGGCTCGGGCTCGAATACGAATATCGGTTTACCGGTTACGGCGATCTGACGACGTCGCTGCTGACGGCGTGAATTAGCGACATCATCAAGCTGAAATCGCAGACCCGAACCAGAGACTTTATGTCGAATCCAATATAGGGTACCCCCCTATATAATATTGGAGGCATCGACATGGGCAATCACGACCGCGACCATCATCACCACCACGGGCATTCGCATGACGACGCGCGCGTGCTCGCGGCCAGCCATGATCACGTCTTCCTCGGCGGCAATCACGAGCGCAACGAGCGGCGGACCTGGATTGTCATCGCGGTGACCGCAACGATGATGCTGATCGAGATCGCGGCAGGTCAGATCTTCGGCTCGATGGCGCTGGTTGCCGATGGCTGGCACATGTCGACCCATGCGGCCGCGATGCTGATCGCAGCGCTTGCCTATCTCTATGCACGCAAGCATTCGAACAATCGCCGCTTTACCTTCGGCACGGGAAAGCTCGGGGACCTCGCCGGTTTTTCGAGTGCCATCGTGCTGGCCCTGATCGCGCTTCTGATCGGCTGGGAGAGCCTGCGCCGCCTCAACGCTCCGGTGACGATCGATTTCAGCGAGGCGATCCTCGTCGCTGTTGCCGGCCTCATCGTCAATCTCGTCTGCGCCTGGCTCTTGAAGGACGATCACGACCATCATCACCACGATCATCACGGCCACCACCATGGGCACCATGGTGGGCAGGATCGCAACCTGCGCGCCGCCTATCTGCACGTCCTTGCCGACGCGCTGACCTCGGTGCTCGCCATCGTCGCCCTTGGTCTCGGCGCAATCTATGGCTGGCTGTGGCTCGATCCCGCCATGGGCATCGTCGGCGCACTAGTCATTGCGCGCTGGTCCTTCGGCCTCCTTCGCGATACCGGCGCGACATTGCTCGACTATATCCCCGATGGCGAAGACCTGCCGGACGAGATCGGCGAGATCGTCGCCAGGGAAGACGCCGAGATCGTCGATCTGCACGTCTGGCAACTCGGGCCCGGCCACCACGGTGCAATCGTCTCGCTCGTCGCCGACAGCCCGCGGGCACCGTCCTATTATCGCGAAAAGCTTGCCGCCATTCACGATTTGTCGCATGTGACCGTGGAGGTGGAACCACGGGCCGCATAGCGGCGGCGCCCGAAACCGGAGTTTGCGATGACCCATACCATCCGCGAGAAGCAGAAGCTCATCAACAGGGTCCGGCGCTTGCGCGGCCAGATGGAGGCGGTCGAGCGGATGCTGGAGGAGGAGAAGGGCTGCGCCGAGGTCATGCAGGTGATCGCCGGCATCCGCGGCGCGGTCAACGGGCTGATGGCGGAAGTGGTCGAAGACCATATCCACATGCATGTCGCCGCAGCCGAGCTGTCGCAGAAGGACCGGGAGGAAGCGGCGGCCGAACTGGTGGATGTGGTGCGCGCCTACCTGAAATAGCGTCGCTGCCGCGCACTTTGCCAAGGTCACCGTTGCCGCCGAGAACCATGCTGTGCCCGGCGATGGCGACCGGTCATGCTTTCTGCCAGCTCACAGATTGACCGCGAGGTCCTGCCGGCCGCACGCTTCCGGCCGCAACAGCACGTCGTCCGCCTGATCGCCGGTGATCACGTTCCGTCAGAAGCCGACGATCCGGCTTCCGCCCGGGCCCCTCATTGCCAGGCCCCTTGCCCGGTCCCCTCCTTCGCCGTCTGAACTCTTAATTTGAAACCATGTCCGCGCCAGCCCGTTTAGCTGGCGTATCCCTGACGCTTCCTCAGCCGCCTGACAATTGGCCGTCTTTGCGCCAAGCACGGAGCCAGAACGCGGGAGCGTCCCATGACCAAGAATTTCACGCACGACAAAAAGAGACTGCTTCATGGCTGGGATGCGGTCTACGATCTCGAAGAGTTCATTCTGGCCTATCAATTGGCACCGTTGGCGGCGCGTGACATCTTCGCGAAAGTCGGCCCGCGCAGGCTCGATCTGGCGAATGCGATGGATGCGCGCAGCACAGCGACGGGCGACGAAGCGAAACGCGCGCTCGGCCAAAACATACCTCCCGGTGCTTGAGTGAAGTTCGTTGCGCTGGCGCGACAACGCGTGCAGGGTGCTTCATCGACGGCGATTGAAGCGGGCGCCGTCGCCTACGGGCCTTCTTGCCTGGGCCCCAACCAAAGGAGGACGCAATGTCTTCCAGCAATCCAGAACATTGTCTTCACTCCGACGACCTCAGCCTTCTGGTCGAGGTACTCGCCGCTGCCGGCTACTACGGAACGACTGCGACGGCAGACCCGGGCGGACGGCTTGCCGCCACGCGCTTCCTGATTGCGGCACTCGAAAGCGGCGTCGACAGCCACGCCACTCCGGAGGCGGCGCTGGCCGAGCCGGGCACTGCCGCGGAGTTTCCGAGGTCCCCTTCCCGTCCGGCGCCTTATGAGGAATTCAGACAGGCTGCAGTTGATCGAAAGACCGGCAGCGTGGCCCGCTGAGCCACTATCGTGGGTTTCCAGCCCACCCTTCTAACCCCTATCTTCCGGCGGCCGGGGCGGAAGCTGGATCGTGCCCCTGCGTATGCGGTCTTTGAGATTGAGAATATCGAGAAGGTCATCCGCTTCGTCGCGCGGCAAGTTGGACATCAGATAACCGTCAACAACAACCGGTTGCCCGGTGAAGACATCGACAACCGCCCAGACATTGTTGGCTTCGACCTTGAGACCGTACCTTAGTGTTGTCATCAGCCCAGTCCGTAATCGGGGTTTACCGCCTGCCCTTGCTCAGCCACATGCGGCATGGCGGGGCGATCGCTCGCATTGCCCTGAGGTGGCCTGAAGGCCCAGACAAGAAAAACCGACAGGGCGACCAGAAACAGTGAGAAGACCAAACGGGAGGACATCGCGCCTCTCCTTCATCGAATGAGGCCATCGCGGCTGGGGGGTGTCACGCGGCTGGGGAAAGAAAGCGCGCAATAACCTTCTGCAGGGTCTCGGCAGCCGCTCGGTTCAGGGCGACCTCGATCTGGCCGTCGTCGCATTCCAGGCAGAGAGTGCCGATCAGCGGCGCCTTGTGCAGGGTGATGATTTCGCTCTGGTAGAGTTTGTTCGGCTCGGACATGACAGTCTCCAGTTCCAAGCGACGAGCTTAACACATCCTCGATCGGCACGTGGCTTTTATCACGCGAGCAGCGAGAAACTCGGGAGAAACACCGGCGTCGCGCCAAAAACACTTTAAATCTGCGCCGGCCGACACACGCGCCTCAATTGAAACTCAATCGACGCGCAATAGTATATCCAAGTAAATTTGGCCGATGTGGCTTTCGCGGTATCAGAATTTCCAACCGCACCTATTCTCCTAAATTTTCGAACGACACGCAAGCTTCGGATCCAGTGCTTGGTCCATGCTTCGCCTCGAAGCACATCGCGCATTGTAACGTCTGTTCGTTCCCCGAACCTTGGTTGATCGGTCGATAACCGGCTCATCGCAGCCGACCGACCGTGCCTGCCCACACCTAAAAGGACTGAGACCACTATGAACGCTTTATCTTTTACGAAACGCATCATCCGCGGCCCCCGCGACCAGTCGCCGGTTCACCGATTCCAGGTCGGCCAGCTTGTTCGCTCGAAGGGAGCGCTGACCAGAGAGTCGATCATCGGGGACACCTACCGCATAACCGCCACGCTCCCCATCCGCGACAATGCGCTCCAGTACCGCATACGCAGCAGCGACGAATGCCATGAGCGCGTGACCGATGAAGGCAATCTCGAACTGATTCGTCCCGCCGATGAGCGAATGGCCCTGGCCGAACGGGCCTTCAAGTCCAGACACGCCCTTTAGATCCAAACCATCTTCCTAACAGATCAGCTGCAGGAGGCGATCATGAAGTACCACATACCGGCTCAGATCTATCTATTCGACTACCGCGGCCTGCTTGCCTGGATCGCCCTTTCGCTGGCGGTCGCCGTCGTCGTGACCACGATCCTTTTCGGGCGGATCCTGTGACGGCCCGTCTCTGGCCGGCCTGGCTTACCGCCAAAAGGATTACGACCATGCCGCTGACCTTTCCGAACCCATGCCGAAGCTTCGATGAAGCGCGCAAGGCCGTACGTTTCCTTGGCCACGATGGCATGTTCGAAGTGCCCTTCTATGTTGAGGCGGCCGCCCTCTCCCGCGGCGCGCCCACCCGGACGACCGAAGCAGCCTGCTTGCTGGCCTTCGATGCCGCGCGCAACGCAATCCACGAGGCCGCGACGGCAGCCTATGCCAAGGGGCGCCGGACGATCTATGTCCTCACCGCCGATGACTTTCGCTAGGTCCCGGGCCAAAACGCAGCACCCGTTCGACTAACACCCCTTGGCCTAGCAGGGGTCTCCGCCTTATGCGCAACGCCCCGCAGCGGCCGAAAGGGCGTGGCAATCTCAACCGCACTGTTGAAATGCGTCCTGCTCTCCTGTGGGCGACGCCATGGCGAGCGCTTGTCGCCGGCGCCTTTGCTATTATTATTCCGCCAATTCCAAACCCGTACCCGTGCATGCCACACCCGGCAGTTTCACGGACCTTCTGAAATCACCAGGCGACAGAACTTTCATGAAACTTGGATTCATCGGCACCGGCGCACTCTCCTCGGCGATCGTCACCGGCCTCAAGACGCTTCCCGGCGAGATCACCACCGTCGTCCTTTCGCCGCGCAACGAAGAGATCGCTGCGGGCCTTGCCGCCCGCTTTCCTGACGTGACTGTCGCTGCCGACAATCAGGCGGTGCTCGACGCCTCAGACACGGTCATGCTCGGCGTCCGGCCGCAAATCGCCCGCGACGTGCTGCCGACCTTGCGCTTTCGCCCGGATCACCATGTCGTCAGCCTGATCGCGACCTTCTCCTGCGCCGAGATCGCCGCCATGGTCGGCCAAGTGAAGCGGGTGACCAAGGCCTTGCCGATGCCGATGATCGCGATCCACCAGGGCCCGACGATCATCTTCCCGCCGGATCCGGATATGGCGGCGTTTTTCGGCCGGCTCGGCACGGCGATCGAAGTAACAAGCGAGAGCGAATTCGATGCGCTAAGTGTGGCGACCGCCACCTATGCCAGCTACTTCAAGTACCTGGAAACGATCCATAGCTGGCTAAAGGACAACGGCGTCGACGAAGCGAAGGGCCGCGCCTATATCGCCAGCCTGTTTGGCGCGCTCGGCCAGGCGCCGGAAACGACCCCGGACGCAAGCTTCGCGCATCTGGCGCAGGACTACGCGACACGCGGCGGCATCAATGAGCAGGTGCTGCGGGAGTTGACGGAGCACGGCACCTTCGAAAAATTCAGGGAAAGTCTCGGCGGCATCCACCGGCGGATTACCGCAGCGTCGTGAGCCACTGGCGCAACGGAAAAGCCCCTCATCCGGCCTGCCGGCCACCTTTCTCCCCGCAAGCGGGGCGGAGGAAATTCGCGGCACCCACTCCGCCAACAATAAACACCACGATTTCCGCCTCGCTGCGGCTCCGCTCGGCGAAACTAAGATCGGGCCACGTCCCCTCTCCCCGCCTGCGTGGAGAGGGTTAGGGTGAGGGGCAATCCGGTTTGCAAGGACTCCGGCTAGCCTCGTCCACCGATGCTGGCCGAAGCGCAGCGGCTTACGTGAGCGCTCGCCCCTGCAACGAAAAATAAGCTCTTCCTAATCCCCATATCTGCGCTACCCTGCGTTACATCTCAGTGCGCGACGGCTGCGTCTTGGGATGGGAGGCGCCAGTGAAAATCCTCGACTATCTGCCCTACGCCATCGGCTGCGCCGCCGGGCTGCTGCTGTCGCTGGTCGTCGGCGCGGTCTGCAGCCTCTCGGATGACGTGAAGATGGTCGAATCCGTCGCCCTCGTCGTGCTCGGTGGCGGTGTCGCCGAATGGTACTGGAACCAGTTAAGCCGGCGGTAACGGGCAAGCCTTCATAACTCGGCCCTGTTCATCCGCGGGGCCGCCATGACCGACATCGCCAGCCAAAATCAAGCCGCAGGCGGACGCCCCGGCCGCGTCGTCGTGGTGACCGCGGGCGGCGAGAACCCCTGGATCATGATCAACGCGTTCTCCGCGCATTTCGCCGACGTTACGGTCGTCGAGGAGCAGCCGGAATCGAAGGGCCTGTTCCTGCGCCGCCGCGCACACAAGCTCGGCTGGCTGACGGCGCTGGGGCAGCTTGCGACCATGATCGCCTCGCGCTTCGGCAAGCGTTTTACCCGCAAGCGCGCGGACGAGATCTTCGCGACCTACAAAGTCTCGGGAAAACCCGATCCGTCGATCCCGGTCAAATCCATCGCCTCCATCAACGACACGGACGCCGTCGCCCAAGTGCGCGCGCTCAAACCCGATGTCGTCTTCCTCATCAGCTGCCGCATGCTGAAGGCCGAAACGCTGGCCGCCTTCCCCTGCCCGGTCCTCAACTTCCACGCCGGCATCAACCCGGCCTATCGCGGCCTGATGGGCGGTTACTGGGCGCGGGTCAACAACGACCTCGAAAACTTCGGAGCGACCGTGCATCTGGTCGATGCGGGCGTCGATACCGGCGGCGTGCTCTACCAGTCGCGCCAGAAGCCTGCCCCTCACGATACGATGCACACCTATCCGCTGCTGCAGACGGCGGCTTCCACGGACATTGCGATTGCCGCCGTCGGCGATGCGCTCGCCGGAAAGCTGCAGGTCATCGATGTCGCAGGCCCGTCACGGCAATGGTATCATCCGCCGATCTGGACCTGGATATGGAACGGGCTGAAGCGCGGCATCTGGTAGGCTGACAAGCCGCCCTTACCTCCTTCCGACATCGGCTAAAAGCCTGAAACTGCGGGTAATCCTTGCCGATGGTTCCTGGCTGCAAGAAGCGCCTCAACTGCGACTTGCGCATCACCGCCAAGACGTCTGATATGGCATCCGCGCCAGCGTCGTTTTTGGACATATCCGACGTCGTGGCGAGATGAGCCCGGACGCCGGTACATGCGCATTGTCGCAGAACGAGGAGAACAACACCCCATGGCAGATCGCATTATCGTCTACTGGCGCGACATTCCGGCCCAGGTCATCATCAAGAAGGGCCGCACGACGGCGAAGCGCGAGCTGTCTCTGCGCTTCACCGAAGCGATCGACATGTGCGCCATGCGCACCGGTGCGGCTGAAACCGACGACTACCTCGCCGAATGGCGCAAGGCCGATCCGGTGCCGGTCTCCGACGATCTGGAAACGGAAGCCGACCAGGCCGCCGCCGAGCTCGAAGCCGCCTATGACCGCGAACGCCTGGTCGCCCTCGTCAAAGCCGGAGGCCGCGACAATGGCTGACGCCAAACCGCCGAGCGAGCCGAAGGTGATGAAGGGCAACGCCGCCCCGGCCGCCAAGGCCGCAACCGGCGCGTTTACGCCGTCTGGCGTTTCGCCGAGCCGCCGCTCGCGCCACAAATATACGGTCCGCCTCTGGGCGGTCCGCAACTCCCGCTTCCTCGAATGGTTCTACCACCGCTTCGCCGATCTGTTCCTGCTGCTTCACCCGCTGTGGAACGCCATCGGTTATGGCCGGGTCGAGCGTCCGGTGACCTTCGTCGAGCGCCACGTGAAAGGCTTCCTCTTCGACTGTCGCATGTGCGGCCAGTGCGCGCTGTCGTCGACGGGCATGTCCTGCCCGATGAACTGTCCGAAGCAGCTGCGCAACGGCCCCTGCGGCGGCGTGCGCGCCAACGGCAATTGCGAGGTCGAGCCGGACATGCCCTGCGTCTGGGTGCAGGCCTGGAAGGGCTCGCAGAACATGGAGAAGGGCAACGCCATCATGAACGTGCAGAAGCCGGTCAACCAGTCGCTGCGCGAAACCTCGTCCTGGCTGCGCGTGACGGCGGAAGCCGCAGCGCGCCGTGAAGCGGCATCCAAGGAAGGCCAGGCATGAGCCCCGACATCAATCCCTTCGATCCCGGCGCGCCGCTCGAGCCCCTGCCCGGCCACTCGTCCCGCGGCCGTCTTGAACGGGTTTTGCGCCGCGGCGAGTTCGCCGTCACCGCCGAACTCAACCCGCCTGACAGTGCAAACCCGCAGGACGTCTACGAGCGCGCCGCGATCTTCGACGGCTGGGTCGACGGCATCAACGCGGTCGATGCCTCGGGCGCCAACTGCCACATGTCCTCGGTCGGCATCTGCGCGCTTTTGACCCGCATGGGCTACGCCCCGATTATGCAGATCGCCTGCCGCGACAAGAACCGCATCGCCATCCAGGGCGACGTGCTCGGCGCCTCTGCCATGGGCGTTCAGAACATCATGTGCCTGACCGGCGACGGCGTGCAGGCCGGCGACCAGCCCGGCGCCAAGCCCGTCTTCGACCTCGACTGCATGTCGCTGCTCGAAACCGTCCGCATCATGCGCGACAACTCGAAGTTCCTCTCGGGCCGCAAGCTGACGACACCGCCGCAGGTATTCCTCGGCGCTGCGATCAACCCCTTTGCGCCGCCCTATGATTTCCGCCCCTATCGTCTCGCCAAGAAGATCGAGGCCGGCGCGCAGTTCGTCCAGAGCCAGTACTGCTTCGACGTGCCGATGTTCCGCGAATACATGAAGAAGGTGCGCGACCTCGGTCTGCACGAGAAGTGCTATATCCTCGTCGGCGTCGGGCCGATGGCATCGGCCAAGACCGCCCGCTGGATCCGCTCCAACGTGCCGGGCATCCATATTCCGGACAGCGTGATTACCCGACTTGAGGGCGCGCAGGACCAGAAGAAGGAAGGCAAGCAGCTCTGCATCGACATCATCAACGAGGTGAAGGAGATCGAAGGCGTCTCCGGCATTCACGTCATGGCCTACCGCCAGGAAGAATATGTCGCAGAAATCGTGCATGAATCGGGCGTCCTGAAGGGCCGCCGCCCCTGGAAGCACGAGACGCTGCCGGAGGATGCGATGGTTGCCGAGCGCCTGGAGCACATTCGCGAGGGCAAGGAAGAGAACCAGCAACAGATGGCCGAAGCCGCGGCCCATCACCCGCACTGACCGGCGCCGGCCACAAGGCGCCTATCATCGACTTCACCGGCGTGATTACATAGACGCCAAATGACAAAGGACCCTGCATGACCCGGACCATCGTCGCTTCCGCCACCCGCGAGATCATCATCGGCTTCGACCAGCCGTTCTGCGTCATCGGCGAACGCATCAACCCGACCGGCCGCAAGAAGCTGGCCGCCGAAATGATCGAGGGCAACTTCGACACCGTCATCAAGGATGCGCTGGAACAGGTCGCCGCCGGGGCGACGATGCTCGACGTCAACGCCGGCGTGACCGCCGTCAATCCGAACGAGACCGAGCCGCCGCTCTTGGTCAAGACACTCGAAATCGTCCAGGGCCTCGTCGACGTGCCGTTGTCGATCGACAGTTCGGTGACGGCCGCGATCGAGGCGGCGCTGCGCGTCGCCAAGGGCCGCCCGCTGGTCAACTCCGTGACCGGCGAAGAGGAAAAGCTCGAAGCGATCCTGCCGCTCTGCAAGAAGTATGACGTTCCGGTCGTTGCCATCTCCAACGACGAAACCGGCATTTCCGAAGATCCGGATGTGCGTTTTGCCGTCGCCAAGAAGATCGTCGAGCGCGCTGCCGACTTCGGCATCAAGCCGCACGACATCGTCGTCGACCCGCTGGTCATGCCGATCGGCGCCATGGGCACCGCCGGCCAGCAGGTCTTCGCACTTCTGCGGCGTCTGCGCGAAGAGTTGAAGGTCAACACCACCTGCGGCCTGTCCAACATCTCCTTCGGCCTGCCGCACCGCCACGGCATCAATGCCGGCTTCATTCCGATGGTCATCGGCGCCGGCATGACGTCGGCAATCATGAACCCCTGCCGCCCGCAGGAAATGGAAGCCGTGCGTGCGGCAAACGTGCTGAACGGCACCGACCCGAACTGCACCCACTGGATCAAGACCTACCGCGACCACAAGCCGGCCGAAGGTGGCCACGTGGTTGCGGCAGCACCAGTGGCAGCCGCCGGTGGCGGACGTCGCGGTGGCCGCGCGGCCCGCACGGGTGGTGCGGCTGCCAGCGAGTAGTTCCTGGATCGGCGCTGATGCGCTCGAGGGAGAAGGACGATGAGAAGCCAGTGCGCCTCCTTGCCGTCGTTCTCCCTCTGGTCGTTATCGCCAGGTACACACTGTTTGACGATGCGGCCGAGTTTCAGCGGTTCTACGCCGCGCTCCGCACCTATGGTGCACCCGTGATCATCGTGACGGCTGCCGCACTTGGAACAATAATGATCGCCACCGTCACCAGGAAGGTCTATCTCGGTCCGCAGGAGCAGGTGATCAAGGCTTGCCTCTGGGGCAGTTCGGCCGTGCTGGCCGCGACTCTTGCCTATACATTCGCAGTCGTAAAACTTGCCGGGGCGCCGTAGCAACGCACGTCCGTTCATCCATCCGCCAACGCAAAGTGGAGATCACCATGACACGCAGCCTACGCCTGGATGCCGCCACCCTCTGGTTCGAGGCCCCCTTCGTCATCGCCGTCCGACTGCAGGAGATGCAGATGGCGGCGCTCACCGGCAAGACCCAGGACGTGACCGAGCTTCATCGCATGGTCTCCGAGAAGATCGCCGCCACGGCCGAGAGCGTCATGGCCGTGAACATGGCCCTTTGGAAGGCCGCTTTCGACAACACCTTGCGCCTGATGACCGGCGGCATGGCGTCTGGCCACGGAACGGCGATTGCGTCCGCAGCCCTCAGGCCCTATGGCAAGCGCGTGCGCAGCAACGCCCGGCGGCTGTCGCGAAAGTAAGCCTGACGCGCCACCGTGCCCCACGCCTAACTGTTTGAAACAGAAGCTTCCATGTCGGGATTGGACAACTATCGGGCGCCGTTCCGGTGCAGTCTGAAACCGTTTACCCGTGCTTCGCTTGACCCATTGAAGCGGACCTGACGAAAGACCACAGAGCATGCGCATTGAAGGTACCTCCGAGATCGAGACCAACATGACCGAAGCCGCGCAAAAGGACCCTCTCGTGCTGTTCATGCCTTCGGGCAAGCGCGGCCGCTTCCCGGTCGGCACGCCGGTTCTCGATGCGGCGCGCAAGCTCGGCGTCTATGTCGAAAGCGTGTGCGGCGGGCGCGCCACCTGCGGACGCTGTCAGATCGTGGTGCAAGAAGGCAACTTCGCCAAGCACAAGATCGTCTCGTCCAACGACCACATTTCTGAAAAGGGCGCCAAGGAAGATCGCTACGAGAAGATCCGCGGCCTGCCCGACGGCCGCCGCCTCTCCTGTTCCGCCCAGATCCTCGGCGATCTCGTCATCGACGTGCCGCAGGATACCGTCATCAACGCCCAGGTCGTGCGCAAGGCCGCAACCGACCGGGTGATCGAGCGCAACGCCGCCGTTCAGCTCTGCTATGTCGAGGTGGACGAGCCCGACATGCACAAGCCGCTCGGCGATCTCGACCGGCTGAAGGTGATGCTGGAGAAGGACTGGGGCTGGAAGGATCTGCTGATTGCGCCGCACCTGATCCCGCAGGTGCAAGGCATCCTGCGCAAGGGCAACTGGGCCGTCACCGCTGCCATCCACCGCGACATGGATAGTTCGCGCCCCTTCATCGTCGGCCTGTGGCCGGGCCTCAAGAACGAGGCCTACGGCATTGCCTGCGACATCGGCTCGACGACGATCGCCATGCATCTGGTGTCGCTGCTCTCGGGTCGCATCGCCGCCTCGTCCGGCGCCTCCAACCCGCAGATCCGGTTCGGCGAAGACCTGATGAGCCGCGTCTCCTATGTGATGATGAATCCTGATGGCCGCGAGGCGATGACCAAGGCCGTGCGCGAGGCGGTCAATGGTCTCATCGGCAAGGTCTGCGCCGAGGGTGAAGTCGACCGCCACGACATTCTCGACATGGTCTTCGTCGCGAACCCGATCATGCACCACCTTTTCCTCGGCATCGACCCGACGGAACTCGGCCAGGCGCCGTTCGCGCTCGCTGTGTCAGGCGCGCTGCAATATTGGGCGCATGAGATCGATATCGACGTCAACCGCGGCGCGCGCCTCTACATGCTGCCCTGCATCGCGGGCCATGTGGGCGCCGATGCGGCGGGCGCAACCCTCGCCGAAGGGCCCTATCGCCAGGACAAGATGATGCTGCTCGTCGATGTCGGCACCAATGCCGAAATCGTGCTCGGCAACAAGGACCGCGTCGTCGCCGCTTCCTCGCCCACGGGCCCGGCCTTCGAAGGTGCGGAAATTTCGTCGGGCCAGCGCGCCGCCCCCGGCGCGATCGAGCGCGTGCGCATCGATCCCGTAACGCTGGAGCCGCGCTTCCGCGTCATCGGCGTCGAAAAGTGGTCTGACGAGGAAGGCTTTGCCGAGGCGGCCGCATCAGTCGGCGTCACCGGCATCTGCGGCTCGGCGATCATCGAGATCGTCGCCGAGATGTATCTTTCCGGCATCATCTCCGAGGACGGTGTCGTCGATGGTGCCATGGCGGCAAAAAGCCCGCGCATCATCCCGAACGGCCGCACCTTCTCCTACCTCCTGCACGAGGGTGAGCAGCGCATCACCGTGACGCAGAACGACATCCGCGCCATCCAGCTCGCCAAGGCAGCGCTCTATGCCGGCATCAAGCTGCTCATGGAAAAGCAGGGCGTCGACCACGTCGACACCATCCGCTTTGCCGGCGCCTTCGGCTCCTTCATCGATCCCAAGTATGCGATGGTGCTGGGCCTCATCCCGGACTGCGATCTCGACGACGTAAAGGCCGTCGGCAACGCCGCCGGTACCGGCGCGCTGATGGCGCTCTTGAACCGCGGCCACCGCCGCGAGATCGAGAAAACTGTCAGCAAAATCGAGAAGATAGAGACGGCGCTTGAATCAAAATTTCAGGAGCATTTCGTCAACGCCATGGCGATGCCGAACAAGGTCGACAGCTTCCCGAAGCTTTCGACCGTGGTCACCTTGCCGGAGCGCAAGGTGAGTAGCGATGACGGTGAAGGCGGCGGACGGCGGCGGAGGAGGAGCCGGGAGTAGTCCGGTAACCATTCCGCGCTCTCACAAGTCTCTGCCGTGTCGAAATACGACAACCGCCGTATGTCTTCGTTCTCACAGCAGGTCTACGCCGAGGTTGGCGCGCTTTTGCGCGTGCTTTGAACCAAGGAGAGACCAATGAAAATCATCATCGCAGTCGCGGCATCGCTTGCATTTGCCGGCTCCGCCTTCGCAGCGAGTTCGCCGGGGGCCGCTGAAAATCAGCCGACCGCCAAAGCCATTGAAGCAATCGAGTTGGCGGGCGGTAGCGGGAAACCCAACACGACGCCAGGCACGGGCAGGTCCAACCTCACGCGCGGCAAAACCTCGTACTTTGGTTGACGCAAACGAAGGGCGGCACCAGCCGCCCTCTCGCCATGAACGTGGCGGCCGACCGCACAAGCGAAAGTCCTCGTTTGGTCGCGCATCGGGCTATTATGCTGTTTGGTGAATGTGGACACTGGAGATTTCAGCTTGCCTTAATTCCGGCGGCGGGCGACGGTCTGATGAAACCTATTCCTTAAACTGGCATCCAGAACCCATGAACGACAAAATTCTCGATACCCTGACCGGCATGTACTTCACCGTCGACGATCCCGATGGCACCTATGGCACCGGTCAGATCATCCGGCTTGCCGCCGAGGGGATCTACTTCATTCGCTACGACGGCAACGAGGTGGAATTGCCGATGGAGCTCGTTTCGATCGGCGAAATGCTGCAGACCACCGAAGAAGACTACAAGCTCTGGCGGTTCTTCGACACGACCGAGGAACGGGACAAGTGGATCGAGTGGCTGGACGCCCCCTCGAAGCCGCGCGTCGTCTCGCTGGTGCGGCCGACGCCTGCTCCGACGAAATAGGGCATCGTTGGAAGGTGACCGGGGCGGCTTTGCCGCGCCGGATTGGGCTTGGCGCGGTGGCTGCGGCGCCTCCCTCAAGGCTGGATCGAGGAAGGTTTTCTTAAGCCGTTCCATGAACCGACCATAGTCCGGCCGGAACAGGGCATAGGCGGTGGCTGCGGCATCGAACCAGTTTCTGATCCCGACTTCAGCGGCCACCGAAAGCCTCCTTCTCCTCACGATGGGAGGCGGCCTTCAGGCGGCTCGCGAACCCTTCCCGCTCCAGCGCCGCCCCGAGCGCCTGTAGCACCGCAAGAACCGGATATCCGATTTCCAGCTCGAGGCTCCGGATCGCCAGGAATGTCATCTGCCGGTGCGGCTCCAGAGTTGTCAGGAGCGCGACGCCCTTTTTCGTCAGCCGCAGGCCGGTCTTCCTGCCGTCGTCGAGGCCGCGCCGGGCAAGGAGCCCGCCCTTCAGCATCAGGCTGACCGTCTGGCTGATCGCGCCCTGGGTGAGACTGCTGCTGCTGGTGATCTCGGTGACGGTCTCGGCGCCGGCGGCAAGCGCGCGCAACAGGGGCGTATAGCGCGGCCTGTAGTCGATCTTCAGGGTTTCATATCGCTCGGCGGCACCCTGATCGACGCGTTCGCCGATATCGCAGGAGTTCGCCGAGGTGCCGAGGTCTGGCACTGGCAAACACCCAGGGGCTCTCCCTCACCGAAATGGCCTAACCCATTTGGATCATGACGAAATCAGCGAATGATCCTATAGGCCTAGACGGCCGTTCACCGCCCTTTGTGTTATGCTTTAAGGGAGGGAGTAGATCCATGGCACCCACACGATCCGATGTTTCCGAACGCGTAAAGGCGATCCTCGTCGAGCTGCTCGGCGTGAAGGCTTCCGAAGTGAAAGACGATGCCGAGATCGAAGAGGATCTGGGCGCCGACTCGCTCGAAGTGTCTCAATTGGCGATGTTGGTGGAGGAAGAGTTCGAGATCTATCTGACCGACGACTCTGTCGAAAAGCTCGTCACGGTCGGCGACCTGATCGACTTTGTGCTCGCGTCGAAAACGCTGAAGTGATCAGCCGGCAATAAAAAAGGCCGGGGCGAAACCGCACCGACCTTCCTCACCATCGCTCTTACACCAGTGCCAGTACATCCGTGGTCAAAAGTCTAAAGCGACGCGACAGTTGCGAGCGGCGAACACATTCAGCGCTCATAAGCAAATGTCGACAGGTGGGCTTATACGAAGCGATTGTGTTCGAAAGATGTCCACACGCGCTGCGCGTCGCTATTAAATAAACAGCCCTGCCAACCGCCTCGCAAGCGCGCGAGGAAGCGCCGGGCATTCCAAACACAGAAAGCACCGCGCGTTCGACGGAACACGCGGTGCTTTGGTTGAGAGGCGAACCGACCCGGATTACTGCGGCGTCAGGTCGAAGCCGAACCACTTCTCCGACAGGCGCTTGATGGTACCATCGGCCTTGGCAGCGGCAATTGCGTCGTCGAACAGCGCCTTCAATTCGGGATCGCTCTTGCGCAGGCCGACGGAGCTGCCGGCGCCGAGGAAGCCGCCCTGGAAGCGGGGGCCGGTGATGACCATGTCGCTGTTGGCGGGCTTTTCGACGGTCGTCTTCAGGTAGCCCATGGACGCCATGACGAAATCGACGCGGCCGGCGACGAGATCGAGATCGTGCTGCTCGGTCGTCTTGTATTCGCGCACCTCGACGACGTCCTTCAGATATTCGTCGATGAAGCGCGCCGCGATCGAGGCGGTCTGGACGCCGATGGTCTTGCCTTCGATCAGCGGCTTCAGCTCGTCGACCGCCTTGCGCGCGCCGGCCTCGTTGGAGGCAAGCGAGAAGAGCTCGCCCTTCATCGGCAGGGTTTCGAGATCACCGCCCTTCAGCGTCGCGAAGGCCTGGCCGGTGCTGCCGTAGGACATCGAGAAGTCGATGACTTCCTTGCGCTTCTCGGTGGCCGACATGCCGGCCATGATCGCGTCGAACTTGCCGGCGTTGAGCGCCGGGATCATGCCATCGAAGGACTGCGCGATGACGGTGCATTCGACCTTCATGTGGTCGCAGAGGATCTTGCTGAGCTCGATCTCGTAGCCGTCGAGCGTGCCGTCCGCCTTGGTCAGGTTATAGGGCGGAAAGGCACCTTCGGTGGCGATCGTCACCTTCGTCCACTTCTTGTCTTCGGCCTGCGCCGGCATGGACATCAGCCCCGCGGCAACGGCAAGCGCCGATGCCATGATTGCGGTGGTCTTTTTCATTGCAGCATTCCCCTTTTGTGGATGTTGATTGCTTTGTTTTTCGGCCCGCCGATCACGACAGGCTTCAACTCTTGATGAACTGGCGGAAGCGTTCGGACTTCGAATGGGTGAAGACCTCGTGCGGCGGCCCCTCCTCCTCGATCGTGCCCTTGTGTACGAAGACGACGCGGCTCGAGACGTCGCGGGCAAAGCCCATCTCGTGGGTGACGACCAGCATGGTGCGCCCCTCCTCCGCCAGACCGCGCATGACGCGCAGCACCTCGCCGACCAGTTCCGGGTCGAGCGCCGAGGTCGGTTCGTCGAAGAGCATCGCCTTCGGGCGCATGGCAAGCGCACGGGCGATCGCGGCGCGCTGCTGCTGGCCGCCGGAGAGATGCGAGGGATAATGGTTGCGCTTGTCGGCGATGCCGACCTTGGCAAGCAGGGCTTCGGCCTCCTCGATCGCCTCGACGCGCGGGCGCTTCAGCACATGCACCGGCGCCTCGATGACGTTTTCAAGCACGGTCTTGTGGGACCAGAGATTGAAGCTCTGAAACACCATGCCGAGTTCGGAGCGGATGCGGTCCACCTGTTTCTGGTCGGCCGGGCGGCTGCGCCCATCGTTCGATGTCTTCAGCCGGATCGCCTCGCCGGCGACCTCGATCGTGCCCGAATTCGGAACCTCCAGCATGTTGATGCAGCGAAGCAGCGTCGACTTGCCGGAGCCGGAGGATCCGAGGATGGAAATCACCTCACCCTCGCGCGCGTCGAGCGACACGCCTTTCAGCACCTCGACCGGGCCGAAACTCTTGTGAAGGTCGTGCACGCGGATCGCGACCGGTGCGGTGACGGCGGCGGACATGTTCAATGGGCTTCTCCCTTGAGTTCGGCGGAGATCGGCAATGGCGCGCGCAGCTGCGGGTTAAACCGGTGTTCGGCAAACGCAACGAGCCGGGTCAGCGCGAAGTTGATGGCGAGATAGATGAGACCGGCGACGACGAAGACCTCGATCACCCGGTAGCTCTCCGAGATCAGCTTGGCGGCGACGCCGGTGATTTCCATCAGCGTGATGATCGAGGCGAGCGAGGTCGCCTTGACCATGGAGATCATCTCGTTGCCGTAACCGGGCAATGCCTGGCGCAGCGCCTGCGGCATGACGATGCGCCGAAAGATCATGACGCGCCCCATGCCGCAGGCCCGCGCTGCCTCGACCTGGCCGTGCGGAACCGAAAGGAGGCCGCCGCGGATGATTTCGCTCGCATAGGCGGCCGTGTTCAGCATCAGCGCCAGCACGGCGCACCAGTAGGGTTCGCGCAGAAGCGGCCAGAAGATGCTGTGGCGAACGGCGGGAAACTGGCTGAGGCCGTAATAGATCAGGAAGATCTGCACGAGCAGCGGCGTTCCGCGAAACAGGAACACGTAAGTGCGGGCAAAGAGATCGAGCGCAAGAATGCCCGACAGACGGGAGAGCGCCAGCCCAAGAGCCAGCACCGAACCAAGCGCGATCGATGTCGCGGCAAGCTCCAGCGTCAGCGGCAGCGCCGTCGCCAAGCTCCAGAAGGTTTCGAGGGCAAATTTGATATCCATCAGCCCCTCCTGACGCCGCGCGAGAACCGGCGCTCGGTAAGCTGAAGAACCAGGCCCGACACGGTCGAAATCGCGAGATAGATCATGGCTGCAATGAAGAAGAAGTCGAAGGGACGGCTGGTCGATCCGGCGCCGATCTGAGCCTGACGCAAGAGTTCGACGACACCCGTGACCGAGACCAGTGCTGACTCCTTCAACACCACCTGCCAGACATTGCCGAGACCGGGCAGCGCATAACGCAGCGTCAAGGGTGCAATGATGCGGCGAAACTTGAGGAGCCGGCCCATGCCGCAGGCGGTTGCCGCCTCCAACTCGCCCGGATGCACGGCGCGGAAGGCGCCGCGATAGACCTCGGTCTGCTGGGCGCCTGAGGTGATGCCGACCGCAAGCGCACCGGCGATGAAGCCGGGGAAGCTGACGAAACCCTCCGCACCGAACAATTGGCCGACGGCCGTCACCACGGCGCTGCCGCCGAAATAGAAGAGATAGATGACCAGGAGGTCGGGAATGCCGCGAAGGACCGTCGTGTAGGCCTCGGCGCAGCCACGGACGACCGGGCCGCCGGAGATCTTCGCCCAGGCGCCGAAGGTGCCGATGAGGCCGCCGATCGCAAAACCGGCAATCGCGATCAGGATCGTCATCCAGGCGCCGGCGGCAAGCGCCGGGCCCCAGCCGTCCGGCCCGAAGCTGATGATGTCGAGGAAACCGGGCTCAGTCATCGCAGCGCCTCCCTTCGCTTGTCGATCGATGACTTAACCATGGCTCACCCCGGGGATCGGCGGGTCGACATCGTCAGGAATGGGATTGACGAAGGGCGTGCCCTCGAGCCTTACGGCATGGTCGGCCTTGGCGGCGGCAATGAGCGCGGGATCGAGGATCAGCTCCACCGCCGTGCTCGCCATCACCTTGGCCGCGTGCTCCATGCCCTTGTGGGCGGCCGGCAGCTTGCCTTGCGCCACCAGCTGCCAGGAATGGCCGGGCGTGCCGATCGCGTAGGTCGCGCCGCGCATCTGCACGGTCGGCACCACCCAGCTCACCGTTCCGACATCGGTGGAGCCGACAAGCGTGCCGGCGCCGTTTTCCGGCGGAAAGATCGTGTCGCAGAGCGAAACGCCCCGTCGCAGCTTGAGCCCGAAACGCTCGAAGGCAGAGGCGATATCCTCGCCGGTAAAGGTCTCCTGGAACTTTGCCGCCGTCCGCCGATCGTCCTCGTCGAACTGCGGCGGTCCCAGATGCTCAAGCTGGCGGTGCATCAGCGCTTCGAGCGGGGTGTTTCCGACGAGGTTGGCGTCGCCGCTGACGATCTCGTCCGTGACCGTGGTGCCGGTCATCAGCGCCGCGCCCTTGGCAACGCTGCGGACACGTTCCACGAGATCGAGCAGTTCCGGCAGGCTGCGGGCGCGCACGAGATAGCGCGCCTTGGCGCGGGCCTGCACCACGTTCGGCGCGTTGCCGCCGGTGTCCGTCACCGCATAGTGGATGCGCGCCGACGATGGCATGTGTTCGCGAAGATAGTTGACGCCGACATTCATCAGTTCGAGCGCATCGAGCGCGCTGCGGCCGAGATGGGGGGCAGCCGATGCATGCGACGCCCGGCCGCTGAAGCGGAAGTCGAGCTCGTTGCAGGCAAGCGAAATGGGGTTGTTGACGCCGGCAAAGGGTGCGGGGTGCCAGGAAATCGCGATATCTACATCGTCGAACACGCCAGCGCGCACCATGAAGCCCTTGGACGAGCCGCCCTCTTCCGCCGGGCACCCGTAATAGCGCACCCGCCCCTTGATGCCGCTGGCCGCGAGGTAATCCTTGACGGCGGTCGCCGCCATCATCGCGCCGGCGCCGAGCAGATTGTGGCCGCAGCCATGGCCATTGCCGCCGTCGACCAGAGGCCGTTCCTCGGCAATGCCGGCCTCCTGGCTGAGGCCCGGCAGCGCATCGAACTCGCCGAGAATGGCAATGACCGGTTCGCCCTCGCCCGCCTCGCCCATGACCGCCGTCGGCATGCCGGCGATGCCGCGCGACACACGGAAACCTTCGGCCTCCAGCAGCGCGGCGTGTTCGGCCGACGAGGAAAACTCCTCGTAGTTGGTTTCCGGCGTATCCCAGACCCGGTCGCTGAGCACGAAGAACCGTTCGCGCTTGGCTTCGAGGAGGTCCCAGACGGCATCGGCATTTTTCATCGTTTCTTGACTTCCGCAACAATAGTAACCAGAATTGGCGCCAATTTATGATAACATTTTTGGATACACAAGAGGGTCCTGAAACATTTCGAGCGATGTGCACAACGGCGAGAGGCAGGCAGGGAACGCCGCTCTCCCGCATTGAATTGTTCAGGACGGCATCATAGTTTCTCCAAAAATGGAGCCAATTCCGCTGCGGCGGGCGATGCGAGGCACGCGCCGGGGACCTGGGACATGCACCAGCAACGTGCGTCAGAGGCCGGTGACAGGCGGAAAGAGAGTGTAAGGCAGGAATGAGCGACGATCTGACGGAAATGCTGGCGCCCGAGGAAAAGCCCGAGGACAAGAAGGATGTTACCGACCTCCTGCTGCACGACATCCTGACCGGGACCCTGCCGGCCGGCGCCTGGCTGAAGCAGATCGACCTGGAGCGCCGCTACGACTGCACGCGGCCGGAGGTGCGCCGGGCGCTCGACCGGCTGTCGCAGCGCAGGCTGGTGCAGCACAATCCCAACCGCGGCTACCAGGTCTATGAACTCGACGACCAGCGCACGCAGGAAATCAGCGATATCCGCGTGATTCTCGAAACCGGCGTCGCCGACCGCATGGTTGCCAATGCAACGCCCGCCACCATCGCCGAACTGCGGCAACTCGCTCGGCAGTTCGACGAGATGTCGTTTCGCGGCTCCATCATGGAGCACTATGACGCCAACCTCGCCTTCCACCGCGCCCTTCTCATGCTCTCGGGCAATTCCGAACTCGTCGACGTCGTTGCCGAAATCCGCCAGCGCACCGTATCGGCCCCGGTATCGCAATGGCGCACCCGCGCCCGCATCGAGCAATCGGCCCGCGAGCACCACCTGATGGTCGACGCGCTGGAAGCCCGGGATCTGCCCGAACTGAAACGGCTGATCGAAATCCACATCCGCCAGGCACCGATCAAGGTGTGAGCGAACCCTCGTCGCTCAAGGGCGAAAGTTATCCGCCAAAGAGGATCGTCACCGCCACCAGAACCGCGCCGATCGCAGCCATCGCAAAGGCCATCGGCCAGGGGCTTCGGCCCATGTAGCGGCCGAGGCGCGCGCCGATGACGAAGAGCATGACGAGCGCAATGGCGTTGGAGGCGCGCATGGCGAGCGCGACATTGTCCGTCAGCAGGAAGGGAATGCTTGGCGGCAACGTCGAGGCGACGACCAGCAGAAAGATCGCGACGGCTGCCTTAAGGTCGTGTGCGGTCACAACCCGGTGCCGGGGGTCGGCGGAGAGCGCCCTCACCCGGACAAGCAGCGCTTCCGTTTCCTTGGGCGAAGAGACGCGGCGCACATCGTCCGGCAGGCTTTCGAGAAACAGTTCGCGGGCGCGATCGAGCCGCTCAGACCTGAGCCTGTCGAGAAAACCGCGCCGTCGCACGCGCTCCACCACCGTCGTCAGCACATACATGACGCCGTCGACGATGCCCCAGGCGATGTTGCAGCCGAGGGCGGCGACGAGCACCGCATTGACACCGCCCTCGCCGGCCGTGACCGTGCTCATGGTTCCCGTGAAGGACAGCGCCATCAAGAGGCCGAAGATGATCTCCGACAGGCGGTCGATCGGATCGAGAACGCGCGACCGTTCGCTCATGGCCGGGCACCCGACGAAAGTCGCCAGGACGACAGGAAGGCGGCGGGCAGCGACCGGGAAGAGCGCAACCGCGATATCTCCCCTTACTGGACCTGCAGATCGGCGAAGGCGTCGCGCACATGGTCGGCGACCGCCAGTACAGGCGCCGGCGCATCGCTGATCACCTGCAGGCCGATATTGTAGTGGCCGAGATCCGGCAGGCCGTCGCGCTCGCCGAGTTGCACCATTTCCCCCTGGACGAGGTAACGCGGCAGCGGCGCGATCGCGAGACCGGCAAGCACGGCGGCGCGCTGCCCGGTGGTATAGGCGCTGAGGAACGCAATGCGGAACTTGCGACCGGCGCGCGCGAGTTTTTCTACCGCATCCGCCCGCCAGACGCAGCCGTCCTCCCACATCGACACCGGCAGCGGATCCTTCAGATGCGCGCTGCCGCATTTTGCGCCGGCCCAGACCAGCTTTTCCTGCATCAGAATTTCGCCATTGCGGGGCGTTCCCTCGGTCAGGCTGTTGAAGATGGCGATATCGAGCCGGTGCTCATCCACCTTCTTGCGCATGGCGTTGCTCATGCCGATCGACACATCGACCGTGACGTTCGGATAGGATTCGGCGAAACGCTTCAGCACCTCGGGCAGGATGCGCTCGCCAACGTCCTCAGGCGCGCCGACGCGCACGACGCCGTTCATATCCGGCAAGAGAAAGCGGGAAACCGTTTCGTTGTTGAGCGACAGCAGGCGGCGGGCAAAGCCGAGCAGCAACTCGCCCTTCGGCGTCAAGGTGACCGAGCGCGCGTCACGCAGGAACAGCGTACAGCCGAGCATCTCTTCGAGCTTCTTGATCTGCATCGAGACAGCCGACGGCGTGCGGTAGACGGTTTCGGCGGCGGTGGTGAAGTTGCCGGTCTCGGCAATCGCGATGAAAGTCTTCAGCACGTCCATTTCGAGAAGCGGAAGCGCATGGCGCATCAGCATGTTCATGGCGTCAACCTCATTCAAAAAAACTGAAAGATAGCTTCACTTCATTTCGTTTGATTGAACATCAGCAATGGCCGATAGTCAAGCTCAAGGACGACGCAGGAAGGAGAAACGCATGTCCACCGCAGCCCTTGTTATCGCCGCTTCGAAGAGTTCCCTCCGTAACAGCCGCCTGCCGCAGGCAGTGGTAAAAAAAGAGCATAGCAGGAGCAACGACATGGTCCTCAACGCCCTCAATCAAATGATCGCCGTCCTCGACGGTGTTGCAAGGCAACGACGCGAAAAACAGATCGCGCGGAATCGGGTGGAAGCCCGGCGCGAACTCGCCAAACTGCCACAGAGAGTCCGTGACGACGTGATGTTTGCGGACCCGCTAATCAATCACCATGTTTGATGAAAGGCATCAAACATATTCGTTGGAATGATAAGTCAGGTTAGGCCATAAATACCATCATGGTCGCGACCGGCTGAGACACTCAGAAGGAGCCATGAAATGTCCAACACTCAGTTTTCATCGGCCTCGGAACGGGCATCCTCCCACTCGTCCCTTCCGGGTCTCTTCAATCTGCAGGTTCGTGCCTGGGCAGTATGGAAGCGTTATCGCCAGGAACGGGCCCTCGAGAACCTGTCCTATGACACGCTGAAGGACATCGGCTTCCCGTCGGTGGACGATGCGGTGCATAAGACCGAACAATGAATGACGGCGTGATCTGTCCCTTCTGAGGGCGTCACGAACCGGATGAATCGAAGGGCATCGCCGACAAGGCGGTGCCCTTTTCCTTTGCGTTCGAACGTGTCGTCGCGCAATCCGAAACGCAATGCGGCCTAGGTCAGCAACTCTGCGAGAAGCGACGGCCGACTGAGGAAACAGCCGGCGACAAGCCCCACGAACCCGAGCGCCAACGACCCCACGATGCCGTGGCCCAACCATCCGGCGTGGGCACCGATGGCGGTTGTCGCGACGATGACCGAAACAGTCCACAGGGCCTTCAGCAGCGAAACGGCGCGCATCAGAACTGTTGGCTGATTCTGCCCCACGCAACGTACCCTGCCAAAGAGACCACCGCATCGCAGGTAGTGTCGAAAGCACGAGCCGCCAATGGTGTGTGATCATCGGCCGATTTGGCTCGCACCTCTACTCGCGGTGCCGTTAATCAGGCTAGCGAGCGATCGCACGAGGTTCACTTGTCTTTTACCGACACCCGCGCCAGCCGTGTGAAGCGTCGCAATCGGCAAACACAACCCTGGAGAGCGCTTTGCGAATGTTGCGTATCTCTGGCAGTTCTTGTCCGATAGCGTCAACAGCGCTGTAAAAACTGTCGCTTTCCTTACAAAAGCCTGAAAGCGGGGCCGAGCCGCCTTTCACCGCGCGATGTCGCAATGCGAAATCTCTTTGCGGTCGCTGCTATCCATGCGAATGTCGCAAACAGACAAGCCGAAGAGTATCTTCCAAGCGACGAATATACCGCATCGCCAAGCATGGGAAGCCTCATGAACAAGCCACTGACCAAAAAGCGTTCTCTCGTCTTCTTCCTGGTGCCGAACTTTTCCATGCTGCCCTTTTCGGCGGCGATCGAAACGCTCCGCATCGCCAACCGCATGCTCGGCTACGAGGCCTATTCCTGGCGCCTCGCTTCGTCCGACGGCGAAAAGGTCCTGTCGTCGAGCGGTATCGCGCTCGAGGTCAACTCGTCGCTTGCAGACGAGCGCAAGTTTCTCGGCGGCGAAAACCGCCCCTCGATGGTGCTGGTCTGTTCCGGCATCTATGTCGAGGACTTCAACAACAAGTCGGTCAATGCCTGGCTGCGCGAGGTCTATAACCGCGGCGTCGCCGTCGGCAGCCTCTGTACCGGCGCCCATGTGCTGGCGTCGGCCGGTCTTCTGACCGGCAAGCGCTGCGCCATCCACTGGGAAAACCTGCCGGGCTTTTCCGAAAGCTTCCCGCAGGTCGACGTCTATGCCGACCTCTACGAAATCGACAGCAACATCTACACCTGCGCCGGCGGCACCGCCTCGCTCGACATGATGCTGAACCTGATCGACCAGGATTTCGGCGAGAGCCTCGTCAACCGCGTCTGCGAACAGGCGCTGACCGATCGCGTGCGCGGGCCCCATGACCGCCAGCGCCTGCCGCTGCGCGCCCGTCTCGGCGTGCAGAACGCCAAGGTGCTGTCCATCATCGAACTGATGGAGGCAAACCTCGCCGAGCCGCTTTCGCTGCTCGAAATCGCTGAGGGCGCCGATCTCTCCCGCCGCCAGATCGAGCGCCTCTTCCGCCAGGAAATGGGCCGCTCGCCTGCGCGCTACTACCTCGAAATCCGCCTCGACCGCGCAAGGCACCTCTTGATCCAGTCGTCGATGCCGGTGGTCGAAGTGGCCGTAGCCTGCGGCTTCGTCTCCGCCTCGCACTTCTCCAAGTGTTATCGCGAACTCTACAACCGCTCGCCGCAGCAGGAGCGTGCCGACCGCAAGCTGACGCTGCAGATGGCGCGATAAGCGGCAGATCATATGGACCAGACAAGGGCGGAGCTTCTCCGCCCTTTTTCGTTGGTGACACTTTCCGCTTGTGCCGTCCTGGCGCTTGCACGCGCCGCTTTTTTGGATTGAATGGTCGGCGTTTCAGGAGAGCGAGGAGCACACCAAACGATGGCCCCCGTGGAGATCGATCCCGCCAAGGTTCACGAATTCAAGGACTTCCAGAGCTTCTACGACTGGCTCGCCACCCACCACCAGAGCGAAACCGAAGTGTGGATCAAGACCCACAAGGTCAGCTCCGGCCTCGCCTCGATCACGCCCAAGGAGGCGATCGACGCGGTGCTCTGCTGGGGTTGGATCGACGGTGTGCGCAAGGGGCACGACGACAGGAGTTTCCTCCAGCGCTATTCGCCGCGCGGCAAGAAGAGCATCTGGAGCCAGATCAATGTCGACAATGTCGCGCGCCTGATTGCCGAGGGCCGTATGACCGAGCACGGGCTCAAACAGGTGGAAGCCGCCAAGGCCGACGGCCGCTGGGACCGGGCCTATGCCAGCGGCAAGGACATGCAGATCCCCGACGACTTGCAGGCGGCGATCGACGCTGAGCCCGAAGCCCGCGAAATGCTTGGCAAGCTCAGCGCACAGAACCGCTTCGCGCTCGCCTTCCGTACCCACAACATGAAGACCGAAGCCGGGCGCAAAAAGAAGATCGAGACCTTCGTCGAGATGCTGAAGCGCGGCGAAACGATCTATCCGCAGAAGAGCAAGTAAAACTATTGCGGGGCACGACCGAAAGGTCGGCCTTCGCCCTGGCGGACCGGCATAGCCCGAGACCGATCCGGCACCGGCAAGGCTCGACGCCCGACGGTCGGGGGCCCAAAGCTGTTTGCACGCTCAATCTTGGCAATATTCGGCTTGATCATGCCCGGCATCGCCACCGTCACGCGCTTGGCACGTGCAGGGGCGAAAAATGAACGCCGAAGGCGACACGCGTTCTGTCGGACGCACACAAACGTCGCCGTAGCCCTTTGACTTACAGCCCGGCGTCACTGACCGGCGCGGCCGAAGCACGCGGCACCGCCTCCGACGAAGCGTAGGACCGGCGGACCAAAGCGGTTGTCACCCTCCTCGCCCGCGAGGAAGCCCAACATGACGAGGCCCAAGAGCGGCCCGACGACCGGGACGAACAGCGCAAGGTTCCACCACCCGGAACGGCCATGGTCGTGCCAGCGCTTGGTGTTGACCGTGAAGCCGAAATAGAAACTCGCGGTGATGATGAGGATGACAAGCATATGCATAAGGCTGAAGCCCGCGGCATAATTGTCGACGCCCGAAAGCGCCAACAACGCCCCGCCGGCGAACATCGCGGCTATCGCCGCAATGCAGATAACGATCTGCGCCAACCACCAGGCCTGACGTCCGATACGGCCATCAACACTCGTAAACATCTGTAAATTCACGTCGTCTCCCCCCAACAGCCAGTGCGCTTCCAAGTGCCCCCGCGCCGGCCAGCCTTGTCATCCTATAAAAGGTTCCCTCATAAACGGGTAGATGTCTTCGCGACAAAAAGCGCCCCATGGTTGCGCAGGCAGGCGGCCTTGTGCCTGGCATCTCGAGCGTCGCTGGAGGCGGGGCATGGCCCGCCTGCCGCTTCCATAACTTGCGGGTCCTGCACCCACGAGACAGCCGGCTTCTAGCCGTGAAACGCCCGCTCCAGTTCGGCGATATCGAGTTTGATCATACCGAGCATCGCCTCCGTGACGCGCTTGGCGCGCGCACGGTCGGAATGGGCGACCATGTCGCCGAGCACCCTTGGCACGATCTGCCAGCACAACCCCCAGCGGTCGCGGATCCAGCCGCATTGTTCGATCTGTCCACCGTTTTCGCTGATCGCGTTCCAAATCCGGTCGATCTCCTCCTGGGTATCGCACTGGATCATGATCGAGAAGGAATGGTTGAACGGATCGAGCGGCCCGGCTTCGAGCGCCAGGAATTCCTGGTTGCCGAGCGTGAACTCGATGGTCGTCACGCTGCCGGGCGGTCCGCTCGGGCTTTCCGCCGGCAAGGTGGTGACGCGGATGATTGCCGAATTGGGAACGAGCGAAACATAGAAGTCGACGGCCTGGCGCGCCTCCTTCGCAAACCAGAGATTGGAAACGACATTGGTCATGATTTGGTCCTCCTCGTGCCGCCTGATCATGTGCGGTAACCGAAGGACGATCGACTTCGTTCCAAGCCGACAGGTGACGGATCATTATTTCCGAGGGTGGGCCTGCCGGTCTGGCCCGGCAGTTTACGAGGCCAGCGCGTCGAGCAGCGCCAACTCGGAAATCACCCGGTTCCGGCCGGCATGCTTGGCCATGTAGAGAAACTGGTCGGCGGCATGCAGGTAGTTCTCGAAGGCCTCCGAGGTCTCGATCGTGGCAAGCCCGATCGAGACGGTAATCGTCAGCTCCTCGTCGTCGGCGACGATGCGGGATTTTGCGAGTTCCAGGCGCAGCGCGTCGCAAAAGGCGAAGGCGCGCCGCACGTCGCAGCCGTTGAAGAGGATGCCGAACTCCTCGCCGCCGAGGCGGGCGAGCAGATGGTCCTCGCCAACGAGCACGGAGAGGCGCTTGGCCACATGCTTCAGCACGATGTCGCCGATCTCGTGGCCATAGGTGTCGTTGAGGCGCTTGAAATGATCGATATCAAGCACGGCGATCGCCGTCGGCTCGCCGCGCCTGAGGCACTGCTCGACCAGCCGCGGCCCCGCCACGAAGAAGTGTCGGCGGTTGTAGAGGTCGGTGAGGTAGTCGCTGGCCGCCTGCCGCTGCAGCGTCTGCAGCCGCTTCTGTACGCCGGCCGCCTGCGCAATGCGCCCATTGAACTCCGCTTCGAGGAAGGGCTTCTGAATGAAATCCGTACCGCCCGCTTCGAGGAAACGGGCGCCGGCACGCCGGTCGCCGCTGTCAGAGAGACCGATGACCGGCACCGCGCCGTCGCCCCGCCGCCGTTCCACCTCGGCAAGCAACGCTGCGCCGGACATGTCGGAGAGATCAAGGTCGGTGACGACGAGATCGACGGCCTCGCCGCTATCAAGCACCTGCAGCGCATCGGCGGCAGATGCGACCTCGCAGACGGAAATCCGCTTGCGCCTCAAGATGCCGGCCAGTTCGCTGCGCGAGGCGGCATCGGAATCAGCAAGCAGCACCGTCGTCTTGCCGTTGGTCAGCGCCCGATCAACGGCGCCAATCAAGAGATTGATCGATTCCGGCTGGTGCTTGATGACACAATCGAGCGCGCCGCGCCTGAGGATTTCCTCGCGCGTATGGTCGTTGAAGGCCGCGGTGAAGACGACGGCCGGCACCTGGTTGTCGAGGATGAATTCGAGCGCCTCGCAATTGGGCGCATCCGGCAGGTTGAGATCGAGAACGGCGAGCGAGAAGCTCTCCGGCGCCTGCTCCAGCGCTTCCTTCAGCGCCGCCAGCGAGTTGCAATGGGTAACGCGAATGCCGTGGACGGACTCAAGCCCGTACTTCAGCGCCGTCGCAAACATCCGGGAATCTTCGACAAGCAGCATGCGCTTGTCACTGTGCTTCTGCACAGAATTCACCCGGCCTGGCGTGCGGCGCAATCTCACGTCCCTGCAACCCCTCTCGAGCCACAGGCGTGCTTCCCTCAAGGGGTGACGCTGGCTCCCGAAATCTTCAACCCGGCCACTTGCCGCGCCTGGCCTTTCGGCCGGCGTGATCCGTGTGACCGGGTTCCCCGCTCCTGCTGCGGCGGATTGAAGACCGTTCGGATTGCAATTTCGTTAATACGGCAACCTGTGCGCGGCGTTTTTGGTGCACCCACCCAATACTTCTTAGGGGTTTTTACCCATCCTGCTTTGATGGTTAAGCAGGAACCCTAACTTTTTCACTGAGTGTGCGGATCTTGGTCAGCGTATCCAGGTTCTGGTTGACGCGGCAGTAGAATTCCTCGTTGACGAAGGGACGAACGACGAAGTCGTTGCCGCCGGCCTTGAGGAAGCGCGCCGACAGAAGGCGGTTGGTCGACGACGAAACACCGATGATGCGCAGCTGGTGCGGCCCGTAGGAACTGCGAATGCGCCGCGTCAGCTCGAAGCCGTCGATATCAGGCATGTTGTAGTCGGTGATGACGAGGCCGATGTCCGGATTGTTCTTGAGGAGCTCCAGCGCCATCGCGCCGTTTTCGGCCGAGCTGGTGCGGAAGTTGTAGCGCTTGAGCTGCGTCGTCAGCAGCGCGCGTGCGGTCGGACTGTCGTCGACGATCAGCACATGGTGCTTGTGGTTGGTGAGGAACCGGCAGACCGATTCTGCCAGCATGTCGACGGCAAAGACGCTGTCCTTGATGACGTAGTCGACGATCTCCTTGGCCAGGATCTTCTCGCGCGTCGATTCCTGGAACGAGCCGGTGAAGACGACCGTCGGCACGCTCATTTCGATCAGGTAGTTGAGCGCCTCGCCGTTTTCCGCCCCCGGCAGGTTGATGTTGGAGATGGCGAGCGAGGCCGGGAATGTCGCGTTTTCGACGGCGAACTGCAGATCGTCATAGTCACGGCAGACGATGACATCGATGTCGAACAGCTCTTTCAGCCGCTTCGAGACCATCGAGGAAAAGAGGTTGGAGTCCTCGGCAAGCACGATGCGGTGCTCGGCAAGGGATTCGCCGGAATAATACATTCCGGAAACGCCAAAAAATGACATTGAACGCCTATGTGAAAGAGTGTCCCCCTACAGCTCCGCGCGTTCTTCATGCCCGCCTAGTCGCTGTAACTTGCAGGCGCCATGCTAGAGGAGAAAGGCTTTCTTCGGTGTTAATAAGCGGCCGGCGAATTAACGAGACCGGCGTGCCGGCTTGAGACGTCCGGCCGCCGTGACGCCGGCTTTTCTCATGCCTCCGGGGCTCGGCCACGCCGCGTCTCGGCGGTCCGGCGGATGACCTCGGCGATCTCCGGATTGCTGCTCGACAGCATCTGGAAATCCTCCGAATAGAGCGACAGCAAAGAGACTTCTGTGGCAGCCGTGACGGTCGCAGAGCGCGGCTCACCCGATATCAGCGCCATCTCGCCGAAGAAACTGCCGGGGCCGAGCTCGACCGGCGTCGGTGACGGCGTTGCAATCGTCACGCGCCCCTCGACGATGAAGTACATCTGGTCGCCCGGCTCGCCCTTGCGGCAGATGATGCTACCTGCCGGCACCGCCCGCGGCCGCAATGCTCTGACGATCTCGACGAAGGCGGCCGAGCCGAGCTTTTCGAACAGCGGCACCGCCGCGACCAGCTGCCAGTTGCGCACGAAATCCTGGCGGCGCACTTCTTCGAAAAACCCGGTGGCGAGAATGCCCGCCCAGAGCGCAAAGATGCCGATACCGCTCATCATCACCAGACCGGCAAGCACCCGGCCGGCCAGCGTCTGCGGGATCTCGTCGCCATAGCCGGTGGTCGACAGCGTCACCACCGCCCACCACATGGCCTGCGGAATGCTGCCAAACTTGTCCGGCTGGATGTCGCGCTCGATCAGATAGGCGACCAGCGATGCGCCGAAGAGCACGATGCCGAAGAGCGAGGTGACGCCGACGAGATTGGGCGCGGCGCGCGCCACCACCCGGCCGAGCAGCCGGAAGAAGGTGGAATGGCGCAAGGGCTTCAAGAGCCAGACTCCGCAATAAAGGCTCTGGTCGCGCGGATCGGCGAACAGGAAGGCGGCCAGCGGAACGACGACGGCCACCATATCGATGACGAGATGCGGCATCAGCGCGCGACGATCCGCCGTGGGCCAGGCGGCGAGCGTATCGGCCAGCTGCAGCACATAGAAAAGCCAGAGGCCGCCAAGCACCAGCTCCAGCGAGAGCCGCGCCGTCGCGCCGATATTGCGCGTGGTCAGCGCCGCGACGGCGGCAAGGCCGAGCGCTGCCAGCAGTCCGTTGAGCGGCGTGGAAATTCGTAAGGAAGGCCGTGCCGACATTCACTCCCCCAGCGTCCGCTCGCCGACGACGCCTCGGCCGGACGGGGGCGGCAACGCTTTGATCTAAAGCACAATTCACTGCATGAATCGATGCTCATTTAAGGGGATTCGAATTTGTAGCGAAACAGGCCTAGTAGCGGGTGTCGGACCGCTCCTCGTCGCCTGTGCGTTCGCGATCTTCCTGGTACTGCGCGGCACCCTCCACTGGCCGCAGCCAAGGCTCCCGGCGCTTGACCCAGAGTTCGTAGCTCGGCTTCAGCGGCGTCGGCGCCTGGGACAGGATGCCGAGCTTGACCTCCGCCTCGCGCGCGTCGACCGAAAAGACACGCGAGCCGCAATGCGAACAGAAGCACCGGCCCTGGAAATCCGAAATTTCGCCCGAATATTCAAACTGTTCCGCGGGCCAGATGCCATAGAAGGTGAAGGCGGATCCGCTCTCCTTGCGGCAGTCCATGCAATGGCAGATGCCGACCCGGATCGGTTCGCCGCGCACCGAGAGCGCGACCCGACCGCAAAGGCATTTTCCCGATAGCGCCGTCATGTTCCTACCCCCTGTCCCAACCGTGATGCCAGACCAGGGAAACGACGTGGTCGGTTGTTCGGTTCCCACGCTTGTTGCCGGCATCAAGATGCGCTCTGAGATCGCCTGAACCCGACTGTCTTGGCGGAACCTTTCGCGGTTTGACGCCTTCTGCCGGTATGCCAAACGGAGGTACGAACCATGGCACATGCCGACGAACAGGAGATTATCGACCTCGAACAGGAATTCTGGCGAACCATTCTGGAGAAGGACACCGAGGCATCCGTGGCCATGCTGCCCGAACGCTCGATTGTCGTCGGCGCGCAAGGCGCAGCGGTGCTCACGCCGGACGACTATCGCAGAATGGCAGAACAGGTCGAGCGTTCCTGGAAGCTCAAGTCGTTCCGCCTCGACGACGTCAGCGTGGTCTTTCCGCGCGAGGACGTCGCCGTCATCGCCTATACGGTGACGGAAGAGATGGATGTGGACGGGCAGCCTTTGACACTGAAAGCCGCCGACGCCACCACTTGGATACGCGAGAACAGCGGTTGGCAGGCCTGTCTGCACACGGAGTCCGTGCTTGGCGATCCCTTCGGTCGCGACCGCAAGGTAGCCTGAGGAGTGCTGGCGAGGTGGAGCGTAGCGAATGACGGGAAGGCGGTCGGCCGCTTTCCCCTCGACCAATCCTCACCGATAAACCGTCTGCCCCGGCGCCCGTTTTCGGTGTAGGATGCCGGCATGAGTGAAGCCCAGCCTCTGTTCGATATGCTGCGCCAGACCGTGCAGCCTGAAATCGCCGGCGTATTGGAGCGATTTGTCCGGGAAGCGCCGGACCGCAAACTCGGCCGCATCAACGCACTCGCCTTTGCCGCCGAGCACGGGCTCGACGAGGAGAAGGCGATCGCCGCCTTCCTGCATGCTTCCCGCCTCGGCCTTTTCGAGCTTTCCTGGAATGTGCTTTGCCCCGGCTGCGGCGGCGTGCTCGATGCCAACACCTCGCTGAAAACCGTGCAGAGCGACACCTATACCTGCTCGCTCTGCGCCGCCGGCTATGAGCCGACGCTGGACGAGATGGTGGAAGTGACCTTCACCGTGAACCCGCGCATACGCCATATCGAGGCCCACAGCCCGCACGAACTGACGCCGCTCGAATATTTCCGGCAGATCTACTGGGGCTCCGGCATCGAGTTGCCCGAGGAGGGCTACGAGGCCCAGGTCGACGATTTCATGATCGAGGCGCTGGAATTGCCGCCCGGCGAAAAGGCGGTGATCTCGCTGCAGATGCCGGCGGAATTCATCATCATCTTCGAGCCGGTGACCCATGCCGCGCAGTTCATCGACGTTAAGGGCGAGCCGACCAAGGAGCGGCGCACGCTGTCGCTCGTCTTCGACCGCGGCCATCGCCACGACGAAGCGCTGACCATGCAACCCGGTCCCTTGCGCATTCAGGTGGAAAACCACACGGATGTCCGCACCCTGCCCTCCGTCTGCATCGCCAACGACGCGCTGCACGATATCCTCGGCCGCCGCCGGCCGTTCCTGACCGCCAAGCGGCTGCTCTCCAACCAGACCTTCCGCGACATCTACCGCACCGACACGATCGACGTAGACCAGCGGCTGAAGATCACCAGCCTCACCTTTCTCTTCTCCGACCTGCGCGGCTCGACCGAGCTTTACGAGCGGGTCGGCGACCTCGCCGCCTTCGATCTGGTGAAGACCCATTTTAGTGTCGTCAACGAGATCGTCGCGGCGGAAGCCGGCGCGGTCGTCAAGACGATCGGCGACGCCGTCATGGCCACCTTCCCGACGCCGGACCGGGCGGTTGCGGCCGCCATGCGCATGCGCGATGCCATGCGACAGCTGAACGAGGACCGCGGCTCGGAAGACCTGCTGCTGAAGATCGGCATCCACGAGGGACCGTGCATCGCCGTCAGCCTCAACGAGCGGCAGGACTATTTCGGCCAGACGGTCAACATCGCCTCTCGGGTCCAGCACCTCGCCAGCTCGCGCGAAATCTTTGCGACCGGTTCGGTGCTCGACGATCCGCGCGCCTCGAGCCTGCTCAGCGATCGCGGCCTCAACCCGCAATCGCACAATGTCGCGCTCAGAGGCATCACGAACGAGATCAGCATTTTCTCGATCCCGTGAGGCTGGCCGGGAACGGAACGCCCATATCCCTCGAGCGGCGATCAACGTTCGGGCAAGCCGGCTTGCCGTAGCGCCTCGGCCATCTGATGCTGCCACTGCGGTATCCTCTGAAACCAGGGCAGTGCCCGATACCGCTCGATCGTGAACCCCGGCTCTGCTGCCAGCAGCTTCTGCGCCGCCCATCGGGCGGTCTCCATGTCCCCGGTCATCGCCGACCAGGCCGCGAGGTGGCGATAGGACCAGGTCACGTCAGGATAGTTGTTGACGACGTCCTGGGCGATCGCGATGGCTTCGGAGAGAGCCCCTTGCATGGCCATGGAAAAAGCCATCCCCAGTTTCATGTTGAATGCGAGCGGGTCTCTCGGGCTCAGCGTCATCCCACGCCGGAACCGCTCCGTTGCGCGTGCGGGATCGTCCGTGAAGATCGCGATCCAGCCGAGCCGAGCCCATGCCCAGGCATTGTTCGGATCAAGCGCCAGCGCCTTTTCGATAAAGGTGGCGGCGCGATCCTGATCGCCGCAGATGCTCATTGCCGCGCCAGCCGCAGTCAAAGCGGTCGGATCGTCGCTGATCGAGCCTGCACCTTCGATCGCGGAACGCGCATGATCCAGTTCCTGCTCCGGCCGGTCGGTCCATAGGTAGGAGGCGCTCGAGGCATGGCACCACGCCAGAAGCGCATGCGCGCGGCCGTAGCCGGGATCGACCAGGATCGCCTGCCGAAGCAGTTCGATCGCCTGGTTGTTGCTATCCCTGCGGCGCCCCCAGAGATTGGGGAAGGCGCGCATGACGAAATCATAGGCGCGCAGACTGGCCGGCGGCTTGCGCTTGGCAAGCTCGATCTCGGCATCGCGGATGGCCGGATGAATGGCGCCTGCCACCTGCGCGGCGATCCGATCCTGGAACTCGAAAATATCCTCGATTGCGCCCTCGTAGCGATCCGACCAGGATTGGGTCCGCGTCTCGGCGTCGACCAGTTGCACGGAAATGCGCAGCCGGTCGCCACCGCGGCGCACGGTGCCTTCAACCACATAGGTGACACGGAGCTCCCTGCCGACGTCACGCACGTCGACGAAGCGCCCCTTGTAGGTGAAGGCGGACTGGCGCGCGATGACGAAGAAATCCCGGACGCGCGAGAGCGCCGCAGTGATCTCCTCGACGACACCGTCGACGAAGTACTCGTCGCCTGGACCGCTCAGATTGTCGAAGGGCATGACGACGAGCGACGGCTGGTCCTTGCTGCGACCGGCCAGCGGCGCCCCGTTGAGGACGCCACCTCCGACGGCGATCTCGTCTTGCCAGTCGACCCGGAAAACCAGAATGGGCCGGGGGATGTTCTTCAAGGTCCGTTCGCCGAGGCTAGTCAGCGCGAAGGGCACCTTGCCGTCGAGATGTTCGCGCACCGCCCCGGAAATACAGATGCCCGACGGGACGGCGATCTCCTGCAGGCGCGCGGCGATATTGACTCCGTCGCCAAGCAGATCGTCTCCCGACACGACGATGTCGCCGAGATTGACACCAATGCGAAACTGCAGGCGGCGTTCGGGGGGCAGTTCCTGCGCATCGAGAAGACCGCGCTGGATTTCCACCGCGCAGCGGACGGCCTGAACAGCGCTTGGAAACTCGGCGACGAGACCATCGCCGGCACTGCCGAAGATGCGGCCGCCATGGTCATCCACCAATTCGGCAATCCGCCCCCGGCAAAGGTCGAGCGCGCGAAGCGTGTTCTCTTCGTCGAGCGCTGCGAGGCGACTGAAGCCGGCGACATCGGCCGCAAGGATGGCTGCGAGCTTTCGATCCACAACGGTGACCGCTCCTGCGGCGGAGGATTTCGTTGTGTTTAATATGCGCGAATTTTCGAATATTCACAGATACCCGTGGCAAGCGAGAGCGGATCAAGACCGCAGCCGGTCAAGAAGGCGCCCCCGGCAACCGTGCCGCACAACAGCTTGCCTACTTCGACCTGTCGGCCGCCTAGACCACGGGCGGTATCAGGGTCAACACGTCGCCATCATCCGGAATGAGCAACCTGGGCAAGGCGATGCCGTGGGCGCTGGCAGCGGCGCGGAGATCACCTCGGCTGACCGTCGCATGGTCGAGCGCCTCCATGTGCGTTGCAACCACGATGCTCGTCTTGGAGGCCTCGCAGACCGCGATCGTCTGCGCCGCATCCATCACGATCAGGGCGCCGTCCCAGCGTGCGCCGCAGGAATGGGTGACGATCACATCCGGCTTCGTATCGTGGATGGTCTTTTCGATGGCCGGATAGAGCACCGTGTCGCCGGCCCAGTAAACCGTCGGCTCGCCCTTGGCCTCAAGGCTGAAACCCATGACCGGCCCCATGTCCTGAACGACAGGACCAAGGCCGTGGCTGCCGTCACGTCGGGTGAGCTTCAGGCCCTGCCACTGCGCCTTGCCGAGAAGGGGCGTGACGTCGCGAAAACCAGCGCCACGGATCGCCTCCTCGTCGCCCGGCTGGCAGAAGATCGGCAGCCCCTTCGGCAAGCGATGCTTGGCGGTGTCGTCGAAGTGGTCCTCGTGCAGATGCGAGATAATGACGAGTTCGACCCCGGCAAGAATGGTATCGGTGTCGAACGGCAGCCCGACCAGCGGATTGGGCGCCCGCCCCGCAAAGGACGGCAAGCTGTCCTTCGGCCCTAGAAAGGGATCGATCAGCACCGTGTGACCGGCATAGTCGAGCTTGAGTGTCGCATTGCGGATAAGCTGGAGCTTCATGGGGTGTCCTCCCTTGCCGGAACCGGCCTTGACCATCGCGGCGATCCTTGCGCATGCGGCAGCGAAATCAAGCCCTGAAATGACGCGCGAGGGTTGAGAAACGCCGCCGCCCTTCACGCCAACCCCGTTCGATGGCGCCAGCATGCGCTGTCCGCTTTACCGCCAGCCGCAATCCCACGGCTGGCCCCTTGCGGTGCGATGACAGGCAAAGGCCCGGCCGCAGGAATGGGTGGCGGAAATCGTCATGCGGCCCCGGCCCGAGCCGCGGGCAAACATCTGCCGGAACGCGACATCGGCATTTGCGGGGCAATTGGCAAAGCTCTTTTTCTGCAGTTCGGCCGGTGGGCTGATCGCACGGGTGCCGGTGTTTTTCTGCGGTGCCTTGATCGTGCCTTGCGTCTCGCCTGGTTGCGGCAGCTTCGCCTCGCGCCGGATCGTGACGCAGCGCCCATCCTTCGCCTCTTCGTTACGGCCGCAAGCAAGCGGGCAGATCCGCACCTTCTCCGATTTCAGGCGACCGAGCACGTCGCTGGAGGGTTCGAGCGTCGCAAGGTCGACCTTTGCGAACTTGCCGAAGGCTTCGAGCGCCTTGCGGCTGCCGGCACCCCAGACGCCATCCTCGCTGCCGGCGCGACAGCCCAGCCGGTTGAGCTCAACCTGTACGGAACGGGCCAATGTCGTGTCGTCGGCATTGGGCGCGGCCAGCGCCGGATCGATGGCCGCCACGGCCTGGCCACCCGATCCGCCGGGCACGCCTTCGGATGTAGGCACTGAAGCCCGCTCGATGATCTTGATCTTTGCCTTGGCGAGCGATGCGAACGCACCGTCGGGATATTGCTGCAGATAGGCGTCGAAGAGGTCGCGGTCGGTCGCATCCTTGATCGTTTCCCAATAGGCAAGCTCGGCGGCCTGACCCGTCGCAGGCGCCTCGGCCGGCGCCGGCTTGCCGTCAACGGCGGGCTTCAGCACCACTTCGCCGGTCAGCGAGGAATTGTCCCAGGGCACCTGCTTGCCGCCGGTTGCCGCCAGCACGTCGCGGCGCACGTCGATCAGTTCGCGGGTGATGTCGCGCCCCGGCTGGCCGAGATGTTTCAAGAGCGCCGATGTGAACGGCGAATTGCGCCCCGATCCGTCGAGGGCAACATTGCCGGGCTGGGTGGAGAAAGCGATCAGCGTGCCGATGCCGGTGCCGACCTTGGCCAGACCGCGGCCGACCGAGGCGGAGCGCGTGCCCATCGAGCGGGCGAGATTGACCGCTAGCGGATTGTCGCGGCAGGCGTCGAGCAGGATGATATTGACCCGCGTACTGCGCTCCATCGCCGACAGGATCAGGTTCATCGGCACCGCCTCGAATTCGAGATCGACAGAGGAAGCGAGCGTGGCATCGACGGGGGCGAGATAGTTTTCGCCGTTCACCTGCAGGCCGTGGCCGGCATAGAAGAACAACGCGAGGTCGGCGCCGTCGAGCCGGCCGACGAAGTCCCGCACCGCACGGCGCACACCCGAAAGGTCGAGATCAGCGCCCGTCACCACCTCGAAGCCCAGCCCTTCGAGCTTTGCCGCCATGTCGTGCGCGTCATTGCCGGGATTGGGCAAGGTGGCCACATGCTGATAGGCGGAATTGCCGATGACCAGCGCCACCCGCTTTTCGGCCAGCGCCTCCGATGCGAAAAGCACCAGCAGAACGGACAAGGCGATGCGAAGGAATGGCATGGCTCCCCCCGGCAATGCGCGGATGATCGCGACCACGCGCGTCACCCCAACGCCCAAGCGTGCTACCGGCAATGCAGCCTGTCAATGCAAGGAGAGTGTCCGGCAGGCCCGACGCGGGCTTGCCCGCCCGAACGAATGAGAGCTTCGGCGCCCTCGCCCATCCCTTGGGATTAGGCTTCGAGCGAAGAGAGCACCGCGACCGCTACTAAAGGGGCTGCCGGCGCCATCAGCGACGGCACCTGCCGACCTATCGAGCGAATGGAGTGCCGCCCGACAGCGGCGCGCCTGCCGCACCGCTGTCGCGGAATGAAAGGTTACTTGACGACGACGTTGCCGTTGACGATCTCGACGTTCTCATCGCCCTGCAGGCCGATGCGGTCACCGCTCGGCGCGGTGACGAAACAGCCGCTGGGGCAGATCATTTCGGTCGCTCCGGATGCGATCGCCACTTCCACACGGCTTTCACCCTCGACGACGATCAGAACGGCGGTCTCGCTGTCCTTGTTCGTGACAGTCGCGGCACTGGCAGCACCGGCCATCGGCGCGCCGGCCATCAGCAAACCGGAAAGCAAAGCAATCACAAATTTCTTCATCGCCCATCGACGCCAGACGCGCCGCCCTCTTGCCGAGCCGGCCGCCCCGTCGGTTACGCGACGCTGCGCCGGCCACCTCTTCAGCCGATGACCAGCGTAGTCGGTCACCAGAAGAATTGCATGCTTTTTATGGCAGGCCGGCTGAATAGTGGCTGAACGGTCCGTTTATCAGCGGTTTGGGTTTGCCCGGCGGCTGGCGCTCCGGCGGCTGCTTGCCCCCTCCACTTCGCGCTCCTCGTCGAGCGGCGCCGCAGCGGCAGTTTTCTTGTCCGAAGCGGCAGACTTGGCTGCGGCCCTTTCCTCGGCGGAGGTGGCGCCCTTCGGCTCGCCGACCTCTTCCGGGTGGTGGCTTTCGATGCCGGTCTGGTCCTCGACCGGCACGTCCTCGATCTTGACCGGGAACGGCGCGCCGATGCCCTCGTCGCGGAAGCGTTCGTAGATCGAGACACGCAGGTCGTTGCGCACGCCGCCGCCGGTCAGGACGTCGGCCACGTAGATGCGCAATTCGAAGGTCATGCGGTCATCGCCAAAGGCGGTGAAGCCAACGCTCGGCGACGGGTTCTTCAAGACCATGGGATGGGCGGCCGCGATCTCGGCGAGCAGCTCCATGATCCGGCGCGGCTCGCTGGCATAGGTGACGGTGATGGCGATTTCGGAGCGGCCGAGCTTGTTGCGGTGCGTCCAGTTGCCGACCGAGGCGTTGATGAGCAGCGAGTTCGGCATCATGATCGACTGGTGCTGGAAGGTCTCGATCTCGGTCGCGCGGACAGAGATGCGCTTGACGAAACCTTCCGTCGTGCCGCTGACGATCCAGTCCCCCACCTTGAACGGGCGCTCGACGAGCAGGATGAGCCCCGAAACGAAGTTCGAGACAATGTTCTGCAGGCCGAAACCGACACCGAGCGAGAGAGCACCGGCAACGAGCGCGAGGTTGGAGAGGTCGATGCCGGCCGCCGACAGGCCGATCAGCCCCGCAAGCCCGACGCCGGTATAGCCGATGCCGGTGCGGATCGAATTGCGCACGCCCGCATCGACCCGGCTGCGTGCCATGATGTTGCCGTCGATCCAGCGCTGCACGAAACGGGTGACGGCGTAGCCGAGCGCGAAGAACAGGATGCCGGCGAGGATGCCAACCAGCGAAATCGTGATCGAGCCGATCTTGATCTCGGTCACCATCCGGTAGGCCCAGGACTCGATGTCGGCGACCTGGAAGCCCCACTGCAAGAGGATCAGCGGGATGAAGAACATCACGACCAGCGCGTAGATGCTGAGGCCCGCGGCAAGGCCGATCTGGTCGAGCGCCACCTGTTCGAGATTATAGCGCCGCTCGAGATAACGCCCGGCGGCGGTCTCGGCAAAGGCGCCCTGCTTGGCAACCGCCCGGCCGGTGAGGATGCCGATATACATCGTGACGAGGATCGCGCCCGTAATGATGATCTGCGTGGCGATGAAGCGGGCAAGACCGACATAGCCCGACACAGCGGCAATGATGAGCAAGGCGCCGGTCGCGAGCAGCGCGAAAGACACCACCCGCGGCCAGGCGCGGCCATGGGCGTCGAAGGATTCATCCTTCCTGAGCGTCGGCTTGATCCAGGCCGAAGCCATGATGATCAGGCCGATGACGATGGAGGCAATGTAGCTCTTGACGACGGTCAGGACGACAGGCGAACCGAGCGCCTCGCTGACGCCGCCGAAGAGGTAGTCGAGGCCGTTGACCAGCGCCATGGCGAAGATCGCGATCATCAGCATCCGCGCGCCGCGATCGGAAACCCGGACGAGCCGCCAGCGCGAATCGCGCGGCGACAACACGGCCTGAGCGAGCCTCGTCACGAAGAAGACGACGACGGCGACCCCGAGCGTGATTGCAATGATCGGTGCGATATCGGAACGCAGCACGTTGAAGCCGCGCAGGAACAGGAAGCTCGAGACCGCGAAGGCTGCCGACGCGATGGTCGGGATCAGTGTCGACCAGAATGCGACGGAGAGCCGCCGGAAGTAGCTCGGCTCCTCATCGGTAATGTCATGCTCGATCAGCGGGCGAAAGAGCCTGCGGCTGCCGGAAAGGAACACGAGCGCCGCCAGCAGCGACAGGAACAGCGCCGTCAGGAGCGGCACGCGCTTGTAGTTCCAGGCAAAGCTCAGCCAGCTCCCGACGCTGCGCGACAGCACCCGGGTCTCGTCCGCCGTCGCCGTCAGCGCGTCGTCGAACATTCCGGTCGACACTTCGGTGTTCTTCAGGAGCGTATTGGAAAACAGCGCGCGCCTTGTCGCGGTAATGGCGTTGGACAGCTTCGTCGCCTGCACCGACAGGCCTTCCGCCTCGCCGGTCAGCGCATTGATGGCACCACGTTCGGCCATCAGCCGCTTGCGCTCGGCCGTCACAATGTCGGCTTCGGGCGGTTGCCCCTCGGCCGGCGGATCGCCAAGTTCGGTCAGCCGCGCCTTGATTTCGTCGAGGCGCGGGCGGGTCGAAACCGAAACGCCGATGATCTGTTTGGCGAGCGCGTCGACCTGAACCTTGAGGTCGGCAAGCACGATGTCGTCGTCCTTGGCTTTCTCGACCCGTTCGGTCAGTCCCTTCAGTTCCTCGTCGGCCTTGGTCAGCTGCTCGGCCGCCTGGCTCTGGGCCGGCGGCGTCGCATCCGCCGGCAAGGCATCGGCCGCCGGCTGGGCATTCTGGGCAGGCTGTGTGGTTGTCGCCGCAGGTTCCGTGGCACCGGGGGTCGCCCCGTTCTCCGCTGGCTGCGCCTCCTGCGCCGGCTTGCCGGCAGCAGGCTGGGCGGCGGTCTGGGACGATTGTGCCCCTTGCGGCGATTGCGCCGGCTGTGTCGATTTCTGGCCCGCCTGCCCGTTTGCCTGTGCGGTTTGTTGCGCTGTCGGCTGCGCCGCCTTCTGGGCCATGACCGGGCCGCCCACGGCAAGCGCCAGCAGGCAGACGAGAATGGCGGGCAGTTTTCCGACAGAACGCAATTTCATGATCCTTGCAGATTGAGACCGTGGTCCGGAATCGCTCCGGCCGTCTTCACGTTTCGATGTGAATACGAAAGACGGCGGAAAGATGCAAAGAACGGCGATAAATCCCCGTCAGCGCCCGCTTTCCCGTTAAAAACCGGCGCCGGGCTGCGCCAGATAGGCAAGTTCGGCCTCCGTCGAGGGCCGCGCCAGGAAGGCGTTGCGATGCGGGAAACGACCGAACTGCTCGATCACCTCGCGGTGCCGGATGGCATAGTCGAGATAATCGGCATCGCCGAGCTCGGTAAAGAGCTTCACCGACATGGTCTGGTCGGTAAGGTTTTCCGAATGCTCGAAGGGCAGATAGACGAAGGCGCGCCATTCCGGCTTGATCGCCATGTCGGCACCGGCGCCAACGGCGAGCTTGGCCTCGTGCAGTGCCAGGCAATCGGTGGCAAAGGCGAGCGGCGTGCCGCGAAACATGTTGCGCGGCATCTGGTCCAAAAGCACGATCGCCGCCAGCCGGTTTTCCGGGCTCGCGCGCCAGATCTCGTCGACACCACGGGCCAGCGCCAGGTGCGACGCCTGGAAGCGGCTGATACAGGCCTGGTCGAGTTCGTGGCTCGTCCCGAACCAGTCGTCATAGGTGAGTTCGCCAAACCAGAAATTCAGAACGTCCTGCGGCGTGCAGATGTCAGCTTCGTTCGCCATATGCTCCTCACATGCGGGCCAATCGTCGATCCCTCGGCTGCGCTAACACATAGGCCGGAACCGGCCCTTGTCCATAACGTGTTCCTACCCGCCTTACGCGCGTCGCTTCAGGATGGCAATGAAGGCGATGCCGCCGACGAGCCCGGTGACGACGCCGATCGGCATGTCCTCCGGCGCCATGATGACGCGGGCCGCCAGATCCGCAAGGATGAGCGTCAGCGCCCCGAAGAAGGCCGAGAGCGGAATGACCCGCACGTTGTCGCTGCCGGCCAGAAGCCGCACGAAATGCGGCACCATCAGCCCGACGAAACCGATCGCGCCGGAAAAGGCGACCATCACCCCGGTCAGAAGTGCGGTGACGACGAACAGCGTCAGCCGGAAGCGGCGCACGGGAATGCCGAGCGTCATCGCGGTTTCGTCGCCCATGGCGAGCGCATTGATTTCGCGCGCCCGGATCATCAGCCAGCCGAGGGAGGCGAAAAGCACCACGCCGGGATAGACGAGCTGCGACCATTGCGCCAGGCCAAGACCGCCGAGCATCCAGAAGATGACCGTATGGTTCGCCCTCGGGTCCCCAAGGAAAATCATGAGGTTGCCGACGGATGTCAAGACGAAGGCGACCGCGACGCCGGCCAGCACGAGACGGTCGGCGCTGCTCCCGAGCACGCGGGAGACGAAGGCGACGAGCACGGTTGCGAGCAGCGCGCCGGCAAAGGCAAAGAGCGGCACCGTGGCAAGACCGAGGATCATGCCGGTGTGCAGCAGCGCCACGATCGCGCCGAGCGCGCCGCCGGAGGAAACGCCGAGCAGATGCGGATCGGCAAGTGGATTGCGCGTGACCGCCTGCAGCACGGCGCCAGTCAGCCCCAGCCCGGCGCCGACGAGGCCCGCCAGCATGACGCGCGGCAGGCGCACGTCCCAGACGATGCTCTCGCGCCCCGCCGACCAGAAAGCCTCGACGCTGCCCGGAGAAATCTTGCTGGCGATGATCGACCAGACGGTCGCAACCGGGATCGGCGCCGAGCCGAGCGATACGCCGGCCGTGACGGTCAAGGCCAGCAGCAAAAGCGCCGTCATGAGACCGGCACCCGCCTTCAGCGCCCGTGCCGGCGCTAGGCGTGAAACGGCGACGGGACCAGGCGACGCATCCTCAGCCAGCATCGCTTACAGGCCCTCGCCCTGAAAGGCCTTGGCAAGCCTGGCAATGGCGTCGATGTTGCGCGGGCCTGGCGTCGCTTCGACATAATCGAGCACGACGAAGCGATCGTTCTTGACGGCATCGACATTCTTGAAGGCTGCATTGTTCTTCATGAAGGCGATCTTGTCCTCGGCCTTCACCTCGCCGTAGTTGACGATGACCACCACTTCCGGGTTGCGCTCGATCACCGGTTCCCAGGAGATTTCCACCCAGCTCTTTTCCACGTCGTCCATGATGTTGGCGCCGCCGGCGGCCTCGATCATCGCCGTCGGAATGCCGAAGCGGCCGGAAGTAAACGGCTTCTCTTCGCCGGAATCATAGACGAAGACCCGCGTCGGGTTAGCCTTGCCGGCGTTCGCCTTGGTGATCTCGGCAAGCTGGCGGCGATAGCCGTCAACCAGCGTCTCGGCGCGATCCTCGATGACCTTGCCCCGTTGAAATAATCCATTTTGAAGTAAGCTCTGGCCCATTGAGAGGACCAGGGAATGAAGCGCAACCGTTTCACAGACGAACAGATCATCGTCATTTTGAAGGAGCACGAGGCTGGCACGCCCGTCTCGGAGCTTTGCCGCAAGCACGGCGTCAGCGATGCCAGCATCTATAAATGGAAGGCCAAATTCGGCGGCATGGACGTATCCGAAGCCAAGCGGCTGAAGACGCTGGAAGACGAGAACACGAAGCTGAAACGGCTCCTGGCAGATGCGATGCTCGACAATGCGGCCTTGAAAGACCTTTTGGGAAAGAAGTGGTGACGCCCGCAGCAAGGCGGAAAGCTGTCGCTCATCTGATGGATCACCACCAGATGAGCGAACGGCGGGCGTGTAAAGCCATCGGCTTTTGCCGGATGATGATCCGTTACGAAACCAGGCGCAGCGATGACCATGACCTTCGCGAGCGGATGAAGGCGCTGGCGCATGAACGCCGCCGCTTTGGATATCGACGCCTTCATGTGCTGCTCAGGCGTGAGGGTCACCTTGTGAACCACAAGCGGCTCTTCCGGCTCTATCGGGAAGAGAAGCTGACGGTGCGCAAGCGCGGCGGTCGGAAACGAGCGATAGGCACACGAGCACCGATGCTGATCCCGCTTGCCGCCAATGATCGCTGGTCACTGGACTTCGTGTCGGATCAACTCACCGATGGCCGCAGGTTCCGGATTCTGACGGTCGTCGACGATTGCACCAGGGAATGCCTGGCTCTCGTCGCCGACACGTCGCTCTCCGGCCTGCGGGTCGCCCGTGAGCTGGATCGGATCATCGAGGGACGAGGCAAGCCGAAGATGATCGTCAGCGACAATGGCAGTGAGTTCACCAGTAACGCGATCCTGCAATGGACGGATCGGAGCAAGGCGGATTGGCACTACATCGCGCCGGGCAAGCCGATCCAGAACGCCTTCATCGAAAGCTTCAATGGGCGGCTGCGCGACGAGCTCTTGAATGAGACGCTCTTCTCGTCACTGGCCCATGCTCGATCGGCGCTTTCAAACTGGCGCAGCGATTACAACGATCATCGACCACACTCTGGACTCGGCTGGATGACACCTGCCGAGTTCGCTCAGACAATCAACCCGCGACGTGATGCGGTGCTGCGCAGCCGGAATGGCTCCGCACCGCAACCCGCCGCTACCGCCCCCAATACAGCAACCCAAAACCGCTGGAGCAAACTCAAAACTGGATAAAACTTGGGGGCAAGGTCATCGACGCCGAAGATGCGGCCGAGATTGAGAAGATCGACGAACATGTCGTTCATATCAGGCTTCTGCTTGGCCATCACGTGGATGCAGGATTCGGTCAGCTCGTAGACGCCGATCTTGAAGGGCGCCAATGTCTCGGGCGTGACCTCGCCGCCGACCTTCATGCCGTAGTTCCAGCCGGCAAAGAGGAAATCGGCATCGGCGTTGAGCAGCACTTCCTTGGTCGGATATTTCTCCGAAAGCTCCGGCAGTTCCTTGACGCCTTCGCGCAGCTTCTCGTCCAGCGTCTTCCAGCCGGAGACGCCGGTATAGCCGACCATGCGGTCCTGGAGCCTCAGCGCCAGCATCATCTCCACCAGGTTGACGTCGTTGGCGATCGCGCGCTTCGGCGCCGCGTCGAAGGTCACCTCGCGGTTGCAGCTCTTGACGGTGACCGGATAGGCCAGCGCCGGCGTGGCGGCGGCAAGCACGAAAAGAAGGGAAAATGGGGCAATATTGATCTTCATGAAATCGATCCCTGTCGAGGAAGTGAAAAGGAAAAGCGGGCGCCGCCGGCAGCGGCATTGTGAACGGTGGCGGTGACGCCGAAGGCGGCCGAAAGCTCGCCGGGGCTGAGCACCTCTTCGGGCGGGCCGAAGGCCGTCAGCCGCCCGGCGGTCAAGATCGCGACATCTGTCGCAAACTCGGCGGCGAGATTGATGTCGTGCAGCGTCGAGACGATTGTCAGTTTCAGCGTCTGCAAGAGCTCGAGGATTTCGAGCTGGTGGCGGATGTCGAGATGGTTCGTCGGCTCGTCGAGGATGATGATGCGCGGTTCCTGTGCCAGCGCGCGGGCGATCAGCACCCGCTGCTTCTCACCGCCCGAAAGCGTCGAGAACTGGCGACCGGCAAGATGGGCAAGATCGAGATGCGCGAGCGCATGCTGCACCCGCTGGCGGTCGAAATCGTTCCAGCCGCTCAAGCCCTCCCGCCGCGGAATGCGTCCCATCATCACGACGTCGCGCACGCTGAAGGGAAAATCGCCGGGCATCTCCTGCAAGACGACGGCGATTGTCCTTGCCGCCTCGCGGGCCGAGATCGACCAGAGATCGACGCCATCGACCGAAACACGGCCGGCATTCGGCTGCACCGCCCGGTAGAGGCAGCGCAGAAGCGAGGTTTTGCCGGCGCCATTCGGCCCGAGGATCGCAAGCCGGCTGCCGGCCGCGATCGCAAAGCCGATGTCGTTGACCAGCGTCAGGCCCGAACGCGGCCCCCAGCGAAGGCCCTCGACCGTGAGGGCTGCACCCGTCGCGTTGCAGCTCATGGGTTCGTTCCTCTGCGCGACCTCATTGGAAGTGCCCGCCAAGATCTTCGGAGACGAGCATCGCCGCGGGAATGCGGGCAAGCGTCTTGCCTTTCAGCCCGCGCGGCCGTTCCGCCGCCCGCGTCATGCCATCGCCACGCTCGGCATAGGTTGTGGCAAAGCGCACGAGATCGTCGATGTCCTCTTCCGGCGAGACGTCGCCGAAGAGATAGGTCGCCTTCCCCGTTGCCTGGAAGGCGATGGTGCAGGGCCGCGTGCAGGCCGCCATGCAGACCGTTCCGGCGATCGAGAAGTCGCGATCGAGCGGTGCGCCGAGCGCTGCGATGCTCAGGTTGAGCCGCTTGATCAGCTCGGCACCGGGCACGCATGGGCCGCCGGTGAAGCGGCAATCGGTGCAGACCGTTATCTTGTGCTGTCGGAAATTCGGCTCAGCCATTCCTGCCCTCCGCCGGACTGACGGCAAGAGATGGCGAAACGGCAAGAGGACGGAAAACCGTCGTATGAAAGCCAGTTCTTTTCCATCGGAACACCCCGTCCGTTGTGGTTGATCGGTTCGATGGCAGGTCTCCTGGCTCGCGGGTCGTGGCGCATCCACGTCTTCCCGGTCTTCGACCAGTGACATGGTGTGAATGCGCTTTCCGCTCACAGTTGCGGGGGCAGCCACGGTCTCGGCCCCATCAGGGTCGTCCGTTCCGTGTTCCCTTTTCAGCCGCTTCCGCATTGTCGCGGACGCAGCACCATCAACGCCTTCCTCGCATGAATCGGCGGATGAGACAACCGCACGACACAGGCGGGAGGGATCTATCAACATGCGGCGTTTCGTCATGCGAGATTTGTTATAAAATAACATTACGTAGCGCAAGCCGAAAATTGGGCGCCGGACACAATCCGACGCCCGCGATAGCGACCACCTTTCCGCTAAAAGACGTGCCGTGCTACCTCAGAACTCCGGCGGCAAGAGTTCGGCCGTCAGCGTCACCGCGACAGAGGCGTTGCCCGGCAGGTTGCGCACGCCGCAGACGGAGCGAACATGGCCAGCCCTTTCGCCAAAGGCGGCCGCCAGAAGCTCGGAAGCACCGTCGAGGACCTTCGGGTGCTCCAGGAAATCCTCAGTGCAGGCGACATGTCCCTCCAGCCGGACGATCTGGCGAATACGCTCGAAACGGCCGAGATGCTCATGGATCTGCGCCAGCGCGTTGAGCACTGCCAACTCTGCGGCCTTGCGCCCCTCGTCGATGGTCACATCGCGCCCGAGCAGCCCCGTATGCACGAAGCGCCCGTCCAGCAATGGCCCCTGCATCGAAACATGAAGCATCTCACCCGCCTCGATCACCGCGCGGTAGGCGCCGAGCGGCCTCGGCGGCGTCGGGAGCTCAACGCCAAGTGCGCCGAGCCTTCGGATAACCTCGTCCATCATTGCTTCCCCTCCTCGTCACCTTACGAACCGGCCGCCTTGCGGAGACGACACCGCTTTTTTCTCAAGCCCTCGAAGTTCTGCCGCCCCTATCGCAAGCAGCAAGACGCGCCGTTCCGTGCCCAGCAACTTTTCCAAGCATAACCAAGAGAAAACGCCTCATGCTTCACGTTGGGAGATAACGTTACGAATTACAACACCAGAGTTGAAGTGCCATCGCGATCCGGGCCAGTGCCGCGGTCTTGCGATCGAATGCGACCGACACATCGCGGCGGCCTCGATCCCCAACCCCAAGCAAAAACGCTGAAATGTAACATACGTTACGCTCACGTAACCCTATGCCCGTTGAGAATTTCGACGACCGAAGCGACAATTGCCGGGATTAAGATTGGGCATCGACAAGCCTCGGAAACAAGCTCAACTTAGCCGCGCAGATCCCGAAATGAAGTGACGGCAACTCAACTTTCAGAGGGGAATAGCATCAGTGAATCCCATTGATTTCTTCGTCGACACGCTTCGGACCTATCCGCCTGTCGCCGTCTTCCTCGCCCTCGGCATCGGCTTCCTCATCGGTCCGATCAAGGTCGCGGGGTTCAACCTTGGAAATGTCACCGCCACGCTGCTTGCGGGCGTTCTCATCGGACAGCTGGGTATCCAGGTTTCCGGCGACCTGAAATCCACCCTGTTTTTGATTTTCCTCTTCGCCGTCGGCTACGGCGTCGGGCCGCAATTCGTGCGGGGCTTGAGCACCGATGGACCGAAACAGATCGCCTTTGCGCTCTCCGTGCTGGTGCTGTGCCTCGTCGTTCCCTATCTCTGCGCGCTGATTGCCGGGCTGCCGCTCGGCTATGGCGCCGGCATGTATGCCGGCTCGCAGACGATCTCGGCTGCAATCGGGGTTGCGACCGACCAGATCAATTCGCTCGGGCTGACGCCGGAGCAGGCCAAGACCTTTGCCGACCAGATCCCGATCGCCTATGCGGTGACCTATATCTGGGGCACGATCGGCTCGGCGATCATCCTCGCCCAGCTCGGTCCCAAGCTTCTTGGCATCGACCTTCCGGCGGCCTGCCGCGAATACGAGGCCAAGCTCGGCGGTGGCAGCGAAAGCAGTGAGCCCGGCATTACCCGCGCCTATCACGACTTCGGCCTCCGGGCCTATCGCGTCGACGCGGCAAGCGGGCTCACCGGGAAACCGGTCAAGGACATCCTTCCCGGGATCCGCGTCTTCGTCGAGCGCCTGCGGCGCGGCGACCAGATCATCGAGGCCGATGGCAACACCGTGCTGCAGCCGGGCGACGTCGTCGCCTTTTCGGGCCGGCGTTCGCTGCTCGTCGAAAACCTGGACAACAAGCTGCTCGAGGTCGAGGACAAGGAGCTGCTCAACGCGGAAGCCGAAGTCCTCGATGTCTACGTGACCAGCAAGGCGCTCGCCGGCAAGACGCTGGCGGAAGTCAGCACCATGGATTGGGCGCGCGGCGTCTATGCCCGCAAGATCATCCGCTCGCTGGTCGAGATCCCGGTGCTGCCCGGGACGACGGTCGAGCGCGGCGACATCGTCACCATCGGTGGCGCGAAACGCCATGTCGAAGCGGCGATCAAGGCGCTCGGCTTTGCCGACCGGCCTGTCGAGACGACCGACATCGCCTTTCTCGGCTGGGGGCTTTTCATCGGCGCGATGATCGGTGCGCTGACGATCACGATCGGCGGTATCCCGATCGGCCTTTCGACCTCCGGCGGCGCGCTTCTGGCCGGCCTCGTGCTCGGCTGGCTGCGCACCACCTACCCCGCCTTCGGCCGCATCCCGTCACCGGCGCTGTGGCTGATGAACACGCTCGGCCTCAACATCTTCATCGCCGTCGTCGGGATCGGCGCCGGCCCGGGCTTTGTCGCAGGCCTGCAGGAGGTCGGCATTTCGCTGTTCATCTGGGGCGTGGTCGCCACGTCGATCCCGATGATCGCCTCGGTGCTCCTCGGCCACTATGTCTTCAAGTTCCACCCGGCGATCCTGTTTGGCGCCTGCGCCGGTGTGCGAACGACGACGGCAGCGCTCGGCATGATCCAGGAGGCGGCCAAGAGCAAGGTGCCGGCGCTCGGCTACGGCATGCCCTACGCCATCGGAAACACGCTGCTGACCATCTTCGGCCTCGTCATCGTCATTATGCTCGCCTGAGGCGAACGGGCGAAGCCGACCATCGTTCAAAATGCATAGATCACAGGGAGTGTGGACCATGTTGGACAGAAATTTCTACGACAGCCTATCCGATCTCAGCCCGTTCGAAATCAAGGACGAACTGATCAAGCTCGCCAAGTCGAGCTCACAGAAATCCGCCAAGGCTTTCCTCAATGCCGGCCGCGGCAACCCGAACTGGACGGCGACACGCGCTCGCGAGGCCTTCTTCCTGCTCGGCCAGTTTGCGCTGACGGAAGCCAAGCGCGCCTATTACGACCCGAAGGCCGGCGTGGCCGGCATGCCGCCGAAGGACGGCGCCCACGCGCGGTTCGAAAAGTGGACGAAGAAGCTGCTGCAAAACACGGCTGACTGGGACGAAGAGGATGAAGGCATCCCGCCGGCAAAGACGCTTTCCGACGCCGTCAACTACGCCATCACCACCTTCCGCTTCGATGCGGACGCCTTCGTGCACGAGCTCACGGACTCGATCATCGGCGACAACTATCCGGTTCCCGATCGGGCGCTGCACCACAACGAGATCATAACCCACGAATACCTGATGTGGGCGATGTGCGCCGGCCACCGACCGAAGGCAAAGTTCGACCTTTACCCGGTCGAAGGCGGCACTGCCGCCATGTGCTACATCTTCAAGGCACTGAAGAACGCCCGCCTGCTTAACGCCGGCGACACGATCGCGCTCGGAACGCCGATCTTCACGCCCTATCTCGAAATGCCGGAGCTGGAGGACTACGATCTCAAGACCATCAACGTCAGCGCCGAGCAGGAGGACCGGTTCCAGTTCACCGACGAAGACATCAAGGCGCTGGAGAACCCCAAGGTGAAGGCGTTGTTCCTGGTCAACCCCGGCAACCCGTCCGCCGTGGCGATGGATCCGGATTCGATCAAGCGCCTTGTCGACCTCGTCAACAAGAAGCGCCCCGACCTGATCGTGCTGACGGACGACGTCTACGGCACCTTCGTTCCGGGCTTCCAGTCGCTGCTTGGGCATCTGCCGCGCAACACGATCGGCGTCTACTCCTATTCGAAGTACTTCGGCTGCACCGGCTGGCGCCTCGGCGTCATTGCCGTCGCCGAGGACAACATCTTCGACGAGAAGATCAAGGCCCATGGTGAACCGATCCAGAAGCTCCTCGAAAAACGCTACAAGGCGATGACGCCGAAGCCGCGCGAGGTGAAGTTCATCGACCGCATCGTCGCCGACAGCCGCGACGTGGCGCTGAACCACACCGCCGGCCTGTCGCTGCCCCAGCAGGTGATGATGACGCTCTTCGGCCTGGTCGAGCTGATGGACGTCGAGAAGGCTTACCAGAAGGCCTGCATCGCCATCTGCACCAAGCGCTTCTGGAACCTGATCGAGGGCATGGGGGTCGAGTCCAATCCGGGCATCTATTTCGACCACTATTACGGCATCATCGACTTCGAGTTCTGGCTGCGCAAATATGTCGGCGAGGATGTCGTCACCTGGGTGAAGGACAACATCCACCCGCTCGACATTCCCTTCCGGCTTGCCGAGGACCACGGCATCGTGCTGCTCAACGGCTCGGGTTTCGATGCGCCGAGCTGGTCGGCACGCGTCTCCTTCGCCAACCTCAATGACGAAGCCTATTCGCAGATTGGCCGCGCCGTGCGCTCGGTGGCGCGCGGTTACGTCCAGACCTACCAGGCCGCCAAAGGCCTGAAGATCAGCTAGCCGATCGGGCGGCCGGCAGCCATGCCGGCCGCCCTTCCCCAACGCCTGGCCAGTGTTTCCCTCGGCCGACAAGCATCCCCGCATCTCCGGCTGGCGACTTTCTTTCCGCCGGCTCAGCGACCAGCGCATCATCCAGCTGAAGCGGCTTTCTTCGGCTTGGCACCGGGAGGAACCGCCGCGTGATCGACCACCTGTTCAGCATCCTGCGGGCGCATCCGGAGCTTGCCCTGTTCCTCGCGCTCGGCATCGGCTACGCGGTCGGCAAGATCACCATCTTCGGTGTCACCATCGGCGCCGTCACCGGCTGCCTGCTGGCGGGCGTGCTGATCGGCCAGACCGGTGCTGTGCTCTCCAACGACGTCAAGCAGGCGTTCTTCCTGCTCTTCCTCTTTGCAATCGGCTACCGCACCGGCCCGCAATTCTTCCAGAGCCTCAACGCCGACGCGCTGCCGCAGATCGCCGTCACCGTCACGCTCTGCGTCGTCGCGCTCGCCGTTGCGATCGTGCTCTCGATGCTCTTTGGCTTCGATCTTGGAACCGCAGCCGGCGTGCTCGCCGGCGGCGCGACGGAATCGGCGACTGTCGGCGTGGCGATCGACACCTTCCGCAAAACGGCACCGACGCCGGAAGCGGCGAGCCAGTTCGAATCCGCCGTGGCGACCGGGTTTGCCGTCGCCTATCTCGTCGGTGTCGTCACCGCCATCCTCGTCCAGTCGCAACTGGCGCCGCGGATGTTCGGCCGTAGCCTCAAGGAGGCCTGCGCCGAGCTAGAAGCCGAACTGAAGATCGCGCCGCAGACGAGCGGCGACACCGCACGGCGCGAAATCGAGGCGCGCGCCTTCGTCATCGCCGACGCCCTCGTGGGGCTGACGGTCGCGGAAGCCGAAGCGCGCGTTCCCGAAAACCAGAAGGCCTATATCGAGCAGATCCGCCGGGGCGAGGAGATCATCACCCCAACGCCCAAGGAGCGCCTGCAGGCTGGAGACATCATCGCCGTTGCCGGTCTTCGCGGCTTCCTCGTCGAATATTCCAGTCGGATCGGCACCGAGATCGACGACCGCACGCTGCTCGATATCCCGGTTGAAGTGCTCGATATCGTGGTGACGAACAAGGAGGTTGCGGGAAAACGCCTGTGGCAGCTGAGGCAGCAGCCGGAAGCGCGCTCGGTGTTCCTGCGCGGCATCCTGCGCGCCGGCCAGCCGATCCCGATCTTTCCTGGCCTCACCGTCCGCCGTGGCGACGTGATGTCGATTGCCGGCGCCAGACGCCATGTCGAGGAGGTGGCGAAGCTGCTCGGCTATGCCGACCGTGAGACCACCGCAACCGACATGGTCTTTGTCGGCGTCTTCATCTTCCTCGGCGGCCTCATCGGCATCCCTGCCCTGAAACTCGGCGCGCTCGAAATCGGCCTCGGCGTCGCCGTCGGCGTGCTGATCGCGGGCCTTTGCGCCGGCTGGCTGCGCTCGGTCCGGCGCACCTTCGGTTTCGTGCCGGAGGCAACCCTGTGGTTCTTCGACAGCGTCGGGCTCTGCGCCTTCATCGCCTGCGTCGGCATCTCGGCCGGCCCGAGTTTTGTCGCCGGCCTCGTCCAGTCCGGCCCGGCGCTGGTCATCGCCAGCCTGCTGATCTGCCTGATCTCGCATCTGGCCGCACTTGCGCTCGGCCGCTGGGTCTTCGGCATGAACGAAGGCGTGCTCGCCGGTACCTGCTGTGGCGCCGGAACCTCAGCCCCGGCGCTTGCCGCCGTGCAGGAAGCGGCCGGAAGCAAGGTCCCGACACTCGGCTACGGTCTCGGCTACGCGATCGGCAACGTGCTGCTGGCGCTCTGGGGCGCGGTTCTCGTCACCGTTCTGGCGTAGCGCAGGGAGGCTCCGCTCGGTGTCGAACTGCGAGACGTTGCGGTTGTGAGGGGGCCAGCCGACCCGGACAACGCCGCCGCGGCGCGCCCTCTCGTTACGACACAAGAACGCGCGGCCCACAGCGGCAGCGCCCGCAAATTGTGTCGAACGCGCCCGTCCGACTGCCGACCGCCAGGGGCTAGACGCCTTCCAGAAAGTGCGCTTTCTGCGCCGGATAATAGTCCGAAAATGACGGCAAAGCCTTGCCGGCGCGCGCGGCGACCAGCATATCGAGGTAATATTCCCAGCCCGGCCCGACGTCGCCTGCGAGTTTCGGGTCGCTCAAATGTTGAACCAGGCGCAGCTCCGTCGTGCCCCCCGTCTGCGTAAACGTCAACGCGATACGCCACTCGCCGGCGTCATCCTTCATCACCACGACCAGGCGGTGCGGCGCGGCGCACTCCTCGATCAGGACATCCGTCCATGGCTGGCTTTTCTCATGGAGCAGTTGCAGCCGCACGGTCTTGCCGGGCCCCGCTTCGCCTTCCCAGCGGCCGAACCAGAGCGCGGTGCTCTCGGACTTTGTCACGCTCGTCCAGACGTCGGCGACGGGTGCATGAAACGTGCGCGTCAGGATCAGGTCATTGCCACTGACGTGGCCGGTGGGCTTGGGGCTCATGCCATCTTCTCCCTGTTGTCGCTCACGGATAGGCAAATCTGCGGCGGGCGCTACCGCGCGTCTACCTGTACACGGTAGCGGCTATTTATGCGAGCATCCCTGCGGGCGAGGCGCCACTCGCACCACACCTAGCGCAGCGGCCACACCAGCATCAGTGTCGGGATGCTGACGATCACGATCACCACCGACAGCGGAAGGCCGAGGCGCGGATAGTCGCTGAACTTGTAGCCGCCCGGCCCCATGACCAGCGTGTTGCACTGGTGGCCGATGGGCGTGAGGAAATCGCAGCCGGCGCCGATGGCAACTGCCATCAGGAAGGCTTCCGGCTTGTAGCCGAGCGCGCCGGCGAAACTCGCGGCGATCGGCGCCATAACGAGCACGGTGGCGGCATTGTTGAGGAACGGCGTCACCGCCATGGCGGCAAGCAGGATGATCGTCAGCGCGCCGGCCGGCGGCAGGCCTGCGGCAACCGTGCCGAGCCAGGCCGCAATGACATCGGTGCCCCCGGTCGTGCGCAAGGAATCGCTCACCGGGATCAGCGCCGCCAGCATCACCAGGATCGGCCCATCGACCGAGCGATAAAAATCGCGCAAGGGGATGATGCGGAAGACGACCATGGCGAGGGCCGCCGCGAAAAAGGCGATCGGCACCGGTACAAGTCCAACTGCCGTTGAGCCCATCGCGGCCGCCAGAACCAGAAGCGGCAGCGGTGCCTTTCGCGTCGTGCCAAGCAGGATCTCGCGCTGCGCCAGCGGCAGGCAGCCGAACTCCTGCAGGAAGAGCGTCAGTTCGCGCCGCGCGCCCTGCAGCACAATGATGTCGCCTGCCCTCAAGCGAATGCTGCCGAGCCGCTGCTTCAGCCTCTCGCCCTGGCGGCTGACGGCGAGCAGGTTGATGTTGTGGGTGTTGAACAGCGCCAGGCGCTGTGCCGACATGCCCTCGAGCGGCGAACCGCTGCCGACGACAGCTTCGATCGCCTCGATCTCGTCCCCGGCCTTTTCCCGCCCATGCGGCGCGCGGTCGCCGGCAATCTTCAGCTTGCCTTGCGAGACGATGCGATCGAGCGCTCCCGGACCGCCTTCAAAAATCAGGATGTCCTCGGCTTCGAGGGTAACGTCGGGAAGCGGCGCCAGATGCAGGCCGCGGCGAAAGATGGCGATGACGACGGCGCCGCCGTCGCCCAGTTTCACCAGATTGCTGAGCGCCTTGCCGATCGCCGGCGAACCGGCGGCAACAACCGCCTCGGACGTATAATCGGTGATCTCGATCGCCGAATGGACGGAGACCTGGCTGCTGGAGCGCTGCGGCACCAGCTTGTAGGCAAAGAGCAGGAAGATGCAGCCGACCAGCGCCAGCGTCGCGCCGACGGGCGTGAAGTCGAACATCGTGAAGCTCTCGCCGGTCAGCTCCTGGCGCACCCGTGAGACGACGATGTTCGGCGACGTGCCGACCTGGGTCATCAGCCCACCGATCAGCGAGCCGAAGGCCATCGGCATCAGGAAGACCGAAGGCTGGACATTCGACCGCCGGGCAAACTGGAAGGCGACCGGCAGCATGATTGCCAGCGCCCCGATGTTCTTGATGAAGGCGGAAAGCACTGTCACCGTGATGACCAGCAGTGCGAGCTGGGCCCGGACCGATGAGATGTTCGGCAGGAACCGCTGGATGGCGGCGTCGACGATCCCCGAGCGCGCCACCCCGGCGCTGACGATCAGGGCGCTGCCGACGATGATGACGATGTCGTCGCTGAAACCATCGAAGGCATGATCGTAAGGCACGATGCCGACGGCGACCGCCAGCATCAGCGCCGAACAGGCGATCACGTCGTATCGAAACCGCCCCCAGATAAAGAAGACCATCATGGCGCCGATGACGAGAAACGCGAGAGACTGTTCGGCGGTCATGCAATATCCGGGTTCAGCAAAGAGACTGGGCGGGACGGAACGTGCGGCCGACACAAGCCGAAACGCGCAATCCGCGCAGAAGTTCACACAAGACGTAACCCATGTTTCGGCAAATCGGAATTCATCTCAGCGACAAATCTGGGCATGAGTGCGAAGCGCATGGACCGCCGGCCGCGCCCGGCGGCGAGGCGACAGCCCCTGCCGCCCGCTACTCGATGGTCCCGAATACGGCCGTCTCCAGCGTATCGATCGCCTCGTCCCGCTTCTTGCCCTTCATCAGAAATCTAACCATCCGCCAGGCGTCTCGCCCGCGCAGCGCAATGGTTATCTCGGCGGTGGCGTCCGGTTCCTTGAGCGACTTCATCGCCAGGCGCCCCTTGGCCGTTGATCATAATCGGCGTCCAGTCCGCGCTCGCCTCGTATCCCGCCCTCGCCTGCAGTTCGGCGAGCACCTCGGCATTTGGCCGTTCGTTCATTGTTGCCAGGACCTGCTCGTGCCCGAAATAGACGCCGCCTGTCTGGTCCGAGCTGATCGCAAAGAGCATGTTGTCGCGCGAGAGATCCTCGACGTGCCAGGCGGCCCCGAACGTCGTCTGCCTGCTTATCACCGGATTGACGAAGGTCCGCATCGGGGCGATGCGGGCCACCAAGGCAGCCGGTATGTAAAGCAGCAGCATGTCGAAAATGCGCGCCAGAAAACGGGGCCATGGCCGGGCAAGTGGATATTCGGGCACTGGCGGCGGCACGTCGGCGGACGGTCCGGGTCCTGGCGTCGCGCGGCGGAGGCCGCTTTGATTTCGGCCATGTCGCAGGCCGGGATCCGCTCCCCGTGTCCCTGCCGCCAAACCAGCACATCCGGTGAAAGCTCGTCCCGCGCGATCATCACCAGCAAAATGTTGTCGCTCACGGGCCCGTGTCGCTCGACCCGATCACATAGTGCCACGCTGCCATTTCGCCCCCAAAGGCGCGTCCAAAAAAGCTCGGAACGCACCCGAACGCCAGGTTGCGCGCAAGCCCGCCGCAACTGTCGCGGTCAGGCATTCCACAACTGGGACAAGCCGTGAACATTTGCAAGCATTGCTTGCCGGAATCCGCATGACAGAACTTGGAAATTTCCGTTTAAGCGCTACACTTTAGAAGAGAGTGCTGGACCGCACCGGCAACGATCGTCCAAGGCGTTTCCGCCTGACGCTTGACGCCGTGTGGGCCAGGCTCAGCCATTCTGAGGATCGCCGACATGAAACACGCTTTTGCCGCCCTCTCCGTCGTGCTGCTTCTCAGTGGCTGCACGGCGACCACCGGCCCCGACATCAGCTACGGTTACTCGCCGAACATGCAACCGATTCCCGGCAGCATCACCTATGGCGGGCAACCGCGTACCAAGCTGAAGAAGGCACCCGTCGGCAGCATCGTCCCGCACCAGTTCATCGATTCCTACGGCCGCAAGGTCTACGAGACCTATATCATCGAGCCCGACCGTTCGTTGCGCCTCACCAGTCGCCGTTGGGCGCCGGACTTCCTCGGATTCGACGACTGAACGAGATCACCTCACGGATCAGGCATCGCCGCTGAACTGCGCGTGCACCCAATCGCGAAGCACGCGGGTCGCTGGCCGGTCCGCCATGCGCGGACTGTAGACCAGGTCGTATCGGTCGCTTTCCAGCGTCAGGTCGAACGGCTGGACGAGAATGCCGGAGGCAAGCTCCTCGGCGACCAGCGTGAGGCTCAAGAGGGCAATGCCCTGCCCGGCGATGGCCGACTGCACGGCATGGATCTCGTCGGTAAAGGAAAGCCCCGCGCCGGCCTCGACATCGGTGGCGCCAGCCCGTTCCAGCCATTGCCGCCAGACCGGCGCGCGCGCATCGTGGCGGCGCAGCGTGCCCCAATCGTAGTGGATGAGCGTCGCGTGCTTGAGGTCCGCGGCACTGGCCGGCGCCAGTCGCGGCACGCAAACCGGGGCGAAACGATCGGCGAACAGCGGTTCGGTGACGAGGCCCGGATAATCACCGCCGCCAAGGCGGATCGCTGCATCCGCATCCACCTCCAGATCGACCATCCGGTGGGAGGCGTCCAGCCTCAGCGTCCACTCGGGATAGGCTTCGCGGAAGGAACCGGCAAGCGGCGCCAGGCGCTTGGCGACGAAGGCGACGGTGGACGTCAACCGCGCCACCTTGCTCGCCTCCTGCCGGCGCATGTCGGCGATCGCCTGCTCGAAACGGTCGAGGCCATCACGCAGCACCGGAAAGAGCACCTGTCCCGCAGTGGTCAGCCGGACCTGCCGCGTCCCTCGTTCGAAGAGCTTCGTCTCCAGCATCTCCTCCAGCTGGCGGATCTGGTGGCTGACGGCAGTGGCCGAGACGTTCAGTTCCTCGGCCGCCAGCTTGAAGCTCATCCGCCGGGCGGCCGCTTCAAAGACCCTGAGTGCGCCGAGCGGCGGCAACTTCCTCATGATTTCCTCAATGGATGAACTCAGCTCATCTGTCGGCTGAGAAATCACTCTTTGTCAGCCGCCGAATGGCCTAGCATATTGGGATCAACAGTGAAGGCAACAGCGCCAAGCTGAGAAAATCTCAAGCATGAAAGGACATCTTATGTCTCTCGAACAGGTCGTCACCCAGCCGGATCCCTACGCGCCCTTCCTGCTTTCCCAGGCGATCAAGGCCAATGGCTTCGTCTTCGTCTCCGGTCAGGCGGCAATCGGCGACGACGGCAAGCTCGTCGGCGTCGGCGACTTCGACCGCCAGGCCGAACAGGCGTTCCGCAATCTCGGCCGGGCGCTCAAGGCGGCGGACTCTGGGTTAGACAAGATCGTCAAGGTCACGATCTTCCTGCGCTCCATGGAGAATTTCGCCAAGATCATCGAGCTGCGCCGCAGGTGGTTTTCCGCCCCCTATCCCGCCGACAGCATCATCGAGGTCTCCTCGCTCTATTCGCCAGACGCGCTGATCGAGATCGAAGCGATCGCGCTCGATGGAGGCAAGTGACATGAACGCACCGTTTGGCATCGCGTCCCCCGCCTTCACCGGCACCCGTCTCAAGGGGCTTGATTTCGCCAATCGCCTGTCCGTGGCGCCGATGACCCGCATCAGCGCCACGGCGGCCGGCGCGCCCAGCGAGCGCATGCAGCACTATTACCAGCGCTTCGCCCGCGGCGGCTTCAGCCTGATCACGACCGAGGGCATCTACACCGACAAGGCCTATTCCCAAACCTACAAGGACCAGCCGGGCCTGACCGACCGGGAGCAGGCTCTCGCCTGGCGACCGATCGTCGAGGCCGTTCATGCGGAGGGCGGGCGAATCTTCGCACAACTGATGCACGGCGGCGCGCTGGCGCAGGGCAACCCGCACAGGCCCGAGACGGTAGGCCCCTCCGCCGTCCGGCCGAAGGGCAGCCAGTTGACCGGTTATCACGGCGACGGCCCCTATGCCCTGCCGCGCGAGATCAGCGATGCCGAAATCGCCGAGGCGATCGAAGGGTTCGCCAGTGCCGCCCGGTTTGCAATCGAGGTTGCCGGTTTCGACGGCATCGAGATCCACGGCGCCAACGGCTATCTGCTCGATCAGTTCTTCACGGACTTTTCGAACCGGCGGGCGGATCGCTGGGGTGGAGATATCGTTGAGCGGCTCGGCCTGTCACTCGAAGTGCTGAAGGCAGTGCGCGTGGCGATCGGCCCCGACGTCCCGCTGGGGCTGCGGCTCTCCCAGAGTAAGGTCAACGACTTCAGGCACAAATGGGCAGAACGCGAACAAGGTGCAGCCCGCGTGTTCGAGGCGCTCGCCGAAAGCCCGGCAGACTTCGTGCACGTGACCGAGTTCGAAGCCTGGAAGCCGGCCTTCGAGGGCGGCGACGCCTCGCTCGTTTCCCTCGCCCGCCGCCACGCGCCGCGCCTGTTCATCATCGCCAACGGCAGCCTGCACGATCTTGACCGCGCCGAGGAGGTGATGGAAGCCGGTGCCGACATGATCGCGCTTGGCCGCGGCGCGCTCGTCAATCCCGACTGGCCACAGCTCACCGCGAAACGCACCGCTCCGCGTCCGTTCGACCTGCCGTTCCTTGCGCCGATCAGCGATATCAAGGACAGCGAACTGGCTCTCTGAATGCAGAGAAACGGGCGCGCCCCGCAGGAGGCGCGCCCGTCAACTGTCCTAGTGATTGCCGGCTCCAGGCGGTCACCCCGCCGCCACGAAGCGATAGGCCGCCCCGTTGCGCTCCGCCCGCCCGATCCCCGGATAGGCCCAATGATAGCCAAGCAGCGCCAGCCGCTCCGACGCGGCCCGGTCGATCAGGGCCTTGCGGTTCTTCAAGGCCAGCTCCGCATCCGTGTCGAAGCCGAAATGCCAGTCGGGGTGCTCAAAGAAGACGATGTTGCTGGTGACCGCATCGCCCGTGATCACCAAGCCCTCATGTCCGGCGCCGTCACCGCCGGAAAGCTGAAGCGAGATATGACCGGGTGTGTGGCCCCGCGTGTCGAGCACCTGCATGCCGCTGACGATTTCGTCGCCGGGCTTCACCAGGGTCAGCCGGTCCTTGACCGCAAAGAGATCGCGCTGCGCACCCTTGGCAAAGCCATGAAGCACCTGCGGCATGGTCTTTTCGAAGTTGGGATCGGTCCAGAACCGCCATTCCCCCTCCGAAACGAAGTACTGCGCATTCGGAAAGGCGAGCGTGCCGTCGGCGCCAACGGTGCCGCCCGCATGGTCAGGATGGGCATGCGTCAGCACCACCTTCGTCACCGCACTCGGGTCGATGCCGGCCGCAAGCAGATTGGCGTGAAGCTTGCCGGCGCTCTCCTGGAAACGTGTGCCCGAGCCGTCGTCGACCACGATCAGATCGTCGCCAGTGCGAATGACCGGAATATTGGTGTGAAACGGCGCCTTTTCGGGAGTGCCGCCAAGCCGGCGCATGATCTCCGGCCGCTCTTCCGCCGTTGCATCCGGCAGCACGATGCTGACCGGCAGCATGATGAAGCCGTCGCTGACGACGGAAATATCGAAGCCGCCATGCCGGAAACGTTTGATATCTGCGGCATAGGCACCTTTCGGCAGCAGGGCGGAGGCTGCAAGCGCACTGGTGCCTGCAAGGAATTCACGACGGCCGGGGCCGGAGACGTCGGTGGGATTGTAGGAAGAGGTCATGGCTCTGATCCTTGGCTGAAGCGTTTGACATAGGGTGCCGGGGCCACCTGCGAGGCGGCACCGGCGAACAACCATCAGGCCTTGGCGAAGGCGAGCAGGTCGGCGTTGAGCTGGTCCTTGTGGGTGTCGGTGATGCCGTGCGGGGCGCCGGCATAGACCTTGAGCTCCGCATGCGGCACCAGCGTCTTCGAGGCCCGTGCCGCCGCATCGATCGGCACGATCTGGTCGTCGTCGCCATGGATGATCAGCGTCGGCACGTCGAACTTCTTCAGGTCCTCGGTAAAGTCGGTCTGCGAGAAGGCGACGATCGAGTCATAGGTGTTCTTGTGTCCCCCCATCATGCCCTGCAGCCAGAAGCTGTCGATCATGCCCTGAGAGGCGACCGCACCCGGGCGGTTGAAGCCGAAGAACGGACCGGACGCGATGTCGCGGTAGAGCTTCGAGCGATCCTTCAGGCTTGCCGCCTGCAGGCCGTCGAAGACTTCCTTCGGTAGGCCGCCGGGGTTCCTGTCGGTCTTGACCATCAGCGGCGGCACGGCTGAGATCAAACCGGCCCTGGCGATCCGGCTGGTGCCGTGGCGGCCGATATAGCGGCTGATTTCGCCGCCGCCAGTCGAAAACCCGGCAAGGAAGACACCCTTCAGATCGAGTGCGTTGATCAGATCCGCGAGGTCGTCGGCATAGTGGTCCATGTCGTTGCCGTCCCAGGGCTGCGACGAGCGGCCGTGGCCGCGGCGGTCATGGGTGACGACGCGGAAGCCGTTGGCGGCAAGGTGGAAGGCCTGCGCTTCCCAGCTGTCGGACGACAGCGGCCAGCCGTGGCTGAGCACGACGACCGGGCCATCCTTCGGACCCCAGTCCTTGAAATAGATCTCGACGCCATCGCGGGTGATGATGCGGCTGCCCATGGTGTTTTCTCCCTTAGTGCCGGAGGCGCCGGCGGTTGTTGCGGTGGTGGATGCGGCCTTGGCCGGCGTGCTCATGGCATTGACCGCGGCTGCCGTGGCGGCAGCGCCAAAGGCGGCCGAGAGAACCGTGCGGCGGGAGATGCCGTTGGAAACGCTTGCGGAAACTGCTTTTGCCTGTGTCATGGTCCTCACCTCTTTGATCTCTGTTGCTCGGGCTTCCATTCGGCGGAAGCGATGGTTGAATTGATAAATCGGTGGGCCTAACCTCTCGACCGGCAAAGCTGACAACGATGGGGGCAGAAGTGACAAAACGACCCGAAAACGAGCCGGCGGAGATCGGCATCGTCGTCTATCCCCGCGCCCTGATGTCGGCGATCCATGGGCTGACCGACATGTTCCAGGTGGCGAGCATGCAGTCGGTGGAGCAAAGCGGCAGAGACGCGCCGCAAATCCGCATCAGCCACTGGAAACTTCAGGAAGATGGTTCGGTGTCGAAATCGCGCGACACCCACGAGGGCCCCTCCTCGGGCCTTGTGGCCCTGATCCTGCCGCCGACGCTCTCCGATCTGCCGGTCGGCGATCGCATCGGTGCCCTGCCCGCCTTCGTGCGCGAACAGCATCAACGCGGCACGACGATCTGCTCCGTCTGCGGCGGCGCCTATCTGCTGGCAGAGTCCGGCCTCGCCGCCGGTCGCACCATCACCACCCATTGGTCGCATCAGGACCTGATCTCCAACCGCTACAGCGACATCCGCGTCGACACCGACAGGCTGCTAATCGACGAAGGCGACATCATCACCGCCGGCGGCATGATGGCCTGGATCGACCTCGGCCTGAAACTCGTCGACCGGTTCCTCGGAACCGATCTCATGCTGGCAACCGCACGCTACATGATCATCGACCCCGGCGCGCGCGAGCAGAGCTATTACAGCGTCTTCGCTCCGAAGCTCGATCACGGCGACACGATCATCCTGAAGATCCAGCACTGGCTGCACGGCGCCAACACCAAGGGCGTGACGCTGCAGATGATGGCCGACCGCGCCGGTCTCGGCGACCGCACCTTCCTGCGCCGTTTCCAGAAGGCAACCGGCTTCAACCCGACCGAATATTGCCAGCGGCTACGGATCGCCAAATCCCGCGATCTGCTGGAGCGCTCACATCTCTCGATCGAGCAGGTTGCCTGGCAAAGCGGCTATGACGACACCAACGCCTATCGCAAGATCTTCCGCAAGATCCTGGGTCTCTCACCGAAGGAGTATCGCCTTCGCTTCTCGGTTTCGGAGAGCGTCCGCACTTTGGGCGCTCCGGCAAATCCGATACCGACCGTGTGATCATCGACGGGCGATACCCTTTAGAGCACCAAACGCAAAAAGCGCCGCGCACCCTTTCGGGTGCGCGGCGCTTTGATTAAAAGACGTAGGTCAAGCAGCCCTGAGCGCTAGGCTTTTCCGGCAATCACGAACACGATCCGCCGGATCGCTTCGGCAAAACTGACACCGAGGGCCATCGCAGCAATTCCCGTCACCCCAAGGGCACCAATGCCCATGAGCTTCCACCGCCTGACGTCATCGGTCACCGGCTTCATATCGGAGATTTCGGCACCGATAGCGGAAGCCGACGCTTCCAGTTCGTTGACCCGCTCGGCAAGTTGATCCATGCGCCGGTGAACGCTGGCCTGACTGGCGGCAGATTTATCCTCCGCCCGCCTGGCGCCATCCTCGATCCGATGAATGGACTCCTGCAGGCCGCGCATGCCGGCAACCAGTTCTCCCAACTGGCGATGAACAACGATATCGATTTCAGCCAGCGACATGATGGTCTCCCCCGTGCTTCGCGCATTCGGCCTTCGTCCAGATATCCGCGGCACAAAGGCCGACGACCGTGCGGTCGATCCGGCGCTGATCCGCTGGCGATGCTCCGCGCGCGCCGACAAGATCAGTTCCGACCACGGCGCGCAGCCCGGGAGCACTGGCCGGACGCGAAGTCCCACACCCCGCCAGCATCAAGGCAGGAATCGTAATCAAGGCGCTTCCCACGAGCGCGGCTCTGAGCGTCATTGTTCTGCCTCTCGATGGTATTGGCGTAGGATCGTGCGCCGTCTGCGCGGATTTCATGAATGAGCCAGATGAGACCCGAGACGATGAGGCCGGCGATGAGAAGCTTCGGCCAGGCAAACATCATTTCGCCCAGCCAAGGCGTCGCGCCAGCACGTACCAGCACTCCGAGAGAATGCCCGCACCAAGGCCGATACCCACCTCCATCAGCATCTGCACGTCGGGATCATCGGCAAGCACCAGCCCCGCCTCCGGCGCCAGCAGCCCTTTAGCCACGAGCAGCCCCGCGCCGTAGCGCAGCAGGATACGGATGACGACAGCACTCATTTCGTCCACCGCGCAAGAAACCCGGCAACCGCCTCAATGAGACGGCGCAGGCGATTGAATTTGGCCCCGTGCGAAGCGTTGACGCTTTCCATGTCGGGCGCCCTTTCGACCGAGCCTGGCCTCAGCACGACAACAACGGAGGGATCGGCCGAAGCGCTCTCGCGACCATATCCGGCCGCACGCAGCGCCGCCTCGAAGGCGCGGCCGTAGGCCTCGATCTTCGGCCCGTTCTGCCTGATATCGCCGTTGATAATCGCGCGTGAGGCGGCATAACGATAGCCGGTCGCCGCCGCCGAACGGCTATCGTCCGTGTCGAAATCAGTCAGTCGCTTGCCCGTGAAAAGCCCGTGCAGCATGCCGTCGAAAAGAATGCGAATGGCCGTTGCCGGATCACAGGCACGATCCGGCATCTCCACCAGACCAAACTTGCCATAGTTCGCGCGACCGGTAATTTGCGCCAGCCCTCGCCCGCGAAAGACCCACCCGTCGTCGTCTTCGACATTGCCAAGCCGCCCGCCATAGACCCGGTTCGCAAGCTTGCGCGGATTGCCCGCGTAGGGTTCCGCGCTCGCAAGCGTCGGAAATCGCGCCGGCCATACTTGCATGAGCCGCCTTGCCGAGTAGTTCAGATTCTCCTCGACCGGCCGCATTGTGCCGCCGGTTTCGTGATGGGCCTCGGCGAGAATTGCGGCCAGATGGCAGAGGCCTACCGCACGCCGGCGCCCCTCCAGGACGACCGCGTCCAGGCTTTCGAACTGCTTTGCAGACAAGGATTTGAATACACCCGACGCGGGATCGCGCAGGGCCGCGTAAAACGCTGCTCTGTTCATGGATTCACCATTTGGAGATTTTCCGGTTAAAGCGCGGCGGCCGCCACCCACAGGGCATCGATCTGGGTGTCAGAAAGACCAAGCGCCGTACCAACCGTCCCGATCAGCGGGTGCAACCGGTTGAACGTGGTCGCATACTCCCACTCGATCTGAGCCTTGTCCTGTTCCGAACCAGCGGGCATCCCCGCGATCGCTGCGGTCACGGTCGACGGCGAGATGTCGGCATTCACCAATCCGAGGCGGAATTGGCGGGCGGTCAGACTGGGCATCCGCTGCCGCAATTCGTCTTCCGTCGGCGGATCGGGGGGGATGTATGGCTCGATCTGGAAGCCGGAATTATCGAGCAACCACTGGCGGATCAGGGGATTAACGCCGACGGTGTCATCCGGACGACTGCAGTAGTCGGTGTCGTAGGACGCTCCGAGATAATCCGTGATGTTGCAGCGGATGTTGTAGACGTCGGCCTCTTGAGTAGCTCGAACGGCATAAACCATATTAAGTGACATCGATGTCATTATGCCGTCCTCACGAAGCAATAGGTCCATGCACCCGACACGGGCGAATCGTAGCCGCCTCGAGCACGCCAAGTTCCAGCAAGTTGCGCCCCAGCCCCGCCAAAGGCGTAGCCGTAACTGGAACTAAGATAAATCGCATGGGCGGAATTCCTCTCTTTGATGTCCCCATTGCCCGTTTCGACCAGGATCGTATGTCCGATTGGGAAATTGGTTTCATCGCGGTTTGAGCCGGTGTAGATGCCGGCGCGAGCATTAAGAGCATCGCTCAAATAGTTGCCGAACGAGGACTGCATCGAGCTGGCGAACTGAACGTTTCCATCCGCGAACAATTTGGCGTTGCCGATTTGAAGCTCCCCAAGCATTGAAATCGAGCCAGACCGAGCGTTGAGCACTATACGGCAAGCGTTGCTGGAACTATCCCAAATACCGACACCAAACCAAGTGGACACTCGGACGTTATGTGTCGCAAAGGTCGCGTTATCCCCACTACCGCCCGTCAATCCATTGTCTGCACCAAATGGAGTAGAGCTACTAGGAAGGAATGATTTTGCAAGAGCGGCACCCGAAAATGTTGCTGTATTAGATGCATCCCACCAGATTAAATCAGGAGCGTTGCTAACGAAACGATCGGCAGAACGTTGAATTTTGAAGTGGCCGTTGTTTAGTCCAAGCATTCGATAACTGTGACCAACAACATTTGTATCCATCCGATATTCAGACGAACCTTGGGAACCGCCGATAAGGAATGTCTGTTCAAGCTAGCAAGCGTGACAGCCGATCACAGAAAAATGCGTGTGTCACGCCGGATGTCACGCTTGCAACCTTGACTTCAGGTTGCATTCGGTCATCAATACCGCTCACCGGGTTGCCCCACATCGGGTGCTTCTGGCGCAATGCATCGCAAGCGCTCCTGCTCTACCGGCAGTGGCCAGGGAAAAGTCAAATTAGTTCAAGATTTTAAGCAGTTTTTCAGCCTAGCAGTCCAGCCGCGGGAACCATGCAATGAATGCAACAGGTGCCAGATGATCCGCAACACGTTCAGCAAGTTGAAGACCATTTTCACCCCGCGGCCGTCCGCAACGAATATCTCGCCCAGGTTGCTTGAACTGGCGACGTCAGGAAATGTCGATGCCCAGGCGAAACTCGCCGAAATCTATTTCAACGATGGCGGCGCGGAACACTATGCCGCCTCGCTTCATTGGAACCGCCAGGCCGCCCGCCAGGGTCATCCGGCTGCCCAGGCCCGCCTCGTGACCATCTATCAGAGAGGCCTCGGCGTCGAGCGCGATCCGAAGGAAGCCTCGCGCTGGCTGCGCAGCATCGGGCAGCCCCGCCCGCGACATGAGACCGGCGCCTCCGTCACCGGCAAGATCGCCAAGCAGGAAGCCTAAGGCTTTTCGCGTAAAAGTGGGCAGCGGTATTGCCGCAACGACATGCATAAAAACAAGATCTTAAAGCCTGTCGCGTGAGCCCTTTCCACGCGACCAGCTTTAGGGCTTTCGCACCAGAACATGCAGCGATCTTGCGACAGCAGCATGCGGGCGCCGAGGACGTGAAGCCCAAGTGCGGATCCGAAAAATCGCGAAGCGCCGTGACGCCGTAGCGGCCGTCGTCACCCGCGTCTCAGCGGTCGCAGCCGGCGCCGGCGCGGATTTGAGTTTTTTGGATATCGGCATCAGCGCCCAGGCAAGGCCGCGCCAATCCGCCGGAATCAAAAAGGCCGCTTCAATGACGAAACGGCCAGCCTGTAATATCCTTAGCCCGCTTCCGTTCGCCTGGCAAGCCCCTTTGCCAAAATTTGTTTCCGTTTTGTTCGTTTTCTTCCTTTACTCCCGCCCCGCCTCTTTGCCAGCCCATGTGCGCGATCGGTGGTACAATCGCGAGCGCCATGCAAGGCCGCTGGCGCCATGTCTCCTTCCTCAACGGATCCGGGGCCGGCGGCGGCATGGTTGATCCGTTTCGATGCGGAAGCGGTTGATGCCGCTCCCACGACCACGGGAGGTACCCATGACACGACAATACCTGATCGCCGCTCTTTGCGCGGCGCTTCTTGCGGCTGCCGGCTGCACCACCGACCAGGCGAGCCGCACCAGCACTCCTGCTCCGAGCCCCAGTTACCAGGGCATGCAAGGCGTCCAGGGCATGAGTCAGGGCGGCGGCGGTGCTGGCGGTTATTGAGGTCGCTGATGCTTCGTAGACGGCGAAGCTGGCGGGGCTCGACGTTGGTCCAGATCGCCCGCCCGCAGTGTCGCTCCCGTGCAAAGCCTCGGCCGAACGCACCGCGCACCGAAGCCAATCGGATTGAACATCTTGGGCCGACATGCGTTGAGTAACCATGACGCGCATTCTCGCTGCCGCGCCATTTGTTTGCGCGCATTCTGTGTTAAGCTTCCCCTCGGGAGGAAAATGCCATGGAGAATTTCTTCGCACTCGCCGCCATCGTCGTCGGCTCCGCAATCCTGGGGCTCGCGCTCGCCTACGGGTTTCGTCGCAAGGACGCGCACCGCCCTCCCGAACATGACGACGCCCGGTTGAAGTTCTAGAAGACGTTGAAGTTCTGGAAGACCGGGCTTTTCCGACCTGCCGGTCCGCGGCCGCTCCGCTTGTCTGCCTCTTCGCGGGGTTGCCGCAATGAGCGATTCCTAGCAGACGCCTCCCCTGCAAACGCGCGACCGGTTTTTACAATTCCCGCTAGTTTTTACAATTCCCGCTAGAATGGACGCGGCAGAGTTCGCCCCGATATCATCGACAGGATGTCTGGCTCGATAGCGCGTGCTTGGGATGCCGATTGCATCGCGGACCAAGACTTGGAAAACGACAGGAGCCGGATGCGATGTCCCCCAATCCGCACGGCCACGCCCCGTCATTGATCCACCTTCAATCTTGAGATCTTGAACGCCCAGACCGGAACCTTTTCCGCTCGCCTCGGCTTATTCCTGGCAAACCGCCAGCAAGGAGATGCGACGATGAACAAGGCAAACCCGAAATCCCGCGACCGAGAGACACCGGAAGACGTGCCCCCGTCTGGCGAAACACGCGCAGTGCCGATCGGTAAGATCCCGCCGCTCCCCGTCGACCAGCTTCCCGCGGGAGACCATCCGACGCCGGTCGATCAGGGTCGCGTGTCGCCCGTTCCGAGCCGCGACGAAGCCAATGTCGATCCGGACGATGCACTGCCTGACGACCGCGAAGAGAAAATCCTCGAGGATGATCCGGGGCGCGAGAAAACCCGCTTCGACGAGGAGATGCCGCGCAGCAGTCGATAGAGGCTGCGTTCCCACCCATGCCGGGCCGCGTTCCCTCAGCGCATGTGAATGCCAGAAAACAAAAAAGAGGCCCGCCGGTCAGCGACCGGCGGCCTCCTTAAAACACGCTCGCCTCAGAAGTAGGGCGAATAGCACTGCTGGCGCGGGCCACCATAGGGCTGGAACGAGTTGTCCCAGGCACGGTAGGAGCGATAGCGCGCATAGCACCAGTCGGCATGGCGCGGGTTGACGCCGGTCTCGTAGCGACGCGCCGGCGGAGCGGCAATCGCGCCGCCGATGATGACTCCGGTGCCGAAGGCCGCCAGCGGATACCACCAGCCGTCATTGTGGCGGCGATAGCCGTAGCGCTCGTAACGATAGCCGCGGTGGCCGTTATAGTAGCCATAGCGGTAGCCGCCGTCCCAACCCGGACGCGGACGATAGCCGCCATGCCAGCCTGGCCGCGGGCGGTAACCGCCGTCCCAGCCGGGGCGCGGGCGATAGCCGCCGTGCCAGCCCGGCGGACGCCGGCGATGGTGACCGCCGTTCCATTCCCGGTGCTGCACCAGTTGAACGTCGCTCTTCTGCACCCGCTCGATGGCAACAGCCGGCAGGGCGTTTGCCGGCGTGATGCCCGAAAGAGCCGTTATCGCCGCAAGCACGACGATGCCAATCTTCTTCATTTCATCACCTGTCCGTTTGTAACAGGTGCGAGTTTTGGCCGGGGCGACGTGAACCCACAATGAATGCGACAATCCTAATATGGACCGCAACTCATAGGTAGCATCGCAATACTCCAGGGTGACACTGCCGCCGGGCAAGCCCGCCATCCCCGGCGATAGCCTGCATACCCGGGTTGCCCCTGTCATCCCCTCAGGTGCTCCCGCCCGCCTTGCCGCGCAGCTTCAGCGCATGGGCGATCAGCGTCTCCACCACCTGGCCGTAGGCGATGCCGTCGGCTGCCAGCGCCTTGGCATACATGCTGATATTGGTGAAGCCGGGAATGGTGTTGATTTCGTTGATCATGAGGCTTCCATCGGCGCGCAGGAAGAAGTCCACCCGCGCCATCCCCGCGCAGTCAAGCGCCCGGAATGCCCGCGCGGCCATGTCCTTGGCCTCGGCGATCACCTCTTCGGAGAGTTTGGCGGGCGCCTCGACGACTGCGCCGCCGGCATCGACATATTTGGCGTCGTAGCTGTAGAAACCGTGGCTCGCAGCCGGAATGATTTCGCCCGGTCGCGAGACGGTGAGCTGTCCCTTCGCATCCTCCAGCACCGAGCACTCGATCTCGCGGGCCTGGACGAACTCCTCGATCAGCACCTTGTCGTCGTGCCGGAACGCCTCGTTAAGCGCCGCCTGAAGCGCGTCCAGACTGTCGACGCGGCTGACGCCGACGGAAGATCCCTGCCGCGCCGGCTTGACGAAAACCGGCAGTCCCAGGCTTTCGAGGATGGTCTCGCTTGAATAGGCGTCGCCCGCATGAAGGCCGATCGCCCGCGCAACGGCAATGCCTTCGGCCACCAGCAGGCGCTTGGCGAGCGCCTTGTCCATGGCGACCGCCGAAGCCGCGACACCGCAGCCGACATAGGCGACATCGGCAGTTTCCGCATAGCCTTGCACCGTCCCGTCTTCGCCGAAGGGACCATGCAGAACCGGAAAGATCAGGTCGATCGCCGGCAACAGCCCTTGGCGGCCGTCGGCCGCGATGGTGACCGCCCGCCCCCGTCCGCCGGGGATCAGCGCCACCTGCGTTCCCGACACGGGGATCGCCTTCGGCAGTTCCCCGTCTTCGAGATCGACCAGCATCCAGCGGCCATCCCTGGCGATCCCGATCGGCACGATCTCGTAGCGCGTCCGATCGAGCGCCGCGACGGCGTTGCGCGCCGACATCAGCGAAACCTCATGCTCCGCCGACCGGCCACCGAACAGCACGGCAATGCGCAACTTACCTGTCATGATCCTTTTCCCTCCAGAATCGTGGTGCATCGTGCGCAACCAAGCGAGCGAAGATGGCAAGAAAAGGTCGAGAGACGCGGCATCAGCGCGGGAGGAATATTTTCCTTAAGGACAGCCTTGCCGCTTGAATTCCACCGAACGAAATACAATTGATGCGCGAACACTGGTTTGAAGGAGAAGCTGCCGATGGCCGAGGTCCTCGTATTCCACCATGCCCAGGGGCTGACACCCGGCATGCACGCCTTTGCCGACGACCTGCGCGCGGCCGGGCACGTCGTCCACCTGCCCGATCTCTTCGAAGGACGTACATTCGCGAGCATCGAGGAGGGCGTTGCCCATATCGAGGCGGTCGGCTTTGAAGAGATGCGCGAGCGCGGCGTGCGCCTCGCCGATGCCCTCCCCGAAAACCTCGTCTATGCCGGCTTCTCCTTCGGTGTCCTGCCGGCTCAGAAACTCGCCCAGACCCGCCCCGGCGCCCGCGGCGCCCTGCTCTTTTACTCCTGCATCCCGATCAGTGGCCAGTGGTCCTTCGGCCCCTGGCCGGCCGGCGTACCCGTTCAAATCCACGGCATGGACAACGACCCGATCTTCGTCGGCGAAGGCGATGTCGACGCCGCCCGCGAGATCGTCGAGAAGGCAGAGGACGCCGAACTGTTCCTCTATCCGGGCGACCAGCACTACTTCGCCGACAGCTCGCTGCCCTCCTATGACGCGGCGGCAACTGCGCTGGCGATGAAACGGTTACTTGCCTTCCTCGAGCGGATCTGACCGGCGCCTCGAAAGCCCGACGATCGAGCGGCGCTGCCGTGATCAGACAGCGCCGCTTCTCATTTTCCGGTTCAGTTGCCGGTCGGCATCGGCAGACTGAAGCCTTCCTTGCCGAGCTCATCGCGCAGCCACTGGAACTGCTGATACTTCGAGATTTCGATCGGACCGGTATAGGTCCCGCTTTGAAGCTTGCGCGGTGGATATTTCACGTAGGTCATCATCAATTGCTTGATGGAGTCGCTGATGGTCACCATCGTCCAGGTGCGCTCGGTGTAGTTGTTCATGAAGATGTCGTAGCGCTCCTGCGGGTCCTGCCAGAGGTCGAAGATCTGCGGCACCGTCGCCACATATTTGTTCGGACCCTTCCAGCCCTGATTGCTGTCGACGGCAAGGCCGCCGGTCGCCTGTCCATTGTCGCCACGCAGGTTGAACACCGCCTTGTAGTTGCCGACGCGGGCAGCGCCGGGAGACAGTTCGTTCTCGGTGAAATAGAACCATGAGTTCCGTTCCGACTTGCCGGTTCCAAGCAGGACCGGCGACATGTCGAAGCTGTCGAAGATGATCGGCTGGCCCTCGCGGTCCTTGTCCGGCAGAGCGACACCGGCAACCGAAGCAAATGTCGCCATCAGGTCGAGGCCGCCGACGATGTCATGGTTCTTGGAGCCGGCCTTGATCTTGCCCGGCCAGACGGCGATGGCGGGAACGCGGTTGCCACCCTCGCGCACCGTGCCCTTGGTGCCACGAAACGGCGTATAGCCGGCGTCGGGATAGACATCCTGCCAGGCGCCATTGTCGGTCGTGTAGAAGACCAGCGTATTCTTGTCGAGGCCGGTCTCGCGCAGCTTGTCCATGATGCGGCCGATGCGGGTGTCCAGCTCCACGATGCTGTCGGCATATTTCGACTTTGACAGCGATTTATGCTCGAACTCGGGCGCCGGCATGTTCGGCTGGTGCACCTTCATGAAGTTGACGTCGATGAAGAACGGCTTGTCGGATTTCGCCGCGTCGTCGAGAAACTCGATGGCCGCCTTTTCGACGTAGCTGTCGAAATAGGGGATGCCGACGACCCCTGCCGCGCCATTGACCGTGGGAGTGTCGACATACTGGCCGTTGATCTTGAAGTCCTCGACCGCCGTTTCGCCGGCCTTACCGGAGAGCGCGCCCTTGGTGACCTTCTGGAACATGGCCCTGAGCTTGGGGTCCATATCCGGGAACCAGGTCGGGTCGGCGTAGGTGTAGGCGTTGAGGTGGTAAAGGCCGCAATACTTCATGACGTCGAAGCCATGGGCGTTCGGCAAGGCATAGTCGGCCTCGCCCAAATGCCATTTGCCGGTGAAATAGGTCTGGTACCCGCCGAGCTTCAACACGGAGGCGAGCGTCCATTCGGCCGCCGGAAGACCGCCGCCTTCCCCCTGGAATGCAACCGTCGTCATGCCGCTGCGGTTGGGAATACGCCCGGTGATCATGGCGGCGCGACCTGGCGTGCAGCTCGGCTGGGCATAGAAATCATAAAACAGCATGCCCTGTTCGGCCAGCTTGTCGATGTTGGGTGTCGGCATGCCTCGTCCTTCACCGCCGCCATAGGGGCCGAGGTCTCCGTAGCCGGTGTCATCGGAAACGATCAGAAGGATGTTGGGTTTTGGTGTTGCTTGCTGCGCACGCGCCGGGGTTGACAGGCCAGCGACAATGCTCAGCCCTGCCACGCACGACGCCAGAAGTTTCATCGGAAAAGTCCTCGACACGCAGCGGGACGAATTTGAATGATCAGATGCCTTTATCATTGTCAGGTTCCTTCCTGCGATGAGCCATCGCGCGAAAAACTGATCTGGGAAGAAGCACGTCTCCATTGAGGTTCGACGCGCAAAGCCATGCCTGAATTTTCAAACAAATTTCGGCTGCCAAAACGGCAACTCACGACCGATTGCGAAAGGCCGTTGCCGTCTGCGCGGGCATGCTGCTCCTTTCGCGCGGGCAATCAAGTACGTAACTGTAACGAACGCCATAAACGTGGGCGCTCAACCGGTGGCGCAGTGACCGCATCGGGCCGAAATCGACCGGAAACGAGCCTCCCTTGAGCTGCGAACGGACCTCATTATTGGATTTGCCTTGCGGAAATATCCAGGCACTGGAAATCTGATACAAATACGCAATACTGAAGAAATCCGAGGTGACCGCAAATCACTCTCGAACTTTCAAATAATATTACTGCAAGAATTGAAATTGTTTTGGAGTAACCGTGCTGATCTACTCGGACGAAAACCTTGAAGTCATTTATCGACCGGGTTCATCCCCCTATCTGCTGGTGACCTTCAACGAGATGGAGATCCAGGCGAACGGCAGCCGCTACTGGGGCCAGCGCTTTTGCGAGAAGGCCGACATCTCAGCCCTCGGCTTCATCAGTAGGCGACCCAACTGGTTTCCGGCGGCAAGCGTGGTCAAGGCGGTCGAAGCCGCAGCACCCATTCTGAATGCAGCTCCCGAGCGCATTCTGTACGGCCATTCGCAGGGTGGTTATGCGGCGCTTCGCTATCGCCGGCGCTTCAATGCCACCACGGCCATCGCCTTTTGCCCGCAGGTCTCGATCGACCCGAAATCCGTCCCCTACGACAATCGCTTCCTCCGGCATTTTTCGCCCGATCTGCACGCCAATATGGGCATTTCGGCCGATCAGGCCGCCGGCCGCGCCTTCATTTTTTATGATCCCTTCCACGCGATAGATCGCCGCCACGCCGAGCGCATCGCAGCACTTCAGGCCGAAACGCATCTCGTGCGCGTTCACATGACCGGCCACGGCACCGTCCGTGTCTTTACCGGCACCGAGCGTGCCCTTTCGCTGATCGCCGCCTGCAGAACCCATGACGTTTCGCGCCTACGGGGTCTTGCCCGCGCCGCCCGGGTCGATGCGCCCATGCGTCCCTATCAGGTCGCCATCGCCGCCATGGCCCGGCATCCCGCCTGGTCCGACGCGCTCGACGCCCGCTTCGGCGACCGTTTTGCGCCAACGGAGCGGGTCAACTTCCTTTATCACCGCGCCAATCGCCACATCCGCGACGGCGATCTCGTCACCGCACGCAATATGCTGGCGAAGGCTCTCGCCCTCCTGCCCGGCGATCCCGCCCTCACGCACCGGCTGAAGGAACTCGACGCTCGCATCCTGCGCGAACGGAAGGTTGCGAGGAGCCTCGTAGGGTAGGATAGGCGATGTTATTCGGCCGGCTGCGCGTTGCTTAGCTTTCCTCGTGGGGCGGAGCGCGTCGGAGATAGACCTCATCGACGGCTGCCAGGAGAGAGCTTTCGGTTGAGGTAGACAAATTGAACTCGAACATAAGAAACCGGGCAAGATGTTCGGCGCAGCTTCCCTCCCGCGGTATCTGGTGCTCCGCGCAGGTCGCCTCGAACACACACCGCAGCAGCTCGATTTCCGCGACGCTCATCAAGACATTTCCATTCGCGTCAGACACGGGCGTTTACCTCGTCTTCTTCAGGCCCGCTGTGGTGCGTTGAGAAGCACAGCGGAGGCCAAATTGCTGGTCGAGGCCGGCCATAGTCCAGGAGCCGATATACAACCGCGCTCCCGTCCAGGACCCGTCACGTTCCACACGCCTGCCATATTGATCGAGTTCGCCCGTGTTGCCGGTTGCCCCACCGTTTCGCAGCCAAAGCGCGAGGCCAATCTGATGTGTGCGATGGAGCGGTTTCATCGGCGTCTATCTCCTTGTCTTGACGCAGATCAGTTGCTCTACAAAAGCCGGTGGCGCTCCTGCGTATCCCGGCTGCGCTTCAATATGCCGGAGCTGTCATGACGCTCCTGTGGCCTGTCGCGTGCCTTTTGACTGGCCGGCTTTGCGACCGTCAGCACAAGACCACGGTGACGGATTTCAGGTTTAACCCGGAATAGTCGCTTCAATGTTTCGACATAGCGCATGGCATTCCTCAGTGGCTGCGGGTCATTCCCCAGTCGATCGGTTCCAGATTGCTTTCAGCGCTGACCCGCTCCTGTCCGAGTTCATCGTTGCGAATTCGATATTGAGGGGCGTTGTCGCGTAGCGGCATCTTTGCGGTGATGCGATAGGTTTCGGCGGTTCTCGGTGAGAGATTATGACGGTTCGCAGGCGAACGGACAGTCCGACGGGATAGCGATGTTGGGACATGGTTCTATCCTCACTGTCCGGGCGCATCTGATATCTCGGCGCCGCTGAGCGCCACCAAACGCGCCAACTCGTCGGGTTCGATTTGTATCAACCGCATTCGGTAGTGGTTCTCGACTGTCGCGGGCAACTTGATGAAGGTGGCAACACGGCGGTAGGCGAGCCAGGAAAGCCCTTCGATCGGCACCTCGTCGTCATCGATTTCGTAGGCGCCGGCGACCATCGTCTCATCGACGCCCGGCAATCTGAACGGTCGGTCGAAATGGATTGTCCGGTGAATCGTTCGGTCGAACATGACATCTCCTCCCGATACCGGCAGTCGCCGGCACGCGATCTCGTTTGATACCGCTGCGTGCGGCAGCGCTACGACGCGGCGATCTAAGGGGGAAATGGCGGGTCGAGGTCCTGACGCCGCGAGAAGCCAAGCAGGCTTAAATCGATTTAATCAGGGTGCGCGTCAATTGAGGTCTATTCAAGGCCAAGATGAGGCAGACCCTTCGTGGCCTGGATACCCGGGCGCAGGCGGCTGGCGACCGCTGACGAAGCAATCGGCCGCATCAATGACGCGAAAGTCTCGCATGCGGTCAACGAGAAAGCCCGGGGCGAAATCGCACCGACCTTCCTCATCATCGCTCTTACACCAGTGCCAGTACATCCGTGGTCAAAAGCCTAAAGCGACACGGCAATTGCGAGCAGCGAAACGTTCAGCGCTCACCTGCATGATGTTTTCCTACGAACCGGAGGTGGCCGCCACGACTGAGGGAAGAGCCTTCCGCGGATAATCGTTACCGTGCCTGAGAGACCGGCGCGCGCCCCATCCACGCGGCTCCGGTCGCATCCGCCCGCCCCTCAGGCCGGTTCGAGCGTCGCGTGTTCAGCCGAACATGCGACGCTCGTCGCGGTGCGCAGCCGCGCTGACGCGAGGGCATTCGAACCCGCATCGCGGCAAGCGGCGCTGCGAAGCGCGAGCCGGGCTTGAAACCGCGCCACTGGCAGCGGCCGATCCGCGCCGCTCGCGTTCACGCCCCTTCCTTCTCCCGCGAAAGCCCCAGCTGCCAGTGCAGCTCCATCAGCCCGCGCTTCAGCCAGGCGAGCTGCGGTTCTGGCATGGTGCGCAGCATCTCGTAGTCCATGATGCAGACGTTGAAGACAGTGGTCTTCACCTGCGGCCCGTCCGGCAGTTTCAAGAGCACGCCTTCCAGCTCCATCATCCGGTTCGCCGCCTGGCGGGCGCCGCGGGCGCGCTCGGCGCTCGTCTCGCCGGCAAAACCCTTCACGTCGAACAGCGATTGGGCCCGCACGCTCGGGAAAGGAATGCCGGTGAGGCTGTAGTAACGCGCCATCTGCCGACTATATTCGTCGCCCGCCTCGCGCTCATGCGCGGTCAGCTTGCCGTCGAGGAACATGCGACCGAGCGTGTAGCCGGCAAAGGGGCTGGCAACATCGGCATCGCGTCGGCCGGAAAAATGCATGCGCCGGCGCGCGTCCAGCGCCACGGAGCAGACCTCGCGCTCGCTTTCGCCATGCTTGATCTGCCCGCCCGGATAGCGCGCCACATTGGCCTTGCGCGGCCGGCCCGCCCGGCTGGCGCGCTTGATACGGATGCGCTCTGCCTTGGATGTCATGGTCTCTTCTCCTTTTGCAATCTGCATGTGCCCTCGCCCGCTGCATGCGGCCGCGGGCGGGACGGAAATTCGTCGGAAAATCAAAATGCCGGCGCGCCGATCCCGTCGGCACCGGCATTCGCGGGCAAGCGGCCCGGCTGCTGGGTCCGTCCGCGCCGCCGCGCATTGCCGGGCTCGCGCTTGTTGACGGCGTGCAGCACCGAGGTGTGGTCGCGCCGAAAGATCCGCCCGAGCGCCGGCAGCGATAGATCCGGACGCTCGTCGTAAACAGCGGTCATGCAGCGGTGCCGCGGCTCGACCAGCCGTCGCTCGCGGCCAACCCCGATGATGTCCTCGAAGCTGATCCCAGGATAGGCGCCAAGCACCTCCTCGATGATCGCCCGCACCGGCCGGCGGTTGAACAGATCGCTGTTTGCCGCGGCCGTGGCACCGCAGATCAGCCGCGCCTGCGAGAGGATGCGCGCCTCGGCATCGGCGAGCGCCAGTTCCAACTCCTGGATCCGGCTCGCCTGCGCCCGCACCTGAACGGCGACGATGCCGACGAGATCGTCGAGCGTCGCCGGTTCTGCCGCGCTCCCCGCTTCGTCCCCCGAGAGCATCCTTTCCGCCGACCCTTCCGCTGCGCGGCCCGGTGCCTGTCCTGTCGTCAATTCAGTGCCTTCAGACCGCATGGAAAGCCTCCTTCGAAACGGCTGGATTGAGATTTGCACGCTCGACGCCGGACACGAGCCAGTCGCGAAACGCATTCCGCGCCGCCGGATTTTGCGGGGCCGTATCATCCGGCTGCCTATCAGCTGCGCTTTCGGTCGGGACGTTCGCGCCTTGCGCCCGCCCGTCGGAGGAAACTGCATCCCGCCCGGCCTTCGCTGCCGCATGCACCTGACGGAAGCTTTCGACCATCGCCCGCACCCGGCTGCGGCTTGCCGGCGATCGCCGATCGTCGGCCGGGCGCGGCGTCAGCGCCGCAACCATCTCGCGTTTGCGGGCAAGATCCGCCCTGAGACCCAGCGCCTCCGCCTTGGCGAGCGCCGCCAGCACCGGCGGCTTGGGAATCGTGCCGAGAAGCACGTTGGGATTGGCGGCATAGTCGCCGCGGATCAATTTCTGCGTCGCCGCCGAAAGACCCGAGGCCGGCACGCCCGAAAGCGCGTAGTGGTAAACCGCAATGATCTTCCTCGGCTCGATCGTCGGGGGCATGGTCATGCCGGCCGTCTGCATCGCGTCGAGGCTGCGCAGCACCGCCGCCTCGTTGACGCAAGCCAGCCGCTCAGTGAGCGCGGTAATCTCCCGGCCCAAGGTCGAAAGCCGGGCCTCCGCCGGCGAAATCATCATCTCTGAATAGGTCATTGTTCCCGTTTCCGTTCAGTTGGTTTTCGATTGTCTGCCTGCATTCCCGCTGATGGCGGGCAAAGGCGGTCTCGTGTGGCGGCGGCTGGGGGTGATGGCCGCGACGGGCCTGCCCGCCACCGCGCAACCCGCGGCCGCCGGCATTGCGCATCCAGTTTCGCCAGGTGGCGGCCCAGTCGAGCTTGGTCGCATCGCGTCCCGATTTGGCGCGCCAGTAGTCGCGGAACTTGTCGAACTCGACGCCGGCCTCGGCCCGGCCGAAGCCGAGGCCGGCGGCAAAGCCCCAGTCGGGCTCGAAATCTTCAGGCAGCCGCATCGCCCGGCCGCTCCCGTTGCGCCGCGAGCCTGCCGCATCCGGAACGGCTGCAGCCGGAACCGGCCGGTCGGCGTCCCCACCCGGATTCGGGTCGGGAGAGTTAGTTTCTTTAGGGGGTGTGGGGGAGCTTTCTTTATCAGAGAGGGCACCGTCGGCCGTCACCGTGACATCGCGTGACGTCACGCGGGCCCGACGGCGCTGCTGCCTTTCGCGGTCGCCCGCCCGGCGGCGCTCGATCTCGGATACGTGCCCCGCCTCGGCAGCGCGCACGGCAGAAAGGATCATCTCGGGCGACGCGCCCGATTGAACAAGAGCTTCGACGATTGCGGTAATGCGCATGCGCTCAAGCCCTCGCCGGCCGGGGGAAAGGAGAGCGCACCACCTGGCGGGAGGAGACGCCCGCCACCCGGCTAGGACGACGAATCCCAGCCTTGGAACCGACGTCCCCGGTCGCCAGCCGCCCCGGAGTTTCACGCGTCGGCAAAACCCCGCGCCCTCCCGGCGCCTTCCCAGTCAAATCATTGTCAGCCATGCCGCTTCCCATGCCTTCCCCTTTGGCCGTGCCCATTGGCACGGCCATTCGTCGCGCCTGCCGCGCGCCCGCTTCCGATTGTTCTTCCCGTCACTGGCCGGTCGCCTTGCCGCCCACCGCCAGGCAAGCAGCCGGTCGCCTTCGCCGTCCCCTCCCGGTGTCAGGGGGCCACGCCTCCGCCGAAGGAGGCACTGCAACGGCCGAAACCCGTGACCTTGGCGCCGCCGGCACGCACTGGCTGCGCGCCGGCTGCTCTCCACCGACGTGGCGCACGTCACCGGCCACGGACCGTCATCGGCCCGCGTGGCAACCATGCGCCGGCGCGCCGGCATCGATTGGAAAAGCGAGAGGTCGCCGGGGAGGAAACGACGGCCTCTCGCCTGGACCACCGCACAAGATGCGGCGATCGATGCTGAATGCGCCCCCTGGTCGGCATCGGCTGAGACGGATCGATCATCCGCATCCAGTCCGCTTGCTGGCCCACTGGGCGCCGTGACGGTTGCTGCAGCGGCTTCTGCCGCTCATTTCCGTTGACATCCTATTCATAGTAGGATTTCTTATTGCCATCAAGAGGAAAAATCCTATTTGACGACGGAAACGGAATCTGGGATGCCAGTGCCATGGACGAATTGCGCCACCTCATCCGGGAAGCAGTCGACGCGAAGAAGACGACCTACAAGGATCTGTCGATCGCGATCGGGAAGAACCATGCCTATATCCAGCAGTTCGTGGAGCGGGAGACGCCGCGGGAACTGCGCGAGCGCGACGCCCGCGCGATCGTCGAGCTGATCCAGGGGGCTGCCGCCGCCGGCGAAGCCGCACCCAGACGCGCGCCGGGTTTTGCGCCGCAGATCGTGCCCGGCGAGCAGCTCGTCGGCCATCGCGACCTGCCGATCTTTGCGGCCGCGCAAGGCGGCGACGGCCATGTGATCGTCACCTTCGATGCGGTCGAATATGTCAAGCGCCCGTCCGTGCTCGAGGGCGTCAAGGGCGCCTACGGCATCTACCTCACCGGCAGCTCGATGATCCCGGCCTATGAGCCGGGCGACATGGCGCTCGTCCACCCGCACCTGCCACCCACGCGCGACAAGGACGTGGTGCTCTACCACGTTCCCCCCGCCAACGATGCAGAGGCAATCATCAAGCGGCTCGTCTCGTTCAACGACCGCGAATGGACGCTGAGGCAATACAACCCCTTCCTGGAGTTCACCGAGAGCCGGGTCGAATGGTCCTTCTGCCACCGGGTCGTCGGCAAATACAGCGCGCGGTAAGCGGGGCGAGCGCCACAAACAATCACAGGATTTTAAAGAGATTGAGCGGCAATCCGGTCGGGATCGCCGAGCAGCCGCCCGTTAAGGCACGCCGCAATCTTCCGGCCCCCTCGTCGCGCTTTAAGTCTTTGATTTTTCGCCCATCGCCGCCGCAAACAGCACAAATAAGCGAGTTGCCCTAGTCGGAACACCGATCGACCAAGGCCTGAAAAGCAGCATCAACCGCTGTCCGAGGGCTGTTTGCGACCACCCAGATCGGATCGGCCGCAGCGACGACCCTATCACCGGAACCACCAAGGTCAGCCGCCCGAACCGCCTCGAAAATGGCGCAGGCGCGCTTGCTCCTGCGATTGTACGCAAGCTCGAACATGGCCTCTGGAGGCCCGGCAGGATCGGCAAACACCTGCACGACATAGGCCCGAAATCCGCGCCTGTCGTCGCAAAAATTGATCTGTCGCAGGAGAACGGGGCTCAACTCGGCCTCGTCAACCGGAATGGGCGAAGACCAATATTGACCGGTAGACGGCTCGCCGCTTGCACGACTGTCGACGGACATCATTTCACGCCTCCCAACGTTGCGCGACGACATTACCACGGCGCACCCAGCTCGTAACCAACGAACATTGAGTGGCGCCCAAGCGGTGAGCGCCTTCTCGACCGCTCACGGATGTGACCGTTACGGGCCACCCCTGCCCGGCGACAGCCGTCACGCCACCATCGCCTCCTCGATCTCCGTGGGCAGGTCGCCGATCGTGAAGAGCACCCTGGCATCCTCGAACTCACCGGTCGCCAGGTCGCCCGAGCGGCTGAAGGCGATCACCCCCACCTTGGTCGCCGCGAGCCTTTCGGCCAGCCGCTGGGCATGCTCGGGTCCGGTCGCCTGCACCGGATCGTCGGCGAGAAATGCGCCGCGGCTCCCCAGTGTGAAGCTCTGAACGACGAAGTAGGTGATCATCCCATGCTCCTTTTCCGCCACCTGGAATGGCGGCCCCACAGTGGCGCAATCACTCGAACAAAACAAGAACAAACAGTGCGTCATCGACAGCTTGAAGAAGGCAATTCCTGCCGGCAGTGTTTTTCCTATTGACTGGAAGATAGGATTTTTCCTATATCTACATCAGAAACACAGCCGGAGGGGCCGACAGGAAACCCGCGAAGGGTGTTCCAGTGCGCACCTCGAACAGACGAGGTGAACGATGTCGGATGCGATCTCCGTGGGCGCTGCAACGGCGATGAGCGCAGCACCCTTTCTAAAGCGCCGAGAAATCATTCTCGCCATGATGACGCTCGGTGCCGGCACCTTCTGCGACGAGACCGACACGACGGGCACCACCTACCGAACCGCAGCCGACTGGCTCGATGTGCATGACGGCGAGCATGTGGAGCGGCTAATCCGCTTCGATCTAGACGCGCTTCACGGCGAAGATGTTACCGAGACCGTCGCCGATGCCTGGCTGAACGGTTTCGACCAGAGCCCCGAGCAGGAACACAGACTGCCCGCTTTCGTGCGAACGTCGCAGGCATGGGAACGCTGGTGCGCCGATTTCAGCGCGCAGTGCGCGCCTTTCGGCCAAACCGCCCACGGCACCCTCAACCACCGCCAGCAGTTCGGAACCAGCCTGCGATGACCGTCACGCTCGACAGATCCGCCCTCTTTGCAGCCATCGAAGCCTTCTGGGAAACCGAAGGCGGCAACGATCGCGGCATCGAGGCGGCGATTTCGGCTTACCTGCAGCACCAGGGGCTCACCACCTTCGACGGCATGGCGACGCGCAAACGCGCCACGCTCGCCGCCACCACCGCCCGGCCCGCCTGCCCGGACGCCCCCACACGCCCAATATTGGCAATCTCCAATCATTTGCGAACATGCTAATAGACAGCAAAGGCATCGCGGAGGAGACAGTCCATGCCAAGGCTTGCGCAACTCTATTTCAAGACCGCAATCATCTTCCTGATCATCGGCCTCTGCATGGGCCTGCACATGGCGATCAGCCAGGACCATGCAGCAACGCCGGCCCATGCCCATACGAACCTGCTCGGCTGGGTGACGATGGCGATCTTCGGCATCTATTACGCGCTCAACCCGGCCAAGGCCGAGCGGCGGCTCGCGCTGATCCAGTATTATGTCTACACGTCAGGCGTCGCGGTGCTCGTGCCCTCGCTCTATCTGATGACGACAGGCAGGCCCGAGATCGAGCCCATCGTTGCCGCCGCGTCTATCGTCGCCTTCCTCGGCGTGCTGCTGTTTGCCGTGGTGATCTTCAGCAGCGCTGAAACTCCCGCGCGCGCCAGCACCGCCGCATCGCGGTAGATAGGCCGCCGCAGCCCAGGGCACCTCGTCTCGCGTCACTTCGATGTCGATTTCAGCACGCGATGGGTCGCATCGTCCAGCGCGTGGCCGGTTTCGACACCGTCCTGCCGAAAGCCGCGCGCCGTGTTGGCGCAAGCCGAAAGCATAAGCACCGCCAGGCACAGGAACGTCAGCATCGCCTTTGACATGATCGTCTCCGTCTTTTCCTCCAATCGGAAATGAAGCGCCGACCGGCAAAGTCAATCGATAGCCATGAAAACCGACCAGTGAAGCGACCACAGGGGCGCGCCTGCCCGCCCGTGCGCGGGCCACTTTATTTTGGCAACCGTACCAGAATCAGCGAATCCGGCCTTTCCCGCTCCGGCGGATGCACGTTAGCTTCCGTACCGCGCAGTACGTTCTTTCTGGACTGCGCTTCCCCGCACCCCGAGCCATTTTGGGTGCCTGCTTGCCCCGCCCTCGTGCGGGGCTCTTTCTTTCTAGGGGCCTGCCGGGTCGTTACCAACCGGTCTCAATCAACCTTGAACACTGCGTCGCCGACAAAGACGATGACATATTGTCCGCCCTCACCCTCGCGCGCCCAGCCCTGCAGCACCGCTGCATAGGGTGCGCGCTTCCAAGCGTCCGGATGGTCCGGATCGACGAGAACCGTGACCTGCGGTCCCTGGCGATAGATCATCATATGCGAACGCGCCGGATCCCACGCCTCGCCCAAGGTCTCGTCCGTACGCCAGAGACAGAGAAAGTCACGGCAAAGCTGCGGCCGGTCCTCATAGATCCGGCATCCCGCACCCGTGCAATGCCGACACCAGGCATTGGCCGGCTTCTCCAGCGCATCGATATCCGGCAGGCGACAGCAGAGCGTACAGGTGCCGCAGGCGCGCTCGGCGAGCGGGGTGGCGTTGAAATCGGAAAGTGCGGTCATGCGGCGAGGTCTATCACCGTGCCCGGCCGCAAGGAAACCCGCAAAACTTCGACGTTACCCGACCGCCGACGGCGAACGATTGCCGGCGCCGGCCTATGCGAGAGAACGATCGCGATCGTCATGCGACCGCCCAGCCGTTATCCGATGCGCGGACAGCCGCTGCGGTTCGCCAGATAGATCCGGGCATATTGGCCGCGCCGGGTTTCGCCTTCAACGACGATCCGGTTGCGGCTCATGGCGGCAATTTCTGGATCGCGCAGGCCGGCGCGATAGGCCCGGCGCAACGCCTGGCCAGTGCTGCAGCCGCGCGGGCGAACGTAATCTTCGTCGTCATAGCGCCGCTCGCGACGGAAGTCGTCGCCGTAATAATCCCGGTCCCGGCCGATATAGAGGTCGAGTGATTGCGCCGGCGAGACGGCCGGCATTGCGGTGGCCGATCCCGCGGCCACCAGGGCCGCCATCAATAGCTTGCTCATCATGCTTGTCATGTCTGCCTCCTCCACTTCTTGGCGCATCAGCGCGAACGTGGATGAAGGAGAAACAGGATAGCGGCCAAAAAGTTTCGCAGAAAACGCTTTGACGTCAGGCTGCGCACCAGTGCCGAGCCGCTTGAATGCCGCCTTTTGCGATTGAAGGATACCCGCAGAAACTGTAGCAGCCGGGCGCACTCCACGTGTGCGAGCCACTCGACACAGCGATTTTCGCTCCCCATATCCGTGCGATCGTATGGATTGCCACGCCTGTGCTTTTGATTTAGTCCGGGTTCATATTATTTATGACAAATGTCGGAATGAGCATGACGGATATCGCGTATCCCTTCAAGAATCGATCCGATGCCGAGTCGATCACGGATCGAAGCTTGTTTGATCGCATCGCGACCTGGTACGAGACCACCAAGGTCGAGCGGCGCGAACGCAGGATGAACCACGCGGTCGATCTGCGCTGCGTCAGCCCCCAAGGGCAGACATCGCTCTATCCCGATGACCTGCCGCTGATCTTCCTGACCCGCAACGACGCCAAGCTCATGCCGGGCTTCCTCGCCCATTACCGGTCACTCGGGATCACCCGCTTCATCTGCGTCGACGATGCCTCGACCGACGGCACCCGCGAATTTCTGCTCTGTCAGCCGGATGTCGACCTGTGGGCATCCTCGGTCCGCTACAAGGATGCGCGGCGCGGACGTGCCTGGAGAGAGTCGCTGTTCGCACTGTATGGTGGCGAACGCTGGTACGTGAACGTCGATTCCGACGAATTCCTGATCTATGACGATTGCGAAAACCGCACGCTCTGGTCGGTCATCCACGCGCTCGAGGGCCTGAAGATCTCGCGCCTCCCGGCACCGATGCTGGACATGTATCCGGTCGATCTCGGGGCCGCCGACATCGACCAGTTGCAGACAAGTGCCCCCTGGGAAGTCGCCGATCATTTCGACAGCTGCGGCTACACGCTGACGACGACGAAGCGGGCGATCACCATCAAGGGCGGCGCTCGCCACCGCGAGTTCGACTCGGACCTGGAAATGATCAAGTACCCGCTGATCTATTGGGACGAAGACTGTCGCTTCGGCCCCAGCATCCACCAGCCGCTCCCCTATCAGCGCAACTTCTCGTCTATTCTTGGCACGCTGCTGCACTTCAAGTTCTTTGCCGACTACCAGAAGGTCATCAACGACGCGGTGGCCGATGGGCAATATTTCGACGGCTCGGCGGCCTACGCGAAGATGACGGATGCACTCTCCAGCACTGGCGCCCTGCAGCTCTTTTCCGAGTCTTCGATGAAGTTCGACGGATCGAAGCAATTGCTGCGGCTCGGCTTCATTACCGCGGTCCCTAAGGCTCCCGACGAAGGCACCCGCTAAGGCGGGTTTGTCGGTTCGCGCTTTCGCTTAGCCGGCTGTCGTTCGAGGAGAAACCACCCGGCTCATGTTTATACTTCAGGGACAGCCGCACACGTCGGGGCGGTCACAGCCGCCCCACGCCACGTTTGGCATGTGTTTTTCAACCGACCCGCGAACCGGCCCGTTGATAATTCGACCAACCGCTCCATTTACAGCTTCAAGGCACTTAACCTGAGGAGAAGCCTTGATGAATCGAAACACCATCATCGGTATCGTGGTTGTGGTCGTGCTCATTGTACTTGCTGTGATGTTCCTGAAACCGGGGGCGAACCAGCAGGCAACCGAGACAGCGCCGACAACGACGACGACACAGCCGGCAACGACCGAGCAGCCAGCGACGACCCAGCAGCCCGCAACGACAGACCAGTCGGCGACGCCGCCAGCAACAACCACGCAGCCGGCCACGACGCAGCCCGCGACGACCCCGTAAACGCCCGCGAGCACCCGGCGCCAAAAACGAAATCACCCACGGGCGTCGCCCGTGGGTGATCCTTCATCGGAATTTTAAAGGCGAAGCGGCGGCGGATGTCGCCCAAGCCCCGGGCGGGCCCGCGCTATTTCCTCACCACGGCCTGGATATTGGAAGGCATCATCGAATCGATCTTGTGATCGTCGGTGTATTTCCACGTCGTATCGTACTGCTGGGTAATGAAGACGTCGAAGAACCGGGCCGAGCGCGCCATGAGTTCGATGAACGGGCGCGCCAGCGGAAACACGTCGCACTGCAGGAGAATGCGCTGCATCAGAATGCCGATCGTTTCGAACGGCATGCTCGAGCCACGCAGGTCCTCGATCTCGCTCCAGTCCTTGAACAGCATCTTGAAGGAGAAGGGCGTGAAGTGGAAATAGTTCTCAGGCCCCTCGTGGAAGGAGAACACCGCCGAGGCGGAGATGATCAGCTTGCCGTTCGGCTTCAGGATGCGGCGCATGTCGTCGATCAGCCGCTGCGGATCGGGAACATGTTCGAGCAGGCCGGTGCAGAGCACGATGTCGTAGCTTTCGCTCTCGATGGCATCGAGATGGTAATGCGTGTCGACGACGAGATCGGCCTTCTTGCGATCGGACTTCGAGACCAGGAACGAGTTCGGGAAAAACTCAGTATAGTCAACGTCTTCGGTGTGAACGATGATCGTGCGCTTGTTCGAAGCATTTTCCTGGCATAGCCGGACCAGGTTCTTCGTCGAAAGCTTGCCCCCGAAGTAGTTCTTTCGCGAGAGCTTTTGCCAGCGCGTGCGTTTCGCCCGCTGTTCCTTGCCGCTAAGTTCCGGGGAAGTCATTTCCGTCATGGATTACCCGCCTTTGTTTTGTGGCGCTGGCATATCTTATCGGCGGTAAGCATTGCAAGCGCCATGACTGTCAGTACTGGATTGGCGTAGCCGTAGGAGGTGAAGACCGACGCGCCTGCCGCATAGAGATTGTCGACCCCGTGCACCCGGCCATCGCGATCGATGACGGACATGTCGGCCGAGCGGCCCATACGCGTCGTGCCCATGAAATGGGAATGGATGCCGGTGATGTCCCAGGGCTTGCCTGCCGGCGGCAGCGTCGAGATCAGCTTGCCGATATTGTGGCGCAGCAGCAGCTCGGAAAGCTCGTCTAGAAATTCGCGGATCGACGCCTGGTCATCTTCTGTCAGCGACCAGCGCACGACGCCCTTCGGCAGCCCATGGGGATCGCGCGCCTCGCTCAACTCGACCCTGTGCTCGGCATTGGGATGTTGGTCGAAGAAGCCGCGCACCACGAGGATCGAGCCGCCCGGCCCGAGCAACCCCATCTTGCCGATGACGTTGAAGGCGACCTGGCCGACAACCGCCAGCGCCGAGGTCAGGCGACGACGCAAGGTCGATTGCGGGCGATCGCCGCCCTCGCCGGCAGCCACCACGTGCTGCGCATGCTCGAGAAGCTTGAGCCCGATCGATTCAAAGCGCGGCGAAAACTGAACATAATGGTTCAGCTGGTCTCTCTTCTGACCCTTGCGCACGCCGACACCGAAGCGCAGCGAGCTGCTGCCGCTCTTGTGATCGCTGAACAGCGGCCCTGCCGTCTTCACCGTCTTGAACAGGTGAATGCGCCCGACATTCGCCTTCGGATGGGTGGAAAAGAAGCGGCCGATATTGTCGTTTGCCAAAAACCCGCCTTGGCGGCTGTTCAGCATGATGCGCGGGTTTTCGAGCCCCCCCGCGCAAAGCACGAATTCCGGGGCGGAAAGCTCCACGGTTCGCCCCTCGCCGATCGCCGCCCGCACCGCGCCGACGCGATCGCCGGCGGCGGTCGGGATCACCTGCAGCACGCGGCAATTATAGACGATGGTGAGATCAGGGTTCTTGCTCGCAAGCGCCTTCAGATAATCCTGACCGTTGAAGGCCGGACGGCTCCACTGGAACCGCTTGACCGAGACGGCCGGGTCGGAGACGAAATCCCGCCAAGGCGCCGAGCCGCCGTCATAGGCTGGCACCTGGTCGATGGCGCCGATCGGCTTCAGCTGCAGGAGTTCGATCGCCTGCTGGTAATATCCATCGAGTTCAGCGCGCTCCAGCGGCCAGTCGTTGCCGGACGTCAGGTCGACATCTTCCAGCGGCGCGACACGCCCGGACCAAAGATTGGTCGCGCCGCCGATCTGGAACGAAAGCCCGAACGGCTCCTGGTTGGCGATCTCGAAGAAGGGCGAGCTGTCGGAGTTGACGAGGTTGTCGCCGGTTTCAAGCAACGTGACCTTCAAGCCCTCCGCCAAGAGCCGCGTCGCCATGGCGCAGGCCGCAGCCCCCGACCCAACAATCAGCACATCGGAACCGATCGCCTGCAGGGCCTCGTCGCTGCACGCACGCGCGTCAATAATATTCCTGGTGTCCGTCATCGCTACTGCACTTCCACCCGCGGTTTCAAATGCCGGATGTCCCGACCTCGTCACCGTCATAGCTAATTGAGCAAACCGGGCAAGCGCGCTCGTCGATATAATCAGGGAAAACCGGCCCGTGCGGCCGGCGAGAGGCGGCGTTCACCAGTCGACCACCCAGAAGTCCGGGCGAGATCAGGTACTTTCCCACTCCCAGAAAAACCGCTTGCGCAGTTCCAAGAGGCTTTCTTCCCAACTGTCGCGCTGACTGGCGGCGAGCGCCTTGACCAAGTGCCCCTTGAGAACCGCGTGGCTGTAGCGTGGCAACGCCAGAAATCGCGTGTGCGGGGTCCGGCCGGGCCTGGTGTTGGGGGTGACCACCAGAACGAAAAAACTCTCCGCCCAGCTTTCCTCCTTCGTGCCGATCTCCAGCTCCAGCGTGAACTTCACGTCGTCTGGCGAAGTCGCCTCGGGTCCTTCATCGCAATCGAAGTCGAACTCCGTCCAGGCGCCCGGTAGCAGGCCGAAGGCGATGGCCGACTTCAGGTCGATCGCGCGAAACATCGGAAGTCAGCCCACCGAATCTGGCTGATCTTGCGCAGGCACGCGACCAGCAGTCGTCGGGCTTAGAAACAAAAACAACGCCAGCGCCACAGGGGCGACTGCTCCCCAGGCGCCAAGTGCCCTGCCAAGTCCGCCGGCTGCGACCGAATATGCATAGAGAAACAGGAAGGCGAGCCCCGAATTGGCAACGCCGAGATCGACCAGTCGTCGCAACGTCAGGAAAACCGCATAGCCGCAGCCGAAAATCAACGCCGATTTCGCTGGCCACCCTACTTCGTCAGCCGCCGCGAACGGAAACAGGGCTGCCACGAGCAAGGCGCACAGCGCGATGCCGAGCAGATAGTCCAATCGAGCAAGCGGGACCGTGGAGAGCAATATTCTTCTGACCCTTGCAAATCGCATCCGCCACGCCCGCACTAATTGAATGCCGGCGATATACACATCGCAGCCGCAAGGTTCTACTTCGATGTCCCACCGAGCTCGGAAACGCCGGGGGACGCGGCGCACCGATCGACAATTCCAAAGCCGCTCGACCTTTTCGGCCAAGCCATTGCCGTCTGTTCCCCTATCGCCCGCCAATGCTATCAATTCGGAACCCACCCACGGAGCCCCTGAATGCGCGTCGCCTTCCTCTCTTCGCTGCTCTTTCTTTCATCCTGCATACCGCACATCCCGGAGGACGTTCTCGACGCCGGCTGGTGCAGGGAGATGGCGGCGGCAAGGGCGAAGGCGACCGGCAAGGGGCGGGAAAACCTTGCCGCGGCGATGATCAAGCATGACTGCGCGGCCAAGCTCGCCGCGCCAGTCCCCCAGTGAACCGATTGCCCTCTGAGCCGTTGTTCATCGGCCACCGGTTGCTGCGGGAAAAGAGGCCCGCTTGACGCGGGCCTCAGTTGTGTCTCGTCACCGGATAGCCGACCGGCATCTGCCAGAGCGAGATGTCGGCGATCTCCGGCTTCTTCACGCCCTCTCCCGTTTCTGCGCCGATATCGCGCAGCATACGGTCGGAGAGGTGGCTGAGCTGGTTGAGCGTCCGCTGACGCCTCCAGGCAGCAAGCAGGAAAGCGCCGACCGTGCGGCGGAAGCCGAACGTTCGAAAAAGGTCGTCCATGATCGCCGGCAAAGCGCCAGCGGTGGTCAGTTGCAATTCGCGCATGATTTTTCCCGCCGCGCAAAGCGGTCGGGTCCTCTAGATTATGGATGCGCGCGGACACGGAACTACGTTCCGGAAGCCGGTCACATCAAGTCAAAATGGAAGATACGAAAAGGCGGAACTCAGGACGCAGTTATGCGCCGAAGTAATACACAGGATTACGGCACACTCGTCGTGACGGGTGAACCATTCCACCAGAGGCGCGCATCTGAACAAAATTGATATTCATCGTATGCCTCCTCTAGTTTGAGCTCCGATTTGGCGAAAATTACACAGGATTACTTTGTCGGCAAGAGGACAATCTGCAGACGCAGGATTGAAGATGCGCCTGTTGCATGACGGCAACACCAGCAATGCTGCGGCGGGCTTTGTGAGCCTTGCGACCACCCCTGGCTCGGGCGTGACCGTCATCAACGGAAACGATCCCAATTGCGCCGCCAATTGAACGGAGCCTACTGATCTCGAAAACATAGGGGCGGCCGACGCCGAACGGTGCCGGCGGCACAGCTGGCCGAGGGTCGGTCGCGCCGGCCGCGACGCCGGTGGCCCGCACTTGAGGATCGGTGATCCAGCCCTTATGGAACAGACATCAATTCGGCTCAGACCAGACGGATGTTTCCATGAATTTCGACGTTCAGGACCTCAACGGCGCCTGCCACTGCAAAACGGTTCGCTTCAATGTTCGGCTGAAGAATGGCCTCCATACGGCCCGCCGCTGCACCTGCTCATACTGCCAGCTGAAGGGCGCGGTTGCCGTCTCGGCGGCCGAAGACGGCGTGACTGTGCTTTCGGGCGGCGAGGCGCTGACCAAGTATCAGTTCAACACAAATGCAGCAGAACACTTCTTTTGCTCGAAATGCGGCATCTACACCTTTCACAAGCCGCGCTCCAACCCCGATTTCTACGGCGTTAACGCAGCCTGCCTAGAGGGCGTGAGCCCCTTTGATTTTGAAGAATTGCCGGTCAACGACGGCATCAATCATCCGATGGACACCAAGGGCTCAACCGGCCCCCGGCTCGCCGGAACCCTTCGATATTTTCCGGCCAAGTGATTCACGAGCCCTGCAAGACACGGTTCGACGGCGGCCCGGCCGTCGCGCGTGCTTGGCGACTGATCGCCGGAGGACCAATCACGCTGGCCCAGCCCTGTCTTTGCGATCCTCATCCGCCGCCCGTCCCACGGTTCAGCGGAATGCGCGCCGCCCACTGGGGTCGCAACATCGAACCGGTATATTTTGCAGCGGAAACGGGGCGTGACTTTTGCCCAGAAGCCCGGACACATGCGATCGGCGTAGATATAGGAATTGTAATCTAATCAGCGCTTTAGGAGAAGTTTTGGTGGGTGATCACGGGCTCGAACCGTGGACCCGCTGATTAAGAGTCAGCTGCTCTACCAACTGAGCTAATCACCCATCCGCGACCGCTGCGGTGTGTCCCGCTGCTGTCGTGAGGGGGCGTATAAAGGCGTTCGGTTTGGTTGTCCAGCGCCTTTGTGAAAATCTTTTGAAAAATCTCGTGGGGCTAGAGCAACCCTGTGGAGAATTCGCCCGCTATCAACCGGGGGCGTTCCGGCCACCCCTCGCGCCTCCCTGCGGATACAGGCCACAGGGGAAACGCGACAAAAGACCCGTTTGACGCGAGGCGCATGGTCGGCATACTGCAGCGAGCCGGGCACACGAAACGAGCGATGATTGGAGAGGTATCCCCATGCGCAGCACGATCGCCACAGGAATGCTCGTCGGTATCCTTGCCGGCTTCGCCACCGAGGCGAAGGCCGAAGTGCCGTTCTTCAACGCCACCTGCCCCGGCCGTATCGAGGTCCACGCCGATCAGGGCGGTCCCGTCCTCATCAATGGCAGCCAGGCCCGTCTGAAGCGGTTCAGCAGCGATTATTACGAGGCAAGCCAAGGACGAACCACGATCTCGATCAGCGTCAACCGCGATGGTTCGCCTTCAATCAGCTATACGCGCCGGGGCGCCGGCAACGGCGTCTGCCGTGTCACGTCTGCCGGCGGCAACACACGGCCACGCCCGGAACGCCCGCCGCAATACGACGACACGCAGCAGCCGGATCGTGTCGACGCAAGGATGATGCCGCGCTTCTGCCAGGGCGAAGCGTCTGCCGCCTTCGGCGTGCGTCCCAACCGGATCACCGTCAATATGGCCTTCCGAAGCGGCCGCTACTATTGGGTGCAGGGCAACTACGATGGCGGCCGCGGCGTCACCTTCTTCAACTGCCGCTTCGACCTCAGGGGCAACTTCATCGACGTGCGCTGACGACGGGGATGATTGAAGGCAAGAATCTAGCCGTTTCCGACCGCTCCGGTGGAAACGGCTGTGAGTTTATCATTGCGAGATGCAAATACCCTCTTGAGTGTGATGAGGTCGTGCGCTAAAGCGACGCCACGGATGGGTGATTAGCTCAGTTGGTAGAGCAGCTGACTCTTAATCAGCGGGTCCACGGTTCGAGCCCGTGATCACCCACCAAAACTTCTCTTAAGACGCTGATTAAGCTGAATTTCCCAAGTCTTATGCCGACGCCTCAGACGTAGAGTTCGCCGGCCGCAATCTTCACCGCGTGGCCGCCGATGCGGGCGTTGCTGATCTCGCCGCCCGAGATGTCGAGATGCAGGTGAATGAAGGACGGCCGTCCCATTTCCACGCCCTGCTCGACCAGCACCGGATGATGGCCGTCGACGAACTGGTCGAAATAGTGGATCGCGCCGGAAAGGGCGGCAACGGCCGAGCCGGTTGCCGGATCCTCCAGATTGCCGGCACCAGGGCCGAACTTGCGGGCGTGAAAGCGCGCCGTGTGGTTCACGCCGCCGCGACAATAGACGTAAGCCGCGGCGAGCCGTCCCTCGGCCATCGGCGTCAGTTGCTCCCAGCGCAGCGAATCGAACTCGATCGACGAAGCCGCCGCCACATCATGCACCGGCACCATGACGAAGGGTGCGCCCGCGCTCCAGAACGACGGTACGTGATTCTCGAAACCGATCTGCGAGAGTTTCAGGCTTAGCGCATCGGCGATCGCCTGCCGGTCGAAGCGTGCGTCGAGCCTGACCGATTTTCGCGGCAGGTCGAATTCGGCAAAGCTCGCCTGCCCGGGCTTGAGCCGCACGGCGCAGCGCACCGGCCCTACCTTCTCCTCCAGCACCTGCACGAGGTCGAAACCTTCCTCGGTCGCGCCACGCTGGGCCTCAGCGATCGCAATTGCCGCACCGACGGTCGGATGGCCGGCAAAGGGCAGTTCCTGGGCAGGCGTGAAGATCCGGAGCTTCGCCGTGTGCGCCGCACCGCCGGGCCTGCGGATAAACACCGTCTCCGACAGGTTGAATTCCTGCGCGATCGCCTGCATCGCTTCATCGTCGAGCCAGTCGGCACCGAAGACCACGGCCAGCGGATTGCCTTCCAGTCGCCTGTCGGTGAAGACGTCGTAGATCGCGTAGCTGAGCGCCATTCATGTCCCCTTGCGAATATGCGCGAACTTTGCAGCGTCGGGACGCGGGCGGCAAGGCTTAAAAGCGCCGGTACACAGCTCGGCGCGGATCACGTTTTCTTTAGCTCCGGCGCCCGCAGCACGCTTCGCCGCTCACGCGGCCAAAAACCCTCCCGGCCGCAACCGGCGCGCACCCGCCGCCGCGCGGCCGCGTGTCGACCCCCGCTAAAACGCACAAATACAAGGAGATGCGACGTCCCGTTGATTCGAAATCAGAGCGGTTTCTCGCGCCGAAACAGCCAGTCGAGGATCGGCGGTATGAAGGGCGGATAGTTGTGCGCCACGGGATCCGGGCCGAAAACCGCGATCGCCTCGTCAATCTCCGGCTCCGGGTCCGCGGCAATGTGCTCCGCCACGCGCGCAACCAGCGCTGCCGCCGTCTCCGGATAGCGATAGACGCGGATGAGCGTCACGGCGCGGCCCATATGCAGCAGGTGATAGCCGGGCTCCACCGTCGCGAGCGAAAGGTCTATGCCGGTTTCTTCCATCGCCTCGCGGCGGATATTGCCGTCGATGTCGCAGCCGCCATCGACGATATCCTCGGGCTCGAGCGAACCGGAGGGGCTGTAGACCCGGCCCGGATTGGCGGTGTGCCCGCCCATGCGCACGAGGATCAGCGCACCGTCGGAAGAAAGGATCGCCGGCATGGCAAAGAGATGAAAGGCACTCTTTGCTCGCGTCTTCCGCCACCAGAGAAAGGTCGAATAGGGCACCACATGCCCCTCGCCCCGCAGCCGGCCGTCCGCGATGCGAAGCGCCCTGAGCAACACCATCCGCCCGTCGAAGAGGTGCGGGTTGGCGGTAATCTCCCGTTGCCAGTTTTCCTGCGCGCGCTCCACCTCCTCCTGGTGAAACGGATGCGCCGCGCCGGTAACGCGGACATCCACCGCATCGATCGGGATGATGACGCCTTCATCCGGCCAGGCGTCCGTGTTGCTTTCAAGCGCGCTCATGCTCACACATCCAGGGTGATGGCCACGGGGCAATGGTCGGACGCCTTCGGCCGGTCCCAGCCGGTGCGCGGATAGCGCTCCACCTCCAGATCAGGCGGAAAGATCGTGCGGAACGGCTGGCCGCCGCGAATGACCTCGGGCACCTGGTGCGCGTTGCGTTTGGCAAGCGCCGGCGAAAGCCAGATATAGTCGAGCTGGCAGAGATGCCGCTCCTGCGGCCCGCGGCTGTGGAACAGCGTCCAGCGATCCATCACCGGACGGCGCAGCATCGGGTTCTCGACAAAGCCGTCGCGGGTGAAGACGTCGAGCGAACTCGTCTCCTCCTCATGCGGCACGAACTGGTAGCCGGTGCGCCGGTCGCCGAGGATGTTCACCTTCTCCTGGTAATCGTTCATGTCGCCGCAGATCGCGAACATCTTGTCGGCCGTCTTCCCGCGGCCGAAGCGGCTTTCGATGATGTGGCGCACGGCCGAGGCTTCGGCCACGCGCAGCGGCATCGTCGCCTGCCGGCCGTCGAGCCCTTCGCGCGCCGGCCCCATCGACTTGAAATGCACCACGTAGAGCGTCAGCGGCCGCCCGCCGATCCTTAAGTCCAGCTCCAGGCAGTCGCGCTTGAAGATCCGGTCGGCCGGACGGTTGGTAAGCGCTATTCTGTCGTTGAAGAGGTCGAGATCCTCATAAGTCAGCCCCGCATGGCTCTTCACGTCGAGGCATTCGATCGGCTGGCCGTCGCGCGTCTCCTCGCGCATCAGCACGGCGACGTCGATCCCGCGCGAATCATTGCCCTCGATCAGGTACTTCTGGCGATAGCCGTTGCCGACCATGCGAAAAAGGTAGTTGTATTCGAAGGCCTGCAGCGAGGCCATGTTGTCGGCTTCCTGCAGGCAGAGGATATCGGCATCGCAATCGGCAATCGCGAGCGCCGACATCTGCCGCGTATCGTCCGTATGCGCAATCGTGCGCGCCTCCTCCAGCCGCTGGTACTCGGCTTCCGTCTTCACGTCGAAGAGCCGGAGCACGCGGTCCTGTTTCAGCTGATTGCGAAAGCCGGAAAAATCGAAGCGGCTCAAAAGGTTTTCGATGTTGAAGGTGGCAAGGCGAAGCGACATTTATCAATTCCGTGGCATGAAATGCGGGGAGCTTAAGCAATTCCAGGAAAAGTGTGAAACGGTTTTCCGTTCGGAATTGCGTCATCTCAAAAAGCAATTCCAGGAAAAGTGCGAAGCGGTTTTCCGTCCGGAATCGCGCCATCTCAAAAAGCAATTCCAGGAAAAGTGCGAAGCGCTTGTCCGTCCGGAATCCATTGAAAACCCGTACACCCCGGCGGCCTTCAGCTTCGAGCGCGACCTATCGCGTGGGACCGCCGCCGCAAATATGATCCATGTCATCCAGAACACGAACCAATGTGCTCATATGGCATTATCGCGTTGTCTCTTGCACTTGTTGGAGGATGGGGTTGAACACGGAAATCGAAATCAAGCTCGAGCTTCTCCCTGAAGATCTCGATCGCTTCGCCGCATCCGGGCTTCTGGGTGAGCCGGCGCGCGTCGAAAGCCAGCGGTCCGTCTATTTCGATACGCGCGCCCGCGACCTGTTCCAGTCGGGTTTCACGCTGCGCATCCGCACGGTCGGTTCTGCCCGCACCCAGACGATCAAGGCGACGGGAGCGAGCGCCTCGGTTTTCGCCCGGCCGGAATGGGAGCAGCCGCTGGACAGCGACGAGCCGGTGGTCGACCACACCACGCCGCTTGCCGCCCAGTTCGACCTCGAGCCAGGCGATCTGCAGGCGCATTTTGCCGTCGATGTCGAGCGCACCACCTGGAAAGTGAAACAGGATGGCGCCGACGTCGAGGTCGTGCTCGACCGCGGCCTGATCACCGCGGGCACCCGCCAGACCGCGATCGGCGAGATCGAACTTGAGCTCAAGGACGGCGCGTCCGAGGCGCTCTTCACGCTCGCCCGCCGTATCGAGGCGATCGTTCCCATCCGCTTCGGCGTCATGTCCAAGGCGGAGCGCGGCTTCCGTCTCATCGATGCCGAGCAGATGGTCTTCAAGGCCGAGCCGGTCGAACTCGACCGCGAGATGCGGGTGGCAAAGAGCTTCCGCACGGTCGCCCTTGCCTGTCTTCGCCACCACCGCCTGAACGAAGACGTGCTGCGCGTGCGCCAGAACCCGGAGGCCCTGCACCAGGCTCGCGTTGCCCTTCGGCGCCTGCGATCGGCCTTCTCGCTCTACAGGGATTTGCTTCAGGACGACGAAAGTACGCGCCTGAAAGGCGAGCTGAAGTGGCTGGCGGGCGTCTTCGGCAAGGCCCGCGACGTCGACGTTCTCCTGGCCCGCGCATCCCAGCCGGAACTTGTCGAGTGGCTGAAGACGGCCCGCGCCGCCCGCTATCGGGAGGTGTTCGCGGCGCTCGATGACGGTCGCGGCCGCGCCCTCATGCTCGATCTCCACCAGTGGCTCCACTGCGGCGCCTATCTTTCATCGCCGCCCGCCGAACTTCACGATAGGTCCGTGACCGATTTCGCCGAGGCCGTGCTCGACCGCGAGCGCCGGAAGCTGAAGAAGCACGGCCGCGCGCTCGCCAAGATCAACGACGAGGAGCGGCACGAGGCCCGCAAGGACGCCAAGAAGCTGCGCTATGCCGCCGAATTCTTTGCGACACTGTTCGACGACAAGCGTGGCGCCAGGCGCCACAAGCGCTTCACGGCCGCAATGGCCGCACTGCAGGATGAACTCGGCACGCTCAACGATCTGGTTTCGGCGCCGCATGTGCTCGGCGAGATCGGCCTCGAAGATCACCCGGACGCCGGAACGCTCGTCGTTCAGGCCAACAAGGACAAGCTCATCGACCGCGCGCAGGCTGCGCTCGACGACGTGATCGACGTCAAGCGCTTCTGGCGTTGAGCAAGCCGGGCAAACCGACGTCGGTTTATCCCGGCACCTTGGCCCCCCCTCATGCTGCAACCGTGATCTTCGGCGGCTGCCAGGTGCCGTCGAGGATCGCGTCCTTGCCCCAATAGGCGCGAATGTAGAGCGAGAAGATTCCGTGCGGCGCCGGCAGCCAGTTGCTGTCCTTCTCCCCGCCGGGGCGCTCGGCGCTCACGTAGAGCGTCAGCGAGCCGTCGGCATTGCGCTTCAGCCTGTCGCTCTTGGTGCCCAGCGAATAGCGCTTGAAGTCGTTGGTGTGGAAGAGGTGCTTGTCGTCATAAAGGGTCAGCGACCAGAAGCCGTTGACCGGCGGTTCCTGGCCGGGCGCAAAGGTGATCTCGTAGAGTTTCACGCCGGTCAGCTGGTCGCCGGCGCCGTCGAAGTCGGTATAGAAATACTGCGTCTCGCTCGGCCGGTTGTTGAACATGTTCGACTTGGCGGTGCCGGTCCGGTTGAAGTAGTCGATCCCCCATTGCGCATTGTTGACCGAGCGGTTCCAGCCATTGCCGGCCGGCAGCCCGTTGCGCTGCCATTCCAAGAAGGGGTGGATGACCTTGTTCTCGGTCTCGATCGCGGTGTCGACGAGCATGCCCCGAAGCTCGGGATCCCGCTCGGCCGCGTCGAGCAACAGGCGGAACTGGGCAAAAAGCGCCTCCTCCCCCGGCAGCGGATCGACCGCGGCGATGGCGTCGCCGAACTGGTCGAAGAACGTCTCCGGCGTCACCCATTTGGTTTCGGCGTCGGTCGCGCCGCCGTTTAAGGGCGGAGCCGGAATGTCGGTCAGCTTTGCCCATTCGATCGTCTTCGCCTCGCCGGTAAACTCTTTCAGCGGATAGAAAACCACCTGGTTGATCAGCGGCTGGATCGCCTGGTTGTCGTCGCTCACATCGGTCTGGAAGATGCGGGGAATGGCGCTCGCAAGCGATGTCGGGGAGCGGATGATGTCGGTGATGCCGGCGGGCTTCAGCCCGTCCCAGTCGGGGCCGACAAGAAGATAGAAGCCGGGCCGCGTGCCATAGGGCTTGCCGAGCTGGCCGAACTGATCGGTGCGGGCATCGTAGAGCGAATAGAGCCAGAAGCGGTCGCCGAAGTCGGGCACCTGCGCGACGACGGGCTCATCGTCGAGCTCGAAGAAACCGAGGCCATAGACGACGTCCTGGTTGGGGCATGTGACGAAGGTTTCCGACGGCTCGATATAGTCGTGCAGCATGCCCACCTGGCCGCGCGGGGCCACCGGCGAAAGGCCACCGAGCAGACCCGCATAAGGCGCCTGGGTGACCTTGGCCCTGCGGTTCAGCATGTTGACGATCGGCCAGCCCCAGATATAGGCCATCTGCCCGATCGTACGGGCATAGCCTGGATGCATGGCAACGCCGGTCACCGGCAGCGTCGGCGCTCCCGGCCCGAGCGCTTGCTGCGCCTCGGCGGGCGTGGCCGAGGTAACGACCGAGGCGGCGGTCAAAGCCGCCGGAACGGCCGCGCCGGCACCGATCGCGGCAAGCGAGGCTGCTCCGATCCCGCCTTTCATCATGTCGCGTCGAGTGATTTCAAGATTGCTGCCGGATGTTTTCATCATCGTCTCCAGGCGTCCTGATCAATCAGCTTTCGAAAGGCACCCGCACAGGCGCCCCGTTTTTGGCACACCGTCCATCTCGCCCGGCTTCGTCCTCGCGCCGGAAAACCGGCCTTTCGCCCTCACCCGTGACGGTTCAGGACACGGATCGCTCGCAAGAATGGTTCTCTGTTTTTTTCCTCAACTGCGGCATTTCAATGCCCAGCAGCACGGATCCGCACAGGGCCGTCGGACACCGCGCGTGAGGACCGCTATCCTGCCGAAACAAGCCGTTCGGCGAAAGTACGTAACTGTTAAAATACGATGCAAACGATCACGCAAAGCAGGGCGATCTTCCTTTCACCGATCGCCCCGCCTTGAGGAACCGTCGCAGGCTCAGCGGCAGCCGTCCTGCGCCGCTATCGCCCTTTCGATCCTCAGCGCCAAGTCATCACTCACCGGCACCATCGGTAGGCGCATCTCCGGGCTGTCGATCAGCCCCGCGCGCCACAGCCAGTGCTTGATCGGCCCGGGGCTCGGCTCGGCAAAGAGCAGCCGCGGCAGGTCGGCAAGGCGCTGCCATGCGGAAAGCGCCCCCGCCTGGTCGCCGGCAAGCAGCCTGTTGCGAACATCGGCGAACGCTGCCGTCTGCACATGGGCTGACGCCGTGATCCCGCCTTCGGCCCCTTGCGTCAGCGCCGTGTAGAACAACGGGTCCTCGCCGGTCAGTACGGCGAAATCGCGCGGCTTGTGGCGCAGCAGATCGAAGGATTGCGTCGCATCCGCCGAACAATCCTTGACGCCGACGATGTTTCTCCGTTCCGCCAGTTGCAGCATCGTCTCGTTGCCGAGGTTGACGCCCGTCCGGTAGGGAATGTTGTAGATCAGGATCGGCCGGTCCGTGGCATCAGCAAGGGCCGAGAAATGCGCAAACAGCCCCCGCTGCGACGGCCGCGTGTAATAGGGGCAGGCAATCAGATAGCCATCGACGCCCCAAGCGGCCATCCGCTCCAGCGCCTTCACCGACTTCCGCGTATCGCTGCCGGAAAGCCCGAAATAGACCGGGATGCGCCGGCCGGATCCAGCCAGGGCCTGATTGGTGATCGCAACCACCCGCTCGCACTCCGCCTCGTCGAGCGCCATGCCCTCGCCCGTGGTCGCGCCGAGAATGAAGCCATCGATCGGCTCGGCCGCATAGTGGGCGACCAGCCGGCGGAGTGAGCGCTCGTCCAGTTCACCATCGCGAAAGGGCGTGATCAGCGGCAGCCAGAGGCCGCCAAGGCCCGGCGATTGCGTTGAAGCTGTGCTTTCCATGAAATTCCATCTCCTTGAAAAAACCGGAGACGGAGAGCGCAAGCGAAAACCCCGTCCGAACCGGCGGGGTCGATCTGATCCTTGTGCTTGCTATGCTCTGCGCGCAACGACCGACAGCCCCGGGTGCGGGGCTTTTTTCGCAGTCGTCAGTTTGGCGAGGCGGCAGGTCATGAGCGCGAAGGTCGAACAGTCCGGCTGCATTGTCAAGGAGGACCCGCTCCTAGCGACGACGTGCCAGCGCTCCCCGATCGTCGCAGCAACGCCTCGATCTTGCAATTTTCAGTTGTTTACAGTTACTTGGCCGCATCAAATCCAATCTTGCAGCAGGCTTGGCGAAGGCTGCTGAAGATTGCATGACGCCGTGCGCGGCACGCGCTTCGACAGGCTGATACAGCGCTCGCCGGCAATCCAATCCGCTTAGCCCAAACTTGAGCTTCCGCTCAGTCCGGACATGAGCTTCCGCTCAGTCCGGACATTCCGCGCCGGTATCCACCCAGGCCGTGATCAGCGCGGCGAACTCCGGTTGCGAACCGGGCGGCGCGCTGCGGCCCTCACCCGGATGCCAGGCCCAGCCGACCAGGTGATCCTCGCCCATGTGCTTGATGAGATCGGCATGGGAGCGGTTGCCGTTACGCTCTGTGTCCTTCACCTGTTCGCAGATCTCGCGAACGGTGAGGCCCTGCCAGGCCATGCTTTCGGGCGCCAGCTGCCAATGGGCGTTGCCGGGGATGGACTTCAGCCGGCTGCCGACGATCGCCCGGTTCTCCGCGCCGTGGCAGGTGCTGCAGGCAAGGCCGGCCGGGCCCATCGAACTGTCGGCGGCGATCATCAGTGGCACATGCGGGTGCATGTCCTCGCCCTGCGTCGGGCTGCGCGTTGCCGGGTGACAGTTGATGCAGCGCGGATGGGTGAGCACCCGGCTCGCCTCGGCAAAGATCGCCTTCGAGCGCTGGCGCGCGTCGGTGATCGAGGCAAAGTCGGCCGCGCCTTTCAAGGCGCCGCCGCTGGCGGTTTCGGCAAAACCGCTGACCGGCTCGAAAGTGGCGATGAGACCTGCGGCCACGAGCGCGGATGCAAGCGAGAGAGCAAGGGCGGGCCTGTTCATGGTCACACCCTCCTCAGGTCGCCCTGGTCGATCGGCAGGGTTCTGAGCCGCTTCCCGGTCGCCATGAAGATCGCGTTCAGAAGCGCCGGCGCCACGCCGGGCGTGCCCACCTCGCCGATGCCGCCGGGCGCCTCGGCGCTCGGCACGATATGCACCTCGATCGGCGGCGTCTCGTGAATGCGCAGGACAGGCGCATCGTCGAAATTCCCTTCGACCACCGCGCCGTTTTCAACGGTGATGCGCCCGTAAAGTGCCGCACTCAGGCCGTAGACGACACCGCTCTGGATCTGTGCTTCGACCGTGTCCGGGTTGATCACCTGGCCGCAATCGACCGCGCAGACGATACGCTCGGTCTTGAACCTGCCGTTCCCGTCGAGGCTGACTTCGGCGACCATCGCCGCGAAGCTGCCGAAATCCTCGGCAACCGCGATACCCCGCCCCCTGCCCTTGGCAAGCGGGGTCGACCAGCCGGCCTTCTCGGCTGCAAGGTCGAGCGCGCCGAGCAGCCGCGGCTTGTGCTGCAGCAGCCGCCGTCGGTATTCGAGCGGATCGATGCCCGCCAGTTCCGCCAGTTCGTCGATTCCGCATTCGACCGGGGGAATGTTGCGGGTGGCGCCGACACCACGCCAGTTGCCGGTGAGCATGCCATCCGGCGCCTCTTGGCGGGCAAAATCGGTCTGCCTGTTTTCGATCGCATAGGGCGTTTCGGCCCCCGCCATCTGGTCGAGGTCGACACCGTCCTTGGTAAAGCCCGGGAACCAGCGCGCCATGACCGACGGGCCGATGACCCGGTGCCGCCAGGAGACCGGCATGCCGTCGGCCCCGAGCGTCGCCGTCACCTTGCTGTAGTTGAGGTAACGATAGCAGTCGTGACGGATGTCCTCCTCCCGGCTCCAGGTCACTTTCACCGGGCCCTTCACCTGCTTGGCGATCTTCGTCGCGAGGATCACGCCGTCGACATCGAGCCTGCGGCCAAAGCCGCCGCCGAGCAAGTGGTTGTGCACCACCACCTTTTCGACCGGCAGGCCGGTCACGTCGGCCGCCGCCTGCCGTGCCCGGCTCATGATCTGCGTCCCCACCCAGACCTCGCAGCCATCGGGGCGCACATGCACGGTGCAATTCATCGGCTCCATGGCGGAATGGGTCAGGATCGGCATGCGGTAGACGAATTCGTGCACCGGCCCATGCTCGGCCTCGGCCTTGGCGACATCGCCTTCGCTGACATGCGGCAGGGCCTTGCCGTCGATCGCCGCATCCATGAGGTGCTCGAGTTCGGCTTGCGAAACCGAGGCGCTCGGCCCCGGATCCCATTCGATCGAAAGGGCCGCGAGCCCCTTCCGCGCAGCGCCGGTATTGTTGGCGACGACCGCGACGGCCTCCTCGATGCGGACCACCTGACTGACGCCCTTGATCGCCATGGCCGGGGCCTCGTCGACTGAGCGCAGCTTGCCGTTGAAGTGCGGACAGATCGCGATCGCCGCATAGGAGACGCCATCCGGGCGGGCATCGATGCCGAATTTCGCCGTGCCGTTCACCTTCTCCGGGCTGTCGAGACGATGCACCGGCTTGCCGATCACCCGGTAGCTGGACGCCGGCTTCAGCGGCACCTCCTGCGGCACGACTTCAGAGGCCGCAGCCGCAATCAGGCTGCCATAGGCGGCGCGCCGGCTGCCGGCGGTCTCGACCACATGTCCCGCCTCGGCCTTGCAGGCGTCGGGCGAAACGCCCCAGTCGCGCGCCGCAGCACCGATGAGCATGATGCGGGCCGCCGCACCCGCCTTGCGCATCTGCTCGTAGACACCGCGGATCGCAAAGGAACCGCCGGTGATCTGGTCGCCCAGCAGCGGATTGGCATATTGCTTGGGGTCGGCCGGCGCATGTTCCAGCACCACCTGGTCGAGCCCGACCTCCAGCTCTTCGGCAAGCATCATCGCGACCGCCGTATAGATGCCCTGCCCCATTTCCACCGAGGGCATGACGAAGGTGATCTTGCCTTCCTGGGGAATGCGGATGAAGGCGTTCGGCGAAAAGGGCTCGCCCGCTGCGACGGCCGCCTGCGGCCTGAAGCTGATCACCAGCCCCGCACCGGTCAGCGATGCGCCGATCAGAAGCTGGCGGCGCGATAAGGAAAGGTTCGTTCTGTCGAAGATGGACATGGCATCACCCCCGCGCCGCAAGCTTGATGGCTGCACGAATGCGCGGATAGGTGCCGCATCGACAGATGTTTCCGGCCATGACGGCATCGATGTCGTCGTCGGTCGGCGTGGGATTGGCGGCAATGAGCGCGGTCGCCGACATGATCTGCCCGGATTGACAGTAGCCGCACTGCACCACGTCGATGTCGAGCCAGGCCTGCTGCACCCGTTTGCCCTCCGGCGTGTCGCCGATCGCCTCGATCGTGGTGATCGGCTTCTCCGCCGCCTCTGACACCGGCATCACGCAGGAGCGCGCCGCCTGCCCGTCGACATGCACCGTGCAGGCGCCGCACATGGCGATGCCGCAGCCGAATTTGGTTCCGGTAAGCCCTATCGTGTCGCGCAGGACCCAGAGCAGAGGGATATCGCCGTCCACATCGACGGCATAGCTCTTTCCATTGACCGTGAGGTTGTAAGGCATGCGACCATCGGCCCCTCAGGGCCGCTCCCCTGTACATGCGAAGGCGCGAAAATACCAACAAGGCGGACGATCGGCCAAATTACATTCTTGTGAGGTCCCGTCGGGAAAATCCCTCCTCCGCCGCCGCCGGACGCCATGCGTAGAGGAACGAGCGCTGCTGAAACGAAATCGGGATGCGCCGCGGCTGGTGACCAGCTCAGGCACATCCCGGTGATATCAATAGGTTTTTTTAAGCCGAAATCAGAGGAGATTGGTCTCGACGTCGATGTTGCCGCGCACTGCCTTGGAGTAAGGGCAGATATCATGGGCGGCGTGGATGATGTCGTGCGCAACGTCGCGGTCGAGACCATCCAGGCGAACGTTCAGGCGGGCACGCAGGAAATAGGAGCCGTCGTTGACGTTGAGATCGATCTCGGTATCGACCTGCGGCCCGGCCGGGAGCTTCACCTTGCGCTGCAGCGCTGCGAGCTCGATCGCGCCCAGGTAACAGGCCGACCAGGCGGCGCCGAACAGGTTTTCCGCGGCCGGATGCGGCTGGGTGAGCTTGAGTTCCAAAGTGCCGTCTTGGCTGATGGTGCCGCCGTCGCGGCCGCTGGTGTTGTGGGTCTTGCCGGTGAAAAGAAGCTTCTCGGTCATGTCATTTCCTCTCTGTTTGATTTTTTATCGGATCCGCTTTAATCGGATGCGATGTTTATAGATGAAGCGTGAGGCATCGTCAACACCATTGCGATTTAATCGGATACGATTTATATTAAGTGCAGACAACGAAAAGGAAAAAAGATTCCCATGTCCACGTCCAAGACTGCCAAGGACCCTGGCACTGCATCGGCCAAGGGCGGCAAGAAGCTTTCGAACTTCCTGTGCTTTGCGATCTACTCGGCAAATCTTGCCTTCGGCCGCGCCTATAAGCCCCTGCTCGACAAGCTGGGCCTCACCTATACCCAATACGTGACCCTCGTGGCGCTGTCGGAAGAGGACGACCAGACGGTGAGCACGCTTGGTGAAAAGCTCTTTCTGGAATCGAACACGCTGACGCCGATCCTGAAGAAGCTCGAGGCTGACGGTTACCTTCAGCGTCGCCGCGATCCCGCAGACGAACGCCAGGTGCGGCTGACGCTGACGCCGGCCGGCCAGGCGGTGGTGGATGCCGAGCCGGGTGCTGCGCTGACCGACGTGATCGGCCTCGGTGACGACTTTGAGACGGTGCAGCGGTCGGTGGCAAAGCTGCGCGACAACCTGCTAGGCGCTGGTCAGCCCGGAAACCGGAAATAGTGAAGGTCGCTGAAACGCCCGCCTGCCGCTGCCGCGATTATCGCTCGCGCAAAGGCCGGCACGGCGATTGGAGCGGCCAGCATCACGCGCAAGGGCGGCTCTCCGCCGCCCTTGCCGCTTGGCCGGATCAGGCACTCAAGCGCTCACGCGGCACCATCATTTCCGCCGCTTTGGCGTAACCGCCGTCCATGCCGTCGAGAAAATGCAAGTGCGCATCCGGTCGCGCCGACGGCACAAGGCAGGTCATCAGCGCGTGGCTCTGCCGGTGCAGCCCGAAGATCACCTCGCCGCGCGCCTTGGCGGCCGCAAGGATCGCCTCGATGCGGTCGATCTGCTCCGTCGTGCAATCCACCGTCAGGCGCAGGCCGTCGTCATATTTGCGAAAATCGGAACTGGCGGCCACTCCCGCCCAGCGCTCGGGCGCAACCCGCACCCGCGCGTCCTTCGGCACACCCATTTCCTCAGGCAGAGGATGCGACTGCCGCGGCCCTTGATCGAAGACAGCGATCACCGCGCGCGCCACGGCGGCAAAGCGCTCGGGCGTCACGTCGTCGGCGGGTTCGGCCAGCAGCGACAGGATCTGCCCCTGCCGGCTTGGAAACGGCCGCCATTCGCAGGCAAGGCCGGTCAGATCCGGTTCGGCTCCATGGCTTTCCGGCGAAAGCAGGTAACGACCCTCTTTCAACTGCCGCTCCGCCCACTTAAGCCCACCGCCGGCAAACATCGCATAGGTCGCGTTTTCCGATGCGGCATAGCGGGCGATGCGCACATCCTGGCCATGGTCCCTGATATCCCGGACCGTCAGCAGGCCGACGCGCGAATCGAGACCAAACCGGTCCCTTGCGAAGGCGGCGAGCTGCCGCAGCGCCGAAGCTGCCATTGCCGCGCCACCGGGCGCCAGCGCAAAGGCCGCGCCATCGCCGCGAAACACGAAGGGAAAATCGAAATCGCCGCGCGCATTGCCGATGGCGGCAATCGCCGAAGCGCCGACATAGTTGACGTCCTCGTAGCGCCCGGCCCGGATCGCGCCGGTGGAATTCACGACGTCGGTGATGCCGATCAGCCAGTCATCCGGCAGCGGCTCGTAGACATCGGGATCGAGCACGCGGGAAAACTCGCGATAGGCGCGAACGGGCGTAGCGTCACCAGTGTTGTGCATGTCCATTCTCCGTACCGACGAACCGAGGAAACCTCTTGGCCGCCTGCCTCCGGCAAGCGCCTCCGATCATCCGGCACCGCCAAATTAGATCGGACGCGATATAAATACCGAGCAACAGCGAAATGTCAAGATGACACTATTAAATCGGATACGATAATAATGGCCACGAATCCACGCGATCAAGCCGAAACGCTAAAGGTCAGGAAATCGCCACGACCTCGAGCTCCTGGTCGCCGACCGTGACGAGGTCGCCCACTGCCTTGCCCATGAGGATGCGTGCCACCGGCGAGACATAGGAGATCGATCCCGCCTTGGGGTCTGCCTCGTCCTCGCCGACGATCCGGTATTTTTGTACCCGCCCGTCGTCCCGGCTGAAGGTCACCGTGCTGCCAAAGGCGACGATCTCGTTGGAGGCAGGTTCGGGCATCAGCTGTGCGGTGCGCAGCCGTTCGGAGAGATAGCGCACGTCCCGCAAGGGTCCCGCCTGCTGCCGCCGCTTTTCGTTCACGTCGTCGATCGTGGCTGCCGCTTCATAGGCGACCCGCGCCTCCTGCATCTGCGCCTCCAGCGCCGTCAGCCCCGCCTTTGTCACCAGGTTCGGATGCGACGAAACCGCCCGGTCCGGCAGCAACGTTTCGGCGGCGGTTTCGGCACTTTCTTCCTTGGTGAAGGCAACGCTCAATCTTCAAAACTCCGTATCGCGGGCAAGAGGCCGGCTTCATATCGGGCCCGGACCGGCCTATCAACACTATAAGCCGCTTGCCCGCCCGCCGGCCACCGGAATGTCCACCTGCTGCCGCGTGGCCGAAGCCGGGCCGCGATTGCACCACGCGTGCATCCTGCCCTCTCCTAGTCGCCGCCGGAGACCACCAGCTTTTGCTTCGCGCCGCCGCCCGAACGCGCGATCGCATCCACGACCCGCACACGGAACTCCGCGGGTTCGGCTTCCACCGCCTCGAGTGCCGCACGCACGCCCAGTTCGACGGCAGCGTGGACGGCGGCCGCATCGGCGCCTTCAAACACGGCGATCGCGATTTCCAGACCATCCGGCAGTTGCACGAACTGGAATTGCCGCACCCCGGCCGCACCCGTCAGCGGCGAGCGAAGCCGGTGGGCGTGCACATTGACCGTCCCACCACCACGCCTGGGCAGCCGCAGCGTCTCTTCCCTCCGCCCGGCAATCGACCCGATCCGCCAGAACGGCAGGCCGCAGCGGCACGGCTCGGTCGCCATCGCCACGATGTCGGAGATCTCGTAGCGCACCAGCGGCAGCGCGCGATTGGCAAGGGTCGTCACCAGCAGCTTCGCACCCTCCACGCCGTCGGGTACCGGGCGGTCGTCTCCGTCCACCACCTCGAAGACGAAGCTGTCTTCGGCGAGATGCAGCCCGTCGCCAAGCAAGCATTCGTGGCCCATGGGTCCCGCCTCGGTGCAGACATAGCTGTCGGCGATGGCCGCCTGCCAGGTCTCGGCCGCAAGCTCGCGCACCTCCTCCGTCAGCGTCTCGGCGCTGGTTCGGAAAAGCCGCGGCCTGATCCTCAGCCGCCCCGCCTGCTGCTCGCCCGCCAGGACACGCACGAAGGACGGATAGGTCGAGATCACCTCGGGCTGGTTCAGGTTGAGGCCCTCCACGATCTCCTCGATCGGCATCAGCACGTTGAACCGGGGCGCCGGCGGCCTCAACGCCCGAAGCTCCACGCCGATATGGTAGGAAATATGGACCGGCGACGCGGCGAATATGGCAACACTGCGCGTCGTCTCGTCGATGCCGACGATCGCCTGGAAACGTACCATGTTGGCGATGGCCGATAGCCAGGCTGCGGGATCGAAGACCGCGACCCCACGCTCGCCGGTCGTGCCGCCCGTGGCAACGGCTCTGTATTCACCAAGCAGAAGCGAGCCGGAAGACTGTCCGCCGAGATGCCCCTCGACCAGTTGCCGGCTCAGCCTCGGGTCGGTAACGATCCGGTCGAAATTCTCCATAAGCGCCCGCTTCGTCAGCACGGGCAGGTCCTTGAGTGCGGCCCCCTGCGCCAAGCGGTCGCCAATGGTTTCGCGATAGTAGGGTGACGCATTGACCGCATACTTCAGGGCGGATTGCAGCGCGCCCCCCTGAAACGATCGCAACAGCTCCCGCGACCATTCCGAGCGCAGCAGACGCTCCTGTGCCGCCTTCAGCAGAAGGTCGCGATCGAGCGTCGGAGACGCGGCGGTGACTGGCGACATCGGATCAATCCTCGTGTCCTGCTTCAGCCTGGAACCGCGCCAACTGCAACCGGGCACGGTCAAAAGGTCGGCATGCGGACGAACCGTCGCTCCGGCAGATGGAACCGGAGCCCCTTGCCGCGGAAAGCGGAAACGGTCCGCCTGCCCGCTGCAACCGGGATTTGCGGCGAAACGTCCAATTGCACCTCAGGGCCTTGATTGTATCGCGAAAGCGGGGATCTATGCGACTGCAACGCGGAATACCCGCCCCGCCCCCAGTCTCGACGCAGGGCGACCAAGCTTCGGCCGGATTCGTCGCGGCACGACCAGGAGGAGAAGAGCAGTTGGCCGAGCCGTTTGTCGTCTACGGAGCCTCAGGCTCAGGATCGGTTCCGATCGAGGCCGTTTTGAGCCTCATCGGCGTGCCCTACCGCGTCGAGGAACACGCCCCCTGGGAAGGAAAGCAGGAGGCGGACAGGCTGGCGCGCATCAATCCCCTGCGCCAGGTTCCGGCCCTCGCACTCCCGACCGGCGAACTGATGACCGAAAGTGCCGCGATCCTGATCTGGCTTGCCGACGCACACCCTCAGAGCCGTCTGGCCCCGGCGATAACCGACCCAAAACGGCCGGCGTTTCTCCGATGGATGACCTTCGTATCCGCCGCCATCTACGCGCTCTATTGGATCACCGACAACCCGTCCCGCATCGCCGAACGGGAAGAAGACCACGCAACCGTCAAGGCCCGCGTGTTCGACCGCGTCGCCCATTGCTGGCAGCGAATGGGCGCGGAACTGCAACCGGGCAAATACCTTCTCGGCGATGAACTGTCGGTCCTCGACCTCTACGTCGCCACTGCCTCGCGCTGGTCACCCGGCCGCCGCCGCTTCTACGAGGTCGCCCCGACCCTTGCCGACATCGTCCGCCGCGTCGATACCGATCCGAAGCTCGCGACGCTCTGGGCGGAACGCTTTCCGTTTACCGAGGGCTGGGAGCGTTGAGGGCAGGAAACCTCGTTGATGTCGTCGCTGCAGCCGCAGCGCGATGGACATCCGGCCGATCGCTCAGAGCGGCATTCTGCCCTCCACGATGGCCCTGAAATAGGCCACGCCGAAAGGAATGGCATCGTCATTGAAATCGAACCGCGCGTCATGCACCGACGCGCTGTCGCCATTACCGATCAGCATGATGTTGCCGGGGCGCGCTTCGAGCATGAAGGCAAAGTCCTCCGAGCCCATCAGCGGCTCCAGGGCGTCGTTGACGTGCGCGTCTCCGACCAGGGATCGCGCCACGCTGACGGCAAAGGCGGTCTCTCTTCCATGGTTCACGGTCGGCGGAAACATGCGTTTGTAGGTGACCGTGGCGCTGGCTCCGTAGGCCTCGGCAATCCGTTGCGCGATGGAGGTAACGCGCGCCTCTATCAGGTCTCTCGTGCCGGGATCGTAGGTCCTGGTCGTCCCGCCCATCTCGGCCGATTGGGGGATGACGTTGCCGGCCTTGCCTCCTGCCATCCAGCCGACCGTGACCACGGCGCACTGACGCGGATGGACGTTGCGGGAGACGATCGTCTGCAAGGCCAGAAGTATATTGGCGCCGACCACCAGCGGATCGACGCTGACGTGCGGGGAAGCGCCATGCGCGCCCTTGCCGTCGACCCTGATCCTGAAGCCATCGGCCGAAGCGGCCAGAGGTCCACAAGCGGTGGCAAACTGCCCGATCGGCAAACCGGGCTCCGTGTGCATGGCATAGATCTCGTTGATTCCGAAACGCTCCATAAGGCCATCGTCGACCATGGCCTTGCCACCGCCGCCGCCCTCTTCGGCCGGCTGAAAGACGACCACGGCCGTGCCGTCAAATGCTCGCGCCTCGGCCAATTCCCGCGCGGCCCCCAGCAACATCGCCGTGTGGCCGTCATGACCGCAGGCGTGCATGACGCCCGTTGTCCTTGACGCCCAGGCGGCCCCCGTCGCCTCCTCGATTGGCAAGGCATCCATATCCGCCCGCAGGCCAATCACCCTGCCGCTTGACCGCTTCTGGCCGTGGATAACGCCCACGACGCCCGTCCGACCGATGCCGGTCACGACCTCGTCGCATCCGAACGCGGCGAGTTTGGAACGCACGAACTCCGCCGTTCTGTGGACGTCGAACTGCAACTCCGGATGGGCATGAATGTCGCGCCGCCAGGCAACGACATCGCCATAATCGGAACCGACGGCCGGCATGGAGCCTCCCTTTTCCTGAGTTTGCGGCTGCAAATGGCTCGGCGGTGAAAGATATGGCGTTTATGAAGGGATGCAACCTGCGTCCTTTATACAACCGATCGGCTTGTCACGTGGCGACCGCATGATATGCATTCGGCCTGTTCACCATGAGCACCCCATGACCGACGAAGCCTCACAACCGCTCCTGACCGAAGACGACCTGCGCCATATCACCCGCTGGGCGGTCCTGTGCGCCGCGCGCGCGCTGCCGGTCTTCGAGGCGGCGGTACCGGGCGATACCCGGCCGCGCGAGGCGATCGCCGCGGCTGTCGCCTTTTCCGAGGGCGGTCCGCGCACGGCCACCTTGCGCAAAGCCGCCTGGGGCGCCCAGGCAGCGGCGCGCGCGGTTGACGATCCCGCCGCCAAGGCTGCCGCCCGCGCGGCCATTGCTGCGGCCGGTGCGCCCTATACCCATCCGATCGAAACGCCGCACCAGATCAACCATGTGCTCGGCCCGGCTGCCTACGCCATCCAGGCGCTCTCGATCGGCGCGGCGGACGAGGCCGCCACCATCGAAGCCGACCTTCGGCAACTGATCGCCGCCGCGTCGCCGGAGATCCGAGGCATCGTCGGCAAGTTGCCGGGACGAAAGCCCAGCAAAGGTGCGTTTCACGCCCTGCTCTACCGGCTCGACACGGCGCTGCGTCGCTGATCGCGGATCAGGAACCCTCGCTCCGCCACCCATTTGCAGGCCCCCGATCGGTCGGGCCTCCCCGCTCCTTTTTCGCCTCGTCACTGAGCCAGGCGATCACAGTTTGAAGGCTGAGCGACTTTCGGTAGCGCGGCCAGACCAGATAGAAATCCGAGGGCCCGGTCATCGAGCCCTCGAACAGCCGGATGAGCCGCCCCTCGGCGAGATCGCGCGCGACGAAATCGCGGTTGGCAAGAACGATCCCCTGACCTGCCGTCGCCGCCTCGATCGCGTGCGAGGTCTGGTTGAAGCTGATGCCCTTGAACGAGGCCTGCCGGCTGCCACCGAAATGCCGCTCGATGAACTCCGGCCAGAAATTATGGGCGTCGTGCAGCAGCGTGTAGCCGGCCAGTTCCTCGGCGGTTTTCGGCGCCGGCCGCCCGGCAAGCAGCATCGGGCTGCAGACCGCGACGATCTCCTGCTCGAACAGCAGTTCCACCGCAAGCCCCGGCCCGAAGGGTGGCCGCCCATAGCGCACGGCGAGATCAACGCCATCGGCCTGGAAGCTCGACATGCGGTCGGTCGCCAGAATATGCAGGTCGAGATCCGGATGCCGCGCGGTGAAATCCGGCAGGCGCGGGATCAGCCAGCGCGACGCGAAGGACGGCGTGGTGCTGATCGTCAGCCGCACCGGCTGGGGCTTCAGCCCGTCGGTCGCCCGCGCGATGATCTCCAGCGCCCGCCTGACATCGGCGATATAGGCGCGCCCCTCGCCGGTCAGCGCCAGCGCGCGCGGCAACCGCTCGAAGAGCTTGACCCCAAGCTCGGCCTCGAGCCCGCGGATCTGCTGGGCGACGGCCCCTTGCGTCACGCCCAGTTCCTCGGCTGCGAGGCGAAAGTTCAGGTGGCGCGCGGCCACCTCGAACACTTTCACCCCATTCAGCGAAGGGAGCTTTCCCGGTGCATCACTCATCGGATAGTTTTTCTACTGCCATATGAAAGCGAAATTGCTTCGTCGTCGCATGGAAGAGATGGTATTTCAATGGCAGCACCCGCGAAAGCGGCATTCCACGAATATGGATGAGGAGATTGGTAAAATGGCAGTAGAAAAAGTGGCCGTAATCACCGCCGGCGGCTCAGGCATGGGAGCCGAGAGCGCCAGGCGTCTGGCAGCCGACGGCTACAAGGTTGCGATCCTCTCCTCCTCCGGCAAGGGCGAGGCGCTCGCCGCCGAGCTCGGCGGCATCGGTATCACCGGCTCCAACCAGTCGAACGATGACCTGAAGCGTCTTGTCGATGCGGCCATGGAAAAATGGGGCCGGATCGACGTGCTGGTCAACAGCGCCGGCCATGGCCCGCGCGCCCAGATCCTCGAAATCACCGACGAGCAGTGGCACACCGGCCTCGACGTCTACCTGATGAACGTCATCCGCCCGGTCCGCCTCGTCACGCCGATCATGCAGAAGCAGAAGGCGGGCGCGATCATCAACATCTCCACCGCCTGGGCCTTCGAGCCCTCGCCGATGTTCCCGACCTCCGCCGTCTTCCGCGCCGGTCTTGCCTCCTACACCAAGATCTTCGCCGACACCTATGCCGCCGACAATGTGCGCATGAACAACGTTTTGCCCGGCTGGATCGACAGCCTGCCGGCGACCGAAGAGCGCCGCGATGCCGTGCCGATGAAGCGCTACGGCACCAGCGCCGAGATCGCCGCCACCGTCGCCTTCCTCGCCTCTGATGGTGCCGCCTACATCACCGGCCAGAACCTGAAGGTGGATGGCGGCCTGACGCGTTCGGTCTGAACGCGAGCCACCCCTGTTACTCCCGTCGCGCGCCTCCCAGGGGCGCGCGCCAGCCATTGTCGCACCCCGTTCAGGCCGTCACGGCGTTGATGGCAGCATCGGCAAGCCGATCGGCGGCGGGTGCCCTCAACGGCATGGTCAGGGTCACGCGGAAATGGGCCGGGGAGACCGGTCCGGCGATGAGCGAACCGCCCTCGGGGAAGCGCGCCTTGACACGCTCTTCGACATTCGCAAGCCCCACACCGAGCCCGGATCGATTGACCATCGGCAGGACTTCGCCGGCATCGGACACGTTGTCGACCGAAAGCTGCAGCCGGTCTTCCTCCTGCGACGCGCTGATCGTGATCTTCAGATCGCCGGACGAGCGCCCGAGCCCATGCTTCACGGCATTCTCGACGAGCGGCTGCAGGATCAGGCTCGGCACCAGCGCCGTTCTCAGCTCCTGCGGAATGTCGAGCGTGACGCTGATGCGATCGGAGAACCGCTCTTTCTCGATCGCCAGATATTCCGATTGCAACGCCAGCTCCTCCGAAAGCGCCAGATCCCGCAGAGGATCCATCTCCAGCGTCTTTCGCAGAAACGACGACAGCGAAAGCACCACGCGGCTCGCCTGAGAGGAGGCGCCCTCCTCGATCAGACCGACGATCGAGTTCAGCGTGTTGAACAGGAAGTGCGGATTGATCTGGTAGTAGAGCGCCTGCATCTTCGCGGTCAGCGCCTCTTCGCGCGAGATCGCCAGCCGGCGCTCCTGCGCGCGGACCTTCAGATTGTACATGTAGGCGATGAAGAAGCAGGACCAGCCGAAGAACAGCGAGACGCCGTAAAACAGCGTGTAGCAGAAGTTCTCGATTGTATAGTCGACACCGACTGCGGGCTTCACATAGGTGAACAGGTGATAGTCGATGGTGGTTGCAACCGTCGACGCCAGAATGGACAGGACGGCCGACACGAAAACCTGGGCTGCGATGTTCCGCGCGCGCATCATCGCCACGATGTGCGAAATCATCAGCGTGATCAGCACGCAAACCAGCGACACGACGAGCTTGATCGGCGCGTAGTCGACCGGATTGACGCCCAGCACCACCCAGAGCCCGCCGGTCATGAAGAACTCGGCCGCCCAGAAGGAGAGCACGAGCTTGATCACGCGTGAGAAGAACGCCGCGGCGCTCGTGTCCGAATGGTCCATGTCGAAGGTTTTTCGGTAGAAACTTCCAAGCACCATTATTCCGGCCACCATCCGCATTCGGTCATTCGCGTCGTTCAATCTATTTGCCTCAATTAGCGAAAATCAACCAATGCAGGCAAATCAACCTTTGTACGCCACAGGAATAGAAGGCGCTGCGGGCGCGCTGAGGTTCCCCTGCGCGGCCACACAGACGCCAGCATAGTGGTCAAATCGGCCCCCTCAGTCGCTTGGCCGGGCCACCCTCCGTGCGCATGTTCGTCGCTATCCCGTTGTCTTTCCTTGAGAAGCTCCTATTTCCCTGACGAAACCGCGAAAAAGGAGTTCCGCATGAACCGAAACGGCCTCTATCTCGTCATCGCCCTGCTTGCCGTCGCCGTCGTCGGCCTCGGCATCTATGTCTACCAGGAAGAGACGAAGCCGGGCGTCGAGATCAAGATCGGCCAGGACGGCGTTTCGGTTCAGGAAAACTAGGACGCAGGCAACAGGCGCGAACGACGAAGCGGGAACGGACCTCAACCGGCCGCCGCGTGAACGCGTTGCGCTACCAGAGCCGCCTGTTGACCATGGCAAAGGCCTGGCCCTATACCGAACCTGCTCGCCTGAACTGAGCAGAGGAATTGTCGATGCTGGAGCTTGTTCTCACCCACTGAGCGTCTCGATCGGTCGAGACGCGAAACCGCGCCACCGGTGAACGATACCCGTCGTTCGCGGTCGACAGCGCGCGACTGAAGGGTTTCAAGAACAGGTTTTTGACAATGACCACCATCGACATACGCTCCGAACGAGCGACTGACATCGCAACCATCCGGCAGATCACCAAGGCCGCTTTTGCGCCGATGGCCTATAGCAGCCAGACGGAGGCCGAAATCATCGACGCGCTGCGCAACGCCGGCGCCTTGACGATCTCGCTGGTCGCCCTCGACCAGGGCGAAATCATCGGTCACGTCGCCTTCTCCCCGGTCACGATCGACGGGAAGGACAAGGGCTGGTTCGGTCTCGGCCCCGTCTCCGTCAGGCCCGACCACCAGAAGAGCGGCACCGGCGGCAGGCTGATCCGCGAAGGCCTTGCGCGCCTTGCAAAGACCGGCGCCAAGGGCTGCGTCGTTCTCGGCGAGCCCGACTACTACAAACGCTTCGGCTTCGAGAACCACGCCGCCCTGCGCCTTGAAGGCGTTCCGGCCGAATACTTCATGGCAAAGGCGTTCGAAGGTCCGGTACCGTCAGGGCGCGTCAGCTTTCACGCGGGCTTTGATGCAAGCTGATTGACCTGACGACATGCCTCGGAGCGCGATGTGGAAGCACATCGCGCTCCGATACTCGCCTGCTTCCTCGTCGCCGAGAAGGGACGCCTGTTCGGCGACGCCAGCGTCAGAACCGCGCCGGCGCTGGACGCATGAGCATCTTGATTTTGCATCCCGAATGACTGTCCATGACGACAACCGTCGCGACTCGCTGCTGCCAGGCGATCACGAGAGACCGCGACATCCCGAAACGCCAAAGGTGCCGCGTTGCCTGCAAGCCTTTCCTTCACCGCCGCGCTGCTGCTTGTGGCCGCATCCGCCTCTGCGGCGATGGCAGGCGAGACGAGCACCGCGCCCTCGGGCACCTATTGCGGCCAGCTTTCCTCCGCCGGCGTGCTCTCGGACGCCGAGACGCATTTCGAAACCGCTGCCGATGGTACGGTCGTCGGCAAATACGTGTTTTCCGATCAGGGCCAGTCCGTCGACGGTGAACTCGCCGAAACCGGCGACGATGGCGACGGCAGCGATCTCACCCGAAGCTTCATGTGGCGCGACAAATACGGCTACGGCCAGCTGATCGTCACCTTCACGCCGGATTTCTCCGAATTCGACGGCAAGTGGAATGCCGGCGGATCCGAGTTCCTGCCGTGGAACGGCCGGCGGTGTCATCAGACGATCAGCTAGGTCCTGTTGACAAAGTGCGGTAGCCAGATTTTTACCGCCGCTAGTAATAGGAACGCTTCGAAGGATTTTCGCGTTTTGTCGTAGCGGGTGGCGACTCTGCGAAACTGTTTGAACCGGTTGAACATTCGTTCGATACGGTTTCGATCCTTGTAGGCCTTGAAGTCACAGACAGGCGGTGCTTCCGGTTGGCTTTCGGCGGTATGACTGGCCTTATGCCGTGGATCAGCAACTCTTCGCGGATGAAGTCGCCATCGTAACCCTTGTCGGCGAGAAACAATCTGGGTTTGCAGACCGGGATCGCGAGAAGCGACGGAACGGCGACGTAGTCGGAAGTCTCGCCGCCTGTCACGGCAAAACCACGAGGGCGTCCCTGACCGTCTGCGCGGGCGTGGATTTTCGTCGTAAGACCGCCGCGTGATCGACCAAAAGCCTCCTTATAAGTCCCCCTTTAGCGCCAGCAGCCTGCGAATGGCCTCGGACGGTGGTGCTGTCGATCATGTGCTGCCAATCATCGGTCAGCCCCAGTTCGACAAGCGTTTCGAGGAGTGCATCCCAGACACCTTGTTCAGCCCATCGACGGAACCGGACATAAATCGAATTCCACTTGCCATAACGCTCATGCATGTCGCGCCAGGGGCATCCAACGCGTAGAACATGCAGCATCCCGTTCAGAAAACGCCGATTATCATAAGCGGGGCGCGACTTACGCCCGCGTTCTCTCGGTAAGAACGGCTCGATGATATGCCATTCCTCTTCGCTCAAATCGCCTCGCGCCAACGCTACCTCCCAAAAGGCAGCTTTGAATCATGTTCTCACCGATTGAGAATCCCAGTGCATTTCAATCAGGTAGAGCACCAATCAACGTTCTGTGTTGCGGCCCACCTTCCGTGTCGCGGCGTATGAGAGAAACCGTTTCGAAGAGAACTTCGATCATTACGTCATTGAAAGATATAAGCCAAAATCTCGGGTTCAGGGCCTTCCATTTGGAGGTCTCTTCGCCGCCAACAATTTCATTGAAAGTCCATGGATGGACTGGATACCGGCACTCTTTCAGGCCCTCAACATTCATGGGCGTTATTCTGAAATCGATAATTTCTCCGAATTTTAGCACCACATTGCCGCCTCCCGCACGCACCGAGGCTTCATAGCAAACGAATGCGTCGTTCCCGTCATACAGCACGGCAGGGTTTGCGACCGTTCCTAACTCGGGAAAAGCCTCTAGGGGAACTGATACTTGCATGATCGCAGTGCCGGATCGGTGGAACGTCAAGGCACGGTTCGACGTAAATGGTCACTTTGTCAACAGGGCCTAGAGCACGCCAACGAAGCGAGCCCAAACCGCATCGCCGCCTCACGCCGCAATCACCGCCCGCATCAGCCCCTCCAGCCAGTCGGCAAACACCTTGAGCCGGCGCGACAGATGCTGGCGGTGCGGGTAGAGCAAAGCCATCGGCATCGGCGCGGCGACGTGATGCGGCATCACCTCGACCAGCTGGCCCGCTCTGATGTGATCGATCACGTCATAGGCCGGGATCTGGATAAGGCCGAGGCCGGCGAGGCAGCAGGCGATGCTGCCTTCGGCGCTGTTGACGCTGACCCGGCCGGCAACCGAAACCGTGCGCGCCTCGCCGTTCTCCATCCATTCCCAGTCCTCCACCCGGCCGCTCGAGGGTGAAGCGTAGTTGACCGCGACGTGGGCGCTGAGATCGTTGGGCGTCTCCGGCGTGCCGTGGCGCTCGAGATAGTCGGGGCTTGCGACATTGATCAGCCTGAGTGTGCCGAACGGCCGGGCAATCAGGCTCGAATCCTCGCGCGGTCCGACACGCAGCGCGCAGTCGACGCTTTCCTCGATCAGGTGCACCGCCCGGTCGGTCATGCCGAGATCGATGTCGATGCCGGGGTACCGCGCCAGGAACTCCGGCAGCGCCGGCGCCACGATCAGCCGGCCGATGCGGCTCGGCAGGTCGACCCGCAGTCGTCCGGTCGGGCCGGAGGTGTCGCGGCGAAACAGGTTCTCCGCCTCGTCCATATCGGAAATCAGCCGCAGGCAGCGCTCGTAGAAGGCTGCCCCATCCTGCGTCGGCGCAACCTTGCGCGTGGTACGATGGAGAAGTCGCGTGCCGAGCCGTGTTTCGAGCGTCTGCACCGCCGCCGAAACCGAGGAGCGCGGCAGGCCCAGCGTGTCGGCCGCGCGGGTAAAACTCGCGCTTTCGACGACACGGGTGAAGATGCGGAAAAGCTCGATCCTGTCCATGCCGGCGCGCGACGCCTCACCCCCATTGTTCGTCATTCCTGACAAGTCATGTCGCGTTCGGGGACTTTATGCCAGCAGCGCCGACGATATTCTCCTGGTCGCGATGCCGGTCGCATCACCGACCGCTCACGTCGGCGGCGATAAGGCCCGCACCCTATGAAGCAAGAGACACGACGTCCGCAACGAGCGGCGGTCGCACAGGCGGCCCGTACCGGAGAGCGGGGCGATTTCGGGCAAATGCGTAGCCCCGCCCGCCGAACGAAAGCATCCGCCATCAGGCGCACAACAGGAGAAACCCATGGCAGACCACAGCATCAACGGCAAAACCGCCCTCATCGCCGGCGGCGCGAAGAACCTCGGCGGCCTGCTCGCACGCGATTTTGCCGCACACGGCGCCCGTGGCGTCGCGATCCATTACAACAGCGCGGCGACGAAGGCGGCAGCCGATGAAACCGTGGCGGCGATCAAGGCGACCGGTGCCGCGGCCCACGCCTTCTCCGGCGATCTCACCAGCGCCGCCAATGTCGAAAAGCTCTTTGCCGACGCCAAGGCGGCGCTCGGCAGCATCGACATCGCCGTCAACACCGTCGGCAAGGTGCTGAAAAAGCCCTTCGTCGAGATCACCGAGGCCGAATACGACGAGATGAGCGCGGTCAATTCGAAGTCCGCATTCTTCTTCCTGCGCGAGGCCGGCAGGCACGTCAGCGACAACGGCAAGGTCTGCACGCTGGTCACCTCGCTGCTCGGCGCCTTCACGCCCTTCTATGCGGCCTATGCCGGCACCAAGGCGCCGGTGGAGCACTTCACCCGGGCAGCCGCCAAGGAGTTCGGCGCGCGCGGCATCTCCGTGACCGCCATCGGCCCCGGCCCGATGGATACGCCCTTCTTCTACCCGGCCGAAGGCGCCGACGCCGTCGCCTATCACAAAACCGCATCGGCCCTTTCGGCCTTCTCCAGCACCGGCCTCACCGACATCGAGGACATCGTCCCCTACATCCGCTTCCTCGTCTCCGACGGCTGGTGGATGACCGGCCAGACGATCCTGGTGAATGGCGGCTACACGACGAAGTAGGCCGGAGGACCTGGCACCGGAGCATCCGCCCAGTGTCTCTCTCCCCGCATGGCGGGGAGAGATGTCCGGTAGGACAGTGAGGGGTAGCTTCGGCGCAGGGGAACCCTTGGTGAGCGGCGGCCCTGGCGCGGCCCAGTCCTCATCCCGCCCCACAAAATTCGATTGGAATTTTAGAACGTTATGTAATGTGATGGACAAGGCCGCAGGGCGGACAACCGATTTTGATGGATGAATTTCATGCTGCGTTTCCACTTCCTCTGCCGCCATCTGCTGGCGGGCCTCGTTCTCGTCCTGACCCTCGCCCTGCCTGCACTCGCCGAGACGACGCCTCCGCCGGTCACCGTGATCCTCACACCCGGCCAGAGTGCTGCCGAGATCGAGGAGACCTTGCGCGCCGCCGCCAAGGCCGGCGGGTCGGTGACCGTCGAGTGGCGCGACGCTGCGGCGCAAGCCTCGGGCGAAACGCCGACGCCCGCTGGCGCTGGCGTCGCGGCACCGGCGCCCGCGTCGGGGGGCGCGGCCACGCATCAGGCTGCACCCGCAACCACGACGCCTGAACCAACGTCCTCGCCCGATCAGCCGGACACGCTCGACACGCTTTCCGCTCGTTTTGTCAATGGCTTGCAGATGGGCGTTGCCGGTATGTCCGGCATCGCCGGGGTGATGGCTGACGTTGCGGCAGGCATCCGCGCCGAGGGCTGGTCGGTGGTTTCGGTAACAGCCGTGGCCCTGCTCGCCGTCGCAGCCGGCCTTGCCGCCGCCTTTGCCAGCCGGCTCCTCATCCACCGGCTGTTCGGCGCCTCGTTCGAAGTGGTCGATCTGCTCCACCGCATGCGCGCCTCGCTGATCCGGCTTGGCTTCGACATCGCCTATCTGGCGATCTTCGCCGTGGCCGCGCATGCCGTTGCCCGCCTGTTCCTGACGCCGGCCACTGCCTCTGCCGAACTCGCCCACGCCCTCATCACCATCGCCCTCGCCTCCGTGGTCTATGCGGTCGGCGCCCGTTTCCTGTTTGCGCCGACGCGGCCCGAGATCCGCCTGCTCGATATCGCCCACCCGCGCTTCCACGCCAACATGCTGACCGCCTATGGGGCGATCGGCGCCATCCTCGGCGCCAGCCTGCGCTTTGCCCACCAGCGCGGACTGGAGAACGCTGCGACCGATGGCTGGCTGTTGATCGGCGTGACCCTGTTGACGCTGTTGAAACTCTATTGGTTCATCGCCGGCGCCGGCGATATCCGCACGGTGTTTGCCGGTGAAAACCCAGGCCCGGTGCGCCGCGCCATCGCCTTCGGCGTGCCCGAATTCTATGCGGCAAGCGCCATCGTGCTCTGGCTGATGAGCGTCATCGTTGCCGGCAGCCCGAACAGCGCCGCCTGGAGCTTTGCCGGCGGCACGACACAGATCATCCTGCTCGCGCTTCCGATCCTTGCCTTCGGCATCCATTCGCTGGCGGGGGCTGCCGCCGAGCGCCGGCGCACGCCGGCCTCCCACGCGCTGCACGCGGCGATTTCGGGCAGCGTCCAGACGGCGCTTGCCGGCGCCATCTGGCTCATCGGCCTGCATCTGATCATCACGCTCTGGCGCCCGGTGCTCGTCCAGCATGATACGGCCGGCGCCATCGGCTGGATCGTCATCCTCGAGCGCATCAGCCTTGCGGTGGTCGCGAGCTGGGTGATCTGCAGTTTCCTCTGGAAGAGCTTCGAGGCCTTCGCGCCCACCGCCCGCCTCGCTTTGCCCGGCGACAGCGAGGACGATACGGTGGTCCACCAGCAAAGCCGGATTTCGACCATCCTGCCGCTCGTCCGCAACCTCATCTTCGGCGGTATCTTCGCCGTCACCAGCCTCGTCATCCTTTCCGCACTCGGCATCAATATTGCGCCGCTGATCGCCGGCTTCGGCGTGCTGGGCCTCGCCCTTTCCTTCGGCTCGCAGACGCTGGTGAAGGACGTCGTCTCCGGCATCTTCTTCATCGCCGACGATGCCTTCCGCGTCGGCGAATATGTCGATACCGGCAAGCTCAAGGGCACGGTCGAGCGCATCTCGCTGCGCTCGCTCCGGCTGCGCCACCAGAACGGCCAGATCCACACGATCCCCTATGGCCAGCTTCAGGCGGTCACCAATTTCAGCCGCGACTGGAGCACGGTGAAGTTCGAGTTGAAATTCGAGCGCGATGCCGACCCCGAGAAAATCCGCAAGACCATCAAGAAGGTCGGCCTTGCCATGCTGGAGGATCCCGAGATCGGCGGCGAATTCCTGGTGCCCTTGAAGATGCAAGGCATCCAGGACGTCACCGAAAACTCGCTCGTCGTGCGCCTCAAGTTCACCGCCCGCCCCGGCAACCCCAGTATCCTGCAGCGCGAGTCGATGAAGCGCCTGCTGCCGGCGCTGCGCGAAGCCGGCCTCGACCTCGCCTCCAACGCCGTCACCGTGCGCTCCGGCGCTGCGGGTGCAGCCGAGGCGGAAGCGGCCGCCGCCAACCTGGCGCTGGCGAAAAAGCCGGCAGCGGCCGAAACGGCGGAGGCGGAGGGATAAGCAGGCAGTCGATGGCGACAGCGGCATGGACATGCCGTGTCCGCCAACGGCACGCGTCCTCCACCTATCTCGGTCCGGCGGCGAGGACACGCAATCATTCCACGCGCCGCGACGACCTTTGCGTGTATGGTGGGTCGCGCGGGCGCGGCAGCAGCGCCTTTCGATGGAGCGTCAGGAATGGATAACGATCACCTCTGGTACTGTCTCGTCGGCACGAAGGACACCAACACCGGCATGGCCCGCTTCCTGCTGGCCGTCGGCGCATTCATCGTGCTGTTCGGCGTCGTCTTCTGGATCCTCGGCCTGTAGAGCCGTTCGGCGGCCATCTCTTCAAATCGACATCGAAGGTCCAGAAGCCCGAAGGGATGCGAAAGCGCTCCTCACGCGTCCGAATTCACACGGCTGCGCCCCTTCCGCCGCCCGTTGAACTTCTCGGTGGCCGGCCGCAACTCCGATCCGTCGGTCTCGCGCAACCGCTTCAACACGGCGTGTAGCTCCCCGGGGAAATCTCCGGCCCAGGACGGGCTGGAGCACACCGAAAAGCTGCATGCCTCCGCGATTTCCCGCTGTCCCCACGGGAACAATAGTCGGCCCCGCCCATTTGCTAGAACAGGTTCAACAAAAGGCCGGAAGGCCTTTGACCGGAAAGCACAGGGCTTCCGGATCGATCACCGCCCGGCGCAACGAAGGATCAATGCCAGGCAAGAAGGAAGTCGGAGCAACGCCATGCGCATCATCCTGGTAGCCCTTGTCGCCTCAGTCATGAGCATCCTGGTGTTCAAATATGCCGATCATTCGCTCGGCAACACGCAGATCGTTGCAACAGCCGAACAGCTGGCCGCCCTTTAAGAACCTCCCCCTGATCGTGCTGCCGGTAGCAGAACGATGCTTCGGCCCGGCGCCACAGCTCTCCATCCTCCCCATCTCTGGCTGAAGACGGCACTCGCACTCGAAGTGCCACCACAGGGATTGCCTTTGTCCAGTCGGCGCGAAGGACATCGGTCGTGGCCCGCCGACCGTTACCGTTTCCATACCAGGCGTCTCTGGCAGCTGCCCCGCAGGCGCAGCGACATAGCCCCGCCACCGATCGTGCCCTGCCCGCCCGTCCCCGCTCCGGCCGAGGGCGCAATTGGGAGCGCCCAATTTCGCAACCTCTAATAGACACCGAACGATCGGAGAACGGTCCAAGCACGAAAGTGGTTTTCCCGTAGCCTCCTCCCCCAAATGGGGGAGGAACATTTCGTGAAACCACTCGACGCGTAAGCGCGCCTCTTGCTAACCGCTAAAGTTGTCTTAAATAGGCATGGGCAACAATTTATACGATTGAATAAATGGACTTTCGTCTCGTCGCCGGCGGCATGTTTGTCGCTCTGCTGTGCGCAATCGCCATCGTCCTGTTCGCGCCGCGAACCGAGCAATATATGAGCTATTCCAAATATGAGTGGACGATCTCCGCGTTGCGCAAGCGCCCGGGCGCGCAGCGGCAATATGTAGAGGCATGCGTATCGGAGTACCTGCCCGACCTGAAGGACAATGCGCTTGAGGGAACGCCCTATTCCAGCCGGAAAGAAATGGCGGAGGACGTCTGCCGGCGCTACTTCAAAGTGTTCATCGATGGCAGGCTGACCTTCGCCGAGTTCAACCGCTCGATGTACGAGGAGCTTCCATTCTCCGCGGTCGAGGAGGCTGAGCGCCGGGAGCCACGCCCTCCGCGCAGCAAGTGAAGGCCAAAGGCCTCGCCTCTGCACTCGCCGCAGCTGTTGGCTCACCCAGAACTTGGCGGCCGTCAGCCCTGCGGGCGCCGGCGCTCGTGTTGAAGCGTCCCGGCGGTTCCTCGCAAACAGATCATGTCCCCATCCGCGCCCAAGGCATCGGAGGCGGCCATCCCACAAGCCGGCGCATTCACTGCGCGAGAAGACCAGGACGCCGGGCATCCGGCGGCGCCGTCCGACGGTCGCCGGCAAACAACGGCCCGCCATGCGGCGCCAGTTCCAGCTCGGCAAGCCGGATCAGCTCTGCTGCCTGTCCTGCGCCCGCGTGGCGCAATGCCGTGTCGAAGCGTTCGGCAAGCGACGCGTCCGCCCGGACGAGCAACCGCGGCAGCCATTTGCCGCGCCCAGACCATCGCCCGCGGCCAAGCAGCATCAGATCGGCGAGCGGCTTCGTCAGTTCGGCGGCAATGGCGCGGATCTCGGCGGCCGGGCGTGCATCGCGCAGATCATCCACCAGATCGGTGATCTGGTAGCGTAGTCCGTCGCGTATCTCAGGCGTCAGCGGCGCCGGCCCTCGTTCCAGGCGCTGTTGCGCCCCGGCCTGAAGCGCTTCGGCACGCGCCCGCTCAGGCCCGATAGCAACGCCGCCCGCCACCATGTCCGCAAGCACCGGGCAACCGCCCGCCATATCCTGGTCGACAAACCAGTTGAGCGTCTCGAAGTCGTGCACGAAGGCCTCGATCGGAAAATCGTCGAAATGGAAGCTTTCCCGCCAGGCGGCCGGCAGTGCCTCGTGCAGCACCACCAGGTCGATATCCGAGGTCTGCGTACCCTCGCCGCGCAGGATGGAGCCCGCGACGATCGCAAAGATCGCCTGCGGAAAGCGTTCCGCAAGCACCGCCTCAGCCGCCATCACCGCTCTCGCCGCACGGCCTGGTGCCGCTGGCGCGTGCTTTGCCGCCTCATCGGCGGGCACACCCTCGTCGCTCATTCGAGCCTCCAAACGCAAGGACCCTCCCGATATGGCGTCATCACATCGGGAGGGTCCTTGAAGCAGGCGATGGATGCGAATGCTATTGCAGCGTGCGGGTCGGTGCAGGTTCTGCCGCCGGCTGGCCGACGGCGGCACCGGCCGGGTTGGCGGATGAGCGCGCGCCGTCGAGGCCGGTCGCAACGACGGACACGCGGAAGGTACCGTCGAGCGTACGGTCGAAGATCGAACCGACGACGATGTCGGCTTCGTCATAGACCTCTTCGCGGATGCGGGTCGCGGCTTCGTCCACCTCGAACAGCGTCATGTCCATGCCGCCGGAGATCGAGATCAGCACGCCGCGGGCGCCGCGCATCGACACTTCGTCGAGCAGCGGGTTGGCGATCGCGGCTTCGGCCGCCTTCAGCGCGCGGCCCTCGCCAGTCGCCTCGCCGGTGCCCATCATCGCCCGGCCCATGCCCTTCATGACAGATTTCACGTCGGCGAAGTCGAGGTTGATCAGGCCTTCCTTGACGATCAGGTCGGTGATGCAGCCAACGCCCGAATAGAGCACCCGGTCGGCGATCACGAAGGCATCGGCAAAGGTGGTCTTGGCGTCAGCGATGCGGAAGAGGTTCTGGTTGGGGATGACAATGACGGTATCGGCCGCCTCGCGCAGCCGCTCGATGCCCTGCTCGGCCGTTTCCATGCGGCGCTTGCCTTCGAAGCTGAAGGGCTTGGTGACGACGCCGACCGTAAGGATGCCGGCCTTGCGTGCCGCCGCCGCAATTACTGGGGCCGCGCCCGTGCCGGTACCGCCGCCCATGCCGGCGGTGACGAAGCACATATGCGTGCCGCCGAGGTGATCCATGATCTCGTCGATCGATTCTTCCGCCGCCGCCCGGCCGACATCCGGCAGCGAGCCCGCGCCGAGGCCTTCGGTCACGGCGGCGCCGAGCTGGATGATGCGCGACGACTTCGACATGGCGAGCGCCTGCGCGTCGGTGTTGGCGACCACGAAATCGACGCCCTGAAGCCCTTCGTTGATCATGTTGTTGATGGCGTTGCCGCCACCGCCGCCGACCCCGATCACGGTGATCTTCGGGCGCATTTCGGTGATCGTGGGCTTCTTGAAATCGGTCATGGCTTGTCTCCTAGAGCCAGCGCCTTGCAGGCGCCCGGCAGCGGCGAATCGGGCAGCTTGTATTTTAGGAATTGAAAAAAGCCATGGAGAAGGCAAGCAAAAAGGGCGACGCGCCTATCCACATATGAATTTTAGCGGGGGCGCAGAGGCGAGAATTCGGTCGTTGGGTTTCGTCTGCAGAATGGGGAAATCTACAAAATAATCAATGCTATGGCGCATGCCATCCCCTCACCCTGACCCTCTCCCCGCCTGCAGGGAGAGGGAACGCGGACGACGGCCGGCTCCCAGGTCGAGACCTGCCGACGGGCAACGCGGCTGCCACATTGGCCGAAGGAACGAGCGGCCGCCACGTCCCTCCTTCTCCCCGCGACAACGGGGAGAAGGTGGCCGGCAGGCCGGATGAGGGGCCGATCTCGCCACCCTAAGACTGCGCGAAACCGCCCCTGCCACATGCTGTCCCTTAAGCCTCAAAACTCGGCCGCGAACGCACCCGCTCCAGCCAGCGCTGGACGTTTTTTGCGGAAGCCGGGATTTCCATGCCGAAGACCTCGCAGAGCCAGGCGGTGACCCCTGCGGTGATGTCGGCGATCGAGAATTCGTCGCCTGCCAGGAACGGCCTTCCATCCGAGAGCTCATCGTCGAGCCAGCCCCATTTCTGCGGCACCGCCGCCCGCTCGGTCTCGGCAAAGGCCGGAAACTGCGTCAGCCGCTCGGCAAAGAACGCGTCCGAATGCAGCGCCACATTGCCGACGGTGCCGAGGATCACCAGTTCGGCGCGCCGGTTCCACATCTCCACCTTGGCGCGGCTGACGGCGTCATGGCCGAAGAGCTGCGGCTCGCGCGTGGTCTCCTCGAGATAGCGGCAGATCGCGACGCTCTCGGTGATAACAGTGCCGTCGTCGAGTTCCAGCACCGGGATCTGACCGAGCGAATTGACCGCGAGAAACTCCGGCGCCTTGTGCTCGCCCTTGGCGAAATCGACATCCACCATCGGCAGCGAGATCCCCTTCTCCGCCATGAAGATGCGCACGCGATACGAATTCGGTCCCATGCCCTGATAAAGCTTCATCTTATCCTCCTGTCGATGAGGCGACCGCCCCGTTCCTCCTCAACCGCATAAAAGCGGAACACCGGTTGTTTATAACAACCAGTTTCATTTAACTCAATGGTTTATTTCAGTAGGCAAGAATTCTTTTTCGCGAGCGCTATCGGCTTGCCCTGCCGCTTCGCCGGTCGTCAGACAAGGTTTCGGGACAATAGTGTCCTATAGCGCTCGAAGGCGTCCCGCTCTCGCCGCCAGTGATCGAGATGCCCGTCCCGTTTCAGCCGCTCGGTCGCGGCCGCGCCGATCATTGCCAGCATCGCCGCCTCGTCGCCCATATGCCCGAGCACATCGGCGACCATCCCAAGCAACGCATCGTCCGAGGCAAGACCGTAGGTCGCGCACAGCCGTTTCAGCCGCCGGCTGCCATCATCGAGATCCGCCAGCGCCGCGGCCTTCAAGTCATCGGAATGGAAGGAAAGCGGCACGGTCCAATAGGCGAGATAGGCAAGGTCTCGCAGCCGCGGCCCGGGACCGGCGAGATCGAAGTCGATGATCCCCACCGGTTCGCCGGCCCGAAAAACGAGATTGTACGGCGCAAAATCATTGTGGCAAATGACCTCCCATCGACGCCGATCCGGATATCTAAAGGCCCAGCGATCCGCCGCGCCGAAGCCGAATTCGGCCGTCGCGTCATGATAGGCGCGAAGCAGCCGCCCTGCGGCAATCAGCGCATCCTCGCAAAGCCAGATGTCGGAAGAGACACCGGCATCGCCTTCAATAAAGCTCAGCATCTCTCGCCCCTGGCCGTCGAGGCCCAGGAACCGAGGCGATCCCGCAAAGCCCTTTGCCTCGAGACGGAGGAGCAGCCGGTGAACGGTCGCGCTCTCAGGGCGCGTGGCGCGGCGCACCGTATCGCCCACGCGCACGACGCCGGCATTGACGTTCCCGCCCGCAAGCGGCGTTTCCTGTATCGGCGTTTCGGATGTCATCGGACCGTTCGAGAGGCTGGAGGCGAAGCTGGCCGAGGATCGTCTTCGGATCACCCCCTGTCAACGAACCGTTCCCATCGACGGCCCGGCCGATCGCTGTCCTTGAATCTGCCGGGCGATCATGCTTGCCTCTTCCAAACAGGAGCTTGCCATGTTCGCCCGATCCGCCGTCGCCTGCCTCGTCCTCGTCCTTGCCACTGGTCAGGCCAATGCCGCCCTTGCGCCGAATTTTCAGCGTGCCCGCGAACTGAACGCGGTCATCAACGCGGTCGCCGTCGCCGTTCCCAAACACCCGATCGACAAGGTCATCAGCCAGGGCCGCGACCGTTATGCCGTCGTCGCCGGCAAATGCACGGTGATCGCAAGGATCGTCGGTCTGCCGGCAAAGCCTGGCGTTGTCGGCCCGCGCCAGTTCGAGGTCGAACTCGACAAACCCGATCGCGACTGACGCCAACCCGGCCTAGAGCCGCCACCCCTGGCTCATCACGAAGCGCGCCGTGTCTCCCGGCATGATCGCCCTGTCGCCATAGGCCTTCAATGACTGACCGTCCAGCAAAGCCAAGGTCAGGGCAAAACGCTCGCCTTCGAACACGCAGGAGACGACGCGGAGCGCCATGCCCTCGCCGTCGTGGCGCACATGTTCCGGGCGCACGAGGACGTCGCGCACGGCGCCATCGCCTGCGCCTTCCATGCCGACGCCGGCAAGCGCTGACCGCAGCGTTGGCCAATCCATCGCCCGCGGCATGCCCTCCGGCACGGCGAGCTTGAGCACCGAGCCACGGCCGATCAGGCCGCCGACGACGGCGCCTTCGGGTCTTGCGTAGATCTCGGCCGGCTGCGCCATCTGCATCAGCCGCCCCTCGTGCATGACGGCGACATCGGTTGCGAGCGCCATGGCTTCCGCCTGGTCGTGCGTCACATAGATCATCGTCGCGCCCGAGCGCTCGTGGAAGATGCGGAAGGTCTCCTCCATCGACTTGCGTAAGTGCTGGTCGAGATTGGCGAGCGGCTCGTCGAGCAGCACGACATCCGGTGAGGTCACCAGGCAGCGGGCGAGCGCCACGCGCTGGCGCTGGCCGCCGGAAAGGGCTGCCGGCCGGCGGTCGGCATAGTCGGTGAGCTTTACCAACGCCAGAGCATCGGCGACGCTCCTTTGCCACGCCGAGCCTGAAATGCCGCGGACCTTCAGCGGATAGCCGACATTTTCGGCCACCGTCATATGCGGCCAGAGCGCATAGGACTGGAACACCATCGCCATGTTGCGTCGCTCCGGCGGCAGCGCCCGTGCAGCATCCGAAAGCCGTCTTTCGCCAAAATCGATCGATCCATCGCTGGGCTGCTCGAAGCCGGCGATCATGCGCAGCACCGTCGTCTTGCCGCAGCCGGAAGGCCCGAGCAGCGCCAGGAAGCCGCCTTCCCGCACGGTCAGCGACACATCGGAAACCGCCGGCCGGCCGCCGCCGAAATGCTTGGTGACGTGATTGAGGATCAGTTGCGCCACGGCAGCACGCCTTCCGGGAGATAGTTTGCGAGAGCCTCGAGCGCGGCCATCAGCATGACGACCATGACGACCACGAGCACGGAAAGGGCTGCGGCCAGGTCCGACGAGCCGCTGTCGTCGAGATTGAAGATGGCGACACCGAGTGTCTGGGTGCCGGCCGACCAGAGCAGCGCCGAGACCGTCAGCTCATTGGCGGCAATCAGGAAGACGAGGATGATCGCCGCACCCGCGGCCGGCGCTACCAAGGGCAGGATCACGTCGGACATCCGCCTGAAGAAGCCAGCACCGGCGAGACGCGCCGCCTCTTCCAGCGATGGGTCCATCTGCAGGAAAGCACTCATCACCGGCTTGAGGCTGACGGCGAGGAACGAGGAGAAGTAGGCAACCAGGATGATCCAGATGGTGCCATAGAGCGAGACCTTGAGGATCGGCAGAGGTGCGGCAAAGGTAAGGATGAAGGCGACGGCCAACACGATGCCCGGCAGCGCATAGGGGATCTCGATGAGGATGCCGAGCGTATTGGCAAGCCACCCCTTGCGCCGCGTCATGAGATAGGCCGCGGGCACCGAGACGGCGAGCAGGCCGAATGCGGCCGTTGCTGCAAGGAACATCGAATTGCCAAGCGCCTTCAGCGTCATCGACTGGCGGAAGAGAATTTCTTCGTAAGCGCGCAGCGACACCGTCTGAAGGTTGAGCGGCACGCCATAGGCCGGCACCAGCGAGCTCGCGACAAGAGCGGCGAGCGGTGCGACCAGCACGAGAAGCAGGATCGCCACGAGGACCAGCTCGACGACCGGGCGGAAGCGGCCGAGCGAAAAGGCGGCATTCGCCCCGGAAAGGCCGATGATGCGGTAATCCCTGCCGACAAGCGCCTTCTGCTGCAGGATCAGCCCGGCAGCCGCGATCATGGCGATGAGGCTGGAGAGCAGCGCGATCTCGCCGAAGGTGCCGGCGCCGAAGCTGGCGAGCCGCGTATAGATCAGGGTCGGCAGCACCTCGATGCCCGCGGGAATGCCGAGGATCGCCGGAATGCCAAAATTGCCGACGCCGGAGACGAAGGCGATCGCCGCACCGGCAATCAGTCCCGGCAGCGACAGCGGCGCGACGATGTCGCGAAAGACACGGAATGGCGTGGCCCCGGCAAGCCGTGCCGCCTCCACCCCGTCGCGCGGCGCGGCGGAAAGCCCGGCTTTCAGCGCCAGGAAAACCAGCGGCGCATGCTGGACGCCGAGAAGCAGCGAAATGCCTGCCAGCGAATAGAGCGGCTGCGGGCTGCCGAGCGGCGGCGCAATCCCGAGCGTCTTTAACAGCGGGCTCGCCGGCCCGGTCATCTCCACCCAGGCAAGCGCCGTCACCTGCGGCGGGATCATCATCGGCAGCATGAAGGCAAAGCTGAGCGCAAGCTTGCCGCGCACATCCGTCAGCGCCACCGAGAAGGCGAAGAGCGCGCCGATGACAACGGAGACGACCATGCCGCCGGTCGCGGTTATCAGCGTGTTGCGGATGGCGGCAAAGGTTGCAGGTTCCGTGAGCACGCCAATCGACCGGCCCGAAATAAGCCCGGCAAAGCCGGCCTTCGCCAGGCTGAAGAGCGGCAGCAGGCAGAGGAGAAACAGGCAGCCGAGAACGAAGGGCACCAGCCAGCGCGGCTCGGCGGCGGGGCTCGCCCCTGCCCGCACCTTGGGCGCGCCCATCGTCCGGCCGTGAAAGGAAAGGCGCAGCCAGCGGGGCCGGCTGCGCGCATCGTTGCGTTCAAGCATTCCCGGGATCAGTTCGTACCGAAGATGCCGGAGAAGGTTTTGAGATCCGCGTCGGAGTTCTTCACGGCCTCGGCCGCATTGACCGGCAGCACCTTGATCGTCTCGCGGGCCGGATAGCCCGCAGGCAACGCCACGCCGTTGCGGGCCGGGATATAGCCCATCTTCACCGCCGTCTTCTGGCCTTCCTCGGACAGCAGGAAGTCGACGAACTTCTTCGCCGCCTCGACGTTCTTGGCGGTCTTCAGGATGCCGACGGGCTCGGTCACGGCAGACACGCCCTCGGCCGGGAAGACGAATTCCACCGGCGCGCCCTTGGCCTTCTCGCGGATCGCCATGAAATCGACGAGCATGCCATAGGCCTTCTCGCCGGTCGCAACCGCCTTCAAGACGCCGCCATTGCCGCCGGCAGCCGTAGCACCGTTCTCGGCGAGCGCCTTGTAATAGTCCCAGCCGAGGCCATCGATGCCGGTCAGGGTCTGAGCGTGAATGAGAGCCGCACCCGAGGTCAGCGGGCTCGGCATGGTGACGAGGCCCTTGGCCTCCGGCTTGCTGAGATCCTGCCAGCCTTCAGGCTTCATGGCGGCGGAGGTGTTATAGACGATGCCGGTCGTGATCATCTTGGTGGAGTAATAGGCGCCGTCCGCATCATAGAGTGCCGCGTCGTAGCTTGCCGCTTCAGGCGACTTGTAGTCGGCGAGATGGCCTGCTTCCTTCAGCCGCTGCATGGTCACGGTGTCGGCGATGAGCAGCACGTCGGCCACCGGATTGCCGGCCTCGATCTCTGCCATCAGCTTGGCCATGATCTTGGTCGTGCCCTCGCGCACCCATTCCACCTCGATGCCGGGATTGGCGGCCTGGAACGCGTCGACCGTCGCCTGCGCATCCTCGTTCGGCTGGCTGGTATAGAGCACCAGGCTCTCGGCATAGGCCGCGGTCGAAAGCAGGCCTGCGACAACAGCGCCGGCAAGGACGGAGACAAACGATTTCATGGATACACCCTCGTGTTGAAACTGGCGCCGAGGGATAGGGCCACCCTTTTACAGGGGTATGACAGAACCGGGGGACGCGCGATCAGTGGGTCCCGATGCAGGTCGCGCAAATGTGCGCAGCGGTTTTGCGGCGACGACGCGCATAAAAACAAGAGCTTCACGCGATGAGCTTTAGCGCGCGCCCGTCGACATCTGGCTGCGGTGGAGCACATAGGCATTGGCCAGTGTGTACAGGAAATCGCGGTCACTGTAGTGCGCATAGTGGTCCAGCCTGTAGACGCGCGCGAAATTTCGGGCAGCGACCTCGAACTCCGGTCCGAGCGCATTGTCGACATCGCCAAAATAGAAGCCGATGGCCTTCAGGTATTTCTGAATGAGGCGAAGGTCGCCCTCCGCCGACTGGATGGTCAGCTTGTTGAATTCGTTGGTGGTGAAGATCGACAGGTCGTCATTGGTGTTGCGGTGCTCGAAGGTCATGACATAGCCGAGGTTCTCCGCAGCGATGAAGGCGTGCATCGTCTTCAGGATGACGTTGTACTCGACCGGCCGGCCGTTCAAGGGCGCCATGCCACGGTTGAAGAGCAGCATCATCGAGGCGATCCTCGACGTCATGGAAAAGGGACTGCTCGGCGAATAGCCGAGCACCTCGAAGACGCAGCCAGCGGCCTGATAGTCCTCGGCCGGATCGAGCACCCGGCGCAGATACTCGTTGTCCACACCGATAATCCGGTTGTCCTTGCCATAGTGAAGCCGGCCCTTGATGGGAGCGCCCTCTTGGGTCGCGGCCTGGCCCGCCTCGACGGCCAGCTCGCGAATGGCCATGCCGAGTCGGCCCATCAGCATTGTCGCGATTACCGCCTCGACAGCGGCCTTTTCCATGCCGTTTCGGGGAATGACCGCACTGCCGTGGCCGACATAGGCATCGAGCGCGCCGAAGCTTGCTGCGAATTCTCCCTGGAGCTGGCCATACCAGTTAGGCAAAAGCGCCTTCAGCGCAAAGCTTCGCCTCTCCAGCTTCCGCCACAGCGCCGCAAAGTCGTTAATGGTGATCTCGAAGACATACGGAATATCGAGTGCGGCATTGAATTCGTCTGCCATTGAGTACCTCCCGAAGCACTCGGCACCACCACCTGCAATAAAGGATCCCCCAGGCTACACTCACATATCGGCCGAATGCGGCATAGTCATCCAAACGGGTTAGTGCGGCGCGGCATGCGCCGGCTCCGCGCAAAACAATCCACACTGGAGTTTTCAAAAAAATTCGCGGCCATGTCACACCGGCCGTCGCTCGCTCGTCATGGTATCGGAACCAACGAAAGGAAACGGAACCATGACTGCCAAGATCGACCTTTTCGCCGCTGCCCCGCAACTGATGAAGAGCTGGACCAGTGTCTCGATGGCCGTTGCCGCGAGCCTTGACGCCACTATTATCGAACTCGTGAAAATCCGCGCCTCGCAGATCAACGGCTGCGCCAACTGCATCAACATGCACACCCAGGAAGCCCGCGAAAAGGGCGAGACGGAACAGCGCATCTACCTGCTTTCCGCCTGGCGCGAAGCGCCCTGCTATTCCGATCGCGAGCGCGCCGCGCTAGGCTGGACAGAATCGCTGACGCGGCTTTCGGAAGGCCACGGCCATGAAGCGGCCTATCAGGCGCTGAAGGACCATTTCACCGAGGAGGAACAGGTGAAGCTCACGCTGATGATCAACGTCATCAACGGCTGGAACCGTCTGGCCGTCGGCTTCGGCCTCTGGGTCGATCCGGCAGCCGCCAAGGCCGCCGCCCAGGCTGCCGCCTGATGGCGGACAGCGCCCATGAGGACGCAGCGGCGGTTTTCGACCCGCTGCGTCCGAAGCTCGTCCGCGTCGCCTACCGCATGCTCGGCTCGGTCGCCGATGCGGAGGACATGGTGCAGGAGGCCTTCATCCGCTGGATGGGGGCCGACCGCACATCCGTGCGCGAGCCGGAGGCGTTTCTGCGCCGCACCGTCACGCGGCTCTGCCTCGACCAGTTGAAATCCGCGCGGCTGAAGCGCGAGACCTATGTCGGCCCCTGGCTTCCCGATCCGGTCGTCGAGGAGGAGCCGGAGGACGACGTCACCCTGCCCCTGATGCTGGCACTCGAACGGCTCTCGCCGCTGGAGCGCGCCGCCTTCCTGCTGCACGACGTCTTCGGCCAGAGCTTCGATGAGGTAGCGGCAACGATCGACCGCGACGCCGCCGCCTGCCGCCAGCTTGCGGCCCGGGCCCGCACCCATGTGCGCGAGGAACGCCCCCGCTTCCAGATCGAGCAGCAGCGCGGCCTGGAACTCGCCAACGCCTTCTTTGCCGCCTCCCGCCACGGCGATATGAAAACGCTCGGCTCCATGCTCGCAGCCGATGTCAGCGTACATTCCGACGGCGGCGGCAAGCGCCCGGCCGCCCTGCAGCCGATCCTCGGCTTCGACGCTGTGATGAAGGTGCACGCGCAACTGGCCGCCCTCTTTGCCAAGCACGGCTCGACGCTCGTGCGCGCCGGCTTCATCAACGGCCTGCCCGGCTTTGTCACCCGGGAGGCCGATGGCGAACTGCAGACGACTGCGCTGGAGATCGAGAACGGCAAGGTCGTGGCGATCTACGTCGTGCGCAACCCGGACAAGCTGGTGCATTTGCACTAGAACCCGGATTGCCACGTTCCCAATGACCTACGCGGCCAGTTGGCCAGTCGGAATCCGCGCGATCACCTTGATCTCGAAATCGAAACCGGCGAGCCAGTTGACGCCGATGGCGGTCCAGTTGGGATAGGGCTTTTCGCTGAAGATCCGGTTCTTGACGGCCATGATCGTCTCGAACTGGTGTTCGGGGTCGGTGTGGAAGGTCGTCACATCGACGATGTCGTCGAAGCTGCAGCCGGCTGCCGCGAGCGTCGCTTCGAGATTGTCGAAGGCGCGTTCGACCTGGCGTTCGAAATCCGGCTCCGGGGTGCCATCCTCACGGCTCCCCACCTGCCCCGAGACGAACAGCAGGTCCTGCGACCGGATGGCCGCGGAGTAGCCGTGCGCCTCGTAGAGCGCATGGCGATTTGCCGGAAAGATTGCGTTGCGTTTGGTCATCGGTCTGATCCTTCTCGTAAATTGAGGACGCGCAAACGGGCGCGCGCTGCCGTTTCAGGCAGAACTTCACAAAACCCGCTTCATTTGGTATACGGAACGTATCTGAAATAGCGAAATACGACGCGTATGTCAAATCCATATACGCGCCGTATCTGAATTTGAGGTCAATGATGGCCAGAAGCCGCCAGGAAACGATGGAGGAAAACCGCGCGAAGCTGATTTCGGCCGGCCGAAAGGCCTTTGCCGAAAAGGGCTATGCGGCGGCCTCGATGGATGAGTTGACCGCCGATGTCGGGCTGACGCGCGGCGCGCTCTATCACAATTTCGGCGACAAGCGCGGGCTCCTGGCCGCGGTCGTAACCCAGATCGACGGCGAGATGGCCGCCCGCGCCAAGGCGATCGGCGCAGATGCGGCAGCCGGTGACCACTGGCAGGCGATGCTTGCCGAAGGGGCGGCCTATATCGAGATGGCGCTCGATCCCGAAGTCCAGCGCATCGTTCTGCTCGATGGCCCGGCCGTGCTCGGCGATCCCTCGAAATGGCCGAGCCAGAACAGTTGCCTGCTGGCGACGAAGCGATCGGTAGAGCAACTGCTGGACAAGGGCGTGCTGAAGCCGGTCGATCCGGAAGCGGCCGCGCGGCTCTTGAGCGGTGCCGCCCTCAACGCTGCCCTCTGGGTCGCCGCCAGCGACGAGCCGAAAGCGGTCTTGCCGAAGGCGATCGACGCCTTCCGCGCCATGGCCACCGGCCTGCTGGCGGAGCGCTGATCCGCCCCGTTGGGCGGTCGTCGCGGCGGCAAGGACTAACGGGCGTTCGCGCCCACCAGCTCCCAGAGGTCGATGCCTCCCGAGCGCCCCTTCACGTGCACCATCCCCATCGCGCGGAAGTCGAAGAGGTCGGCAACCGCAGACTGCACCGCCCCGCTCACCAGGATCGACGTGTTGAACTCCTTGTTCAGCCCCTCGAGCCGCGAGGCGACGTTGATCGTGTCGCCCATGGCCGTGTATTGCTGCCGCGCGATCGCGCCGAAGCTGCCGACGACCGCCGGCCCCGTATGCACGCCAAAGCGCGTGAAAAGCTCCGGCCGGCCGCCTTTGCGGTTGGTCTCGTTCAGGCGATCGACCGCCGCCTTCATCGCCAGCGCGCAATGACAGCCATTCTCGATGTGCTGCGGATCGGCAACCGGCGCGTTCCAGATGACGAAGATGCTGTCGCCGAGATACTGGATCACGGTCCCGTGGTACTGCTCGGCCACCGTGTTCAGCATCTCGAAATAGGCCGAGAGGATATCGACGACTTCTTCCGGCGAATGCTGTTCGGAGATGGTGGTGAAGTCGCGCACGTCGGTGAAAAGCGCCGTCACCTCCTGCCGCCTGCCCCGGACCGCCGCCCCGCCTTCGGGGTCGATGATCCGGCGCACCACCTCGCGCGGAACATAGAGCGCAAACTGGACGATAGCGCGCCGGCTGGCGGAAAGCGCGCCGCCAAGCGTATTGATCTCGGTGATCCAGGAATGCGGGGCGTCCGTGCCGGCAAAGTTCAGGTCACCGATCCGCCGCGCCTCGTCGGCGAGGTGATAGAGCTTGCGGCTGATCACGCGGGACAGCATGAGCGAGCCGACCACGCCGGCCACCAGCACGGCTGCGGCAATCATGAGGTTGCGCACCAGGAGCCGGTTTGCCTGCACCACCAGATCCTGCAGCGGCACGACGATCGCGACCGAGCTGCCCTTGAAGAGGCCGGATACGCTGACGGGTGCCATCTGGACCAGATAGCGCTCGCCGGCAAAATCGGCTTCGGCAAGACCCCCGCCCGCATAGGCGGGATCCTTGCGCAGCCCGGCGACGACGTCGAGGCTGGGATCCAGGCTGCGCATGCCGGCGCCGCCACCACCCGACCAGGCGCCGAGGATTGTGCTCATGACCGCGGGATCGGAATGGGCGACGAGGTTGTTGTCGCTGCCGATGACATAGGACCGGGCCCGCGGTGAGATCTCGCGCGCATCGAGAAGGCGGCTGATGGTCTGAAGGTGGATGTTGGTGCCGACCACGATCCCCTCCTTGCCCTTCAGCGGAACGGCGAGCGCCAGCGTCGGAACCTTCAGCGTTCCCGTGACATAGGGCCCGACGGAAACCGGACCGCCGGCTCGCAACGCCGTCTGATACCAGGGGCTCTGCCGCGGGTCGAAATTTGTGCGCTCGAACGGACGCTCCCCGATCGTCTGCGCCGCAGCGTCGAGGAACCGAAGGGTCGAGACGGTGCCCGCGTCCTTGGCATGCGCAAGCAACCGAACGGCAAAGGCGGTGCCTGCCGGTGCCGCCAGACTTTGGCGAACATAGTCCCGCCCCGTGTTGATCACCTGCAGGTAGGATCCATCAGGATAGCCGGCATAGACGCTCGTCGCGTTGGAAACGCTCCTGAGCACCTCCAGGAAGAACTGCTCCTTCGGCTGCAGGTCGCCCGGCGGCGCGACGGCCAGCTGCGGCACGGTGGACGCAAGCGCGACCGCCTCGTGGCCGCCCTCGAGCGCATTCCTGTAGCCCTCGATCAGCCTCAGGCTCATCTCGCGCATGTGCTTTTCGCCGGCAAGGATCGCCGCCTGCCGCCCCTGGCTGAACGCCATCCAGATGATCGGCGTCGCCGTTAAGATGAGCAGCGCCACGACGAGCACGCTGAGATGCACCCTGAGAGGCCTGGACCAGTTCACGCAATTCCCCCGAAACGCGACTGTATGGAGGCGACCCTAGCACCTGCCCTGGCGAGGAGGAATGCATATTCTTTCAAAGAAATAGGCCATTTCAATCTCTGATGAGAGAATGAAATGGCCCGGTACAGGTGACGGCTTTTCGAGCGTCAGTTCAGCGGAATGGCGTTGCCGTCCTTGCTGTCCTGATAGACGGAGGAGAGATCGTCGTATTTCGCCCGGATCGCCTCGGCGCGGGCCTTGAGTTCCTGGCGTTGCGGCTCGGGCAGAGCGTCGATCAGCGCGTGGATCGACTGGCCCTTCCAGAAGGCATTGGTGCGGTTGTAGCCGCCCGGCTCCAGCGTGAAGACCTCCTTCAGGATCTTCAGGTCATGCGGAATGGAGAAACTGTCGCGGGAATCCTCGTGGCTGAAGAAGTAGAAGAAATTGTCGAAACCCGCCCAGGTGATCGCCGAAAGGCACATCGAGCACGGCTCATGCGTCGAGAGGAAGATGAGGTCGCGGCTGTCCGGCCGCTTCTCGCCTTCGATCTCGTAGAACCGCTTCAGCGTGTGCACTTCGCCGTGCCAGAGCGGGTTTTCCGTCTCGTTGTTGGTTTCGACAAGCACGGTCGAAAGATCGGATTTGCGCATCAGCGCCGCGCCGAAGATCTTGTTGCCGGCGGCAACGCCCGCTTCCGTTGCCGGAATGATGCCCTTCTCCATCGTGTGAAGCAGCGCATCGAGCAGCGCGTAATTGTCGGTCTCACGTGTCATTCCCAATGTCCTTTTGTTGGGTTTTTCAATCAACGCCAGGAAAAACAGGAAGCGGTTTCCTGCCCGGAATGGCGGGTTTCACAAGCAACTCCAGAAAAAGTGCGAAGCGGTTTTTCGTCCGGAGTTGCGTAATTCAAAGCAACCCCAGGGAAAGCAGTCTGGAATTGCATCATTTCAGGGAGCTTGCCGGTTCAGTGCGCCTCCGCCGCAATCAGCGGCACCTCGGTGCCCTTGGCATCGTAGAGCTTGCCGTTGAGGAAGTAGTCGCCGTCGTGCAGCCTTGCGATGTCCTGGTAGCGGATCGTGCGTTCGGTTGCAGCCACGAAGACCGACTGCTGGTCGGAATTGCCTGCGGTGAAGTGATTGAACAGGAGGTTGAGCAGGATCGCCATGACGGCCGCCGACGAGATGCCCGAATGGAAGATCGTGGCGACCCAGGCCGGGAAATGCTCGTAGAAGCCGGGTGCCGCAATCGGGATCATGCCGAAGCCGATCGAGGTCGCGACGATCACCAGGTTCATGTTGTTGTTGTACTCGACCTTGGACAGCGTGCGGATGCCGCTTGCCGCAACCGTGCCGAAGAGCACGATGCCGGCGCCACCAAGCACCGAGGTCGGCACCGAGGCGACGACGCGACCCATGATCGGCAAGAGGCCGAGCGTTACCAGGAACAAGCCGCCCGTTGCCACCACGTAACGGCTCTTCACGCCCGTCACCGCCACGAGGCCGACATTCTGGGCAAAGGCGCTCTGGGTGAAGGAGCCGACGACCGGCGCGAGAATGCTCGACAGCATGTCGGCACGAAGGCCGTCACCAAGCCGGCGCGAATCCACCTTGGTTTCGACGATCTCACCGACGGCGAGAATGTCGGCCGAGGTCTCGACCAGCGTCACCATGATGACGATCAGCATCGAGATAACAGCCGCAAGTTCGAAGGTCGGATAGCCGAAATGGAAGATCCTCGGCAATGCGAAGACCGGGCCGTTTGCAACTTGCGAGAAATCGGTCATGCCGGCGACATAGGCAATGCCGGTACCGATAACGATCGACAGCAGGATCGAAAGCCTGGAGATCGAAGCGTTGCCGAGTTTGCTCAAGAGCAGCACGATGATGAGCGTGACCGCCGCAAGCTGGATATTGGCGGTACTGCCGAAGTCCGGCGCCGCCTTGTTGCCGCCCATCGCCCAGAATGCCGCAACCGGCATCAGCGTCAGGCCGATGGTGGTAATGACGATGCCGGTGACGAGCGGCGGGAAGAAGCGGGTGATGCGCGAAAACACCGGCGTGATCAGAAGGCCGATCAATGAGGCCGCGATGACCGCACCAAGGATCGCCGGAATGCCGCCATTGCCGGAAATGGCGATCATCGTGGCGACACCCGAGAACGAGACGCCCTGCACCAGCGGCAGGCGGCTGCCGAAGAACGGCACGCCGATCGTCTGCAAGATGGTGGCGAGGCCACCGGCGAAAAGCGAGGCGGTGACGAGCAGGCCGACATCGCCGGAATTCAAGCCCGCCGCCTGGCCAAGGATCAGCGGAACGGCGACGATGCCGCCATACATGGTCAAGACGTGCTGCAGGCCATAGGCGAGGTTCGCGCCGATGCTCAGCCGTTCGTCTTCCGGATTTTGCGCCGGATTCTGGGTATGCGTAGTGTCCTCTGAAATGCTTGCCAAGGGTATCTCCTCCATACCTTCGCGATATGTCCCGTCTCCAGCGGGACAACCAAAAGGGTACTGAAGGTAGGCAAATCTCGCTTTCCTAAAAAAGGCGAAACACCTTTCGGGTTTTGGGCGGGAATGGTTGGGGCGGGAATATCTGCCGCAATCGGTCTTTTTTTAGCGGTTTCCGACGCTTTCAACCGCAAAATCCGATCGCCAGGGGCAATCTGCTCCACCGATAGGCCATTCAAAGGAGAGCAGAGATCATCGCATTGCGCAATGGTCGCGGCGCTCTCGTACCGCTTTCCCCGCCGATCGAAGGGCACAATGAAGCCGAGGCGGCCGCCGGCACCGCCCGTGTCACCGTTGCCTTCACTGCGAAAGTTCCAGCCCAGCACCAGTTGGACGCGACTGCCCCTAGAGGCTGCAGCCCGGATGCTTGTAGAGATCGGCCTGCGACAGATCCGGCGGGCATGGCGTGCTCTTGCCGCTCCCTTGGCCGCAAGCCGAGGGCTTGATCTGCGAGATCGCCGAGTAGTGTCCCTGGGAGACATGCACCCGGACGCAGGTCTTGGTGCCGGCATTCCACCAGGTATTGTTGCCGCCGACATCGACATAGCCCCTGGACTGCATCTCGCTCTCGGCGCCAGGCGCGCGTGCGCCGACGAGATCGGCGATATCGGCCGGCGATTTGGCAAGGGTTGCTGTCGGAAGGGACATCAATGCTGCTGCTGCGATTGCGACTGTGAAACGTATCGGACGAATTCCTTCTGAGCAAGAAGAGGCTGTTCGCATGCTAGCGCGACTGTATTAGCAGAGGAGAAAATGGATGGCGAGAACAATCACGCAACCTGCGAATGCGCGGCGACAACCACCGGCCGTCGCCGCCGCTCGACGGCAGGCAAAGGCCGCCGCTCAGCCTGATATCGGAGGCAACGCGGGCGCATCAAGCCCGCGGAACGGATCGCGCCAGGCGTCGATCGCCTCGAGCTGCCCGGCCCAGCGCGCAAGTGCCGGATAGTCCGCGAGCGGCAGCCTTGCCACATCATTGTAGGGCAGGAATGTTGCCATGCGAAAATCGGCGTAGGAGACGGCCTCGCCGACCAGCCAGGCGTGAGCGGAGAGTTCGGCATCGAGCAGCCGGGCCGCCTTGTGGAACGCCTTCATCCCCTCCTCCACCATGGCCTCGTCACAAGTGCCGATGCCGTAGCGCAGCTTGGTGCCGCGCTCCCAATGCACCATGTCACAGGCCTTCACGAAGTTCTCCTTGCCCCAGCTGATCCAGCGGACCATCTCCGGCTCGTCGTCATCCCTTCGCCAGAGGTTGGAGCCGACCTGGCGAGAGAGAAAGCAGGCGATCGCATCCGCCTCCCACAGCGCCCGGCCGGGACGCTCCAGGATCGGCAAAAGCAGGTTGGGATTGAGCGGCCGATAGCGGTCCGCCTGGCCCGGCGCCAGCGGCTCGGCATATTCGAACGCAACCTCTGCCTTCAGAAATCGGGCTGTGGCGACCGCCAGGCGCGGATTGGGGTTGCGGCTGAAATAGAGCTTCATGCGGCTTGGTCCTCCGTGTGCACATCCTGAAGACGCACGAATGCTGCGTTTGCCGACAGAGACCGAGACAAAATCGACCGGGACTCTAGCCGGCGCCAGGCGTGTGACGTCCGCGCCAGAGCAAGACCGACAGCACCGCATGAACTGCGATCGCAGGCCACAGAAGGACGCCGGTGGAGCCGTCCGTCAGTCCGAACCAGGCCAGATAGAGCGTGACGGCCGCACTGTAGATCAGCATGCCGATGAGGCTTGAGTTCTTCCAGCAGGCAACGCCGAGGGCGATCAGGGCAATTCCCGCCACCCGGGCCGTCGGGATCGCAGGCCCGGTGAGTAGCTCGCCAAGCAGCACCTGCCCCACGAGCGAAGGCGCCACCACCAGTGCGAGCCCTGTTGCCATCTCCCCGAAGGCGGCGAGATCAAGCACGCGTATCATCGGAACGCACCTCTGCCAGTCGTTTGTGTCCGGGCCTTGCGATGCAAGGTCGCCAGAGCGTCCCATGTGCGTTCACGTGAACGCACGGCGCTCTAGGGCGTTGCGTTTGGCTTCAATTCGAAAGTCAGTTTGTCGATCTTGCCCGTAAAGCGGAAGGGCGTGTCGTAGCGGTGTTCCAGAAGGGCGACGCCGGTGCGCGTGTCGAGACCGACGTCGAAGGTCTCATCCTCGGGGAAAGTGACCGGGATGCCATGATCGATGCTGTTCCTGGCGACCTCCTTGCCGTCCACCGACAGAACGCCGGTGCCCCCGGCGCCAAGTCCCTTTCCATCCGACTTGAAGTCGAAGACGATCCTGTGTTTGCCGGGTTCGAGTTCCGGTCCTTCCCACAGGGTGCGCTTGAGGTCGAGGAGATTGTAGAGGAACACGACCTTCCCACTGCCGACACCGAAGTCGCCCTGGCTGAGGAAGAGGCCGTAACCGCCAAAGCGGCCACCCTCGGTGACGATCATGCCTTGCGCACCGTCGTCGGGTATCTCGACATCGGCCGTAATCGTATAGGACTTGTTCAAGGTGCTCGGCGCAGCGCTGGCCGGCACACCACTCAGTTCGCCGCGGTAGGTGAATTCCGTACGGCCGGCCGTCAGGTTCGGCCGCGGGGCATTCCAGCGTGCGAGCGTCGAATTGTCGAGCGGCAGCACGTTGTACTTCTTCGCCTCGGCATAGAAGAGGTCCTGCAATTCCTTGAGTTTGTCAGGCATTTTGGCGGCAAGATCGGTGAATTGCGTCGGGTCTTCATCGACGTTGTAAAGTTCCCAGTTGTAGCCGGTGATCACGTCGGGCGGCGTCTTGGTGCTGAGTTCCCACGGCAATGTCGCGGGCGTCGTCGCGGCGACCCATCCGTCGTGGTAGATCGCGCGGTTTCCCAGCATCTCGAAGTACTGGGTCTTGTGTTCAGTCGGCGCAGCGGCATTCGCCTTGTCCCATGTGTAGGCCATGCTGACGCCTTCGATCGGCTCCTGTTTGATGCCGTTGATCGTCTCCGGTTGCGGGATGCCTGTCGCCTCCAGGATCGTCGGCACGATGTCGATGAAGTGGTGAAACTGCGCGCGGACACCGCCAGCGTCGTTGATATGGCCGGGCCACGACATGACCATGCCCTGCGCCGTCCCGCCAAAGTGCGATGGCACCTGCTTGACCCACTTGAACGGTGTCCCCATCGCCCAGGCCCAGCCGGCTGCGAAATGCGGGAATGTCCGCTCCGAACCCCAGAACGGATACCAGAGAAACTGGTCCTTCACCGGAACGTCGACGCCGTTGAATGTGGTGAACTCATTCGGCGTGCCGTTGAGCATGCCCTCGGCGCTCGCGCCGTTGTCGCCGCCGATGTAGATGATCAGGGTGTTGTCGAGCTCGCCGATATCTTCCACCGCCTGGATGACGCGCCCGATCTCGTTGTCGGCATAGGCAAGGTAAGCGGCGTACACATCGGCCTGCCTGATGAACAGTTTCTTCGCCTCCAAACTGAGGGAATCCCATTGCGGCAACCCCTCCGGCCACGGCGTGAGCTTCGCGTTCTCAGGCATGATGCCGAGCCGCTTCTGATTGGCGAAGATCGTCTCGCGCACCTTGTTCCAGCCCTCGTCGAAGAGGTGCATGTCGCTGATCTTCTTGATCCATTCGGGCGTCGGGTGGTGTGGTGCATGGGTGGCACCGGGCACGTAGTAGACGAGCCAGGGCTTGCCCGGGGCGATCTCGCTCAACTGCCTGATGTGCTGGATCGCCTCGTCGGCCATGGCCGTTTCCAGGTTCCACTTGGGATTGCCTTCAAACGGATAGATGGCCGTGGTGTTGCGGAACAGGTTCGGCTGCCACTGGCTCGCATCGCCGCCGACGAAGCCATAGAAATAATCGAAGCCCATGCCCGTCGGCCACTGGTTGAAGGGGCCCGCCTGGCTTGATTGATAGGACGGCGTGTTGTGGTTCTTGCCAAACCACGCGGTGGCGTAGCCATTTTCCTTGAGGATCGTGCCAACAGTTCCTTTCTCGATCGGAATGATCGAATCGTAGCCCGGATATCCGGTCGCGATCTCCCCGACGACCCCGTAGCCAACCGAATGGTGATTGCGCCCGGTGATCAGCGCCGCACGAGACGGCGAGCAGAGCGATGTCGAGTGGAAGTTCGTGAAGCGCAACCCCTCCTTGGCGATGCGGTCCATGGCCGGTGTCGGAATGACGCCGCCAAAGGTGCTGGGCGCACCGAAGCCTTGATCGTCCGTCATGATCAGCAGCACATTGGGCGCGCCTTTCGGCGGCACGACACGCGGAGCCCACCAGGGCGTCGATTCCGAGGCCTTTTCCTTGATTAAACCGCCAAAAGCCGGACTTGGTGACGGAAGCTGCTTACCCGTAATTGTTGTCGTCGCTCCCGGGGCGCCGAGCGTCCCTGAAACCTGCTGTGCCCATGCGGACGTAAAACCAAGCGCGAAGAAGGCTGCACCCGCAAGCATGCTCTGGCCAATGGTCATGGCGAACACCCCTATTGCAGATCGTTGAATCTCCACCGATTTAGGCTAGTCTAATATACGCAAACCAGACCCGAGACGCGAGAAGTTTACGACCGGTGTTCTCCATCCGATCCGTCGCAGACGGTCTGCCCGATGGCTTCCCCGGAACACTTCACCAGTTATCCGGCTCCGAACATCGCATCTGTGAATTCGTTTCCCATATCCTGCGAAGCGTACCCCGCTACCGGGACTCCGCTCGCTGACCTATTTTTCCAAACAACGGCGATGCACCGCATCACCTGCCCCATCGATCAGCAAAGGACAGGACACATGACACTCAAGGATATTCTGCCCGGCAAGCTCGGTTTCGGCGCAGCCCCGCTCGGCAACATGTTCCGCGAAATCCCCGAAAAGGAAGCGCTTGCCACCGTCGAGGCCGCCTGGAACGACGGCATCCGCTATTTCGACAACGCCCCGTTCTACGGCGCCGGCCTTGCCGAGATCCGCATGGGCGAAGCGCTCGGCGGTCGCCCGCGTGACGAATACGTCATCAGCACCAAGGTCGGCCGGGTCATCCTCGACGAGATCGAGGACGTCAGCGCCCGCGACCTTGGGGAAAAGGGCGACGTCTTCCGCTATGGCCGCCCCAACAAGATCGTCAACGACTACTCCCATGACGCCACCCTGCGGTCGATCGAGGACAGCCTCAAGCGCCTGAAGACCGACCGGATCGAGATCGCCTTCGTTCACGACGTTGCCCAGGATTTCTACGGCGACGAATGGCTCGACGTTTTCGAGACGGCGCGCAAGGGCGCCTTCAGGGCGCTCGACCGGCTGCGTGACGAAGGCGTGATCAAGGCCTGGGGGCTCGGCGTCAACCGGGTGGAGCCGATCGAACTGCTGCTCGCGCTCGAGGGTCCGCGTCCCGATGGCTTCCTGCTTGCCGGCCGCTATACCCTGCTTGACCATGACCGCGCGCTCCAGCGCGTCATGCCCGAGGTCACCAAGCGCGGCCTCGGCATCGTCGTCGGCGGCCCCTATAGCTCCGGCGCGCTCGTCGGTGGCCCGAACTTCGAGTATGCCCCGGCCACGCCGGCAATTCTCGACAAGGTCGCGCGTATCAAGGCGATCGCCGACCGTCACGGCATCTCGATGAAGGCGGCCGGCCTGCAGTTCTCGCTCGCCAACCCCGCGGTTGCCGCCGTCATCCCCGGCGCCAGCCAGCCGAGCCGCATCGCCGAAGACCGCGCCGCCCTGAACGAAGCCGTGCCGGCCGACTTCTGGCGGGACTTGAGGGCAGCCGGTCTCGTCAACCCGGAGGCGCCGCTACCGATTGCCGGCTAAGCAATTCCAGGAAAAGTGCGCAGCGGTTTTCCGTCCGGAATTGCGTCGTTTGGCCAAGAAATTCCAGGAAAAGTGTGAAACGGTTTTCCGCCAGGAATTGCGACATCTGGCCAAGCAATTCCAGGAAAAGTGCGCAGCGGTATTCCGTCCGGAATTGCGTCATTTGGCCAAGAAATTCCAGGAAAAGCGCGCAGCAGTTTTCCGTCCGGAATTGCGAGAAACCGTCCTATCCTCGCCCGTCTTCCAGCGGGCGGGGCAGCCGGTGGCACCCCGCCGCGCAGCCGATCAGAACGGATTGACGTAGTTGGTGATCGCGATCTGGCGCAAAAGCACCCGGCGGATCACGTGCGCCACCTTCACCCGGTCGGTGAAGATGGCCGCGTCCCCCGTGGCGCCGGCTGGCAGCCGTGCGGCGAAAGCCTGGTCGTCGAGTTTCACCCGCACGATGAAGGGCGCGGCGGAGACTGCCTCCGGGGTCACCGCCGTGCCGGACACCCGGGCTTGCCCGGAGGCGATCGCCTGCAGCACGCCCTCGACCTCACCGGTATAGGTCTCGCCGGGCGCAAACTTGAAGGTCGCCTCCACCATCTGGCCGGGCTCTATATAACGCGCATCGATCTGGTTGATCTCGACCCCGATGATCGTCTCGGAGGTGTCGATAAAGGCCATGGCCGGCGACAGCGGCAGCGTCGTCACGCGCGCGCCCTTGCGCAGCGCAAGGTTGGTCACGTAGCCATCGGCCGGCGCCCGCACCGTCGTCTTGCCGAGTTCCCACTCGGCATTGCTGATCTGGGCTCTCAGATTGTCGACGTCCGCCTGGCGTTGCTGCACGTCGAATTCGGTTGCGGCATCGCGCGACTGCAGCTTCGTCATCTGCGCAAGCCGCAGCTCCTGCAGCGAAAGCTGCGCCTGCAACGCGTCTACCTTCGCCTGGTAGGGCACGGGGTCGATGCGGAAGAGCACGTCGCCGGCTTTCAGGGGGCTGTTGGAGGCGACCGGCACCTCCGTGACCTCGCCGGCGACATCGGGCACGATCGCCACCGAATTGCGCACCACCAGCGCCTTGCCCTGCGGCGCCCCCCAGTTCATCGGAATGAACAGGCCGACGAGGAGTAACAGGAACACGATCGCCGGCGAAATCTTCCAGAACAGGTTGAAAGGCACGATCCTGAATTTCACCAGGCAGAAGAGGATCGCCAGATAGACATTGAAGAGAAAGACGATCATGACTGGCCCGCCTCGCTCGGATGAACCTCGCCCGCAGGGGTCGCCGCCGGATGCGCGCCGCTCGGGCGCGGCACGTCGACATAGGCCCAGATGAGCGCGATCGGCCACAGCGCGAAGCCGAGGAACAGCGTCACCCAGCCCGCCACATTGACCGCCTCGCTCCAGGGATGATTGCGCCTTTTCGCGATCGACCCCGGCAGCATGGCGAGAAAGATCAGCACGGCGACCGTGCTCACCACGAGCACGATCAGCACGATCCAGGCGAAGAGATCGATAAAACTCATGAAGTTGCGCTCCCCTTCACGACGGGGACGCTAGACCCAAAGCCGGGCACTGCGGAAGTACGTAACGGTTACCGCGCCATACGGCTGCCCCCTTTAGAGGGCGCAGGCATGAACCTTGGCCCGTGAACGGCAGCCCGCCTCAGCCGAGTTCGCCGTGATCCAGCGGATAGACCGGCCGCCGCACCCGCTGGAACTTGCGCGCGCCGATATTGGCACTACTGAGGCCCGTGCCGTCGATCTCGACGATCTCGGACGCGATCGGACCGAAGGCGGCGCGGAAATGCTGCTGCGACTTGACGACGACGATCTGATAGTCGGACGGCTCGATGCCGACGGCGCGGAAGAGGTTGCGATCGAGCATCTGCTGACGTTCGCTGCAGATGAGGATGTCGATGCCTTCGACATGAAAGCGCACGCTCGGCCCCATCGTCGCCGGCAGCCCTTGAAACATCGGCCCCTCGAAGACGATCCTGCCGTCCGAAATCGCCTCCACCCTGCCCTTGATCGTGATCGGCCCGCCGCCGACTTCAGGGTCGATCTTGCAGCCGAGCGTAACCTCGCGTGTCGCACCGATGCCGGCAGCGATCAACTCGGCCACGACTTCCGGATCGCAGAGCGCGCCGAAAGCCGCGTTTCGGACGCCGGTATCGAGCAGCCTGGCGAGCACGCAGGTGGAATCGCTGTAGGCACCGCAGCCGGGATTGTCGGAGAAGTCGGCAATGACCAACGGCCCGGCCCCATCTTTCGCAAGATGCGCCGCGACGATGCCGGGCAGCGCGTCGAGCGGCAGCTGCACATCCTGGTGCTCGCGCCGGTCCCAGATCTCGCGGCAGAGACGCTCGGCCTCGGCTTCCGCGTCTTCGGCCGCCACCCGGTTGCGGTCGTAGCAGATGACCGCCGATGGGCCGGTGTTGAAGATATCGGCATCGTAGAAGCCGGCATTGATCGAGGTCGCCAGCATGCCGTCGCGCGCCGCGATCCCGTCGGCAATTTCGAGCAGCTCGGTCATGGCGCAGGCATGGGTCGTGCGCCCGTCGTTGCAGCCGTTCAGCATCGGCGGCTGGCGGATGGCGAGCGCCGGCCGGATTTCGCCGCGCATGGCGCGCTCGAGCAGCGCGCCCGCCTTGTGGGCGCATTCGGCCATGTCCACATGCGGATAGGTGCGGAACGAGACGGCAATATCGAGCAGGCCGGCCATTTCGGGCGCCGAATTGGCGTGCAGGTCGAAGGTCGCGGCGATGGGAAGTTCCGAACCGACGATGCCACGCACCACCTCCAGAAGCTGGATCTGCGCATCGTCAGCCGTTTCCGTGCACATAGCCCCATGGAAGACGATAAACACGCCGTCGAGCCTTTCGCCGTCGAGCGCGCTTTGGAGATCCGCGACGAAGCGCTGCCGCATCGCTTCCTCGATCCTGCCGCCGGGTTCGGCCCGCGCCGCCACGGTATAGACCGGCTGCCAGCCGTACGTGTCGCAACAATCGATGAAGCCGCCGATCTCCGAATTGGTGCCGCGGCAATGGGTTTCTATCTCGGCGCCAACGAAATAGTGGCAGGCCTCGAAGTCCCTGAACCCGGTCTTGAGCTTCGAAAACGTGTTGGTTTCCTGGTTGAATTCGAGAACGGCGACCCGGAAGCTCATCCTATGCACTTTCATTTTGCTGACTGGAAAAATCGAGAAGACGGGCGCCGGGGAAAACGCGAAACCCCGACGCCGCGCCTGTTCTCCTGCCGCGCGATGCGTTGAACGCAGGGCGCGACAGGCGAATTCTGGATGGTTGGAGTTGAACCTTGGATCCGCGGCGGCCCCTCTCGGCAGCTTAGAAGAGACGCCCTCGCGCATCTTCCGAGGAGTTGCCCCTCACCCTAACCTTCTCCCCGCCTGCGGGGAGAAGGTGGCCGGCGGGCCGGATGAGGGATAGAGCCACAAACCTCAGCGGAAATACTCGCTCGTGGTCTTCGGCTTTGCCATGATGTCGAAATCGAAATACTGCTTGCGGATCTTGTCGTAGGTGCCGTTTTCCATGATCGTCTTCAGGCCGGCATTGAGCTTGGAGAGCAGCGCCTCGTCGCCCTTGCGTACCGCCATGGCGTTGCCCTCGGCCGTGTCGAGCACGAAGCTCTCGCCGACAAAGGCGCAGCAGCCGCTTTCTTCCTTGGCCAGCCACTCCGTAAAGGCCATCTGCCCTTCGAGGATCAGGTCCAGCCGGCCGTTTTCCATGTCGAGAAACACTTCGCTCATCGTCGGATAGAGCTTCACTTCGCTATCGGGAAAAAACTCCTGCAGCGCCTCGACCGCGACCGAGCCGGACTGCGTGCCGATCACCTTGCCCTTCAGCGCCTCGGGCGAGATGTCCTTGAGGCCGAGATCCTTGCGGGCGACGAAGCGCATGGCGTTGAAATAGTAAGGGGTTGTGAAGTCGACCTGCGTCTTGCGATCCGGATTGATCGCCATCGAGGCGATCATCACGTCGAACTTCTTGGCCTGCAGGGCCGGGATGATGCCCGCCCACTCATTGGTGCTCCAGACACAGTCTACCTTGATTTCGGCGCAGACCGCCTGGCCGATATCGTAGTCGAAGCCTTTGATTTCGCCGGCTGCGGTCACATAGTTGAACGGCGCGTAATCGCCCTCGGTGCCGATCGACAGCGTCTCGGCATTGGCGGTGCCGGCCGCAAACAGCACGGCGATGACCGATGCGGTCATGAACTTCTTTTTCATCTCGTTCCCTCTGTCCTTCCTGTCGGCCACCCACGAAGTTCCGGTCGCAAGCGTGACCATTGGCCTGACCAAAGGAGCAACTTGCTTGAAACTATCTGGATTTTCGGCCGATTTCAGTTTTCGTTTTGCTTTATTATGCTTCGACAATGCGGGAGGTCTCCAGCCTTCGCAATGTGAAAGAAATCATTCCAGCTATCGAAAAAATTCATGTAGGCTGCAACCGATCCAGACCCGGAGCAACGGATGCGTGACCTGCCGAGCCTCAAATCCTTGCGCGCCTTCGAGGCGGCCGCGCGCAACGGCAGCCTGACGGCCGCCGCCGACGAGCTCTGCATCGGCCAGGGTGCGATCAGCCACCAGATCCGGAATCTGGAACTCAATCTCGGCCTTCGGGTCTTCGTCAGAAAACAGCACGGTGTCGAACTGACGCCGGAGGGCGGGCTGCTCTACGCCTCCTGCCAGCGCGCCTTCGACGATCTCGAAGGCGTGGTCCAGCACATCCGCCCACGCACGAGCGACAAGATCCTGCGCGTCCGGGTCGGCCCGTTCTTTTCGATGAAAGTGATCGCGCCGCGCATCTCCGAGTTTCTCGCCGCCAATCCCGGCGTGCAGATCCACCTCTCCCACCTCGAAACGATCACCGCCGGCACCGGCCCGGCTGACGTCACCATCGCCTATTGCCTGCAGCCACCACCCGGACGCTTCACCCGCAAGCTCTTGCGCGAGTGCCTGGTTCCCGTCTGCGGTCGCGACCTCTGGCAGGGCGACAGGCAGGCACTGCTTTCCAGCAACCGGCTGCACTATCGCGGCCTTCAGGAGTGGCAAAGCTGGATCGCCTCCTCCGGCCTCGCCCTTCCGCGCAGCCGCCAGGACCTGATCTTCGACGACCAGCACATCATTCTCGAAGCGGTGAGAGAAGGCCAGGGCGTGGCGTTGATCGACCGCACCATGGTCGAACACGAACTCAAATCCGGTCAGATTCGCCTAGCCCACGACCATTTCTACAAGCCGCCCGAAACCTACCAGTTCGTCTGCCAGGAAGACCTCCTGCGCACCAAGCCGGTAACAAGGGCCTTTCTCAACTGGCTGATCGCCGAGATCGAGGAGCGCGAGCGGCAGAGCGCAGAGGCAGTGCAAACATCTGGCACAAGCTAGCCGTCGGCGGCCGGCGAGCGTCCCTCCTCCCCACCCAACACAAGAACCGGCCGCCGCACGCCCGTCGCGCACGGCGGTCGCACCCTTAGACGGCGGCTCCTTGCACAGCCCCGGCGAGCGGATCGAGCATGGCCGTTACATCATCGGGGAGGATGATGGACGCCGCCGCGACGTTCTCCTCAAGGCGGCTGCGCCTGCGTGTTCCGGGGATTGGCACCACCTTCGCATTCAACTTGCGGCCCTGCGTGTGCAGCCAGGCTAGTGCCAGCTGGGCCGAGGTAATGCCGAGGCCACGCGCGGCTTCCTCGACCTTTGCCACCACCTGCATGTTCGCCTGTTGGTGCTGCGATGCAAAGCGCGGGAAATTCCTGCGTGCATCTCCCTCCGTCAGGGATTGGGCAAAGGCCTGGCCGGTCAGCATGCCACGTCCGAGCGGGGAGTAAGGCACGAGCGTCACGCCGAGTTCGAATGCAGCGGGAACGACATCTTCCTCGATCTCACGCGTGAAAACAGACCATTCCGACTGCAGCGCTGCAATCGGATGGATGGCATGCGCGGCCCGCAGCTCCGCCACAGTCACCGCCGAGAGGCCGAGCCAACGGACCTTTCCGGCCGCGACCAGATCGGCCATCGCGCCAATGGATTCTTCGAGTGGTACGGCATCGGTGCGGCGATGCATGTAATAGAGGTCGATGACATCGACACCCAGGCGCTTCAGCGAGCGGTCAGCGGCAGCACGAATGAACTCGGGCCGGTTGTCTATGCTCCAGTCCTCTGGGCTTTGCGGCGTGCGCGCATAGCCGAACTTGGTGGCGATCAGGACCGCTTCACGATGCGTCCTGACGAAGGACGCAAGAAAGGCCTCGTTGGCGCCGATACCGTACATGTCCGCCGTGTCGAACAGGGTGACGCCGAGTTCGAGCGCCCGTTCCAGAGTGGCGCGAGATTCGGCCTCGTCCGTCGTGCCGTAGAACTCGCTCATGCCCATGCAGCCGAGGCCCTGGGCTCCGATCGGCGGGCCATCCGAGCCGAGTTGGACGCGGTGTAGAATCTTTTCCTTGCTTGTCATCATGGGTCTCCAATTCCAGACAAGCAGCTCTTATAAGTATTGACCATACTCTATGGTCAAGGGTTTACTGCATGCTGATTTCGGAATTTGCGAAGGCCACGGAACTGCCGGTCGATACGATCCGCTTTTACATTTCCAAGGGGCTGCTGAAGCCGGAGCGCAGCGCCAAGGGCGGCTCTAATCCCTATCAGCTGTTCAGCCAGGAAGACGTTACCGCCGCGCGGATGATCCGGCTGCAACAGACGCTGGGTTACTCGCTGCGGGAGATTCAGGCCCTCAATGACGCCTATCGCGCCGGCGAAAGTTCGCCCGCACGAACGGTCGAGATCCTGCAAGCGCAGATCGCGCGACTAGAAGAGCGGAAGGCCGCGCTGGACGCGGCTCTCTCGTTCCTGCGCGGCAAGGTGGACTGGATCAAGGCAGGCAAGCCGGACACGGCGCCGCAACTGGAGGACTACCGGTGCTGACGGTCCGAAGCTCGTCCAGCCCCTGCTCCCGCGAGATGACAGGAACATAGCCCAGCGCCCGCTTTGCCTTGCCGATATCAAGCGAGATCTCGACGGCCGACGTCGCATAGGCCTGTGATGTCAGCGGAACGCTGATCCTCCCCCTGGAGAGGGCAGCGAGCACATCGCCGCCCCAGGCAACGGCTCTGACGACGGCGCGGGGAACGGATTTTTCCGGCGGGACGATCCCTTGCGTTTCCAGAAGCTGCGAGACGAACGTCCTGAACGGAACGGCATCGCCATCGGTGATGAAATAGACCTCCCCGCCCTGCCCGTTTGCAAGCGCAAGCGCCACGGCCTGGCACAGGTTGGCGATATGCGTGGTCGAGGTCAGGTAGGTGCCTCCCGCGATCCAGGCGAGCTTGCCAGAGCGGGCAGCCTCGACCAGTGCCGGCAACGCCGTGGTATCGTCACGCCCCCAGACGAAGCGCGGCCGAAGGGCAACGACCGGGAAAGCCGGACTGCTGGCCGCAAGTGCTACACGCTCGGCCGCCGCCTTGCTGCGCGAATAGCTGCCGGCCGGGCGGCGCGGAAACGGCGCCGTCTCGTCCACCTGCACCAGCGGGTGCCCATCGGCAAGCACGGATTCGGTGCTGATATGGATCGCCTTGCGGATACCGGCGGCGCGGGCCGCCTCCATGACGATCCGCGTGCCATCCTCGTTCACCCGGCGCTGCTGCGGCGTGCCTGGTCCATGATCGGTATCGGCCGCGGCATGGACAAGCGCGTCGCAGCCCGCCATTCCCGCGGCGATGTCTGGACTGAGCAGGTCGCCCATAAAGGCCGTCGCACCGAGTTGGCGGACGCGGTCGGCCGCCTTCTGGCTGCGCGCCAGAGCGACAACAGAAGCGCCCGTCGTGACGAAATGGCGGATGAGGTTGCGGCCGACATAGCCGCTGCCACCGGTGATGAAGATGCGCCGGAACGGGGCGCGTTCGCCCGTGGCCACGGCGGATGTGGCATCGCATGCTTGGTTCATTTCGCTGCACCTATGAGGTTTGGACGCTTAGCGCTCGTCCGGAAGATCGGCTGCCTGCGGGGTTGCAGTCACGAGCCAGTTGATTTCGCGCAGCACCTCGTCGCGGTCTGCACGCGCAAAATGGTGAAAGTCGAGATATTCGAGGAACTTGAGACCCTCGAGCGCGAGATAGGCAAGCAACGCCCCGCGCGGCGACTGGGAGTTCTGGAGAATTCTCGCGATCGTCGCATCCTGGCTTGCCTGCATCTTCCGGCGCAAACCGGCATCGAGCGTAAGCGCCGCGCTGAGGTTCAGTGCCACCGCCCGGAACTCCTCGGGCGGCGGTTCGGCCGCAGCAACGATGCGCCCCCTGACCGCTCGATCCTGAATGTCTCCGATCTTCTGCTCGACCTGCGCATGGTGTGCGTTGTCGCGCTCAAACGCCCGGTCGACGACGGCCTCGATCAGCGCCTGCTTGGACTTATAGTCATAAAGCACACTCGCCTTGCTGACGCCGGCTTCCCTGGCGACGGCATCGACAGTCAGGTTGGCAGCGCCATCACGACCGACGACTCGTTCGGCGGCATCCAGCACCTGCTGTTGATCAATTGCGCGTTTCCGGCCCATGGCTCCATCCGATTTATTTCCGACCGGATGGTTATAAATAATTTATCGGCGCCTTTGTCAAGCGCGTCGGATCCCTTAGAAAGCTGGATCGCCTCCTCCGGCCCCACCCATGCGCGCAGCGCCAGGACCTGATCTTCGATGACCAGCACATCATTCTCGAAGCGGTGAAAACGCAGCCGAACCCCAGGCCCGATCAACGGTTGCTCGCGGACTACCGCGCCGATCCGCCTCTACACGAAGTCGAGAGAGCGTGATGTCGGAGACTGTATCCGCAGAACGGCGATGCCGGGTTGGGGCCTTGAAAGCAACCTCACGGAAGGCGACCCGCGCACTCGACCTTGCCCGTCGGCGGTCCGGGGAATCGGCGAGACCTATCGCGACAACAAATACGCTCCGTGATTGCGCGGCAATGAATTCGCCACCGAAGCGACGTTGATGCGCGACTAAAATTGCTCGGCGCGGTCATGGTGCATCGCGCCAAGCCGCTGCTCTCATAGACGATCACCCCGCCTGCTGTGTCCCATGCGCGTGGATTACCGCATCCGCCTCCTTGCCGTAGAGCTCCTCGAAATGGTCGAAGCTCTTGGAGAAGTAGCCGATGCCTTGCGTCGCGGCCCTTAGCGTCCGGGCAAGATCGTCGAGCGCCGATCCCGGCACCAGGGCGCGAAAGATGTCCCAGCCCTTGGCGGTCTCGTCACGGTCGAAGCCGAGCACCTGGCCCTTGTAGGTGGAGACGATCGGCACCAGGCTGCCGGAATAGATCGAGGGGATGTGGATCTCGACGCGGATGACCGGCTGCATCAGAACCGCCGAGGCCTGCGACAGCGCCTGGCGCACGCCCATCTTGGCGGCCGCGCGGAAGGCGAAGTCGTTGCTGTCGACCGCATGGTGCTGACCGTCCGTCAAGGTCACGCCGACATCGATCACCTGAAAGCCGAGCGGCCCCTTCTCCATCGCTTCGCGCGCGCCGGCCTCGATCGCCGGGATGAAGTTGCGCGGCACCGCCCCGCCCTTCACCGTCTCGGCGAAAGAGAAGCCGGCACCGCGCTCGTTCGGGTGCACGCTGAGCTTGACGTCGGCGAACTGCCCGGCACCGCCCGTCTGCTTGCGGTGGCGGTAGTGCACGTCGGAGGGTTTCAGCACGGTCTCGCGATAGGTCGGGCTCGGCGGCCGGTCGGTGACGCCGACATGGAAGACGTCGGCGAGCGTCTTGCAGAGGTCGCGCAGGTGCATCGGTCCCTGCACGCAGACGAGCTGCGCGCCGCTGCCTTCCTCCTGCATGACCGCGAGTGCGCGGTCGGTCTCGGCGAGCTTGGCAAGCGTGCCCGAGAGCTTGGTCTCGTCGCGCTCGCTGTCGGGCACCAATATGCGCACCAGCATCGGCGTCGGCGGCAGCGTCCAGTCCGGCGCCTCGGCGGTGCTGCTGGCGGCAAGCAGCGCCGGCACTGGCAGATGGTCGGCCTTGACAGCGGCAAAGATCGCGCCCGCCTCCGGCGTGGCGTTCGGCAGCGGCTTGCCGGTCGCCGGGTCCTGCAGCGAGCCGAGGCTGCCGCCGCCGAGCGTCGCGCCCTGCTTGATACCGGATGCCAGCGCCCTGACCAGCACTGTCTTGCCGACATTCGCCTTGTGATAGGCGTGGAAGCTGACGGCCGAAAGCGCCGTCTCGGCGATCGGTCCGGCCTCAGCCAGTCTCTTTCGAAGCGCGTCGACCTGAGGCGCCTCGTGGCGCAGCGCCTTCATCAGCCGCAGAATGCCGTTGGCGTGGCTTGCAGCGCCCACCAGCACCGGGATGATGCGGTTTTCCTTCAAGAGCCGCGTGGAGATCGCATAGATCGTGTCGTTGGCCGGCGCCCGGTCCTCGATCAGCTCTTCGAGCAGCCAGTCGTCGAATTCAGAGAAATGTTCGAGCAGCTCGGCCCGCGCCTCCTTTTCCCGATCCATCACCGTGTCGGGGATTTCGATCAGCGCCGAGGTCTGTCCCTCGCGGTAGCGCCAGGCGCGCTCGGAGATCAGGTCGCAGGTGCCGACGATCTTGTCGCCTTCGCGGATCGGCACCTGGCGCAGGAGCAGCATGTGGCCGGAATAATCCTGAAGCGCGGCGATCACGTCGCGCAGCCGCCCCTGCGGCTCGTCCATGCGGTTGATGAAGAGAATGCAGGGCGTGCCCGACGCCTCGATCGCCTTCAGATAGGGCGCGGCCAGCACTGCCTCCTCCGGCACCGGCGAAACGCAGAGCACGCAGGCGTCGCTGGCGATCAGCGCGTGCTGCGCGTGTCCCAGCGCCTCGGTGCCGCCGGGTGCGTCGAGCGCGCACCAGGCTTCGCCGCCAAATTCGAATTCCGTGAGGTTCAATCCGTAGGGTGAAGCAGCTTTTCTGGAGGCCCCCTCCAGACCGGCCAGCTTGTCTGCCAGCGTGGTCTTTCCGGTCTGCGAGGGCCCAAGTACCGTGAAGCAGCGCATCGGCAATCCTCCCCTGTCGCGATGACGACGGGCGCCGAGCGTTGCGACGCCCTTGTTCTATTAATTCTAGGGCAGCTTTTGCGCTTTCAATGGTAGCCGGGCACGATGGCGGCAAGTCTTTACGCGTGCGCGTCCTTTTCCGGCGCTAACCGCTTGGAATCGATCAGCATGGCGTCCCCAAAAAATCGGCGCGTATCCGGCGCGGCTGCCGCCGTTCTGCGCCACGGGCCCCGATCTTTTGGCCCTGAACCCCGAAAACCGATTGCGAAACAGGACCGGTTTTGCGATAAACGGGCACGTAAAGACCTGACGACCGATCCGCAAGCGTCCCTTCCGCACTGGAGAATACGCGCATGTCCCTCACGCTTTACCAGCATCCACTCGCTTCCTTCTGCCACAAGGTGCTCATCGCGCTTTACGAAAACGAGACCCCATTCAAAAGCAGCCTGGTCGACCTGCTCGACCCGGAAGAAGCGGCCCGCTTCGCGGCGCTGTGGCCCGTCGGCAAGATGCCGGTCTTGACGGACAGCGCTCGCGACGTGGTGATGCCGGAGACGTCGATCATCATCGAATATCTCGACCGCCATTATCCGGGACGCCGGCGGCTGATCCCCGATGACCCCGACATGGCTCTGAAAGCCCGGCTCTGGGATCGCTTCTTCGACAACTACATCCACGTGCCGATGCAGAAGATCGTCACTGACACGCTGCGGGGCCCGGGCGAAAACGACCACCGCGGCGTTGCCGACGCCCGCGCCGCGCTTGGCTTGGCCTATGGCATGGCCGACGCGCACTTCGCCACGCATGAATTTGCCGCGGGCGATACGTTCAGCCTTGCCGATTGCGCCGCCACCCCGGCTCTCTTTTATGGCGGCATCGTCGAGCCCTTCGATGAGACGCATCCGCATCTTGCGGTCTATTTCGAACGACTGCTCGAACGCGCGTCCGTCCGCCGGGTGCTCGCCGAGGCGCGTCCGTATTTCCATATGTTCCCCTACCGGAACCTGATGCCGGAGCGGTTCTTCGAGATCTAGAGAATGTCGCGCAAAAGGGCGCAGCGGTTTGCGATAGACAACTCAATCTGAAAATCGCGATGTGCTTCAGGCGCCGCCGGCGTCAAGTGTCGGCGCGATGCCGCGTTGAACCACCCTGCTGCTCCAGCCACATGGCGTTTTCGAACAGCACCCGCTCGTCGGCAATGCCCCTGCGGAACTGGCCCGTGATGTGGCGGGCCAGCCGGTCGGCACGTTTGCCGTAGCGCGGGATGTCGCACCAGATGCAGACCCGGTCGAAGGTGCGTTGCAGCATATCAAGATCGTCGGGGCCGATCGGGCCGTCCGGTTCGCGTGCAAACTCCTGCATTGAAACCTCCTGGCTGCCAAGGGCCGGCGCGCCGCTATCCGCGTACGCCGCCAACCGCGGGTCGAAACCAATTGCGCCTTTCAGGGCGGACGCTCTTACGAATGCCCGCCGGCTGCGGCGGAAGTGACGCGTGGCACTTGCTTCCGCCCAATCGCCGTTGCACGGACACCCGATCTCGGCGAAGGCCTGATCGATCCGGTCCATTGCGTGCAGGAGAAGCGCCTGTGGCCTGGCCATCCGAGACATTCCGCGACCGCCCGTATCGGGACGAAAACGCGAACGATCTTACAGCCGCCGGAGCCGCATCCTGCCCAGCGAAGGCGGCAGTATGCGCCGATCGGGAGATAAAGCAACGTCGCCGCACGCGAACCCTGCCGCGATCGGTCGTTTCCAGACCGGCACGAAGGTCACGCGTCATCCATGCCTCCGCCGGTCGAAAACGGCACCGGCGGGGCATGCGAGGCTTAGCTCAAGCCTATTTCACCTGGGCCGGCGGCGTGCCGATCGGGAAGGCGATGGTGACGAAACCGGCCGTGCCTTCTGGCCGGTTCTTGGCGCCAAATTCCTGGAAGACCTTGAGCGTCAGCGATACCGGCGTCTCGGCCATCTTGAAATTGTAGCCCATGGTGCCGCCGATCGCGGCAATACGGCCCTTGAACGGGCCGAGCCTTGCGCCGGCGCCACTGTCGCCGGTCACCTGCTGGTAGAAGTAGCCTGCAACGCCGGCGGAGAACTCCTGGCCGAAGTGCTTGGTCACCGCCCATTCCGCGTGGAATTCCGTACCTGTGCGGTAGTCCGTCGCCGGGTTCTCGCCGTTGAAGGTGAAGCCCGCGGCGCCCGAGATGTCGAAGCCCGTTTCCGGATTGAACCAAGTGCCGGCGAGCGTGAAGTCGCCAGCCCAGCGGTTGAACGAGAGATTGGCGAGCTGCCCCTTCTGGTAGTCGCCGATCGGCACGTTGACCGAGGCGTTCGCCGTCCAGTGGAAATCGCCCTCGTGCCAGCCGAGAACCGCGCCCAACACAGGGTCGCCGATAGTGAAGATAGAATCGCTGACCGAGGCCGAGCGACCGGCCCTTGGCGCCGAAAGCGTAGCGTCGATATCCGGCCCCCCGAAGGGCACGATCGCGGTGAAGCCGAGATTGCCGCCGAGCACTTCTTCGGGCATCACCCAGAGCCCGGTGCCGAAGATGCCGATCAGCGTCGCATCGACCTCGCCGACGATCTCGCCACCGAGCGGAAGCTGCTTGTTGCCCTTGAGCTCGCCCACATAGAAGTAGGTGTCGTTCTGGAAATAGGTTCCGGGCGGCGCCAAAAGGCCGGCCATCGGGCCACGTGCGCCGAGCAGATAGAAGCCGGCACCGTTTTCGGCCGCATTCGCCGTCAAGGGCGCAACAATGCAACCCAGACCGGCAGCGATCGCCGATGCGGACAACAGACGCTTTACAACGCTCATCCAGTGATTCCCCTTAATCTCTCGACGAAACGATAACATTTTGCCGTGTTCAAGCCAGCCCTAAGAAACCGGAGCTGCAACCACCGCAACATCCGATTGCAGAGTGTTGCAGGCCTGCACACTGGGCCCGCGCCGCGGACGCGGCCTCTTTGAGCGCCACTTGACCGCCGCTGTCGCCTTCGGCTTTCATCCGGTGAAGCTTGCGTTCCCGTTTCCCCACCAGCAAAGGACCAGAGACCATGGAATACCGGCTGCTCGGCCGTTCCGGCCTGAAAATCTCTGTCATCACCATGGGCACAATGACGATCGGCGGCCGCGGCAAGTTCGCCGAGGTCGGCAATGTCGGGCTGAAGGAGGCGCGCCGCTATGTCGACCTCTGCCTCGATGCCGGCGTCAACCTGATCGACACGGCCGACATCTATTCGACCGGCCATTGCGAGGAGATCATCGGCGAGGTCCTCGGCGGTCAGCGCAAAGGCGGTGTGCTCGTCGCCACCAAGGCGCGCTTTTCGATGGGGCCGGGGCCGAACGACGGCGGGCTCTCGCGCCAGCACGTGATTGCCGCCTGCGAGGCGAGCCTGAAGCGACTGAACACCGACGTCATCGATCTCTACCAGGTGCATGAATGGGACGGCCTAACACCGCTCGAAGAAACGATGGAGGCGCTCGACAGCCTCGTTCGCAGCGGTAAGGTCCGCTATATCGGCTGCTCCAACTATTCCGGCTGGCACATCATGAAGGCGCTCGGCGTCAGCGCGCTCGAAGGCCGCCAGCGCTTCATCAGCCAGCAAATCCACTACACGCTCGAGGCCCGCGAGGCTGAATACGAGCTGATGCCGATCGCCATCGACCAGGGGCTCGGCGTGCTCGTCTGGAGCCCGCTTGCCGGCGGACTTCTCTCCGGCAAGCACCGGCGAAACGAGACACCGGAAGGCACCCGCCAGCTTGCCGGCTGGAAGGAGCCGCCGATCCGCGACGAGGAGCGGCTCTGGAAGATCGTCGACATGCTCGTTGCCATCGCCGCCGAGCGCGGCGTGTCGCCGGCGCAAGTTGCGCTCGCCTGGCTGATCGGCCGCAAGGGCGTCACGTCCGTCATCATCGGCGGGCGGACCGAGGCGCAGTTCTCAGACAACCTCGCGGCCGCAAATCTGAAGCTCTCCGACGAGGAGCGCGAACTGCTCGACGCCGTCAGCCTGCCGCCGGTGATCTACCCCTACTGGCACCAGCTCTGGACCGCCAGGGACAGGCTCGGCGAGGCCGACCTGTCGTTGCTCGGGCCGCATGTCTGACGCACGTGGGAACGGACCTGCGACCCGGGCCGAGTGTCCGGGCCGTCAGGATGAAACCAAGGCGTGTCCCTTGCGCGTTACGATAAGCTGAAAGCGCCCTATTTCGCAGCGAAGCAATAGAACAGCCCCTCGCCGCCGGTGCCCTTGAAGGCCTCGACGGTGCAGCCGCCCCGCGTCGCGTGTGAAGAGTTCCAGGATTTGGCCTCGGCGGAATCGTTCAATCCGGTGCGGTCGCTGTGGCCGACGATCGCCGCGCCGTCGGCGCCGCCCATCGTCCAGTTGCCGCAGGTGTCCGGTGCCGCCGTGCCATCGGCTTTCGAGCCCGTCAGAATGTCGTGGCGGTTGGGCGTATCGCCGCGCCCGTTGATCACCTCGCCCTTTTCATTGAGCGCCGTCTGCTTCGTCAGGTTGTTCTTGTCGCTGTGGAGCGATGCGACATCATCGGCGATCTTCTCGCCCTTGGCGTTGTACCAGGGGCCTGCGCCGATCCGGTCCTTGGCGTTCTCCGCGTCGGTGGAAAGATAGGCCTTCCAGCTCTTGCCCGTCGCCCCCGCTGCCTTGGCGAGCGTATCGCAATAGGCGTCCGCCCCGGTGAGGCCGCCCAGATCGCCGCCCTTTCCGGGGTTCACGCTGGTGACGAAGAAACTCATGCTGGTGTCCTGCGCATAGGCCGCGCCGGAACAGGCCAAGGCGAATGCGATTGCTGCTAATGCGCGCTTCATGGCTCTCTCTCCCATCAACTGTGCCGAAGAGCCTATCGGCCGCCACCAACCGAGTAAAATCGAATTGCCGTGATGGAGACCGCGCCCTCTCAGCGGGTGGCGACGCAACGCGCGCGGCGACCTCTGCGCCACGTCAGGTGAAGGGCGATCCAAGCGGCGAGAGCCTCGACAAGTTTGAGGATGGCCCTTTTGCAGCAAAAGCGCTGCCCCTCATCCCCTGCCGGGACCTTCCCCCCGTCACGACGGCGAGAAGGCGACGTGGTCACCCGCTCCCCCCACAGAAACCTTGTCTACCTTGGGTTTGTGAGATCAGCCGCCGAGTGACGGTGCCCCGTCGTCCATGTCCCCTCTCCCCGCGTGGCGGGCAGAGCGTTAGGGTGAGGGGCAGAGCCGGGCGCGTTCGCTCGGCAGTGCAAACAGGCATCAGCCGGCCACCCCTTGACTTTCCGCCCAACATCGCCATTTCATATCATATGATACACTCAGTCACCGCATAGGAGACATTCATGGCCCTCGCACAACCGGCTTTCGCACCCGCCCGGCAGGAAGAAGCTGTGATCGTAAAGGCGGTGGTGAAAGCCTGCGACCTCTGGAATCTCACCAATAGGGAGGCGGCCCAGCTCTTCGACGTGCCGATCGCCACCTGGAACCGCATGAAGGCCGGCGACTTCAAGGGCAGGCTCGACCAGGACAAGCGCATGCGCGCGAGCCTGATCGTCGGCATCTTCAAGGGCCTGCGGCTGTTCTTCAACGGGCCGCTTACCTATCAATGGCCGAAGGCGGTCAACACCGGCCCGCTGTTTTCCGGCCGCTCGCCGGTCGACCTGATGATCGAGGGCGGCATTCCCGTGATGATGAAGGTCAGGCGCTATCTCGACGGGTTGCGCGGCGGCCTATGATCGCGCTGCCGGAAATCGACTTCAACGAGCCGGCAACCGTCCGGCTGATCTCGACCGCCTATATCGACGAGCCCGCGGTCAAGCCGCTCGCCGACGATGACGACGAGATCGAGATCCTCAACCGGCTGGAGGCGATGACCTCGGCGCGGCTGAGTTCGCTCGCTCTGCCCATCGGCGTCGATCCTGCCGAACTCCTGAACGAGACCTTCGGCTACGGCTGGTCGCTGATCAATGCCGCCTTCTGCCATGCCCGGCCTCCAGGCAACCGCTTCAACGGCGAGGAGCGCGGCGCCTGGTACTGTGCCTTCGGCCCGCGCGCACTCCAGACCTGCCAGGCGGAAATCGTCTATCACCGCACCCGGGCGCTTCGCGAGGCCGGCAGCTTTCGTGACATCGGTCGCTACCGCGAACTGATCGCCGGCTTCACCTGCCGCTTCCATGACGTGCGCGGCGAAGTGGACGCCGCCTATCTCTCCCCCGACACCGCCGTCGCCTACCCCGCCGGCCAGGCGCTCGCCGCCACCATTCTTGCCGAAGGCGGCAACGGCCTGATCTATCCGTCGGCCCGTGATCCCGAGGGCACGTGCCTCGCCGTCTTCCGCCCCTCGGTCATCCAGAACGTCCGCCAGGGCCACACCATCACCTTTGAATGGACGGGCAAAGCAGAGCCACGCATCGTCGAGGAAACCTGAGCGGCTGGCGCGAAGGCCGTTTCTTTCTTGCCATCGCAATGTTGCGGTAATGCGCCCGTTGGAGAAGGGCTCGCTTTCCGGATTTCGGCGCCTCGAGCGGCACGGCCGGCACGGCAGAAACTGAAAACGTATAAATCAGATTGTTATTGACGTGCCAGGCTGGACGCGTGTCCCCGTCCCTCCGGTTCCTTGCCCCCAACTCCCTCGCCCGCTGATCGGGAAAGGGAACGGCAGCGGCCCGGCTCCGCCTACCCTTCGGTTCCCCTGCCCGCCCCGCAGAGGGAACCGCTCGCGCCCAGGCGCAGGATGTGGACGCCGAGAGCGCTGCAAGGTCCCTTCTCCCCGCTCGCCCCGCGGGGAGAAGGTGACCGCAGACGGGATTAGACAGAGACTGCCGCCCAGGCCACAGCGTCGACCACGAGGACCGAATGACGATTACACTCCTGCCCGTCGATACCGTCGATGCCGATGTCATCCGAAGGCTCGACGTTCACGAAAACCAGATGGATTTCATCGCCAGCAACGACGAATCTCTCGAAGAACTCGGCGAACGCCCCGAATGCGTCGGTTTTGCCGTGATGGCCGAAGGGGCGCCGGTGGGTTTCGCCATGTATGCGCTCGACCCCGATGACGGCAACCACTGGATCTACCGACTGATGATCGATGCCCGCCACCAGGGCAAGGGCTATGGCGCCAAGGCGCTCGCAGCCCTCCTGGACCACATGGCCAAGATCCCTGAATGCGGCGACATCTATCTCGGCGTCTACCCGGAAAACACCCGCGCCCACGCCCTCTACCACCGCTTCGGTTTCCGCGAGACCGGCATGGTCCTCGGCGATGAAAAGGTCATGCGGCTCGACCGCAACTAGGCGGTGGCACGATCCGACCAAACAACCTTCCTCCGTCCAGGCGGGGGAAGGTCCATGAATTCGTTCCGGGTGCTACCATGACACCACCGTCAAGAACCCGGAGCAAGCCGCCGTGCCGCTGACCAGCCAGATTTCAGTCTATGATCCGCGATGGCCCGATTTGTTTCTCTCCGAGCAGCAGCGCATCCGCAGCGTATTCGCAAATGCGCTCGTCACGATCCACCATGTCGGCAGCACCGCCGTCCCCGGTCTCGCCGCGAAGCCGGAAATCGACCTTCTGGTCGAGGTGTCCGAGCATCGCGACGTGGGCGATGTGACGGAGCGTATGAAATCGCTTGGATATGTTCGCGGCACGGACCTTTCGCAGGACCACCACTTCCATCGGCGCGACGTCAATGGCGTTCGAACCCACAAGGTCCATGTGTGCCGGTCAGGACATTGGCAGATTGCAAGAATGCTGCGGTTTCGCGATCTTCTGCGGCAGGATCCGGACCTCAGCGCCCGCTATCAGGCGCTGAAGCTGCACCTCGAAGCCACGAACCAGCATGGCATCGGCGAGTACCTCGCCTCGAAGGCTCCCTTCATCGACGCTGTCTTGGCGCACAAGCGCGAGCGAGATTGATATCCGGCCCCGATTGCGGACATCCCGCCATCGGGGCACTATGCCGCCTCGGTACAATAGCGGGAGCGGCTCATGCTTGACGGCTCATGTCACTGCGGCAATGCGAAGTGGACGCTCAAAGGCGACCCCGGCCCGATCACCGCCTGCAACTGCACGCTCTGCCACCGCTACGGCACGCTTTGGGCCTATGACTACGAAGGCGAGCGCATCGCAGTCAGCGGCGAACTCACCGCCTATACCCGCGCCGACGAGAAGGACCCGACGCTCGAAATCCTCTTCTGCCCGACCTGCGCCGGCGTCGTCGCCTGGCGCAGCCTCAACCTCGACGCACGAGGCCGCCGGCGCATCGCCGTCAATGTCAGACTGGCCGCGCTGGACCGGGTCGCCCATCTCCCAATCGACCATTTCGACGGCTTCGATACCTTCGAGGACCTGGCACCGGACGGCCGCTGCGTGCGCGATCTGTGGTTCTAGAGGGGCCGTACAGACGAACGGTCAGCGCCTTGGGTATGAAGTAATCATACGTTGCACCTCCCTTGAAGCGCAACCGAACGCGGCCTATAGATGTGAACACCGAGTGGTAAGGAACGGCCTTGGCAAGTGTCCGCAATCGCACGGTTATCACCCTCCGCTCTGAACCACCTGCCCGGAACATCCGATGGACGCACCTGAGCGCGCGAAACGATCACTCTTCACCAAACTTGCGCGCCATGCTCTCGGATCCTGCCTGGTGCTCTTCTCGCTCCCCATGTTCGGCGCGTTCGTCGGATACCTCTATATTCCCTCGCCCGAGTGGATGGCCTTGAGCCGGATAGCCGCTTTGATCGGCGGCGCTGTCGGCGCTGCATTGCTTCTCTGGGCGGTCGCCACCAGCCCGGATACCCATCACTACGCGTACGCCGATCCAAAGACAGCCTTGTTTATCGCCATCGTGCCATTCCTGGGTTTCGGGATGGGATACATCGTTGTAAAGATGGGCGCACCGATGGCGGGCGCATTGATCGCTGGTCGAACACATCTACACCGTCGCCTCGACGGACCGTTCCAGACGGTGCTGGAACGCCATCGAACTCATCGAGGCGCCGTTTCCGGCAGATAAGCTCTGCGGCTACTCTGCCGAACTTCGAGACCGTCTTTGGCCGCGAGATCGAGTGGTGGTCAGCGGCCGCGGCGGAAAATGGGGCCTCGTCGTCACCGACGTCAGGCCGCTCGACTAAGCCTCAGCCTTGCTTTGCGAGCACCCTCGCCTTGACCGGCTGTTCGATGCCTTTCAGGACCAGCAGCCGCGTGCCGGCGCCCGCCGTCAGCGTTGCCGCCTGAGCGGCCGTCTCCGGGGAAAGCAGAATCTCGCCCGCCTCGGCCTGGGATTCGAGCCTCGAGGCCAGGTTGACCGTGCCGCCGATCGCGGTGAAATCGCTGCGGAATGTCGAGAACTCGCCGATCTCGACCTCGCCCGAATGAATGCCGACGCCCACGCCGAGCGGCCGTTCGCCGAGGTCGTCGAGGTCGAGGCGGCCGAGTGCATCGGCGCAGAGACGCTGGATATCGCGTGCTGCCATGATCGCCGCTTGCGCATGGTCTTTCCGGATGATCGGAAAGTTGAAGATCGCCATCAGCCCGTCGCCCATCTGCTTGTTGACGATGCCGTCATGCGCCCAGATCGCCTGGGCGCAGCGATCCTGGAACAGGCTGACGATCTGGCTCAAGCGCACCCGCTCGATCCGCTCCGAAAGATGCGTGAATCCGCGGATGTCGGCAAACAGGATTGTGGCACTTGCCGCGACGTGACTCTGCTTCTTCACGTAACGGAAGGAGCGCTCGCAGATCGTACAGATGTTCGGGTTCATCTTGCTGCGGGTAATACCGAAGGCACGGAACGGCAGCGCCAAAGGCCCGCGGATCGGGATCGGCACATGCATCTGGTCCCAGCATCCCCGGCAGATGCGGGCGTCATGGCTGGCGGCAGGCTGAATGGAAGAGGCGTCTGTCATGGTGCGCATCTGCTCCGGCTCGCATGACCCGATGGCGTCAGCGAAGCTTCGGACATTTGCAGCACTTTAGCAACGGCTGGATCGACGCCGGGGGAACGTTCCGTACCGCCCGGCCGTCACGCGGCAAACAGGTTCTCCGCCATGAAATCGACGAAGGCACGCACCTTTGGCGAAAGATAGCGATTGGTCGGCCAAAGCACGCGGAACGTGCCGGTTTCGCGAAGGTAATCTTCCAGCAGCGAGACCAGCTTGCCTTCCGCCAGTTCAGGCGACACGGCAAAGGGCGGCAGGCAGGTGATGCCGAAGGAGCGCTCCGCAAGAAAGATCAAGGGGTCAAGCGTACTCGCCACCGTGGTCACAGGCAGGTCCAGCTTCACCTCACGCCCGTCACGAACGAGTGGCCAGGGTTCGAGGCGGCCGGAATTGGCGTAGCGGTGATGAAGGCAGCGGTGCCCAAGCAGGTCCTCCGGCACCTCCGGCCGCCCATGAGCCGCGAGATATTCCGGCGAAGCGACGATCCGGTGCCGGAACGTCCCGAGCTTGCGGCTCATCAGGCGTGTATCCTTCACGTCGCCGGTGCGGATGACCGCATCGAAGCCCTCCTCGATCACATCGACCAGCCGATCGGTGAAATCGAGATCAAGATTGATCAGCGGATAGGCGCGCATGAAGTCCGATATGGTCGGCATCAGCAGCATGCCGGCGAGCGGCAGGCTGACGCGCAATTGCCCGCGCGGCGTCGCATGCGAGCGTGACAGTTGCGCCTGGGCCGTTTCGAATTCGGACTGGATGCGGCGGCAGGTGTCGAGAAAGAAGCTGCCGTCCTCGGTCAGCGCCATGCTTCTCGTCGACCGGTTGAAGAGGCGCACGCCCATCTCGTCTTCGAGCCGCGCGATCGCCTTGCCGACGGCCGAACCTGAAAGCCCTAGGCGATGCCCGGCGGCCACGAAGCTGCCCGCCTCTGCCACCTGAATGAAAATGCTGAGCGTTCCGAGCTTGTCCATCGCGCACCGATTACGGAATCTTTTTCCGAAGTGATGAGAATACGCGCTCGTTTATCCGCTATTTCTCTCCCGATATCCAGGTGCCGTCGCGGTCGATACGCCGCGGCGTTTAAATGGAGAGAAGCATGACAACGATCCCTACCCCCACTTTCACGGCGTCCCCCGTTCCGACGACCTTCGTCGTCAACGTCATCCACGCCCATCCCGGCAAGCAGGAAGAAGCCTTCGCCGTCATCCAGGACGTCGTGCACTACGTTGCCGAACGGAAGGAAGGTTTTCTGTGGAGCACGCTGTCGAAGAGCACCGACGGCGAGACCGTCGTCAATGTCGAGGCGATCCAGGGCACCGGAAATGTCGATGAGTTCTTCTCCGATCCGGTGTTCGCGGAGAAGTTCCGCAAGCTGGACGAAGTCTCCCGCAGCGAGTTTCACATCTATACGGTCGGCGATCTCGTGCTGCCGAAGCGCTGAGCCGCCGCCTGATCGCCACGCCCTGCGCCTTCACGCGAAGACGCAGGGACTCTTTCGCCTCTGTCATCCCGCCTTCTTCACCGGCGGGATGAGCCACGACCCGTCGAGAATGGAAGGCGGGCTGTCGTCGGGCCAATAGAGCCGCATCATCAGGATGAACTTGCCCTTCGGCGCCGGCAACCAGTTGTTTTCCTTGTCCTTGCCGGGTGATTCATTCTGGATGTAGATCTCCGTCGAACCGTCGGCATTGGCCTTGGGGCTGACGCGCGCGCTGATCGAATAGCGGTTGAGCGGATTGTCGACGAAGAAATAGTTCTCGTCGTACATGGTGATCGACCAGAAGCCGCGCACCGGCGGCAATTGCCCCTTGGGGAAGGTGACGAGGTATTTGTTGGAGCCGTGATAGGCGCGGGAAACCAGGCCGTCCCTGGACTTCAGCGACGTCGGATAGATCGCATCCTGCGGACGATTGGCGCCAAGCCCGATCGCCGTGATCAGCGCCCGCTGCAGATAGTTGGTGCCGTAGATACCGGTCTTGGTGGTGAAGCCCCAGCCGTTGACGTTCTGGATGTCACCATCGCTGAACTTGAAGTGCAGCATGATGCGATGGAACGCCATGACGGGGATGCGCGAGACGAAGGCGGCATCGAGCTTGCTCTTGTCGAAGTCCTGGCCCGGCACGATGCCGATTTCAGCAAATTTGGCGATCGCCTCGCCATCCGCCGCCGTCGGCGGATTGGTCTTCATCAACTCGCAAAGAAGCGTGAAATATTCGACCGCATCCATGCGATTGACCTGCTCGCGCACCGCCGTCTTCATGTCGATCGACGGATCGACCTTGCCGACCGGCGGCGTCCAGTCCTTGCCATAGACGCTGAGCGGACAAAGCTTGCACTCGTCCTGAAGTGCATGCACCGCCGCATAGTCCTCCGGCGTGCCATCGCAATAGATGCGCCCGAGGATCCAGACGATGCCGGTTGACGATTTGTATTCGGTCACGCCGTCGGGAAGGCTGCCCTGCCAGCCCGGCCCGGTAATGGCATAGGCCTGCGCCCCGCCGCCGGTCGTGCGCTTGCCCGGCACCTGAAACACCGTCGTCCAGCCGTCGAGCATCGGAAACAGGAAGAAGCGATCCTTCATGTCGGGGATCGACAGCACCCACGGCTCCTTGCCCACATCGACGAAGGCTGTCGTGTACAGCGTATCGGCATTCGGCGCGGTGACATCCTTGAAGGATGCGTTCGGATATTCACGCAGCTTGATGACGTGGCCCATCGGCCCCTTGCTGCCTTCGGGCTTGGCCACATTGGTCACCACCCGGCGGGTCATTTCCGTCGTCACCAGCGGATAGCCGTAGATATAGGCTTCCACCGCCAGCCAGAAATCATCGGCAGCCTCGACCGGATCGAAAAGCGGCGATTCCAGCGCGTTCGCAGGTAAGAACGATGCTGATGCAAGCAGGCCGGCGCCGCCCAATGCGACGGCGCGACGGGTCATGTCCATGTTTGCCTCCCCCTTTTTCTTTGGCGGGAGGAAGTTAGCATATACTAATAAGTACGACCAGACATTGTGTTCGGCCTGTCCTCGCGTGACCGCCCGAAGCGGGAGCGTCGCCATTTTTCGACGGCCCCGACCACACCAGCAAATCTGCAACACCGCGTCGGAGTTGTCAGGCGGCGCTTGACGCCCTTCCTGTGGCGTCCTTAGATTTCACGAGCACCCTCGCCTGCCGTGGGTTGCGCGATCCGCAAGAAGCTCAAGTCTGGAGGCCCCGATGCGCCGAGTCACTTCTCAAGAAACCCAGATCCGAATTTTTGAGAAGCTGATGGGATATGCGCACATTGAATCTGGGCATCCTCGCCCACGTGGATGCAGGCAAGACTAGCCTTACGGAAAGACTCCTTTTTGACACCGGCGCGATCGACAGGCTCGGCAGCGTCGATAGCGGCAATACCCAGACCGACAGCCTTGAACTCGAACGGCAGCGTGGCATCACCATTGCCGCCTCCGTCGTGTCGTTCAGGCTTGGCGATCTGGTCGTAAACCTCATCGACACCCCCGGGCATCCGGACTTCATCGCCGAGGTCGAGCGGGTGCTGCAATCGCTCGATGCCGCCGTCGTGGTCGTCTCGGCGGTGGAAGGCGTGCAGGCGCAGACCCGCGTGCTGGTGCGCGCCTTGCGCCGCCTCGGCGTCCCCTTCCTGTTCTTCGTCAACAAGATCGATCGCTTGGGGGCGCGTCCCGCCGAAGTGGTCGAAGAGATCGCCAGCCAACTCTCGGTCCGCCCCGTCATCATGTCGGCGGCGGTCGAGGCCGGCAGCCGACACGCGAGAGCCGAGCCGAACGACTTTGCGCAGGAACCGCATTTTTCGGCACTTTCGGAGGCGCTTGCCGCCAATGATGAAGCCTTGCTCGACGATTATGTACTGGCACCGGAGCGTCTGACTGTCGAGCGGCTGCGGAAGGCCTTGGCGACGCAGCTTGCCGAAGGCCTTCTGCACCCGGTCTATTGCGGCATCGCCATGACCGGCGTCGGCGTGCCGGGCCTGATCACCGCGATCGAGACGCTGTTGCCGACGAAGGCGCCCGCCCCGGATGCACCGGTCGAAGGCCGGATCTTCAAGATCGAGCGCGGCTGGGGCGGTGAAAAGCTCGCCTTTCTCAACCTGACGTCCGGCACTGTCGCCACGCGCGACTATCTCGTCCTTTCCGGCGGCGCGGCGAAGGTGACCAGCATCCAGCTCTTCGACCAGGGTCGGCTGGAAAAGGTGGACCAGGTGACAGCCGGCCGCATCGCCAAGGTGGGCGGGCTTGCCCATGCCCGCATCGGTGATTGGGTCGGCGTCGACGGAAGGCGTGCCGGAGCGTTTCACTTCGCCCCGCCGACGCTCGAAACCCTCGTGCGGCCGAGGCGCCCTTCGGACAACACGGCGCTGTGGCTTGCCCTTCAGCAACTGGCCGAACAGGACCCGTTCATCAACCTGCGCACCAGCGACGATGCCAGCGAGATGTTCGTTTCGCTCTATGGCGAGGTGCAGAAGGAGGTGATCGAGGCCACCCTGTCGGCCGATTTCGGGCTGGAGGCGCATTTCGAGGAAAGCACGGTCATCTGCGTCGAACGGCCCCTTGGCACCGGAACCGGCATCGAGATCATCTTCCGCGAGCCGAACCCCTTCCTTGCGACCGTCGGCCTCAGGATCGAACCGCGGCCGGCGGCAGCGGCCAACAGTTTTGCCCTCGAAGTGGATGTCGGCCAGATGCCTGCGAGCTTTTACCGGGCGGTCGAAGAGGCCGTTGCCGAAACGCTGAAGGCCGGGCTCTTCGGCTGGCAGGTGATCGATTGCCACGTCGCCATGACAGCGGCGCGCCAGACCTCGCCGGCCAGCACCGCCGTCGATTTTCGCCGGCTGACGCCGCTGGTGCTCGCCGAGGCGTTGTCTTCGGCCGGAACGGTCGTCTGCGAGCCGATCGACAGCTTCCGCCTTGAAGCGCCCGCGTCCGTCCTGACGGCCATTCACACGCTGCTCGCCAAGTCAGGCGCGTCGACGACGGATTCGATCATCGAAGGCGGCGTCGCCCGGCTTGCCGGAACGATCGCATCGGCCAACGTCCAGGGCGTCCAGCGGCAGTTGCCGGGGCTCACCAGCGGCGCCGGCGTGCTCGAAAACAGCTTCGATCACTACGCGCCGATCGCAGGCACGCAGCCTTCCCGGCCCCGGTTGGGCGCGAACCCGTTCGATCGGGCCAATTATCTCCGGAGCCTGCGATAACATAAGAACACCGCGCGCCTCTTCAGACGCGCGGTGCCACCATGCTCTTGCTTGATGATTGTACCTGGCTGGCAGCGGCGCAAAATGCTGCCGCCTGCCAAGCCGATCAGAACGCCAGGCGATTGCTGGACCAGACCGGGCCGAGGCGCTCTTCTTCCTTGAGCGTCGTCGAACCGTAGGAGAAGCGCAGGCCACCGAAGAGGGTGCTGGTGTCGCCGGAAACCGAAGCGCTCAGCCCTGAAAGCTCTTCGTTGGTGTATTTGTAGCCGGCAAAGAGCGTGACGGGGAAAGCGTCCAGCCGGTAGTTGGCCGTCAGCTTGACGCTGCGCAGGTCGTAATCCAGGTCGTTTTCGCTCATGCGATGCAGCGAGCCGTCGACGTCGAAGCGCAGGTTGTCGGTCGCGTAGATGCGCGCGCCGAGCGAGCCCATGTAATGATCGGCATCGATGTCGTCGAAGTCTTCCACACTCGCCTGGCCGTAGCCGATCGCGCCATGCAGCGTCCAGGTATCAAGGAAGTAGGCCGCTTCGACGCCACCCATGTAATCGTTGAGGTCGAGGCCGATGCCCGGGTCGAGGCGTGCGCCTTGCACGAAGACGCCTGCCGCAAAGAGATCATTGCGGTAGTAGCCGTGCAGCGCGCCGTCATAGCTGTTCGTGTCGATATCCTCAAAGGAGGCGCGCGTGTAGCCGAGATCGACCTGCAGGTTGAAGCCGGCGCCGGCGTCGAAGTTCACCGCACCGCGCAGGTCCCATGCATCCGCATCGATATCGCCGGGCGAGTCCACGGCCGCGCCGTAGGACGTCTCGACGTAGCCGACGATGCCGCCCGACGCCTGCTCCACCGGCACCTCATAGGCGTCCTGCGGCCCCACCAACGGACCATCGATATCGGCAGCCGCCGCGATCGAAACACTTGAAAGAAGAAAAATGACGAAACTGCTCGTCCTGACCATTGCCCCACTCCGGTTCAAACCCCGGAAATAAGGTAAACGAACACGGTTAATACAATCTCTACGGGAAGCAGAGCAGACGTCCTACCAACGTCGACACGATCCGGACACTGTGGCAGCCGTTCATCTCGCGAACGGCCTTCGTCCCGCTCGCCGCGCAACACCTTGTCACCGCGCAAAACCGGCGGCTGCCCCTCATCCAGCGGTCAGGACCTACTCCTCAGCCGCCCGGTGACGACTTGCCCCTCATCCTGCCGGCACCTTCTCCCCGCTTGGCGGGGAGAAGGACATGCGTGGCACTCACTTCCTCGGCGACAAGCACCGCAATCCGGCCCCCCGACCAAACACATTTGACCGTGACGGCGCTGCGTTCGAACTCACCGAGAACCGGGCTCGTCCCCTCTCCCCGCCTGCGGGGAGAGGGTTAGGGTGAGGGGCAAGCAGGGTTGCTCCCGGGTTAAACCTGAGGAGATGGGCAAGGCCACCCCAAGGTTCGGCTAACAGCCCTTACTGGTTGGCGATCTTCTCGCGCAGGCGCTCGTCCTGGGCGGCGATCTCCGGCGTCACCAAGTCGCCGAAATCTTCCATCTCGAAGACCGGGCGGATTTCGATTTCGCTCGGGCCCGGCATCGGGTTCGGGCAGCGCTTCACCCAGGCGATTGCCTCGGCCATGTCCTTGACGGTCCAGATCCAGAAGCCGGCGACCAGTTCCTTGGTCTCGGCAAAGGGGCCATCGATGACCATGCGGTCGGCGCCGTCGAAGGCGACGCGGGCGCCACGCGACGAGGGATGCAGCCCCTCGCCCGCCTGCATGATGCCGGCATTGACCAGTTCCTCGTTGTACTTGCCCATGGCTTCCAGCAGCTCGGTCGAGGGCATGTTGCCCGCTTCGCTGTCCTTGGTCGCCTTTACAAAAACCACTACGCGCATTGTCCATTCTCCTCTGTCACGCCAGTCCCGGTCCTCGTGACCTCTGGGGGTGCCGGCGTGGTGAAACCCAAATAGTGAGAGCAAGCTGCGGGCGAAAGACCCGCGCGGATTTTTTTCCTATCCCGCTCCGGTGGAGGAAGCCAGATTGCCTCCCTGCCTAAATGACGAACGGGAAATGGCGGCGCCGACAGCGGTGTCGAATATTTTTCAGAAAAAAGAATTGGCAGAAATGAAGAGAGAAAAGCGCTGCTCGACAAGTCCATCGCCGCAGATCCGAATGTGCGCCGTTGGCTCAAGAACCCCCAAGCCACTCCCCTCATCTGGCGGCTTGGCACGAGGCCGGCCCACCCTCATCTTTGTGCTCGTCACAGAGATCCAGCAGCCGTGCGTCGGCACGGCGGGAAGTACGGTCTTGGCACGACGCCTCTTGGGAACCAGGTCCCTCGCGCCGCCGACGCGACGCGGCTGAATTCCTGTGACAAGCACAGGAATGAAGGACGCACTGCCCAAGAACCGTAAAAAAGAGGGCCACACCGCACCGGCATGGCCCTGGAGAATTCAATGCAGCTCAGGCGGGCCGGCGCGTCTTACTGCGCCTGCATATGCAAATCCGCCATCGCTTGCCTCAGATCGTCGATCGGCGTCTGATTGGCCATCTTCTTGCCCTCCAGTTCCGGCGGCATCTTCCAGCCTGGATCGATGCCTTCCATGTTGGGCAGCTCGTGGGCGATGCCCTTATGGCAATCAATGCAGGTGGCCTTGCCCGAGAGCAGATAGCGGGTGTGGATCTCGGCCGCCCGCTGCGTCTGCTTCTGCAGGTCCATGGCGACGGAGGAATGGCAGTTGCGGCATTCCAGGCTGTCATTGGCTTTCATGCGCGCCCATTCGTGCTGCGCCAGTTCCAGCCGCTTCTCGAGGAATTTCGGCCTGGTATTGATCGTGCCGAAGATCTTGCCCCAGACTTCCTTCGAAGCCTGCATCTTGCGGGCGATCTTGTCGGTCCATTCATGCGGCACGTGGCAGTCCGGGCAACTGGCGCGCACGCCCGAGCGGTTGGAGAAGTGGATGGTGCGCGTCAGCTCCTGATAGACGTTGTCGTGCATCTCATGGCACGAGGTGCAGAACTTTTCGGTGTTGGTGAGTTCCAGCGCCGTGTTGAATGCACCCCAGAACATGACGCCGCCGATGAAGCCGCCGAGCGTGAGGAAGCCAAGGCCGAGCGTGCCGGCCGGCGTCTTCATGATGCCCCAGGCCCAAAGGATGATTTTCCTGATCCATGCGATCATGTCGTCACTCGCTTCCGGCCGGCTTGAAGCCCAGTTCGCTCATGTCCTTGAAATTGCTCGGCACCAGCGGGCTGGTATCGGCCTGCGGCACGTGGCAGGCGGTGCAGAAGTAACGCCGGGGCGAAACGTCGGCGATCATCTGCCCGTCGCGCGTCATGTAGTGGGTGACACTGATCATCGGCGCACCCGAATCCTGCGTGAACTCGCGCTTGTGACAGGACAGGCACCGGTTGGCATTGACCGAAAGCTCATAGCCCTCGATCGAATGCGGAATGACCGGCGGCTGATCGGGATAGGCGCGCATCTTGCGCTTGTCGTCGACCACCCATTTCGGCAGCGGTGCCGCCGCTTCCGTCGCCATCTGCGGCGTCGGCCCTTCGAGCTGCGGCACCAGTTTTTCCGCCACTTGGGCGACGGCCGCCGTCGTGACGAACATCAGAAGGCCAGCCGCAAGGGCCATCCATGCGGGCCGTTTGGCAACGGCCCGAACCAGCCGTGACCACCCTAGAGGGTGACGGGAAGAATCTTGACCGCGCATTTTTTGAAATCCGTCTGTTTGGAGATGGGATCGGTGGCGTCGAGGGTAACCTTGTTGATCAGCTGGCTGGCATCGAACCAGGGAACGAAGACGACGCCGGGCGGCATGCGGTTGCGGCCGCGGATGTCGACGCGCGAGCGGATCTCGCCGCGGCGCGAGACGATGCGCACTTCCATGCCCTGGTTGATGCCGCGCTTGCGGGCATCCTCCGCGTTCATGAAGACGCGCGCGCCCGGAAACGCCTTGTAGAGTTCCGGCACCCGCATGGTCATCGAGCCCGAGTGCCAGTGTTCCAGCACGCGGCCGGTCACCAGCCAGGTATCGTATTCGTCGTCGGGGGATTCGGCCGGCGGCTCGTAGGGCACCGCAAGGATGATCGCCTTGCCGTCCTTGTTGCCATAGAACTTCACGCCCTCGCCCGGCTTCACATAGGGGTCGAAGCCCTCGCGGTAGCGCCAGCGCGTCTCCTGGCCGTTGACCACAGGCCAGCGCAGCCCGCGCACCTCGTGATAGGTGTCGTAGGGCGCCAGATCATGACCATGGCCGCGTCCGAAAGTGGCATATTCCTCGAACAGCCCCTTCTGGATGTAGAAGCCGAAATCCTTGGCTTCGTTGTTGTCGTATTCGGCGCTGACATCGGTCAGCGGGAAACGATCGACTTCGCCGTTCTTGAACAGAACCTCGAACAGCGTCTTGCCGCGATATTCGGGGCTGGCGTCGAGGATTTCCTTCGGCCACACCTCGTCGGTGGTGAAGCGCTTGGAAAACTCCACCATCTGCCAGAGGTCCGAGCGCGCTTCGCCGCCCGCCTGCACCAGCTGGTGCCAGACATGGGTGCGCCGCTCGGCGTTGCCGTAGGCCCCTTCCTTCTCCACCCACATGGCGGCGGGCAGGATCAGGTCGGCGCTCATCGCCGTGATCGTCGGATAGGCATCGGAAACGACGATGAAATTGTCCGGGTTGCGATAGCCCTGCCAGGTCTCGTTGGCGGTGTTCGGCCCCGCCTGGACGTTGTTGTTGACCTGCACCCAGTAGAAATTGAGCTTGCCGTCCTTCAGCATCCGGTCCTGCTGCACGGCGTGGTAGCCGGGCTTTTCCGGAATGATACCGTGCGGAATGCGCCAGATTTCTTCGGCGTGCTTGCGGTGCTCGGGATTGGTCACCACCATGTCGGCAGGCAGGCGATGGGCGAAGGTGCCGACCTCGCGCGCCGTGCCGCAGGCAGACGGCTGCCCGGTCAGCGAGAACGGGCTGTTGCCGGGCTCGGAGATCTTTCCGGTCAGAAGATGCAGATTGTAGACCATCTGGTTGGCCCACACACCGCGCACATGCTGGTTGAAGCCCATGGTCCAGAGCGACATGACCTTGCGGCTCGGGTCGGCATAAAGCTCGGCCAGCTGCTCCAGGAACTCCGGATCGACGCCGGTCATCTCGGCGGTCTTCTTCAGCGTATATTCGGAAACGAACTCCTTGAACGCCTCGAAATCCATCGGCTCGGTCTTGCCGGGGTCCTTGGAGTTGGCGGCATTCACCTCGACCGGGTTGTCGGGCCGGAGACCATAGCCAATGTCGGTGACCCCGCGAGCAAACTTCGTGTGCTTGTTGACGAAGTCCTCGTTGACCTTGCCGGTCGTGATAATGTGGTTGGCGATGTAGTTGAGGATGACGAGGTCGGTGCCTGGCTTGAAGACGATCGGGATATCGGCCAGGTCCATGCTGCGATGGGTGAAGGTCGAAAGCACCGCGACGCGCACATGCGGCTGGCCGAGACGCCGGTCGGCGACACGGGTCCAGAGGATCGGGTGCATCTCCGCCATGTTCGAGCCCCAGAGCACGAAGGCATCGGCGTTCTCGAAGTCGTCGTAGCAGCCCATCGGCTCGTCCATGCCGAAGGTGCGCATGAAGGCGACGGCGGCGGACGCCATGCAGTGGCGGGCATTGGGATCGAGATTGTTGGAGCGGAAACCCGCCCGCATCAGTTTGGTCGCCGCATAACCCTCGAAGATCGTCCATTGACCGGAGCCGAACATGCCGACGGCCGTCGGGCCTTTCTCCTTCAGCACCTTCTTTGCCTGCTCGGCCATGACGTTGAAGGCTTCGTCCCAGCTGACGGGCTCGAACTCGCCGTCCTTGGCGTAAGTGCCGCCGCGCTTCCTCAAGAGCGGCGTCGTCAGGCGGTCGTTGCCGTACATGATCTTGGAAAGGAAATAGCCCTTGATGCAGTTGAGGCCGCGGTTGACCTCGGCCTGCATGTCGCCGTGGGTGGCGACAACCTGGCCTTCCTTCACGCCCACCATCACGCCGCAGCCCGTGCCGCAGAAGCGACACGGCGCCTTGGACCACTTGATTTCCAGCGCGTTGACGCCGCCCGGCACCGGCTGTGCGGCGGCAGGCAGCGCAATGCCGGCCGTGGCGGCGGCGATGCCGGCCGCATGGGCCTTCAGAATGTCACGCCGCGTCAGTTCTCCGCTCATGGCTCCTGCCCTTCCTCTTCCATTTCCACATGCTCGAAAACCATGTTGGCCGAGATCACCCCGTCGAGCAGCGAGATCTGAGTCAGCCGTTCGCCGAGCGCGCCCGTGCTTCTGCCTTCGATGACGACGACGATCTTGCCGCCGCCATGGCCATGGATTTCGACGTTTTCCATTCCCGCGAGCGTCGCCAGGATCGCTTCGGTGCTCTGCGGCATCGTGGCGACCACGGCGCTCGAAATGTGATAGGGCGTACCCGCCTTTGCCGCTGCGGCCTCAGACATGCGCCACCTCCACTTCCAATGCCTTCACTGCAATCGCACTCACCGGGCAGCCACTGAGGCAGGCGCCGCAGCCGGTGCATCGGTCTTCGTTGATCTCAGGCAGAAACGGCCCGCCGATACGCGGGCGAAAACGGATCGCCTGCTCCGGGCAGCTTTCGCCGCAGGACTGGCAGGCAATGTATCGGCGCGCGAGACAGGTATCGGTGACCGCGGCGACATGCGGGAAACGGCGCACGGCCTTCTCGGTGAATACCGGCTCGGGACAGGCTTCCTCGCAGGCACCACAGAAGGTGCATTCGCCGCCCGAAAAGTCGACGAAGGGAAGACCGTCAGAAAGACGGATTATGGCGGTGGGACATCGCTCCGCACAGGCGCCGCAACCGGTGCAGGCGGCAAGGCTGAGCTCCGAAACGCCCGGCGGGCGGATTCGGACGGGCTTTGCGGCAGCGCGGCCGGTAAAGAGTTCACGGCGTGAGAGAGGTTCGACCTTCATGGCTCGACCTCAATGCCCGGGCGGGCCCGGCGGGCCAAAGATGATCTGCAGCATCCAGACGAGGAAACCATAGCCGCCGACGATACCAACGGCGACGATCGGCCAGATGCCGAAGGCGAGCACGAAGAAGGTAATCAGCTCCGCGCGTCGCGAGCGCGGCGGCTTTTCGATCGGCTGTGCCTGAACGACTTCCGGCATTCCTGCGTCCCCCAACACAATCCAAGGTAAGATGCGCCACCGGAAATAAAAATCAATCCCGTGACCGGCCGATGACAGCTTTTCACCGTGCCTCAGAGTAAATGCCGAACAGAAGGGGTCATTGATCTGTGTCAAATTGACAGAAAACTGGTACCGGAATTCCCGAGAAATTCTCACGCGTCGTTCCGGCATAACTTGCGGACGCCAATCAGTTTTTGCGAATATCGATATATTTCTAGAAATACATCGCCTCATGCCCGCTCGGCCGAACCAGCCGGACATGCGGATACGGGAACAATCCTGCCGGCGGCGAACGCAACCTGCCCCGACGGCAGAACCCGAGGCAACAGCCCTTGCAACCCTGGGCTTTGCAGCCTACTTCTTGGCGCATGACACAGCTGATCGAAATCGGAACCGCGCGCGTGCTGCAATGCGCTGTCGATGGCCCTCTGCTTGCGGCACCGGGCGACGCCAATGATTTTCTTGGCAACGGCTGGGCGCATGAGGCCGACTTGCTGGCAGTCCCGGTCGAACGGCTGGGTCCCCATTTCCTCGATCTTTCGACCCGCGTCGCCGGCGAGGTGTTCCAGAAATTCGTCAACTACCGCATGCGGCTCGCCATCGTCGGCGATATCAGCACCAGGCTCGAAGCCAGCAAGGCGCTGACCGATTTCGTGCGCGAAACGAACAAGGGTGATTCGATCTGGTTCGTGCCGGATTTCGAAACGCTTCGCGCCCGGCTCGAGCGTTTGCCGACCGCCTGAACGCGGTAGTGTCTGACGATCAGTGCGGATCGATGGGGAAACCTCTGACAATGCGCCCATCCGCAGCGAACACTGGAAATCGCCCCGCGGTCACGCTGACGACCGATCGACTCGCGCTGCGCCCGACAACGCCCGCCGATGCGCAGCGCGCCTTTGAGATCCAGTCGGATTGGGACGTCACGAGGATGCTACGCATGGCGCAATTTCCACCCGATCCCGACGACATGACCGGCTGGTTCGGTGAGCACCGGCAGGAATGGATCGCCGGCACGGCCTTTCGATTTGCCATCGAGCGCAGAGGCCGCATGATCGGCCTGGTCGATCTCGACGAGATCGACGGCGAAGAAGGCGAACTCGGCTACTGGCTGGAGAAGCCAAGCTGGGGCCAGGGCTATGCCTTCGAGGCCGCGCAGGCGGTGGTGTCCTTCGCCTTCGAGCAGCTCGGGCTCGCGAGGCTGAAAACAGGCCACGCGGCCGACAATCCGGCCTCCGGCAAGGTGCTGCTCAAGCTCGGCTTTCGCCCTGAGAAAACCATGCGGAAGGCCTCCCGCTCGAGGGGCGAAGAGATCCTCCACCAGAGCTACAGCCTCGCGTCCGAGGCGTGGCGCAATCGGTCGGGTGCCGATCGCTGAGCGGCGGCGTGTCGGTGCGGTCCGTCTCTTGCGGGATCATCCCTCTCCAGCTGGCTCCGCGGCGACGGCCCGTTGTGCGCGCCTGAACGCCCTGTCCGCAACGGCGATCGCCAGCGCGGTCACGGTCAACAGCCCAGCCACCGCAAAGGTCACCTGCATGCCCCTGGCGACCAAGGCTGGCGCCGCCCCGGCCATGTCGCTTGCCGCCACGGCTGAGGCAAAGACCGCGCCCATGACCGATGCGCCGGTGACGAGGCCGAGATTGCGCGAGAGGTTGAGCAGGCCGGAAACGACGCCGCGCCGGTCCGCGCTCACATCCGCCATGACCGCCGTGTTGTTGGCAGCCTGGAACAGCTGGTAGCCGGGCGTCAAAAGCGCGATCGCCGCGACATAACCGGCAACGCCAAAAAGCCCCGGCAGCAGCACAAGCGCCGCGCAGCCCGCAACCATCGCGGCAAGACCGATCGTGACTACGAAGCCCGCGCCCAGGCGATCGACGATACGGCCGGCGACCACGCCACCGAAGGCCGAGATGACGGGACCGACCGACAGGACGAGCCCGACCATCGCCGCATCCAGCCCCAGCCCGCGCGACAGATAAAACGGCCCGACCACCAGCGTCGCCATCATCACGGTCGAGACCAGCGCATTGGTCGAAAGCCCGCGGCTGAAAACCGGATCGCGCAACATCGCCGGCCGGATCAGCGGCGAGGCTACCTTGGTCTCGACCCGCAGGAACAGTGCAAGACCCAAAACGGCGGCCGAAAGCAGCGCGACATTGAGCATGCCGAAACTGCCGCGGCCCACCGTCATCGCCAATGCATAGGCGCCCAGCGAAAGCGTAAGCAGCAAGGTGCCGGCGACGTCGAAGCGTGGGCGTTCCCTGCCCTCATACCCCTTGTCCGCCGGCAGATACCGATGGGCGAGCACGAGCGCCAGAAGCCCCAACGGCACGTTGACGAGAAAGATCGCCCGCCAACCGGGCCCGGCAATCAGCGCGCCGCCGAGCGACGGCCCGAGCGCTGTGCCGATGGCCGACATGGTGCCGAGCAAGCCCATGGCGCTGCCGGTCTTCTCCGTCGCCACCGTCTCGCCGACAAACGCCATGGTCAGCGCCATCATGATCGCAGCCCCGACGCCCTGCATCGCTCGCGCCGCGACGAGCAGCGGGAAAGCGGGCGTCAGGCCGCAAAGCACCGAGGCTGCGATAAAGAGCGCGATGCCGGCAAGCAGAAGCCGCCGCCGGCCGACGATATCGCCAAGCCGCCCGACGCTGACGATCAGCGTGGTGATGGCAAGCAGATAGGCAAGCACCACCCATTGCACCGCCTGGAACGAGACGCAGAAAGCATCCATCAGCGCCGGAAGCGCCACATTGGCGCTGCTGGTGCCAAGCGAAGAGAGCAGCATCGACAGCGACAGGCTGGTGAGCACGCAGCGAACCGAGGCGGTGGCGGGAGCGTTTGCAGTCTTCGTCGCGCTCATCGACCACCTCCCGCGCGCGAGGTTTCGCACCGATCTTTTGCAGCACGGGAAATCGCGGGGAAACAAGGCGATAGCGCGCTTTCATGATTCAAAATGGGCGGCAACGACTTCCGATCAGACAGGGAAATCGGGGCGGGCATCAGTGGGCATGAGATCATCGAAAAACCCTCCAAGGTCAGTTCTCCGAAAAAATAGACCTCGGCTTCATGTGGCGGAAGACGCAGCATTTGCACTTCATTCGTGCGTTTGACGCCACATCATGAGCTAACTGTGTTATGGATGGGCATGACCAGACCGGATCTCAACCTGCTCGTGACCCTCGACGTGCTGCTTGCGGAAGGCAGCGTCGCCCGCGCCGCCAGGCGCCTGCGGCTCAGCCCCTCGGCCATGAGCCGGGCGCTGGCAAGGCTGCGCGAGGCGACCGGCGATCCGCTTCTGGTGCGTGCCGGCCGCGGCCTCGTTCCGACGCCGAGGGCGCTGGAGCTGCGCACGCTCACCGGCCCCATCGTCGAAGCGGCCGAAGCCTGCCTTCGCCCGGCCGAGAGCCTGGACCTGAAGACGCTTGCCCGCACCTTCACGCTCAGGAACCGCGAGGGTTTCGTCGAAAACTTCGGCGCTGGACTGATTGCCCGTGTCGAGCGAGAGGCGCCCGGCGTGCGTCTGCGCTTCGTGCAGAAGCTCGACCGGGAAAGCAGCCCGCTTCGCGAAGGAACCGTCGATCTCGAAACTGCCGTTGTCGGCGACATGACGGGCCCGGAGCTTCGCGCCCAAGCCCTCTTCCACGACCGTTTCGTCGCCGTGGTCCGCCCGGGCCATCCGCTGACATCAGGCGAAGTGACGCCCGCCCGCTACGCCGAAGGCCACCACATCCATGTCTCGCGCCGCGGCAACGACGTCGGCCCGATCGACACTGCCCTCCAGGCCCTCGGCCTTAGCCGCAAGATCACCGCTTCCGTCGGCAGCTTCTCCGAGGCCCTGGCGCTTGTCCGCGCCACCGACCTCGTCGCCAGCGTGCCCGAGCGCTACACCGGAAGCCTGCGCGAAAACCTCGTCACCTTCCCCCTGCCCGTCGCCCTGCCCGAAATCACCATTTCGTTGCTCTGGCACCCCCGCCTCGACGCCGATCCGGCGCACAGGTGGCTAAGGGGATGCGTGCGGGAGGTCTGCGCCGTGTGACGCGCCGCGCGGCAAGAGGCCAGGCCCCGAGCGCATACCGATGCGCCCCCAAGGACCTACGGTTGCCTGCAACAGGCCATCGGGCTATCAGCCCAATCCCGGCCGCAAATGCGCCGCCTCGCCAGCGCACCTCAAACCCGCACACAGGAGAACGCGATGTTCGACCACGTCAAATTCGGTGTCCGCGACTATGCGGCAAGCCTCGACTTCTACCTGAAGACGCTCGAACCGCTCGGCGTTTCGGTGGTCGATCATGGCGCGCATGGCGTGGAGATGAGTACGGACGGCAAGTCGTCGCTGTGCCTCTACCAGACCGAGGAATCGCCGGCGCACCTTCACCTCGCCTTCATGGCCACGACCCGTGAGCAGGTCGACGCCTTCTACAGCGCAGCCCTTGCGGCCGGCGGCAGGGACAACGGCGCGCCGGGCCTGCGCCCGCGCTACCACGCCAACTATTACGCCGCCTTCGTTTTCGATCCGGATGGCCACAACATCGAGGCTGTCTGCCACGAGCCTGAGGCCTGATCCGACCAAGATCGCGGCAAGGAGCCGCCATCGATGCCCGGCAAACGAGCTGGGCCTTGATGGCGACAGGCTGAAGTCTACGTGGCGTTGCGCCCCCGCTTCAGGGCGGACGGCGCGACGCTCAAAACCAATAGCGTCTCATCCGCGCCAGGAATTCGACCGTCGTCACGGGAAAGCCTGAGCCACTGCCGATGACGGAATCGATGCCGCAACGGGGACAGATCGCCGTTGTGTCATCGTCGATCCATTCGTTGATCTCGGCCGCCGGAAAGATCTCGCAACAATAGAAGCATCCGCAGGACGGGCTCGCTTCGATTTCCGCTCGATGGTTGGCGCAATGCTTGTGCGCCTGGATGACGATTTCGTCCATCCGTCATCATTGGCGCATGTATCAAGGGCTGTCCAGCGAGCGCGACACGCGCCTCCATCGCTCATGCGCCTTTCGAGACGGAATTCCGGGCCACCGCCGGCGCTGCCTCGTACCAGTCCCTGGACCTGTTCACGATCCAGACGACCGACAGCATCACCGGCACCTCGATGAGTACCCAGACGACGGTCGCGAGCGCGGCGCCCGACTGGATGCCGAACAGGCTGATGGCGGCGGCAACGGGCGGAAGAGCCAGCCGATGAACAACCATGCCAGCAGGGCCATAGAGAATGGCTTGATCGCCCAGTTGATGAAGAGCGTCACGCCGATGCCGCGCCAGTGGCGCCCCAGCTCGGACAGCGACCGGAAGTCGATCTTCATCAGCATCGGGCCACGGTAGCAATGGATCGGGGACATCCCTGCCCGAACTACTTGCCGACCTCGATCACGAGCGGGTAGCCCTCGTCATCCCACTCCAGAAATCCGCCGGCGAAATAGTAGACGCGGGTGTAGCCCCAGGCGATCGCCTTGGCCGACGCATAGGCGGCATGGGTGCAGTTTCTGCCCTGACAATAGAAGGCGACCTCGTCTGCCTTTCCCACCACCTTGGCGAGGCTTTCCTTCGATAGCGCGGTCAGCAGCGACAGATTGACGGCCTTGGGGAGATGGCCAATGTCATAGGTGAGCGGCGCCCGCACATCGATGAAGGTGACGCCGCGCGCAAGCAGCGCTTTCACTTCCGCAACGTCGACCTTTATCGTTCGCTCGACGCTGAACTCGCCCTTCGTCAGCGAAATGAACTTGGCATAGTCGTCGAAGGCAAGGTCCGTGCCGGCCCCTTCCGGCAATCCGGCCTTGCGAAGTCCCTCCTGCAGCCGCGCGATATAGGGTCTGTGGTAGCTGAAGGCGCTGCCATACCAGTCATAGGCGCTTTCCTGGACGGTGAGCGGATCTCCCAGCGAGGACGCCGCCAGCTTGTTGTACTGGTCGACCAGCCTCTGAATGTCGCTCGTGCGGCCGAGATGTCCGTAGCTCGAAGTCAGCGTGGCGTAATCCCCCAAGAGTTCGGAGCTTTTCTCGAGCACCCGCTCGTAAGTGGCGGCGGCCTCGTCGTATTTGCCTTGAGAAAACAGCGAGACGGCGAGCATGCGCAGCGTTGCCCGCGTCGGGTGAGGATCGAACCGCATCGCCAGGCGCGCCTCCTGTTCCGCCTCCGTCGCGCGTCCCGTCGCATTGAGGATCCGCGCCATGCCGACATGGTTGTCGGGATCGTTGGGCGCAAGCGTCATCGCTCGGTCGATGGCGGCGAAGGCTTCGTCGTAACGCCCCTGCTGCGCAAGCACCTGCGCCGAGACGGCATAGGCAAGCGGCGTCGGCCTCTCCATCGCCTTTGCGAGATTTCTGGCGAGGTTCCTGGACGCGGCCTCCCTGCGGGAATAATCCCAGGAGAGGGTGCTCGCCCGCCAGTTTGCCGCCGCCAGCGACGCGTAGGCACGGCTATAGTGCGGGTCGAGCACGATCGCCTTCTGGAAAAATGCGGAAGCTGCTACCGTTTCCGCTTCGCTGTCGCGGCGAAGATGCTCCCAGCCGCGCAACAGGGTATCGTAGGCCTTCGGGTTCGTCGTTTCCGGCACCGCCGCCACGTTCTTTTCGGCACTCGTCAGCTTCACGGAGAGCGTCGAGACGATCTGTCCGATCACCTTGTCCTGCAGCCCGAACACGCCGCTCATTTCCCCATCATAGCGCTCGGCCCACAGGTGGTGCCCGTCGATCGCGTCGATCAATTGGGCATTGACCCGAACCTGGTTTCCCTCCCGACGGACGCTGCCCTCAAGGATATAGTGGACGCCCAGTTCCGCCCCCACCTGCTGCGCCTTGGTGGGCTTGCCCTTGTAGGCAAAGGTCGAGTTGCGCGCGATGACGAAGATGCCCGACAGTTTCGACAGTTCGGTGATCAGGTCGTCGGTCATGCCGTCGGCGAAGTAGCTTTGCGCTGAATCGGAGCTGAGATTTTCGAAAGGCAGCACCGCGATCGAGGGCGTCTGCGGCAGCGGCAAGGCGCTCCGCGCAACGGACGCGGGCTCGACGCTCTCGCGCCTCTGCACCAGCCACGTCGCGGCAAGGCCGGTCGCAACGATCACGGCCAGCGCAGCCGCAATGCGCCAGCCGCGAAGGGTCTCGAAGGTGAAGCGCCGACTTTTGAGATCTCCGTCGAACTGCACCCGGTAGACGCGGACGGGCCGCTGGATGTTCTTCACGTGATGCTCGCCAATGAACTCCAGCGGCAGTTCGAACTTGCCCTGCAGGTGGTCGAAGGCGGTGCCGGAGACGAACAGGCCCCCTGGCTCGCACATCTGCTCGAGGCGGGCTGCGACGTTGACGCCGTCGCCGAGCAGATCATCCCCCTCGACGACGACATCGCCGAGGTTGATGCCCATGCGCAGCAGCAGCCGATGCTCGCGCGGGATATCCGCCTGGCGCGCCGCAACCCTGTTTTGCGACGCGACCGCACAGGCGACGGCATCGACGACGGAGCCGAATTCGACGATCGCACCGTCGCCCATCAGTTTGACGATGCGGCCGTGGTAGTCCTGCATGAGGGGATCGAAGATGTCGCAACGCCACGCCTTGATGGCTGCGAGCGTACGGGCCTCGTCGGCCTCCATCAGCCGCGAGTAGCCGACAACGTCGACGGCAAGAATGGCCACCAGCCGCCGTTCTGCGCGAACTGCTTCCATAGCCACCTCTCCCGACGGTGCAGCAGGCTCCGCAATTGCGTTGTCAGGGGCGGAAACGCATCCTCCTCGCCTCCGGATCCGTGCTTGCGTCCACGCGCGGGCCTTGAGCGCGCGGGCCCGCTTTTCACCCCGCCCCCGCCTTCACCAGCCCCTCGCGCAGATGCTGCAGGTCCTCCTCCTGCGCATAGTGCATGGTCGCCAGAAAGGTCTCGATCTCGAAGCTCGGCGCCAGCGCCTTGACCTTGCCGATATGCGCGCCCGCCGCAATCGCATCACCGCGCCAGCCGTGGCAGGCGGCGACGAAGGCGTGCTGGGTCTCGTCCATCGAGGTCAGGTGCATGAAGGCCTCGATCGCCTCGCCATATCGGCGCGCAGCGAAATGCGCCTTGCCGAGGTGGCTCCAGAAGCGTTCCGGGTGGTGCGGGTTGAGGCGCATCGCCTTCAGGATCCATTCCGCTCCCTCCTCCGGCCGGCCGAGCCAGGTCAAGAGTTCGCCCTGCTGCACCACGACGAGGTCGTAATTGGGGTTGAGGAACAGCGCCCGCTCCTGGTGATAGCGCGCCGTCGTCAGTTCGTTGGTGTTGACGTTGACGGCGGCAAGGATGCGATGCACGTCGGCGTCGTTGTCGTCGAGCGCAAGCGCCCGTTCGAGCTCGGCATTGACCTCGGCCCAGGTCGCCTCCTTGTCGGCACACCAGCCGTAGACCCAGGATTGCCCGAGGATGCAGGCCCGCCAGGCATGCGCGTGGGCATAGCCGGGATCGAGCGAAACGGCACGGTCGATCAACGCCTGCGCCTGCCTGTTGTCGTCGGCACTGCTGCGGTGATGCAGCACCTTGGCGGCAAGCGCACATTCATAGGCCGCCATGTTGGCCGGCTTGGTGCGCGAAAGCTGGTCGCGCTGGGCAGCCTCCAGCCGACCGGGCACGGTCGCGGCGATCGCCGCCGTCACCTCGTCCTGAATGGCGAAGATGTCATCGAGCTGCCGGTCGTATTTGTCGGCCCAGATGTGTGCGTCGTTGACCGCGTCGATCAACTGGACGGTGACGCGCACCCGCTCGCCGATCTTGCGCACGCTGCCTTCCACCAGATATTGCGCCCCGAGGCTGGCGGCCACCTCGCGCACGTTGACCGACTGGTTCTTGTAGACAAAGGAGGAGTTGCGCGAGATGACGAAGAGCTCATGCCTTCGCGAAAGCTCGGTGATGATGTCCTCGGTCAGCCCGTCGGCGAAGAACTCCTGGTCGGGATCGCCGCTCATATTGTCGAAGGGCAAGACGACGATCGTCGGTTTGCAGACGCCCTTTTTCGCTTCGCTCCCCCCCGTCGAGGCCGGAAGGTCCAGACCCTCGAGACCGACGCGGTAGAGGCGCACCGGCCGGCTGATGTTCTTCAGCGTCTTCTCTCCGAGATCTTCGATCGGCAATTCCAGCCGGTCAGCCACTTGTGTCGCCACTGCTGCTGTCACGCAGATGCCACCGACCTCGGCCAGCTGCTCGGCGCGCGCGGCGATGTTGACGCCGTCGCCGAAGATGTCGTCGTCCTCGAAGATGATGTCGCCGAGATTGATGCCGATGCGAAATTCGATCCGCCGGTCCTCCGGTACATCGGAGTTCCGCCTCTTCATGCGCTGCTGGATCTCGACCGCGCATTTGACCGCATCGGTCACGCTCTGGAATTCCACCAGCAGCCCGTCGCCGGTGGTCTTGATCAGCCGCCCCTTGTTCTTGGCGATCGCGGGATCGATGAGCTCGATGCGGTGCGTGCGGAGCCGCGCAAGCGTGCCCGCTTCGTCGGCCTCCATCAGCCTGGAGTAGCCGGCCATATCGGCCGCCAGCACTGCGGCTAATCTCTGCTCCATGGGCTTGCCAAACACGTTGAAAAGCGGCCCGTTCCGGATTTCCGGACCTAAGAGATATCCGATCCGATATTATCGCAGCCTGAAACGATCTCCTACCTAAATTAGCAAATGCAAAAACCAAAAGGGAACGCACATGCGCCGGCGCTCGGCAGCGGGCGGTCCCGCAGGCCTTGGCGCATTCCTGCTTGACAATACTTGCCTTAGGCAACTAATTATCTGATCAAGGCAAATTCATAAAGGCATCCCATGTCTCCGCAGCAAATCGATGACCGCGCCCAGACGGTGCGGCGCTTCAACCGCTTTTACACCCGACTGATAGGCCTGCTGCACGAGCATCTGCTCGCCAGCGCCTTCTCGCTGACCGAAGTCCGGATTCTCTATGAGTTGGCGCATCGCTCCGGTCTGACGGCGAGCGACCTCTGCCGCGAACTCGGCCTCGATGCGGGATATCTCAGCCGCGTCATTACCGGGTTCGAGAAGAAGGGGCTGATCGAAAAGACCCGTTCGCCGGCCGACGGCCGGGTCACGCAACTCGAGCTGACGGAGGCGGGGCGCGCGATCTTCCAGCCCCTGGAGGATGCGTCACAGCGCGAAGTCGTCGCCATGCTGGAAAAGCTTTCAGTGCCGGAACAGAAGCAGCTGGTGGGCGCCATGGGCGAGATCGAAAGCCTGCTTGCCGAGGAGCGCACGCCGGGCTTCATCCTGCGCGATCCGCAGCCGGGCGACATGGGCTGGGTGATCCACCGGCAGGGCGCGCTCTATGCGCAGGAATATGGCTGGACCACCGCGTTCGAAGCGCTGGTCGCCGAGATCGTCGTCAAATACATGCACGACTACGATCCGAAGTCGGATCGATGCTGGATCGCCGAAAAAGACGGCAAGGTCGTCGGCTCGGTATTTCTCGTCCGCCACGATGAAACGACGGCGAAGCTGCGCCTGCTCTATGTCGAGCCCACCGCCCGGGGCCTCGGCATCGGCCGTCGGCTGGTCGAGGAATGCATGCGCCACGCCCGCCTTCTGGGCTACCACCGCATGATCCTGTGGACCAATGCCGGCCTCGACGCCGCCCGCCACATCTACGAGAAGGCCGGCTTCGCGCTGATCGAGGAAGAACAACACCACAGCTTCGGCAAGGATCTCACCGGCCAGATTTTCGCGCGGGACCTGTAGGAACGGTCCGCCGGTCACGCCCCCCGACCAGGTCGGGTTTCGGCACCAGGCTTATCGAATTCTCCGTGAGAAGCGAATTGGGCGCGCGCGTGGAACTGAACTATGCACCAAAGGGTTTGGCAGTAGAGATCGCTACGCCCCTGTCACCGGTCTCCAAAGACAGAGACTGGTTTCATGTCCAAGTCCGTGCTTCTCGTCGAGGATGAGTTCCTGATCGCCATGGACCTCGAGCTGCTGCTGGAAAGGCACGGCTGGCATGTCTTGGGACCCGCCGCGACGGTAAAGCAGGCCCTGCAGCTCTTGCGAAGCGCCGAGCCGGCGGTGGCCATTCTGGACGTTACCCTGAAAGACGGCACCGTGACGCCGGTGGCGGAGGCGCTTCGGGCGCAGAGCGTGCCCTTCGTGCTTGCCAGCGCCTATGAAAAACCGGAGCAGGTCGGCGGAGAGGTTCTGGCGGGGGCAGTCAATGTCGGCAAGCCGGCGGATACGCGGGCGTTGCTGAGCGCTCTGGAGCAGGTGATGCAAACGTGATGCTTGCGCAGTCCGCGCCTGCCTTTGGCCGATAGCCCTCCAACCGCGAAGAAACGTCGATCCACGGCGGCGGCCACTGGAAAGGCCCGGGCGCCGACACGAGGTGCCGCGCTGGTGTTTTCACTCGGTAGCGGACGCCAGTTGCTGGCCGGTCGATACGCCGGTGACGAGGCTGAACGCCCCATCGCCGAGACGATAAAATCCATCCTGCGGCACCGGCAACTCCAGCATTTCCCGCCTGGAGAGGCCGGCATAGACGCCGCGCAGCAACCGGCCGAACAGCCCATGGGAAATCGCGACCGTCGGCCGCCGGATATCCGCAAGCCAGCTTTCCGCCCGCGCACAGGCGGCATCGAAACTCTCCCCATCCGGCGAACGGAAATACCAGTCGAAGACATCGGAACCATCGAGTTTGCCCGGATACTCCATGTCGATCTCGAACTTGGTCATGCCATCCCAGCAGCCGACCGAAACCTCCATCAACCGCGCATCCTCGCGGCTCGCAAGCGGCAGCACCCGCTGCACCCTTTCGGCGGTTTCGCGGGTCCGTCCGAGCGGGCTGACATGCATCTCGAACGACGGCACCTCATCACCAATCTCGGCGCGAAGGAGGTTGGCGACAGCATCTGCCTGCTCGACGCCAAGCCTCGTCAGCGGCGAATCCAGCTGCCCCTGGAACCGACCGAGCGTGTTCCAGACGGTTTCGCCATGGCGGAGAAGATAGATCAAGAGATGGCCTTCCTTCAAAATTTGTGGCTATCGGTCGCTGACGTTCGAACCGGTGTTCGGACCTGCCTTGCGCCGCAAGACCAGGGTCTCGCCGCAGCGCTTACCGTCATCTTCAGCGCGACAGGTCCCAAAACTCCACCTGATCGCGTTGGCCGAAGGCCACTTCGATGGCAACTGCCCCCGCAGACTTAGGCTGCTCGATCACACACAGCACATAGTAGGACACATTCGGAAGCGGATTGTGCTCCGGTTCATCGTGTCGGGAGCAAGTCACGTAGCGCATCCGGTCGACTTCCCCACGTTCCGCGAGGTGCTTTCTCAAACGAGCCTTGGCTTGATCTTCCGGACTTTCGTGTGATTGCAGCGTTTCGCCGTAGATGTACACGGCAGCGATCAGGACTGCGAATGTGGCTGCGAAGGCCTTCAACATCGTTTTGCCGGATGGATTTGTCATGTCCTGGCATCAACCAAAACCCGAACTCCCTGCCATTCGCTCTGTCTGGAACCCAGGCATCTAGATCAGGTCGCGGAGAGGTTGTCGAGATTTGAGCTTGCTTACTCATCGGGCGATCCGGCTCGTTCGGGGGCCACACCTCTCGCATCATGCGAAGGATCGCCTTCAATTGGCGCCACAATCAAGGGATTGGTGTCGCCACAGCAAAGCTGCAGGGCAGCGGTTCGAGACATCAGAATTTGCCTTCGTTTTTCAGCATGCTTCTCCTTCAATCCACCGGATCCAAGATATCCCGCGTATCGTTCTTCGGCGAGCCGACCTTGCTGCCGATCTTCCACATCGTCATGAGCTCAGGCGGAAACGGCTTCATCAGGTCAGGGGCTTCCGGCTCCGGCGAAAGCCAGCGCTCGTAATCGTCGGGATGCAGGATGACAGGCATGCGGTCGTGGATGTCGGTCATCATCGCGTTGGCGTCGGTGGTGACGATCGCAAAGGTGCGTATATCCTCGTCGGTATCGGGGTTCCGCCAGCTCTCCCAGATGCCCGCAAGGCAGAACGGCTCGCCCGTTTTCATGGCGATTGCATAGGGCTGCTTGTCCTTGCCGGTCCCGTGAATGTCCTTCCATTCGAAGAAGCCGTCGATCGGCACCAGGCAGCGGCGGCGCTGATAGGACGAGCGGAATTTGCTGGCGATCGTGTCGGAACGCACGTTGACGAGCGGCCTGCCCGCTTTCGGGTCCTTGGTCCAGCTCGGGATCAGGCCCCAGCGGGCCGAGACGAAGACCGGACCGAAGAGATCGGGATCGCGGATCACGTCGCGGATGATGATCGGATAGGTGAGCGTCGGCGCTCCGTTATAGCGCGGAAACTGGTTGGCGATCGTCTCGACGCCGCCACGCTCGGCAAAGCCGAAGGCGCGCAGCAACCCCTCCAGATTGGTCTTCAGATAGACGCGTCCGCACATGGTGGCTCCTTCCGCCCGCGGCTGCATGCATAGCTATGGCTCCGCCGGAATGCGTCAACACCGTCACTTTGCAAGTACGGCATTTGCAAGCGCTACGGCATCTTCTCCACGTCGGGCAGCTTCCAGCTTTTCTCGAACAGCGGCTTTTCCGGGCCGTAGAGCCTGAAAAGCAGTTCGAACTTGCGGGCGGGGTCGACGGGCACGAAGTTCGCCTCCTTGCCCGCAGGCGCCTTGGCGCCGAAATAGACGTCGACCGAGCCGTCGGCATTTTTCTTCACCCCCTCGCCGATCGAGGCGACGCTCGCCTTGTCCATGTTGCGGATCAGCGCATGGGTCTCGCGGTCGTAGGCGGTCACCGACCAGTACTGCTCGACCGGCGCATCCTTCGGCACGACGAGGCGGTAGTTAGCGCCGCCGTCGAAGGGATTGCCGTCCTTGTCCTTGTTGGCCATCAGGTAGAACTGCGCCGTGCCCAGCCGCTTGATGCCGGTGAAGCCGAGCGTATAGGTCACGCCTCGGGCATCGACCGGATAGAGACCGGGATCGGCATAGGCCTCCGAGGCGGCCTTCACCATGTCCGGCAGCCCGGCGGGGAACCAGCGGATGCCCTCGTTGATGACAGGAAAGCCGGCGTCATAGCGCGCCGAAAGCTCGGCCCTGGCTTCGGCCGCCGCCTTGTCGAGCAGCGCCTTGGTTTCGGCGCTTGGCTGGAAGGGCTTGCCCTTCTCGATGCCGAGCGTCTTCAGCTGGTCGATCATCACCCGGTCGCGCTCGAGCCACGGCTCGGTCTGGACGACCCGGTTCAGATTGTCGAAGAAGCTGGCGTCGAAGCGGATGGTGCTGTCGAACAGCTCGTCATAGGCGTCGGTAAAGACCGTTTCCGGCGGCTTGTCGGTCACCGGCATCGGGTAGATCTTGATCTTCTTGCCATAGGCGACCGATTTTTCGATATCGGCGTCGGCATGGCTCTTCAGGTTGGAACGCAGCAGCGCAAATCCGGTGAAGGTGTCCGAGCGAAGCGGAATGAAGCCCTCCGGCACCTCGCCCATGTAATCCGGCGGCAGGATCAGGTACTTGCCGCCCTTGCCCTCGTCGGCGCCATGCGGGCCGGCATCTTCGAGCGGCATCTGCCAGGCGTTGACGATGTTGCCGGCGATCGATCCGCCCTCGGCCGGTGGGATCTCGATGACGATAGGCCCGTCCTTCACGTTCCAGAAGGACATGAAATAGATCGAATCCGGGTTCGGCGTCAGCGTCTGGTTCTTCCAGTTGACCGGGCGAGACCAGTAGACGACTTCGTTGACCCTGGCCTTCGTCGTCGAAAGCATCGTCTGCAGCATCAGGTCGGCATTGACCGCCGGCATGCCCCAGATCACCGCCTCCGTCGCCCGGCGGGCGATCGCGCGGTCCCGGAGTTCGGCCGGCAACATATCCTGCGCCGCGACGTTCGTCGCGCCGGCCAGAAGCACCACGCCTGTGAGTATAAATCGCAGCATGCCGAATCTCCCTCATACGCCGCGGCCGGCGGCCTTGAAATCTCTCGACCGCCGCTGCCTCGCAAACTCCATTGCGGGCCACCAATGCGAAATTTAGTGCGAATGCATGCCGAGCAGTAGACCCGTTGCGTGCGACGCGCGGAAGTACGTTACGGTTACAGCCGCAAACACAGACGGCGGCGATCGGCCGGCGCATCACAGCATCCTCATCCCCTTTGAAAAACACCGCGTCACTTGACATCGGACCAAAATAGGTAGATCGGTCTACCTAATAGATTGGAGAAGGCGATGAGCGACAAGGCGCCGGCGCGCGAGCGGCTTTTGAAGGCGGCAGCCGAACTGTTCTACCGGGATGGGGTCGGTGCCACGGGCATCGATGCGATCACCGCGCATGCGGGCGTCGCCAAGATGAGCCTCTACAACAACTTCTCGTCCAAGACCGATCTGGTGAACGCCTATATCGAGGCGCGCCACCGGGAATGGCAGGAGCTTTACCGCGAGCGCCTGGCCCATGCGGCAACGCCGAGAGACCGTGTACTGGCGATCTTCGACAGCTATGTCGACCACGCTGAAATGGCCTATTCCTGGGGCTTCCGCGGCTGCGGCCTCCTGAATGCCGCAGCCGAGCTTTCGGTCGGCGATCCCGCCCGCGACATCGTCGCCTCGCAGAAGGACGAGGTGGAAACGCTCTTCAAGCAATATCTCGCCGAGATGAAGCCCGACGCGGGTGCCGCCATCGACGAGACGGCGGAGCACCTCTCCTTCCTGCTCGAAGGCGCGATGTCGCGTGCCGGGCTCGACGGACATGACGCACGGCTGAAGACCGCGCGCCGGATCGCCATCTCGATCATGGACCAGCTATGACCTCCCGAAATTCCGCTTCTCTCGTCGGCTTTGCCTGCGTGCTCACCGCCTCCGCGCTCTGGGGCACGACCGGCACCACCGCCACCTTTGCTTCAGGGGTCAGCCCGCTTGGCATCGGCGCCGTCGCCATGGGCCTTGGCGGCCTGCTCTTGGCGCTGACGGCGCTGCATTCGATCGTCAAAAGCAGGGCGAAGATCGCCGCGCAGTGGCCGATGCTGATCCTCGGCTCGCTCTCGGTCGCGATCTATCCGCTTGCCTTCTACTCTTCCATGCATCTCGCCGGCGTCGCCATCGGCACCGTCATCTCCATCGGCTCGGCGCCACTCGCCGCTTCGCTGATCGAGCGCATCTTCGACGGTCAGAAGCTCACCACTCGCTGGTTGCTGGGTGCCGCCGCCGGCCTTGGCGGCGCCGTGCTTCTCACCTTTTCGGAAAGCCACGGCAGCGCCGGTGCTGCCGACGCGACGGCGGTCCTCTACGGCATCCTGCTCGGCCTGGTCTCCGGCCTGCTCTACGCGCTCTATTCCTGGGTGGCGCGGCGGCTGATGCAGGCGGGCATTCCGCCGCGTGCCGCCATGGGCTCGATCTTCGGTGTCGGCGGCACTCTGCTGTTGCCGGTGCTCGCCTTCACCGGCGCGCCGCTTTTAGCGTCGTCGACCAATGTCGCCGTCGGTATCTACATGGCGCTGGTGCCGGTGCTGGTCGCTTACGTGCTCTTCGCCTATGGCCTCGCCCGCGTGTCGGCCACCATGGCGACCACGCTGTCGCTGCTTGAACCGGTCATCGCCGCCGTGCTTGCCGTCGTCATCGTCGGCGAGCGCCTGCCGGCCGAGGGCTGGGCGGGCATCGGGCTGATCGTCGGCTCGCTCTTCATCCTCACCCTGCCGATGCCGGCCCGGCGCCGCCGCGCCGAACGCCCGCGATCCGCCGCCGCCATCGACGCGGCCCTCCCCAGCCGCTAGAGCCGGAACCCTTGATATGAGCGACGTCGCTGCGCTGCCTTCCCGCCGGCCAAACCGGATGTGGGCCGTCGTCATCCTGATCCTGCTCGAGGCCGCGCTGGTGATCTCCTGGAGCGCCGGCTTCGTCGGCATCCGCTTCGCCATCGATCACGCGCCGCTCTTCCTGATCCTCTTCTGGCGCAGCCTCGTCTCCGGTCTCATACTGCTGCCCTTCGCCCTGACGGTCGGGCCAAAGATCCGGTTGCAGGACGCCGTGCCGCAGATGCTCTTCGGCGCGCTTGCCATGTCCGGCTATCTCGCGGGCTTTGCGCTGGCGATTTCCTATGGCGTGCCCACTGGCCTCGTGGCGCTGATCACCGACATGCTGCCGCTTGCCGTCGCCATCCTCTCCTGGCCGGTCCTCGGCCAGGCCTTGACCGCCCGCCAATGGCTCGGCTCCTTCATCGGGCTGACCGGTGTCTTGATCGCCTCCGGCTGGTCGCTCGATATCGGCAACGTTCCGCTCTGGGCCTATGGCCTGCCAGTTCTCGGCACCCTGTCGCTGGCGCTGGCGACCCTGCTGCAGAAGCGCAGCCCGGCGGGCGCCATGCCGGTGCATCAAAGCCTCTCGATCCAGTGCCTGTCGGCGGCAGCGATCTTCGCGCTCTTTTCCTGGCATGAGGGCAGCGTTCTGCCGGTGCTCGATCCGGGCTTTGTCGGCGGTATCCTCTGGCTCGTTTTCGTCGCCACCTTCGGCGCCTGGAGCCTCTATTATCTGGCGCTGAAAAAATCCTCGCCCGCCCGCGTCACCGCCATCCTCTATTTGAGCCCGCCCGTGACGATGATCTGGGCCTTCGTCATGTTCGGCGAGCCTCTCTCCTGGGCCATGGCCGTCGGCCTCGCCGTCTCGCTCGTCGGCATCGTCATTGTCGCACGAGCACAGCAGCCGGCCGGCGGCCAAAGTCCGGCGCACGCCTAGGAAAGCCATCCACTGACCGCTTGCATCTTGTGGTGGTGTCTGCGACAGCTTCGCCAAAACCACCGGGGGACAGCGGCCATGAGCTTTTCCGAAGTCAAACCACGTCACGTGCTCTGCCTGCTCGGCGGAGAACGCCCCTTCTCCCACCTTTGCGAGATGATCCAGTCGGCGATCGACGATTTCGCCCTGGGTTTCGAGATCGACTATACGTTTTCCGAGGACGCGCCGGATGACCGCATGCCGATATCCTTCGAAGTCTGCCGGGATCGCGTCAAGAAGGGTGCCTGGACCGAAGCCGACGAAGAGGCCGTCAGCGACCATCGCTCGGTCATCTATGTGCTCGGCCCGCCGATGACGGCAGAGGATGCGGTCAAACATTCAGTCATCGCACTTCGGCTGGTCGCCCACACCCTCGATAACGGCATCGTCGCCGCCAAGGGCGAGAGCGCCGGCGTCGCCCACGGCGTTGAGAGGTGGAAAGAGCTTGCTCGCGACGCCGAAGGCCAAACAGGCGCTGCACTTGCCCGCCCCTGCCGCCTCGCCTTTGCCAAGCGGCCGATCGGCACCGACGAACATCTCTACAGCATCGGCTTCCATCTGGTCGGGATACCCGAAGTCTACGCGCCGAAAACCCTCTCCGACGACGAACTGGCCTTGAGCGCGTTGATCGACACCGTTGCCGACGAAGTCTTCAGCGACGGCGTCGAGACGGTGCTGAAGCACCGCGGCGCCCAATTGCTGCCCGTCGACGCCTATGACGAGGACGAGTTCAAGTACAATCCCTTTGGGGCCATCCATCTGGCGTCATAGATTCGAACCGCCCCAGCAATGAAGGTACTTATGCCAGCGTCAGATCGCGAGAAACGACTGCTCCTCAGCGTGCAACGCGCCTTGCTCGGAACAGTCCCGCCGACGATATCGGCCGTAACGTGCGGCTGGAACAACGACAATATCGTCCTCGAGTTCTTAGTAGACTCAGCTTTTGACGATGAAGATCGAGAACGTTGTGAAGTTGTTGCAACTGAGGTGGTCGCGGATTTCAGCTATGAAACGATAACGTCTGTCTTCACGGTACAAGCTTCCGGCGGACCGAAGACCCCAGTCGAAGAGCGGTGGTGGGCATACCGGCGATCTTAGCCGAATGCGCTGACAACAGGAGTGGCACCTCGTCAGGCAAGCCTCTGTCGCTTGGCACTTTTAGGCGTGAGCTAGAGGTACCGCTTGCATCGTACTTCGATTCGTAATAATTGAAGTTACATGAAAAAAGACAGCCGCCTTTCCTCCGTCCTGCACGCGCTCCTGCACATGGCCGAGCGCGGCGAGCCCTTGACCTCGGACGAGCTTGCCATGTGCATGCGCACCAATCCGGTGGTCGTTCGTCGCACCATGGGTTTCCTGCGCGATGCCGGCATCGTTTCCTCCGCCCGCGGCCATGCGGGCGGCTGGGCGATCACTGCCGATCTCAAGACCGTGACGCTCAGGCAGTTGCACGAAACACTCGGCGAACCCGCGATCTTTGCCATCGGCAACCGGCAGGAAATGCCGGAATGCCTCGTCGAACAGGCGGTCAACGCCGCCCTCGATACCGCCTTTGCGGAGGCCGAGGCGCTGCTGCTCGACCGCTTCGCCCACGTGACCCTTGCCGACCTAGCCGAGGACTTTGCCCGGCGGCACCGGCTCCGATCGCACTGACAGCAGCCGATCGATCCGTCCTGACGTGATCGATCCCGACACATCCGATTACACCGGGACCGCATAAGCGGTTTCCGGCCGGAACCCTATTGCCCAAAGCCCGGGTCGAGACACTGGTTCAAGAAACCGGTGGGCTGGCCTGCGCCCAACCGAAAGGAAGACCCATGCAACAGGACGTCATCATCATCGGCGGCAGTTATGCCGGCATGGCCGCCGCCCTCCAGCTCCTGCGCGCCCGCCGGCGCGTGACGATCATCGACGAGGGCATTCGCCGCAACCGTTTTGCCAGCCATTCCCATGGCTTCCTCGGTCAGGACGGCATCGACCCGTCAGAGATTGCCGCAACCGCGCGGGCGCAGCTCTCCAAATACCCCACGCTCACCTGGATCGACGGCCGTGCCGAGAAAGCCAGCGGCAAGCAGGATGCCTTCTTCGTTACCACCGCTGACGGCGCCTCCTTCGAAGGCCGGCGCCTGCTCTTTGCAACCGGCGTCAAGGACGGCCTGCCGCAGATCGAGGGGCTGACCGAGCGCTGGGGCAAGAGCGCCTTCCATTGCCCCTATTGCCACGGCTACGAGCTGAACCAGGGCGAGATCGCCGTAATCGCGGCAAGCCCCATGTCGATCCACCAGGCGCAGCTCATTCCGGAATGGGGCAAGGTGACCTTCTTCACCAATGGCGCCATCACCCTCGACGCCGAAGGCCGTGCCGATCTCGTCAGGCGCGGCGTAACCATCGACGAAACCCCGGTCGCACGGCTCGAAGGCCATGCCGACGTGGTGCTGACGGATGGCCGCCGCCTGCCCTTCGCAGGCCTTTTCGTCGCCACCCGCACCACGCCCTCATGCGACATCGCCGAGCGCTTCGGCTGCGAGATCGAGGAGACCCCGATGGGCCTGCAGATCCGGGCGACGGCCGCCAAGGAAACCACCATTCCCGGCGCCTATGCCTGCGGCGACGTCGGCCGCGTTCCCCACTCCGTCTCGCTTGCCGTCGGCGACGGCGCCTGGGCCGGCGCGCAACTGCACCGCTCGCTGGTGTTCGGATAGAAGGCACACCGAGCAAGGACGCTGGCATGAAGGAATACCGGACGGACGCAACCGCTTTGCGCCGTTCGGCTTCCAGCCTTGCCAAATCGACCGCCTCTGTGCTTCGTTCGCTGCAAACGCGAGTTGGAGCCGCCATCGATGCCCATTGCCCTCACCTGCTTTCAGGGTCGCGCCGGCGATCACAACGACCTCGGCATTCCCGGCGCGAAGTCCGTTGCCGCCCATCTCGCCCGAAAACTCGGCCTCGAAACGGTCACGGTCGGAGATCCGGAACCGGCGCTGAACGGCCACTGGACGGTCGAGCTCGAAGCCGCGATGCCGGCTCTGAAGCGCATGCGAGATCGCTTCGATGTGATCTACGCCGAGGGATCGTTTTCGCTGGCAGCGACCAGCCGCTGTGCCGTCTCGCTCGCAACCCTGCCTGCCCTTGCGAGACACCACGGCAATGCGGTCGTCGTCTGGTTCGACGCCCATGGCGACCTCAATACGCCCGAGGCCAGCAGCACCGGCTATCTCGGCGGGCTGGCGCTGTCCGGGCCCTGCGGCCTCTGGCAGTCCGGTCTGGGCGGTGGGCTTTCCATCGAAAATATCGTGCTCGTCGGCCAGCGGGACCTCGATCCCTTCGAGGCCGAACTCATCGAGGCGAAGCGCATTCCGCATATTCGTCCCGGTGCCAATCTCCCGCAAAGGCTGGCCGAAGCCGTCGCCGGCCAACCGGTCTATATCCACCTCGACTGCGACGTGCTGAACCCCGGCATCGTGCCCACCGACTACCAGCATGAAAACGGGCTGTCGCTCGATGACCTGCGTGCAGCCTGTGCTGTCCTTGCCGGGAGCGAAGTCGTCGGGCTTGAAATCGCCGAGTTTCAGAATGTTTGGGAGGAAGGCGGCGATCCGGTTTCGCCCGAACCGCTGATCGAGGCGCTGGAACCGCTTTTGCAGAAGCTGCGCCGCTGACCTGACCAGAGCCTGCCGGCAGGTTTGCCTGACCGCAGGGGGCCTAGCCGGCCAATCCATCGCCGGACCCCGCATTGCGCTAGGTCGGTTTGGGCGTAGCATGGATATCCCGCTCGCCTTAGGTATCGGCTGCCATGAAGCTCGGATCGATCCTTCTTGCCTACGTCTGCCTTTTCTGCGGGAGTGCTTCCGCCGAACCGCTCCGGGTCGATCTCGAGCTGGTGCTCGCCGTCGACGTTTCCTATTCCATGGAACTCGACGAGCAGCGGCTGCAGCGGCAGGGCTATGTCGCGGCCTTCCTGGAGCCCGCCCTCATCGAGGCGATCGAGAATGGTCCCGTCGGCCGCATCGCCGTCACCTATGTCGAATGGGGCGGCTCGGCGGTGCAGGTCACGCCCTGGACGCTGATCGACGGCCGCGGCACGGCCTCGCAATATTCCGAGCTGCTGCGGCGGCAGCCGATCCGGCGGATCGCCTTCACCTCGATCTCCAACACGCTGGCCTTCACCCGACGGCTGTTCGACTACAGCCCCTTTGAGGGCAGCCGCCGCGTCATCGACATCTCGGGCGACGGTCCCAACAATTCCGGCGTCCCCGCCCCTGTCGCCCGCAATTCCACCGTTGCCCGCGGCATCACCATCGACGGCCTGCCGATCATGCTGAAGACGCACGCCGCCTCGGACTCCGCCGCGATCCCCGATCTCGACGCCTATTACCGCGAATGCGTGATCGGCGGCGACGGCGCCTTTCTGGTGAAGGTGACGGACAGCGGCGAGTTCGCCCGCGCCATCCTGCGCAAGCTGATCATCGAAATCTCCGGCCTGGAGATAAGCCGCCTGTCGCCCGAAACGGTGCGCGCAGCCCGGTTCGGTGAGGGCTACAATTGCTTCATCGGCGAAGAAATGCAGGAGCGAATGATCGGGCGGTAGGACAAGTCTGCCGCCCCATCCACAGTCGACAACGAAGAAGCCGTTGACTCTAATTAGGCGCCTTATTATCTGTCGCCTTATGACAATGCTGGAACAAAAACACCGGGCCATGTTGCAGGAAGCCGAGCGTCGTGCGGTCGCCGAGACCGGCAACATGCGCGCCTGCTTCGAACTGCTGGCGCTGTCAGGCGCGATCGACCGGGATTGCGCCGCAAGACTGGCACCCCACCGGCTGTCGGAAGGCAAGTTCGTTACCCTCTTCCTGCTCAACGATCAACCCGAGGGCCTGTCGCCGCACGAGCTTGCCGATCGCGCGGGCGTGACGCGCGCCACCATCACCGGGCTCCTCGACGGCCTGGAGCGCGATCGCTTCGTCGAGCGCCGCTCGGGCCTTAATGACCGGCGCAAGATCGCGGTAATGCTCACCGAAACCGGCCGCAGGACTGCCCGCGATCTGCTGGGCGAACACAGCGCCTGGATCGCCTCGCTGTTTGCCGGTTTCAGCGCCGATGAACACCAGACGTTCCACCGGCTGCTCAAGCGCATCTGGCAAAATCTGGAGACCGGCGCCACGCCCAAGAACACGCCGGAAACACAGACGTGAGCGAGAGCAAGACCAAGAAACGCGGCGCCAGCGGCATTGGCGCCGAGCGCCTGGCGCAGCTGAACGCCGGAGCGCAAGCCATCACCTTGACCGAATGCCTCGCGGTCGATTTCGCAGCGCTGATGGGCAACATCGTGCCCGGCATCGACGACGATGCCCTTGCCGAGATGACATCGGCCGCGTCGGCCGGCATCTCCCGGCGCATGCCGCTTGCCGCCCGGCTGATCGGAGAGCGCCTCGGCCCCTCGACTTTCGAGACGCTCAAGCAGCATTCCTCGGACACGGTGCGCGGCTGGGCCTGTTTCGTGGTGGCGGCCGGAGAAAACATGACCCTCGCCGAGCGGCTGGCCGCGATCCGGCTCGCTGGCCGACGATAGCCATTTCGGTGTTCGCGAATGGGCCTGGATCGCCGTTCGCCCGCATCTCGCCGCCGATCTGGATCAAGCGATCGCCCTGCTGGCGGCAGAGTGGACATCAGATCCATCCGAACGCATCCGCCGTTTCGCCTCGGAATCCATCCGCCCGCGCGGCGTCTGGTGCGCCCATCTCTCAGTGCTCAAGAAAGAACCCGAACGCGCGCTGCCCGTGCTCGAGCCGTTGCGCGCCGATCCCTCACCTTACGTGCAGGATTCGGTCGGCAACTGGCTGAACGATGCGGCCAAGGATCGGCCCGAGTGGGTCCAGGCGCTGGCGGCACGCTGGTCCGCCGAAAGCTCAGGACCCGCGACATCGCGCATCTGTCGCCGCGCGCTTCGATCCATCCCCACCAGATCCAGTTCCGCAAACGCTTGAGAGCGCCCGGAATGGCATAACCTCAGACTGACAACAAGAAAGCAGACTATGCCTCACTACCTGACCGAACTTTACAGCGCCAAGCCGGCGTGGCTCGCCCTTCCCCGTCAGGGGCGCCAGCAGTTCCTGGCCGCGATCGGCTCCGCCATGCCGGGCCTGTCGGCGCTCGGCGTCGAGCTCATCACCTTCGGCAAGGTCGACCAGTCGAAGCTGCATGCGGCATCGCAGACCTTCTTCGCCGTGTGGCGCTGCCCGGACGCGACAGCACTCGAAGCCCTCGTCGCCGGCATCGCCCAATCCGGCTGGCACGAATATTTCGACACGATCAACGCCGCCGGTCGGGGCACCGACCTCGCCGGCCACCTCGCCGAGCTCGGCGCGGCCGCCTGAGCCCCACGCTATCCAGCCCCTCAGGTCACGCTCGACTTGGGGGGCTGTAGAACACGATCTCCGGATCGTTCTCGTCGAGATTGTCGATGTAGCCGCTCGGCCGGAACCCGGCCTTGACCAACAGGTCCTGCATCGGACGGTTCGACATGTTGGTCGAGCTGAAGAGTTTCGCGCCCGACGACATGGATTGAAAGTGGGCGATCAGCGTCCCAGCCAGACCACGCCGGCGCCAGGACGTCCCCACCATCAGCATTTCGATGTAGGCCTGGCCAAAGAAGTGGTGGGTCAGCACGCCATAGGCGGCAGCCTCTCCCTCGATCTCGATGAGATGGCAGCAGCCCTGCTGGATCCAGTCGGCAATGTCGGCGCGTCGCTTCAGATCGTCGGCCGCAACGCTGTCGATCGCGCAAAGCGCCGGATGGTCGTCCTTGACCGCAGGTCGAATTCGCATGGTTCAGCTCCCGGCAGATTTGGCGGGAAACTAGGATGTGGTGTCGCTGGGCGCAATCGCGAAAGCGCTATCTCGACTGCCCCTCTCACGGCGGCAAGACGAAGTCGCGACCGGACCTCACTGCGACGGCGCGGCGCCCGAAAATCCCCGCCGCGTCCACTGAAAATCCACGACGTCCCCTGTTATGTACCGGATCGCTCACTGTCCAAGGCCGATGTTCTTCGCCGGGTATTTCTTGAAGGTGGCGGCATGCGCCTTCATCTCGGCCAGCATCGAGGCGAGGAAGGCGTTCATTCGGTGGCCGACGGGATATTCCTCCTTCGGATCGATGTAGAGATTGAAGAGCCACGGCGCGAGGCCGACGTCGCTCACCGTCGTCATGTCGATGTTCAGCCACTGGGCCTTGGTTTCCACCACCTTCACGTGGATCTTGTACTCGTACATGCGCATCGCCATCAGGTTCTGCTCGTTCCAGACGAACACCTTCTCGCGGTTCGACCGGCCGTCGTCGTCAAGCAGGAACGAGGTCTGGTCGATGCCGTCGATGTAGCGGTCGGTCGGCACCTTGTCTCTGATGCCGCCAAGGCTCAGCGATGTGTTGAAGAGGTCCATCAGGTCGAAAAGCTCGTCGCTTTCGCGGCCGGGCTTGATCATGCCCTTCCAGTAGGCGATCGCCGGGATGCGGATGCCGCCCTCCCAGGCCGATCCCTTGGCGCCGCGAAACGGCGTATAGCCGCTGTCCGGCCAGCTATCGAGCTGCGGGCCGTTGTCGGAGGTGACGAAGATGAAGGTATTGTCGAGGACGCCGGCCTGATCGAGCGCGTCGACGATCTCGCCGATATAGGCATCCACCTCCACCACGTCGTCCTTGTAGGGGTACTTGCTGCCGCTCTTGCCCTCGAAGGCCTTGGAGGCGAAATTGTCGGCGTGCACTTTCATGAAGCAGTGTTCGAGGAAGAACGGCGCCGTTCCCGACGCAAGCTCCTTGATCTTCTTCACCGTGAATTCCTTGAGCATCCGATCGCCTTCGGCCATCTTCTCGATGCTGTCGATCTCTTCGACTTGGCTGACTGGCCCGCCCTTTACCGCCTGTACCAGCGCCGTGCTCGATCCGGTCTTCCTCAGCATCGCCAGCCGCTCGGGGTTCAGCACCAGATCGGGGTAACGCCGCTTGTCGACCCCTTGGGTGATTTCCTTCTCGGCCTCGTAGAAGCCGTAGAATTCATCAAACCCGACCTCGTGCGGCCGCATGCCTTCGCTTTCGCCCACATGCCACTTGCCCGAGAGCACGGTCTTGTACCCTGCCCCACCAAGCAGCGTCGGCAGGGAAATCTCGTCGGCCCAGGGGTTCTTGGTGATCTTGTCGCCGGCAAGGATCGGCCGCGTCAGGCCGGTGCGAACCGGCAACCGGCCCGTCAGGATCGCCGAGCGCGTCGGGGTGCAGGTGGGTTGCGAATAGGCCGAGGTGAGCCTCAGGCCCTCGCGCGCCAACCTGTCCATGTTGGGTGTCGCAGCGCCGATCGCAGCACCTCCGCCATAGGCGCCGGGATCGCCATAGCCCATGTCATCAACCACGAGCCAGACGATGTTCGGCCTCTTGCCCAGCCTGGCATAAAGCGTATCGAGCTTCTGTTGCGCCGCGGACTGCTGGTCGGCATGGATCAGCGCTGGCTCCTGCGCCTCGCTCGTGCGTATGGCCTGAGTCAGCACCGATTGTGCCGGCGCCACTGTCGGCAACGCCACCAGGATCGCCGTGTGTAGGGCAAGGGCACGCAGACTCCGCAGGCACATCGCACGCTCCTTTTTGCGATCGAACGCAAGGAATTACGCAAGGGATGCCGCCGGACCTTGACCCGCGGCAAGAGGTGGCGGCCTTTTTACAAGCCGCCGGCGCTTTGCGTCCCGCCGCCAGCGGTCGCCGGCGGCGGAGTCTTTCCGCTCTTTACCGCGGCGCCAGGCTTTCCAGTTCGCCCAGCCGCTTCATCGCTGCCTGCTGCGCAAGCCAGCCATAGTTGATGCCGCTGGCGTTCAGCGTGCTGCCGGCCTGGTACGGATAATCGTTGAAGTCGGCGAAGAACTCCTTGATCTTGCCCTGGATCGGCACCAGCAGCCACATGTTGCGGGCGAGGAACTCGATCGCCCCGCCGCCGTCTTCCATGCCGCGCTCGTAGGGGTCCATGCGCAGGTTGGCGATGACGGCCCAGCTCGGCACCTCACGGGTGGCGGTGGCGATGTTGCCGTGGCTCGCCTGGGCGAAGCTCAGCTTCCAGTCGTTCCAGCGGATAGCGTTGAGGTTGCCGCCCTGGTCGAAGTAGTAGACCGAGTCACGCGGCGGCTCCTTCGCCTCGCCCTTCAACAGCCCCGTCAGGTCGTAGCCGTCGAGATGCACCTTGAAGGTCTTCGACGTGCCCTTGAAGCCCTTCTTCATCTCTTCCTTGACGTCGGCGATGCCGGCGGCGGTCGCAAAGGTCGGCAGCCAGTCCATCAGCGTCACCGGGTCGTTGATCTGCGTGCCCGGCTTTACCACGCCCGGCCAACGCACCATCATCGGAATGCGGAAACCGCCTTCCCAGGTCGTGCCTTTCTCGCCGTGGAACATCGTCTGCGCGCCGTCCGGCCACAGCGCCAGTTCCGCGCCGTTGTCGGTGGTGTAGAGCACGATGGTGTTGTCGGCGATGCCGAGATCGTCGAGCTGTTTCAGGAGCTGGCCGACGTGACCGTCATGCTCCACCATGCCGTCGGCATGGATGCCCTTGCCGGTCTTGCCGAGCGAGTCCGGCTTCAGGTGGGTGAAGACATGCATGCGGGTCGAGTTGAACCAGCAGAAGAACGGTTTGTCGGCCTTCACCTGCCGGTCGATGTAATCCTTGGCAGCCGTCAGGAATTCCTCGTCGATCGTTTCCATGCGCTTGGTGTTGAGCGCGCCGGTGTCCTCGATCTTGCCGTCGGCGCTCGACTTGATGACGCCGCGCGGGCCGAACTTCTTCTTGAACTCCGGATCCTTGGGATAGAAATAGCCTTCCGGCTCTTCCTCGGCGTTGAGGTGGTAGAGGTTGCCGAAGAACTCGTCGAAGCCGTGTGCGGTCGGCAGATGCTCGTCGCGGTCGCCGAGGTGGTTCTTGCCGAACTGGCCGGTCGAATACCCCTTGGTCTTCAACACGTCGGCAATTGTCGGCATCCAGTCCTGGATGCCGTGCGGGTCGCCCGGCATGCCGATCGTCAAGAGCCCGGTGCGGAAAGGCTCCTGGCCGAGAATGAAGGAGGCGCGGCCCGCCGTACAACTGTTCTGGCCGTAGCTGTCGGTAAAGATCGCGCCTTCGGCGGCGATCCGGTCGATGTTGGGCGTGCGATAGCCCATCAGCCCCATCGTGTAGGCGCTGATCTGCGGAATGCCGATATCGTCGCCGAAGATGACGAGGATGTTTGGCGGCTTGCCGCTCGCGGAAGAAGAGGATTGCGCCTTGGCAGGGCTTACCGAAGCAGCGCCTGCCACCAGCGACGCGGCTGCAAAAATTGTTCCACTGAGAAGGAGATCGCGGCGGCTGACATCCGTTACCCCATTCTCGGCCATCGCTGGCGCAGCCTTGTTATCGTCATGCATGCTCATCGTACTCTCCTAGTTAAGGCGATCGGAAATGCACTGCTGTCGAGGACCGGGCGGATGATGCGCGTGCGGGGGTGGGTGTCCAAGTACGTAACAGTTACGACGTGCCGGCTCGCAACCGTTACTGAGACGCGCGACGCGGGCAATCCGTTGCAAGCCCGGGTAGAACAGCACTGGCAAAACTCACCCAGCGTTACCTCTGACAGATTGACGCAATCGCCCCTTCGGCCTCTGGCGCGACGCCCCCGCATGCCTATATGCAAGACGCCAAAGATAAGGGCCTGGGCCTGAGACATGGGCATCGAGACATGGGCATCGAGACAGGGACATCGGGATGGACGACAACGACTTGCAGGGCCGCGCCGCTCATGTCGCAGCAATCCGCGAACGAGCGGAAGCCGAGATGAAGGCGATCGGCATCGATGCGGCCTTCATCGATCGTCTCGTCGAGACCTTCTACGCCCGCGTGCTCGCCCATCCCGATCTCGGCCCCGTCTTCGACGCCAGGCTTTCCGGCCGCTGGCCGGAGCACATGGACAAGATGAAGAGCTTCTGGTCGGCCGTCGCCTTCCGCAACGGCGCCTATGGCGGCAAGCCGGTGCAGGCGCATGTCGGCGTCGCCAACATGACGCCGGATCTCTTTCCGAAATGGCTTGATCTCTTTTCCACGACGCTCGACGACATCGCCCCGAACGGCGAGGCCAAGGCCTGGTTCATTGCCACGGCCGAACGCATCGCCCGCAGCCTGACGCTTTCGCTATTCTACAATCCGGCGATGGACGATCCGGCGCTGAAGCGCGGGTAATTGCCGCGGCCTTTACGCCCGATGCCAAAGACGGGCGTCCGGGTCAGGAACAGCGCAGTCGTGCTCGCCGGCAGGCGCTTGAGGCCGATCAGGTAGAGCCAGAAGGCAAGCGCGTACTGGACGATGCCGGAGATCAGGGCGAGCGCCAGCATGCCCGCCCCCGCGGCGGCAAGGTCCTTGCCGATCGCCTGAGGCCTGACCCAGGCGAACAGGAAGACCAATCAGACAACACGACCTGCCCCCTTAGGTCAGAGCGAGCGGCCTGCAAATAAAATGTCCTCGGCCTCGTCGACCGACATCGCAAAGACCCGCTTGCCCAGTTCGAAGCTGAAGCCGCCCCGGGCAAAGGCGGAGAGCTCTTTGGCCGTACGCTTCTCGTCGAGCGCCGCCTTGCGGAACGGCCCGAAGGCGCGCTTTCGCGCCAAGACGACGGCCGCATAGAGATCGTCGGCTTCCGCCACCGCCGCAGCGACGGCGTCCCGCGCGACGCCCTTTTCCGACAGCTTCTGAGCGATCGCCCGCTTCGACTTGCCGCCGCGCATGGCCGAGCGGGTCTTGATCTCGGCATAAGCTTTGTCGTTGAGCGCGCCATTGTCATAGGCAAAGGTCACGGCCACAGCCGCCAGCAGCTCCACCTGGTTCACGCTGATATCCTCGAACTTCTCCCGCGCCTTGCGCGAGATGGCGTCGAAGAGCTGCTTTTCCGTCAGCATCTGCCGCGCCAGCCGATAGGCCGCTGAATTGCGCGCCCAGGCATACATGCGCGGCGTCGGTTGATCGGATTGCGCTTGATCGTCGATGAGGTCCAAGCCTGCCCTGCCCTCGAAGTGAACCATTGATGGCACCAGTCGATCCGCGTGATCGGATCGACGTCGCCCAAAGATGCGAAATGACCTGACTCTCCGCGACAAGGCAATTGCGCACCCGAGCCCACGACATGTTTTCCCGGCCTTGTTCCGCCGGCATGAGGGCGGCAGGCGCCGCTCGAGAGAGGCGCGCCGGAGGTAACCGCAGCAGGGCCTGCGCGGATCTTTTGATCCGCCGGCCGAGCGTTCCCGTCGTGATGCCCGAGCAAAGGCGCCGGAAAGCGTGATGTCTATTCGAACTTCTCGGTACTGTCGGCCTTGCCCTTCACCCAGTAGCCGGAGGCTTTCAGCCAGCTGAGCGGCAAGCCGCGCTCCTCGACGAGATGGGTGCGGATCGCCCGGGTGACTGCGGCTTCGGCCGCGATCCAGACGAAGGTGCCGGGCTCGAGCGCCACTTGACGCACGACGGCAAGCAGCGCTGCGGGATCGTGCGCTTGATCGAGCGGGCGATAGGCCCAATGGGTGGTGAGCGCCGCCTTGGTGCGGAACTTCTGCCGCTCGTCCAGCCCGGTGACGGTGGCGACGCTGGTGATCTGATGCCCCGCCGGCGTCTCCTCGATCCGCCGCCCGATCGCCGGCAGCGCCGTCTCGTCGCCGATCAGCAGCCATCGCGTGAAATCTCCAGACACGACCGCCGAACCGCGCGGCCCGCCGATCTCGAGCTTGTCGCCCACGGAGGCCGCCATTGCCCAGGCGGTCACGGGGCCAGCCTCGTGCAACGCGAAATCGAGCGCCAGAACGCGCGCGTCTGTGTCGTAGCGCCGTGGCGTATAGTCCCGGCGCTCTTCGGTGCCGTTTGCGCCGGGCACGAAGATCTTGATGTGGTCATCCGCCCCGAGGCTGACGAAGTCGGCGAGATCCTCACCGGAGAGCGTGATCCGGAGCATGCTCGGCGTCACCCGCTCAATGCCGGAAACGACGAGCGAGCGGCGCTTCAGCTCATGGCGAACACGCTCGATGCGCGGCGTCGGGAGATGGGAATAGTTGGGAGAATTGTCCATTTGCATCCTTTGGAGGGCCTCGAAAAGCTCGATCCGCAGGACACAGTCGCGCAGATCGAAGCCGCTTCTGGCCGTTCGATCATACGCGTTGAGTGACGTTAACGCTTACGTGGCCGGGGGTGGCCCGGTCATGTCACGTTCTAACTATCGGAAGGCCCCGCTTCGATCAATGCGTCATCTTGACTAAAACACGAAGGTTTTACCAGCCAAAAGAAAAACGCGCCCGCAGGAGCAAGCGCGTTTCTCAAAATGAAGAAGGTCTGACGAAGCCTTAAGCCGCCAGAGCCGCAACTTCGCCACGGATGAGGTCGCCGAGCCGGCGGATGCCCTCGTCGATCATCTGATCGTTGGCGCAGGAGAAGGAAACGCGCAGGGTGTTTTCGCCCGAGCCATCGGCAAAGAAGGCGCGACCGGGAACGAAGGCGACCTTGGCGGTCTCGATCGATTTTGCAAGCAGTGCGGCGCCGTCCATGCCCTTTGGCAGCGTCACCCAGACGAACATGCCGCCTTCCGGCTTCGTCCAGGACACGCCCTCGGGCATGTACTTTTCAAGCGCTGCGAGCATGGCGTTGCGGCGCTGCTTGTAGACCCGGTGGATCTTCGCCACCTGCTCATCGAAGCCGCGCTCGGCAACGGTGCAGATCGCCATCTGGTTGATGGTCGAGGAATGCAGATCGGCTGCCTGCTTCAAGAGCACGAGCTTGCGGATCACCTTTTCCGAGGCGCAGACCCAGCCGACGCGAAGGCCGGGAGCGAGCGTCTTCGAGAACGAGCCGCAATAGATCGTGCGGGTGTTGTTGATGTCGCCCTTCTTGGCGATTTCGAGCGCCAGGATCGGCGGCACCGGCTCGCCGTCATAGCGCAGCGACTGGTAGGCCGCGTCTTCGATGACGGCAATGTCGAGCTCTTCGGCTAGCGTCAGCACGCGCTCGCGGCCGGCCCGGTCGACGGTCTCGCCGGTCGGGTTGGCGAAGTCGGCCGAGAGATAGGCAAACTTAACGCGGCCGCCCGCCTCGCCCGCCGCCTGACGGTAGGCTTCCGGCGTGCGGTTGCCGTTGGGGTTCAGCTGGTCGTAGGTCGGCTCATAGGCGTTGAAGGCCTGCAGCGCGCCGAGATAGGTCGGCCAGGTGACAAGTGCGGTATCGTTCGGCGACAGGAACAGCTTGCCGAGATAGTCGAGGCCCTGCTGCGAACCGGACGTGATGAAGATGTTGTCGGCGCCGGCGGGAATGCCGAGATCGGCCATCTGCTTGGCAAGCCATTCGCGCAGCGGCTTGTAGCCTTCGCTGACCGAATACTGCAGTGCGGCACTCACGACCGGGCCGGAAAAGATCTCCGCATAGGCGTCCTTGAATTCCGCATCCGGAAACAGCGCGGGATCGGGAATGCCGCCGGCAAACGAGATGATGTCGGGGCGATCGAGCAGCTTCAACAGTTCGCGGATTTCCGAAGCGCGCATCCGGTTCGAGCGCGTCGCGAAGATATGTTCCCAATCCAGCATGGGGTGTTTCCTCAGAGATTATAAGCGGAAAGCGGTTCTCCGCTTCCTCCCGCGTCATTCTAGAGCGCCGTGCGTTCGCATGAACGCACAAAGCACGCTCTGGTTTTTTGTTTAGAGCATCTTCCCGCTTCGGGCGATCCCCCTGGAAGGAAGGATGCTCTGGACGGTGAAGCGACAGGACCATGACGACCAATTTATGTCAATATTATTGACCTAATTCCGTGCGCTTTTCGGGCTTTTGGGGCTCCGCGCACGCTACGTCCAGGACCTGACGTCACGTCAGCTTGAGCCGGATGCCACGCGCCATGAGGTAAAGCAAGCCATCCGCTCAACCGCTACGCTCGCGTCGCTTGGCCCCAATCGCACAGACGCCCGTCGTCCGCTTGTCCTTGCGCCGCCAGCGGCACCCGGCGCCTGATAACCCAAAGTGGCAAATTGCCGGAGAAGGAGGCGAAGCGTAAAATTTCTCCCCTCAATTCGACCGGAGGGACTAGGCCATGAGCAGACTGTTTATCCTGTCGGCTGGCGCCGCCCTGGCGCTGACACAAGCGGCGTCGGCGGCACCCGCAGCGCCGGAGACGCAACCCCTCAAGATCGCCAAGGAGTGCAGCCAGTTCACCGGCGACACCCCGAGCTTCTGCACCATTACGGAATCGAACCTCGAAGCGATCCCGGCTGGCAGCAAAATCCTCTACTATGGACCGGTGGTCGCCAATCCCCTCTTCTCCAGCAGCACCGCCGTCATCGCTGTCGGAAACGGCGACTCGGCGCTCGGATACTGCGTCGTCTACGATACGGCCAAGCCGCCGCTCGGCACCTGTGCGTTCCACGCCGGCAGCGGCACGCTCGCTGGCTTCCAGGCGATCGTGAAGGTCACGGTTGACGACAAGCAGATCTGGCACTGGGACGGAGACTACGTGCTCGGCACGACCCAGGCGGCCAAGTGAGACCGTAGGCATTGCCGGCTCCACACCCGGCCAATCGACACGACGCGGCAGAATACCTAGGCACTCTGCCATCAAGCAACGTCATTCAAGTGCTGTCCCCGCCCAGCGGGGACAGCACCGCCTTACGTTTTGACCGCCGGCGCGCTGGCGTTGCCTGCAAACAGGAGCCGGAGGCCGAGCCCCAGCATGACGGCGCCGGTAAAACGCTGCTGCCAGACGAGCAGCCGCGGAAAACGATAAAGCGCCTGCCCGACCGTTCCCGAAGCAAGCGCTACCGAACCGAGCGAAAGGATGCCGGCAAGCTTCTGCACGGTGCCGAGCACGGCAAGCTGCAGCCAAACGGGGCCGGCGGTCGGGTCCACGAACTGCGGCAGGAAGGCGAACATGAAGAGCAGCGACTTCGGGTTCGTCAGGCTGTTGATCGTTCCCTCGCGGACCGCGCGCCAGTCGGACACCTCGGTCGCCGCCAGCCGCTTGCTTTCGGCCGCATCGCCGAAACTCGACCAGACCATGCGCGCGCCGAGATAGAGCATGTAGGCGGCCCCCACCCACTGCAGAAGCATGAGCCCGGCGGGATAGGCCTTCAGCAGCGAGGCGACGCCGAGGACCAGCAGGCCTACCTGCACGACGCCGGCGACGAAGATCATGCCGACCACCGTTAGCAGCGCCACCCGGCGCCCCTGCCCGATCCCGCGGGCGAGCACCAGCATCATGTCCGGACCGGGCGTGATCTCCAGAACGAAGAGTGCAGCAACGAAGGTCAGGAGAATGGGGAGATCGGCCATTGAAGGTTCCGGCTGAGGACAACTGCCACATGCTTATCCGGAAGCGTCAGGCCTGTCGATCAGCCCGCTTTAACCGCAGCATGCCGATATTTTTTGCTCCGCCTGCCGCCATCTTCGTCTAATCTGCTCTCGGGCTTCGAACGGAGAAAAACGACCCATGGCGAAACGCTGACGGAACGGATTTCGCAGCCCAAGGCAATCGCCCTTCCCACGCCGGCGCCAACGCCCAGAAAGCATCGATGACAAAACCCGACGACGACACCCTCGCCTTCTATCGCGACAATGCCGCCACCTATGCGGCGCGCGAACGCAAGCCGCCGGCAACCCGTCTCGCGGCCTTCATGGCCCGTCTCGCCCCCGGCGCCTCGGTGCTCGATCTCGGCTGCGGCGGCGGGCATGACAGCCTTGTTCTGCTGGACCATGGCTTCGACGTCAGCGCCTGCGACGGTTCGGCGGAACTGGCGCGGGAAGCCGAAGTGCGCATCGGCCGCAAGGTCGAAGTCATCACGTTTCAGGAGATCGTTTGGGAAGGACGGTTCGACGGCATCTGGGCCGAGGCCTCGCTTCTGCATGTGCCGCGCACGGAGCTTGCCGACGTGCTCACACGCATTCGCCGGACGCTGAAGCCGGGCGGTCTTCTGCAGGCGAGTTTCAAGGCCGGCGAGACGGAAGGCCACGACCGCTTCGGCCGCTACTTCAACTACCCCTCAGCCGACTGGCTGCGCGCCTGCTTCGAAGACGCCGGCTGGCCCGAGCCTGACATCAGCGAGGCCGATGGAAGCGGCTACGACGGCGAACCGACCCGCTGGCTGCATGTTTCGGCACGGCGCACGGCTTGAGCCGGTTCAGCGCTACGACAGTAAAGCGATGCCGATCGAAGTGCACGACGCCACGTGTTGTCGCGGTTCAGCGACGGCAAGCTTGAAGCGCCCGCCGCCATTGCGGAACCCCTCCGGGTCGTCCACGGACCCCGTTTTGCTTCCCCGCGCCCTCAGGCCTCGCGGCTGAAGTAACTCAGGATCAGAAGCGTGCAGATCGCCGCAACGATCAAGGCGTCGAAAAGTGCAAAGTGCTCGAAGAACGAGAGCATGGCATGTCCTCCTTCCAACTAAACCTATGAGAGCACAGATTTTCCAAACTTGGAAGAAGTTCTGGAAAATATACTGACCAAACAACGCAATTCTCCAAATACTATTTGCACTGCAGCATTATTTGCACCGCACAAAGCTTAATTCCATGAAAATTATCGGTGACAGTGCCGCGACAGCTCAACGATACAGCCGTCGATAGGCCGTCAACGACGCGCCATTTCGCCCCTTTGCCACCACGACAATGTTAATTGACGGCGCTACCGGAAGGTGCAGATATTAGAAAAATCGAATAAAAGATCCGCCGTCCGGTCGGGTCGCATTTCCAGGGGGTGCGCATGTCTGAACTGCAAGCGAACAACGCCCGTGCAAACGCATGCGGCGGCAAGACGGCTGAGGCGGATCCGGAAGCCGGCCTGACCCGGCGCGACATTCTCATGAGCAGTGCGGCGATCGCCGTTGCTGCCGGGCTGCCGGCGAGCCTTGCGGCTCTTGCCCCGAATGCGGCACAAGCAGCCGGCGCGACGGCGCCGAACATCGTCTACATCATCGCCGACGATCTCGGTTGGGGCGATGTCGGCTTCCGCGGCTCGGACATCAGCACACCCAATCTCGACAGGCTGGCGGCGACCGGCGTAACCTTCGACCAGTTCTACACCCAGCCGATGTGCACGCCGACGCGCGCAGCCTTCCTCACCGGCCGCTACCCGCTGCGCTATGGCCTGCAGACGGGCGTGATCCCCTCGCCCGGTACCTACGGTCTGGCGCTCGACGAATACCTGCTTTCCCAGGTCATGAAGGATGCCGGGTACAGAACCGCGCTGGTCGGCAAGTGGCATCTCGGCCATGCCAAGCCGGAATATTGGCCCAAGCAGCGCGGCTTCGACACCTTCTATGGCGCGCTGGTCGGCGAGATCGACCACTTCAAGCACGCCTCCCATGGGGTGAAGGACTGGTACCGTGGCAACAGGCCGCTCGAAGAGACCGGCTTCGACAACACGCTGATCGGCGACGAGGCAGCCCGGGTGGTCGAAAGCCACGATCCCGCAAGCCCACTCTTCCTCTACCTCGCCTTCACCGCGCCGCACACGCCCTTCCAGGCGCCCGATGACTATCTCGAGCGCTACAAGCACATCGCCGACAAGAACCGCCGTGCCTATGCGGCGATGATCTCCGTGCTCGACGACGGTATCGGCAAGCTGCTGGCGTCGCTCGAAAAACGCGGCATGCGCGACAACACGATGATCGTCTTTCACAGCGACAATGGCGGTGTGACGAGTTCGCTCTTTGCCGGCGACAGCAAGGTGAGCGGCGGGCTGCCGGCCGACAACGGCCCCTATCGCGACGGCAAGGGCACGCTCTACGAGGGCGGCACCCGCGTGGTCGCGCTTGCCAACTGGCCGAAGAAGATCAAGCCCGGCAAGGTCGCAGGCATGGTCCATGTGGTCGACATGTATCCGACGCTGGCAGCGATCGTCGGCGCGACGCTCGACAAGAACCAGCCGCTCGACGGCATCAACCTCTGGCCCTCTTTGAGCGAGGGCAAGCCGACGCCGCGCACCGAGGTCGTCTACAACGTCGACCCCATGGGCGGCGCCGTGCGCCGGGACAACTGGAAGCTCGTCTGGAAGGCGACGTTGCCGCAAAAGGTCGAACTCTTCGATCTTGGCGCCGACCCGTCCGAGGCACACGATGTTTCGGCCGATTACGCCGACCGCGTGCGCGACTTCCAGGACTGGATCACCAGTCTCTCGGTCGAGATGGACCAGCCGCTGCTGCTGATGGACGCGGCGCGCCTGACCTTCTACGCAGCGCCCGTCGTTGCCGATCCTTCGACGCTGTTCAATATTGGTGATTGACGGCCGGCAGCATGGCCGCGGCCGGGTTGTCTGCTAGACCGGCGTGACCGACTTCACGCTGCCGGCGGTGTCGACGATGCAGGTGAACTTGCGGCCGGCGGCGTCGAGGTCGACGCTGTAGGAGGCGGCATCGAGCGCCCGTGAACTGGTCGGCAAGACCTTGGCGCTGTCGACCTGGGCAGCACCGGCGGCCGCATGGGCACACAGAAGCTGCAGATCAGCCGGCGCCGTCTGCAGGCTGGTGCGCGCCATATCCTCGGGCTTGGGCGCGGACTGGCAACCGCTGATCGCGGCCGTGGCCGCCAGCGCCAGAACAAGGCCTTTCATACGCAATATCCCCTCGCTCACCACGTATCCTCCCCTTCGCATCTTCTGTCCCTGTTTCTTCGCGCGATCGACCACCCGTGTCCCCGGCGGCCGATCGGTTCTTTCCTGGCGCCCGCAAGGTGCCTGCGCCGACGCGCCGCTCTCAAGCGACCCGTCTTGCCTATACCGCCTCAAACGCCCTTGTAGAGCGCTGCCCCCTGCATCAGCACGATCACCTTGGCGCCGATCTCGATGCGCGAATGCAGGTCGATGACGTCGTCATTGTTCATGCGGATGCAGCCGGAGGAAACGTCGAGCCCGATCGTCCAGGGCTCCACCGTGCCGTGGATGCGGTAGATCGTGTCCTGGTCGCCCTCGTAGAGATAGAGCGCGCGCGCGCCGAGCGGATTGTCCGGCCCGCCGGGCATGCCGGCCGCCCATTTCGCCGCATTCGGGTCGCGCGCCACCATCTCGGCCGGCGGCGTCCAGGTCGGCCATTCGGCCGTGCGCCCGACGCGCACGATGCCGGCCCAGCCGAAGCCCTCCCGCCCGACGCCGATACCGTAGCGGATCGCCTGGCCGCCGGGTTGCACCAAGTAGAGGAAGTGCTGATTGCCGTCGATGATGATCGTGCCCGGCTGTTCCGCCGTTCGGAAGGTCACCACCTGGCGGCGGAACGCCTCTGGCAGCTGATTGTTGCGGGCGAAATACTGCCGCGCTTTCTTCTTGTCGTAGTTCACCCATTTCTTGGTGCGGGCGTCGTAGATCTGGGTCTGCGCCCAGGCGGCAAGCGGCCCGAGGCTAAGGGCAGCGGCAAGCACCGCGACACTGAACCTGCGCCGCGTCCACATGGGCCGGTCCTTGCCGGCAAGGCGATTGTCGTCAGAACGTCCGCTCATGGCTTGGCCCACCCGTCGATGCGCGCCGCGTTGTCCTCGGCCCATTTCTTCGCGTAGTCGGCCGGCGCCTGCCGCTCGACCTCCAGCGCGTAGCTCATCTTCGTCACTTCCTCCGGCGAGAAATCCACCTTCTCCAGGAACTTCGCGACATCGGGGTGTTTCTTGCCGAAGGCAGTGCCATAGGCAATCTGGAAATGTGCCGCTTCCCAGGCGGTCGAGGCGCTGGATTTCGACACCCAGAGCGGGTCGCTCGGCGGCAGGATCTTCCACTTGGCGGCATCGTGCGGCGGCTCTTCGAGCCGTGCGATCGGGTGCAGCTCGAACACGTGATGCGGCGCGTAGCAGTAGAACACCATCGGCCTCTCGGTCGCGACGGCCGCATCGACGGCAGCCATCGCCACCTCCTCTTCCGCCTCGAACAGCGTCAGCGTCTTGTCGTAGCCGTAGCCGGCCGCCCGCGCCCGCTCGATGCCGGTCGAAAGCCAGGTAGCAGCACCGATCCACATCTCGCCCTTGCCGTCGCCGTCGGTGTCGAGGACCTTGGTCTTTTCGGGGTCGCTGAGATCGGCGGCCGACTTGATCGTCTTGGCCGCTTCCGGCGTGGCGCAAAGGCCCTGCCAGGCCGGCACGCTGCGTTCGGTCAGCTGGCCGACCCCCTTTTCGGTCACGTATTTGCGCACGACGTCTTCGAAGTTCGGTCGCCAGACCTCAGGCTGAATGTCGACCGTGCCCGCCTCGAAACCGACGAAGGCATTGAGCGTACCGAGTTCCTTGACCTCGGCATCGAGCCCGAACTTCTTGGCGATGCCCACTTTCAGGATATTGGCCGTCGCCTGGCCCGACGGCCAGTTCGGCATGGCGATCACCAGATCGGCGGCAGTGGCAGGCAGCGCCACGGATGCGGCCAGCATGGCAGCCAGCACCGCTGGCAGAAACCTCGACTTTTCCTTCACAATCCCCTCCGGCCTCGAGCAATCGATGCGAATGACGTCGTGAATGCGTATGTCGTGCTCAAGCGACGCTGAAACGCGTCGCAACTCTGCAGGTTTCCCTTGATCGCGAGCCCCTGCAGCTCTTCAGAATGCCATGGCGACCTGGCGAGACGCACGGGCGCCGTTGGCGAATGCGAAGCTTATCAATGCCTTGGGCCTTTGGCCCTGCTCTTCCCGTGCCGTATCCGGCATCTTCGTTCGTTGGCCGGCAGGATGCATAGAACCGTGGGCTTCGTCAACGTATCAGCGATACCACACGTTGCACGGACACGTCTGCCGATCGTCTATCACGCGGCAATGCCACGGGAGACCTCGGAGACAGCGCAGTCGCAATTTCGTTGCTGCGTTCGGGCTCTCGAACACTCGTATGGTTGCCTTGGAGGGGATGAGGCGGGCCGCACCCCCGGCCCGCCCGCCCGCGAACGGCAGGGCATGATCGCCCCGCACGTCCCGCTTTGTTTCCTCAGGCGGCCCGCGCGTCGGCCGCGCGGCGACGGTCACCCATGCCGCCCGTTGCCGCTGCCGTGCCCGCCTCGCGCCGCTCGGCACGGCGGTTGAGCTGGAAGCGGTTGACCAGTTCCGTCAGCCGCCGCGCGCCTTCGGCCAGCCGGACGCTGACGTCGGCGGTGCGCTCCACCATGCCCGCATTCTTCTGCGTCATGACGTCGATGTCGTTGACCGCAGCATTGATTTCGCCGAGGCCCGCCGTCTGCTCGGTCGCAGCCGTCGCGATCGCCGCGATCCGCGTGTCGATCGCCGCGACGAAGTCCTCGATTTCCTTCAGCGCGCTGCCGGTATCGCCGACGAGGCGCACGCCTTCGGCGACTTCGGCGACCGAATTCTGGATCAGCGCCTTGATCTCCTTGGCGGCCTTGGCCGAGCGCTGGGCGAGCTCGCGCACCTCCGAGGCAACGACCGCAAAGCCCTTGCCGGCATCGCCGGCGCGCGCCGCCTCGACCCCGGCGTTGAGCGCCAAAAGGTTGGTCTGGAAAGCGATCTCGTCGATCACGCCGATGATCTGGCTGATCTCCTCGGAGGCCGCCTTGATGCGTTGCATCGCCGTCACCGCATCGCGCACGACGCCGGAAGAGCTGTGCGCCGATTGCCGCGCATTTTGCACCAGTGCGCGGGTCTGCTGGGTGTTCTCGGTTGAGGTGCGCACCGTCGCCGTCGCCTGTTCCAGCGCCGCCGAGGTCTGCTCCAGGGCTGCCGCCTGCTGGCGCGTGCGGTCGGCAAGATGCTCGGCGGCATCCTTCATCTCGTGGCTGTTGCTGTTGAGGTCGCGGGTCTGGCGGAGCACGGCCGACAGCGTTTCCTGGAACATGCCGATCGAGGTGTTGAAGTCGCGCCGTAGGATTTCGAGCTCACCGACGAAGGGCTCGTCCAGCGTCATGCGGATGTTGCACTCGGCTAGGCGGCCGAGCCCGGCGCCGATCTCCTGGACCGCAAGCACGCGGTCGGAAACGTCGACGGCGAATTTCACCACCTTCGACACGCGACCGGCATCGTCGAGGATCGGATTGTAGGACGCCTGGATGAAGACCGTCTTGCCACCCTTGCCGATACGCTTGAACTGGTCGGTGACGAAGCGCCCGGCCGCAAGGTCGCGCCAGAAGCCGGCATAGGCGGGCGAATGGACATCGTCCGGCTCGCAGAACATGGAATGGTGCCGGCCGACGATCTCGGGAAGCGCGTAGCCCATCGCCGAAAGGAAGTTTTCGTTGGCGGTGATGATCTCGCCCGAAGGCGTGAATTCGATGATCGCCTGGGCCCGCGACAGGGCGTCGATCTTGCCCTGATCGTCGGTGCTCTTTGCCTTCGACGCGGTGATGTCCGTCGCGAACTTCACCACCTTGTAGGGCTTGCGGCCGCGAAACACCGGATTATAGGAGGCCTCGATCCAGATCTCCCGCCCGCCCTTACCGATGCGCCGGTACTGCTGGCTGTCATATTCGCCGCGGGCAAGGCGTGCCCAAAAGTCGGCATAGGCAGCGGACGCCGCCTCCTCCGGCTGCACGAACATGCGGTGATGCCGGCCGACAATCTCGTGGAGATCGTAACCCATCGCGCGGCAGAAATTCCCGTTGGCGGTCAGGATCGTGCCGGAAAGATCGAATTCGATGATCGCCTGCGACCGGTTGATCGCATCGAGCATGGCTTTGGCATCGGACGAAAAAAGAAACGGCAGGCCAGTCATGAGGGCGGGACCTATAGCTAACAAATCGAAAAGGGATACATGCGAATTGTAGCTATTCGTATGATAAATTTCTTAAGCGATTCTTTTCGCGCCCCCTAGAATTGCCCTGCTTTTGCTCTCATGCGGCCTCGGTCCCGATCGTGCGCCGCGCTCTCAAATCGTGCAAAGCGAAATGGCCGGCAAGCAGCCAGATCAAAACTTCGAGCGCAAAGGTCCAGTGCAAGAGGAAGTTCAGGTACCAGGGTTTGTAGACCGCCTGCACATGCACAAGGTTCACCCTGAGATCCACAAAAGGAAAGAACCAGCGGATATCAGCCGCGACAGAATCCATCACCAGATGCAGGAGCACGCTCGAAAGCCCGACACCGACAAGGACGAGCTGTTTGCGCCGCCCGGTGGCGATGAGAACAAGCGCAACCGTCGCCGCCAGCACCAGCCAGAAGATCGGCGTGTGCACCCAGTAGTCGTGATGCGGCGTGCGGCGCTGGTCGATCAGGTAGAAATAGGCGAGATCGAAATCCGGCAGGACGGAACAGACAAGCCCGACACCGAAGATGGCGCGGGCCTGCGACGGGTTGCGGCGCGCAAACGGGCGGCACAGCAGATACCCGGCAATGAACAAGCAGGTTTCCTCCCGAAGCGCGGCGAAACCCGCGCCCAACAGGCGCAGTCTTGACGCGAACGCCGAGGATTTGCAACCGAACTTGTCGCTTTGATGGCTTCCACCCACAGGCATCGCTGCCAGCGGACGTTACCAGTTGCCCGGATCTGCCGTGTGGTCGACGCTCGCGAATTCGTCCGCCTTGTCGCGCTCGAGCGTCAGCCTGGTGATGTTCTTCGCCTCGTCGGTGATGGCGTAGGAAAGCGGCGCCGGCTCGCGGGTCAGATACTGGTACATCAAAAGGGCCGCCTCCTCGGCGCTATCGGCCTCGAATTCCTTGGCGACGCTGACGAAGAACCTTTGCATGGCCTGCCCCTGCCCGTTTGACTGCGCTGAACGCCTGGATATGACATCTGGATATGACATGGAGCGCTCGCGCCGGGCGTCAATGCGTCGCCCGCCTGTCGGCCGTATTCCAGGCGGCAGGCCGGACGTTCGGCGTCCCTCAAAAACTTCCGGCGAGAGCCGCGGCAGCCAGCAGCACGCCGGTCAGGATATTCGTCAGAAACAGTCGATAGCTGATTTCGGGGCGATCGAGGTCGAAGCGCCGGGCCTGCCACGCGAGATGGGCCGCGATCACCACCATGCCGATGGCATACAGGCTCGACATGCCGAGCATCCAGCCGCCGACAGACCAGGCGGCCAGCGTCAGGCCGTAGAACAGGGCGATGCAGGCCTTGCCGCGGAAGCCGAACAGGATCGCCGTCGACTTGAGACCGAGACGCGTGTCGTCTCGCACATCGACATAGGCGTAGGCCGTATCATAGCCGATCTGCCACGCAACGGCGCCGGCCCACATCAGCACAGCGCCCGCCGGAACATGTCCGGCAACCTGCGACCAGGCCATCAGCATGCCCCAGTTGAAGGCAGCGCCCAAGACCGCTTGCGGCCAATGGGTGAACCTCTTGCAGAAGGGGTAGAGGAACACGAGCGGCACGACGCACACCGCGAGCACACGGGTCGCGGGACTCAGGAAGACAAGGAGCGAAGCGGCGAGCGCAAGTTGCGCAATCAGGAAGACAACGGCCCGGGACATGCCGATCTCACCATTTGCAAGCGGACGAAACCGCGTGCGCTCGACATGCCCGTCGAAATTGCGGTCGGCCATGTCATTGATGGTGGAGCCGGCACTGCGCATCAAAAATGCGCCGAGCGTGAACACCAGAGTATCCCGGATCTCGGGAAGGCCATGCGCCGCCTGGAAAAGCGCCGCCCAACAGGGAAAGAGCGTCAGCCAGATACCGACCGGCCTGTCGAGCCGCGCAAGACGGGTATAGGGCCGCACCGCCCGCGGCAACCGGCGATCCACCCAGTCGCCGCGGTGAATGTCTGTCAGGTCGGGGCGGCTTGCTGTGGTCATGGGGCGGGTCATCCAGTCAGCGTGCGGCGCGCTCCGGCGGCGGCCGCAAACAGCGGCACTATAGGCGCGGGCGTGCTCAGATAAAGGAGGGATTCTGTCGCAGAGGAAGCAGGCTTCCGGCGCGGGGTTCGCCGCTCCGGCAACCATGGGTCGTGGGAATGGAAGCTAAACGGCCTCTCCGCCGCCCCCCCAGAGGCGGGGAAAAGGAACCGCGGAAAGCACGCCAACGTCCCTTCTCCCCGCATGCGGGGAGAAGGCGCCGGCAGGCGGGTGAGGGTCAGCTCCCTCACCGCGAGATGAGGGGCAGCCCCCTCGTCACGGAATGCGGATAAACCCTCACCACCAGCAACGAAGGACGAACCCGTAACGCGGGCGCTTCCGCGCCCTGGCGAAATGTCAGCCCCGCCTCAGCCCTTCGGCTGCGGCACGATGCGGATATAGGGCTTCGGCGCGCGCCAGCCCTCCGGATAGACCTTGCGGGCATCCTCATCCGTGACGGAGCCGGCGATGATCACGTCGTCGCCCTGCTGCCAGTTCACCGGCGTTGCCACCTTGTGCTTGGCCGTCAGCTGCAGCGAGTCGATGACACGCAGCACCTCGTCGAAGTTGCGGCCTGTCGTCATCGGATAGATGAGGATCAGCTTGATCTTCTTGTCCGGGCCGACGACGAAGACGTTGCGCACCGTCTGGTTGTCAGCGGGCGTGCGCTTGGTCGGATCGCCGGAAACCGGCGCCGGCAGCATGCCGTAGAGCTTCGAGACGGTGTAGTCGACATCGGCGATCATCGGGAAGTTCGGCGCATGGCCCTGTGTCTCCTCGATATCGGCGGCCCAGCCGGCATGGCGGTCGAGCGGATCGACCGAAAGGCCAATGATCTTGACGCCGCGCCGGTCGAATTCCGGCTTGATGCGCGCCATGTAGCCGAGCTCGGTGGTGCAGACGGGCGTAAAGTCCTTCGGGTGCGAAAACAGCACCGCCCAGGAGTCGCCGATCCAGTCGTGAAACCGGATCGTGCCGTCGGTCGTCCCGACCTCGAAGTCCGGTGCGAGGTCATTGATTGCAAGCGTCACGATACCCTCCAGTTGTGTATGCACCGCGCCCATCCGGAGCGGTGGCAGCGCTTAGATTTTTGGCAACGCGGCGTCCGAAAAGGCGCTCAAAAAGCCCGCTGTATTCCTCTGGCTTTTTCCAACACGTGTTTTCCGACGGAAATCGGCCGGAGAGAAATCCATTTAGAAAAACAAAATATTACAGTGGCCTCCGCCCTGTCATTCAGACGCTTGGCGCCGTCGCGCGAGGCTCAGTGTGCCACTTTTGCCGGTTAAGGCAACCGGAAAGACGGGCGTCGCCAACGGCCCGGTCGAGCCCCGGGAAAATGCCCGCAACGGGGGCCCGGCCGCTGCCCGCCGGAAGCGTCCCTTGCAACCTTCGTCAGGCGAGCAACTTCGCCGCCCAGGCCGAAACATCATCGCCGCTGCTCACGTCCGGCCGCACGATCCCGTCGATCATGAAGGTCGGGGAGACGTGGATGCCGTTCTGGCGGGCGTACCGGCAATGCCATTTGATCTCCCGATCGAGATCGGGGATCGCAAAGGCCGCCTTCAGTTGCACGCCGCTATAACCTTCCAGTCGCTCGATGATCGTGTTGGGGGTCACGTCCATGTTGGGCCCGCCGGCGTGGTGGGTGAACTCGAACTCGTCCCGATGCGCAGCGACGGCCGCGATGACGGTCTTTGCGGTCTCCTTGCCGCCCGCCAGCGTCGAGGCCGCAAGAATACAGCGAACGACGACGCCGGAATACATGTGCCAGGGCTGCGACTGCAGCCGGATCTTGATGGTGATCCTGTCCGCGCCGGCGCGGGGCGAGAAGGGCATCGAGCTTGCCGAATGCCTTGGCCGAGTAAGGATCCGTCGGTTCCAGAAAGACCTCGAAGAGGTGCGGACCGGTGCCCCAGGTAAGTGGATCGGCGTGCCAAGGTGCGTCTGTCATGTGATGTCCCCTTCTTCAAGCCGCCTGGTCTGTTCGATGAACGTCGAGAGCCATGCGCCCGGTCTGCAAGGCTTCGACGAAATGGCGGGCACCAGGACGGCGGTCCGGGTAAAGTTCACGTCGCCTGCAGCAGCGCGCCGTAGGTCGCCAGATCGACATTGCCGCCGCTCAGGACGATGCCGACGCGCTTGCCGGCGCAGGCAAGCACCCCCTCGAGCACGGCGGCCGCCGCAAGGCAGCCGGTCGGCTCGACCACGATCTTCATGCGCTCGCCGAAGAAACGCATGGTTTCGACCAGCTGTGCGTCGCTCACCGTGACGATGTCGGCGACCGCGCGCTGGATGATCGGAAAATTGTGGGCGCCGATGCTGGGGGTGAGCGCGCCGTCGGCGATCGACTTCGGGATGGCGATTTCGACGATCCGGCCCTGGCGCAGCGACTGCTGGCCGTCATTGCCGGCCTCGGGCTCGACGCCGACGATGGCCGCGCCGGGCGAGCGCTCCCTGGCGGCGAGCGCGGTGCCGCCAAGCAGCCCGCCGCCGCCGAGCGGCGTGACGATCAGGTCGAGCTCACCCACCTCCTCGATCAGTTCGAGAATTGCCGTCCCCTGGCCCGCGATCACGTCCGCATGGTCGAAGGGAGGGATCAGCACAGCGCCGCGCTCGGCCGCCAACCGGGCGCTGATGGCCGAGCGGTCTTCCTTGTAGCGGTCGTAGAACACGACGTCGGCGCCATAGCCGCGCGTTGCCGCCACCTTCATGTCGGGCGCATCGGCGGGCATGACGATCGTCGCTGCGACGCCCTGCAGGCGCGCGGCATAGGCGATCGCCTGGGCATGATTGCCGGAGGAAAAGGCGACGACGCCCTGCCTCGATCCCTTTTCCCTGAGCGCGGCGATGGCGTTATAGGCGCCGCGGAACTTAAAGGCGCCGCCGCGCTGGAAGTTTTCCGCCTTGAAGAACAGCCGGGCGCCGGTGGCGGCATCGGCCGTGCGCGAGGTCAGGACCGGCGTTCGGTGCGCGATCCCGGCGATCCGGTTTCGGGCCATCTGCACGTCGTCGAATGTCGGAATGCGCAATGCCTCGTCCGCCGCTGAAACTGCCATCGAGTCTCTCCCCTGAGCCTGCTTTCCGGAGGCTAGTAAAGACCGCCATGCAAGGCAAGGACGTCAGCCGTGTCCCCCATTTTTGGACACCTGCCCATCTTGGGGCGGGACCGTGCGGTAATGGTCGACGGCGAAGCTGAAGAGCACCTTGAGCATGAAGAGGCCTGAGACCGCCATCATCGCCGGCGTCAAACCGGGCAGAAGCGGCAGGCCGGCAAGGCCGATCGCAGTGAGCAGCCCGCCGACGAAGGTCTGCGCCTCCCGCCCCGCCAGCCGGTTGACGAGCGCGGCCGCTGCGATCGTATAGGCCCAGACGACAACCGCGGCCGCGATCCCGCTGCCAAGAAGCAGCGCGACGAGGACGATGTGGAAATGGATGGCGATGAATATCCAGCGGTTGCGCGGCCGGGCTGCGTAGAAATCATTGGTCGACGGCGTGAAATTGGCGACGCAGCCGGCGGCGATGTCGAGCACGAGAACAAGCGCCAGCGCCGCCCGCCACCAGGCAAGATCGGCAAGCATCGACCCCGCAGACAGCGCGAAGACGACGGCAACGCCGGCTCCGAACAGGAGTATGGCGGCGAGATAGGCGAGTGGTTGCTCTTCCCCGAAAACGTCGTGCAGGTGGGGATGGATGCGAAGAGATCTCATGGAGGTCGCCTGGGCAAACGCGGAATGGCCGCCACTATGAAGGGACGTTGGCCGGGCGCAAGCGGCTAACCGTAACGAGCTGCCGGGATGCCCAGCCGCGCACGGGCTCCGCTCCGCCCGCTCCCGACCTAAGACGGCTTCGCCTCCGCCTTCTCGTCGCCCCAGGACCGCAACACCTGCGCAAGTGCTGCCACGCCCTTGCCGATCTCGGCCGCCTCGAGGCTCGCATAGCCCATGACGATGCCGGCCCGGTCCGGCCGATGGCCGGCATCACCTGCCGCATAGAGCGGCGAAACCGGATATAGGCCGACGCCAGCCGCCCGCGCTCGCGCGATCAGCGCGTCTTCCTGCGCCTTTTCCAACTGCTCGAACCAGACGACCACATGCAGGCCGGCATCGGCGCCGGATATGGTCGCCGCGTCGCCGAGCTCCGCCTTGAGCGCCGTCAACAGGGCCTCCCGCCGGCGGCCATTGTTGCGCCGGCTGCGGCGGATGTGGCGCTCATAGGCGCCGCTTGCAATCATCGCCGCCAGTGCTTCCTGCTCGAGGCTCGGCGAATGGCGGTCGATCAGTTGCTTGGCGGCGGCAAAGGCCGGGACAAGCGGCGGCGGCACGACGAGATAGCCGAGCCGGAGCATCGGCGAGAGGCTCTTGGAAATCGTGCCGAGATAAAGCACGTTTTCCGCCTGCCCCATGGTCTGGAGCGGCGGGATCGGCCGGATGTCGTATCGATATTCGCCGTCGTAATCATCTTCGAGCACATAGGCCCCGGTTCGCCTGGACCAGGCCAGAAGCGCCTGCCGCCGCCGGGCCGAAAGCACGCTGCCGAGCGGGAACTGATGCGAGGGCGTGACATAGGCGAGCCTGGCATCCTCCAATTGTTCGAGGATGTCGGTCCTCAGCCCTTCCGCGTCGACCGCGAGGGGAACCACCGCGGCGCCGGCGGCGGCAAAGACCCGGCGCGCCATCACATAGCCCGGATCCTCCATCGCCACCCGGTCGCCAGCATCGACGAGCACGCGCGCCGCAAGGTCCAGCCCCTGCTGCGAGCCGTTGACGACGACGATCTGATCCGGATCGCAACTGAGCCCTCGCGCGCGCCAGAGATAGGCCTGCAGGGCCATGCGCAGGGCAGACGAACCGGCGGGGTGATCATAGGCAAGCCGCGGCCTTCGCCGGCGGAGCGCCGCGTTGACCGACTGCCGCCACGCCTCCTCCGGAAAATCCGCGGCCGACAGGTCGCCGTAACGAAAGTCGGCAATCAGTCGAGCAGAAACCGGCGGCATCCAGATCGGCCCGTCGCAAAGGGCAGCCCCCAGGCGTGACAGGCGAACCGCCGCCGCACCCTTGTCCCGATGCTTCTGGCTCGCTGGACGCCCGGGCGCGGCCACCGAGCCGGGACCCTGCCGGGCCGCAAGCAACGCGACCCGCGAGCGTGCGCCCTGCCGGCTTTCCAGATACCCCTCGGACAGAAGCTGCTCATAGGCGGCCGTCACCGTCGTGCGCGAAACGCCAAGCTCGGCGGCGAGCGCCCGCGTCGACGGCAGCAGCGCCTCGGCGCCATAGGTGCCGTCAAGGACCTGTGCCTTCAGCGCCTCATAGATCCGCCGGGCGGTCCCGACCCTCGCCTCTTCTTTCATCGTCACAAACTGGCCCACGCATTTATACGGAAACTGGATATTCTTGGCCGTCCAGTTTGCCTCTATGACGGGACGAGCACAAGGAGCGAGATCATGTACACACCGCCTGCCTTCAAGGAAGAAACGCTGAGCGTGTTGCACGACATCATCGAGGCGGCTTCGCTTTCGACCCTCGTCACCGCCACGGCCGATGGGCTGCTTGCGACCCCGCTGCCGCTGCTGCTTGATCGCAACGAGGGGCCGAACGGCACGCTCTACGGCCACGTCGCCCGCGCCAACCCGCAAGGAACGACGCCGGTCATCGGCGCGGCTATGGCGACCTTCATGGGGCCGGACGCCTATGTCACGCCCTCCTGGTATGCCTCCAAGCGCGAACACGGCAAGGTCGTGCCGACCTGGAACTATGTCGCCGTGCACGCCTATGGCGCGGCCGAATTCTTCACCGACGAGGACCGGCTGCTCGACATCGTCACGCGGCTGACCAACCGGCATGAGGCCGGACGAGCCGAGCCCTGGCAGGTCAGCGACGCGCCCGCCGCCTTCGTCAAGGCGCAGCTTCGCGGCATCATCGGCCTCAGGCTGCCGATCGAGCGTCTCGACGGCAAGCGCAAGATGAGCCAGAACCGCAGCGCCGAGGACCGCACCGGCGTCGCGGCAGGGCTTGCCGCCAGCGCCCGCCGCGAGGATCGCCTCGTCGCTGAGGAAATACCGGTCTGACCACGGACGAAGGGACCGCCGGCGGCTGACCCGCCGGCCCGAGCACTTGTGATTTTCCTTCAACTTTCCCGCGCAAGCCCTTACAACGACTCCCGCAAGAGGCCACGCAGCAGCAGACGAGGTATAACCGCATGCCATCGCTCGACATTCTCCTCACCTTCTTCGTCACCACGGCGATCTTCGCCTATATCCCGGGCCCGGCCATGCTCTACGCCGCCGCGCAAACCGTGGCCCGCGGCCGCTCTGCCGGAATGATGGCCTCGCTTGGCATTCATCTCGGCTGTTACGTGCACGTCATTGCCGCGGCTGCCGGCCTTTCGATCCTGTTTCATGCGGTGCCGACGCTGTATCTGGCAGTGAAGCTTGCCGGGGCCGCCTATCTCGTCTGGCTCGGCTTCACGCTGATCCGTACCAAGGCGACGGGCGACGGCAGCCTGCCCCTGACCGAGGCGAAATCGGCACGCCGCGCCTTCTTCGAGAGCATCACTGTCGAAGTACTGAACCCGAAGACCGCGATCTTCTTCGTCGCCTTCCTGCCGCAGTTCACCGATGCGTCTGCCGCCTTCCCGATCTGGGTGCAGTTCCTGCTGCTCGGCGCCCTCGCCAATCTGATGTTCTCCTCGGCCGATATCGTCTGCGTGTTCCTCGCCGGCGCCGTCGTCTCACGGATGCGCCGCTCCGGCAGGGCGCAGCGCCTGATGCAGCGCGCCGGCGGCACAGTGCTGATCGGGCTTGGCGCCCACCTCGCCTGGCAGCGGACCTGATGCCCGTCCGTTGAGCCGGCGCAGCGCCAGCCGATTGGCGCTGGCCGACTGGTGCTGCGCCGGGTGGCTCGCCATGCCCCGGTTGCACCGGCGCAAGTTGCCGCTATCATGCCCTTGAGGGCCATCGAGGGATACGCGCATGGGAGAAGGCGGCCAGGGAATTCGCACCACCGGCGCGGATGTGCTTGTCGATACGCTGCTTGCAAACGGCGTCGACGTCTGCTTCGCCAATCCCGGCACCTCGGAAATGCACTTCGTCGCGGCACTCGACCGCAAGCCGGAACTGCGCTGCATCCTCGGCCTCAGCGAAGGCCTCGTGACCGGCGCCGCCGATGGCTATGCGCGCATGGCCGGGCGCCCGGCAGCGACCCTTCTGCACACCGGCCCTGGCCTTTCCAACGGCCTTGCCAACCTGCACAACGCCCGCCGCGCCCGGGCGGCTGTCGTCAACATCGTTGGCGACCACGCCTCCCATCACCTCCCGCTCGACGCACCGCTGACGACCGACATCGAGAGCTTGGCCGCGCCGATGTCGAACTGGGTCCGGCGCGTGAAGGATCCGGCTGACGTCGGCCCCACCGTTGCCGCCGCCGTTCAGGCCGCGCTGACGCCGCCGGGTGTCGCCACCATGATCCTGCCCGCCGACGCCGCCTGGGGAACGCTTGCCCTTGCCACCGCGCCACAAAAGGCGCCCATCGAAGCGCCGCGGCCGGCCAGCGCCGAGACGGTGCGCGAAGTGGCCCGCCTGATACGTTCGAATCCTCAAGGGGTCGCCATGGTCGTCAGCGGCGCTGCGGCGCAGGCCGATGGCCTTGCCGTTGCCGGGCGGATCGCGGCTGCGTGCGGCATCCAGCTTTTCAACGAGGTTCTGGTCGCCCACACCCAGCGCGGCCGCGGACGGGTCGCGCCGGCGCGCATCCCCTACCCGATCGACATGGCGCTCGCCACGCTCAAGGACGTCCGCGTTCTCATCCTTGTCGGCGCGCCCGAGCCGGTCGCCTTCTTCGCCTATCCCGGCATGCCGGGCCGGCTGGTGCCGGAGGGCTGCACGGTCGCAACCCTTGCCCGCCATGGCGAAGACCTGAAGGCGACACTGGAGGCGCTTGGTGACGAACTCGGCGTCAGCCCGACCGGGCCGCTGCCAACGGCAGGCACCCCCACCGACACCGGCGAGCCCTCGGGCCCGCTCACCGAAGACGCGATCGCCGTCATCGTCGCGCACAAGGTGCCGGAGGACGCAATCGTCTGCGACGAAGGGGTCACCTCGGCGCGGCGCTTCTTTGCCCTGTCCGCCTTCTCCGCACCGCACGACCTCATCATGCAAACCGGCGGCGCGATCGGCGACGGTATCCCGCTTGCGACCGGCGCGGCCATCGCCTGCCCCGATCGGAAAGTGATCTGCCTGCAGGCCGACGGCAGCGCAATGTACAACATTCAAGGCTTGTGGACCCAGGCGCGCGAAAACCTCGACATCGTCACCGTCATCTTCTCCAACCGCACCTATGCCATCCTGCATGCCGAGATGCGCAATGTCGGCGTCGGGGAGATCGGCACCAATGCGCGGCAGATGCTGAACCTCGACAACCCCGCGCTCGACTGGGTGTCGCTTGCCCGCGGCCTTGGCGTCGAAGCTGCCGTTGCCACTTCCTGCGAGGCCTTCGCCGCGCTCTTTTCCGCAGCGCTGTCGCGGCGCGGACCGTTCCTGATCGAGGCGCGCCTGGCGTGAGTTTCGGCGCCGTTTTCGCAGTCCTTGGGACGGCGATTGGCGAGCAGCCGCGGTACCCCAGATCGCCTGGAAAAGGACCGTCCAGCACCCGATAATCACAGGGTAAGATATTGATATAAATATGATTTTTACAAAGATTCGGGCGCAAACTTGCGCCTGCGGACTTCTCGCTTATATTAGCGACGCCCTAGGTTCGCACTCATCTGCCTTGAGTCGCATTTCAGTTTTGGGCCCCCTTCAACCGGCAGCGTTCTTTGCCGGTGGACCAACGAAGGAGACACTTCATGTCCTTTAAGAAAGACCTAACCAAGGCTCCAGGCGCATCTCTGTCCCGCGTCAAAATCGGAGCCGCCATCAAGCGTTCGCGTGAAACCGCCGGTTATTCGGTTGACGATCTGTCGGTCACGACAGGCCTGACGGAAATTGAAATATCCAAGATCGAGCTCGGCGCCGATACCGATCCCGCCAAGCTGCAGCGCATCGCCGCCGCACTGCAGGTCTCGCCGCAGACCTTCACCTGAAAAGCGGGGGCGGTGCGCGACAGATACGCGTACCGCCGCCTGACCTCCCCTGCCACCGCTGTCTGGCGTGTTTCCTTTACCCCGTAGCCGATTAAAGGACAAAAGCATGCAGGATTTCAAAGTTCTGCAGCGACCTTCGCCCGTCTGACAAGACGCCCGGCGCTGTCGGGCGCGATGCGGGAGGCCAAGCCAGACTTCTCCCGACAGCAATCACACAAATGCACGGCCGCCAAAGCGGTTGCGCTGTCGGCTGACCCATGCGCCATATTCAGTCTCCATTGGCAGGGACCGAGCGTTCAATAGAAAGAAAAATAGCGGCACGAAAACCCGCATTTTCAGGCCTTTGACAAGGCTTATACAAGGACGGGAAAATAGATAATTTAATATTTTCATTGAGTTTCAAAAAGTATCGTCTATATATCAACTCATCGAATATTGCTTGTGACCTTTGACACAGCGCTCATGCGCGGCCAGATCTCCTCTCAAATATCGATCACCGCCAGAGAAATATTTTCTGGCAAACTCCACGATTGAAAGGAAATCGTCATGGCTTCGGGCACTGTAAAGTGGTTCAACAGCACCAAGGGCTTCGGCTTTATTCAACCGGATGATGGCAGCACCGACGTGTTCGTCCATATCTCCGCAGTAGAACGCGCTGGTCTGCGCTCGCTCGCCGACGGTCAGAAGGTGACCTTCGACGTCGTCGCCGACCGCAAGTCGGGCAAGAGCTCGGCCGACAATCTGCGCGCCGAATAATTTGTCATTCGCCCTTCTCTGACCACGGATGTACTGGCAGGAAAGGCTTGAATGACGGGAAGAGGTCGGGGAACAACCCGGCCTTTTTGCATCTTTGGCCCCTTCACTTCCGATATGGAGCTCGTCATGAGCCGCACGGCCTGCGAGATCGGCGACAGGGTCAAACTGAGGGCATCCGCCACACAGTCGGCCTTGATCAGCCCCTTCGGCGTCATCGTCGGCCTTTTGCCCACGGAAGATCGCGGCGAGCCCCGCTTTCGCGTACGGGTCGACGGTGAGACATTTGAACGCTCGGTCCTTGCGACCGACATAGAACACGCCGAGACCGCCACACCGGACCCCGCTCAGGCGGAAGCTACCGGCCCCTGGCTCAAGAAACTGAGCGCCAAGCGCGGCAGATAGGCGCATGCGCCTCGCCCGCGCTGCAATCGACAACAGGAGAACATGTTTTGCAGGTACTCGTTAGAGACAACAACATCGACCAGGCTTTGCGCATTCTGAAGAAGAAGATGCAGCGCGAAGGGCTTTTCCGCGAGTTCAAGGCCCGCAGCAGCTATGAAAAGCCGTCGGAAAAGCGCGTGCGGGAAAAGGCGGAAGCCGTCCGACGCCAGCGCAAGCTGGCGCGCAAGAAGCTGCAGCGCGAAGGCCTGCTGCCCAGCCCCAAGAAGGCGGCGCGCACGCGCTGACCCCTCTGGGTCGGCAGCACCCGCCCGTTTCAGGAGACAGGTCATGACGCCCAACGCTAACGCAGCATTCAAGCCGGCCAAGACCTCCGCGAGCGACAAGGCGGCCGCAACCGATCATACGGCGAGAGCCATCGTTGCGGCTGAAAAGATCGCCCGCGACAAGAAGACCGAAAAGCTCAAGGCGCAACGCCTTGAGCGCGCCGCCGCCGAACCGGCCGCGGAGGTGTCCGCAAGCAAGCCGACCCGGAAATCGCGCCGGTCCTGACTGACACAGAAACACACACCCTCCTGGCCGCCGGCAACGGGCGTCACCCTGAGGTCATCCCAGCACGGTCCACCCGAGACGGAAAGACGCTCCGGGGGTAGAATTCCTGGAAGAGCGCCTTGCGCGCTCGCACGCATGCGCCACGCAAACGACAGTTCCCATCAACAGGAGGGGCCTATGTCATCCGCAGAGCAGCATCCACTGATTCCCTCGGACCTTGCCATGCTCGACGGCGTGCTGCGGCGCGCGGGCTTTCACCAACATGTCGACCTTGATGACCAGGAAAGCCTCCGTCTTGCCGCCGTCTTTCTGATCGGCAGGTTCCAGGCGGGCGTTATCACCGCCGATGCCCTGCTTTGCGAGCTTCAGGGCCGGAGCGGGCAGCGCACTCCGCGTCAGATTGAAACCGCAAATCTCGAACAGTGGGAGAACGATGGCGGCGCGCCGCAAAGGCGCAGCGCCGTTACCCGCTACACCGGCGCCCGACGCCTCCCCTGGCCGGAGGCCATGCCGCCCCGGGACCTTGCCTCGTTTGCTCGCAAAGGCCCCAAATCGGGATGAGGCTTGTGTGCTGGAACGCAAAAGGGTGCCGCCAAGGGGATCTTCCTTGTGCCGGACACTTTTGAGGCGCATGGTTTGACGATCGACACGGGCCGACTTGGCTTATCGCGGTGTGAGGGGCTCTCGAGCCGCCATATCCTCCTTTATCGACAGCAGCGCATGCGCGCGTTCGCGCCAAGGCGAGCCGCCGTCTGGCCAATTTCGCGGGCTGGGTAGCCATTGTCGTCACTGCCGAATTGCGGGCACCGCATTTCGCTCGAACGAACGGCGACGAGCCGCCGCTTACTCACGATTGGACGAACCCATGTTCCACACGCTGACACACAGACTTCGCCGATACGACTATACCCTGGCGGCAATCAAGGCGTCACTCGTCCTGTCCCTGCTCTTCGTCGCGTTCGTGACGCTAAGCGGCCTCTTGTGGTGACGGCCGCCGCAAATCCATGATGTTCCGTGAGATGACACGCAGCCATCCGCGACGGAGTGCTTCCCCATATTGCGCCGACGTGGCGATCGGGGGCAAATTGCCTCACGATTCTCCCTGAGCTCCGTCACACCGGGGCACCCATCGGCATCGCGCCCGCAACGGAACATCTCATGCCACTTCACCTCGAAACTCCGCTGATCGAATCCCTGCCGCTGGGTCTTGCCTCGGGCCGCTCAATCTTTCTGAAGATGGACGCGCTGCAGCCACCGGGTTCGTTCAAGATCCGCGGCGTCGGCGCTGCCTGCGAGCACCACGCGCGCGCCGGCAAGCGGCGCTTCGTCTCCTCCTCCGGCGGCAATGCCGGCATGGCGGTCGCCTATGCCGGGCGCATGCTTTCGATCCCTGTATCCGTCTTCGTTCCCGAAACGACGACCGAGCGCGCGAAGGGCCTGATCCGCCAGCAGGGCGCCGACGTCATCGTGCACGGCGCCGGCTGGGATGAGGCGAATGCAGCCGCCCTCGCCTCCCTCGATGCCGACACCGCCTTCATCCATCCCTTCGACGACCCGCTGCTGTGGACCGGTCACGCGACGATGATCGACGAGGTCGCGCGATCCGGCCTCGCCTTCGATGCCGTGGTGCTGTCGGTCGGCGGCGGCGGACTGTTTGCCGGCGTTGCCGAGGGGCTCGCGCGCAACGGGCTTGGCCACGTGCCGATCCTTGCCGTCGAGACCGAAGGCACCGCTTCGCTGGCCGCCTCGATGGACGCGGGCACGCTGACGGAACTCCCCTCCGTCAGCGGCATCGCAACGTCGCTCGCCGCCCGCAAGGTCAGCGAGCGCGCCTTCGAGCTGAGCCAGACGCGCCCGGTCGAGAGCGTCGTCGTCAGCGACACGGACGCCGCGCAAGCCTGCATCCGCTTCCTCGACGACCACCGCGTGCTGGTCGAGCCCGCCTGCGGCGCCGCCCTCGCCGTCGCCTACGCCCACGCCGACCGGCTGGCGCGCTTCGAGCGCATCCTGATGATCGTCTGCGGCGGCGCGACGACCACAGTCGAGCGGCTGCAGGCCTGGCAGGAGTTTTGAACCTCCTGGCCGCCATCGCGGAGACCGTCGACCAAGCCGCTGGCGGCAACCTCAAGAGGTAACGGCAGCGTCGATAAATGCCATCAGCATGCGAGGAATCCTGGATGAGGCATCGATCAAGAACGACAAGTCGGCGTCGCTTCCCTTGCCGGCCGCGATGCGGTCCGCAGCCTCCTTCGCCTCTACCGTGAGCGCCAGTAGCTGCACCAGAAGATCGTTCTGCGTGAGGAGCGGATCGGTGAACAACTGCGTTTGAACCAGCCAGGCGAGCGTCTTGGCGCTGATCTTTTTCGAAAAGCGCTTGTTTTTCGTCAGCAGTGTCAGCGAGTCGATAGCGGTTTTGTAGCTGGAAGCCGCTGATTTCATTGCCTCAAGCAGCTGCTCGTTTCCGCCCGAGACGATCGCCACCAGTGCTTTGCCTACCTGGCAATTGCCTTCCGCAAGGCCGCTGGTCGCTTTCCCGATCTCATTTCCTTCGTCGACCTTCCGCGCTTCCTCCTGGAACTTTTCGCGCTTGAACCCGATCAGGTCAAACTGGTCCTTCGCCGGCTCCTCTTTGGCGGCGTCCTGCGTGGCTTCCTGTGCGAGGGCAAACCGAGGATCCGGCAACGCGTTTAAGGTCATAGAGAGCAAGAACGTCACGCAGCACAGCGACCACGCTCTTCTGGAGCTACGAGTCCTCGACATCATTCCTCTCCCTCAAGAAGCTGGACGGAATTACTGGGTGTTTTTCTGACAAATGCTTCGTGTGTCCGCGAGCGGATCGTCGTCGCCTTTATAGAAGTTCTTGTCCTTCAACGGTCCGCAATATCTGTCGATGAACTCCTGCCATCCCTTCACAAAGCCGCCGTCCTCATGGAGGTCGTTGGCGATCACAAATGCGCTGTTGAAATCAAACAATCTGTTTGTCACTTCGCCCGCGGGCGCCGATGCGGTCTCTGTAAGCTTGTTTGCCACCAGAATCTGGACCTCATACCGGTTCTTCGCATCCAGTTGATCGCCTGCCACTTTGGTGGAGCACATCGTCAATCCCGTCGCGAGGCAGGCGGCAACCGCGGATATGGCGGCAGTCACGGTCGCCGCCTTCACATGCCACATGGATGGCTTGGCCTCGGCCAGCTCGGCTTGGGTGGCGCTCAGCTGGGAACGGAGCGGGCCCAGCTGCTTCAGCTCGTCTTCCGCAGCGAACAATTGATCGAGCGTGTCGGCCGCAACCGTTTCGCCTGCCGCGCTCGGCTGGACATCCAGTTTGTACTTGGCAACAAGCGCCCTGACCTCGCCTTCAACGCGAGTTGCCGCGTATTCCCTGATCGGTACGCGTGGCATCTGCCCTGCCCCCAGGATGTAGCAAATCACCCCACCCAACATATCAGCACTACCGAATATTCACAATTCCTAATTGACTTCTGCTGATTTTGCACGCCGCAGGCAGGAACGGGGCCATGGTGCGCGCGCCCTGCACGTGAACGGCCGTAGCGTCGATGGACCAAGGATCGTCATGGTCGACTGCCCCAGGAGGCGCAGTCGGCTGCGAGGGGACCCTTGCTTCACCAAACGAAAAAAGCCGGAGCTTGCGCCCCGGCTTTCCTCATTCAACCGTTCGATAAGGCTTAGTTCTTCGCCTTGTCGACCAGCTTGTTCTTGCCGATCCAGGGCATCATGCCGCGGAGCTTGGCGCCGACTTCTTCGATCTGGTGGCTGTCGTTGACGCGGCGGATGCCCTTGAAGCGAGCCGCACCCGACTTGTATTCCTGCATCCACTCGGAGGTGAACTTGCCGGTCTGGATGTCCTTGAGGACGCGCTTCATTTCGGCCTTGGTTTCTTCGGTGATGATGCGCGGACCCGTGACGTATTCGCCCCACTCGGCCGTGTTCGAGATCGAGTAGTTCATGTTGGCGATGCCGCCTTCATAGATCAGGTCGACGATCAGCTTTACTTCGTGCAGGCACTCGAAATAGGCCATTTCCGGGGCGTAGCCGCCTTCGACCAGCGTTTCGAAACCGGCGCGGATGAGCTCGACGAGACCGCCGCACAGAACGACCTGTTCACCGAAGAGGTCGGTTTCGCACTCTTCCTTGAAGTTGGTCTCGATGATGCCCGAACGGCCGCCGCCGACGCCGCAGGCGTAGGAGAGAGCGAGGTCAAGGGCGTTGCCCGAAGCGTCCTGGTGAACGGCAACGAGGCAGGGAACGCCGCCGCCCTTCTGGTATTCGCCGCGAACCGTGTGGCCGGGGCCCTTCGGCGCGATCATGACGACGTCGAGCGAAGCCTTCGGCTCGATCAGGCCGAAGTGAACGTTGAGGCCGTGGGCGAAAGCGATCGCAGCGCCGTCACGGATGTTGCCGGCGATTTCGGCCTTGTAGATTTCGGCCTGGAGTTCGTCCGGGGTCGCCATCATGATGAGGTCGGCCCACTTGGCGGCTTCTGCTACCGAGAGAACCTGGAGACCGTCGGCCTCGACCTTGGCAGCCGTTGCCGAACCCGGCTTCAGAGCGATGCGGATTTCCTTGGCGCCGGAATCCTTGAGGTTCAGCGCATGGGCGCGGCCCTGGCTGCCGTAGCCGACGATGGCGACCTTCTTCGACTTGATCAGGTTGATATCGGCATCACGATCGTAATAGACGCGCATTGTTGTGGTCCTTCCCGTTGTTTGTCAGTTGCTTCCGCTGCATTACCCGGGAGCTCCGGAGCCCTGCAGCAATTCCTGGTGTCGCAGCGACCTTTGCGCTTCTTTCGAAGCGCGGCGCTGTGACTTTTCTTTGCCGCAGCGACCTTTACGCTTCTTTCGAAGCGCGACGCTGCGGGCCGTTACCTTTTCGTGCCGTAAAGCGAAAGGAAGGCGGATACCGCCTGCTCCGCCTTGCGGCCAAAACTTTGTCTCATCTCGCCGGCCTCTTCGCCGAGCAGCATCTTCAGATGCCAGTCGGAGACGATCAGCCCATAAAGCGCGCCATAGGCCTCGTCGGCATCGTCGAACGTCAAGAGGCCTGCCTTGCGGCCGGCTTCGAGCAGCGCTGCGGCCCGGCGGCCGATCTGCCGACGCCCGCGTTCCTGCAGCATGTGGCCGAGCTTGGAGCCGTCGCGGCTCGCCTGGCCGATCGCCAGACGGTTGAGCGCCAGCGACACGTCACCGGCGAGAACCTCAAGCAGATCCTTGGCAAAAACGATCAGATGCCGCTGCAGGCTCTCGGCATCGAGCGCGCGGGCGGCAACGTCCTGCGTGCGCACCTTGCTCGCCTGGAAGCCGATCATCGCCGAAATCAGCCCGTCGCGATCGCCGAACCACTTGTAGAGGCTTTCCTTGGAGCAATTGGCAGCACGCGCGATGCCGGCCGTCGTCAGCGCCTTTTCGCCGCCGTCGACGAGAAGTCGCAATGCCTGCTCGAGAACGGCGCCCTGACGTTCCGTCAGCCCCTCCCCGGCATTCGCCTCTCTCATCGCCACAGTCATCTGCACGCTGCCTCGCCCTCGATCAGTACCGTACGGTACGGTTCGCATTCTTCTAGTGAAGCCTCTCCAGAGCGTCAAGACGATTCTTGCAAAGGGGCGAAATTTCGACGGTGACGGCGCAGAAGCAGCGCCATAGGGTGCGAACCGACGGAATGGAGGTCGACCTGCCCTCGTCAGACGCAGGTGTTTGATCGTGGCGCGGTCGACCACGCGATCGATGGAATGGAGTCCAACGCATGCAGCAGCCGGCCCTCGGTATCCTGATTGGAGGAAGCTCGCATGTCGGGAAGTCGACACTCGCCAGGGCTCTCGCAAGTTCGCTCGGGCGGGAGCTGATCTCGACGGACGATCTGGGCCGCCATCCCGGCAGGCCCTGGCCGTCGGTTCGTCCTCAGGTCGCCGAGTACTATGCAAGCCTGACCGACGAGACCATCCATTGGTTCCTGAAGGTGCACCACGAAAACATGTGGCCGCGCATCCGCCAGATCATCGAAAGCCGCCTGGAACACGCTCAACCCTTCGTGCTTGAAGGTGCCGCGCTCCGGCCGGAATATATGGCTCAACTCGAACAAGAGGACATCCTCCCCCTGTTTCTCTACGCGGATGACGCTTTCCTACGCCGGCGCATGCTGGAAGAATCTCGGCGCGCAGATGCTGACGAGACGAAGGCCGCGATCATCGACAAGTTCATCGAGCGCTCGATCCGCGAAAACAGAGAGATGCTGGAGGCTGCCGGAGCCGCCGACATCCGGTGTATCGATGGCGCGGCGCCCGGGACGCTCGACGCCTTGGTGAAAGAGTTTTCGGCGGCCTGATCACCGAGGTCGGCCAACCGAACGTTACATGCGCCGCACCGGCTCCATTCCAAGAAGCTCCAGACATTTCCCGATGACCCTTGCGACCAGCCTGCATGTGGCAAGCCGACCCAACGGATCGTCTGCCTTCAGCACCGGGCAATCCGCGTAGAAGCGGCTGAACGCATCTGCCACCTGGTAGGCCCGGTCGGCGATCTCGAAGGATTCGAGCTGTTGCGCCGCCTGCGAAAGCGCATGCGGATACCAGAGACATTCCATCAGCACGGCCCGCTCGGACGGATGGCTGATCGAGACCATCTCGGCTGGAACCATGCCCGCCTCCTCGGCCTTGTCCAGGATCGATGAGATCCGGGCGTAGGCATATTGAAGATACGGACCCGTCCGCCCCTCGAAGGAGGTCATCCTGTCGATGTCAAAAACATAACCTGTGTTTCGGGGCGTGGAGAGGTCGGTAAACTTCAGGGCGCCGAGACCGACGGCCGTGGCCGCCTCGCCGTCAGTCACCTTTTCCGACGACTTGGCAAGCGCCAGATCGATCATGTCGCCGAGCGATGCGGCCGACCCGTCGCGGGTCTTGAAGGGCTTGCCGTCGCTGCCACGAACGGTGCCGAAGGTCGCGTGCCGCAGTTCGACGCCATCGGCATAACCTGCCGTCCGCGCCGCCGAAAACACGCTGGCAATATGCAGCGCCTGCCGGTCGTCGGTGCAATAGACGATCTGCTCTGCACCGAGATCGCGCACCCGCTGGCGCAGCGTCGCGAGATCCGTCGTGCCGTAAAGCGCAGCGCCGTCGCTCTTCTGAAGAAGCAGAGGTGGTGCATTGTTTGGAAGTCCGTCACCGGCGACATCGATGACAAGAGCACCGTCGCTCTCTCGAGCGAGCTTGCGGGCAACGAGGTCGGCAAGCATGGGCGCGACTTCTGCATGCGCATCGCTTTCCCCTTTGAACAGGTCGAAATGCGCCCCTAGCACTTGTGCTGTAGCCGAGATCGCGACCAGGGAAATGGCCCGCATGCGCCCCCAGGCCGCGGTCAGGAGTGGATCTCCGTCCTGCAGTCTCGTGGTCAGCATCCGCGCCTGCGCAAGCGACGTTTCGTCCTCGCAGGCCGCATTGCCCGACCTGTAGAGAATGCCAAGTTCATCGACGGTCATGGCATCGAATGCGCGGGGATCGATGAAGGGCGCGGGATCGCCGACTTTCCATCCGGCGGCCAGGGCCGCACCCAACAGAAGCTTGCCCATCTGCAGGCCCCAGTCGCCGAGATGGATATCGGACAGCACGTCGTGGCCGATCTCAAGCAGGATGCGCCGCAGGCTTTCGCCGATGACGAAGGAACGCAGGTGCCCGACATGCAACGCCTTGGCGACGTTGGGTCCGCCGAAATCGATCATGGTGCGCAGCGGCTGCACCTTCTCGGCGGCAAGCGACCCATCGGCCAGCATCGCCGTCGCCTCCGCGGCAACCGCCGCATCCGTCAGCCGGACGTTGATGAAACCCGGCCCGGCGACGGACACCTCCGCGAATTCTTCGCCGCGCGCCGCCTCGGCAACCTCAGCGGCAAGTTCGCGCGGATTCCGGCCGGCGGATTTTGCCAACCGCATCATGTCGTTGCATTGGAGATCGCCGAACTCGGGCCGTGTCGACCGGGCGATGGAGGGTTCGGCTTTAAGGCCGTTCAGTTCATAGGCGCGAGCAAGGGCTGCGAGTGCTGCCGATTTGACGGACATGGATCATTTCCTGAAATTGCATGAAAAGGAGCGCAAAAGCGTTGAGAGCTTCAGCGTCGTCGTTCTGCAATTTTCGGAACCATGTTCATGGCAAACCTCGAGATTGGAGCCCTTCAATAGTCCGTTCGGTGACCGCTGGCAATGTTATGATCGCCTGCGCCGTCACTACGATGGTGTGGCTCAGAAGGGGCCCTTCTTCCGCCTGGCGGCACCCACTCGCCCAACAAGGCCCGCCCGATTTCCCGCTAATCGCGGACCCCGTTCGCGGTGCCGGCAGCATGGCACGTCACCTATCCCCGCCCGCGGGGAGAGGGTTATTCCTCGGGTTAAACCCGATGAGCGGGGCAATGCCTCTGGACACGCGAACACCGCGCCTCAACCAACACCTACTTCCACCCCCGAACCGCCTCTTCGATGAAAGCCGCGACCGCCGCCACGCTCGGCACGCGCGCCCGTTCCGGGTGCATCATCAGATAGACCGGGCGCTCGGCGGCCGCCCCCGGTTCGTCCACCGCCTCGAAACGCGGATCGCGTGAGGCCGAAACCTCCGGCAGCATCAGTTCGGCGCCGAGCGAAAGGGCCGCCTCCATCAGGATCTCCAGCTTGTCGGCCGTCAGCGCCACGCGGGCATCCGGTCTGAGCCGGTCAAGCGCCTGCATCTCCGGCACATGGGCGAGTGCCGGGCCGTAGCGCACGACCGGGCATGGGCCTTCTCCCTGCCCCCTCGGCCGGAACAGGCGGAAACGCAGCGTGCCGAGGCTCTTCACCCGCACACTGTCTTCGCCGGTGCGGGCCATGCGGATGGCGATGTCGGCCTCGCGCCGCTCGATGCTCAGCATCTGGTTGTCGGCAACGAGATCGAGGGTGAGGCCCGGATGGCGCTGTTCGAGGCGGGCAAGCGCCGGCGCCAGGATGGCGCTCAAGACGAAGCCGATGCTGGTCACCCGTACCTGGCCCTGCAGTTCCGCCGTGCGCCGCAGCAGCGTCGCCAGCGACAGCGACGCCTCCTCCGAGATCGTCCGAAGCCGCTCGACGACGGGGGAAAGCACCGGCGTCGGCGTCAGCCGGCCGTCGATGCGGTCGAAGAGCGCCGCCCCCACCCGCCGCTCCAGCGCCGCAAGCCGGCGCGACACCGTGGTCTGGTCGACACCAAGCGAGCGCGCCGCCTGGCTGAGCGTCGCACCGCGCACCAGATGATCGAGCAGTTCGAGATCCCCCCATCCCCCTGCATTCATGCAGATAGTCCTCCGAAAAATTCGGATCACTCTGCGCCAACGCAGCCGCTAAGATCAAGCCCATAGACCGACCGCTTCGACGAACCAACGCCAGGGCTACGGCCCCGAAAACCACCGCCCGGCCAGGGCTGCCTTCCACCAAACACCCTGCACCGTCCGCACAAACAAGGAGCCTTCCCATGTCCGATTCCGCGCCCGCAGCAACCCTTTTCACACTTGCCGGCGTCACGCTCGCCCCGCCGCCGCTTGGCGAAGCGACGCTGGTGCTGATCGACTACCAGAACGAATATCTGGCCGGCCCCGTGCGCCTGGTCGAGCCGGAAGCGGCGATCGAAAAGGCGCGGCAGTTGCTGGTCGCCGCTCGCGCCGCCGGCGCGAAGATCATCCACGTCGCTCATAAGGGGGCCGCCGGCGGCATGTTCGACCGGGGGGCGCACCGCGGCGCGATCGTCGATGCGCTGACGCCAATCGCGGGCGAAGCGGTGGTCGAGAAGATCCGGCCCAACGGCTTTTCGGACACCAACCTTGCCGAAATCATTGGGCCGGCCGGCACGCCGGTGATCTTCGCCGGCTTCATGACCCACAATTGCGTGTCGTCGACGGCCCGCGCGGCCAAGGACCTCGGCTACGGCATCACCATCGCAGCCGATGCCTGCACCACACGCGACCTGCCATCGGCAAGCGGCACCATCTCCGCCCGTGCCCTGCATGAGGCCGAACTTGCCGGCCTTGCAGACCACCACGGCGCGGTCGTCAATGTCGCCGCGCTGATTGCGGCACGCAGCTGAGAGACCCGTCGTTCCCTTCGAAAACGGGCGTCCGCAGCTGCGGGCGCCTTTCTCTTGCCATGCAGATGGCGAAGATTACGAAAATATAATGATCTCAATGCTTTTCGCCGGGTCCATTCGCTTCTATTTTTGAACCTATCCATTTTGGCATCGGCGATGCCGGTTAGGCGCAAGCGATGAACAAGACAGCCAAGACGGCGCGAGCCGACACCACGCCCCGAGACGATGCGGCGCCCAACGTCACCTTCATTCCCGGTGCGGTGAAGACGGTGAAGCGCAGGCGCCGCTCGCGAGCCTGGCTGTGGCTGCCGGTCATCCTCGCCGTCGCCGGCGCCGGCTATTACGGCTGGACGCGCTATGGAGAGAACCCGGCCTCGACCGCAATGGTGACCGAGGTGGTGACCCGCGGCGACATCGAAAACAGCGTGACCGCCGTCGGTACGCTCGACGCGGTCAATTCCGTCGATGCCGGCGCCCAGGTCTCTGGCCAGTTGAAGGCGCTGCATGTGGCGATCGGCGACACGGTCACGCAAGACCAGCTCGTCGCCGAGATCGATCCGGCCACCATCGAGAACCGCATAGAGATCGACCAGGCGGAGCTTGCCAACCTTCAGGCCCAGCTCATTTCCAAGAGGGCGCAGCTCGTCCTCAAGCAGGCCAATATCGACCGCCAGCGCAATCTCGTCGAAACCCGGAGCGTGGCGCAATCGACGCTCGACCAGGCGATTGCCGATCTCGCCGCCGCCGAGGCCGACGTCAACGCCATCGAGGCGCAGATCCGCAAGCAGCAGGCGACCCTTGCCGGCGACAAGGTCGATCTCGGCTACACCAAGATCTACGCGCCGATCTCGGGCACCATCGTCGCCAACCCGGCCAAGGCCGGCCAGACGCTGAACGCCAACCAGACGACGCCGACCATCGTCACCATCGCTGACCTCTCGACCATGACCGTCAAGGCGCAGGTGTCGGAAGCAGACGTCACCCGGCTGAAGGTCGGCATGGATGCCTATTTCACCCTGCTCGGCCAGCCCGGCAAACATTTTGCCGGCAAGCTTCGTCAGATCCAGCCGATGCCGGACACGGCCAACAACGTCGTGCTCTATTACGCACTGTTTGACGTGCCCAATCCCGAAGGCGAACTGATGATGTCGATGAGCGCCCAGGTGTTCTTCGTGCAAGCCGCCGCCAAGAATGTACTGATCGTGCCGAGCGGCGCCTTGAGCCATCCGGGTAAGGGCAGCGGCGATGCCGCCGGCCAAGGTAACGGCCGGCGCGACGGCCAGAGAAACGGAACCGGAAGCGGGCCCCACAAGGCGCAGGTGACCGTGGTTGCGGCTTCCGGCGCGCTCGAAACCCGCGACGTCGAAGTCGGCATTCGCAACCGCGTCAGCGCCGAGATCAGAAGCGGCCTCCAGGAGGGCGAGAAGGTGGTCGTCAGCACCGGATCGACAGCGAGCGGCAACGCCCGCGACAACCGAAACCAGCGCGGCATGCGCATGCCGCCGATGTTCTGATCCAAGCTCGATAGTGGCCATGACCCCGCTTCTCTCACTCAGGCACGTCAGCAAGACCTATTTCAACGGCGACCTCGCCGTCGAGGTCCTGCACGGCCTGTCGCTCGATATCGAGGCGGGCGAGTTCGTGGCGATCGTCGGCCAGTCGGGTTCCGGCAAGTCGACGCTGATGAACATACTCGGCTGCCTCGACCAGCCGACCGGCGGCGACTACCTGATCGATGGCGAGAGCGTCGCTACCCTCGACAGTGACGAGCTCGCGGCCCTTCGCCGCCGCACCTTCGGCTTCGTCTTCCAAAGCTACAACCTCATCCCGACAGCAAGCGCCAAGGAAAATGTCGAGGTACCGGCCGTCTACGCCGGCATGTCCGCCCGCGACCGGCACGACCGCGCCGAGGCGCTGCTTGAAGCGCTGAAGCTCGGCGAGCGCCTCGACCACCGGCCGGGCCAGCTGTCGGGCGGCCAGCAGCAACGCGTCTCCATCGCCCGCGCGCTGATGAACGGCGGCCGGGTGATCCTGGCCGACGAGCCGACCGGCGCGCTCGACAGCCAGAGCGGCTCCGACGTGATGGCGCTGTTGCGCGACATGAACGAGCAGGGCCATACGGTCATCGTCATCACCCATTCGCGCGAGGTCGCCGAACAGGCCGACCGGCTGATCGAGATCCATGACGGCCGCATCGTCGCCGACCGCGCCAAGAAAGCCCGCGTCAACGCCGAAGGGGCGGCCGCCCTCGCCCGCCATGTCAGCGAAGGCTCGGCCGCGATCGCCGATGTCACCGAAGCCGTCAAGATGGCGTTCCGGGCGCTGAAGGCCAATCTGTTCCGCACCATCCTGACCCTGCTCGGCATCGTCATCGGCGTCGGCTCGGTGGTCGCGATGCTCGCGATCGGCACCGGCGCGCAGGATTCTGTTCTGAGCCGCATCTCGTCGATGGGCTCGGACCTGCTGGTGGTGCGGCCGAGCATGGCGAATTTCCGCGGCAGCGCGGGCGGCAGCAACGTGACGCTGGTGCCCGCGGATGCGGACGCGATCCTGGAGGTGCCGAATGTCGCCTTCGCCGTGCCGGAGATGACCAGCTCCGTCACGCTTCGCCGCGGCAATGTCGACTATCAGACCACCGCCAACGGCACCGTACCGCAGTTTACCACCGCCAAATCCTGGAAGATGGCCAAGGGCGAGTTCATCAACCAGAACGACATGGACACCTACGCACCTGTGGCCGTACTCGGCCAGACGGTCGTGAAAACGCTCTTTCCAGACGGCGACAACCCGATCGGGCAGTATGTGCTGGTCAACAAGATCCCCTTCCAGGTGATCGGCGTGATGGCGGAAATGGGCGCCACCTCCTTCGGCAACGACCAGGACGACGTGGTGCTGGTGCCGCTTTCGACCGGCAGCATCCGCCTCTTCGGCCAACGCAACATCCGCACCATCACCGTTCAGGTGAAGGACGGTTCGGCGATCGACATCACGCAGCAGACGATCCAGGCGCTGCTCGACCAGCGCCACAAGCGCCAGGACACGCAGATCACCAACATGTCCTCCGTGCGCGAAGCCTTCACCGAGACCTCGAACACATTGAAGCTGTTCCTCGCCTCGGTGGCCGCGATCTCGCTGCTCGTCGGCGGCATCGGGGTCATGAACATCATGCTCGTCTCGGTCAGCGAGCGCACCCGCGAAATCGGCGTGCGCATGGCGACCGGCGCCCGCCAGCGCGATATCCTGCTGCAGTTCATCATCGAGGCGCTGGTCGTCTCCTTGATCGGCGGCACGCTCGGTGTGGCGCTCGGGCTCGGCACCGGCGCGCTTGCCGGCCAGTTCGGCATGCCCGTTTCCTTCACCCTCGGCCCGGTGGCGCTCGCCTTTGCCTGCGCCTTCCTGACCGGCCTCGTCTTCGGCTTCCTGCCCGCCCGCAACGCCTCGCGCCTGCAGCCGGCGGTGGCGCTGAGCGCGGATTAGGCAAAAGCCACGCTCCTGCCCGCCAGACGATAGACAAGTGTCGCGACACGACCCAAGATGGCAGGCATTGCATGCTTGGGGGATAATTCGCGATGTGGAAGGCGTTTGCTGTTTTTTACTGCCTGTTGGCGACGTTCGGCGTCCTGCTTGGCGGCTACATCATGGCGGGCCGGTCAGTGCCGATGTCGACTATCGGCCTTGGCCTGGCTTCCGTGGCCTTCGTGATGGCGTTTTTGACCCCCGTCGGGCTCGTCGCCTACGCCTTCAACCTGAATGCCCCACCCTATGGGCTCTGGCGGCCGCTGAGCTGGCTCATCGGCGTCTATCAGTTGCTGGTGTCGCTGCTCAGCGTCGTGCGGTTCGCACAGATGTTCGCCACCATCCCGGCCGGAAGCGACGTGGGCGTCACGAACCTCATCTGGCTGGTGCTCGGCCTGGCTCTCAACTATTTCAGCTGGCTCGGCGTCTGGCGCTATGGACGGCGCATGGCGCAGCAACCGGCGCAAGCGCGGTGGAGGCAAGCGTTGCAGGATCTATTCCAGGCTGGTGCGGATCCTGCGGCAAAACCCCGTTCCTTCTGAGGACGGACGAAGCATTCTGGTTGGGAGATAGGCGTCGCGATGTGGAAGGCGTTTGCAGTTCTCTATGGGCTGCTTTTCATTTTCATGCTGTCATCGGCTTTCGTCACGCTACCCCCTGAAATCGCGGTGCAGCTGTCGTCCGCCGACCGAGCCCTGTTCTATGCGGGCCTGGCCGTGGAATTTGCTGCCATGATAGGCGTCTTTGCCTATGCCTTCGGCCTGAGGGTCCCGCCCTTGCCATTTTGGCGGCCATTCAGCTGGGTTCTCGCCTGCTGGTGTCTCTATACGTTGATGGCCGATGCCTGGGATCTCGTCACGCTCATTTCCAGCCCCCAGCCCGGAGACGAAGGCCTGCTGTCGGCCTCCCTCGGTTTGCTGTTCCTGCTCCTTCTCAGCTATTTCGGCTGGCTCGGCGTCTGGCGCTATGGCCGCCGCATAGAGCAGCAGCCGGCCGCCATGGGCTGACAGCGGAACGTCAGCGCGCCAAGCACTCCGGTGAAAGAATGAGAGAGCGGGCGGCATGCAGGCCGTTTGAGGCGTAAGGCCTTGCGACAACCTCGCCCGCCGAACGATAGACAAGGCGCCCATCACCGCCGAAGCTGCCACCAACGCAGATACAGGATGATTCGCGATGTGGAAGGCATTTGCAATTTTCTACGTGCTCAGCCTTGCTTTCGGCCTGGTCATAGGAGCGACGCTGCTCCTGAGCTTTTGGGACGAGATGGCATACGGGATCAAGATCCTCGGCGGCGTCAGCCTGGTCATGGCGCTGGCAACGGCGATCGGTCTCGTCGCTTACGCCTTTAATCTGCAGGTCCCGCCGTTCGGGTTCTGGCGGCCCTACAGCTGGCTGCTCGGCATCCTTCTCGGCGGCCTGTCGCTGATCAGCGTCGTGCGATTTGCCGGTCAGTTCGAAGGCGGTGACGACCTCACCACTCTGCTCTGGCTTTGCCTGTCGCTTCTCGTCAACTATTTCAGCTGGCTCGGGATCTGGCGTTACGGCCGCCGGGTGAAGGCGATCGCGGGCTAGCCCGAGCGAACCGGGCTATAGCCCTTCGTCACGACAGGAAAGACATGCTCAACCTCGTCCTCTACAGCGACCAGATCGTCTCCGCCTGCTCGGCGATCGACCTCAGGCTTGTGGAGATGTTGGCGGCAGGCGGCGCTGGAAAACGCATCGCCTATGTCGCCTCCGGTCCGGAACGGGACCGCGGCTTCTTCCTTGCCGGGCAGGCCTATTACGGCAGGCTGGGTCTCGATCTCGCGCTGTTCTTCGATCTCGACGAACCGCATTCGGCAGACGACATTGCAGCGCTCTTCGCCTCAGACGCCATTCACCTTGCAGGCGGTCACACCGGCGGCTTTCTCGAACGGCTGAAGCGAAGCGGCATGCTCGGGCCGCTTCGCGACTGGGCACAGTCCGGCGGTATCCTCATCGGCGTCAGCGCCGGCGCCATTCTCATGGCGCCGACGATCGCGACCGATGCGCTCTTCATCGGTGAGCGGCCCGAGGACATCGAGGACGGCGCTGCACTCGATCTCACGCCCTTCGAGTTCTTCCCGCATCTCGGTGACGACGACAGCTACCTGCCCGCGCTGTTGCGCTACAGCCTGTCGACGCCGCGACCGATCCTTGCCTGCAACGACGGCGACGGCATCGTCGTTGCAGACGGGCGGATCGAGTGTCTTGGAGATCCTCTATGGATCTCGGCGGGAGCCGCGCGAGCACCGGCGGAAAGCATGCTTCAAGGCTTCATGCCGATGCAGATTTGATGACGGACCTGCAGACTATCATCCTGAAGAGCCCGCTCTTGGCTCCGATCCTCGATCGCTGGGACCGGATTGCCCTGCCCGATGGCTGGCTGGCAGCCGGCGCGATAGCGCAGACCGTCTGGAACCATGCCTTCGATCTGCCGCCGACGCACGGCATCAGCGATATCGACATCGTCTATTTCGACGGTGACGACCTCTCGCAAGAGGCGGAGGCCACGCATGCGAAGCGGATCGAAGGCCTGTTTGCGGATCTGCCCGTGCGGATCGACGTCAAGAACGAGGCGCGCGTTCACCTCTGGTACGAGGACAAGTTCGGCACGCCGATCAGGCCCTATCTATCGACGCGAGACGCGATCGCGACATTTCCGACGACTGCAACCGCCGTCGGACTTCGCCCGTCCCGGGGCGGACTGGAGACCTGCGCCCCTTTCGGCCTTGAGGACCTGCTCGCACCGATCGTGCGCGCCAACAAGAGCCAGATCACCCGCGCCATCTACGAGCGCAAAGTGGAACGGTGGCGCGCCCTTTGGCCGAGCCTTGCGATTGAAAGCTGGGACGTGAGGCCGGCTTGAGACGAGACGCTCCTGTCACTGCCGCCCCACCAGTTGTGGTCGGGAACGGCACGCGCGCTGAAACATCACATCGCGCCCGCCCGTGCGGCCTCCGCATGCCGAACGACGACGGCCCCTTCGCGCGCCGGAACCGGCGCAACCTTGCGCCTTCCAAGCTGAGCTTCCGCCTCCGTCAGGCCGATATCGGCCAGATGCTCAGCATCCAGTTCGCGCAGTTGCTGCAATTGCCAGTACCGCGAGCGCGGCGAAGCGACGAGATAAAGACCGAGTTCCCGGATCATGTCGAACATCCATGTTTCTTTTCCAACCATGGACACAGTCTGCGCCTCGACATCTCCTAAAAGAAGCTTAGCATTCCTATTCCACGCATAAGAGAAACTTTGGAAATAAGAGATACCTGGGCATGAGTGCGCTTGACCTCGATTATCTCAAAACCTTCGCGCTGGTCGCCGAACTCGGCAGCTTCTCGGCCGCCGCCGAGCGCCTGGGCCTGACCCAGCCGGCGGTCAGCCTGCAGGTGCGGGTGCTGGAGAAGCAGCTCGGCGTGCGCCTGGTCGAGCGGGTCGGCCGCAGGGCGCGGCCGAGTGCGGCCGGCGAGGAGCTGCTGGCCCATGCCGGCAGCATCGAGGCTGCCACCAGCCGGGCGATCGAGGCCGTCGCCCGCCACGCCAAAGGCGTTCTCGGGCGCGTCCGGCTCGGCACCGGCGCCACCCCGTGCGCCTTCCTGCTGCCGCCGCTTCTGGCCGACCTCAAGCGCCGCTTTCCCGATCTCGACATCACCGTGACAACCGGCAACAGCGCCGACATCGTCCGCGCGGTCGACGAGAACCTCATCGACATCGGCCTCGTCAGCCTGCCCGTTTCCGGCCGCATCTTCGATATCACGCCGCTCTTCGACGAGCGCTTCGTGGCGATTGCGCCGCTCGGGACCGCCCTGCCCGATACCGTCACGCCCGCGATCCTGGCTGAACGGCCGCTGATCCTCTACGAGCCCGGCGCCAACACGCGAAGGATCACCGACGAATGGCTGGCCACCACAGGCACGACCGTCAAGCCGGTGATGGCGCTCGGCAGCGTCGACGCGATCAAGGAGATGGTCGCCGTCGGCCTCGGCTCAGCCCTCGTTCCGGAAATCGCCCTTCGCCCCGGCGACCGGGAGCGGCTGGTGGTGCGGCCCGTCACCCCAACGCTCTTCCGCCGCTTCGCCCTGGTGCTTCGAAGCGACAAGCGGCTGGACCGGGCGCTGCGCAAAACGCTCGCTGCGCTGAAGACAACGGCGACTGGACTAGATACGCCCGAGGGCCGGACGCAGGGCCGCTAAAGGCGCCGCAGCGACGACGGGCGGGCTGTCGAAGCATGCCAGAGCCTTTAGGATGTAGGTCTTGACCTCATCGCTTAGTTTTGGTTTGGCCATTGATCTGTCAAAGTGCAGTCAAAGGAGCAAGCAGTGACGAAGTACGATCCCGACAGATTGAAACTCCGCATCCAGGGACGCGGCCTGAACACATGGAACTGGCAGCTACTGCTTGATGGCAAGCAGCTCATAAAATCCGGAACCATCTCGGGCTCAAGACGCAATGCCGAAGTCGCGGCTGAGGCAGTGTTGCGCGATATGTCAACTGCGCCGGATAAAGACTAAGCGAATAGAAGCTGGCAGGTGCCGCAGGCATGGGCGATCTGCACTCTGGCGATCTCGGGTTTCTGGTTGGCTGTATCGACCAAGGCCCGGACGCCGGCAGCATCTGCACCATTATGTCTGACCACGCCGGCGAACGCCTCGGACGTCGTGTGCACGGATGACGAAGACTGGGCGGCCGGGTTGCGGCCGCGATAGTCGGTCAGTGCCGCCTCCGCGGCGATCAGCCGGAAGGCGTCAGGCTTCGCCACCATCGACCAGAGCCGCCTCTTCATGCAGGCCGTGCAGTTGCATTCTCCGTGCCGGCGCTGATGTCGAGGTCCGCCTCGATCCGCGCCGCGCCGCAATGGCGGCTGCCGCCATAGGTCTTCAGCATCCCTTCTTCCCTGCCCTCGTTGTCGGCCCGGACTATGCCACCGGGGCGATTGAGAATCTGCGCCGTCACAATCACCGATCGGAAATCGGGTGGGCGCTGATGCCCGCCGGCAGTAGTCAGGGCGCCTCAATCAAGAGAAGGGAAAAGTCCATGACCATGCTGCAAGACAAGATCGTGATCGTCACCGGCGCCTCCTCCGGCATCGGCCGTGCGGTCGCCAGGCTCTTTGCCGCCGAGGGTGCGAAGATCGTCGCCAACGCCCGCGGCGAAGAGCAGCTCGACGCCGTCGTCGAAGCGATCCGCGAGGACGGCGGCGAAGCGATCGCGGTTGGCGGCGACGTCACCGCGGAAGAAACCCATATCCGGCTGGTGGAAGCGGCGCTCAAGCATTTCGGCGGCCTCGACATCGCCGTCAACAACGCCGGCGCGGTCAACGTCATGAAGCCGGTCGCCGAGATCACGTTCAAGGAATGGCAGCAATCGCTTGCCACCAACCTCACCTCCGCCTTCCTCGGCGCCCGCCACCAGATCCCGGCAATGCTCGCGCGTGACGGCGGCTCGCTGGTCTTCACCTCCACCTTCGTCGGCACCAGCGTCGGTATTCCCGGCATGGCCGCCTATGGCGCGGCAAAGGCCGGCCTGATGGGCCTCGTCAAGGGCATCACTGCCGACTATGGCGCAAAGGGCATCCGCGCCAATGCGCTCCTGCCCGGCGGCGTCGACACGCCGGCGGCCGGCAGCAAGGAAAACAAGGAATGGGCGGCCGGCCTGCACGCCATGAAGCGCATCGCCCAGCCGGAAGAAATCGCGCAGGCCGCCCTCTTCCTCTCAGGCCCGATGGCAAGCTTCGTCTCCGGTGCGGCGCTCTTTGCCGATGGAGGGAACGCTGCGGTGAAGTAACGGCAGCTCAAGCGCCGGGGGCAGATTTCCAGTCATGCTCCCGGTCAACCGGCTTTTCCGGTCCAGATAAGACGACGCCTGTCAGGATGGTATAACCCGAAAACGCCGGGTTGTGTCACACCAGAAACAATCATTGCGAGCGTTGCCAAATTGCAAGATCTTCGGCTTTGCAAAAAATCGGGATTCATCGAAGACGAGAGTTGAGCTTCGCTCAGCAAGCGCAGGGTTTCGCAAATGGCCTTCATCCCCTTCAAGGGCGCAAAAATCGCATTGCTCTTTCAGGGGCTTTTGATTGCCTACCAGCGTGATCAAAAGCCGGAAATCCCCTTCCCCGGCATGTGGGATCTTCCGGGGGGCGGACGAGAGGATGATGAGAGCCCGGTCGAGTGCGCAATCAGGGAGACCCGCGAGGAGTTCGATATGGCAGTCGATCCGGCGTGGATCGTGTGGACGCGGTATTATCCGGCACAGAATACGACCGCCCCCGGAAGTTACTTCCTTGTTGGCAAGCTCGAAGAGGGTTTCGGGCCCGTAAGGTTTGGCGACGAAGGCCAGCAGTGGGCAATGACATCGATCGCTGACTTCCTAACCACCCTGAAGTCGTCGAGAGTTTGAAGAGCAGATTGCGCGATTATCTCGTCGAAAACACTTGATCGGGATCCCGTCGGGACCGCCGGCCCGCCAGCGCCTGTCGTTTCGGGTCGTCCCCCGTGGTTCGGCGTCTTCTCACACCGGTATCTCCGTCGTCTCCTTGCCGGTACGGATCACGAAGGCGGTGTAGTAGCGCGCGACATTGGTTTCCTCGCGAAACAGCCGCTCGGTCAGCGCGTCGAGCTCGTCCATGTCTTTCAGCCGCAGCATCAAAATGGCGTCGGTCTCGCCGCTGACGCTGTAGGCCTGGATCACTGCCGGCTCCTTTTCCGCCATGTCGAGGAAGCGGCGGATATATTGCTCGCCGTGGCGCTCGAGCTCGACTGTGATGATCGCCTTCATGGTGCGACCAGCCTTTGCGGGATTAAGCACCGCGACGATCCGGTCGATGACGCCGGTCTCGTGTAGCCGCCTGATGCGGCGCAGGCAGCTCGATGGCGAAAGGCCGACCTCTTCCGCAAGCTCGGCATTGGTGCGCGAGGCATCCACCTGCAAGAGCCTCAAGAGCTTGCTGTCGATCTTGTCCATCCCCGTCCGTCCCCCTGTTGCGGTCATTTGCAATTTTATTGCACAAAGGTGCATATTTTGACCACAACTGCGAACGGCCTGGCGTTAGTCCTTGGACAACATCCCAAGGAGAGACAGCCATGACCGTCCTGATCATCCTCTACCGCAAGACCCTTGCTACCCTCGAAGTCTACTTCGATCTGGTGCGCATCATCGTGCCCGTCACCATCGTCACCCATGTGCTGCAGGAACTCGGCGTGATCCGCGCGGTCGCACCCGCCTTCGAGCCGGTAATGACGGTGATCGGCCTGCCGCCCGAGTTTGCCTTCGCGTGGCTCACCGGCCTGCTCGTCGGCATCTGGGGCGCCGTCGTTGTGGTCTTCGCGCTGGTGCCGGTCTCGGAACTGACGACTGCCGACATGACGGTGTTTTCGGCGCTGATGCTGGTGGCCCATGCCATCCCGATCGAACAGCGCATCATCCAGAAGGCGGGCCCAAACTTCCTCGTCACCGCCGCGATAAGGATCGGCGGCGGCCTCATCTTCGCAGCCCTCCTGCATCAGCTCTTCGCCGTCACCGGATGGCTTGCAACCCCGCTCGCCCCCACCTGGATCCCGGCCAACGAGGGCTCCGGCTGGGTCGCCTTCGCCTTCGGCACGCTGAAGACGCTTCTGACCATGCTCGTCGTGCTGCTCGTGCTCAGTTGGACGATCGAGATCCTCAAGCTCGTCGGCATCCTCGCATGGCTGAACCGGGGCATGGCGCCGCTCTTTCGCCTTGCGGGCGTCAAGACCGAGACCGTGCCCTTTGCCGCCGTCGGCGTGCTGCTTGGCATTTCCTATGGTGGCGCGCTTCTGATCCGCGAGGCGCGCGAGGCCAAGGTCGAGCCGCGCCAGGTGTTCCTCGCCTGCGTCTTCATGGGCTTTGGCCATAGCCTCATCGAGGACACGCTGGTGGTCGTGGCGCTGGGGGCGGATTTCACCAGCGTCTTCTTCGGCCGGCTGGTCTTTGCCATCGTCGCCACGGCCATCGTCGCCCGGATTGTCGCCTCCGCGCCCGACGCCGTGTTCTTCCGGTCGTTCTTCCGCAAGGACGACTTCAACCTTGCGTCCCCTCAGGCCGAGCTCAACGGATGACCGTGTGACAGGGCGGTGAACGCCGCCCTGTCACATTGTAGCCCTGGTTCACCCGACGAAATTGGGCGTGCGCTACCGGGCGCACGCCTTGGGGCGAGCACCCATCGTTCTAGCATGCCCCTGGATTTTTTAACTGTTACGTACTTACGGGCTTGCCGCTTTTCTGTCTTGCTCCGGCACGCACAACGCAGTGTCGGAAATGCAGTTCGGCCATGCCTGAAACCAGAGCCGCCAAGTCCGGTCGCAAGGACCGGCAGGTGCGCACCAGTTCGGCCATTGCTTTCAGGACTGCACGTGGCTGGAGCCAGAGACGGATCCAGACCGACTGAAAGATCATCGACAATCCCATACCCCAATGAGGAGTGCGATTGATGGAGGCCTTCAACTATCTTCTCTCTTGTTCCCTTGCAGCTTCGTTCACGTTGCTCGCCACCACGTCGCACGCCCAGGAGGCAAAGGGGTGGGACCGTACGGTCAGAACCGCGGACTATCTGGAGCCGGCCATTCCGCGCCCCGCTCAGGAGCAGACGGCCGCGGACCGGCTTCGCGAGTTTGAGACGAGGACCGGTCGCAAACCCAACATCCTGATCCTGCTCGTCGATGACCTTGGATATGGCGACCTGGGTGCGTTCGGCGGCGGCGCGATGCTCGGGGCTCCGACACCGAACATCGACAAGCTGGCAACCGAGGGCCTGAAGCTGACATCGGCCTATGCGACGCCGGTGTGCACGCCCTCGCGCGCGGCCCTGATGACGGGTCGTATTCCGGCGCGAAGCGGCCTTACGCGTCCCCTGCTTGCGAGCGACCACCCCACCAAGAACCCCTGGGCCGACGAGGTCTCGGCGGCAAAGCTCCTGAGCGACAACGGCTATGTCACCGGCCTCTCGGGCAAGTGGCACATCGGCGAAGCCAAGGGCATGCAGCCCCAGGACGTCGGCTATGACGAATTCCATGGTTTCCTGTCGGTCGTCAGCGAATACACGCAGTACATGGACAGCCGGAAATATTCGCAGCTTATGCTCGATCCGCAGCGGCTGGAGACGTTCAAGAGCCTCAGCGAGTATAACGGCGTGGTCGAAGGCAAGAAGGGCGGCGACCTGAAGATCGTCTATCCGCTGGAGACGCAGAAGCAGATGGGAAATGTCGACCAGGATTTTGCCAACTGGTCGGTGGATTTCATCAAGCGCGCGGCCAAGGACAACAAGCCGTTCTACCTGATCCACGCCTTTGCCAAGGTCCATTTCGACAACTATGCCGCTGATGGCTACGAGGGGCGCAGCCCCGCCAAGCTGCCCTACCGCGACGCCGTGGTCGAGGTCGACGACATCGTCGGGCGGCTGACGAAGACCCTTCAAGACGCCGGCCAGGCCGACAACACCTTCGTGTTCTTCACCTCCGACAACGGCCCGGAGGAAGACAGCTACCCGGACTCCGGCTTCACCCCGTTCCGCTCCGGCAAGGGCACGACCTGGGAAGGTGGCGTGCGCGTGCCGGGCATCGCCTACTGGCCCGGCATGATCAAGGCGGGGCGCATCAGCGACGGCCTGTTTGACCTCATGGACCTGTTCAACACGTCGCTGGCGCTTGCCGGCATCAAGGACAAGATCCCGACCGAGCGCTATATCGACGGTGTCGACCAGAGCAGCTTCCTGCTGGCCGACGACGGTCAGACGTCCCGCCAGGCGGTCTTCTCCTATAACCAGGCCGAGTTCTCGGCCATCCGCTGGGAAAACTTCAAGGGCTATTTCAAGGTCATGCAGTACGACCAGCCATTTTCCAACATCAGCATGTCGACATTCTCGCCGGTCGGCGTCGCCCCCTGGATCTTCGATATCTATCGTGATCCCAAGGAGCGCATCACCCGCAGCAATGGCGACTATGAATGGCTCTACGGCCCCATCCTGCAGCTGCAGACCCAGCACGCAGCGACCTTCGTCAAATATCCGAAGAAGGACATCGGCCTCGGGATCGGCGGCGGCGGCGATCCCAAGTAGGCTAGCATACCCGGCTGACATTCTAGACCGTGACTGGCGGCCCCCATCGAAATCGGTGGGGGCCGTTGTTTGAGGTGGGATGCGGCACCGACGATGCGGCCTATTCCGCAGCGACCCGCCCAAGCCCGCCTTCAGAAATCGCCATCCGTCCGAAGGCGGCACGGTAGGCGGCGGGTGTCGTCGAAAGCTGCTGGCGGAAGTGATGACGCAGCGTCTGGGTGGAGCCGAAGCCGGAGGCTTCCGCCACCTGCTCCATGCCGAGCGCGGTCTCCTCCAGCAATTGCCGGGCGCGCGACAGCCGCTCGGACAAAAGCCAGCGCGCCGGCGTCGTGCCGGTCGCCGCCTCGAAGCGGCGCAGGAAGGTGCGCTCGCTCATGCCCGCAGCCTTTGCCAGCGCCGCAATCGAAAAGTCCTCACCGAGCCGTTCGCGCATACGGTCAAGCAGCGGCCCGAGCCGGGCGCTCTCATGCACGTCGGGCACCGCCCGCTCGATGAACTGCGCCTGGCCGCCATCGCGATGCGGCGGCACGACGAGACGGCGGGCGACGCGGTTGGCCGCCTCGCTGCCGAAATCGCGGCGGATCAGGTGCAGGCAGAGATCGATGCCGGCCGCACTGCCAGCCGAGGTCAGAACCTCGCCGCCATCGACATAGAGCACATCCGGCACCACCTCGATGTCTGGATAAAGCGCTTTCAGCTTGTCGGTATAGCGCCAGTGGGTCGTCGCCCGCCGGCCCGATAGCAGCCCGGCAGCCGCCAGCACGAAGACGCCGGAGCAGATGGAAAGCACGCGCGCGCCCCGCGCGCAGGCGTCCCTCAGCGCCTGGCACACCGCCTCCGGCACGGGCTGATCGGCGCCGCGCCAGCCGGGCACGATGATCGTGCCGGCGTGGCCCAAAAGCTCGATGCCGCCGTCGGCGACAAAGCGAACGCCGCCGGTCGCCCTAAGCTCACCCGGATCGACCGAGGCGACGGCAAAACGGTACCAGCCCTCGCCCATTTCCGGCCGCGGCAGGCCGAACATCTCGACGGCGACGCCGAACTCGAAGGTACAGAGCCCGTCATAGGCGAGCGCCACGACGAGCGGGTTTGTGAGTGGTGCGGCAACGGAAAACGACTTTGGCATGATCTTGAGCATATATGGCAATGTTGCCAACTGCCAGCCCTGATCCAGCGCTGCTACACATATCCTCGTCAACGCGCACCGAGCCAAGGAGAACCCCGATGAGCACCGTCACCGAAATTCCCGCCGCATCGCCTGAGATCGCCATTGCCCATTTTGCCGGGCGGCTCAGCGTCGAGACCGATTGCTCCGACGTCGCCCAGGCGCTGAAGAGCGGCGAGCAGGACTTCGTGCTGCTGCACGTCGTCGGCTCGGATGCGGCCTATGCGCGCCGCCACGTGCCGGGCGCGATCCACCTGCCCCACCGGCAGATCACTGCGGAGCGTTTGGCCGAGTGGCCGGCCGATACCCTCTTCGTCGCCTATTGCGCCGGCCCCCATTGCAACGGCGCCGACCAGGCCGCACTCAAGCTCGCCAGGCTCGGCCGGCCGGTGAAGATCATGATCGGCGGCATCACCGGCTGGGAAGACGAAGGCCTCGCCTTTGCGACCGGCGCTACCCCCGGCGAAGCGCAGGCTCTGCTCGCCGCTTAAGCCGGCGCCAAACGCCCTTTGCAGCGCCGCACGCCTTGCCGGATGCGCGGCACTGCAGCATTTTGGATCGCGATCGATTTCAGCCTGAAATCGATCGCGATTGCGGCAAATGATGCCGCAAGTTCGGCCTTCCACCGGCCCTCGGTAACCCGCCCCGGACAGCTAACCCCTTTGCACGAGATATCGCGATGCCCGCGTCACCCGTTATCGTCCGCCCATTTAAACGAGATGACGTCGCCTGCGTGCTGCGGCTGATGCGCGGCCTTGCAGTCTTCGAAGCTTATATTGACGCGTTCCGCGTGACCGAGAGCGATCTGATCGAGCATGGGCTTGGCGACAACCCACGCTTTGGCGTGCTGGTCGCGGAGTTTGGCGGCCGTGTCATCGGCATCGCTGTGCATTACGTCATCCCCTGGACCTACGATCTGAACCCGACGCTGGTGCTGAAGGAACTTTTCGTCGATGAAACAGCACGTTCCCTGGGGGCCGGCGCGGCGCTGATCGACGCCTTGAAACGTCATGCCGCAGCGATCGGCGCACCGCGCATCGAATGGTCGGTGCTTGCGAGCAACGAAAATGCCAAGCGCTTCTACCTGCGCCAGGGCGCGATACACGATGCGATATGGGAGCCCTGGACGCTGCCGATCGGGACCGACGAGACCTAAAAGGGAGTGTGGGGGATTTGTCTTTGTCCATGCGGGCTACCGTCAGGAAAATCCTGACCCGATTGGGTGAAAAAGCTGGGGATTTTCCCGTAACCCAAATTGACTATTAAAATCCCCTTAAAATCCATTGCTTTCAGATCACGCTTTTGCCACACTGTACTTGCGATTGCGCCCCAGAAGTATGCAATCCCCGGAAGAGTATGCATGCTTGTGGTTATATTGCAGTGCAGTTGCTTTATTAATTTTATTGCGCGCTTGAGCCTCCGTCCCCACGGGGGCTCAATCATTTTTGGACACCCCTTTTCCCTCCGTGACGGCCCGGCGCTCTCGGGACCTTTCAGAGATGGAGGCAAGGCATAGACGCAACGGAAGATAGCGCCGCATAGATCGCTCCCGCAAACATTGCGGCCTTTCAGGTGGGAAGCTGTCCGTTGAATTCCACGCCCTTGAAACCATCGATCCCGGCAAGATCGACGATGCAGCCGAGGCGATCTTGCCGGGCGAAGATGCGCTGTCTCGCATCGCAATTCGACGGCACACGCGACCGCTTCAACCGCGAGGACCCCGCGCGGGCTTTGGCGCTGGAAGATGGGACCCGCCTGCAAGGAGGGCGTTCAACGTTTGCAGGCCGATCGGACGAGGCTGAAGGAAGCGGTGGCCCGCCTGAAGGGGAATATCTGCAGGCGGCAGGCGCCGGCCGGGATCGGAAACCCCGGCCGCATGTCTTCGTGCTTAATGCCCGCCGAGCACCAGCGTCTGCACCGGCAGCATCAGCGCCTGAATGCGCAGGATCGCCGCATGCACGAGGCCAACGGCATCGACACCGTGCAGATAGGCCCACTGCAGCGTGCTGATCCCCGGCTTGTCCAGTTCGTCGTGGTTGCTGGTGTAGGCATTGGCGATGCAACTGCTGCCGGGCGGAACGTCGTCGAGCACGCCGGGATAAAGCGGCTCCATGACCACGGTCAGCGTGCCGGGTTGCGAGATCTGCGTAACGTCGATCAGCTGGTCGCTGGCGCGCACTTGGCCGGAGGCAATCACGTCCTGCACCTCTGTGACGACGAGCGGAATGATGGTGAACGGCTTGCCGACGCAGGTCGCCTCGCCGATCATGCCGGGCTTCATCACCTGAGCCTCGATCTGCCCGAAGCCGGCCACCAGCCGCGCCCGGCCCGCGTCTTCCGGCACGAGCACGCCCGCTGGCCTCAGCAGCGGGTTGACGATTTCGCCGACCCGAAGCGTGAACTGCTGCAGCGTGCCGGACACGCCGGCGCGCACGGTGGTCTTGGTAATATCGACCTCCGCCTGCTTCAGCGCCGCTTCGGCGCTGGCCTTCTGCGACGGCAGCAGCGATTGCAGCTTCGTCTCCAGCGTCTGCTTGTTGGAAAGTACAGCGGTCAGCGCGCCCTTGCGCCCTTCGAGAAGCACCTGCTTGCGCTCGATTTCGCGGCGGGCAACGACGTTCGGGTTGAGCCGGTTAAGCTCCACCTGTGTGTTGTATTCGTCCTCGGCCTGCTTCACGTCGGCCTGTGCCTGGACGATCGCGCCATCAGCGGCAACAAGCTCGGTGCGACCGACAGCCAATTCGGCGTCAACCTCGGCGATCTGGCGGCGGGCGACTTCGGCGGCCGCTTCCTCCTCCGAACTGTCGAGCTTGAACAGCGGCTGGCCGGCCTTCACCTTCTCAAAGCGCGTGGCATAAATCTCCGTGACGCGCCCATTGGTCTCCGGCAGCACGGCCACGGTGCGGAACGCGGCCGTCACGTTCTTCGTCGACGGATGGAAGTAGAAGATCAGCGTGATCAGCGAGATCGTCAGCACGATGCAGGCGGTGATGCCCCAGCGCAGTTCGAACCAGACCGAATAGATGGTGATCTCGCGCCCTATGCGTTTTCCCTGGCCGTAACGGCGGAAGAGATAGTCGGGCAGGATGGTCAGCATCGAGCAAAGGATAAACTCGAACATGGCTTATGCCTTCCCTTCCGTCGATGGCTGAGCGGGCGATGCGTGGCCGTGGCCGGGCAACGCGTGCGGTTGTGGGTGGCTTGCTGCAGGCTCGGCCTCCACGTCCCTCGCCTCCGGCACGGTCGGCTGGTCCACCTTACCGGCAATCCGCTCCAGCGAACCGGCGATCGATGAAAGCGGCGAGGAGAAATCGGGAAGGTCGATCAGGGCCAAAAGCAGAGCTGCGCCCCACAGGAGGTTGTTGTGGGTGAGCAGCGACAGGAGCGCCAGGACCGCCACCAGCTCCAGCTGGATCTTGTTGGTCTTGTGCGCCATGACCTCCGGCAGCGAATGCAGCCTGAGATAGAGTGTACCGAGCGCGAAAATCGCCACGATCAGGAAAACGGCAACCGCGTTCAAAAGCCAGTCGGACTGGCCCGGGGCTGTAATAAAGCCCGGCAGGTGATGGATGGCTGCAGGATGGATGGCTTCGGACATTACGCCTCCGCAAATCGGACTGGACCACGAGAATCGAACATTAGCACCCCTCAAAAAAAACGAAATAGAAGCTTGCACTTCAGCCGCAACTTGACCTTGCGGCGCCACGCGCCCTATCAATCGACGCGCCGGCACTTCGAGCGCCGCCGGTTTCGAGCAGGATCGAAAGGCACATGCTGTTCCCGCGGTAACGGCACCGGATGCCCACTCGCCCTAACGCGCGCAGACGCCCGCGCCTCTCGCGCGGCGCGTGCCGGCACAAGCACAGCCAGAAGGAGAGACCGCCATGGCCCAGAACATCTATGATCGTCAGGAGTTTTTCGAGGGCTACAGCCAGCTCGGGCGCTCGGTGCATGGTCTTGCCGGGGCCGCGGAATGGCCGGCGATTCGCGCGCTCCTACCGGATCTTTCCGGAAGCCGCGTCGTCGATCTCGGCTGCGGCTATGGGTGGTTTTCGCGCCACGCCCGCGCGGCCGGTGCCGCCCATGTGCTCGGGCTCGATCTCTCCGAGAAGATGATCGCCCGCGCCAAGGCCGACACATCAGATCCAGCAATCGACTACAAGATTGCCGATCTCGACCAGCTCGACCTGCCCGAAACGAGCTTCGACTTCGCCTACAGCTCGCTGGCCTTCCACTATATCGAGGATTTCGGCCGGCTGGTCGCGACCATCCACAAGGCGCTGGTACCCGGCGCCCATTTCGTGTTCACCATCGAGCACCCGATCTACATGGCCTCGCACAATCCCGGCTGGCGCATCACCGATGGCGAGCGCACCTGGCCCGTTGATCACTACTCAGCCGAAGGCCCGCGCACGACGAACTGGCTGGCCAAGGGCGTGATCAAGCACCACCGCACCATCGGCACGACGCTGAACACGCTGATTGGCGCAGGCTTCGCCATCCGCCACGTCGAGGAATGGCGGCCGACGCAAGAGCAGATCGCCGAGATCCCGGCTCTGGCCGAAGAGATGGACCGGCCGATGATCCTGATCGTGAAGGTGCAGAAGTAAGCGACGACGACGGCCGTTACATTGGCCGCCTCTCGCCCTTACCCCTTCTCCTTCAGCGTCTCCTTCTGGGTGATCAGCCGGGCACTGTGCTGTCCGCTCAGATACGTCCAGAACCAGCTCCAGGCGACGGCGAAGCGGCTGCGCGTGCCGATCAGGAAGTAGATGTGGGCGATGCCCCAGATCCACCAGGCAAGCGCGCCCTTGAGCTTGAAGCGGCCGAAATCGATGATCGCCGCGCGCCGACCGATGGTGGCAAGGCTGCCCTGGTGGCGATAGCGGAAGTCTCCGGGCGGCTTGTCGCCTGAAAGCCGCGCGCGGATGACGTCGGCCACATAGGCGCCCTGCTGCTTGGCGGCCGGCGCAATGCCCGGCACCGGCTTGCCGCCGTCATAGGTGACGGCAGCCGTGTCGCCGATGACGAAAACGTCGGGATGGCCGGGAGCCGTGAGGTCAGCGCCGACGATCGCCCGGCCGGCGCGGTCGGCCGGCATATCCAGCCAGCGGGCAGCGGGCGAGGCCTGCACACCGGCGGCCCAGACGAGCGTACGGCTGCCGACGAACTGGTCGCCGATGACAACGCCCTCTTCCGTGCAGGATGTCACGGGTGTACCGGTGCGAACCTCGACGCCGAGCCGCTCCAGTTCCTTGACCGCATAGGCCGAAAGATCCTCGCTGAAGGCGGCGAGAATGCGCGGCCCCGCTTCCACCAGGATCACACGGGCCTGCCGCGTGTCGATGCGGCGAAATTCGTCGGGAAGCGTGCGGTGCGCCATCTCGGCGATGATGCCGGCAAGCTCGACCCCGGTCGGGCCGGCACCGATGACGGTGAAGGTCAGGAGGGCGGCACGGAGATCAGGATCCTCTTCGAGCTCGGCGCGCTCGAAGGCGAGCAGCACCCGCCGCCGGATCGTCGTCGCGTCTTCCAGCGTCTTCAGGCCGGGGGCAAAGGGCTCCCATTCGTCATGGCCGAAATAGGCATGCGTCGCCCCGGTCGCCAGCACCAGCGTGTCGTAGCCGATCCGCTTTCCGTCCCTGAGCACCACGGCCTTTCCGGCCTCGTCGACATCGCTCGCCTCGCCAAGCAGCGTCGTCACCTCCGGCCGGTCGCGCCAGAGGCTGCGGATCGGCCAGGCGATTTCAGAGGTCGCGATCAGCGTTGTTGCCACCTGGTAGAGCAAGGGCTGGAAGAGATGATGGTTGCGCCGGTCGATGAGGGTGATCCTCACCGGCGCGCCGGCAAGCCCCTTGACGAGTTGCAATCCGCCGAACCCGCCGCCGACAACGACCACGTGATGCCTGTCCTGCATGTTCTTTCCAGTCGGCTTTGCGACCGGCCTTCCGTTGGACATGCCACAACATTGGGGTTGTGACCGCCAAGGACAAGCGCAACCACCTCATGTCACCCTTGCAAAAAGTCAAGAACAGCCCGCAACCGTCAGCGCTCGTTCGGCGCGAGATGCCGGATCCGCGCCACATGCGCCGCAACATCCTCAGCCGTAAACGGTGAATAGCGACGTACGTCGCTGGCGGGATCAAAGCCGAGACCCAACCGCTTTTCCGGGCGAAAGGACCGCTGGGGCCGGATCGGCCTTGGCGCAAATCCGCCGCCGCAGGTCGGGCAGACATTGTGAAGCACCGTTTCCACGCAGCTTGCGCAATAGGTGCATTCGTAAGAGCAAATGCGCGCATCCGCAGACGCCGGCGGCAGGTCGCGGTCGCACAGTTCGCAGTTCGGTCTGAGTTCCAGCATGGTCGGCTCCAAGGGTGGCGGATGATGGCCCCGCTTGCTCCCATGAAAAACCTTTGGCATAAATGACAATATGCCCTCGTTTTATGCCAACCCCGAGAATGCCGCGCGAACCGTCGCGATCGTGCTCTTCGATCGCACCAAGCTGATCGACGTGACCGGGCCGCTGCAGGTCTTCAACGACGCCCGCACCGCGTCGGGTGCGCGGGCCTATTCTATTTCCCTGCTCTCCGCGTGCGGCGGACCGGTCGCAACCGACACAGGCTTTGCGCTCGATACGCACCCCTTTTCCGATTGCCCCGCGCCCGACACCCTGCTCGTCTCGGGCGGGCAAAGCGCGCTCGAAGCGGCGAATTCGGAAGAGCTGCAAGCATTCCTGGCGGCCATGGCCGGCCAATGTCGGCGACTCGGCTCCATCTGCCTCGGCGCCTTCATTCTCGCGCGCGGCGGCCATCTTGATGGGCGGCGCGCAACGACCCATTGGGAAGATTGCGCCCAGCTGCAGCAGGATTTCCCATATATCGACGTGCGCGAGGATTCGATTTACGAGCAGGATCGCGGCATCTGGACCTCCGCCGGCGTGACCGCCGGCATCGACATGGCGCTTGCGATGGTCGAAGAGGACCTCGGCCGCAGCGAGGCCCTGCGGCTCGCGCGCTCCCTGGTGCTCTACGTCAAGCGCACGGGCGGCCAGCGCCAGTTCAGCGCCGCCCTGCACCAGCAGATGACGAGCCGAGGCGACCGCTTCGATGCGCTGGTGGCCGAGATCCGCGCCGATCTGGCAGCCGACCTCTCCGTGCCGCGGCTTGCGGACATGGCGCGCATGAGCGAGCGGAATTTCTCCCGCCTGTTTACGCAGGAGGTGGGCGCAAGCCCGGCGCGATTCGTCGAGGAATTGCGGGTCGATGCGGCCTGCGAGGCGCTCCAGCGCGGGGACGTGCCCGTCTCGCAAGCGCCGTTTCTCTTCGGCTTCGGAAACGCCGAGCGTATGCGCCGCGCCTTTCAGCGCCGCAAGGGCATCGCGCCCTCGGACTATGCGGCCCGCTTCGGCCCGCCCTGACGGACGAAACCCGGAGGGGAAGCTTAAGGGGACGGAGACGCGACGGCGAAGGCGATGTCTTCCACCGCATCCGTGAGCACGATCTCGTCACCGAGCGACCATTCGGCCGCGCGTGCGGCGAGACGCGCAGGCACCATCGGCGAGCGGCCAGGCCCGGGCGGCACGTCATAGGTGGCGTGTGCGTCATTGGCGAGGATCACGGTGAAGTCCTTAGCCATGGCCGTGCGGGCTGTCGCCGCCAGGCACATCTCCGAAAGCATGCCGCAGATCGCGATCGTCTCGACCTTGCGCGCCCGGAGCTGGTCTTCGAGATCGGTGCCGTCGAAGCCGTCGTCGTGCCGCTTGCGCACCACCACCTCGCCTGACTTGGCGGCAAAGAACAACTGCCAGCCATCGGTCTCCGGTTCGTCGACAGCGCCCTCAGGCCCATCGTTCTGCAGGAAGATCACCGGCACGCCGGCCGAACGCGCCTTCTGCAGAAGCAGGCCAACGGCCCGTTGCAGATCGACATGGCCGGGCACGGCTTCAGGCCCGGAAATGAAGGCCCGCTGCACATCGACAATCACCAGCGCATCGGCAACGTCGCCACCGACCGCCTTGCTCACAGCGTCATTCGTCATTTCGCCTCACACCGCATAATCGACCGGCACCGCCGTGCCGCTCTTCAGGATTTCCATCGAGATCGAGGCGGAGACGTCGAAGAGTTCGACCTTGCGCACGATCTGCTTGTAGACCACGTCGTAGTGCTCGACACGCGGCAGCACGACCTTGACGATATAGTCATGATTTCCCGTCAAACGATGGGCCTCGACGATTTCGGGGATGTCGCTGATCGCCCGGCGGAAGGTTTCGATCCATTCGTCCGAGTGGTGCGCCGTCTTGATCAAGGCAAACACGGTCGTCGGCACGCCCATGCGCTCGCGGTCGAGCACGACGATGCGCCTGGCGATGTAACCCGCCTCCTCCAGCCGCTGGATGCGGCGCGAACAGGCCGAAAGCGACAGGTTCACCCGCTCCGCCAATTCGCCGACGGCCACACTCGCATCCTGCTGCAGCAGCGCCAGCAGCTTCCTGTCTCTATCGTCGAGCACGCCGATCCCTCCCATGATCAGAAATTCATACGCTACATAATTGCACATTCACTCCAACATGCGCAAACCATTCGCGCGCATGGCCGCTTTTGCTCCCATCAAAGCGAACCATTGCCGCCGACCCTGCGGCATAGTTCAGCCCATCAAACGACGGTCGCCACGGACGGCGGCGGTAGCGGACAGAGAGGAATGGTTATGCGCAAGATCGGTCTTATCGGCGGCATGAGCTTCGAAAGCTCGGCGGTCTACTATCGCATGGTCAACGAGGCCGTTCGCGACCACCTGGGCGGGCTGCATTCGGCCGAGGTGCTTTTGCATTCCGTCGACTTCCAGTCGATCGTCGACCTGCAGAAGGCCGGCCGCTGGGAAGACGCTGCCAAGCGGCTTGCCGATGTTGCCCAGGGCCTCGAAGCGGCCGGTGCGGACTGCGTGCTGATCTGCACCAACACCATGCACCTGATCGCCGATCAGGTTCAGGCAGCAATCGACATCCCCCTCATCAACATCATCGACGAGACGGCAGCGCGCCTGAAGGCCGCAGGCAGCCGCCGGCCGCTGCTGCTTGCCACCCGCTACACCATGGAGCACGGCTTTTATGCCGAGCGCATGAGAAGCCACGGCATCGACATCCTTGTGCCGGACGCGGACGGCCGCACCCTCGTGCACGATGTCATCTTCGACGAACTTTGCGCCGGCAAGGTGCTGCGCTCGTCCCGCCGGGCGCTGATCGAATTGATCGACAAGGCCGAAGCGGAAGGCGCGGACGCCGTCATCCTCGGCTGCACCGAAATCTGTCTGACCCTCGACCCGAGAGCCTTGCCGCTGCCGGGCTTCGATTCCACCGCGATCCACGCGGAAGCTGCCGTCGAATTCGCACTGGATGGGGTTTGCCTCAAGCGGGCCGCGTAGCTAGCCGAGCGCGGGGCTAGGCTGCCAAATCGCGCCACATGGATCAGCCGCCACAAAGACGGCTATCGGCGGCGCGCAAGCGGCTGCAGGAAGACGCGCTCATAGCTCACGAACGGCGGATCGTCGGCGTAAAGCGCGTTCGCTGCCATCCCATCGGGATCCGCGGCCACATCGCTGCGATAGCGCAGATACGCCGCCTCGTCCGCAAAGGTGAAGAGCGCGACGGCGATGTCGCCGGCTCCGTCTTCACCCACCCCCGGAAAACTGGCGCCGACGCCCTCAGGTTTTTCGCGCGGCACGAAATAGCCGTGATGCGTCCCGCCGTGCCGCTCGATCAGCGTCATCCAGGTTTGCGCATAGGCCTCGAATTCCGCCAGGCTACCCGGTTTCAGCCGGTAGCGGATCTCGCAAGTGACTGTTGCTTGCACCATAGCGGACCGATCTCCTGTCATCCGGTCTTCGCGGTCGACGATCGCGTTGATGAAGCGCGTCTTCTCAGCGGTGTAGCGATCGCCGTCATATCGATAGGCCTCGGCGAGGCGTGCCTTCAGCGCCGCGTAGGCCAAGGCGGTGTCCGCATGGCTGCGCAGATGGTCGCGGAAGACAAGACGCCGTCGATGTGTCTCGTTGTCCGGCGGGCAGAGATCGACGCGCCGTTTCTGTTCGACCCCCTGCAGCATGAAGGCCCAGACATCGTCGTCGTACCGGTTGCCGCGCGCCTGATAGCCGGCCGCAACGAGCAAGGCGCTGGCAGCCGTAATGTCGGGCAGCCCCCTCAAGGTGACATCGATGTCGATGACGGCCTTTGCCGCCATGCCGGGAACGGCCGTGCTGCCGATATGATCGACGGCGATGACCAGCGCATCCAGGATGCGCCTGAGATCCTGCGCGATATCCCGGTAACGCTGCGGCCAGTTGGGATCATAGGCAACGATTTCCACCCGTGTCGGCATTCAGAGCTCCGTCTCGTGGTCGATGCCACCCTTTCCCGGACGCGGCCCACGAAGGCCGATACAATTGCCCCAGGGGTCGCGCACCTGGCACATCCACAGCCCCTCCTGGATCGCCATCGGCCCGCGATAGAGAACCGCGCCGAGCGCCTCGAAATGGGCGAGCGCCCGATCGAGGTCCGCGACCGCCCAGTAGACGACGGAACCGGCAGCACCGCTCGCCACCTTCTCGTCGGCCTGGACGATCTCGAGATCGATGGTGCCGATCCGCAGATAGGAAAAATCAAAGGCGGCAAGAAACCGATGTTCAGCGTCAGGAAATGCGCGCTGATACCAGGCAAGACCCGCCTGCGTATCGGCCACATGCACCAGAATGGCCGCCACGCCGTCCGCCATCACCCCCTCCATCCGCCATCCGGATCGCCTTGATACAGGATTCGCGGCCGTCTCAGGTGGAAATCGCCGGAGCGGCCGCTTGGCCGCGCTCGTCCGCGCCGCCCCGCACCGCCTGCCAATCGCATTCGGCAAGCCCCGCCGGCTTGAACGGGTCGATCAGCGTGCCCGAGACGATCGAGGCGAGCAGCCCCTGCATCGGCGGGGTGCGCGCAACTGTAGCTACCAGCCTGTCGCGCAGCCAGGCGAGAGCCGTCGAGTCCGACTGGTAGAAGGGCGTGAAGAGAAGCGACAGCAGCTGGAACAGCGCGACGTGGTTGCGGCGTGCGGCGGCATAGGCGACAAGTGCGGCATCGAGATCGCCAACCGTCTCCAGCGCATGCGAAAGTGCTGCGACGTCGAGCAGCGCCATATTCGCCCCCTGCCCGAGCTGCGGGCTCGTCGAATGGGCGCTGTCGCCGACAAAGGCGATGCGGCCGGAGACCGGCGGGCGCATGGTGCGGTGCGCATAGCGCGCCAGCGTCAGTTGCTCCCAGTCACTGATCTGATCCAGCAACGACGCACAATCCGGCCAGTAATCGAGAATGCGCGCCTTCCAGCGATCGAGCCCGGCCTGCCGTATCACGTCTGCGTCCGCTACCTTGAGGCTCCAGAAGAAGGCGACCCGGTCGCGCTCGCCCATCCGCGCGCGGCCCGCCGGCAGGATGCCGATCATCACCTTCGCCCGGTCGTAGCGCTGCACCAAAGCGTGCGCATCATGATTGAGGCCGTCGCTGTCGAGCGTCACCCAGAAGGCGCCATAGGCAAGCTCGCGCACCTTGGGCGCGGCGGTCGAACCGGCAGCCAGCGTCGAGCGTGCGCCGCTTGCATCGATCACCAGATCATAGGCGCCCGCCTCATGCCCTTGCGCATCCAGCAGCACGGCCTTGCCGCCAGCCATGCGAACCTCGGTCAGCGTGACGCCGGTCTTGACCGGCAGTCCGGCCGCGGCCACGGCATCGTGAAGCGTATTGAAGAGGGCCGCGCGCTGCACCGCCAGCCCGAAGCGCCCACCGGCGAGCGCATCATAGCGCACGTCGAGCACGGTGCGCCCGGATTTGGCATCGGCGCCATAGAGCCGGTCGATCCGGCTGCCGAGGACCAGCATCGGCTGCAACAGGCCAAGTGTGTTCAGGACCGTCAGCCCCGTCGGCTGCAGCATCAGCCCGGAACCGACAGGTGAAGCTGCGTCGAACCGCTCGAGGATCTCCACCCGATGACCGCGCCGCGACAGCATCAGTGCCGCTGCCAGCCCCGCCGGGCCGGCGCCTGCTATGCCGATATGAAGTGTCTTCATGGTTCCCCGAGGTGACGCAGATGATCGGCGAAACTATAGGGAAAATCAAAGTGCTAGGGCAAGGTCACGCTACCGGGACACGACGTCGCGCGTGGCGCTTGACGTTGCGTCATGCTGCAAAGGAGTGGCCGCGCCTCATCCGGCCTGCCGGCCATGCTCTCCCCGCAGGCGGGCGAAGGGTACGCGTGGCACCCGCTCGTTCCATCGTCGCTCCCGCCAGTTGTGTCACCGTGGCAACGATCGGCGCGCCTTCGGTCTCATCTGACGGCTGCCCCACTCGGCAACGCTCCGACCGGGCGCGTTCCCTCTCCCCGCCTGCGGGGAGAGGGAGAAGGAGAGGGTTAGGGTGAGGGGCAAGCCCCACGAAACGATCACCGGACACGAAAATAGCAGGCGCCACAGCGCAACCAACCCGCGACTAAGGGGCATCATCGCCGCTATGAAACGCCCTACCCCTCCGCGTCATACACCTCGCGCGCGGCCCGAATGGCGCCGTGGTTTTCCACCGACCAGTCGACGAAGTGCTTGAGCAGGCCGAGCAGCGAGCGCCCGAGATCGGTCAGCGCATATTCGACGCTCGGCGGCTGTGTGGGGTAGACGGTGCGGTGGATGTAGCCGTCGCGCTGCAGGTCCCGCAGCGTCTGGGTCAACATGCGCTGGGAGATGTCGGGGATCAGCCGGCGGAGCTGCGAGAAGCGCAAGGGGCCGTCGGCGAGCGACAGGATCATCAGCGAGTTCCACTTGCCGCCGATATTGTCCATGACGTCGCGGACCGGGCAGTTTTCCATATCCATCGGCACGCCGCAGACGATCGCCACGCGCTTGCCCTTCATGTCCCCGGTCGGCTTGTTCATCGGCGGTACCCTTTTTGTAACCACAGCAGAAAAAACTGCCTCCTTTACAGCCCTACTGCGATTACGCGATAAGAGCAAGTCTCAAAAAGAGACCATGTGCCGAAGCATCTCCCAGGCAACGGCAGGAGGAGCCGGCGAGGCCTGCGCCGCGGCGTTCTGCGCGCGTTTCCGTCTCGGCCAAAACAGAAAAGGTAAAGACCATGTCCGATACATTGCTCGTCACCGGCGCAACCGGCCAACTCGGCAAGCTCGTGCTCGACCAGTTGCTTGCGTCCGGCATCGCACCGGCCCGGATCATCGCCACCAGCCGCGATACGGCGAAGCTCGCCGATTATATCGCCAGGGGTGTTCAGGCCCGCGTCGCCGATTTCGACGATCCCGCTTCGCTCGACCAGGCCTTTGCCGGCGCCGACCGGATCCTGATTATCTCTACCGACGCGCTGGACCAGCCCGGCAAGCGGCTGAAGCAACATCTGGCCGCCGTTGCGGCTGCGAAGAAGGCCGGCGCCAAGCACATCGTTTACACCTCGATGCCGAGCCCGGAAACCTCGGTCATTCCCTTCGCACCCGATCATCTCGGCACTGAAAACGCCATCAAGGCGACCGGCATTCCCTATACGATCCTGCGCAACGGCTGGTACATGGAGAACCTGTTCATGGCGCTGCCGCATGCCCTTGAGACCGGGCAATGGTATTCTTCTTCGGGCGAAGGCCGCCTCGCCCACATCGCCCGCGGTGATGCCGCCAAGGCCGCAGCCGCAGCCCTTGCCGCCTCCACAAGCGAGAGCCACACCTATACGCTGACGGGCGGCGAGCTGCGCTCGACGGACGAGATCGCAGCCCTCGTCGCCAAGGCGACCGGCAAGTCCCTCAACGTCGTGCACATCTCCGACGAGGCGCTCGCAGGCGGCCTGAAGAGCGCCGGCCTGCCGGACTTCCTGATCCCGATCGTCGTTTCCTTCGACGCCAACACCCGCGGGGGCCACATCGACATGGTGACGGGCGATGTCACCGCGCTGACCGGCGCGACGCCGGTGACGCTCGCCGCCTTTCTCGAAGCGAGCAAGGCGCGACTTGCCAGCTAAGCGGTAAGCCAGGCAGCGGGAGCCCGGCCGTTTGCGTCGGGCTCTCGAAACGACCTTTGCCATGCTGTCGGCACCGGGAGGGCACGAGCTGCCCGCCCTGCCGGCCAGACAATCTTCGCCATGGTCGTCACCGCCATTTGTTCTTGCTTTGTTCACGTTTTCGCTCTATGAATTCTCCTGGCTTCACCGCTTAAAAAAGGGGAAATCATGAGCGTTTATCTGACCGTCGGTGCATTGGATTCCGCCAGGTCCAATGCCTTCTACGATGCCACCCTGGCGACGATCGGCTGGAAGGCGCACACGGACTTTCCGGACTGGCGCGCCTATTCCGAAGGCGGAACCGGCAATGGTCCCGTGCTGTGGGTCTGCAAGCCCTTCAACAATGAACCGGCAAGCGCTGGAAATGGTTCGATGGTCGGCTTCATGGTCCAGTCCCGTCAGGACGTCGATGCCTTCTACCAGGCAGGCATGGCCAATGGCGGAACGGATGAGGGCGCCCCCAACCCGCGGCCGCATTATGGGCCGCACTGGTACGCGGCCTACATGCGCGATCCCTCCGGAAACAAGATTTCCGTCGTCTACAACGGTTAGCCCATCGCTGCCTTGGCGGGACACAGTAGCCGGGCATCCCAAGCACCGCGCTCGCCGGCATGGGAAGGCTGTGCCTGGCACGCAGGCTTGGCAGCTTTTGCCGTCGCCTACCGGATGGCCTCCACCGGCGAAGCATCGGCCCTCAGCGCAAGCTCGGCCAGAATAAGCGCGCCGACACCGGCGAGAAAGAAGCCGGCCGAAAGGTTAAGCGTCGTGCCATCGTAGAAGGCGCCCACCGCGATCGAAAACACCGTCGCCACGAGGCTGGAGCCGGAGGCGATCAGCGATGCGCCGAGCCCGGCCACCTGCCCGAGCGAACGCATGGCCATGGCGTTGAGATTGCCGAACAGCACGCCGACCGCAAAGAAGGCGGCAAAGCCGAGCACCAGCAGCATCGCAAGCGGTGGCCGCCCGCCCCAATAGAGCGATGCCGCAAGCATCGCCAGGCCTGCCGCGGCCAGGCCCACAAAACCCCGGCGCGCCATCGCCTCCGCGCCGAAGCGCTGCACGAGCTTGGCATTGAGGAACGAGGCAAGCCCGATGCCCGTCGCCAGCATGGCAAAATAGAGCGGGAAGGTCTCACCGATCCCGTAGGCGTCGAAAAAGAGATCGGCGGCCGTGCTCAGATAGAGAAGCTGCGCGCCGAAGACGAGCCCGGTGGCGACGATCAGCAACGTCACCCGCCGATGCGACAGGATGCGCCGCCCGTTCGATAAGAGCAGCCCCAGGCGAAAGGGAATGCGTTTGTCGGCCGGCAATGTTTCCGGCTGCCGCATCACCAGCCACAGGCCGAGAACGCCCGCCGCCGCGAGATAGACGGCAAAGATGCTGCGCCAGCCGGCTACAGTAATGATCCCCTGCGCCAGTGTCGGCGCAAGCATCGGCACCAGAATGAACAGCGTGAACATGAACGACATGACGCGGGCCATCGCGTCACCCTCGAACTGGTCGCGGATCATCGCCCTCGTCGCGATCTTCGGCCCGGAGACGCCGACACCCTGAAGAAACCGGCCGAGGATGACCATTTCGAGCGAGTTCGCCACCATGGCGATGACCGTTCCGAGCGCATAGACGCCAAGGCCCAGGACCAGCGCCCTCTTCCGCCCCATCGCATCGGAAAGCGGCCCGAGCAGCAGTTCGCCGAACGCCATGCCGAGAATGAACAGCGAAATCACATGCTGGGTGGAAAGCGGCGGCGCGACGCCGACGTCGGCGCCGATCTGGCGCAGACCCGGCAACAGCGCGTCGATGCTGATCGAGGTCAGCGATGTCAGAAGCGCATAGAGAACGATGCGCTCGCGAAAACTGGTCTGAATGATCATGGGCCGGAGATGGGCGAGAGGACGGGCTTACTCTATAGCAGCCCCCGTTGCAGATTGCATTGCGTTCGCGCCTGCGTTGCCCTGAGTATTTTCAGGATGTTACGGCGTCTCATTTGCCAGATGCGCGGCATCCGCCAGGCGGACGACGGCGCGATTCCTGAAAAAATCATCCTCGCGCAGATGAGTGATGCTTCCGGATTTCGCCGGGAAGCTCAAGAAGCCGGCGGCCTCGATCGGAACCTTCATCCAGGCCGCCATCACCAGCGTCAGCGTGAAACCGTGGGTGACGATGATCTGCGTCGGACAGGGCCTGGCGACGATGGCCTCGACGCAAGGGTAGACCCGAAGCGCCACGTCGCGGCGGGTTTCCGCGCCGTCGATACCGCAATCATGATCCAGCCGATTGTCGTCCGGCGCCGCGGTATAGCGCGCGTCGAGCCAGGCCTGCGGCCTGCCGCCGGCCACGCCATAGCTGATTTCGCGAAGAGCGGCGGTTTCCGTCACGGGCGCGGCAAGGCGCGCGGCGATCGCCGCCGCCGTTTCAGCAGTGCGCAAAAGGTCGGAGCTGAAGATCTCGACCTGTCTCCCGCCGACAAGGGTCGCAAGACGCTCGGCCGTGGCTGCCGCATCCTTTCGGCCGCCCTCGGTCAGGCCGGTATCGTACCAGCCGCCCACCCTGCCCTCGACATGGTGGACGGATTGCGTGTGGGTGACGACGAAGAGTTCCTTCATGCGAAGGCGCCTCAGACCTCCTGCCCGCAGGCGCGACGGAAGCGGCGCACGGTCTCGGCCATGCCGTATTCCAGCGCATCGGCGGTCAGGCCGTGGCCGATCGACACTTCGGCAAGGTTCGGAATGTGCCTGGCAAGCAGCGGCAGGTTGGCGACAGTCAGGTCGTGGCCGGCATTGACGTCGAGACCGAGCTCGGCCGCCATCGCCGCCGTGCGGCCAAGCTCGCCGGCGATCTTCTCGGCCTTTTCCGGATCGTCATAGCAGCCGCCATAGGGGCCGGTGTAGAGTTCGATGCGGTCCGCACCCGTTTCCTTGGCGATGCGCAGCGCCTCCATGTCCTCGTCGCCATCGGCAAACAGCGAAACGCGAAAACCCTTCTTCTTCAGCCGGCCGACCACATGGCCGAGCAGATTGTGGTTCTTGCGGAAATCCCAACCGTGGTCGGAGGTCGCCTGCGCCGGATCGTCGGGCACCAGCGTCACCTGTTCCGGCCGGTGCGCTTCGACGAGACCGAGGAACTCCTCGTTCGGGTAGCCTTCCATGTTGAATTCCGTCTCCGGGAATGCGCCGTCGATCAGGTCGCGGATCGGCTGCAGGTCGGAAAAGCGGACATGGCGCTGATCCGGCCGGGGATGCACCGTCAGGCCGGCGGCGCCGGCTTCGAGCGCAATGCGCCCGAGTGCGGTGACGGAGGGCCAGGGTAGATCGCGCCGGTTGCGAAGCATTGCGACGGCATTCAGATTCACGGACAGTTTTGCAGGCATGTCTGAACTTTCCAGAGGCGGGGCCGCTCACGGCCCGATGCGGGCAATGTGGATGCAATGTTCTACTGCATATTTAACGAAAGCAGAAACGGTTTAAGGTCGGGATTATGCAGCAATTCCAAGGAGTACCAATGCAATATCCGCGTCAATGGCGCGCAGTGCGTTTGCCCGCCTTGTCTTGATCAAATCTTGACAATCGATCTCTCTAATATGCAGGAAAGCTCAATCACCGGAACGAAACCTTCGGGCCGCCGGCACGCCGGCACCGGGCGAGCGAGCACCGCTACGATCTGTCACAGGGATTGAGGACGCAATTTTTACGTTTATTTCAGAAAAAACTCAAATTTGGCGTCTATCACCCCTGACAACCACTTCTTTTGGCCTTAAATTTCCGAATCAGATCGAATGGCCCTGGCCTACGCCGCGATCGCCTTCATAGATTTTTAGATCACATGACCCTGGAGCAAGCACCGATGACGACGGTCGAAAGACCCTGCGATGAGACGATACGGCGGACCCTCCGTCGCATCCTCGAAAGCAAGGCTTTCGCGCGCTCCGAGCGCTTGCGGGCGTTCCTCGCCTATGTCGTCGAAAAGGAGATGATCGGCGAGGGCCATCAGCTCAAGGGGTACTCGATCGCCATCGACGTCTTCGACCGGCCACAGGCCTTCAACGCCGACAGCGACCCGCTGGTGCGCGTGCATGCCGGCAAGCTGCGCAAGCTGCTCAAGGCCTTCTACGAGGGCGACGGCGCCGAAGAGGAATGGCGCATCGCCATTCCCAAGGGAACCTACGTTCCGGAATACCGCCACGCACGGACGGAAGTGGCCGAAACTGCCGCCCCCGCGCCGCGTCAGCCGAAGCCGGCCAAGCGGCGCTTTGCCGGGCATCGCCCCGCCTGGCCGCCGGCCCCGCTCTCCTCGCCGCTCTCCGTTCTGAGCGTCCTGCCGCTGTTGCTCTTTGCACCGATGCCGTCGCAGGAAATGACGCTGGACCTCGACGCCCAGGCCAAGCTCTTCAATGCCCGCCACGCCACCGAGCGGGTGCTGCCCGCCGTTACCGTGAAGCTCAGCGGCGCCGAAAACAGCGATGCGAAGGCCTTCGCCACGGCGCTGCGGCTTGCCGCCCAGCGCCACAAGACGCTGGCGCGCGCCACCGACGGCGACACCGGCCGACCGGTCTCGCGCAACTCAGCACTTTCCTTCACAGTCCAGGTGACCTGGTACGACGCACCGGCCCAGGGCATTCGCGTCACCCTCTCCCATGACGGCGAGAACGTGCCGATGCGCCAGGACTTCATCACCTGGAAGCGGCTCGAGACCGAGCCTGACCTGCTTTTCGAGAGCATGTCGCTCGCCGCCGAACTGTTTTCGCTCGATGGCGAGATCTATAATCACGCCCGCGAAGAGCAGATCGAAAGCCCGCTGATGGGCTGCATGGCCGCCACCCAGCGCTATCGCAAGCACCTCACCCGCGACACCTTCGAGACCGCCTGGTCCTGCCAGCAGAAACTCTCGCCGCTGCGCGGCGACGAGCCGCTGTTCATCCTCAGCGCCAACAGCCCGCTCAAGGTCATCGGACACTGAGCCTGCCCGGCGGGGCGGGCAAAGGCCGGTCCGCATGAAGCGGCTGCGACCCCCGGTCCGCCACATTCGCCTGCCATACTGGGACTGGTCATATTAGCGATTCGCGTATACGGTACACGCATGCGTTGGGAATGGGTGCCTGGGTGCTCGTCAGGCAAGCATCGATGTCCTGAGTAAACCGTGCCTTGCGCGCGGAGGTGCCCCAACCGAGCAGCAGGTATTGTCGTTGACGATCAACGAGTGCCTCACCGCGCGGATCCGTCCGCACCTTTGAGACCCGGCGATCGCCACCGCTTCCGGACGCGGATTGCGCGCGCCCCTGGGTCGGTCTCGATTCAGGAAATTGCAGAAACAGCGCGTCGAAAGACGCGCAGGCTGTAGACCGGGGACCTTCGACATGCCGCGAGACCACTGGAAATTCGAGGGCGTGCTGGCCGCGCCCGATCGTGTCGGCTTTCTGCCCGACCTGCCGCTTCCCCACCACGACCCCACGACGCCGCTGGCGATCGCCGACATGGCCGACGCTTTCGGCGTCACCCATCGCACGCTGCACTTCTACGAGGAGAAGGGGCTCCTGACCGCCGCCCGCATGGGTCCGATGCGGGTCTACAACGAAGATCACATTCGCCGCATGGCCGTCATCAACGCCTGCCGCGAGATCGACATGCCGATCTCGACCATCCTGGAACTGCTGACCGGACTTGCGGGCACCGAGGAGCAGGCCGAAGCCGACAAGCTGTTTCGCGACGCCCTGCTTGCCCGACGGCGTGAGCTTGCCGCCCAGCAGGCAAACCTGCGCCGGCAGATGCAGCGCATCACCGAACTGCTCGAAACCACCGACGGAGGCGAAGCCACCGATGAGGACGGCCATGTCCATCTCTCGCCGATCGAAAGCGAGTGCCTGACCTTCATGGCCGACGGCTATCCGGCGGCGCGCATCGCCGGGCTAATGGATATGGACGTGGCGGCAGCGCTTACCCTTGAAGCCGGCATCATCCGCAAGTTCGGCGCCAACAACCGCTTCCAGGCGATCGCCAAGGCGGTGCTTTCAGGCATGATCTCGGCGGAATAGCGAGAACACGGCAGCCGCCCCCGATGCCTTGCCGTCCGCATCCTCGTGCGTGAAGAGGACGAGGTCGCGTTGCGCCTCGCCTCGGTCACGACGCTCTGCTGCAGCCCCTGCCCGCAGGCCTGCCACAGTAAGGCGCGCCGAACAGTTTGCAGGTCCACGCGGCACAATTCTCTTGAACGGCAGACATTGCGGTGTCGCCATTATCCCGCACGTGTTACGAGGGCGCCTGAACAAATACGGACGAGAGACCCCGATGCTTCCCTGGATAGAGCTGGACCGCGCAACCATTCCCGGTGACGGCGACGAGCTGCGCCTGAAGCAGCGCGGGCAGGAATTCTCGATCATGCTCGGCTCGAACGAGCTGATGAACAGCCGGTTGAGCGGCTCGGAAGAAGCGCTGGCGACGCTCGCCCATGAGCGCATCGCCGGCGGCAAGAACCTGAGCATGCTGATCGGCGGCCTGGGCATGGGCTTTACCTTGCGCGCGGCCCTTGCCGTGCTGCCAGGCGATGCCCGCGTGACCGTCGCCGAACTGGTTCCGGCCGTCGTCGACTGGGCGCGCGGCCCCATGGCCGATCTGCACAAAGGCACACTCGACGATCCCCGCGTCGATATCCATGTCGGCGATGTCGGCGCGCTGATCCGCTCGAAGAAGGCCGCCTACGACGCCATCCTGCTCGATGTCGACAATGGCCCGGATGGCCTGACGCGCCCCTCCAACGACAGCCTCTACAGCCACACCGGCCTTCGCGCCGCGCAAGCCGCCCTTCGGGCTGGCGGCGTGCTTTCCGTCTGGTCGTCGGCACCCGACAGCGCCTTCACCCGCCGCCTGCGCGAAGTCGGCTTTGCCACCGACGAGGTGAACGTGCGCGCCAACGGCAAACGCGGCGGCGCCCGCCATATGATTTGGATGGCAACGAAGCGGTAACAGCTCAAGACGGCTGCACCTCAGATGTTGCGGAAGGCGCGGCTCGATATCGATATCGGATTGCCTGATGGGTCCTTCGCATTGGCGAGCCGATAGCCATCGGCCTGATGGATGGCCCCGAATACCAGCCCTTCCTGAGCGCACCCTCGGCTGAAGGCTCCGACATCCTTGACATCGAATACCAGCTTGATGAGGGATTGGCCTTTCCGCTGCCCCTTGGCCGTCGGATGGACCATCAGGCTGGCGCCACCGTCTTGCGGGATCAGCTCGACGATACGGTCGCCCGCCTCGCGCGATGCCTGAAAGCCGAAGTGCTTTTCGTAGAAGCGAACGGTCGCTTCCACGTCATGGGCGTAGAGAATGATCCTGTTGATCGGCAACGACGTCCCTTCCGGCAGTGCGGTCTAGCGAACGATGGTCAGCCGCTCCGCAGCGCGAGTGATCGCGGTATAGAGCCAGCGCTCGCGGGTATCGCGGAAGGCCCAGCTTTCGTCGAACAGCACGACATTGTTCCACTGCGAGCCCTGCGCCTTGTGCACCGTCAGCGCGTAGCCGTAGTCGAACTCGTCGTAGCGCTTGCGCGTCGTCCAGGGGATCTCGCCCTCGACATCCTCGAAGGCCGCCTTCAACAGCTTGATCTTGGCGGCACCCCGATCCATGTCGTCGTCTTCGGGCCGGATCATCAGGTTGATGCCCGGCTTCACCGTTTCCTTCGAAGAGCTCATCACCTGCCACAGCGAGCCGTTGAGCAGGCCCTTGGCCGGGTCGTTCCGGAGGCACACGAGCTTGTCGCCCGATTGCGGATACTCGCTGGTAAAGCCTTTCAGTTCGCGCAGACGCTGGTTGTAGCGCCGGCGGGTCTTGTTGGTGCCGACCAGCACCTGGTCGGCCTCGAGCACCAGTTCCTGGTTCACCTGAGAGCGACCGATCACATGCGTGGTGCCATAGTCGCCATGCATGATTTCCTTGCCTTCGCGCACCTGCATGGCGAGCTGGATGATCGGATTGTCGCGCGCCTGGCGGTGAATGTCCGTCAGCAGGTAGTCCGGCTCTTGATTGGTGAAATAGCCGCCGCCCGTAACCGGCGGCAGCTGGCCGGGGTCGCCAAGCACCAGGATCGGCGTGCCGAAGCTCATCAGGTCCTTGCCGAGTGCCTCGTCCACCATCGAGCATTCGTCGACGATGATCAGCGCCGCCTTGGCGACCGGGCTCTGGCGGTTGATCGCAAACATCGGCGCGATCGAGGTCTTGCCGGTTTCCTCGTCGGAAACCTCCTCTTCGCCGCGCGGCCGGTAGATCAGCGAGTGAATGGTCTTGGCGTTGCTCGCGCCCTTGGAGCGCAGCACCTGCGCCGCCTTGCCGGTAAAGGCGGCAAACAGCACGTCGCCATCGACATGCTCGGCAAAATGCCGGGCCAGCGTCGTCTTGCCGGTACCGGCATAGCCGAACAGCCTAAAGAGCGGCGAGCGGCCCTCTTTCAGCCATTGCGAAACGGCCTTCAGGGCCTCGTCCTGTTGCGGTGCGAATTGCATGAGGCTGAGTGTCAGGATTCGGGCCGCACACGCAAGCCCGGAATTGCGGCCCCACCGGAGGACCAGGAGCCGCCAGCTTCGCGAGCGTCACCGCCGTGCGCAAAATTACCCCGTAAAATCAAGGCCGCGCCTCGTCACCGCTCCTTCCGGCGCGGCTTACGCCCGGCCGAATCTGTTCACGTTTTTTTCTCATTTCGCCTCCTGCCCGCACGGTGCTCGCATTGCCCGCTGGCAATCCTGTGGCACTTTCTTGCTCTGCCCCTTGAACGCAACGCCGCATTGTTGCTAACGAGCGTGACGTGATGGCGCCCGCGCTTCTGCTGGCGAAGACCATCGCTCAAAGCCCGTCAAGGCCGGCCCCGGTGGCCGTTCCCGCCTTTCCGGGTCATGCCGGAGAGTGCCCGTGAAAACCGACAAGCCAGCTGCGCCGCCCACCCCGGACAAGGTCGGCATCGGACGGTTCGCGCCCTGGCTGCAATGGAGCCTGCTGCTTGCGGTCTCCATCGTCCTTGCCTCATTTTTCGAATTCATCGGCCTTCCGGCCGGGCTGCTCATGGGCCCGATGCTGGCCGCCGTGCTCGTCGGCATGAACGGCGGCACGATACGCCTGCCGCGCCAGCTGTTCTTCTGCGTGCAGTTCATCCTGGCAATGATGATTGCCGGTGCCATGACGCCGGGCATGCTCGCCACCTTCTCCGGCAACTGGCCGCTGTTTCTCGCCGTCATCCTCTCGGTCATCGCCGTCAGCACGCTCTGCGGCTGGGTCATCACCCGCATGCGCATCCTGCCGGGCACAACCGCGATCTGGGGATCGTCGGCAGGCGCCGCCTCGACCATGCTGCTGATGGCTGACGCCTATGGGGCCGATGCACGCCTCGTCGCCTTCATGCAGTATCTGCGCGTGATCTTCGTCGCCAGCACCGCGACCGTGGTTGCGCATATGTGGGTCACCGGCGCCGAAGCCGAGCAGACCACCCACTGGTTCGCACCGATCGACGGCCTGCTTTTCCTCGAGACAATCGCCGTCGGCCTTGGCGCAGCGCTCGCCGGCCGCTTCCTGCGCGTGCCCGCCGGTGCCTTCCTGCTGCCCTTCCTTCTCGGCGCCGTGCTGAACGTCTCAGGCGTCATGACCACCGCGCTGCCGCAATGGCTGCTGGCGATCTGTTTTGCCATGCTCGGCTGGAACATCGGCCTCGGCTTCACCCGCCAGATCCTCATCCATGCCCGCCGCGCGCTGGTGCCGACGATCATCTCGATCGTCGTGCTGATCTCGTTCTCCGGCCTGCTTGCCCTGCTTTTGATCAAGGTGGTCGGCATCGATCCGCTGACCGCCTATCTCGCCACCAGCCCCGGCGGCCTCGACTCGATCGCCGTCATTGCCGCCTCGAGCAATGTCGACCTCTCCTTCGTCATGGCCCTGCAGACAGCCCGCCTGCTGATCATCACCATGATCGGGCCGGCGCTCGCCCGCTTCGTCGCCGACCGGGCTTGACGATGTTGGCCCGGCACGTTTCCAATGCGCTGCCGGGAGAACACTCGTGAAGACGCTCAGAATCTATGGACCTCCGGAAGCCGCGCTTCCCTTCGACCTGCGCGACATCCTGCAGCGCCTCGCACCCCGCTCGCTGAGAGCGTCGTGGAGAGTTTCCGCCGTCGACGCAGGTTATCAATGGTTCGATGCCACCGGCCCCGGCGGCGACGTTCTGGAGAGTTGGGCCCAGTCCGGGAGCATGATCGAGGGCCGGCACCTGGCCGCCGCTGTGCAAGACGTTCTCCAGATCATCTGGGGAGAGTTTACCGGTTTCCTGCCCGGCACCCCGAACAGCCCCTGGATCGTCATTCGCGCCATCGACAGCACGTTTTACGAAATCACCACGGACGACGAGACGGTTCTGCAACGGGTGGAGACCGGTTTCCAGGGCGCTCGCCGTTCTGATGCCCCGTGGAAACCGGCCGACTAGCACCATCGGCTGCTCCCTCACGAGAGCGTCTGCAATCCTCAGGCGCTTTCCGCCAATCGCGCAGCGAAGCGCGCCATCACGGTGGAGACCGCCTCCTTGGTGAGCCGCACGCGCGGCAGTTCGGCCGATTGTTCATGGACCAGCAACCAGAGATCCGGGGCCAATGGCGGCGCCTCCGGCAGCAGCCGCGTGAAGCCTGCCGCCTCGGCCGCAAAGGCAGGAAGCACGGCAAAGCCGAGCCCGTTTTTCACCGCCGCCATCTGCGCGCCGAGCGAGGAGAAGCGCATCGCCGGCTGCAGGCCGGGGCATAGGGTTTCCAGCCAGGCGACCATAATCAGGTAGCTCAGCTCCTCGCTCCAGCCGACCAGCCGGTGGCGGTAGAGGTCGGCAGGTGCGCTCGGCATGCCGTGACGCGCGATGTAGCCAGGCATCGCATAAAGGCCGAAGGCGAGTTGGCCGGGCCTGCGCTGGCGATAGTTGCCCTGCTGCGGCCGCACCAGGCGCAGAACGATGTCGGCCTCTTCGCCGGCAAGCCGCACCGGGCGCACGCTCGAATGCATCTCCAGGCGGATTTCCGGATGCTCCAGCAGGAAACCGGCGAGGCCCGGCAACAGGACCTCCTGCCCCAACAGTTCAGGCACGTCGATGCGCACCGGGCCGGCAAGGTCGTTGTCCTTCTCCCGCGCCGTCCGCTCGAAGACCCGCATCTGCGCCTCGGCCCGCTCGGCCGGCGCCAAAAGCGCCTCGCCCGCCGGCGTCAGGTCGTAACCGTCGCGGTGCGGCCGGAAAAGCCTGACCTGCAACGCCGCCTCCAGCACCTCGATCCGGCGTGACACGGTCGATGCGCTGACACCAAGCCTGACGGAGGCCGCAGTCAGCGAGCGCGCATTGGCAACGGCAAGAAAGAATTTGAGATCGTTCCAGTCCATATCGCTTTCCATTTTTGGAAATCAGAATTGCGGAATGGTTTCTCGACCGAAGCCAGGAAATCAAGCAGTTTCTTCTGAAATCCGGAGAGAAACCAGCATGACGTTCAACATCGATACCTTTCGATTTTCCGAATTTGGCGAGCCGTCGGTGCTCGCCTTCAAGGCCGAGACGCTGGGCGAGCCCGGGCGCGGCGAAATCCAGATCCGCCATCTCGCCATCGGCGTGAACTACATCGACATTTATCACCGCCGGGGTTCGGCACCCCTGCCCCTGCCGAGCGGGATCGGCGTCGAAGGCGTCGGCGTGATCACCGCGCTTGGCGAAGGCGTCGAAGGCTTTTCGATTGGCGCACGCGTCGCCTATGTGGGCGGCCCGCCCGGCGCCTATCCCACCCACCGCAACCTGCCCGCCGCCCGGGCGCTGGCGCTGCCGGAGGAACTGGACAGCCGAGAGGTCGCAGCCCTCGTCTTCAAGGGACTGACCGTCGAATACCTGATCCGTCGCTGCATCGAGGTGAAGCCCGGCGACACGGTGCTCTTCCATGCGGCGGCCGGCGGTGTCGGCTCGATTGCCTGCCATTGGCTGAGCCACATCGGCGCGACTGTCATCGGCACCGTCAGCTCCACAGAGAAAGCCGAAATCGCCCGGGCCAATGGCTGCCATCATGTCATCCTCTACAGCCAGGAGGATTTCCGGGTCCGCGTCGGCGAAATCACCGGCGGCAAGGGTGTCGGCGTCGTCTATGATTCCGTTGGCGCCGACACCTTCGCCAGGTCGCTCGACTGCCTGCGCCCGCGCGGCACGCTGGTTTCCTTCGGCGCCTCCTCCGGTCCGGTTCCCCCGCTCGACGTCGCCTCGCTCTCGGCCAAGGGCTCGCTCTATGTCACTCGTCCCTCGATCGCCCACTACACTGCCGAGCGAGGCGAGTACGAAGCGGCGGCGCGAGAGTTGTTCGGCGCCATGCAGGCAGGTGTCGTTCGTGCCCCAGCCATCACCACCTATCCGCTTCACGACGCCCGCAGGGCTCACGAAGACCTGGAGGCCCGGCGGACGACCGGATCCGTGGTCCTGCTGCCCTGAACGGCGGTCGCCTCCAACTGGTCAGCGCCCTTATTCGCCCCTCTCGTCGGCCGCGCGATGAACGTCGCGTGGCCGGGTCGTCCTGTGGCCGACCTGCAAGAACCGAACCGAAACTTCCGCCAGTTCTCCGGGAATAAATCCTGTGCTTGCCGTGTCTTACGGTTGGATCTGCACCATGCGGCTCCCGCGGAAACGGGACGAGGAGGCTTTTCGCCCGTTTCCGGACAGGAAAACCATCTTGAGGAAGGACAACTGCCATGAGAACGTTTCCACTGACGATCGCCATGCTGCTTGCGGCCAGCGTAACGGCTTTCGCCGCGCCGCCGGTCAAGGAAGTCGAGACCGCCAAGGGCAAGGTGCTGGCCGGAGAAAACGGCATGACGCTCTACACCTACAAGGACGATCATGGCGGCGTGTCCATGTGCTACGATGATTGCGCCAAGAACTGGCCGCCCTTCTTCGCGGAAGCCAGCGCCAAGGCAGATGGTGCCTATACGGTCGTCGAGCGCAAGGACGGCAAGAAGCAATGGGCCAAGGACGGTATGCCGCTCTACTTCTTCATCAAGGACAAGAAGATGGGTGACATGACCGGCGACGGCATGAAGAAGGGCGAATGGAATGTCGCCAAGCCGTAACGGCGGCAACGAGGATGCGGGGGCACCCCCCGCCTCCGACCGGTTCGAAGAGGATGTGCTGGCCCTGGTGCCGGCACTGCGGCGCTATGCCCGCAGCCTGGTGCGCTCGGACCCGGATGGCGAGGACCTGTTGCAGGATTGCGTGGAGAAGGTGCTTTCACGCCGCGCGCAGTGGCGCGGCGTGAACCTGCGCGCCTGGGCCTTCACCATCATGACCAATCTCGGCCGCAACCGGCACCGCTATGTGGCGATGCACCCGCAGGTGGCGCTGGACGAGGACCTGGGCCTTGAGGCCGAGACCCACGAGAGCGACCCGCTGGAGCGCTCGCGGCTCGAACGGGCGCTGAACGGGCTCTCCACGGAGAACCGCTCGGTGCTGATGCTCGTGGTGATCGAAGGATACCGCTACCAGGACGTGGCCGAGATGATGGCCATACCGATCGGCACCGTGATGTCGCGCCTGTCGCGCGCGCGGCGCCAGCTTGCAGAAGCCATGAAGGACGACAATGTGATCAGCATGCGGAGACCGAAATGACGGAAGGCCACAACACCGTCTCCGAAGACGACCTGCACGCCTATGTCGACGGCGCCCTTGGCCCGCGCGAGCGGTTGCGGATCGAGCAATGGCTCGAGCAAAACCCCACGCAGGCCGAAGAGGTCCGGCAATGGCGGGCGCAGGCGGTCGAGTTGCGCGCGCTCTTTGCCGGCTATGCCCGCAGCGACGCCGATGACCGGGCTCTGCTTCTGAGCAACGGCAGCGAACGCCCGCAACCGGATCCCGGCAAGGACACCCGATCGTTTGCCAGCATCGCCCGCGCCGTCGCCGCCGGCCTGGTGCTCTTTGCGGCCGGCGGCCTCACCGGCCTTTACGCGCCCTCCTTGCTCGCACCCGAGCAAAGCCCCCGGCCGACGCAGACGGCCGACAGCCTGCCGCGCCAAGCGCAATCGGCCTTCCTGGTCTATGCCAGCGAAGTGCGCCATGCCGTCGAGGTCGGCGCCGACGACCAGACCCATCTCGCGACCTGGCTTGGCAAGCGCCTCGATCATCCGCTCTCGATCCCTGATCTCTCCTCGCTCGGCTTCTCGCTGGTCGGCGGCCGGCTGCTGCCGGTCAACGGCAAGGCAGGCGCGATGTTCATGTATGAGGATGGCACCGGCCGACGGCTGACGGTGCTGCTCGGCCGCAACGACGACAACCGCGAAACCAGCTTCCGCATCGACGAGAACGACGGCGTCGAGACCTTCTACTGGATCGACGGCCCGCTCGGCTACGCCGTCACCGGCGAGGTGCCGCGCGATCTGCTGCAGCAGGTGGCGGATGAATGCTACCGGCAGTTCGAAAAGAGCGAGGCGACGAAGAGCTGAGGGGGAACCCGGCCAACGCCGATCAGGCTTTGTCGGCAAGGTATTTCAAAGAGTTACAGTCGAGCCCGCACATTCGTCTCACCCTGCGTGACCCGAGACGCCCTGCGCTCAAAATCGCCGGGACGCTCACAATTTTCGGGATGCATCAGGTGCCGGCGCCCTTCGCCACGAGATAGGCCGAGAACATGTCGGCCATCGCATCCGCATAGGCCTCGATCTCCGCATCGCTGCGCGCCGTTCCCGAAAAATCCTTCCCCACCGTCGTCATCGTCGTCATGATCAGGTCACCGGCAAGTTCCCTGAGGTCGGTGGGTGCGTTCGGAAGAAGCTCGATCATGAACTGGTCGATGAGCGGATCGTTGGCCTCCTTGGCTTCCCGGGCTTCGGGCGCATCGCGATAAAGGGGTGCCGCGTCGCCCAGGGCAACCCGAACGGCCGCTTCCTCGCATTCCGAGCGCAGGAAGGCGTGAACCAGCGACCGCAGCCGATCGAGCGGCGACCGCGACCCGTCACTGAGGATCGTCGCCAGCAGCCCCGACGTCTGCCGCCATTCGTCGCTTTGCAGGCGGAACAGGATCGCGCCCTTGTTGGGAAAATACTGGTACAGCGACCCGACGCTGACGCCCGCCCGTTCCGCGACGCGGGCAGTGGTAAATCGCTGCGCTCCCTCCTCCTCCAAAACCTGAACAGCAGCCTGGAGAATGGCCTTCACCAGCTCGTTCGAACGCGCCTGCTTGGGCGCTTTTCGTGAAGAAATACGGGCACTTGATCTGTTGGCCATTGGCACCGTCCGCAATGCGATTAGCGAATGCGACGAATTATTCGTATTTTCCTCGGGAACGCAAGCCCATCGAAAACGAAGGAACATCCGATGACCACGCTCACCAGCCAGCCTCTCAAGGGCCTTCTCGACCGCCTGTTCGACGAGGCCGATGCCGCGACCAGCCCCGCAGTCGCGCAACTGCCCGCAAGCGAACGCGAACGATTGCTGCACAGCAAGACCGAATATCTGCAGCTCTACGGGCTCTTGAAGGATCTGTGGCTTCCGGTTTCGCGTGAGACCGGCAACCTCCTCTACATGCTCGCCTGCGCAAGCCGCGCCCGCCGGATCGTCGAGTTCGGAACGTCCTTCGGCATTTCGACGCTCTTTCTCGCAGCGGCGCTGCGCGACAACGGCGGCGGCGAGCTGATCACCAGCGAATTCGAACCGGCGAAGGTGGCGCGGGCCGGACAGAACCTCACCGCAGCCGGTCTCGAGGATCTCGTCGAGATCCGGCAGGGTGACGCTCTGACGACTTTCACCGACCTTCCCGACGCGATCGATCTGGTGCTGCTCGACGGGGCAAAACCGATCTATCTCGACGTCTTCAAGCTGATCGAGCCTCGCCTGCGTCCAGGCGCCCTGATCATCGCCGACGACGCCGACAGTTGCCCGGAATATCTCGACTACATCCGTTCGGCCGCCGGCACCTACCTGTCGACACCGTTTGCCGAGGACATCGAAGTGACGATGCGCCTCGCCTGATCGGCGCCATCGTTTCGGTTGAGCGGCTGCGCTTAGGCCCACGCAGGGCCACCACATCAAGGAGAACTGCAATGCATGTATTCGTAACGGGCGCGACCGGCTGGGTCGGGTCGGCCGTGGTCAAGGACCTGATCGCAGCGGGGCACAGCGTGTCCGGCCTGGCACGCTCCAGGGAAAAGGCCGCAACCCTCGCCGCAACCGGGGCTTCGGTCGTCGAAGGCGGGCTTGAGTCCGCGGCGATCCTTCGGCGGGCCGCAGGGCAAGCCGATGCCGTCATTCACACGGCCTTCAGGCATGACTTCGTCCATGGCCCGCTCGACCAGGACTTTTCCAGTTTCCTGGAAGGTGCGGCCGAGGATCAGCGCGTCATCGCGCTTCTGGGTGAGGGTCTCGCCGGATCGGATCGGCCGCTACTCGTAACCTCGGGTCTCGCCGGGCTGCCGCTCGGTGCCACGGAAACTGATCGGCCCAATGCCGCCGTGCCGCGCAAATCCGAAGCCGCTGCCCGTGCCCTTTCCGAGCGCGGCATTCGGGCGGCAACGGTCCGGCTCGCGCCTTCGGTTCACGGCCTCGGTGATTATGGCTTCGTCCCGATCCTCGTGCGTCTTGCGCGCCAGACGGGCGTTTCGGCGTATCTGGATGATGGCGCCAATTGCTGGTCGGGCGTCTACCGGGATGATGCAGCACGGGTCTATCGGCTTGTGCTTGAAAGCGGCACGAGCGAGAGCGTCTACCACGCTGTGGCGGACGAAAAGATCCCGTTCCGACAGATCGCCGAGATCATCGGCCGAAATCTCGGCCTGCCGGTCGAAGCCCGCCCGCCCGCGCATTTCGGCTGGTTTGCCGGCATGGCCAGCGGCAACATGGCCGCGTCCAGCGCCCGGACGCGAGCCTTGCTCGGGTGGAAACCTGTTGGGCCTGACCTGCTCACCGATCTGGATCAGGCAACCTACTACGCGTGATGGTCGCTTCACGTAGCGTTAAGCGATGGCCCCTCATCCGGTCTGCCGACCATCTTCTCCCCGCCCCGCGGGGAGAAGGACACGTGTGGCACCCACTCGGACCAGCGTTCGCTTCCATCGCCTCGTTACTCACGGTCAAGAACGGGTGGTGACGCTCGCCGCAGTCCACGTCCCTTCTCCCCGCAAGCGGGGAGAAGGTTAGGATGAGGGGCAGATCTGCAAGCGGTCGTTGAAGGGCCTACCTGAGCGGATCGTTCTCTCTGACGATCGGTTGCCCGTGCGGCGTTGCTTCCGCCGCGCGCTGCCAGCTCAGCGTCAGGTCTTCCAGTTCTCGACCGGAGGCGAGCGAAAGCTCCGTGACGAGGCGCGAGAGTGCGGCCACCCAGCAGTCGTAATAGTCGCTGGCATCGGCCTTGCGGCCGGGTTTGTAAAGTTCGGCCGAAAGCGCTTCTGCCCATTCGGGCCAGGAGAACACACCCTTTTCGTGCAGGCGCACTGTCATGGCGAAGGCGTTCGCCTGCCAGGGCTCGGCAAAGACCGGATCGCCCTCCAGCGACTTCGGCAGTTCGGCCGAGGCAATCAGCGGCGATGTCACCTTACACGTGCTCAAGATAGCTCTCCCAGGCATCGATCGACACCGTCAGCGTCGGGTCGGCGCCCTCGCCCCAGATCTCCGGCCCATCGAAAACGACCGTGTAGACCCATTGTGGATTTTCGCCGCGGCCATGGGCGTTGTCGTCAGGAAAGACGAAAGAGCCCTGCACCGCCTCGACCCGGCCGAGCTTGGCACGGGCATAGCGCGGCAGGCGCGTATGGGTCTCCGGATTGAAGTTTTTCGTGCGCACCCGGTCGCCGGCGGCAAAGCGTGGGCGCCCCTCGACCGGACGATCGCAGGGGCCGCCTTTGGCGAGCACGCCCGCCACCATGTCGGCCTTCAGCACCCGTTTCGGCGCCGCACCCTGTTCCAGCCTGTGGCCGCCGTCGAGTTCGGCCTGGGTTACGAAGCCGTGGCGCTTCAACAGGGTTTCGAGCGCCCGCGTCCAGATCTCGTAATAGCTCGCCGAGAGATAGGTCGCCGGGGCCAAGTTTTCGCGCGCATGCCGGCTTTCGTCGATCGTCCAGGCGCCAAAGGCGCCGCAGGAAAGCGTGACTCCGAGCGCCCGCTTTTCCCACTCCGCATGGAAGTAGGGCTCGTCCTTTTCAGGCGCCACCGGGCCGAGGCCGTGGGCGCCGCCGAGATCGTGTGGACCGTTCATCGAAGCACCTCCGCAGAAAGTGCCAGGCCCGTGCCGATCATCGCGTCGCGGGTGACGAGGGCAGCAAGCTCGTCCTCGCTGAACCCTTCCGTCCCTGCCGGGCGCTCGGGGATCACGAGATAACGCAGTTCCGCCGTCGAATCCCAAACGCGAATGCGCGTCGTCTCGGGAAGCGTCAGGCCGAATTCCTGGAGCACACCGCGCGGATCGATGACGGCGCGCGAGCGATAGGGCGGCGCCTTGTACCAGACCGGCGGCAGACCGAGCACCGACCAGGGGTAACAGGAACAGAGCGTGCAGACGACGAGGTTATGGGTTTCGGGCGTGTTGAACACGGCGCGCATATGCTCGCCCTGCCGGCCGGTATAACTGAGGCTGGCGATCGCTTCCGTCGCATCGCGCTTCAGCCACTCGGCAAATTCTGGATCCACCCAGGCCTTGGCGACCACACGCGCGCCGTTGCGCGGACCGATCTTCGTCTCATAGGTCTCGGCGATCGCATCGATCGCCGCCGGGTCGATCAACCCCTTCTCTGTCAGCACCGTCTCCAGCGCCTTCACCCGCGCTTCCATGTCGGTGAAATGGTTGTCGTGGTGATGGTCGTGATCGTGATGATCGTGGCCATGATGGTGTTCGGACATTGCCTGGCTCCTCGCAACGCCGTGCCATCACAGGCACAAAGATGGCGCTGCCTCCTCATAAAGTCGTAGCGCATAAACCCCGGATTCGAAATCGATTTCAACGTCCGCGGGTACCCGCAATTGTCACCATAACAAGTCTGGCCCGATGCGGTTCGTACCAGGCCACCGAGCAAGCCGACTTCCGCTGCCGGCGATCATTTGCCACGCAGCTCCGAATGTATCATGTCCGCCATCTAGGCATGCTCGCACTGTCGGTCGCCTATCTCGCCTCCGCTACCCTCGTCGAACCCCAACTTTGGGCGGATCCGCTCGGGCCGCTCGTCAAGGTGCTGCCGTCGCTGCTTCTCACGCTGGCGACGCTGGCCATACTGGATGAACGCTGATGCCGCTCGAAGATCTGCTGCGCCTTGCCCATGTGATCGGTGCCGCGGTGCTCTTCGTCACCGGCGCTGGTATCGCCTTCTTCATGCTGATGGCCAGGCGCACGCGCGATGCCCGGCTGATCGCGCACGTCGCCGGAACGGTGGTCGTCGCCGACACGGTCTTCACCGCGACAGCGGTGCTGCTCCAGCCGATCACCGGTTACCTGCTGGCGACGAGTATCGGCTGGTCGCTGACGGAAGGATGGATCGCGCTGTCGCTGATCCCCTATGTCGTCACCGGCCTCTTCTGGCTGCCGGTCGTTTGGATCCAGTTGCGGCTGCGCGATCTCGCCCGGCTTGCAACGGCCAACGGTGCGCCGCTACCACCGGAGTTCGACCGGCTCTATGCCATCTGGTTTGCCTGCGGCTTCCCGGCCTTCTTTGCCGTCACCGGCATCTTCTGGCTGATGCTGATGAAACCACAATTCGCACTATTTTAGCATCGGCCAGAGACTGATGACGAGAAGCACCGCCATGGTGATGTTGAACCATTTCAGCCGCGACGGTTCCGAGAGCCATTGGCGCAGCGCCGAACCGAAGCCCGCCCATGTGGAAACGCTCGGCACGTTGACGAGCGCAAAGACGACGCCGACGACGAGCACGCTGAAGAGGTAGCTTTCGCTGCTGGTATAGGTCGCCATCGCTGACACCGCCATGACCCACGCCTTGGGATTGACCCATTGGAAGGCGGCAGCCCCGATGAAGGTCATCGGCTGTGTGCTGGCCTTGCCTTCGGACAGCGAACGCGAGGTGCCGATCTTCCAGGCGATCCAGATGAGATAGGCACCGCCTGCGAACTTCAGCGCCGTGTAGACGACCGGCACGGAATGGAGCAGCGCACCGAGGCCGAAACCGACGGCGATGAGCAGCAGGAAGAAGCCGGCGCCGATGCCCAGCATATGCGGGATGGTGCGCACGAAACCGAAATTCACGCCCGACGCGAACAGCATCATGTTGTTCGGCCCCGGCGTGATCGAAGTGGTGAATGCGAACAAAAACAGCGCCAGCAGTGTATCGGCCTGCATGGTTTCCTCCCGGTCAATTGGGTCAGCATAATTGACCTATTAGCCGGCATCAGCCGCGAACTTGTCATGGTGACAAGTTTCCCCTCGGCGATAAATTGCCAAAAAACCGTTATAATACAGTAATTTGGCTACAACGTTCGTGCGACTTTGGACCTAGGGCAGCGCTAGGGTATCCGCCTGGGCCCTGCGCCCCTCAGACCCCGTTATGTCGTGCCGGGCCCCGGTGGGATGGGCCTCGCGGAATCTTACTTGAGGCCATCAGGGTCCCTACACGCCTCTCGGGCTCCGGCTCAACGGTAGATGGTCGGAGCAAGGAAGCGACCAGTCGGTTGATTGAGCGGCCTGCCGAGAGGCCTCGGTGATGGGGTGGCAATGCGATGACAACGCGCCCAAGCCCGTCGTTGTCCAGCCTCAGCCGTGTGTGTACTCTCGCTGTCATACACGTGGGTAGGAGGCCACAATGAGGAGGACGATTATTGCCGCTCTCGCCACTTTCGTGTTCACGGCCCCAGCCATGGCGCGATCAGAGGAGAGGCAGTCTATGACAACGCCATCCTTCACCGAATGTCAGAAGGTGCAGCAGGAGGTCATGCGCCTCGTCACAGGTGGAAGGGACTGGAAACTGGTGCCGTGGGACGGTGGCGCCGTCGCTCTATTTCTCCAAATCGACGGCACAATCGCCATCACATGCAGCAGCGACGGCACAGCCGAAATCTACGCGACGGGCGTCGCTACCAATGCGTTTCCGGGATTTGTTCGCGCCTTTGAACTCCTAAAGTAACAGTGTCCTTGGTCTTGGTGCGCACCGTTTTCAGCATCCGTACACCGGTCGCCGCCAGGCCTGTGCAAGAACGCGGCCTCAGCCCCACTTCATCTCGCCCTTGGCGACCTTGGCGCCGAGCTCGAGCGTCGAGACGCCGGGCAGATCCGGATAGCGCTTTGTCATCGCTGCGATCAGCTCGCCGCTGTCCTTGGCGGCGGCCGCCGCTTCGTTGAAGGCTGCGAGATAATCGCGGGTGAAGCGGATGGCCTCGACGCCCTCCGGCCCGCCCGCACTCTTGTGCGCCGGCACGACGATCGCGGGCTTGCGCGTCGCCATGGCATCGAGCGCCTCGATCCATTTCTGCCGCCCTTCCGCCGTCGCCTCGTCGGCCACCCAGACATGCGAGCCGGAATAGACGAGCACGCCACCGAAAATCGCCTGCAGTTCCGGCACAAAGAGATAGCGCCGGTCCTTCATCCCCTCGATCGTGACGATCTCGATCGTGCTGCCTTCGAGCGTCAACGGGGTGCGGTCGTCGGGCGTTGGCATCACCACATCGGCGAGCGTCTGCGGGCCATTGTCCTTCAACTGCGGCCCCCAGGTTTCAAGCTTTCCTTCAACATTGACCCTGATCGCCTCGACGGTCGCTGAAGCGGCGATGACCTTCGCATCCGGAAAGGCTTCGACGATCGGCTTGAGGCTGAAATAGAAATCCGGATCGTTGCAGCTGACATAGATGGTCGTCAGCCGCTTGCCCGTTGCCTTGATTGCCTCGGCCACCGCCCGGCCGTCGGAAAACGTGAAGCCGCCATCGATCAGGATCGCCTCGCTCTTTCCGGTCAGCAGCACCGGTGTACGGTTGAAGCCGGCATCATCCGCCTGGAAATAGCGCCATTCGAGCGCTGCGGCCGCATTGGCAAAGCGGCCACCGACCGGCTGAATGAGGATGGCGGCGCCGGCCGCCGCTGCCGTCTTGAGTGCGGTCCGCCGGGTCAACTGGATCTGCATGGGGTCTCCTTGGGCTTTTGTCGTGCCCGGCAGGATGACGGCACGGGCGCTCTTGAAAAAGCCCGGCAGTCCGAACAGACTGTCTGACAACTTCAGACAATCGCGAAGAATTTCGAATGACTGTAAACTTAAATCGCCTCTCGCATTTTGTTGCCGTAGTCGAGTGCGGCTCTTTCACCGCGGCTGCCGAACGGCTCGGGCTTGCCAAAGCCGCCGTCAGCCATCAGGTCGCCCAACTCGAAAAGGAGCTGGGCACCACCCTGCTCGTGCGCACCACCCGGCGGCTAAGCCCGACCGCCACCGGCCAGCGCTTCTACGAGCGCTGCGCGCTGATCCTGCGCGATGCCAATGAGGCCGTCGGCGCGGTCTCGGCTGAAACCGAGATCCCGAGCGGCACGCTGACGCTGACGGCACCGCTCGACTATGGCGCCAAGGTCGTAACCAACGCCGTGGCCGCCTATCTCGCGACCTATCCCGCCATGCGGGTGGAGCTGAGCTTCAACGACACGGTTCTCGACATGATCGAGAACCGCCTCGATCTCGCCATTCGCGCCGGCTGGCTGGTGGATTCCAGCGAACGGGCAAAACGCATCGGCACGTTTCAGCAGCACCTCGTCGCAGCGCCCGCCTATGCCGCAAAGCTCGGGGACATCACGCACCCCAATCAATTGATGGAGGCAGACTGGATCGCCAACGGCGCGCTGAAGGCGCCGCTGGAATGGACCTTCACGCATGCTTCCGGCAACGGGGCGGCAATCCACGGCAAGGCGCTGGTGACCGCCGACAGCACCGATTCCGCCCACTGCTGCGCTGTCGCCGGCATCGGCCTTGCCGTGCTGCCGGACTATCAGGTGCGAACCGACATCGCCGAAGGCCGGCTGGTGCGGTTGCTTTCCGACTGGTCGCTGCCCTCGGGCGGTATCCATGTCGTCTATCCACCCTCCCATTTCCGCCCGGCGCGCGTGCGCGCCTTCGTCGAGATCCTGCAGCGCATGGAAAAAGAGCGCGGGCGGCTTGCCGGATGAAGGCTCGAAAGACCGGCGGGATGCGCTAGATTGCCCGCTACCCGCCGATTTCCTGAAAGCGTTTCCGCTTTTACGGATAGCAACAGGGCGCACGTCAAAGTGCTACAGCGTGAGAGGCGCATCTTGAAAGCTGCGGCCGCTGTGGGCAATTTCGGCCGCGAGGAGAACAGCATGCATGATCCGATCCCGACGACGACACTTCCCGACGGCCGCTCGATCCCGGTTCTCGGCCAAGGCACCTGGCGCATGGGCGACAGCGCAGCACGCAAGACCGATGAGGTGAAGAGCCTGCAACTCGGCCTCGATCTCGGCCTGACGCTGATCGACACGGCCGAAATGTATGGCAACGGCGCCTCGGAGCGCGTGGTCGGCGAAGCGGTGCGCGGGCGCCGCGACAAGGCCTTCATCGTCAGCAAGGTGCTGCCGTCCAACGCCAGCCGCATTGGCACCGAGGCCGCCTGCGCGCGCAGCCTGAAGCATCTCGGCGTCGACCATATCGATCTCTACCTCCTGCACTGGCGCGGCGGCTATCCGCTGGCGGAAACGGTTGCCGCCTTCGAGGCGCTGAAGAAATCAGGCAAGATCGGCGCCTGGGGCGTCTCGAACTTCGATGTCGACGACATGGAGGAGCTGCTGGACGTGCCGGATGGCAAAAACGTCGCCGTCAACCAGGTGCTCTACAACCTGTCACGCCGCGGCATCGAATACGACCTTTTGCCCTGGTGCCAGAGCCAAGGCATCGCCATCATGGCCTATTCTCCGCTCGACGAGGGTCGGCTCTTGCGCCACCCCGATCTCATTCACATCGCCAAGGCGCATCAGGCGACGCCATCTCAGATCGCCCTTGCCTTCCTCAAGACCCGCCCCGGCGTCATCTCGATCCCCAAGACCGGCTCGGCCGACCGCCTCCGCGAAAACCGCGACGCAATGGACATCCACCTGACCGCCGAAGACCTCGCCGCCCTCGACCACGCCTTCCCGCCGCCGAAGCGCAAGCGGTCACTGGAGATGATTTGAGAGAAGCCTCGCGATAACGTTGACCGCGCCCTCAGCCGCTCGGCCCGACTGCGCGCCGGACGCGCAGTCGGTGCAACATCGATGACGGTTCAATCAAACGCCCTCGCTGCTGTTCCGCGACATCCGCTATCCGTTAGACAAGCAACATTCCGCCGTCGACGTGGAGTTCGATGCCGTTGACGAAGCGACCGGCATCCGAAGCGAGGAAGAGTGCCGCACTGGCAAGCTCCCCGGACGTGCCCAGCCGGCCAGCCGGGATCGTCTCGGCCATGTGCTCGATAAAGGGTCCGCGTTCAGCCTCGGAGATTCCGAGCTTTCCAAGGATTTCCGTGTCCGTCGGCCCCGGGCTGAGAACATTCACGCGAATGCGGCGCGACTTGAACTCGATCGCCCAGTTGCGCGCGAACGCGGCTGCGGCAGCTTTGGAACCGGCATAGACGCTATGGTTCGGGAGAACCTTGGTCGCCGCCAGCGAACTGGTGATGATGATGCTCCCGCCCTCGTTCATGATGGGAGCGATGGCTTGAACGCCGAAGAAGACGCCCTTGGTGTTGATGGAAAAATGCCGGTCATAGGCTTCTTCGGAGATTGCGTCGGTCGGTTTCAGGTCGATCACGCCCGCGTTGGCAAGGTAGATATCGACCGCGCCAAATCGTTCCGCAACTGTGCCCGCGACCGCCCGATGATGGGCGAGATCAGCCACGTCACCCTGGATGCCGATCGCGCCGAAGCCGATTTCCTGAACGGCTTGATCTAGAAGGTCCTGGCGTCGAGCCGTGATGATGACCTGGGCGCCTTCTTCGGCAAAGAGCTTGGCGGTCGCCTTTCCGATGCCGCTGTTGCCGCCAGTAATGACGGCGACCTTTCCTTGAAGTGTTTTCATTTTCGTCTCCATGTTAGGTGTCATGGAGATAGAGATGCCTTCGACGGCGCATTAGCGGGTTCATGAGCACATGACATGTGCCTGCGAGGTGTAGATGCCCAATCTGCTGAACGAGACGCCTGGCTTGATCGCGTTCGTCAGGACCGTGGAGAGCGGTTCGTTCAGCGCTGCGGCCAAGATCCTGAGGACATCGCCGTCTGCCGTCTCGAGGAGCGTCGGAAGGTTGGAGACCTTGGTCAGGGCCCGCCTGTTTCTGAGGTCAACGCGAGCATTGGTTCTAACCTTCGAAGGGCAATCCTTGTTCGACAAGGTTGCTCCTCTCCTGCGCCAGCTTGATACTTCGGACGAGGTCGCCAGCCGTGAGGACACGCTCGCCGGCAGAATTCGGTTCAGCATGCCAAGCGATCTTGCCCGCTACTTCTTGACCCCGATATTTCGAGATTTCGCATCGGCCTTCCCCGCCATCAAGCTGGAGGTGGGGCTCGCAGACCGGCAAGTTGATTTGATCCGGGAGGATTACGACGTGGCCTTCCGCGTGGGCGGCAGTGGCCAAGGCGAACTGCGCGTACGAAAGCTAGCGAATGTCAACATGGTAATCGTCGCGTCTCCGGCTTACCTCGAGAAACACGGCAAGCCGCGTTCAGTAGACGAGGCCTCGGCTCTTCCCTTCGCCCGGTACATCGTGCGTGGTCATCCGAGCCCGATGGTCTTTGCGGGCGGCAAGCAGTTTTCACCGCAGGGCCGCGTGGATTGCGATACCGGGCAGGCACTGCGGGCAGCGGCACTCCACGGTCTGGGGGCGGCACTGCTCATGAAGTGTGTGGTTCAGGACGAGTTGAACGACGGCCGGCTGATCGATATCTCCACTGAACTGGACCTGCCGCCGCAGCCTCTCAACGTGGTGCACGCCTTCGGCTCGATGATACCGCTTCGCGTTCGGCGATTTTGCGATTTCATCGCCGACCAAACCAAGAGCATACCAGGTCTGTGACGGCCTAAGGCCAGCGGACTTGCGGTGAAATGGAAATACGCATTCACTCGCTCCGATAGGCCGTTGGCAACCTGCCCGTCCCTGAGAGAAAGGGAGTGAGGGACCATCCTCACGAAACGTCGGCCTTCTGCACGCTGCGGTTTATCGCAAAGAACCGCCACCGCAAGCGTCGATCACGCAGTGACGCCCGCAATCTCCACCACCACCTTGCCCTTGGCGCGACCGGATTCCAGATAGGCGAAGGCTTCGGCGACATCGTTCAGTGCAAACACGCGGTCGATCACCGGCCTGACCGTCCCAGCGTCGATGAGGCCTGCGAGTTCGGCAAGCTCGGCACCATCAGGATGCATGAAGAGGTAGCGGTAGGAGACGCCGTGTTTCCGGGCGACGGCGCGTATCTTATAGGACGCAAGCCAGAACAGCGCCCTGAGGAACAGCCCGCGGCCGAGATCCTTTCGCGCGGTTTCGGGCTCGGGCATGCCGGCGATGGAAACCACCTTGCCGCCGCGCTTGACGACGCCGAAGGATTTTAGGAGCGTCTCGCCGCCCAGCAGATCGAAGGCGCCGTCCATGTCGCGCAAGCGCTCCTCGAAGCGCTCCTTCGTGTAGTCGATCACCACGTCGGCGCCGAGCGCCTCGACCAGCGCGCGGCCGCGGGGCGATGCGGTCGTCGTGACCTCCGCGCCCAGCCATTTCGCCAGCTGAATGGCGAAAGTACCGACACCGCCGGCGCCACCGGGGATGAAGATCCGGCTGCCCCGCCCCACATGAAGCTCGTCGCGCAGCGCCTGCAAGGCGGTAAGGCCGGCAAGCGGCACGCCGGCTGCCGTGTTGAAGTCGATCGATGCAGGCATCTTCGCCAGGAATTGTTCGGGCACGACGGCATACTCAGCAAGGCCCCCCATCGTGTCTTTGGGCATGCGCGCAAAGACCCGGTCGCCCGGCGCAAACGACGCGACGCCTTCTCCCAGTTCCTCGACGACGCCTGAGAGTTCGTTGCCCATGACGACAGGCAAGGGATAGCGCTGGACGACTTTCAGCATGCCGTCGCGCGTCTTGTAGTCGACCGGATTGAGGCCGGCGGCATGCACTCGGACAAGCACCTCGCCGCGCGCTGCGCGTGGGCGCCGCACGTCGCGCAACTCCGCGGCATCGGAACCACGATATCTCGTAAGGACCAAGGCCTTCATCTTGGTAGAATTCATCGGGCACCTGCGATCATGAGAAATCTTCTGAGGGAATACTCGGCGAGAAATGCCGTGCGAAGTCAACCACGCGCGTGACGTCTGGCGGCTTCGGTCGCAAGCGCCTGCACCGATCATCCGGCCGGCCGGGAGGTTTCGGCTGCAACTGCGGCGGCCCCTCATCCTGCCTGCCGGCCACCTTCTCCCCGCAAGCGGGGAGAAGGAAACGTGCAGCGGGCGCCCGGTTCCCTTGAACCGCGAGCGCTTAGCATCTTCAGCAGAAGCGTGCCTTTGATGGACGGTCATCATGAAGGAGGAAAGAAGCGGCTCGCTCGGTGCGAGCGCCCCCTCTCCCCGCCTGCGGGGAGAGGGGCAGCCTCCGCACAAAGTGCGAGGGGCAATCCCGCTCGGAAAACCTCGCGCGCAAGAATGCACGCGAGCCCCTCACCTCGGCAAAATCACATGCCCTGCGGGCCGCGGTTCATCGCTGCGATGCCGGTGCGGCAGACCTCGATGAGGCCGAGCGGCTTCATGATGGCGATGAACTGCTCGATCTTCGACGGCTTGCCGGTGATTTCGAAGACGAAGTGATCGATGTTGGCGTCGATGACCGAGGCGCGGAAGGCGTCGGCAAGGCGCAGAGCCTCGACGCGGTGGTCGCCCGAGCCGTGTACCTTGACGAGCGCCAGTTCGCGCTCGATCGGCCGGTCGTGGCCCAGGCTGGCGGCGCGCACGGTCAGGTCGACGACGCGGTGGACCGGAACCAGCCGTTCCAGCTGGTTCTTGATCTGGTCGAGCACGTGCGGCGTGCCGCGCGTCACGATGGTGATGCGCGACAGGTGCGCCTCGTGTTCCGTTTCCGAAACCGTGAGGCTCTCGATGTTGTAGCCGCGGCCGGAGAACAGGCCGATGACGCGGGCAAGGACGCCCGGTTCGTTGTCGACGAGAACCGAAAGCGTGTGGGTTTCGGCGACTTCGGTCTCCTTGGCGATGAAGTAGGCGGAGCCGGTCGGTTGAAGGTGTGCGTTCATGTGAGTGGTTCCTCTACCTATCTCAGACCAGCTGACGGCCCTTGGCGTCGATCGCGTTGGCGACCGCTTCGTCCGTGGCTTCGTCGGGCAACAGCATCTCGTTGTGGGCCTTGCCCGAGGGGATCATCGGGAAGCAGTTGGCGAGGTTGGCGACGCGGCAATCGAAGATAACCGGCGCCGGCGTGTCGATCATCTTGCGGATCGCTGCATCGAGCTCGCTCGGCTTGTCGCAACGGATGCCGACGCCGCCATAGGCTTCCGCCAGCTTGACGAAGTCAGGCATCGCTTCGGTGTAGGAATGCGACAGGCGGTTGCCGTGAAGCAGCTGCTGCCACTGGCGCACCATGCCCATGTACTGGTTGTTGAGGATGAAGATCTTGACCGGCAGGCCGTACTGGACCGCGCAGGACATTTCCTGGATGCACATCTGGATCGAGGCGTCACCGGCGATGTCGACGACGAGGCTGTTCGGGTGCGCGACCTGCACGCCGATCGCCGCCGGGAAGCCGTAGCCCATGGTGCCGAGGCCGCCCGAGGTCATCCAGCGGTTCGGCTGCTCGAAGCCGAAGAACTGGGCTGCCCACATCTGATGCTGGCCGACTTCCGTGGTGATGTAGGTGTCGCGGTCCTTGCTCAGCTCATAGAGCCGCTGGATCGCATATTGCGGCATGATGACGTCGTCGTTCGGCGCATAGGCGAGCGAATTGCGGGCGCGCCACTTCGTGATCATCTCCCACCAGTCCGAGAGACGTGCCTTGTCGGTCGACTTGGAAGCGGCGCGCCAGAGGCGAACCATGTCTTCCAGAACCGTGCCGACATCGCCGAGGATCGGCACGTCGACGCGGACGTTCTTGTTGATCGACGACGGGTCGATGTCGATGTGGATCTTCTTGGAGTTCGGCGAAAACGCGTTGAGGCGGCCGGTGATGCGGTCGTCGAAGCGGGCGCCGATGCAGATCATGACGTCGCAGTCATGCATCGCCATGTTGGCCTCATAGGTGCCGTGCATGCCGAGCATGCCGAGCCAGGCCTTGCCGGAGGCCGGGTAGGCGCCAAGCCCCATCAGCGTCGAGGTGATCGGGAAACCGGTGAGCTCGACCAATTCGCGCAGCAGATGCGAGGCTTCGGGGCCGGAGTTGATGACGCCGCCGCCCGAATAGATGATCGGCTGGCGCGCATTGCGCATCAGTTCGACCGCTTCCTCGATCTTCTTCAGATCGCCCTGCTTCTTCGGCTGGTAGCTCTTCTGGGTCGGGACGGCAGACGGCGGCGTGTAGGTGCCGGTCGCAAACTGGACGTCCTTCGGGATATCGACAACGACAGGACCCGGACGGCCGGACTGTGCGACGCGGAAGGCCTCATGGATGATGCGGGCGAGATCGTTGACGTCGCGAACCAGCCAGTTGTGCTTGGTGCACGGCCGGGTGATGCCGATCGTGTCGCATTCCTGGAATGCGTCGGAGCCGATCAGCGAGGTCGGAACCTGGCCGGAGATGCAGACGAGCGGGATCGAATCCATCAGCGCGTCCTGCAGCGGCGTCACCGCATTGGTAGCACCTGGGCCGGAGGTGACCAGCATGACGCCGACCTTGCCGGTGGAGCGGGCATAGCCTTCGGCCATGTGGCCGGCGCCCTGCTCGTGGCGAACGAGGATGTGCTGGATATCGTCCTGCTGGTGGATTTCGTCGTAGATCGGAAGCACGGCGCCACCGGGATAGCCGAAGATATGCTCGACGCCATTGTCCTTCAGTGCCTGGAGAACGATCTCCGCGCCTGTCATCTGGTTTTCTGTACCGCTCATTGACTTGCTTCCGTCCCTTTTCCCAGTTGGGTGCTTAGCTTGTTTGAAGGCATAAAAAAAGGCCCCGTCAGGAGCCTCGTTCAGCGCATGGGTGGCTACCGCCGGATGGTTACACCATCCTGCCCATGCGCCGTCCCACCACAAGAATAACCGCAAAATTTTTCATGGGCCGAGTTGATAAACACAAATGCCTGAGGCGTCAACGGCTTTTCGTTACACGATCCGGCGCTTTCTCGGAACATTGTTGCGCAAACCGTCCGAGAAAGCTGCGCGAACAGGCCCATAGCGACTACGGCAAGGCACCGCTTGTCTCATGACGCGCAAGGGTCATCGTCCCCCGGCTTGACGGCGATGCGGCTTGGCGCTACCTCCCTTTCCGGGCTTCAGATCCCCGCCGCTCGCAGGCTTCCAGTCTCGGTGAAATCTGACTTCTGACGATATCCTCTCGCCCCGATCGCATTTCGTGTGGCAGGCAATGCGAGCCCCTCCTCTTCCCAATCGAAATGCGAGAACAGGAGTGCGGGATGTCCAAGGACACCTCCAAGCCGAATGCCTACTTGACCGCGCCGCTCGGCGCGATCTTCTTGAAAACGGCGCTGCCGATCATCTTCGTCATGGGCATGAACGGGCTGTTGACGGTGGCCGATGCCATCATGCTCGGCATCTATGTCGGCGCCGAAGCCGTCGGCGCCGTGACCACGGTGTTTCCGATCTTCATTCTCACCGTGGCGCTGGCCACCCTCGTCGTCAGCGGCATGGCGAGCCTGCTTGCCCGCCATCTCGGCGCCGGCCGCTTTGCTGAAGCCCGCGGCGTCTTCGCCGGCGCCCACATGCTGGCGCTGACGATCGCTGTTGCACTGATCGCGCTGTTCGCAGCCTTTGGCGACCGCCTGGTGCTGACGCTCACCAATGGTCCGGGGCCGCTCGCCGGCATGGCCGAGCGCTATATCGCGATCATCATCTTTGGCGCGCCCGTCCAGTTCCTTCTGGCGGTGCAATCGGATGCGCTCCGATGCGAGGGACGCCCCGGGCTGATGGCCGGCCTCAGCCTGCTGGTCTCGCTCGCAAACCTTGCCCTCAACTATGTGCTGATCGCGCTGCTGGACATGGGTGTCGCGGGGTCCGCGACCGGCACCGTGCTGGCGCAGCTCCTCGCGCTCGGCCTCATCGCCCTCTTCCGCCTGTTCGGACGCACGGAACTGCGGCTCTCCGCCCTCCTCCGGCATAATCCGCTGACGGGATGGAGCCGCATGATCGCGCTGGGCAACCCCCAGAGCCTCGGCTTCATCGGCATGGCGCTGGTGTCGGTGACGATCATGGCGGCGCTGCAGAAGACGGCGGCCGAAAACTACGCCACCACGGTCGCCGCCTACGGCATCATCACCCGCATCATGACCTTCGCGCTGCTGCCGCTCTTGGGCCTGAGCCAGGCGATGCAGGCGATCGTCGGCAACAATGTCGGCGCCGGCCTCGCGGACCGGGCAGAAAGGATGCTGCGGCTTGGCATGCTTGTGGCGTTCTTCTACTGCCTCGCCGTCGAGGTGCTGCTCCTCGGCTTTGCCAGGCCGATTGGCGCGACCTTCGTCGACAACGATGCGGTCATCGCCGACGTCGCGCGCATCACGCCGGTGATGGTCGCGATGTACGTCTTCTCCGGACCGCTGATCATGCTCGGCAGCTATTTCCAGGCGATCGGCGATGCGCGCCGGGCGGCGATCCTGGGGCTTGCCAGGCCCTATCTCTTCACCATGCCGCTGGTCGCACTCTACGCGTCGACCTTTGGCGAACCCGGCATCTGGTTCGCCATGCCGACTGCAGACGCGCTGCTTCTCGCGGTCGCGCTGCTGGTGTTGTGGCAGGCCTTGCGCCAACGACCCGCAACGGCTCCGTCAGGCTGATCTGCGCGCGACGCGCCGGCTCTCCGGCGCGTCGCAGTCCCTATCGCTAGAACCGCGAGAACCCGACAAGCGACGGCATGATGGAACCGCGGCCATCGTTGATGAACGGCGCCAGCCCCGCGGCCACCTCTTTGCTCGGATTGCCATAGACCTCGAGCCGCTCCACCGAGCAGTGGGCGGAGACGTCGTTGATGTGTGCATCCGACATTTGCCAGTGCCGGAGCACGTCCTCAGAATTGCGGTAGAGCTGGATGCTCACCGCCTGCATCTCTTTCTCGTCGATAAACGTCTGCACCATCAACTGCGGCGCATGCTCTTCGACGAAGGCGATCGCGCTGCGCACCGCCTCGCGGAACGGTTCGAGATGGCCGGGAGTAATCCTCATCAGATTTCGGAAAAGCAGTTGCTCGGTCATGCATCCTCCATGTCGCGTATTGCTGGCTCCTCGGGCCGGATCCGAGCCGGAGATGGCGTTCGGGCGAACGCCGACGGAGAGGTTTGTAAGAGCTCAAGCATGGTTGAGGTCAAGCGGCAGATACCAGAGCAATTTTGGAGGTCGGCCGCGTCCGCATGCACCGGCCATTAACATTTGCCGTGGCAAATTAGCTTGGCTGCATGATGCAGCTTAAAAACAAAGGCAATGAGATGCTTGACCTTTCCGTGCTCACACCTCTCCTCCTCAGTTTCGGCGCGATCTACCTGTTCTTCCGTTGGGTCGTGTTCGATATGAACGCCCCGAAATAGACCCCCGCGCTCCAAGCCTGCCTCCGTGAGAGGCCTGCGATCCCTGCCGGAGCGCACGGAGGCAACCCCCTACTCATCGACAAGCCTGGCGACGAGATCACCGAGCAGGCGCTCGAGCTCGGCGTCATGCCCCTTGTTCAGCGCTTCCAGCCCCACCACCTGGCGCATGATCTGGACGCCGGCGACGAGCGACATCAGCAGTGCCGCGCGCTGACCTGAATCCGGGCCTGAAAGCGCCTCCGTGACGTTCTTCTGGTGGTGGCTTTCGACCACCTGTCGCGCGATATCGACCGCGCGCTCGTTGGAGATCGAGCGGAGCATGATGAGGAAGCCGTCGAGCGCGGTTGCCTCCGGTTCCGTCACCTTCAAAAGCGCGCTTGCGATGCGCGCTGCCCGGTCCGGCGCGCTGAGCGTCTCCGGCGTGGCGATGATCGGCCGCTGGTTGGCGGTCGAAAGCACCTCGGCAAAGAGCCCCTCCTTCGAACCGAAATAGCGGTTGATCAGCATCGCCGTAACCCCGGCCCCTTCGGCGATCTCGCGCACACCGGCGCCTTCATATCCCGAGGCGATGAAGGCGGAGCGTGCGGACTCAAGAATTGCGGCGCGCGTGGCGTTCGCATCGCGGCGGCGCCCGTCCTTTTCGGCAGGCCGCTTTTCTGCGCCCCCTTTTTCAGCACCCCCCTTTTTGGCAGGCATGACTCCTCCTTAGTATACGCCTGTAGACATGATCATGAATAGTAAGTATACAGACGTAGACTTATCACTGCAACGCGCCTTGCGAGACAGCCCTCATTCCATCCACGGAGCCTCACGTGACCAGCATTTGCGCCTATGGCGACAGCCTGCATTTCTTCCGCTCCTGGCTCGCAGATCCACTGCGCGTCGCCTCGGTCACGCCGTCCTCCCGGTCGCTTGCCCGGTTGATCACGCGCGAGATCGACCCTCGCTATTGCCCGGTGCTCGAACTCGGTCCCGGCACCGGTGTCTTCACGCGCGCGTTGATCGAGCGGGGCGTGCGCGAGGAAGACCTTGTGCTGGTCGAATCCGGCCCTGACTTTGCTGCCGTCCTGAAGGCGCGTTTCCCGGCCTCCACCATTCTTTCGATCGATGCGGCGCGGCTTGCCGATGGTCATTCCGAAATTTCCGCAGGCATCGGCGCTGCGGTCAGCGGCCTGCCGCTGCTCTCCATGCCCACCCGCAAGGTTATGGCAATCCTTTCCGGTATTTTCCTGCACATGCGGCCGGGTGGCCATCTCTACCAGTTCACCTACGGTCCGCGCTGCCCCATCCCGCGGCCGCTGCTCGACCGGCTCGGCCTTCGCGCCCGGCGCATCGGCGGCACCATCAGAAACTTCCCGCCCGCCTCCGTCTACCGGATCAGCCGGCGCAAGCCCTTCACGGCCATGGGCAGGACCTGCGACTGACGCAACGAAAGAAGATGAAAACCGATGAATGAATGTGTTCTTGTCACCGGCGGCACCGGCTTCGTCGCCCGCTGGTGCATCGTCTCTCTGCTCGAAGGCGGATACCACGTTCGCGCCACCTTGCGCGATCTCGCAAAGGCCGACGCCGTCAGGCGCTCGATCGCCGCCGTCAGCGACGCGACAGACCGACTGTCCTTCGCCAGGGCCGATCTGACCGGAGATGACGGCTGGGCCGAGGCGATGGAGGGCTGCACCTATGTCCTGCACGTCGCGTCGCCGCTCGGCGGCGTTTCCGGCGGCGGCCGCGACGCCTATGTTACGCCAGCCCGCGAAGGCACGCTGCGGGTGCTTTCCGCCGCCGTCGATGCCGGCGTCCGGCGTGTGGTGATGACTTCGGCGGCGGCCACGACCCGGCCGCCGCTGGACTCAGGCCTTGCCAGCGACGAGACGCGCTGGGCCGACCCCGACGACCCGCAATTCGACAATTACCGGGTCTCCAAGATCCTCGCCGAACGTGCCGCCTGGAAGTTCATGGAGGGCAAGGCGACGGAGTTCGCCACGGTGCTGCCCGGCGCCGTCTTCGGTCCGGTGCTTTCGAGCGAAAATCTCGGCTCGGTGAAGATCATCGGGGACCTCGTTGGCGGCCGGCCGCGGTTCCTGCCGCGCCTCAGTTTCTGGGTGGTGGACGTACGCGATCTCGCCGACCTGCACGTCACCGCCATGACCGCGCCTGGGGCCGCAGGCGAACGCTTTCTCGCCGCCGGCGACTTCCAATGGATGGAGGAGATCGCCGCCACGCTGCGCCTGGGCCTCGGCGTCGATGGCCGCAAGGTGCCGACGCGACGGCTGCCGACCGCGCTCGTGCGGCTGCTGGCCCCGCTCAGCGCCGATTTGAAGCCGCTGGCCCCGCTGCTCGGTCGCAAGTTTGCGCTGTCATCCGACAAAGCCCGGCGCCTGCTTGGCTTTGCGCCGAGGCCCGTGAACGCCACCATCCTCGACTGCGCCCGCAGCCTGATTGCGGCCGGCGGGCGCTGATTTCAGCCGACCGCAGGGCTACACCTGCGGCGGCAGCAGGAACAGCGTCATGGCGAAGATCACGTAGACGGTGAGCGCCAGCACGCCCATGTACCAGGCAGACCGCCCGCCGTTGGAAAGCAGCGTCGCGGCCATGGTCGCGACCAGCATCATCACGATCGCCCCCGGCCAGAACTGCAGGTCCATCGGCTGCGGCCCGAGCACGTAGCTCAGAAGCACCAGCAGCGGCGCGACGAAGAGCGCAATCTGCACGGCGCTGCCGAGCGCTATGCCGACGCTCAGGTCCAGCCGATCCTTGCGCGCAGCGGAGAAAGCCGTCGCCATCTCGGCCGCAGCACCGACGAGCGCGACGACGACGAAGCCGACGAAGGCCGGCGTCATGCCAAGCTCTTCGGCCGCGACCTGCACCGAGCCGACGAAAACTTCGCTGACGAGCGCCACAAGAACGGTCACCACCAGCAGCACGATGATGCCCGTCGCCAGCGGCCAGTGCGGTTCATCACCGCCATGCTCAGAGGTGGCCGAGACGAACAGCTCGCGATGGGTCTTCAGCGAAAACAGCATCCAGAGCCCATAGGTGATGATGAGAAGGACGGAGAGGCCGGCGCTCAGCTGTTGGGTGAAAGCCGTCTGCGGCTGGCCGTCGGCAGCACCGATCAGCGAAGGCACGAGTACGGCGATCGTCGCCATGAACAGGAGGCTCGCCAGAAAGCGCGCATTCACCCGGTTGAACTCCTGCAGGTGAAACTTGAGCCCGCCGAGCAGAAACGAACCACCCAGCATGAACAGCGTGTTGGTGACGATCGCGCCGGCGATCGAGGCCTTGACCAGCAGATACTGGCCGGCAGCAAGCGCCATCAGGGCGATGACGAGCTCGGTCAGGTTGCCGAGCGTTGCATTCAAGAGCGCGCCGACCGTGTCGCCGGTGCGGGCCGCAACCGCCTCCGTCGCCTGGCTCAGGAGCGCCGCCAGCGGCACGATCGCCGCCACCGACAGCAGGAAGAGCAGCGTATGGGCGTCCGGCCAGATGTGCTCGCCGGCGATCGCGATCGGCACGAAGACGATCAGCCAGAGTATGGGTGTCCGACGAAAATAGGCAATTGCATCGCTCATGGCTTCCCCTCGCCCGCTTCCCGCTCGCCCTTCGAGCGTCCGTGGCCGGCAACGCCCCTGACGGTCACCCGAACGGACGTGCCTGGCCTATGGTTGAATTATCCCGCGTCCTCTCGCGTTCTGCATTGACTTTCATCAAGTCGAAGCGTGCCCGGCGCCCAGTCTCAGACCCGCTGGATCAGCGCCCGCCCGATCGGCTTTTCCGGCTCGCCGCTCAAGACAAGCGACGTCGTCACGGCGCCATAGCGCGCGATCGTGTCGACGATCGTTTCAAGCTCGCCCGGCGTCGGCACCAGCACCTTGAGAAGGAAACAGTCCTCGCCGGTCAGCCGCAGCACCTCGATCACCTGCGGCATCTCGGAAAACTGCTTGAGGCAGGCACGGATATGTTCGTGCGTCGTCTTCAGGCGGATCACCGCCATCATGCCAAGCCCGAGGCGTGCCGCATCGATGCGTGCGCCATAACCGGAAATGATGCCGCGCTCCTCCAGCCGCTTGACCCGCTCCGAGGTCGCCGGCTGCGACAGACCGATACGCCGCCCGAGCTCCGAGATCGCGATGCGTCCGTCTTCCTGCAATACCTCGATGATCGCGATATCGGTCGGGTCGAGGACAGAACGGTCAACCGCCATGTTTCACCTTTAATCCATCGGCAAACGGCCGCACTTTCCGATGATTGCGCATTCAGATGGTCAAGGGAAGCTGGCAGTCTCCCCCATGTTCAAGATGAGAGGACGACATGAACGATATCATCATCCTGCCCGGCATCGGCGGTTCCGGCGAGGCGCACTGGCAAACCCGATGGGAGTATGCAGACCCTCACATGCGCCGTTTCCAACCCGGCGATTGGGATCGTCCGCAGCTTGCCGACTGGATCCAGGCGCTCGACAGCGCCATTGCCTCAGCAAGCGAGCCACCCCTTCTCGTCGCCCACAGCCTTGCCTGTCTGCTCGTCGCCCATTGGCATGCGGTCCGCACCCGTCCGATCGCCGGCGCTTTTCTCGTGGCGCTTCCCGATCCGACGTCTGCGGCCTTCCCGGCGGAGGCTGCCAGCTTCGCCAAGGTCCCGACGGAACGCTTCCGTTTTCCCTCCCTTATCGTCGCGAGTTCCAACGACCCCTTCGGCACCATCGGCTACGCGCAGATGCGGGCGGCGCAATGGGGCAGCCGGTTCGCCGAAGCCGGCGCCGTCGGCCATATCAACGGCAAGAGCGGGTTGAGCGACTGGCCGGAAGGTCGGGCGCTGTTCCGGTCGTTTGCTCAGGGCATCAAACCATCGGAGGGCTGAGGCGTCACACAGTCCGGCCAACGTCGGCGAGCTTTCCCGACAGTTTGCTCAGGGAGAGCGCACAATCTTGCACGTTATGCGCTAATCACGCCAAGTGGCGCCACAACCGCGCGCCAGGAACCACGCATGAAGCCGACCGTGTCACTGACGCCATATTATCGCTACTTCGCCCTCGTTTGCCTGGCGTTGACAGGAGTCTGCGTGACCGGGATGTTCGCCTACGAGACCCTTGTTGGCCCGATACCGAAGGGAACTGCATTCGGCGTCTGGTTTGCGCAGACATTGTCATCGGCTACCGCCACAGCCAGCCGTTTCGTGCAAAGGCATCGCCGATGCCCGACGGAAGAAGAGAAAGCGAAACTGGCCCGCGTCTCCTTGGGCTTAGCCACGGCAATTAGCATTCTGCCGGGTGTTGCAATTGCTGCTTGGGTCTACGTCATGGCGTTTGTATTCGGCGACCCAGGCTATGAGATCGCCTACTACGTCAACCGGCAGCAGTTCGTCTCCCTGCTGATGTCTCTGGACATGGTTCTCTGTCTCGTGATCGCAGGCGGTATGGCCCTTCTCCTGACCGTCTCGTACTTCATGATGCGCTGGCAGTACGGTAGCTCGGCGAGGAGGATGACCGGCCGGCTATCGCTCTGACAGGGAACTAAATCGGAGTGCGCAAGTCGCCATGCCGCTGCCCGTGCCCCGCGTGCTCGAGCGTGCAACATCTCGAAACCACTTGTTAAATCCCCTTGGCTAACATGAAGCGCCGTATTGCCGGGGTTTCTCGCGTTGCTGAACAATGAACTTCATTCCTCGATCCGTGCCGGAGAGCAGGATCGCCGTGACGGCCTGAAGCCCGGCAACCGGTTCCTCGGACGGGTGGTTGCCTGCAACGGCGCGCGCGCGACGATCGCCGCGATCGCAGAGAGCGGCGAGACGTCGCTGACCGAACTCTGGTCCGTCGGCCGGCTGATTTCCATTTCCGTCGGCAGGAACCGCGTGGTGGCGCTGGTCTATTCGATGCAGACCACCTCCAGCGAATGGGGCGAAGAGACCAACAACACCTTCCGCATCGAAGTCGAACTGATGGGCGAGGTCCATAGGGGCCCCGACGGTCGTGAAGAGTTTTCCGCCGGTATCAGCCAATATCCCTATCTCGGCGCCATCGCCCACCGCATCCGCGCCGCCGACCTTGCGCGCATCTACGATTCCGGCCGCAACGACAGCTGCATCATCGGCAAGCTGACCCAGGACGAGAGCCTCGACGCAACCATTCACGTGCCCTCGATGCTCGCCAAGCATTTCGCCATCGTCGGCACGACCGGCGTCGGCAAGTCGACCGCGGTCACGCTGCTGCTCAACAAGGCGATCATTGCCGATCCGAAGCTGCGCGTGCTGATCCTCGACCCGCACAACGAATTTGCCGCCGCCTTCCCCGACCTTGCCGTCGTCATCGACACCGATACGCTCGACTTGCCCTTCTGGTTCTTCCGACTGGAGGAGTTCGCAGAGGTGATCTTCCGCGGCCGCCCGGCGCCGCCGGACGAGCTCGACATGCTGCGCGACATCATCCCCGAGGCGAAGAAGGCCTTCCGCGGCGGCGGCGACGCCGGCATCGTGCGGCGCCAGACGGAAAAGAGCTCGATCACCGCCGACACGCCGGTGCCTTACCGCATCGCCGACCTCTTGGCGCTGATCGACGAGCGCATCGGCCGGCTCGAAGGGCGCAACGACAAGCCGCATCTGCGCTCGCTCAAGGTCAAGATCGTCTCGGCGATCAACGATCCGCGCTATCATTTCATGTTCTCGTCGAACACGATCACCGACACGATCCAGGATACGATCGCCCGGGTTTTCCGCATTCCAGGCGACGGCCGGCCGATCGCCACCTTCCAGCTGGCCGGCATCCCCTCGGAAGTCGTTAATTCCGTCGCCTCGGTGCTTTGCCGCATGGCGTTTGAAATCGGGCTCTGGAGCAATGGCGGCATCCATATGCTGGTCGTCTGCGAAGAGGCGCACCGCTACGTGCCGGCCGATCCGTCGCTCGGCTTCCTTCCGACCCGCCAGGCCATTGCCCGCATCGCCAAGGAAGGCCGCAAATACGGCGTCTCGCTCGGCATCATCACCCAGCGCCCCGGCGAACTCGATCCGACGATCCTGTCGCAGTGCTCGACGGTCTTTGCCATGCGGCTTGCCAACGACCGTGACCAGGACATCATCCGCTCGGCCATTCCGAACTCGTCGACATCGACGACGAGCTTCATTTCCTCGATCGGCAATGGCGAGGCAATCGCATTCGGCGAGGCGGTGGCCGTGCCGATGCGCATGCGCTTTTCTCGCATCGCCGAGGAGCGCCTGCCGCGCGCCCACGGGATCATCGACCGGATCGACGAGGACCATCCGCCGACCGTTGACCTGCGCGCGATCGTCAGCCGCATGCGCGCCATCAACGGGCCGGATATTTCGAACTTCCAGCAGAGCTACATGGCGGCGCAGACCGTGAGCGAAGAGCAGCGCTGGGAGACCGAACTGGGCGCCACGGCAGAAGCCGAGCCGCAACCGGGCCTCAGCGAGCCGCAGGTCGAGATCGAGCCCTATCGTCCGGACATGCTTCCGCGCGCGCCTGCCCCCGTCAATCCGGAGCTGGAGCGCTTCAATCAGATCCGCCAGCAGCTCTTGAACGAGCCATCCCCGGCCGATCAGGCCCAACGCCGTTCGCAACCGGCTGACCCGGCGTCGGGCGAGCGGCCGCGCCAGGGGTCGCTGCGCGAAAGCCTGTTGAAGCGGCCCCTCGGCAGCATCATCCGCAAGACCTAGGCAGCGAACGCGTAAAACTGCGGGCGCCCCATTTGACAACCAGAGATGTAAAAGCGTTTCGTCCAGACATGCGCTGCGGGCGGCAGTGCGTGAACAACTCTGGAGGGGAATAGCGGCTCGCTGGGTGGTCGCACGCGTCCTCGCGACCGAAGGTCCTCCAGGGGCCGCTCCATATTAATGCGATTGCCATGCGTTGGCCCGCCCCAATGCGGCCGTGGCTCCGGGCACCCGAACAGAACGGTACAAGCGGCGTTGCCCGATGGCGTCGCAGACCGATAGAATAGAAGTTTCAAGCGCTTCGACATCTGATCGCGCACGCCTTTCGGTGGCAGCGGAGAAAAGACCTTGCCAGAGAACGACTACGATGCCTTTGCGGCAGCCTATGATGCCGACAACGAGAACAACGCCTGGAACGCCTATTACGAGCGGCCGGCGACTTTGGCACTCGCCGGCGACGTCGCCGGGCTTCGGGTGCTCGACGCCGGTTGCGGCGGCGGAGCGCACGCGGCAGCGCTCATCGAGCGCGGCGCCACGGTGACCGGCATTGATCGCAGCGCCGGTCTTCTGGACATCGCCCGTCGACGCCTCGACGGGCGTGCGCAATTGCTGATGGCCGATCTGGGCGAACCCTTGCCGTTCGACGACGGTGCCTTCGACCTCATCGTGGCATCCCTCGTCATGCACTATCTGGAGGACTGGTCGCTCCCGCTTTCCGAATTCAACCGGGTTCTGCAGAAGGGCGGCCGCCTGGTTTTCTCAACGCACCATCCGTTCATGGATCATTCCCTTTCCGGTCACGACAACTATTTCGAGACCTATCGCTTCGACGATACCTGGGAACGGGGCGGCAGGACCATCCACATGCGCTTCTGGCACCGCCCGCTGCACGCCATGTTCGATGCGCTCAAATCAGCCGGATTTGCCACCGAGACGGTGAGCGAACCGGAGCCCGATCCGCGTGCCAGCACGCTCTTTCCGGACGCCTACAGGAGCCTGACGACCAAACCGCGCTTCCTCTTCTTCTCGGCCGTGAAAGCGTGAGCGCGACAGCCTTCTCGACGTTTTGAAGGGCCGAGCAGGAGGCAGGAGGAAGTCATATCCCGAGGATTTGCTCGTGCGCGCCCGTTGCGCCCCAGCGGACGATTTCGGCGAGGATCGGCAACAGCGCCCGCCCATGTTCGGTCAGGCTGTACTCCACCTTGCGCGGCACCACGGGATAGTCCCGGCGACTGATCAGGCCCCGTTCTTCCAGTTCCCGCAGTTCGCGGCTGAGAATACGCGGGGTGATCGGCTTACCGAGCCCGCCACGAAGCAGCGACCGTCCGATTTCGCCATAGCGGTGCGTCCCGCCTTCGAGCACGCAGAGGATGTGCAGCTTGTAGCGCCCGCCGACGATCTGGTTGAAGGCGATGGCAGGGCAGAGCCGGATATGGCTCATGTCGAGACCGGTCAGGCTGGACACTTTCGGCCCGACACCTCGGTCCGATGCCACGGCTTGTTCCGTCATGTCGGCGCCCCCCGTACTATCCTTTTTGTCCGTATTTACGATATCGTACCAGAGAGTTAGCGTGCTTTCAGCAAACAATGCGGGAGGAAAGCACGATGGCTGACATGGCGCAGGCACACGCGACAGTAAAGTTCGAGACGGCTTTCGGAGCGCGGCCATGAGCATGGAGATGACCGTGCTGGCGCTCGGCTGCATCTTCGGCATCATCCAGGTTTTTGTCGCGGCGCAACTCCAGACGCGCCAGAACGGACTGGCCTGGTCGCTCTCTTCGCGCGAAGCGGCCGGGCCGCCGCCAACGCCCCTCGTCGGACGGCTGAAACGCGCGCAGGCAAACTTCCTCGAGACTTTTCCCTTCGCCGCGTCCGCGCTGCTTGCGGTCGAAGTCACCGGCGCAAACAACACGACGACGGAACTCGGTGCGATCGTCTGGCTTTCGGCACGGCTCGCCTTTTGGCTCGCCTATGCGATCGGCATTCCCGTGCTGCGCTCGGCCCTGTTTGCGACCAGCATCATCGGGATCGGACTGGTGCTGTGGCCGCTGCTGGCGTGACTGGTGTGAGCCGATCAAGCGTAGGCACAAGCAAGCAAATCACCCCCTGAGGTCAGGGTAATCCCACGATGGCGCCAGACGGCGGCGTGCCGCTTTCACCGCTTCGGCGTAGTCTTCGCGAAAGGGTGCAACCAACTGCTTTTGAAGGTCTGCCAGCACTCCGAGCAGCACCGCGCATTCGGCCGTGCTTTCGAAACAGGAGGCGTCCGGCGTTGGAACTGCGTTCTCCTCGCTCCAACGCGACAGAAGTTCAAAAAGCACCAGGGCTTCATCGGGAGACAGACGGATTTCCGCGCTGTCAGGAGACGTTTTCTGCTCGTCTGTCATGATCGGGACATGGCATGCGCCGCCCGAACCTGCAAGCCGCCCCGCTCACAGCAAGGCATCAGCGCCTATCCTGCAAGGAAACTTTGCCGCGGGCCGACCGTTGTCGTGGCGACATCCTGGGGTAGGATCAGTCAGCCGGTTTTGTTGACACCGACGACAACGGGAGCGCGCCATGGTTACAAGCATCACGCCCTTTCTGATGTTCCAGGATGGCGTCGCCGACGACGCCATGGCCTTCTACGTCTCACTGTTCCCGAATGCCGAGGTGCTGGAAGTCGAGCGCTATGGACCGGATGAGCAAGGTCCCGAAGGCAGCGTCAAGGTGGCGCTTTTCCGGCTCGGCGCGCAGCGGGTCAAGTGCATCGACAGCCCGGTCCGGCACGCCTTCGATTTCACCCCGTCGTTCTCCTTCTTCGTGGAATGCCAGAGCGAGGATGAGATCATCACGCTTTATGGCATGCTCGCCGAAGGCGGGGCAGTGCTGATGCCACTCGACAATTACGGCTTCAGCCAGCGCTTCAGCTGGGTCACCGACCGCTTCGGCGTGTCCTGGCAGTTGAACCTCTCCGACTGATCCGCAGCAACGGCGCTCGTCAAAGCACCTCCTCGGCGCTCGAAATGCGCTGCCAGCTGTCGTCGAGCTGGTTACGGAACCAGGTCATCTGCCGCTTGGCATATTGTCGCGTTGCCGCAGCACCCATCTCGATCACTTCGGCCTCGTCGAGTTCGCCCTTCAGAAGGGCTGCGATCTGGCTGACGCCGATCGCCTTCATGATGGGCATTTCCGACGGCAGCTCGAGCGCAAGCAGCGCCCGCACTTCGTCGATCGCGCCGCCGGCAAGCATCAACTGGAAGCGACGGTTGATGCGGTCGTGCAGGAGCTTTCGCTCCGGCAGCACGACATATTTTGCCGCCCGGTCCGGGTCGACGATCATGGGTCCGGTCTGCTGTTGGAAGAAGCGGATCGGCTTGCCGGTCGCCTCCACCACTTCGAGCGCCCGCACGATCCGCTGGCCATCACCGGGCTTCAGTGTCACCGCCGTTTCCGGATCCCTGGCTTCGAGGTCGCGATGCAGCGCCTCCGCCCCTTCCCCTTTCAGCCGCTCGCGCAGCCGCTCGCGGATCGCGGCCGGGATCTCGGGCATATCCGAGAGACCACCGGTCAGCGCCTTGAAATAGAGCCCGGTGCCGCCGACAAAAACCGGCAAGCGTCCCTCGCCCTTGAGCTGAGCGACCAATGCCTGCGCTTCACGCGCCCAGGCACCGGTGGAATAGGCGGATGCCGCCGGCACATGGCCGTAAAGACAGTGCCCGATGCCGCCCATGTCGGCCTCGTCCGGCCGCGCCGTCAACAGCCGCAGCGTGTCATAGACCTGCATGCTGTCGGCATTGACGACCACGCCGCCGTGTCGGCGCGCCAGTTCGACGGCAAGCGCGGACTTGCCGCTGGCGGTCGGCCCGGTTATCAGGATCGCGTCGCTCTCGGTATCAAGGTTGTTGTCCATGGCTCTCGTTGCCACGCTTATCGCCAATCCGTCAAATCCTGTTCTGACGCCAGCACTGGCGGAAGCAGCCGCTGACGCCGTCAAGGCATCCGGCCTCTATTGGCTCGCCGATGGCATCGCCTGCGATATCGCGCTGACCGACGGCACCGATCCGGATGCCGCCGAAACCCTGCTGCGCGGCGTGATCGGCGATGCACCGGTCGATGCCGCCGTGCAAGACGCCGAGAGCCGCCGCAAGAAGCTGCTCATCGCCGACATGGACTCGACCATGATCGGCCAGGAATGCATCGACGAACTCGCCGCCGAAGTCGGCCTGAAAGACAAGGTGGCGGCGATCACCGCCCGCGCCATGAACGGCGAGATCGCCTTCGAGCCGGCGCTGATCGAACGCGTAGGACTTCTGAAGGGCCTGCCACTTGGCGTCGTCGACGAGGTCATCGCCAAGCGCATCACGCTGACGCCGGGCGGAAAACAACTGATCGCAACGATGAAGAGCAAGGGCCACTATACCGCGCTCGTCTCCGGGGGTTTCACCGTCTTTACCGGCCCGATCGCCGAGATGCTCGGCTTTGACGAGAACCGCGCCAATACGCTGATCGCCGAAGACGGCATCCTCACCGGCGAAGTCGCCAATCCCATCCTCGGCAAGCAGGCCAAGGTCGATTCGCTGATCGAGATCGCCGACCGCCTCGGCATCTCGACGGACGATGCCCTTGCCGTCGGCGACGGCGCCAACGATCTCGGCATGATCCAGCTCGCCGGCACCGGCGTGGCGCTGCATGCCAAGCCCGTCGTTGCCGAGCAGGCGAAGGTCCGCATCGACCACGGCGACCTCACCGCCCTTCTCTATCTCCAGGGCTATCGCAAGACGGATTTCGCCGGATGATCATTGCCGAGACTGAGCGGCTGCGCATCCGCGCCTGGAAGGAAAGCGATCGCGATCTCTTCTTCGCGATCAACAGCGATCCCAAGGTGATGGAATTCTTTCCCTTCCGCCGCAGCCGCGCAGAATCAGACGCGCTGTTCGATCGCGTCGGCAAGGGCATCGCCGAAACCGGCTTCGGCTTCTTCGCCATGGCGCTCAAGGCCTACGACAAGCCAATCGGCTTCTGCGGCCTCGCGCTCACGGATTTGGAGCCGCACCTGCCCAAAGGAACGGTCGAAATCGGCTGGCGACTGGCCCCGCCCTACTGGGGCAAGGGCTACGTCACCGAAGCGGCCAACGCCCTGCTGCGCTACGGCTTCGAGGAAAAGGGCTTGAGCGAGGTCGTCTCCTTCGCGGTTCCCGCCAACACCCGCTCGACCGCTGTCATGCAACGGATCGGCATGCACCGCGACCCAAGCCGCGACTTCGACCACCCCCGCGTCCCAATCGATCAGCCGACCCTGGTTCGGCATGTGCTCTATGCGATCAGCGCCGAGGAATGGCGCGCGCATCGTTCAAAGGCCGGGAAATAAGCTGCCGCTTCGTGGGTTGCCCTCTCTGTCTGCCGGACATCTCTCTCCGCAGGCGGGAAGAGAGACGCCAGCCGCACTGACACTACCCAACCACCTCTGAAGAATGGCGGGCGTTCGCCATATCTTTCCGTCTCCCCGCGTGCGGGGAGACGGTGCCGGCAGGCGGAAGAGGGGCAAGCGCTCGCCCTGAGGATAAGGGCCGCCTCACCGCTTTCGCCCCGCCCCCGGGTAGCTCCGTTCGATCCAGTCGACAAAGGCCCTGGCCGCCTCCGACAGCGCCTCGAAGCGCCGCGCCACGATAAAGAACGCGCCATAGGGCACTGAGGCGTCGAACGGCTGGATCAGCCGGCCGGCGGCGATGTCGTCGCGGGCATGGTCGCGGTCGATGAGGCCGACGCCGCTGCCGCGCAGCGTCGCCTGCAGCACCATCGAGCCATCGGCGAAGATCGCGCCGCGTGCAAGCTTCACCGGCGCGGTGCCGGCCGCCGCAAACCATTGTTCCCAGAGTTGCCGGTTATCCTCATGCAACAATGGATGCTGCAACAGGTCTTCGGGTCGGTCGAGCGGCCGCCCGGCGCCGGCAAGCGCAGGCGTGATCACCGGGACCATCTCCACCTCGGCAAGAGGCCGCGTCTCCACCCGCGACCAGGAGCGCGCGGTCAAGCTGTGGCGGATGGCGATATCGGCCTCGCCGCTTCGAAACTCGGCGAGCCGCGACTCCGCATCGATCACCAGATCGATCTCCGGATGCGCCCCCTGAAATTCCTGCAAATGCGGCACCAGCCAGCAGCCGGCAAAGGATGGCTCTGCGCTGACCTTCAGCGTCTGCGACAACCGCCGCCCCGAGAGCGCGTCGAGGCTTTCGCCCACCATGTCGAAGGCAGATGTCAGCGTGCCGAGCAGCGCCTGACCATCGGCCGTCAACCGCACACCGCGGTGGAGCCTCTCAAACAGCGGCCGCCCGATCAGCTCTTCGAGCTCGCGCACCTGCCGGCTGATGGCCGCCTGCGAGACGAAAAGCTCCGATGCAGCCAGTGTGAAACTCTCCAGTCGCCCGGCCGCCTCGAAACTCCGCAACGCTGTCAGGGGCAGTCGGCCGCGCTTCATGCATAACCTCAAGTTATCCGACGGCGACTGTAAACTCGTTTGAGGGGTGCCGGCAAGTGGAGTGAAATGCTTGCAAGAAAGGAGGTGCGGCAATGCATACGATTATCGAAATTCTGTTCGAAGCCCTCAGGCTGATGACCTTCCAGCCGGCGCGCAAGCCGTCCCCGCACCCCAGGCAAGCGAGCGACGACTGCTGAAAGAAGAGCACCTCACCACTTCTCGAATGCCCCTCACCCTAACCCTTTCCCCCGCAAGCGGGGAGAAGGTCGCGGCAGCGGGATGAAGGGCCGTGTCTGTGCCCATCATGAGCGCGCTGCGGCCCGTCGGCCGAATCGCAGCCTTGAATCAAAACCTGAGGACGTGGATTCAGCCTCTCAGCCCCAGAGGCGATAGCACTGAAAAGATTCAGACAATCGGCTTCGACCGAAAGCGGCGCTGCGGCATCGATCCGATGCCGCAGCCGCAACTGCCGAAAGGCGCGATGCGCCCTACTCCACCCGAACGGTGACGAAGCGCAATTCGCCGGACTTGTTGGAGATCAAGAGGGCGGCGTGGCGACGGCCGCTGGATTTCAGCTCCTCGACCCGGTCGGCCACGTCGGCGGGCGTCTCCATCGCCTCCTGACCGACCTCGACGATGACGTCGCCCGCCTCTACGCGCCGCTCTGCCGCGACCGAATTCGGCGCGACCTCGGTGATGACAACGCCGTCCACGTCTTCGGCAATGCCGTATTTCTTGCGCGCCTCTTCGTTGAGCGTCGCAAGCTTCATGCCGAGCACGACGTCGGTCGCTGGAAGCGGCGCAGCCTCCGGCTTGTCAGCCTTCGACCCCTCGTCGCCGGTTGCCGCGTCGGAACTTGCAAGCGCGCCATCCTCGAGGCGTCCGAGCGTCACCTTGACTGTCTGTTCCTTGCCGTCGCGGATCACCACGACATCCACCGCCTTACCGACGGGGCTTTCGGCGACCACGCGCTTCAGGTCGCGCACCTCGCCGACATCATGGCCGTCGAATTTGACGATGACGTCGCCGGCCTTGATCTCGCCGTGCGTGATCGGCCCGCCTTCGATGATGCCGGAGACGAGCGCGCCGCGCGGCGCGTCCATCTTCAGGCTCTCGGCGATATCGTCGTTCACCGGCTGGACGCGCACGCCGAGCCAGCCGCGACGCGTCTCGCCGAAGTCCTTGAGCTGAAGTACCACATTGGCGGCAAGTTCGGTCGGCACGGAGAAGCCGATGCCGATCGAGCCGCCCGTTGGCGAGATGATCGCCGTGTTGATGCCGATCACTTCGCCGGCCATATTGAACAGCGGCCCGCCGGAATTGCCGCGGTTGATCGCAGCGTCCGTCTGGATGAAATTGTCATAGGGGCCGGCGTTGATGTTGCGGCCGCGCGCCGAGATGATGCCGACCGAAACGGAACCGCCAAGGCCGAACGGGTTGCCGATCGCCATCACCCAGTCGCCGATGCGCATCTTGCGCGAATCCCCGAAAGGCACGGCCTTCAGCGGCGCCTTCGGCTCGACCTTCAGCAGCGCGAGATCGGTCTGTGTGTCTTTGCCGACGAGCTTCGCCTTCAGCTTGCTGCCATTGGCGAAGTTGATCTCGATGTCGTCGGCGCCCTCGATCACGTGGTTGTTGGTGACGATGTAGCCAGAGGGATCGATGACGAAGCCGGAGCCGAGCGATTCGACCGTGCGCTGGCGGTTACCGCCCTGATTGCCCTGGCCCTTGAAGAATTCGTCGAAATAGCGCTGGTAGGGCGAGCCCTCCGGCACCTGCGGCGCCGGCGCATCATCGTCGTTCTTGACCTTCTGCGAAGTCGCGATGTTGACGACGGCATCCAGCAGTCCGGCGGCCAGATCGGCGACGGAGGCCGGGCCATTGCTCGGCGGCCGGATCGCCGTGTTCTGGGCGAGTGCGGTGCTGCTGAAGGCAAGCGCGCCTGCGAGCGCCAGAACGCCGAGGGAGGCGCCAAGCGAGTGTACTCGGGATTTTGATCGCGTGGACAATTCGCTTCAGCTCCTCTGGCTGTGTGCGGTGACACCGGCACACCACTTTGATTCTTCGCATAATTCCGCCTCGACCGAAACCGCCGGCCGGGCTTATGCGGCAGATTTGACAAACGCAAGCCGCAAGACCGCGACGTCCGACTTTCCTCTGAAGATAAGGCGGAATTCGGAAGGGTCCAAACACGATTTCCTGATCCTTGCGCGCAAGGGTGCGAAAGGACGGGCGTTCCCGGCCGAGCCTTTAGGTCGAGGCCGGGCGTGGTTGATCAGGTGGTGAGCTCGTGGCCGTGGTCTTTCAGCGCCTGGACCGCCTTGTCGAGATCGGAGCCGGCAACGAAAATGTAGTCGGTGCTGAAGGTCGAATTGGCAAAGACGCCGACGCCGGCATCCGAAAGCGGCCGGAGCACCGAGGCGAGCACGCCGGGCACGTCAAAGGCAAAATGTTGCTCGACGCGGAAGCAGCGCCAGCCGAGCGAACTCTGGACGCTGGACGGCACGCGGGCGGCCCGGCAGACCAGCGTCATCTCCTCGCGCGAGCTCGACACGGTCCAGAAGCCCGGCCCCGGCAGCCATTCCGGCATGCTGGAGCCGATATTGAGGCGGGTGATGGCGTATTCGGCATCGACCAGCCGGATCAGCAGTTTATGTGGCATTTCGCATTATCCTCGAAGCAACCATACAAGTCCGACCCCGGCAGCCACGCAAACGAGCCCCGCCAGTCGAAGCTGATGTTCGGGGACATACGGCAAACGCTTCGCCATTTCCACCAAAACCAAAGGGGCCAGTGCGTACACCAGCCCCTCGATGATCAGGAAGAAAGCGAATCCTGTCAGAAAGTCTGACATCGCCCGCCTAGTTTCCGGTCGCTGCTTGAGGTGCCGCGGCCGGCGGAGTGCCTTCCGAGTTATTGAAGTAACGGAAGAATTCCGAATGCGGCGAAAGCACCAGCGTCGTGTCCGGGCTACCGATCGACTGGGTATAGGCCGTCATCGAACGGTAGAATTCGAAGAACTTCGGATCGCGCGCAAAGGCGTCGGCAAAGGTCTTCGTCCGTTCGGCTTCGCCCTCACCGCGCAGGATTTCCGAATCGCGCTGGGCGTCGGCGACGATCTCGACGACCTGACGGTCGGCGATGGCGCGGCGGCGCTGGCCCTCTTCGTTACCGCGGGCGCGGATCAGTTCGGCTTCCGCCAGACGCTCGGCCTTCATGCGGTCGTAGGTCTGCTGCGAAACTTCCTGCGTCAGGTCGGTACGGCGGATGCGGACGTCCTCGATATTGAGGCCGAGCGACTCGGCATCGGTTTTGAGGTCGGCGCGCACTTCGCGCATCATCGACGCACGCTCGTCCGAAAGGGCAGCCTCGAAGCCGCGCAGACCGTAGACACGGCGCAGCGATGCGTCGAGACGGGTCCTGAGACGCGATTCCGCCGAGTCGCGATCGCCCGAGACCGTCTCGCGGAAGCGGCGGGGATCGGAGATCTTGTAGACGACGAAGGCATCAACTTCGTAGAACTTGCCGCCCGAGACCTGGACACGGATGTTGTCGAGGTCGAAGCGCAGTGCCTGGTCTTCGACGTACTGGACGCGGTCGGCATCCATGAAGGCGAAGGGCAGCTTGAAGTAGAGGCCCGGCTGGCTCTTGACGTCCTTGATCTGACCGAAGCGAACGACGATCGCCTGCTGGCGCTCGTTGACGACGAAGACCGAGGAATAGATGCCGACGAAGACGACGGCGAGCAGGATCAGGATAACGGAGGTACGATTGTTGATCACTGGCCTGCTCCCGAAACTGCTGCGGCACCCGACGTCGTCGGACGACCGATTTCATTCAGCGGCAGATATGGCAGTACGCCCTGCCCGTTCTTCTCGTCGATGATGACCTTCTTCGACTTGCCGAGAACGCCCTGCATGGTTTCGAGATAGAGACGCTTGCGGGTAACGTCAGGCGCCTTGGAGTACTCGTCATAGACGGAGATGAAGCGCTGCGCCTCACCCTGTGCTTCCTTGACGACACGGTCCTTGTAGGCGGCCGCCTCTTCGCGGATCTGCGCACCCTGACCGCGTGCCTTACCGAGCACCTGGTTGGCATACTGGTTGGCTTCTTCGACGAAGCGGTCCTCGTCCTGCTCGGCGCGCTGCACTTCGTCGAACGCATCGGCCACTTCGCGCGGCGGTGCGGCGTCCTCGATGGCGACCGTGTTGACGGAAACGCCGGTGCCGTAGGTGTCCATCGTTGCCTGGATCGTGCTCTTCACGTCCGCGGCGATCGCCTGACGGTTGTCACGGAAGATGTCCTGCGCCGGACGGCGACCGACGACTTCGCGCATCGCGCTTTCGGCCACCTGCTGCAGCGTGTCGGACGGGTTCTCGACGTTGAAGAGGTAAGCCTTCGGATCGGTGACCGAGTAAAGCACCGAGAACTGGACGTTGACGATGTTCTGGTCGCCGGTGAGCATCAGGCCGGAATTCGACTGGCCGCTCGAGCGCCCGCCGATGTTCTGCTGCTGCTCGGTGATCTTGACGAATTCGACGGTCTCGAATGGCCAGAAATGATAGTGCAGGCCAGGCATCGAGATCTCGTCCTTCGGCTTGCCGAAGCGCATCTCGACGCCGCGCTCGTCCGGCTGCACCGTGTAGATCGAATTGATCAGGACAAAACCGACGATCAGCAGGCCGATAATGGCGAAGACGCCACCATTGAAGCCGCCGGGAACGACGTTCTTGAGCTGGTCCTGGCCACGGCGAATGATCTCTTCCAGATCCGGCGGGCCGCCCTTGCCGCCACGCGGCCGGTTTGGCCCCTGGCCCCAGGGACCCCCTGATTGCCGCCGCCACCGCCGCCGCCCCATGGGCCACCGCCGCCGCCATTCTGATTGCTCCAGGGCATCAAAACCTCTCTTTTGAATACTTCCCACGCTGAACGGCCGCGCCACCGCACGGTCGTTCATGATGTGAAACCGTTATAGGTATCACCCGCACCGCTTTCAACGCGATAGACCCGAGTTCACCGTAAATGGTTCAAAATAGTTGACGATCCGCCGCGTCAGGCTGTCGCACGCCGCTTAAAGGTAACGAAATGCATGGCGTGGCTGTCCTTTTCACCCTGCGGCAGGTCCTCTTCGAAGACCTTCTCGAAAATGCCGGGATCGATGTCGGGGAAGCGCGTGTCGCCATCCACGGTCGCCTGCACCTCGGTCACATGCAAGATATCGGCACGCGCGATCGACTGGCGGTAGATCTCGCCGCCACCGATCACGCAGATCTCGTCCACGCCCGCGGCCTCCGCCTCTCGGCCGGCAAGCGCTATGGCCGCATCGAGCGACGGGACGACGCTTGCCCCTTCCGCCACAAAATCCGCGTTGCGGGTGATGACGATGTTGGCGCGGCCGGGAAGCGGACGCCCGAGCGACGCCCAGGTCTTGCGCCCCATGATCACGGGCTTGCCGATCGTCAGCGCCTTGAAGCGCTTGAGATCGGTCGAAAGCCGCCAGGGCAGATCGCCGTCGCGGCCGATGACGCCGTTGGCGGCAACGGCGACGACGATCGATATCTTCGGGTGGGTGGTCTTCGTTTCAGTCATGGAACCCGTTCGGTTTGCTGTCGATTTCTCTGGCGCGGTCATAGGCTGCCCGGTCCGTTACCACACGGATGTAGCGATCGACGACCGTGCTTTCCGGCAGGATCTTGCGCATCCACTGCAGCGCGCTTGCCAAAAGCAGATCGGCGGCACTCATCGTTTCGCCGAGCAGATAGGTCCGTCGGGTGAGCACGTCGATCACATGGGCGCACATTTCGCTGTAGAGCCGTGCCTGCGCCGGGTTGTTGATGGTCGCGCCGGAGATATGGGCAAGCGCCGTCGGCTCGATCACCCCCGCGTAATAGGCAAGCCAGGAGAGATAGGCGCCACGCTCCTTGTGGCCGGGCGGCCGGCCGAGGCTGCAATCGGGATAAAGGTCGGTGAGATACTGCACGACGGCGGCCGACTCCCAGATCACCGCGCCATTATGGATGAGCGCCGGCACCTGCTTGTGCGGATGCGGGTTGTTGTCGTCGGGCTCGCCCGAGCCGTCCCAGCGGCGGATCGAGACGTAGCGGATCTCGTATTCCGCGCCCAGCTCCTCAAGCAGCCAGACGATGCGCGAGGATCGTGACAGCGGCGCATGAACGAGTGTGAGCATCGATACCTCCCTTGGACGACAGCCCTCCCCGGCCGCCCCTCACCTTGGATTGCCGGCCCCTGCGCGTGCGGGCGACGGAAGCTCCTGCCCTGCCCGAAGGGTGGCGCGGCATCGGCATCGAGAAGAATTCAGAAATGCGGACCGGCCACCCGCAGCATCAGGATATGTCAGACGGCGATCGGCGCCTTGATGGATGAATCGGCTTCGTAGCCGACGAGCGTAAAGTCTTCGAAACGGAAGGAAAAGAGATCTTTCACGTCTGGATTGATTTCCATCCGCGGCAGCGCCTTCGGCGTGCGGGTGAGCTGCAGCCGGGCCTGTTCGAAATGGTTGTGGTAGATGTGCGCGTCGCCAAGCGTGTGCACGAAATCACCCGGCTTCAGGCCCGTCACCTGCGCCACCATCATCGTCAAGAGCGCATAGGAAGCGATGTTGAAGGGCACGCCGAGGAAGATGTCGGCCGAGCGCTGGTAGAGCTGGCAGGAGAGCTTGCCGTCGGAGACGTAGAACTGGAAAAGGCAATGGCAGGGCGGCAGCGCCATCTCGTCGACGAGCGCCGGGTTCCAGGCCGAGACGATATGGCGGCGGGAATTCGGGTTGGTCTTCAGGCTTTCGACGAGGCCGGCCATCTGGTCGATATGGCGCCCGTCCGGCGCCGGCCAGGAGCGCCACTGGTAGCCATAGACCGGGCCGAGGTCGCCGTTCTCGTCTGCCCATTCGTCCCAGATGGTGACGCCGTTTTCCTTGAGATAGCGGATATTGGTGTCGCCCTTCAGGAACCACAGCAGTTCATGGATGATGGAGCGCAGGTGCAGCTTCTTGGTCGTCAGCACCGGGAAGCCCTCGGAGAGGTCGAAGCGCATCTGGTGGCCGAAGACCGAGCGCGTGCCCGTCCCCGTCCGGTCGCCGCGGTCGGATCCGTTGGTCATCACATGGTCGAGAAGGTCGAGATATTGCTGCATGGTCTGGCGCCGCCGATTCGTACTTTCGCTAAATTTAGGACGAAGCCGGCGGCGAACCAATGACCACGGGACGATTATCCCGGATAATTCGGCGGGGAGCTACAAGGTGTGCAGCTTGCCGAGGTTCTTGGCCACCAGATAATAGAAGGTGACGCGCGATTTCGACCGGTCCGCCGACATCGCCTTGACGGTGGCGTCGATCGCGCTGTCCGCATCGGCGCCGCTGATGCCGAGCTTCTTCTCGCACCATTTCTCCTTGACCCGCTCGAGCTCCTTCGGATCCGACGCCGAAACGAGCGAGGAATCCCGGTTGCGAAGCGCAATGCCAAGGTGACGCACGATCTTGTTCACGATCGCTTCGTCGGCGCCGCTGTCGTATTTCTGCACATCTGCGAGGTAGTCCGTCATGAGGCCTCCAGCTTGCTTTGCTTTTCGAAACTGCGGCCGGAGATTGCCGGCCGCGTGGCAGCAGCGGGAGTTTTTCATGGATGCCGGTCAAGTCAAGGCGGTTCGGCACCGGGCAGTCCGGGAGAAAGTCACATATCCGACACATCCCCCTTTTCTTGGGGCCCGGAAAGACCTATATGAACTCTGCCGTCTTCGGGCGGCTATGGCAATAAACGGGCGATGAAATAAACCCATTGGACCCGGGGGCGGTACCCGGCGCCTCCACCAAAAACCGATCAGAATCGATCGGCTTTTGATGGGGGCGAAATAGGATCGACAAGGGCGTAAAGATCGACTTTTTGCTCGGCATTGTACCACCGTTATCGGGCTAAACTTATAGTTGCAAACGACAACTATGCTGAAGCACGTCTCGCTGCTTAATCGCGGTGCGACACTTCAAATCAAGTCCTTCCGGGTAGCACCGTAAGGCGGGGTCCGAAGGCACCTGGCAACAGAAGCCTTCACCTTCTCCCCCGCTTCGAAATGGTCTATAGATGCTTGAATAATTGACTCGTCTGCTTCAGACGGGCAATGAAAAGCCGACGGCTTGACCTCCAAGCCGGCAGCAGACAGTAGATTGAGTTCGAGGAAAGACGGGACGCTCATGGGCCAGGACCACATCCGCTACGACATTCTGGCACAGGACGCACTGCGCAGCGTCATCCGAAAGGTCCTGACGGAGGTTGCCACCACCGGTCACTTGCCGGGAGAGCATCACTTCTTCATCACCTTTCTGACCGGCGCGCCGGGCGTGCGCATCTCGCAGCACCTGAAAGCCAAGTATCCCGAACAGATGACCATCGTGGTCCAGCACCAGTTCTGGGAGCTGAAAGTCACCGAAATCGGCTTCGAAATCGGCCTCTCCTTCTCCGACACGCCCGAACGGCTGGTGATCCCGTTCAACGCCATCCGTGGCTTCTACGACCCGTCGGTCAATTTCGAACTGGAGTTCGACGTGGCGGCCGGCGAGGAAGAAGAACAGGAATCGGCGGAGATCACCGCCTATCCCGTTCCGGAAGAAAATGCCGAGACCTCGGCCAAGGACGACAAGCCCACCGAGCCGAAGAATGGCGGCGGCTCCGTCGTCTCGCTCGATTCCTTCCGCAAGAAGAACTGATCCGAGGAGCCGAGGCTCATGACCGGAGACGTCGTCAATCTGCGCCAGTTCCGCAAGCGTCGCGAGCGCACGGAAAAGGACAAGCAGGCCGAGCAGAACCGCATCTCCTTCGGCCGCACCAAGGCCGAGAAATCCCTGACGAAAGCGCTGAACGACAAGGCGGAGACCCGCCTTGACCAGGGCCGCATCGAGCGCCCTGCCGAAGGCGACGTCGACAAGGACTGAGCCCGCAAAAGCGATTCCGGAGCAAGGACTTGCGGCAGCTTCCGGACTCGAAATGCCAATTCCTTGAATCAGTCTCTAAGGCCGGGCGATGATCCGTAAGCACTCCGCAACGCTCCACGGCCACCGCACCAGCTTCTCGCTCGAAGACGCCTTCTGGCAGGAACTGAAGACGATCGCCGAAACGCGGGCGGTGCCGCTTGCCCAGCTGATCGCCGAAATCGACGACCAGCGCACGCCCGACAGCAACCTCTCCTCGGCACTGCGCGTCCATGTGCTCGAATGGCTGAAATCGAACGTGCCTGCCCTCTCTACCGAGCCGCGCTGATCCCGCCACAGCACCGGACCTCGGGCCAGAATCCGCCTCATCAGATCCCACGCGACTGTGTGGCGCCTGCAACAGCAGGGGTCATTTCGTCAGCCAAGGATTGCGACGGCGGTGGAAATTGGTTGTTTTCGGAATCGCTTATATAAAGATAGCCATGTTGGAGGCGGCGGCTTCTGCCGTCGATACGCACAACTCTTATGAGTAAGCAGGACCGGACGGAAAACGCGCGCATCGTTTCCCAGGGACTGCGCAAGCGGGAGGCGTTTCATGAGTATCTCTACGCGACTGGGCCTTGCGGCCTGCCTGAGCCTGGTTCCCTTTCTGCCTGTTCATGCCGCCGATATCACGCCGCTGATGGCGCCCGCGGCCCCCGTGGAAGAAACCGAGAGCGGCTGGCAATTCACCTTCGCGCCCTATTTCTGGATGGCGGGCCTCTCCGGCGACACAGCGCAATTCGGGCTCCCGACCGTTCACATCGACTCCAGCTTCAGCGACATCTGGAGCAATCTCGACTTCGCCGCCATGGCAACTGTCGAAGCGCGCAAGGACCGCTTCAGCGTCTTTGGTGACTTGATCTATACGAAGCTCTCCGGCGACGGCAAAGCGCGCGGCGTCTTCACCGATACGGTCGATGTGGAATCGGAGACCTTCGCCGGCCTCATCGGCGTCGGTTACACGGTGTTTGAGGATCAGAACTCGCATCTCGACGTGGTCGGCGGCGCCAGGATCTGGTCGGTCAACACCACCATATCCTTTCAGGGCGGCCCGCTCGACGGTATCAGCCGCGATGACCGCAAGACTTGGGTCGACGGCATGGTGGGCGTGCGCGGCAACTACTTCTTCACCCCGGAGATCTACCTGACCGGCTGGGGCCTGGTCGGCGCCGGCGGCGCCGACATCGACTGGGACGTCGGCCTTGGCCTCGGCTACCGTTTCAACGACACGATCTCGGCGATCGCCGGTTATCGTGCGCTGGGCGTCAACTACGACAATGACGGCTTCATCTTCGACGTGGTCCAGCAAGGTCCAATCCTCGGACTGTCCATCCGCTTCTGAAGGCAAGGCGCGCCTGGACACCGGCAAGCGATCCGCCGCCGGCCCAACGGCCGGTGGCAAGACGCGTCCGTCATTATCGCACCAGCCGGATCGCGCCGGGGTTGTTGATCGTGGTGTTGGCCAGCACCGCCTTGCAATCCAGCTTGAAGCTGCTGTTGCCGATCATGGTGATTTCCTGGGCGACGATGCGCACGCATTCACCGCCGGTCGATCCGTTGCCGGCATACTGGATCTCGCGCGACGCCGGCATGTAGATGATGCCGGCGAGCGATGAGGCGCTGTTGCCGTTGATGGTGGCGCTGGCCGTGTTGTTGCGCCCGGCGACGATCGAGAAGCCGGCCCAGTCGCCGGTCGTCGGCGCGCTGACCTGGAAGGTCGCCCCGCCGTGAATGTCGAGCTGGGCGCCGTTCAAGAGGAAGAAGGTTACCCCTTCGGCGCTCACCACCGACTGGCTGGTGAACTTCAGGCTACCGCCGTCGATGATGTAGTTGCCGGGCCTCAGAAGAACCTTGCCCTTGATTTCGAGATCGCCATAGGTGCCAGGCTTCAGCTCGACGCGGTAGGTGTCGGGCGCGTTGTTCGGCGTCTTGCCGGTGCCGTTGCAGTCGCCGTTGCCGCCACCGCCGCCGACGAAATTCTGCCCGCAGCCGGCAAGGCTCACCCAGCCTGCCGTGGTCGGCATCTTCTTCGACCGGAAGGGGTCGGCAATTGGCGTCACCTCCTCTACCGCCTTGCCGCAGGCAAGCTGCAGGTTGGCGAGCGTCGCGGACACCTTGCCGGCGGCGTAGAGACACTCGGCCTTGAGCGTGGCCGAGCCGCTGAGGTAGATCGACTGCGCGTCGGTCGAGTTCGACGTGATCGTACAGCCGGATGTGTCGACGCTCGCCCCGCCGCTGACCTCGAAGGCCCGGCTCGCCGTCGGGTGCAGCGCCAGAATGCAGGCCTCTCTCCCGGGCATGCGCGCGGCAACACTTTCCCGGTCGATCGTATAGGGCTGCAGCCCGAAGAAGAGCGGATTGTATTTCAACGCGTAGGCCGCGGTCGCCGTGGTCTCGACGCCGGCGGCGCCGAAGGCGATCTGCACCGGCGTGGCCGCCACCGCCACACCGCTCTCCGGGCCGAGCTGATCGACGATCTCCGGCTGGCCGAAATTCGCAAAGAAGACGTTGTTGGCGAGATCCCTGGCACTGGCCTCGGTCTCGCCCTCGCCGTAGGATTTGACCGCCGAGAAGGCAGCGGCATCGAGCGCCGTCTGCATCTTCGCGGCCTCGAGATTGATCCGCGCCAGGTTGATGGCGATCGACGCGGCACTCAACAACGGCACCGCTATCAGCGCGGTCAGAACGGTAAAGTTGCCGCGCTCGTCCGCAAAGATACGGGCGGCTCTCTTCCTCAAATTGTAGCGCATCTCTGATCGTTGCCCCCTCAGCAGACGGCGACGCGCCGCTCGGGTCAATCCGGAGCGATCGACGTCGTCCTTCCCATGCGCCGATTAAAGACGCGGCCCGCAAGCCGCACCCCCTGCCCCATCCAACGCAACTTGCTAATTTAGCGATAAATAGTGGAGGATGTGCTTCAGAATTCGTTAAAACTCTGCCGATCCCGTTCGCGCGCCACGATGCGCCGGAAACCAAGAGAATGCCCGCCCGATAAAGGCATGTTCAAAATCTGAAGCCAGAGCATGTCGCGCAAAAGCGCGCAGCGGTCTTGGGATAACGACATGCGAAAAATCAAAAGCGCAGAGAGCGATGCTGAAAGATCGCGATGCGCTTCAGGGGGCACAAGCCAAGGATGGGATCATGGCCGGATCCGCAATTGGAAGCGCATCCCCGGCCCCGAAAGCCAGGGTGCGTCGTGCTCCGGCATAGTCGCCGGCTACTGTACGGTAACGTCGGGCAGGACGTCGAAGTTGAGCCTCTGTCCGGGAGGGGTGCCGGTGGCACCGTCCGGTACGGTCTGGGGGGTCGGTCCCGTCTGCGGGATCGGCTGGCCCTGTCCGGCGCTGCGCGCTGCCTCTGCCGCCCGACGCGCGGCTTCCGCCTGTCGCTCCGCTTCGGCCTTGCGTTCGGCCTCTGCTCGCGCATCTGCTTCCGCCTTGAGGCGGGCGGCCTCGGCAGCGCCGGCTGCGCGCCGGCGTTCCTCGGCAACGGCGCGTTTGCGCTCCAGTTCTCTTGCCTCCGCCCGCGCCTTGTAAAGCGCAAGTTCGCGGCGCAGACGCTGCTTCTCCAGCACGTTCGCCTGCAGGATCTCGACCCGCCGGCGCTCGCGCTCGAAGGCGCGAAGCGACAGGAAGTTCGCGAGATCGGCAACGTTGAGATCGACGCCCGGTGCTTCCAGCAGGCCGGCATAGCCGATGCGCACACGCGGCTCGGCACCGGCAAGCGCCTCGTCACCCGGCCGGAAAGTCAGATCGATGCCGGCGTCGATCCGGCCCGCCGCAAGGTCCAGCGAAGCTTCGCCGGTCATCGCGGCATTGCCGTCGCCAGCCGTCACGTTCTGCGCCCGGAGCACCCCGCCGGCGATGCTGAAGGGTGCCTTGACGACGCCGACCAGCGATTGACCCGAGAAGATCGTCGCCTCCGCCGCACTCCTGATCGCGTCCGCCGAGATCTGCGTCTTCAGCGCATCGGCTGCCGCGATCAGCTGCGGCAGAGCTGCGCTGTTGATGCCGGCGAGCGTCATGCCGTTGAAGGTTGTGGTACCCGAACCGCTTGCCGAATGCGCCATCGCCTCGGGCGTCGCACCCGATGCCTCAAGTGCTACCGAAAGATCGAAAGTCCCGGTCGCGACCGGCGTGCCCGCATGAGCCCAGCCCGCCTGGGCAAGGTCGCCGCCCTTGACGTCCAGGCGCGAGCGCAGGAAGCCCGAGCCATTGGCATTGCCGATCTGCACCCGCCCGGCGAGCTTGCCGCCCAGCCAGTCGCCGGCCGCATCGGTCAGCGCAATCTCGTCGCCCTTCCATTCCATCTTGCCGGCAAAGCTCGTGACTGCGCCATAGACGCCCGGCCAGAATTTCTGCGCCTGCACGTCCAGTGCCACGTTGAGCCCGGTCCAGGCAGGCTGCGCCAGAGCCCCCTTTGAGAAGGCCCCGTTCGTATCCTCGATCGGTCCGAGGACGCCCTCGCCGAGCCAGGCGAGATCGAGCGTGTCGAGCGTCAGCTGGCCGCTGGCCGCCCCCGGGGTCTTGCGGTCGATCGTCAGATTGCCGGTAAAGCCGTTGTGGTCGGCCTTGCCCTCGACAGTGGTCAGCGCAATTGTTTCGGGCGTCGTCGCGATATCGGCAGAGACGGTCAGCGGCAGGCCGCTGCCCATCTGCGGCAAGGCCACGCCCTGGAGCAGAAGATAGGGCTCCAGGTCCTGGGTCTGCAGCGTCACCTTCGCCTGACCTTCGAGGAAATGATCGCGGGAAAGATCGACGCTGCCCTTGGCGGCGAGCGACGTCTTCTCGGTCGTAAAGGTCACCGTGCCGTTCGCCGTCGGTCCGTCGGTGCTTTGCAGCTTGACGGAGAGAATGCCGTTGGCATCCGCATCGAAGGGCAAGGGATCGAAACCCGTCTGGCCGAGCAGGAGCCGCGTCTCGGGATTTTCGAGCGTCGCTTCCAAAAGCATGGCCTTGCCGGTCAGTGCCTGCGCCATGTCGGGCGCCTGGTAGCTGGCGGCGATCTTGGTACCGTTCGCGGTCCCGAAGATGCCGAAGGTCGCGGGCGCGTTGCCTTCCTTGTTGCCGGCCGTCAGCGTCACGTCGAAGGCCGTGTCGCTGTAATAGGGACCGGCCTTGATCAACTGCCGGAGCGCTGGATGATTGACCGCGTGGCGGCCGATCATTTCCAGGAACGGCGTCAGGTTCTTGGCGGCAAGCTTCATCTTGGCCGAGACGACGGGCTTTTCGAGGTCGCCGCTGGCCCGGCCGGAAAAGGCGAGCTGTGCGCCGGCGAGCGAGCCGATCGCCACGCGTTCGGCCTGGAGCTGGCCGTTCTTCAGCGTCAGCACCGCCTGCACGTCCTGCGCTTGCTCGCCGAAGGCGGAAAACTCGTCAGCCGAAAGATCGGCGGCAATCGCATGCTGCAGCAAGGTATCGGTGGAAGCGTCGCCCGCCACGAGCCCGGTCAGCGCCTGCAAGGCTTCGAAGTCGATGCGGTTACCCTTCAGCTGCAGCGAGAGGTTCGGTTGCTGGTCGGCGAAGGACTGTCGCTCCAGCCGCCCCTTGAGGCTCGCCTCGTCGGCCGCCACTTCGAGGTTCTCGAACTGCTGCAATGTATCGGTGAGGTTCACCTTGGCGGAAAAGCCGGCGGTCCTCAGCTTGCGGATCGCCGGATCGACCGAGCCCGCCAGCCAGTTGGCAAGGCCGGAAGGCTGGTTGGAGGCCAGCAGAAGGTCGCCGCGGAAGGTGCGCTGTCCCTTGAGGTTCAGCCGCCCCTTGGCTTCGAGCTGCGTGCGCCCCGGCAGCAGCGCCACGACATTGTCGATCACCCAGCCGGCGCCATCGGGCTGTACGTCGATCCGCACGTCGCGGACCGTCGTATCGCCGACGACGATCGCCGGCAGCTTCAGGCTGGCGCGGCCGGGCACCTGCGGGATGGGAATTTCGGCGGCGATCGCCAGCATGGCTTCGAGCCGCTGGCGCATCGAGATCGCCGGATCGCGGCCGGTCTTGTTGTTGCGGCTCGGGCCGATGCGGCTGACGTCGATCTGCTGGCCGTCGGCGATCAGCAGGAACTTCTGGTCCTTGCCGGTATCGAGCGTTGCCTCGCCGGTGACCACATAGGGATCATCCGACGGGCCGATTTCGAAGCGATATTCCGGGACGCGGATGCTCTCGTTGGTCAGCTGGAAGTTGCCGTTGATGCGCAGCGGCGCCCGCCCATCCGCATCCTTCGTCTCGGCCTGCGGGCGGTTCTCCGTCAGCGTGAAGCGGCCGCTATAGACCGGCCTGAAATCGACGATGCGCAGCGAACCGTCGGTCTCGACGCCGAAGGGACGCTTGTCGGGCGTTACCCGCGCCTTCAGGCTGAGCGTACCCGCCTCGTCCACTTCGTTGCTGGTAAAGGAGAAACTGCCGGCTTCGCCATCGAGCGCGGCGCGCCCCTCAACCTTCCAGGGCCCGGCGAGCGTGCGGGCCGAAATGTCTGCGGCAAGTCCGCTCACGCGGCGGGTGCGGCCGGTCTGCTCGTCGACGAATTCGACCTGGCCATTGGTGATCTCGACGTTTTCAAGCACGACGGTCTTGGCCGGGATCGAGGCCCGGCGGCCCCTCGCCCAGTCGAGCGTACCGTCGGGCAACAGGCGCACCTTGGCCCGCGGACGATCGAGCTTCATGTCGAAGATCAATGCCTCGCCGCTCAGGAACGGCGCAAGCTCGGCGCTCATCGAGAACTGCGCCACCTGGATCAGCGGCTCGCCGTCCTCGGCGGCGCCGACGCGCACGTCGTTGAGCGTCACGGTTGGGAACGGGATCAGCCGCGCATCGACGCTGCCATGCACGACGACGGGCTTGCCCATGATGCGGCTTGCCTCGCGCTCGAACTCCTTGCGGAAACCCGTCCAGTCGATGAACCACGGGGCGATCAGCGCCGCAAAGAGCGCAACGACCACAAGTCCGCCGACGGCAAGAAGAATTCGCGAAAGCACCGTGCCTATATTCCCATTCCGTTCATCGGCGCATCCGCGCCGCAAATCGATTTAAGCGCCAGAAACCGGCGCCCGGCTGCGGCGCCGCTGATGGCGCCGTAGCATCCTTGATTTGCCGCATAATTCCCTAGGGGTCGATTCCGACTTTGAGAATTATGCAGTATCACACTTTGTCGCCGGCGCATTGTCCCAAAAAACGGCCCGTCGCGCGTCTCACCTCAAGCGAAAATCTTGCCCGGGTTGAAGATATTGTCCGGATCAAGCGAGCGCTTGATCTGGCGCATCAGATCGAGCGCGTCGCCGAGTTCGGCCTCAAGGAACGGCATCTTGCCCTGGCCGATGCCGTGCTCGCCGGTGCAGGTGCCGTCCATGGCGAGCGCCCGCGCGTTCAGCCGCTCGACAAAGGCCTCGGCGCGCACAACGTCAGCCGGATCCTTGTCGTCAAACAGCAAGCCGACATGAAAGTTTCCGTCGCCGGCATGGCCGACGATCGGCGCCGTCAGCCCGTGGGCGGCGCTATCTTCCTGCGTTGCCGCCACGCATCCCGCCAGCCGCGAGATCGGAACGCAGACATCGGTCGACAGGATCGCCGCGCCCGGGATCAGGCTTTTTTGCGCCCAATAGGCATTGTGCCGCGCCTTCCAGAGCCGCGCCCGCTCGTCCGGATTGGTGGTCCAGAGGAAGTCGCTGGCGCCGAACTCCGAAGCGATCTCGCCAAACTGGCGCGCCTGTAATTCGACGCTCTCGGGGCTGCCGTGGAATTCGACGAAGAGTGTCGGCGTCTCCTGATAGGAAAGGCCGGAATAGCCGTTGCAGGCCTTCATCTGCAGCGCATCGAGCAGTTCGATGCGTGCGACCGGAATGCCCGACTGGATGGTGAGGATCACCGCATTGCAGGCGTCCTCGATCGTCGGGAACGGGCAGACGCCGCCGGAAATGACCTCCGGAATACCCTGCAGCCTGAGCGTGATCGAGGTGATGATGCCGAGCGTGCCTTCGGCGCCGACGAAAAGCCGCGTCAGGTCGTAGCCGGCAGAGGACTTGCGCGCCCGATGCGCCGTGCGGATCTCGCGCCCGTCAGCGGTCACCACCGTCAGCGCCAGCACATTGTCTTTCATCGTGCCGTAGCGCACCGCATTGGTGCCCGACGCCCGCGTCGAGGCCATGCCGCCGATCGAGGCGTTGGCGCCGGGATCGATCGGGAAGAACAGGCCGGTGTCGCGCAGGTAGGTGTTGAGCTCCTCGCGGGTGATGCCCGGCTCGACGCGGCAGTCGAGGTCCTCGGCATTGACCTCGAGCACCTTGTTCATGCGCGAGAGATCCACCGAGATGCCGCCGTGGGGGGCGTTGATATGCCCTTCGAGCGAGGAGCCGGTGCCGAACGGGATCAGCGGCACCTTGTGTCGCGCGGCGATCTGGACGATCGCGCGCACGTCCCCGGCGCTTTCGGCAAATAGCACGCCGTCGGGAAGCTGTGCCGGAATATAGGTGGTGGTGTGGGCATGCTGGGCGCGGATCGCCTCGCCCGTCTGGAACCGGTCGCCGAAGCGGGCGGAAAGGTCCGCCTTCGCCGCCGCAATCCCCGCCTCGTTTCTCGCGCCAGCCCTGATCGCCTTCAATGCCACGGAAAACGCCCTTCCTCTTGCATTCGCCACGCTGCCTTTTCGATGTTCGGGAAGCGCAGTCATTTCAAGGCGCTACTGTGCAAATCGGAATCACTTTGTCCAGACGCTCGCGCACTTCCCGGTCACAGTAGCGCAGGAAAACGCCTGACGTGAGACCGGAGTGTCACAAGACTGTATGACAGCGTGGAAAACACCAACGCTGAAAAGCCGACACGATATGTCCCCGTTTGCCGAAATGTCATCTCCACACCGCGCCGCGCGGTGATCCGGTCGGGAAGTCCTTGCGTACAAAGGCCGAGCGGAAGGACGTGTGACGTGCTTGGAGAGATCGGCAGAAAGCGACTGATGATGCGGTTGCCGCACCTGAGAGGCAGCATCGCGTCGGCATCGTCAGATTGCATGATTGAGCTGTTCTGCAGTTATGAACTCGCGGTCAACATGCGGGACGCACTCGTGTTGGGCGGCGGCCGCCCGGATCTCGCTGACGAATACCGGCAGATCTGTCTCGAACTCGAAGAAGAGGTGGAGGTCGTGCTCTGCGCGACGGCGCTGGCCGTGCGGCGTGACGGCACATAGGGCGGGCGGGCCGGTAGACAGAGGGCCTTGCAGGCGGGCAAGCCGCGTCGCACCACATTTGCTGCTGGCAAAAGTCACGCCTCAGACCGACCGAACTCCGGTACTGCTACGTATGAGAGCGAAACGGCAGAAAACACCTGCCGTTTCGTGAGCCTTGGATTATGATGGAGGCGTGAAGGAAGGAGAGGCAAATGCTGGGTCTAACCGCTTTGCTCACCGCGTCGGTTTTCTTCGGCGCCGCCATCTACATCACCTGGGCAGAACAGCCCGCACGGCTGCATCTCGATGATCGCGCCGCACTCGTGCAGTGGGTGCCGTCCTATCGGCGCGGCTTCGAGATGCAGGCGACGCTCGCGCTCGTCTCGGGCCTGTTCGGCGCCGGTGCCTGGGGACAGACCGGCCATGTGCTGTGGGGGCTGGGGGCCGCGATCATCATCCTGAACTGGCCCTATACGCTGCTCTTCGTGATGCCGGTCAACCGCCAGCTGGAGGCAGTCCGGCCGGACGACGCCGGCCCGGAAAGCCGAGATCTCCTCGGTCTCTGGGGCAGGCTTCACGCCGGGCGCAGCGCGCTCGGCGGGCTGGCGGCAGCGATCTTTCTCGTTGCCGCCGGGCTCGAATAATAAGCCGTCGCGCGACGGCCGCTCCGGCTAGCGCACCTCCAGCGCTGCCGCCGCGTCCATTTCCTCGTGCAGCTTGCGCTCCTCGTCCGCATGCGGCTTGGTGAAGCGCGCGATCACCAGATAGGCGACCGGCGTCAGGTAGAGGGTGACGATCACCGCAAGACCAAGACCGCCGACGAGCACCCAGCCCAGCGCGATGCGCGCCTCGGCGCCCGCGCCGCTGGCAAGCACCAGCGGCACCGCGCCGACGATGGTGGCGATCATCGTCATCATGACAGGGCGCAGGCGGATGTTGGCGGCATTCTCAATCGCCGAGCGCACGTCCTGGCCGCGGTCGCGCAGCTGGTTGGCGAATTCGACGATCAGGATGCCGTTCTTCGCCATGATACCGACAAGCATCACGAGGCCGATCTGGCTGTAGATGTTCAGCGTGTTGCCGGTCATGATCATCGCAAAGACCGCGCAGGCAAGCCCCAGCGGCACCGTCGACATGATGATCAGGCCGCTGACGAAGCTTTCGAACTGGGCCGCCAGCACCAGGAAGATGATGACGAGCGCGAAGCCGAAGGTGACGAAGAGGCCGTTGGCGTTTTCGTTGAGCGTTGCGGCTTCGGCAAGCGGCATGATCCGTGAGCCCGGCGGCAGAAGCGGCTCTGCCATCTGCTCGACCATGGTCAGTGCCTCGCCGAGCGCCAGATCGGACTTGAGGCCGGCCGAAAGCGAAACGGCGCGAAGCTGCGATTCCCGCGACAGCTGCGGCGCCACCGCCATCTCCTCGACGCTGGCGATCGTCGACATCGGCACGATCTTGCCGTCACCGGCCTTGAGGAAAATGTTCTGCAGATCGGTCGGGTCGTTGACCGGGTTGGTCGAGGACAGAAGCTTCACCGGATAGGATTCGCCGTCGACATAGACGTCGACGACGCTGTTGCCGTCGAGCATGGCCTGCAGCGCCCAGGCAAGGCCGCCGATATCGACACCCATGTCGGAGGCGCGCTCGCGGTCGATGGTGATCGAAAGCTGCGCCTGGTTGGCCTCGTAGTTGAGGCGGACGTTTTCGAAGCGGCCGGTGTCTTCCATCTGGCGCACCAGCTTTGCCGCGGCATCACCGAGCTTGTTGTAGTCGTTGCCGACGAGCGCCACCTGCAGGCCGCTGCCGGCGCCGCGAATGCCGAGACTGTTCGGTTGCATGGCAAAGACGCGAACCGAGGGGATGCGCCCGGTCACCTTGTTGATGTCGGTGACGATCTCCTGCTGGGTGCGGTCACGCTTGTCCCAGGGAGCGAGCGTCAGCACCATGAAGCCGCTGTTGACCGAACCGCCCTGCCCGGAGATCGAGAAGATGTTGTCGATCTCGCCGGATTTCACCAACGGCTGCAAACCGTCCTCGATGCGGCGCATCTGGGCCTGGGCGTATTCGAGCGAAACGCCCTGCGGCGCGTTGATGCGCATCATGATCTGCGAGCGGTCTTCCGTCGGCGTCAGCTCCGATTTCAGCGTCAGGAAGCCGGCAGCCCCCATGGCGGTGAAGAAGCCCGCGACGACGAAGACGATCAGCGGCGAGTTGAGGCAGGCGCGCAGCGTCACCCGGTAGAACCCGGCCGCCCGCGCACCGAACCGCGCCATCGGCCCCGGCACCGTATGCGTATCCTTCGTCAGCATGCGCGAGGCGAGCATCGGGCAAAGCGTCAGCGACACGAAGGAGGACAGGAGGATCGCGAAGGCAAGCACGAAGCCGAACTCGCGGAAGAGACCGCCGGTCTGGCCCGGAAGGAACGAGAGCGGCACAAAGACGGCGGCAAGCGTCGCGGTCGTCGCCAGCACCGCGAAGAACACTTCGAGCGTGCCGTGAACGGCCGCCGCGCGTGGTCCAAGCCCCTCGGCGCGCCTTCGCACGATGTTTTCGAGCACCACGATGGCGTCGTCGACGACAAGCCCGGTCGCAAGCACGATCGCGAGCAGCGTCAGGATGTTGATCGAGAAGCCCGCGAGATAGATCGCCGCCACCGTGCCGATCAGCGCGATCGGCATCGAGATCGTCGGGATCAGCGTCGCCCGCCAGTCGAGCAGGAACATGTAGATGACCAGCGTCACAATGAAGACCGCGACGATCAGCGCGATTTCCACCTCGTGGATAGCGCCGTTGATGAAGACGGCGTCATCGCTGGTAATGCGGAGCTGCGTGCCCTCGGGCAGGATCTGCGTCTGGATCGTCTCGACGACCTTGCGCACGCCCTCGGAGATATCGACGGTGTTGGACTGCGCCTGGCGCACGATGCCAAGGCCGATGCCCTGGCGGCCGTTGGAGCGCAGCGCCGTCGTGCCGGTGTCGGGACCGAGCGTGACGGTCGCCACGTCGCGCAGGCGCACATTGTTGACGAGGATCAGGTTTTCGAACTGCTCCGGCGTCTGCAGGTCGGCCGTGGCGCGCACCGAAATGTCCTGGCTGGCGCTCGTCAGCTTGCCGGCCGGCACGTCGTAGGAGGCGTTGGCAAGCGCGGTCCTGAGGTTGGCGACCGTTACCCCGCGCCCGGCGAGCTTCGCCTGGTCGAGGTCGATGCGGAAGATCTTCTCCTGGTCGCCATAGACGGCAACGTCGGCCACGCCTTCAACGGCGGCGAGCCGGTCGCTGATCTCGTTTTCGACGAGCAGCGTCATGTCTTCCATCGACATCGTATCGGAGGTCAGCGCCAGCCGCATGATCGGCTGGCTGTCGGCATCGGCTTTCACGATGCTCGGCTCGTCGACATTGTCGGGAAGCTGGTTGCGCACCCGGCCGAGCGCGTCGCGAATGTCGTTGGAAGCCTGGCCGATATCGGTCGTGTCGGAGAACTGCAGCGTCACGCGGCTGCGGCCGAAGGACGAGGTCGAGGAAATGTCGCGGATGCCCTGCACGCGCGACACGGCCCCTTCGACCACCGAGGTCACCTCGCGGTCCATGGTCTCGGGTGCGGCGCCATCGAGCGTTGTCGTCACCGAGATGACCGGCTGGTCGACCTGCGGCAGCTCGCGGATCTCGATGCCGTTCCAGGCCGCAAGGCCGGCAACGACGATCAGCGTATTGACCACCAGCGCGAAGATCGGCCGGCGGATGAAGAGCGCGGTAAAGCCGGTCTTGCCGCGTTCGCGGGCCGACATCTGGCCGCCGGCGCTGCCTTGGCCGGCACCATGGCCGCTTGCCTGACTGTCGCCGCCGCTCACTTGATTTCCTCCGCAACCTTCTGCGGTTCCTGCTTGTTCTCACGGCCGGCGATGCGCACGGCGCCGCCGTCGCGCAGGCGCTGCACGCCTTCGGTGACGATCTCGTCGCCTTCCGACAGTGCGGCGTCCACCAGCACCTTGTCCGGGTTGCGCTGAATGATCTTCACCGGCACCTTCTCGCTCTTGTCGCTGGAGACGCGCCAGATATAGGAGCCTTCCGAACTCCACTGGATCGCCAGCGGATCGACCGTCGGATAAGTGTCGCCGTCAAAGGCCACGGTGACCGAGAAGGACATGCCCGCCCTCAGCTTGTCGTCGGGGTTTTCAAGCCGTGCGCGCACGCGCAGCGTCCGGCTCGCCTGATCGAGGCGGTTGTCGATCGCGTGGATCGCACCGTCGAGCTGGTTGCCCGGCTGGGCGATGGCGAAGGCGGTGACCGGCTGGCCGACGAAGATCTTGTTGGCGAAGCGCTCGGGCACCCAGAAATCGACGAGGATTTCCGAGCGGTCGTCGACGACGGCAATCGGCGTCGTGGTCGTGACGTAGTCGCCGACATTGACGGTGATGATGCCGACGACGCCCTTCGACGGCGCCACGATGTCGCGGCGCTTGAGATCGAGCTCGGCGGTCTTCAGCGCCAGTTCGGCGGTCTGCATGGCGATTTCGGCGTCACGCACGTCCACGGCTGTTACCGCGCGGGCGGTACTCAGGTTGCGGTAACGCTCGACCTTTTCGCGTGCGCTGTCACGTGTCAGCCTCGCCTGGTCGGCAGCAATCTTCTGGTCGTCGCTGTCGAGCTTGGCAATGACCTGACCCTGCGACACCTTTTCGCCGGAGCGCACGAGGATTTCGGTGAGGTTGCCGGTTGCCGTCGGCGTCACGGTGACGGAGTGGATCGCCTCGCCGTTGCCGATCGCGTTCAGCCGGTCGTTGACAACAGACGTGCCCGAAGGCCGGACCATGACGAGAATGGCGTTGTTGCCGCCCTGCCCGCGGCCATTGCCGCGTTCGCCGCCCTCGCCGCCACCGGCGCCGGGCTTGGACAAGGCATCAATCAGCGGATGCGAAACACCAATCGCCGCCAGCGTTTCACCAGCACCAGGCACAAAACGCACCCAGACGGCTGCGCCCACGAGAAGCACAGCGGCGCTCACCGCAAGCTGTTTCCAAACCCGCATTCAAGTCTCCGAATTAAACATAAAACACGCCCCAGCGCGGCGCGGCCGGCGGTTCGTTCCGATTGTGCGCGGAGTATCCCTGTTCGCGCGTGTCGGGGCAACGACAGAATACCATCATTACGCAATTGTAATAAAAGCGAATTTGTTGGCGGGATGATGACGCACGGGGGCTTCGCTCGACGCCTCGCAGCTTTGTCCAGAAATTCACTAGAGAATTACCGTTTACAGCCGCCGACACTGCGCTATCCTGCAACCGCCGGCAGCGTGTTTCGGCCGGCTTTGCGCCTGTCTTCAGGCCTCTTGGGGGAGAGAAGTCGATGTGCGATGCCTGTGTCATGGAAACGGTGAAAGAGCGCATGCTCTCGCGCCGCAGCTTCTTCAAAGCCGCCGCGGTCGGAACCGCGGGTCTTGCCGCCGCAAGCGTGGGCGCGGCCCCGCCGGCGCTGGCGCAGGGGCATTCAAGCGTCACCGACCTGACCCACGAGTTGCACGAAGATTTCCCGACCTTCTTCGGCCAGCAGCAGTTCTTCCGCGAGGAGAAGTTCAACTACGCAAAAGACAAGTTCAACATGTTCGAGCTCCGGGTGAACGAACACACCGGCACCCATGTCGACGCGCCCCTGCACTTCTCCGCCGATGGCCTCTCGGTCGCCGAACTGCCCGTCGACAAGCTGGTGGTGCCGCTGGTGATTGTCGATATCAGAAAGAAGGCTGAGGCCGATGCCGATGCACAGGTGACGCCCGAAGACCTCAAGGCCTGGGTCGCCGCCAATGGCGAGATCCCGGAAAACGCCTGCGTCGCCATGCTGTCGGGCTGGGGCGCGCATCTGGGCACGGACAAGTTCCGCAATGCCGATGGCGGCGGCAAGCTGCATTTCCCCGGCTTCCACGTCGAGGCGGCCAAATATCTGATCGAGGAAAGCAAGGCGGCTGGTATCGCCGTCGATACGCTGTCGCTCGACCATGGCCCCTCGCCCGATTTCGCCACGCATTATGCCTGGCTGCCGGAGAGTCGCTGGGGGCTGGAGGCAGCAGCCAATCTCGACAAGCTGCCGGTCAAGGGCGCAACCCTCATCCTCGGCGCACCGAAGCACCGCGGCGGCACCGGCGGCCCGGCCCGCGTCTTCGCGCTAGCCTAGGCCCCCGGCCTATTGAGCACAGCCAGGTTTTGGCTGAAGCGAGCCTGACGAGAGCAAGGTCGTATACGCTTCGACGGCAACCACATGTTCCCGATCGTCAACCGGTTCCGCACTGGCTGCGTCACCATGGATCATGGTGCGCCAACGCTACGCCGATTGCGGAAAGGTCAACGGCTACGCCTGACGCGCCAAAGCACCCTACCCTCCAACGACTTCGCTGATCTGCACGATGGGCGCGATGTCCGTATAGTTGGCGACGTCCGCGGCAATCTCGGCGCGGTGGGGACCTAACGCCTCCTGGAATGTCTCGAGGCTCGGCGAGTAGACGTGGCACGCCGCGACGAACCCCGGCGCGCTTCCAGGCTCGCGACCCGCAAGGCCCTTATCGATCTCGTAGCGCAGGCAGGCATCGCCGAGCCGTTCCTGGATCAGTGGCATGTGGCGGGTGCGGTAGTAGTCGTGATCGAACTTCGAGCCGCCATCGGCCGGATAGTAGACGCTCATCTTGATCATGGTCGGGCTCCTGCCTGAACGCCGCTCCGAGCGTTCGAAGCTTCTTCTAGGTCACCGACCTGTAGAGCACAACCAGGTTTTGGCTGAAGCGAGTTTGACGAGAGCAAGGTCGTTTTCGCTGTGCTTGTCGAAGCCGGTGACGACGGCACGGAAGTGCCTGAGTGCTGACGAAGCGTTCGACGAGGTTGCGATAGCGACAGAGGAAGGTGCTGAAGGACGCGCATCGTTTGTGGACGGCAACGATGCCGCGGGGTTGATCGAGCGCGGCAAAGGAAGGCGCTTGTTTGCGGGCAAAAGTCTTCGGGAGTATCTTGGGCAGCGGTACGGACAATGGCGGGGGTCGTCATGGGGCCGCATGCATTTTGCCTGACATTCGCACTCGTCTCCATGGGCCTGCTTCTTGCGGGGTGTCAGACCGTGACTGTCCAGGCGGACGACAAGACCGGCCCGACCACGAAACTCGAAATCACCGGCATCCTGGATGACCATGGCAATCCCGACCCGGTCTTCAACGACAGCGGCTGCTGTAACCGCCGCCGAAACGTCCCCGATCTGGCCCCGCTCACCATTGCGGCTTCGGCCGAGGATCCCGAGAGCGGTGTGCGCGACATTGCCGTCTGGATCTGGGCCATCAAGCGGTGCCGCTACGACGACAGCACGGCGGATTTTCAGATCACGCAATCGACCGTGGCCGCTGCAGGCACGGCTTCGGGGACGTACCCACCCGGCAGTTCCGCGCCGCTCAGCCGCAGCTCGACGGCAACCGTTCGCATGGCCGACACACCCTATGGCGCCTGCAACCCCAAGACCGTCACTGACGCCAGTGGCCAGACGCGCGTGGTTGCCGCGCAGCCGACGGGCTTCTGCGGCCGCAGGGTCTTCATCGTCACGCAGAACGGCAACGCCTATCAGGGCTCGAGCAAGGGCGTGCTGTTTACGACCGGACCCTTCGGCTCGAACAATCAGCCGTGCAACGAAATCCCCAACTGAACGCATCGGTGACGGCTTCCCCAAAACGCAGCGCTGGCAATCGCCGCGACGTCGGCTATCGTCACCGCTTCAGGCGACCGGCCGGCCCGCACACAACCGCCGAGAACAACAGCGAAGGAGCCCCATGAGCACCGTATCCCCGCCTCAGAACCCGGAATCCGATCCGCGTGTCAAAGCCGTGTTCGACGACATTCGCACCACCCGCAAATCCGACTTCATCAACAATATGTGGCTTTGGCTCGCCTTCGATCCGGAGCTCCTGGAACAGACCTGGCGCGACGTGAAAGCGGTGATGGCAACGCCCTCGGCGCTCGATCCGCTGGTCAAGGAAATGCTCTATATCGCCGTCTCCGTCACCAATGGCTGCGGCTACTGCGCCCATTCCCATACGGCGGCGGCAAGGGCGAAAGGCATGACCGACGCCGAGCATGCGGACCTGCTCAGGGTGATCTCGCTTGCCGCCCGCACCAACCAGTTGGCGACGGCGCTGCAGGTGCCTGTGGATACCGCCTTCGACAAGACAAAAGAATAGACCGCGCGACCAAGAATAAGCGGTCTCGAAATCGCCTGTCTTTCCACAGGCTTGGTGCGGCTGGCGCAGAAAACGGAATAAAAGAAGAACATCCTTTCTGGCCTTTCCCCACCGAATCACTACATTGAGCCGCATGATGAGTGGTTTTGACGATATTCCCTTCTTCGACGAGGAGCCGGCGCCGCGCAAGCAGCAGCCCGCCCCCGCAGGTATTCCGGCAACGGGCGGCATCGCCGCGCGCGCCATGGCGGCGCGCGATCGCGCCCAGCCGCGCCCGGACTATCTCTCCGGCCTCAACCCGGAACAGTCCGAAGCGGTCGAGACGCTCGATGGCCCCGTGCTCGTGCTTGCCGGCGCCGGCACCGGCAAGACCCGGGTGCTGACGACCCGCATCGCCCATATCCTTTCGACCAACCGCGCCTTTCCCTCGCAGATCCTGGCGGTGACCTTCACCAACAAGGCGGCGCGCGAGATGAAGGAGCGCATCGGCGTGCTCGTCGGCCATGCGGTCGAAGGCATGCCCTGGCTCGGCACCTTCCACTCGATCGGCGTCAAGCTTTTGCGCCGCCACGCCGAGCTCGTCGGCCTGCGTTCCGATTTCACCATTCTCGACACCGATGACGTGGTGCGGCTGATCAAGCAGCTCATCCAGGCCGAAGGCATCGACGACAAGCGCTGGCCGGCCAAGCAGTTTGCCGGCATGATCGACGGCTGGAAGAACAAGGGCCTCGATCCCGCCCAGATCCCCGAGGGAGACGCCCGCGCCTTTGCCAACGGCAAGGGCCGCGAACTCTATGCTGCCTACCAGAACCGGCTGTTGACGCTGAACGCCTGCGACTTCGGCGATCTTCTTTTGCACCCGATCCGCATCTTCCGCATGCATGCGGATGTGCTGAAGGACTATCACGACAAGTTCCGCTACATTCTCGTCGACGAGTACCAGGACACCAACACGGCGCAGTACATGTGGCTGCGGCTGCTTGCCCAGCGCCCCAAGGGCGTACCGCAGAACGTCTGCTGCGTGGGCGACGACGACCAGTCGATCTATGGCTGGCGGGGCGCGGAAGTGGACAATATCCTGCGTTTCGAAAAGGATTTCCCGGGCGCCAAGGTGATCAAGCTTGAGCGCAACTACCGCTCGACCGAGCACATTCTGGGCGCTGCCGGTCACCTGATCGCCCACAACGAGGGCCGCCTCGGCAAGACGCTTTTCACCGACCGCACCGATCCGGATGATGAGAAGGTGCAGGTGCACGCCGCCTGGGATTCCGAAGAGGAAGCCCGCGCCGTCGGCGAAGAGATCGAGCAGTTGCAGCGAAAGAGCCACAAGCTCAACGACATGGCGATCCTTGTGCGCGCCTCGTTCCAGATGCGCGAATTCGAAGACCGCTTCGTCACGCTCGGCCTCAACTACCGCGTCATCGGCGGCCCGCGCTTCTACGAGCGCCTCGAAATCCGCGATGCCATGGCCTATTTCCGCCTCGTCTGCCAGCCGGCCGACGATCTCGCCTTCGAGCGCATCGTCAACACGCCGAAGCGCGGTCTTGGCGACACCACCGTGCGCACGCTGCACGACTATGCCCGCGCCCGCGACATCCCGATGCTGGCGGCTGCCTCCGAGATCATCGAGACCGACGAGCTGAAGCCGAAGGCGCGCAAGGCACTGTTCGACGTCGTCACCGATTTCCGCCGCTGGCAGAGCCTGCTTGAAACGACCGTGCACACCGAGCTTGCCGAGCAGATCCTCGACGAGAGCGGCTATACGGCCATGTGGCAGAACGACAAGACGGCGGAAGCCCCCGGACGGCTGGAAAACCTGAAGGAACTCATCCGCTCGATGGAAGCCTTCGAGAGCCTGCGCGGCTTCCTCGAACACGTCGCTCTGGTCATGGATGCCGAGCAGAACGAGAACCTCGATGCCGTCTCGATCATGACGCTGCACTCGGCCAAGGGCCTGGAGTTCGATACTGTCTTCCTGCCCGGCTGGGAGGAAGGCCTGTTCCCGCACCAGCGCGCGCTTGATGAGGGCGGCCGCTCCGGCCTTGAGGAAGAACGGCGCCTCGCCTATGTCGGCATCACCCGCGCCAAGCATCGCTGCCACATCTGGTTCGTCTCCAACCGCCGCATCCACGGCCTCTGGCAGTCGACCATGCCGTCACGCTTCCTCGAGGAGCTGCCGCTCGCCCATGTGGACGTGGCCGAGAATGAACAATCCTATGGCGGCTATGGTCGCGGCGGCTACGGCCAGTCGCGCTTCGACAAGGCTGATCCCTTCCAGAACAACTACTCCACGCCCGGCTGGAAGCGCGCCCAGCAGCACCGCTCCGACGCCACCCGCGACAACTGGGGCACCCGCTCCGGCCACGCGGTCGAGCGCATCGGCTACGGCGAAAGCGGCCCGCGCGGCCGCACGATCGACGGCGAGCTGGTGGCGAAATCGACGGCCACCGAACCCTCGCGTTTCTCGGTCGGCGACCGCGTCTTCCACATGAAGTTCGGCAACGGCAACATCGCCGCCATCGAGGGCAACAAGCTCACCATCGACTTCGACCGCGCCGGCCAGAAGCGGGTGCTGGATGGGTTTGTGGAGAAGGCGTGAGGAGGTCGAAGCCCTCCTCACGTGCACTCCCTATGGACTGCACAACCATCGATCTCATGGCGCCAACCGGCGAAGTGCAATAATATTGCGGGCACAATTCTCGCGTTTGAACGAAACCATGTACCGATCTCCCTCGACGCAAAGTGGGTGGAGACATGTCCTGGACGAGCGCTGTTCGCAGCCTGCTGGAGCTGGGCGCCGCAAATGCCGCGGAGGGTGACCGTGAAGGCATCCTCGTCGCGAATGTCGCGGCCTGTGTGATCGTCGTCACCACCACGAGCTTTGCCCTCATCTACGCACTCTATGGCGAGCCGAGCCTCATTCCCCTCGTCTATGCCAATCTCGCGCTAGCCGTCGCGGCAGCCATGACGCCGCTTTTTCATCGCTTCGGCCGCGTCGCGTCAGGGCTTTGGGAATTCGGTATCTGCGTGGTGGTCCTCGTCTGGATCGCCTCCTATGTCGGTCGGGACTCCGGCGTCCTGCTGACGCTGCTCGGCGTGACGCCGGTCGCCTTCGCGATCCTCGGGTTTCAAAACATCGCGCTGGTCACGGTCCTCAGCGCCATGGCTGCGATCACGGTCATCGCCGCATCCATCGCGTTTCCTCAGGCGCGGGCGGGTGTCTATGACGACACCCGTTTCCTGCAACTCCTCCATTCGTCGTCGATCATCACCCTCACGCTCATGTGCTTCGCAACAATCTACTATGCCTTCCACCTGGCGAGAGAGGCGCAGGGGCGGCTCGCCCGCCTGATGACGTCGATCATGCCGGACGAGATCGTGGCGCGCCTGCTGAGGAACGAGCGTGAAACGATCATCGACGAATTCGAGCATGCGACTGTTGTCCTGATCGACATCGTCCAGTTCGTGGCCCTGTCAAACAGCCTGGGGCCGGAACGGACGGTCAACCTGCTCAACGAGCTCTTCAGCGAGTTCGATCGCCTGGCCGCAGCAACCGGTGTCGAAAAGATCAAGACCATCGGCGATGCCTATCTTGCGGTGGCGGGCGTGCCCGCCCGGCACCCCACGCCCGAGAAGGCGGCGGCAGTGTTCGGCTTCGGCGCCATCGCCGCGGCCCGCGAGATCGGCGAACGCCATGGCGTCGTCCTCAAGCTGCGCGCTGGCATGGCCTCGGGATCGGTAACGGCTGGCGTGCTTGGGCGAGCGAAATACGCCTATGATATCTGGGGTGCACCCGTGAACCTTGCCGCGCGCCTGGAAGCGATCGGCAAGCCCGGCTGCATCACCACCACCGCAGAAATCAGGCAGCGACTAGGCGAGTCTTTCCTGTTCATTTGCTCCGGCCGCGAGGACATCAAGGGCTTCGGCCCGACCGAGATCTGGACCACGCGGATGCCGGATCCCGATGCATGTGCCCCTGGCATCCGCGCACACACGGCGAAGTGAGCAGCCGAAAGGAGAGCCCTCAGACCGCCTTGCGATAAACGAGAAACCCCGACTTCTCCGCCACCTTGTCGTAAAGCGTCATCGCCGTCTCGTTGGTCTCGTGCGTCATCCAGTAGACGCGTGGCGCGCCGACGGCACGTGCCGCCTCATAGACGCCCTCAATCAACGCTCGTCCGACGCCCTTGCCGCGGGCTTCCGCATTGGTGAAGAGGTCCTGTAGGTAGCAGTTCGGCTGGATCATCGTCGTGCTGCGGTGGAAGAGGTAGTGCGTAAGCCCGATCAGCCGCCCTTCGCTCTCCGCCACCAGCGCATGCACCGGCTCGTAGGCGTCGAAAAAGCGCGACCAGGTCATGGCGGTGATCGCCGGGTCCAGCGCGGTTTCGCCGGAGCGGCCGTAGAAGGCGTTGTAGCCGTCCCAGAGCGGCAGCCATTGTTCGTAGTCGGTCCGGGCTATCGGGCGGATGTGAAGCTTGTCGGTCATTTGTCGGTCCTGTGATCGATTGGATGGAGCGGCACTGCGGCCCCTAGTGTTTGGTCATCGCGGCGGTGATTGCCTGAACGTCGGTCATGATCGCATCGCCCATGAAGGCGATGTTTTCCATCGCGCGCTCGCCGGCCTCGTGGTGGCCTGCCCCGCAGGCGTCGCGCACGACGACGGGCACCAGGCCGAGATCGGTCGCATGGCGCACGGTCGGGTCGATGCCGATTTCCGTGGCGATGCCGCAGATGGCGAAGGAAGTAAGCCCGAGGTCGCGCAGGATCATGGCGAGCGGCGTGCCCTCGAAGGCGGAAAACGTGATCTTGTCGAGGATCGCCTCGTCGTCACGGGGCGCAAGTTCTGGCACCAGCTCGAAGCCCGGCGTGCCGCGCAGAAACCAGGGGTGCACCGCATCCGGATCGTCTGTCCGCTGCCAGGCCATCGCCTGGCGTAGCTGGAAGGCGCCCATCAGCGGCCTCGGCATCGACAGATGCCGGAGAAAGATCACCGGAAACCCGCCGGCCCGCGCAGCGTCCAGCACCTTCAGCACCTTGGAAAGCACCGCCGGGCCGTTCTTGACCTGATTGGTAATCCCCACCTGCATGTCGTAGACGATGAGCGCCATCCGCTCCGGCCGGCAGAAATCCTCAAGCGTCTTTCCGATTTCCAGTTTCGCGGCCATGACATCTCCTCCGGGCGCCTCCTCTGGCGCCCCTCTCCCGGCAACATCGCGCGCCGGGAATGTGGCGCGGGAGAAGGAGGCTTGCAAGACGGTTTCGGCCGCCTCGCGCAACTATTCGGATGCCTGGCGGAAATCGCGGCAACCGGAGCCGAGCTTGCCCTGAACATGGATCAATCGCGCTCGTTGCGCAGCCGCGCCTTCTCCATCAGCGCCAGCACCTCTTCGTCCGCCGTCTGCTCGAAATTGCGGTAGTACAGGCCGACGGCACGGAACGCGAAGGGCGTGGCGAGGCAGACGATTCGATCGACCTGGCTGCGCAGTTCGGTAAGTTCGCTTTTCGGCGCCACCGGGACGGCAAGCACGAGGCGCCCCGCCCCCGTTCGCCGCAGCGCCTTGATCGCCGCCCGCACGGTGCCGCCGGTGGCGATACCGTCGTCGACGAGGATTACATCACGGCCCCGGGCCGACGCCGGCGCGCGGTCGCCGAAATAGAGCGTGCGGCGGCGCAGGATCTCAGCGCGCTGGCGCTCCGTTTCGGCCTCCAGATAGCCTTTCGGCGGACGGACCAGCCGGATCGCCCGACGGTTGAGCACCAGTTCCGGCTCCTCGCCATCGACCAGAGCGCCCAGACCGAATTCCTCATGCCCAGGCGCGCCGATCTTGCGCACGATCAGGATTTCCAGCGGCGCCGCAATATGGACGGCGATTTCATAGGCGACCGGAACGCCTCCGCGCGGCAGCGCCATGACGAGCGGATCGTCAAGACCCTTGTCTTCGACCGCACGCGCCAGCTGGCGCCCGGCATCCGCCCTGTCCTCGAAGAGCCACGTTGCCGTGAACATGTCGCCTCTCCCGGTTCGTCCTGCTGCGTGAGTATCGGGCCCTGAAAACAAGGCGCGCGCATGCCTGGCCGGAGGCTCGGATCGCGCCACCCGAAGGGCCTCACCCCGGGGCTGCGGGCGGTACCGTTCATGCACGCCTCTTCGCCTGCCGGCGTGCCGCCCCACGGTTGATCGGGCGCCGCTGTGAACAACCGTGCCAATCCCGACCAATCGCTAAAATTGCAACGGATTTCGCCGGGTTTCGTTAAGGCGCCATCGCTACCAATTGGCGTCACATATCTGGCTGAGACGCAAGCCGCCTTTGTTGATTTTAGCACGACAGGCCGTTTCGAAATGAGCTTTCTCCCTGCCATATCGATCATCGCTCTTCTGGCGATGCTCCCGGTGCTGATTTCCCTGCGGGCCTCCATGGTCGAGGGGGGCACGGATTTCGCAGCCGCCTGCGCCATCGCAGCGGCGGCAACGCTGTTTCTGATGCTATCCGAGATCCCGGCGCTGCGGCCGTTGTCGCTGATCGGCATCGTCTTTCTCATTGGCGCCTGTCTTTTCGTGCTCTCGGGCTTTCACCGGGCGCTCGGTGTCCTCCGGCCGATGTCGACGCCGCTGGTCGCTGCCGCCTCGATTTCGGCCGTGGTGGTGCTGATTGCCGCCTTCGGCCCGCACAGCGCGACATTGCACGCACTGTCGGCCGTCGGCATCGCCGCCGCCTTCGTGCTGATCATCGCCGTCTGTTCGCAGCACCGGCGCGCAGCGCCCGGGCCGATCGAGCGCCTCTGCGTCATCGGCTGCGCCGCCATCGGCTGTTCCGCCCTGATCGCGGTCACGATTTTCTCGCCGATCGCCCACGGGACCGCCGAAACCCCGCTTGCGTCGGCCAGCTGGGACTTCGCCTGCGTTGTGCTTAGATATTTCTACCTGCCTGTGCTGTTCCTCGGCGTGATCCTGATGATCCAGAACCGGGTGATCACCGACCTCAAGAGCGCCATTGCCCGCGATGAGTTGACGGGCGCCCTGTCGCGCCGCGCGCTGCTCGACCTCGGACAGCGGGCGCTGGCAGTGGGTTTTGCGCGCCAGAGACCCGTCACCTTCCTGCTGCTCGATCTCGATTATTTCAAGCAGATCAACGACCGCTACGGCCATGCGGTCGGCGACACGGCGCTCGGCCACTTCGCCGGCACGGTCGCCGCCTGTCTCGGCGGGCGCGGCACGCTCGGGCGCATCGGCGGCGAAGAGTTCGGCATCGTCCTGCCCAATCACTCGGAGGATGCCGCCTTTGCGGTGGCCGAGGAGATCGGCCGCACGGTGCGCGATACGCCGATCGGCCGCTTCGACCGCCCGATCCGGCTGACAGTGAGCATTGGCCTTGCCGAGGCCGAGCCCGGCGATACGATCAGCGACATCATGATCCGCGCCGACATGGCGCTCTACGACGCCAAAGCCGACGGCCGCGACCGCTGCACCATCGCCGGTACTGCTTCCAGCCCGAGGCCAGCGCACGGGCGCTTGCCGCCGCCGCCGCGCAAATGCGCGCTGCCGACCACCGAAACCTCGAGCCGCAGCTTCTTCGCGGCACCGGTTGAGGCGGCACGCCTTGTAAAGCCAATTCCCGAACCTATGTGAACCTGGCTGCCCGAGCGCATGCCTTCCCGGGGATTGCCTCGGCAAAAACATGCGTCAATTCAAAATGCTATGGCGACCTTGCGTGAGACGTCAGGCGCTGCAGGAGGACATCCATGTCGCGTTCGCTTCGTGCGCTCTTTTTTGCCGGCCTTGCCATAGCCGCCACAGCCCTGCCCGCTCGCGCCGAAACAGTCGGCGAAGTCGGGGTCGACTGGCTCGGCAACGACATCATGATCGATGCCGTGAGCGACCCGAAGATCAAGGGTGTGACCTGCCACGTGACCTATTTCGACCGCAGCGTCATCGACCGGCTGAAGAACGGCAACTGGTTCGAGGATCCGTCGAACAATTCGATCGCCTGCCGGCAGACCGGCCCGATCGAAATCGGCGACATCGATCTTTCCAAGGAAGGCGAGGAAGTGTTTCGCGCCGGCTTGTCGCTCGTCTGGAAGAACCTGCTCGTCACACGGATCTACGACCGAAGGAACGATACGCTGATCTATCTGGCGCATTCGCGCGAATTGACGGATGGCTCTGCCAAGATGTCGATCACCACCATTCCGCTCTACGGCCAGACGGTCAACTGGCAGAACGGCAAGCCGCAGTAGGAGCGGTCCCTGCCGCCGGCATCGGCGTGCAAGGCGATCGGTCAAAGGTTGAAAGCGCCCGCCGCTTTGCGGGCGCTTCCGAAACCTCTTCGGTGCGAAACAGGGAGAAGTCTGGGAGCAACCCGTTCCGCTTTTGTAAGCACCTGACGTTCCGTGCGTTCACACGAACCTACGTGAACTCCCTGGCGCATTCATGCCAAATCGAATTTCCGCTTTCAACGTTTCCACTTCACCGCGGGATGATCTAGTAGGCCGTCGGCGGAACGATGCCCTGGTAGTAATCGCCATCACCGCCCTGGTATCCGCCATAGGGGTTGCGATCACGGTAGACCGGCGCCGGCGCCGACATTCTGTTGATGCTGCCCGTCGACATCGTGTCAACCGAAGCGCTCGGCCGCTTCATTGGCGTCAGCATCTTGTGTGTGTTCTGCGTTCCGGGAGGATTGTTGACGTCGATGCCCTGGTAATAGCTGTCGGCCAGGGCCGGTCCGGCGATGACCATCGTAACGGAGAGCACGGCGGCGAGTTTCCTGAGAGAGATTGTCATAGGTTCAACTCCTGTTGACGGGACCAGGCACCCGGCCTCCGTTCGGGCACCCGGCAACACCGGTAAAGTAGTACAAGTAACCCGCCCAGCCACTTGACGTTTTGTCACAATGGCATCGCCCAAGCGTGAAGTTCATTGCCGAAGTTTAACTTGACCGTTCCGTTCCAGTACGTGGGGAAACGGTCTGAAAACACGCCGAAACGCAAGAAAGCCCCGGCGCCGATGCACCGGGGCTTTCTCAGATAAGGAACAAGCTTGCGTCAGGCGGCCTGGGCCAACTCGTCGGCAATGACGGTATCGAGGTTGAGGAAGCAGACCATGGTCTTTTCCAAAGCGACGATGCCGCGGCAGAAGGCGCGCTGCGCTTCCGGGATGATCTCCGGCGCCGGCTGCAGCGCCTCGCTCTTGATCGTCATCATGTCCGAGACCTGCTCGACCAGGAGGCCAACGAGCTTGCCGGCGATATCGGTGACGATGATCGCCGAGCGCTCGGACGGCTCGGTCATCTTCATGCCGAGGCGGGCCGCCATGTCGATGACCGGGATCACCGCGCCGCGCAGGTTGATGAGGCCGAGCACGTAGGGCGGCGTATGCGGCATCGGCGTTACCGGCGCCCAGCCGCGGATTTCGCGGATCGCCATGATATCGATGCAGAATTCCTGGTCGCCGAGGTGGAACGACACGATTTCGAGATAGGCGCCGGACTGCTTGATTGCGTTGCTCATGTTCAGAATTCTTCCCAGTTTTCACCGGAGGCCGTCGTCGACGGCACCGAGCCCGGTTTGTTGCCGAATGCGCCCGCAAGCTTGCCCATCAGGGCCTTGGCGGGAGATGGAGTTGGAAACGAGGCCATTTTGGCAGCGCCGATCTTGCGCAGCGGCACCGCTTCGCTGGTGCCCTTGGCTGCCGGCCGCTGAACGGCTGAAACCGCAGGTGTTTTCGTCTGCACCGGCGCAGCGGTCCTCGCCGCGGGCGTCACAGGCGCCGGCGCCGCCGTCGGCATGGCGCGCTGCATCGTGTGCCCTTCGCGGAACTGGCCGACGAGGTCCGTCAGGCGTTCGGCGTCCTGCGCCAGCGTGTGGCTGGAGGCATTGGTCTGTTCGACCATGGCGGCGTTCTGCTGCGTCATCTGGTCGAGTTGGCCGACGGCCGTGCTGATCTCGTTGAGACCCGTCGACTGCTCGCGCGCCGCCATCACGATCGCGGTCATCAGTTCGTTGATGCGCGCGACATCGGTGCCGATCCGCCCGAGCGCCTCGCCGGTCGCCTGCACCAGCTTGACGCCGGTGCCGACCTCGCTGCCGGAGCGGCTGACGAGCGCCTTGATGTCCTTGGCGGCACCGGCGGCGCGCTGCGCCAGCTCGCGCACTTCCTGCGCCACGACCGCAAAGCCCTTGCCGGCTTCGCCCGCGCGCGCCGCCTCGACGCCGGCATTGAGCGCCAGAAGGTTGGTCTGGAAGGCGATCTCGTCGATGACGTTGATGATCTTGCCGATTTCGTTCGAGGCACCCTCGATGCGGGCCATGGCGGCGATCGCCTGGCCGACGATGCGGCCGGACTCCTCGGCATTGGTGCGGGTCTGGTCGACCATCTGGCTCGCCTCTTCGGCGCGCTGGGTCGCGGTGCGGACCGTCACGGTGATTTCGTCGAGGGCTGCCGAGGTCTGCTCCAGCGAAGCGGCCTGCCGCTCGGTGCGGCGCGCCAGGTCGTCGGCCGCCGTGCGCATCTGCCGCCCGTTGGATTCGATCGAAAGCGCATTGTCCTTGACGCTCGAAAGCACCACGCGCAGCCGCTCGACCGTCTGGTTGAAGTTCTGCCGGAGCTGGTCGAGATTGCCGTCGAACGGTCGGTCGATGGCAACGGCAAGGTCACCCTCGGCAAGCTGGGTCAGCGCGCGGCCGAGATTGTCGATCGCCGCCTGGATACGGCGCACCGCCTCCTCGCGCTCCTGCTGCTGCTGTTCGCGTTCCCTCTCGATCTCGCGGCGGCTGTGGGCAGCACTCTGTTCGAGCGATTGCTTCTCGATCGCGGACAGGCGGAAGAGGTCGACGGAGCGCGCCATGGCGCCGATTTCGTCGCCGCGGTCGAGCGCTTCCAGCTTGGTCGAAAGTTCGCCCTTCTGGATCCGCTGCATACCATCGCGCAGGGAGAGAATGCCGCGCCTGAGCGTGCTGCCATGGAACCAGAGCAGATAAAGCAGCGTCGCCATGGCGATGAGGCCGGAGGCGAGCTGAAGCTGGAACGCCTCGTCGGAGGTGGCGCGCGCCTCGGCAACGCGCGTCTGAACCAGCGTCGTCGCTGCTTCGGAAAGGCCGGCGAGCGCCGTGGCGACCCGTTCGCCGGCACCGTCGATCGCGTCGTCGATCTTGCCGAAGTCGTCAGCCGAAGCCTTGCCTTCGATCAGTGCCTTCAGGTCCGTTCCGATCGCCTGGCGCAGTTCCGCCACATCGGCGTCAAAGGTCGAAAGCGCATCGCTGCCGCCAATGAGGCCGGCAAGCGCCTTGATATCGCTCGATTTCGTCTCAAGCAGTTTCAGGATCTCGGCGATGCTGGCGGCGCGCGCCGGCTGGATCGCGCCCTCCTCGCGGTCGATGATGCTGTCCATCGCATTGAGCACGAGATTGGTGGTCGCAAGCCGGACCTCGTCGACCGTGGTCAGCCCGTTCTGCGCGGCGAGCGCGCCCTGCAGGGCATCGTTCGCCTGCCGGCCCTCGTACCAGGCGACCCCGAGCACGGAGCCAAACCCGACGAAAGCGGCACCGGCAAGCGTTGCCAGCCGCTGGCTTACGGAAAGATTGCGCTTCAATGGGGAAGATGCGGCGGTCATAGACATTCCATGCTCACGGACCCGGCGCGGGCCGGATCCTCCGTTAGGATCGATGCGGAAAACCGGGCTCGATCAAACCGGATGACCTCATGTCATGTCGGAGCACAACGCTCCCCCGCGCTGGAAAAACACTGTCAAACAGACCTTAAACATTCGCTAAGGCGCCTCGCCGATCCCCAGGGAAAACGCCTTATTTTCGAGATCGCGCATATTTACTGCAAGCGCCGGTTTTCCCGGCATTTAAGCGCACAATCCATCAGCACGCCGGGTGCCGGTTTTGACACCGATCTCGTGACAGGCCCAGACACCCACGGTCCGCCGGCAGCGCGCCCGCTTCCCCTTGCCGCCCGAACTGTTATGATGACGCCATGAACACGAAGACCGAGCGCTCGATCCGCCTTCCTCTCGTCGCAACCCTTGCGGCCGCGATCGCCGTCGTGCTGCTGCTTGCCTTCCGCGGCTGGATGGAAAACGGCGCCGAGATGTTCCTGGCACTCGCCCAGTCCGGCCTTTCCTGGTGTTTTTAGCGCGGCCACGCTTCTAAGTTTTGCCCCTTACCCTAGCCCTCTCCCTGCTTGCGGGAAGAAGGGACGAGAGCGAGCGAAACGTCGCCGTGCGGTTCTTCTGCGGTGGGTGTTGGCGCACTGAGGCTCATTGTCGAAGCGGGAGGTGGCCGTGCGGTCCCTTCTCCCCGTCACGACGGAAGGTCGCGGCAGCGGGATGAGTGGCAGCCGCCCGACAAAATGCTCACCCCGCTGTCACAACCTGCGGCAATTGTCCCATTTGCGCGGGGTCCGTGAAGGCGGTATCAAGGGCCGATCAACCGGACACGGCCGTCCTCGGCCCCAACAAATCGGTAGCACGCATGAAAACCATCCGCATCGTCCTTTGGGCCGCCGTCGTCGTCATGGCGGGTATCCTGGGCTGGCTGACCTATGAAATGACCCAGTCGAAACAGCAGGCCGCCTCCGGCCCCTTCGGCGTTCCCTTCACGCTGGTTGCCCAGGACGGCAAGGAAATCACCGAGAAGGCCTTCACCGGCAAGCCGACCGCGCTCTTCTTCGGCTTCACCCATTGCCCCGAGGTCTGCCCGACGACGCTGTTCGAACTGAACGGCTGGCTGGAACAGGTCGACCCCGAAGGCAACAAACTGCAGGCCTATTTCATCACCGTCGATCCCGAGCGCGACACCCCGGAAATCCTCGGCCAGTACGTCTCCAACGTCTCCAAGCGCATCACCGGCATTTCCGGTCCGGCCGACAAGGTCATGGAGATGGTCAAGGGCTTCCGCGTTTACGCCAAGAAGGTTCCGGTCGACGCCGCAAAGCCCGACGGCGACTATACCATGGACCACACCGCATCGGTGTTCCTGCTCGACGCCAACGGCAAGTTCTCTGGCACCATCGCCTATGAGGAAAACCCGGAGACGGCGGTAAAGAAGCTGGAAAACCTGACCAAGGGCTGAGCCCTTCGATCCTGACCTGAAGATGCAAGCGCCGGCCCCGTCCGGCGCTTTGCCTTTGTAGGGCAATCGTGATAGCGCACAGCACACGATTGCCGACGCTTGAGCGCACCCCTTTCAGGGCTTGGTGCGGGCGGCGGATTTGCCAGCCGAAGGACGGACCCTTGAGCGAGATCAGACTTTTCGTCACCACCACCGAGAAGCAGGCGGAAGCCGTGCTCGACCGCATGAGCGAGGTCTTCGGCGAAGAGGACTATGCCATCGGCACGACGGAAGTCGACGAGAAGCGCGACATCTGGGAAGCCTCGATCTACATGATGATGGTCGACGAGGAGAGCGTGGGCGAACGTCTCACCGAAGCGCTCTCTGAAAACTTCGCTCATCTCCCGATCGAGCGCGAAGTGCTGCCGGATATCGACTGGATCGCCAAGTCACTCGAGGGCCTGGCGCCGGTGCGCGCCGGTCGCTTCGTCGTGCACGGCTCGCATGACCGCGACAAGGTCAAGACCGGCGAAATCGCCATCGAGATCGACGCCGGCCAGGCCTTCGGCACCGGCCATCACGGCACCACCGCCGGCTGCCTCGAAGTGCTGGCGACCGTCGCGCGCACCCGCACCGTGCGCAACGTGCTCGATCTCGGCACCGGCAGCGGCGTGCTGGCGATCGCCGCCTGGAAACTGATGCACGTGCCGGTCCTTGCCACCGACATCGACCCGATCGCCACCCGCGTCGCCGAAGAAAACGCCCGGGTCAACGGCGTCGTTACCGGCATGACCTTTGCGACCGCCCCTGGCTTTCATTCGACGGCCTTCAGCACCAACGGCCCCTTCGATCTAATCATCGCCAACATCCTCGCCCGCCCCTTGATGAAGATGGCGCCGCAGCTCGTCGCCAACCTCGCCCCCGGCGGCTCGGTGATCCTCTCGGGCATCCTTGCCGAACAGCGCTGGAAAGTGCTCGCCCATTACAACGGCCAGCACCTGCGCCACGTGCGCACCATCTGGCGCAACGGCTGGGTAACGATCCATCTGGAGAAGTGAGGCGCGACTGCCCGCTGGGCGACCGTCACAGACGCGTGCCGTCAGGCCAGATGCGTCCCATTCGTTGTTGAGGTAATAGCCCCTCATCCGGCTGCCGCCACCTTCTCCCCGCAAGCGGGGCGAAGGTGGCGGCGCTCTCTTGCCCAATCACAACCGCCCGCCTGTCGCCAGGCCATGGGACAGGCGTCCCTCGGGGTGTGCCGGGCTTCGGGCACGTCCCCTCGCCCCGCCTGCGGGGAGAGGGTTAGGGTGAGGGGCTTGGGTCGACATCCAAACGCGCGCCAGGCAGCAACGACCACCTGGGAATTGTGAGCATTAAAGGGCTGTCACAGGGCAGGATTTTGGGTTTCCTTCAGCCAAGCAAACCTGACCAGCGCGTCGCGCTCGGCCAAGTCTGCACCTCCGAAGAGACCGTACTCACCATAAATCGGTTTCCACCCTTCCGCGACGAGTTCCCCATCGATCACGTTTTGATACCATTCCTCGGGCTTGAGAACATACACCCCATCGTCGCGCTGGACGATCCAAACGCGCCTTAGGCTGTCGACGCCTTGAAGAAGTTTGACTGCTTTGTCTACAGTGGTCGGCTCTGAACGCATCTTTTGCCATTCTCCTCAAAAAGCAGCGTGGCATCCATTTAACGCATCGGAAGCGCGACGAACAATGTAGAACCCGCGGTTCTATCTAGTTGCGGAAGAAAACGAAAAGGCCGCCTCGTCCATCATGACGGGCGGCCTTTCGAAACTAAGGCGATGCCAGAGGCATCGCCTGCTGGTTGGCTTGTGGCCAACCATGCCCGCGAGCCTGAGGAGGAGGAGTGCTCGAGCGGGCGCCTACCGTTCCGAAGCTGACCACCCTTGAGGGAGGAGGAGAACAGAGTGACCAACTATTCTCGGAACCGCAGCTTTTTGAACCACCGGATGTTCGTCCGTGTTCGTTGAGGCGGCTTATAAACTATTATTCCGATAGAGAAAGAGTTTTCTGAGCATGGGTGCCATGCGCTGAGCGCATATGTATGGTAAATGAGCAATTGCCCTCCTATCAGGGTGCAACCGCAGCGTTGCGCGGACCGGGGATCAGGCCACCCTGCAGGATATCGCCTCTTTCCCGGCAAGGGCGATTTCCGCTAACATAGCCAATCTTTTCCCGCGGTTTGCCGCTCAATCTACCGGAATTCCCTCATGTTTCAGTCATTTGAAGTCACCTCCACGCCGCAGTTCGGCAAGGAGCGCACCGAAGCCCTGCGCGCGTCCTTCGCAGCCCTCGGCATCGACGGCTTTCTCGTGCCGCGCGCCGACGAGTTCCAGGGCGAGTATGTGCCGGCCTCCTCCGAGCGCCTGTCCTGGCTCACCGGCTTTACCGGCTCGGCCGGCGTCGCCCTCATCACGCAGCGTGAAGCGGTCGTCTTCGTCGATGGCCGTTACGTCACGCAGTTGAAGGAGCAGGTCGACGGCGCGGTCTTTACCGGTGGCGACCTCATCGGCGAGCCGCCGCATCTCTGGTTGGAAAACCATGGAGCCAAGGGCTTCAAGCTCGGCATCGATCCCTGGGTCCACACCGGCGCCGAAGTGCGCCGGCTGGAAAAGGCGCTCGCCACCCTCGGCGGTTCGCTCGTCTTCCTCGATCACAACCCGCTCGACAGGATCTGGACGAACCGTCCGGCTGCCCCGCTCGGGAAGGTGACGATCCAGCCGATCGAACATGCGGGCACGCTTGCCAAGGACAAGATCGCGACGATCGCAGCCGGCCTTTCCAAGACGGGCGCCGAAGCCGTCGTGCTGACCGACCCCTCCTCCGTCGCCTGGACATTCAACATCCGCGGGTCCGACGTGCCGCATACGCCGCATCCGCTGGCCCGCGCCATCATCCATGCCGACGGCCGCGCCGAACTTTTCCTCGACAAGCGCAAGACCGGCATCGAGCAGGAGGCCTACCTCACCCAGATCGCCGACATCGTCGCACCGTCGACCTTCGACGACCGTCTGCGGGCTCTCGGCACCGCCGGCGCCTCCGTCATGATCGATCCCGATCTCGCCTCCTTCGCCATTTCCGAACTGATCCGCGCCAAGGGCGGCAAGGTCGTCGAAGCGGTCGATCCCGCCCGCCTGCCCCGCGCCCAGAAGAACACGGCCGAGATCGAAGGCTCGAGCCGCGCCCATCTGCAGGATGGTGCGGCCATGGTCGAGTTCCTCGCCTGGCTCGACAGCCAACAGCCCGGCACAGTCACCGAGATCGGTGCCACCAACCAGCTAGAAGCTGCCCGCGCCACCGTCGGCGAGCGCATGCAGAACCCGCTGAAGGACATCTCCTTCGACACCATCTCCGGCGCCGGCGCGCACGCGGCGATCATGCACTACCGCGTCACCACGGCCACCGACCAGGCAATCGAAGCGGGCACCATGTTCCTGATCGATTCCGGCGCGCAGTATATCAACGGCACCACCGACATCACCCGCACGGTCGCCGTCGGCGCCGTGCCTGAAGAGCAGAAACGCTTCTTCACCCTGGTGCTGAAGGGCATGATTGCGATAAGCACGGCGCGCTTCCCCAAGGGCTCGCGCGGCGTGGATCTCGACCCCTTGGCGCGCATCGCGCTCTGGAAGGCGGGCGCCGACTATGCCCACGGCACCGGCCACGGCGTCGGCTCCTATCTCTCGGTGCATGAAGGCCCGCAGCGCATCGCCCGTCTTTCGACGCAGGAACTGCTGGCCGGCATGATCCTTTCCAACGAGCCCGGCTACTACCGCCCCGGCGCCTTCGGCATCCGCATCGAGAACCTCATCGTGGTGCAGCCGGCAACGATGGTTGATGGCGGCGACCTGCCGATGCTCGGCTTCGACACGATCACCTACTGCCCGATCGATCGCCGCCTGGTGCTGCCGGCGCTTCTGACCGACGAGGAACTCGCCTGGCTCAACGGCTATCACGCCGAGACGCGCGAAAAGTTGATGCCGCTGCTGGCCAGCGACGAGACGCGCGCCTGGCTGAAGGCCGCAACGGAAGCGCTGTCACGCTGAGTCATGCTCTCTGCTGGGCTCCTGCTGTCGCGGGAGCCCATAAAACGAGCCGTCGCGCAGCCGATAGCGTGCTGCGCCCTCACCCGCCAGACCTTGGCTCCGGACGTCCTGGTCTCTCGTTCAGATGCCCAGAAGCTTCTTCGCTTCGCCAAGCGTTGCCTCCGAGGCGGCGTGATCGCCAGCCTGGTGCTGTGCCTCACCCTTGGTGCGCAATTCCTTGACCTTGGCCATGTCGGCATCGGACAAGGAAGCGGTCTGCATGGCCGCATCGATCGCCTTCATCATGGTCGGGCATTGATTGGCAAAGGCCGTTGCCGGCGCGAGCGCCAGCAAAAGGGCAATAGAGATCCTGGTCAACATGGTCGCTCCTCCACTGCCGGGAGGCTTCATGCTGCGGTGACGTCGTACGCCACCTAACGAGGGGGGATATGTCCTGCCTCTCCGGCAACGGCAGAGATGATAGTCCAGGATGCGCGCGCCGCCAATCGAAACGGGCGCAACACATCCGTCCACGGCTTCGCACACCACCGCGGACGGGCGTCCTACATCACCAGATGCCGGATCACCATGACCACCACCCAGCCGATGACGAGCATGCGCAGTGTTGAGAGATTCAGCCCAAGCGCGATGGCAAAGGCGACGAACATGGCGATCGTCACGTCGAGCCCGCCATAGACGAAGGCCGGCGCCACCAGCGTCGTCAGAACGGCTGCGGGAACGGCGTTGAGCGCCGCCTCCAGCCGCGGCGGGATCTCTTTCATCTGGGTGATCAGGATATAGCCGCCGACACGCGTCAGGAAGGTCGCAACGGCCGCCGCGATGATCAGGTAGATGAGGTTCAGGTGTTGCGGATCCATGTTCACGCCTCCTTCTCGACACCCGTCGGTGCCACTGCCCGCTCGCTTGGCGGCAGACAGGCGGCAAGAATGATGCCGGCTAGTGCTCCGATGCTGACATGCCATGGCGAGCCGACGAAATGCATGCCGGCGACGGATGCAAGCCCCGAGACGATGACGATCGGCAGGAACCGGTCACGCTTGCGGAAGCCCATGACGAGACCCATGAAATAGACCGGCAGCAGGACATCAAGGCCGATCGCCTTGGGGTCACCGATCATCTGCCCGAAGATCGCGCCGACCAGCGTGTTGATGATCCACGGGATGTAGATCACGAGACCGAAGCCGAGATACCAGGCAAAGGTGATCGGCAAGCCGCGCTCGCCGCGCTTTTCGGTCTCGGCATATTGCGGATCGACCAGCAGGAAGAAGGCGAGGAACTTCTGCCCGAAGGTGAAGTGCCGGACATATTTGGCGATCGAGGCCGAATAGAGCACGTGGCGGAAGTTGACCGCAAAGACGGAGAGCACCACCAGCCAGGGCTGGACGTGGTTGCCGAAGAGCTCGATGCCGACCATCTGGCTGGCGCCGGCATAGACGGTCGCGCTCATGAACACCGCATCGGCAATGGTGAAGCCATTGTCGACCGCAAGCGCCCCGAACAGCGCACCGAAGGGCGATGCTGCCAGCATGATGGGAAAGCCGCCGCGGAACCCTTCCCAGAATTCATCTTTTTTCATGGAAACCTCCGCCGGCCGAGGCGATGACGCGCCATGCGGCCGGTGCCGGACTGATAGGCGCTTGCGCCCCCGGCAACAATTCAAATGCGCTGATACAATGATTGAATTTTATGATGCCTCGGCGAACGAGGCTTGAACAAAAGGCGCACCGATCAGGAAAACGATGCGCTTTATCGCTTGGAATAAGCGCCGGCGCGGGCCAGCCGCCCCTTACTTCTTGACCTGGAACGTATGCTCGATGCCGGGGAACGTGCGGGCCTTCACCGCGTTCGCATACTCCTCGGCCGCCTTCGAGATCGCCGGCGCCAACTCGGCGAAATGCTTGACGAAGCGCGGCTTGAAGTCGTTGAAGAGGCCGAGCATGTCGTCGGAGACGAGGATCTGGCCGTCGCAGGCAGGCGACGCGCCGATGCCGATCGTCGGCGAGCGCAGCTCCGCGGTAATGTCGCGGGCCACCGGCTCGACCGTGCCCTCGATGACGATGCCAAACGCTCCGGCATCGTCGATCGCCTTGGCGTCGCGGCGGATCTTTGCCACTTCCTTGTCGTTGCGGCCAACCGAGCGGTAGCCGCCGGTCGTGTTGACGAGCTGCGGCATCAGGCCGACATGGCCGAGCACCGGAATGCCGCGGCTGACGAGAAACTCGACCGTCTCGGCCATCTCCGCCCCGCCCTCGAGCTTCACTGCGCTGCAGCCGGTTTCCTTGAGGATACGCGCCGCACTGCGGAACGCCTGCTCCTTCGATTCCTGGTAGGAGCCGAAGGGCAAGTCGATGACGACGCAGGCCTGCTGCGAGCCGCGCATGACCGCCTGGCCATGGGCGATCATCATTTCCAGCGTCACGCCGACGGTCGTGTCGAGGCCATAGAGCACCATGCCGACGGAATCGCCGACCAGCAGAAAGTCCACATGCGGATCGAGCAGCCGCGCAATCGGCGTCGTATAGGCCGTGAGGCTGACGATCGGGCGCTCGCCCTTCAGCGCCTCGATGTTGGCGGGGCTGAGCCGGCGCTTGGCGGTCTGCACGCTCATGTCAGGCAACCTTTGCAAATGATGCGGATTTCGGGGCGATCACGCGATTGTCGAGCAGCTTCGTCGTGCCGAAGCGGACGAAGAGCAGAAGCAGCACCGGCCGGTCGCCGATCGTTTCGATCGTCTCCAGCGTCTCGGGATCGCGCACCGCTACGACCTCGGGCTTCGCCAAGGGCTCGCTCGCCAGAAACTCGGTCACGGCCTTTTCGAGTTCGACGACATCGCTGACGCCGGAGGCAACGAGGTGCTGCGCCTCATCCAGCGCCTTCGGCACAATCGCCGCGGCACGCCGCTCTTCGGCCGTCAGGTAGACATTGCGCGACGAGCAGGCGAGCCCGTCGGCCTCGCGCACCGTCGGCACGCCGATCACGGTCACCGGCTGGGCGAGATCGTCCACCATGCGGCGGATGATCTGCAGCTGCTGGAAATCCTTCTCGCCGAAATAGGCGCGATCGGGCCCAACGATGTTGAAGAGCTTGGTGACGACGGTGGCGACACCGGCAAAGTGGCCGGGGCGCACGGAGCCCTCGAGCTCGCTGCCAAGCGTCGGCACGTCGACGACCGTTTCCATCGGCCGCGGATACATGTCGGCAACACCCGGCGCAAACAGATAGTCGACGCTGCCCGCTTCGAGCATCGCCTGGTCGCGGGCGAGATCGCGCGGATACTTGGAAAGATCCTCGTTGGCGCCGAACTGCAGCGGATTGACGAAGATGCTGGCGACGACGACGTCGTTTTCCTCGCGGGCCCGGCGCATCAGCTCCATATGGCCGACATGCAGGTAGCCCATGGTCGGCACGAAGCCGACCGTCTTGCCTGCGCGTCTATGCTCGGCAAGCGCTGCACGCAGCTCGGCGATGGTGGTGAAAGTCTTCATCTCCGGACCCTCCAATCCGCGCCGGCGCCCTGCCCTTTGGGATGCTGGCGCGCTGCCTTCGCAGATGGCCGCGACCTGCTCCGCGAAAAGGCATTTGCATAAAATTCGGCTGCAATCCTCTATCTTGTGCAGCGCAAAAAAACAATCGGATTGATGACAGCTTGGTGACGCTCAGCCGCGCTTGACTTCCACCGGCAGCCTGTCACGGTTGGCGATCGATGCCACCTGCAACCCACGCTGGAGAGCAAGATGAAACCCTGCCTGCGCCTTCTCGGCGTTCTCGTCCCGACGCTTGCCTTCGCCGCTGCGGCCGAAGCAAAAATCCCGCTGGTCAACGCCACCTGCCCCGGCAAGATCGAGGTCCATGCCGACGAAGGCGGCCCGATCTACATCAACGGCAAGGAAGCCAAGCTCAAGGTGTTCAACGAGAACTACTACGAAGCGCACGGCGCCGGCGTCACCATCTCGCTCAGCATCAATCCCGACGGCTCGCCGAGCGTGTCCTACACCGGCAAGGGCGGCGCCAACGGCGTGTGCACGGTGAAGTGACAATAACATCGAGCAGCGGCGCGCGCCCTTGGGGCCGCTCGCAGCCGCTAGCACCGTCGATCCTATTTGCAGCATCGAAGCAGGTCTCGCTCCGCTTGAAGACCTGTAGTTGCACCCCACATCAGCCCGGCTCAAAAAATCTTTGAGCCGGTGTCGGGATCGTCGACCGGCATTCGTCCTTAGAGCAACTCCAGGAAAAGTGCGCCGCGGTTTTCCGTCCGGAGTTGCGTCAATCAAAGAGTTGGATCGCTTCGCGGTTTCGCCGAAACAACGAAGTGATCAGATCCGTAAAACACGAAATCCATTCCAAGGAGCATTTCATGCGCATGATTTTCGTAAACCTGCCGGTCAAGGATCTGAAGGCCTCGCGCGCGTTCTTCGCCGCCCTCGGCTTCACCTTCAACGAGCAGTTCTCCGACGACACCGCCGCCTGCACGGTGATCTCGGACAATATTTTCGTCATGCTTCTGACCGAGCCGAAGTTCCGCGACTTCATCACCGGCGAGATCAGCGACGCCCGGAAAGGAACCGAGGTCATTACCGCCCTGTCCGCGTCCAGCCGCGCTGAATGCGACGACATGCTCGCCAAGGCGCTCGCTGCCGGCGCCAAGCCCTGGAAGCCGGCTCTCGACTACGGCTTCATGTACGGCATTTCCTTCCAGGACCTCGACGGTCACGTCTGGGAATTCATGTGGATGGACCAGGAAGCCGCCCAGCAGCAGGCCTCCTGATCTCGCGCAGTGCCCCGAACTTTGCGCCTGCCGCCTAAAGCGGCGGGCGTTTTGGTGTGATGGAATGATCGCAGTGCCTGCCAAAGCTTCCAGCCGGCGCCCGATTTGAGAAGAAAGCGACCGGTGAATCCGATAGTTGGGACGGGATACGAATGGCGAGCGACGCGCAGCTTCGCTTGCAAGCATTGAGAATGAGGAACCCCATGTCCACGAAGGTCGAAGCCAAGCATTGGTCCAAGGTCGAGCTCTTGCATGAGACAGTGCGCAACCCGAACATTCACGTACGCGGCAGCAACAGCTACTACAGCAACGCCTGGACCGGATCCTTCGAGGAAAGTGTCGTTCGCTACCTCTATGGCGACGACTACAGCCTCAGGGCCTGGGAACCGCAATGGCCAATCGATCAACTGCTGATCGGCGACTATGTCGCGATTGGCGCCGAGGCGGTGATCCTCATGGGCGGCAACCACACCCATCGCACCGATTGGGTGAGCCTCTATCCCTTCCTCGATGTGATCGGCGAAGCCTATGTCGGCAAGGGCGACACCGTCATCGGCGACGGCGCCTGGATCGGCATGCGCGCCATGATCATGCCGGGCGTGACACTTGGCGAAGGCGCAGTCGTCGCGTCCGGCGCCATCGTGACCAAAGATGTGGCGCCCTACACCATCGTTGCCGGAAACCCCGCGCGTCCCGTCCGTCAACGTTTCCCCGCAGCCGATGTCGAGACACTGCTCGCACTCGGCATCTACCGTTGGGAACGAACAAAATTCGACGCGCTGCGCCGTTTCATATGCGCCGACGATATCGCCGCCCTGAAGGCCGCATCCGAAGCCTACGACACCGAGCGGGCGTAACGCCGCCCGCCCGTCACGCCTGATCGTGGAGCATTAGCCCCCGATCAGCGCCAGCCACTCGTCCTCGTCCATCGTCTCAACGCCGAGTTCGCGGGCCTTGTCGAGCTTGGAGCCGGCACCCGGGCCGGCAACGACGATATCTGTCTTCTTCGATACCGAACCCGCCACCTTGGCGCCGAGGCTTTCGGCCTTCGCTTTCGCCTCGTCGCGGGTCATCTTTTCGAGCGACCCGGTAAAGACGACGGTCTTGCCGGCGACCGGGCTGTCTGAGGCAACCGGTGCTTCTGCTGCCTCCGGCGTCACCTCCGACAACAGCCGGGTGACGACTTCGAGGTTGCGCGGCTCCTTGTAGAACTCGACGATGGCGCGGGCGACCACCTCGCCGATGCCGTCGATGCTGTTGAGTTCATTCCAGGCGTCGCCCGTAAACGTCGACGCGTCGCGCATCGCCTCGCCGAAGTGCTCGTAGGTGCCATAGGAACGCGCCAGCAGCTTTGCCGTCGTCTCGCCCACATGACGAATGCCGAGCGCATAGATGAAACGCTGCAGCGCGATCGAACGGCGCGTATTGATGGCGTCATAGAGCTTGCGCACGCTGACGCGGCCGAAGCCGTCGATGTTTTCGAGCTTGGTGAGCGACGACGCCTCCTGGCGTTTCTCCAGCGTGAAGATATCTGGCGCCGTGCGGATCATCAGCGTCGGGTCTTCGCTTTCGAAGAAGAACTCGATCTGCTTCGAACCGAGGCCCTCGATGTCGTAGGCGTTGCGCGAGACGAAGTGCTTCAGGTGCTCGACGGCCTGCGCGCGGCAGACGAAACCGCCGGTGCAGCGGCGCACCGCATCTACCTTGCCGGTCTTCTCGTTGATGTCGCGCACCGCATGGCTGCCGCAGACGGGGCATGTGGTCGGGAAGCGATAGGGCTCGCTCCCCGCCTTGCGCTCGTCCATGACCACGTCGACGATCTGTGGAATGACGTCGCCGGCGCGCTGGACGATCACCATGTCGCCGATGCGGATGTCGCGGCCCTCGCGGATCGGCTCGCCCGAATTGCCGAGACCCTTGATGTAATCCTCGTTGTGCAGCGTCGCGTTGGTGACGACGACGCCACCGACCGTGATCGGCTCAAGGCGTGCCACCGGCGTCAGCGCGCCGGTACGGCCGACCTGGATGTCGATCGCCGTCAGCCGGGTGAAGGCCTGCTCGGCAGGAAACTTGTGCGCGGTTGCCCAGCGCGGCGAGCGCGAACGGAAGCCGAGGCGGGCCTGCAGGTCGAGCCGGTCGACCTTGTAGACGACGCCGTCGATATCGTAGTCGAGATCCGGCCGTTCGCGCTCGATGTGGTGGTAATGCTCCAGCAGCGCGTCGGCCGAGGAGAGCCGCTGCATCAGCGGGTTGACCGGGAAGCCCCAGGACTTGAACACCTCGACCATGCCCATCTGCGTATCGGCGGGCATTTCCGAGATCTCGCCCCAGGCATAGGCAAAGAAACGCAGCTTGCGGCTCGCCGTCACCTTGGCGTCGAGCTGGCGCAGCGAGCCCGAAGCGGTGTTGCGCGGGTTGACATAGAGCGGCTTGCCGAGCGCCGCCATCTCGGCGTTGAGCGCGGCAAAGTCCGATTTCGCCATATAGATTTCGCCGCGTACCTCGACGACATCGGGCGCACCTGCCGGCAGCGTCTGCGGGATCATGCCGATGGTGCGGATATTGGCGGTGACGTTTTCGCCAGTCGTGCCGTCGCCGCGGGTCGCGGCCGTCACCAGCCGGCGGTTCTCATAGCGCAGCGACATGGAGAGCCCGTCGATCTTCGGTTCGGCGGTAAAGGCGATGGAGTTGTCCGGCAGTTGGCCGAGGAAACGATAGACCGAGGCGACGAAATCGCGCGCGTCCTCGTCGGAAAACGTGTTGTCGAGCGACAGCATCGGCCGGGCGTGCACGACCGGCTGGAAGGTGACGGAGGGGGCAGCACCCACCTTCTTCGAGGGGCTGTCGTCGCGGATCAGTGCCGGAAAGCGCTGCTCGATCGCGTCGTTGCGCCGCTTCAGCGCGTCATAGTCCGCATCCGAAATCTCCGGCGCGTCCTGGCCATGATAAAGCGCGTCATGGCGCGCAAGCTCGGCCGCGAGAAAGGCAAGCTCTTCGGCCGCTTCCGTTTCGTTGAGATTCTCGACGGGTTTCAATTCTTGGGACATGCGCGACGACTCCGGATTCGAAGTCGTTTTGTAGAGCAACTGATGGGAAAGAAAAGACCGTCCGGCGCCGTCGGCTCACGCGCCAGTGGCATTGACGGCCCCCGGCGCGAGCCCGGCAAGCGGCCTGACATCCAGTTCGCACCAGCGTTCATAGCGCCTCTGATAACGGCAGCGGATGGCCTCGAGATCCTTTTTCCGGACACCACGCTTGCAGTAGATCCATTTGCCTTCCGCCTGGCCACGCATCACCCGGCTCACCGGCTGCAGGCCGAACATCTTCAGGATCGCGGCCCCGCCCTTGTCCCAGCCGATGCTGTAGATGTCGATGCCGTCGGGCGGGAACGTGTGGTGTTCGAGGATCGCCGAAACCGTCGCCCAGACGAGAATGCCGTTCTGCCTGCGGCGCTCGGCGCGCATGGAATCGAGCAGGAAGCTCATATTGAGGATGGTCGCGAGATAGACGACCTTCGCCTTTCGCGCCTGCGGATGGGCAAGCAGCCCGCTCGCCAGCAGGTTGCCAAAGGCATAATGCCCCTGCAGGAACAGTTTGAAGTGGTTCTTCTCGAAGGCGTAGTAGTCGATGAAGCCGAAGATGTTGCCGTCGAGGTCCTGCAGGCAGATCAGGCTGTAGGGGTCGGAATGGAACGCTCTCATATCCTCTTCGGGATCGATCGCGCCGCTGCGAAACACATCCTGTGCCTTGCGGACCACCTCATAGGCAACCGCCGTCGGCGCCGGGACGCGGACAAGATAGGAACGGTCCCCGTGCGCACAGGGCGCCACAAGCGCCAACGGCGTGACTTCGTCCGCGTTCGGCGGCTGAGGATCGGCCTCCTCCTCCGCCAGCCCGACCTGCGAGGCGTGTCGCAGCCTTGCGACAAGAGTTGCTGCAGTCACGGCGATCGCAATGCACGCGAACACCCCGAAGCCGCCCAGTTCCTGGTTCGCTTCCTTTATCGTCAGGATAAGGCCGGCATAGGCGAGCGCGATGAGCAGGATCAGTTCCGGATGCGCACGCATCTGCGCAAACCGGATCTCCAGTCTATGCTCAAGTTTCTCCCACATGCCCGAAGTGCCCCAACCGCAGAGGAAATAGAACACGGGTGCAGCGGCGCAACAATTCAACCAAAAGGCTTAGGAAGCCCAAGGCCGTGGGTTCAGATGAACACTCTGAGGACATCGCATCCTCAGCCGCCAATGTTTCCACTTGGCGCCAGGATGATCTAGCCGTTGCCGGAAAGCAGGCGAGCGGCAGCCGCCCTCGCCTCTTCGGTGATCGAGGCGCCGGCAAGCATGCGGGCGATTTCCTCGGTGCGCGCCTTGTCGTCCATGCGGGCGACACGGGTGGAAATCATCTCGGCCTTCTCGGTCGAAGGACCCTTGGAGATCAGAAGATGCGTTGCCGCACGGGCTGCGACCTGCGGCGCGTGGGTGACGGAGAGCACCTGCACCGTTGCCGAGAGCCGCTTCAGCCGCTGGCCGATGGCATCGGCCACCGCACCGCCGACACCGGTGTCGATTTCATCAAAGACGAGCGTCGGCGCCGAGCCGCGATCGGCAAGCGCCACCTTCAGCGCCAGCAGGAAGCGCGAAAGTTCGCCGCCGGAAGCCACCTTCATGATCGGGCCCGGCCGCGTGCCGGGGTTGGTCTGGACGTGGAACTCGACGAGGTCGATACCGTCGACCGTCGGCAGCGACGGATCGCTTTGCACCTCGACCATGAAGCGTGCCCGCTCGAGCTTCAACGCCGGCAGCTCGGCCATGACAGCGTCGGAAAGCGCGGTCGCGGTATGGCGACGCTTTTCGGAGAGGGAGCGCGCCGAAGCGTCGAACGCCACCCGTGCCACGCCGACTTGTGCATCGAGCTGCTTCAGCTTTTCCTCGCCGGCATCGAGATCGGCGAGATCGGAAATCATGCGAACGGCGAGTGCCGGCAGTTCCGTGACCGGAACCGAGTATTTGCGGCTGGCGGCGCGCAGCGCGAACAGCCGCTCCTCCACCCGCTCCAGTTCCTTCGGATCGAACTCCGTGTTGCGCAACGCCCGCTCGACCGACATCTGCGCGTCCGAAAGCTGGTTGAGCGCACCGTCGAGCAACTCGACCGTTTCTTCAAGCAGGCCCGGCGCCTCCTGGCTCTTGCGCTCGAGACGGCGCACGAGTGAGGCGATCAGCGGAACCGGCGAAGCGTTGCCGTTCAGGAACTCCGAGGCCTCGTTGATGTCGCCGGCGATGCGCTCGGCCTTCATCATCCGCGCCCGGTTCACGGCAAGCTCGTCCTCTTCGCCGTCGCGGGGGCTGAGCTTCTCCAGTTCTTCGACCGAAGACCGAAGATAGTCCGCCTCGCGCGCGGCCGCCTCGACCCGCTCGCGGTGCTTCTTCAGGCCGCGCTCGGCATCCTTCCAGGCGCGATAGAGTTCGCTCACATGCGCCGCTTCTTCGGCGGTGCCACCGAAGGCGTCGAGAAGCGTGCGGTGCGCGTCGATATCGACGAGCGCGCGGTCGTCGTGCTGTCCGTGAATTTCGACCAGCGTCTGGCCAAGCTGGCGCATCAGCTGGACGCTGATCGGCTGGTCGTTAACATAGGCCTTGGTGCGGCCGTCGGCCGACTGCACGCGACGGAAGATCAGGTCGCCGTCATCGTCGATGCCGTTTTCCCTGAGCATCAGCCGCGCCGAATGCCCCATCGGCACGTCGAAGACCGCCGTCACCTGCCCCTTGTCGGAACCGTGGCGAACGAGCGAGCCATCGCCGCGCCCGCCAAGGGCGAGCGACAGGCTGTCGAGAAGGATGGACTTGCCGGCCCCGGTTTCACCGGTCAGCACCGAGAGCCCGGCGTCGAAATTGAGATCGAGCCGTTCAATCAGGACGATATCGCGGATCGAAAGCTGGGCAAGCATCCGGGGTTATATCTTCCTTGAAGGGCGCCGATAGATATCAGGCGCCGACGAGTTTCTTGGCGGCGCGCGAAATCCAGGAGTTGCCGCTTTCACGCGGCTCAAGGCCACCCGACTGCAGCAGCTTGAAGCTATCGTTGTACCACTGGCTGTCCGGGTAGTTGTGACCGAGAACGGCGGCAGCGGTCTGCGCCTCCTGGGTCACGCCCATCGCGAAATAGGCTTCCGTCAGGCGCGCCAGCGCTTCTTCAACCTGGTTGGTATTCGGATACTGCTCGACGACGACGCGGAAACGCGACACGGCGGCAAGGTATTCCTTGCGCTCGAGATAGTAGCGGCCGACCTGCATCTCCTTGCCGGCCAGCTGGTCGCGGGCAAAGCGGATCTTCGACTTGGCGTCGTCGACATATTCGGAGTCCGGGTAGCGGTCTACGACCGCCTGCATGGCTTCAATCGCCTTGAAGGCCGGCTTCTGGTCCTGCGTCACCGCCGGGATCTGCTTGGTATAGGCGAGACCCTGGATGTACTGCGCATAGGCCGCGTCTTCCGACTGCGGATAAAGATTGAGGTAGCGGCCGGTGGCGTTGATCGCCTCCTGGTACTGACCGTTACGGTAAGAAACGAAGGCGTTCATGACCAGCGCCTTGCGGGCATATTCCGAGAACGGATGCTGGCGGTCGAGCGCTTCGAACTTGCGCGCCGCCTCCGTCGTCTTGCCGGCATTGAGGTTGGCGAGGCCCTGATTGTAGAGCACTTCCGGCGGATCGGTTTCGGCCGTCAGCTTGGTGATGTCGATATCGGGATCGTTCTGGCAGGCGGTAATCAGGGCGCTGCCGGCAACGGCCGCGACAATGACGGCGGCGACGCGCGCTGACTTTTTCAAATCCACAGAAACTGCAAGAACCATCGGATATTCCCGTTCCATTCTGCGGGCATGGACCCCGCCAGACATGCGCTTTTAGAGCAAGTTACCTTGAGACCGCAACGTCATGATCGGTGATTCATGCAAATTTGTGGCAGCTCTATCATGAAAATGCCGGCCTTTCGGCCGGCGACTGGAGGAGATGATGACTTTTCTTGTTATGCGGACCAGGGCGCGAAGCCCGGAGCTGCCACTGCAACCATATCGCGCGCGCGGGTACGCTGGCGCGGGGTTGCCGTTTCGACGACTTCGTAGGCCGTCGGGTCGCTGAGAAGTGCCTTCAGCGCGTTGGCGTTCATCTTGTGGCCGCCGCGGTACGAGCGGTAGCAGCCGATGAACGGCGCGCCGGCGAGCGAGAGGTCGCCAACCGCATCGAGCGTCTTGTGGCGCACGAATTCGTCGGTGTAGCGCAGGCCCTCGACGTTGATCACCGTGTTGTCGTCGGAAATGACGACGGAGTTTTCGAGCGAGGAGCCGAGCGCAAAACCAGCAGCCCAGAGGCGTTCGACATCGCGCATGAAGCCGAAGGTGCGGGCACGCGACAGCTCGCGCTTGAAGACCGAAGGCGTCATGTCGCCCTTCCAGGCCTGGCGGCCGATCAGCGGGCAATCGAAATCGATCTCGACCTCGAAGCGCATGCCGTCATAGGGCGTGAACTCCGACCAGGAGGCACCCGATTCGATGCGCACCGGCTTGACGATGCGGATGTAGCGACGCTTGACCGCAAGGGCGCGAACGCCCACCTGCTCGATCGCGTCGATGAAGGGTTCGGAGCTGCCGTCCATGATCGGCATTTCGGCGCCGTGCACTTCGACCGTGAGGTTGTCGAGGCCGAGCGCGTAGATCGCCGCCATCACATGCTCGATCGTGGCGATCGAAGTCGCCGGCGACATGCCGAGAACGGTGCAGAGATCGGTGTTGCCGACCTGCGAGGAAACCGCCTTGTATTCGCTGACCCGGCCGTTGGAGAGAACGCGCTGGAAAACGATGCCCGCATCGGCTTCGGCCGGATGGAAGGTGATCGACACTTCCGCACCGGAATGAACGCCAATTCCCTTGAGCGTTACCGGGCTTGCAATCGTCGTCTGAAACCCGAGCAATTCGATTCCCATTCTCGTCACTTTCAATACCTGTGGCCAATGGCCAAAACCTGCTGGTGGACGCAACGATCTTCAGGGCACAAGAAAGATGCCCGAGAGTCCCGGCTCAACGACCGGTCCTCTGCGTTTCGAACAGACAGCGCTTGATCGAATCGCATGCGTCCCCAATTCCGAGTCTGAAAATAGGAGTTTGGAGGCACCATTCCAAATCACTGTTCGTTTCGCTTTGTTACGCATTTGCGACGGTCCGTAACATCGAATCAAACACCTGAAATAATGAACAAAATGCAAAAATGCCCGGGCAGTTGCCCGGGCATTCGGCAAGGTGAAGGAACGGGCCTTCCAATCAGTTCGATTGACGGCGCAGGAACGCCGGGATTTCGAGCTGATCATCTTCTTGCGGGCGCGCCTGCGGCGAAGCACGACCGTGATCGTCAAGCTGGCCGCGGCGCGGCGCATAGAGGCTCGCTTCCGGCGAGAGCGGCCGGCGCTGCTGGGAAGCAGCGGTCGGGGCGGAAGCCGTCATGTCGGCGGCTGCCGGAGTCTGTTCGCGGTCACGCAGGCCGAGCGAGCTGGTGATGCGGTTGAGCAGACCCATCGGGCCGCGCTCTTCCTGCATCGGGGCAGCCGGCTGTGCGCGGCGGTCCATCTCTGCCTTTACGACCGGCGGAAAGTCTTCGACCTTCGGCATGCGAACCTGTTCCGGCTGCTGGCGCATGACCGGAGCGACGGGCTCCTGGCGCATGATCGGCTGCGGCTGGGGCTGAACCGGCTGCATCTGCGGCTGCGGCTGGCGCATGACCGGAGCGGCCTCTACCGGTGCAGCACCGGCGAAAAGCTTGCTCTGGGGACGAAAGTTGTCGTCGTGCATCGGCTGCTGAACCGGGGCCTGGGCCTGCACCTGGGCAGCCCGGGTCGCGATGTCGAGCTCGCGCTCCATTTCGGCTTCGCGGATGGCGGCTGCGATCTGGTCGGCGGTTGCCTGCTGCTGCATCGGCTGCTGAACCGGCTGGGCGACCGGCTGCTGCATCACCGGCTGGTGAACCGGGGCCGGCTGGTGCTGGGCAACCGGCTGCGGCTGATGGGCCGGAACGGCGGCGGACGGGCGGACGACCGGCTTTGCTGCTACCGGACGAAAGTCGGCGGAACGACCCGCCACCTCCGCGGCCGTGCGGTCGATGCCGGTGGCAACGACCGAGACGCGGATGAGGCCTTCGAGGTCTTCGTCGAACGTCGCGCCGAGGATGATGTTGGCATCCGGGTCGACTTCTTCGCGAATACGGGTAGCCGCTTCGTCGAGTTCGAACAGGGTGAGGTCGCGGCCGCCGGTGATCGAGATCAGGAGGCCCTGGGCGCCCTTCATCGAGGTTTCGTCGAGCAGCGGGTTGGCGATCGCGGCTTCGGCGGCGGCCAGTGCGCGGCCTTCGCCCGAAGCTTCGCCGGTGCCCATCATGGCGCGGCCCATTTCGCGCATCACCGAGCGGACGTCGGCGAAGTCGAGGTTGATGAGGCCTTCCTTGACCATGAGGTCGGTGATGCAGGCAACGCCCGAATAGAGAACCTGGTCGGCCATAGCAAACGCGTCCGCAAAGGTCGTGCGGTCGTTGGCGATGCGGAAGAGGTTCTGGTTCGGGATGACGATCAGGGTGTCGACCGACTTCTGCAGTTCGGCGATGCCCTGGTCGGCGAGCCGCATGCGGCGCGCGCCTTCGAAATGGAACGGCTTGGTGACGACGCCGACCGTCAGGATGCCCTTGTTGCGGGCGGCCTGTGCGACGATCGGGGCTGCACCGGTGCCGGTGCCGCCGCCCATGCCGGCGGTGACGAAGCACATGTGGGTGCCGTTGAGGTGATCGATGATCTCATCGATGCACTCTTCGGCGGCCGCACGGCCGACTTCCGGCTGCGAACCGGCGCCGAGACCTTCGGTGACGGCGACGCCCATCTGGATGATGCGCTCGGCCTTGGTCATGGTGAGTGCCTGGGCATCCGTGTTGGCGACGACGAAATCGACGCCCTGGAGGCCTGCGGTGATCATGTTGTTGACAGCATTGCCGCCGCCGCCACCTACACCAAAGACGGTGATGCGGGGCTTCAGCTCCGTGATATCCGGCTTTTGCAAGTTGATAGTCATAGTCCCGTTCCTTCTGGTTTCTGGCCGCCTTGCCGAGCCGGCCAAATCTCTCAAAGTCCTAGTTTGTCTTCACCCGGCCCCGTCCCTGTCGGAGCCGGCCGTCACTCAAAAGCTCTCTTTCAGCCACTGGCCCATGCGGGCGATGCGGCCGTTGCCGGCGCCGAGCGCCGAGAACATGCCGCCGTGGGAGGCATGGGTCTCGAGGTCGGCGACCTGCGGATAGATCATCAGGCCGACCGCCGTGGAGAAGGCCGGGCCCTTGGCAGCGGCCGGCAGCCCGGAAACTCCGAGCGGACGGCCGATGCGAACATTGCGGGCGAGGATGCGGCGAGCCGCTTCCGGCAGGCCAGTCAGCTGGCTGGCGCCGCCCGTCAGAACGATTCGCTTGCCGACGATCGGGCTGAAGCCCGAGCGCTGGATGCGATCGCGGATGAGTTCCAGCGTCTCTTCGATGCGGGCGCGCACGATGCGCGACACAAGTGCGCGCGGCACATGCGTCGGCTGATCGCGGTCGTCCTCGCCGATCGGCGGCACCGATACGATGTCGCGTTCGTCGGCGCTGTTGGGCAGAGCCGACCCGTGCACGACCTTCAGCCGTTCGGCATCCTCGATGCGGGTCGAAAGACCGCGCGCCAGATCCGTCGTCACGTGATGGCCGCCGAGGCTGACAGCGTCAGCGTGAACCAGCTTGCCTTCGGCAAAGACCGAGATCGTCGTCGTGCCGCCACCCATGTCGATCGCCGCACAGCCGAGTTCGACCTCGTCGTCGACCAGAGCGGCAAGACCGCTGGCATAGGGGGTCGCCACCATGCCCTCGACCGAAAGGTGGGCGCGATTGACGCAGAGTTCGAGGTTCTTGAGCGCTGCCCGTTCGGCCGTCAGCACATGCATGTCGACGCCGAGAACGTCGCCGAACATGGCGAGCGGATCGCGGATGCCGCGCTCGCCGTCGAGCGAGAAGCCCGTCGGCAGCGAGTGCAGGATGGCGCGGTCGGAGCGCAGCGACTGCTGGCCGGCGGCGGAGAGAACCTTGCGCAGATCATTGGCGTCGACTTCCTGGCCGCCGAGATCGATCGTCGCGGTATAGACGTCGCTCTGCAGCCGGCCGGCCGAAACGTTGACAATCAGGCTGTCTATGGTGAGGCCGGCCATGCGCTCGGCCGCATCGACGGCGAGCCGGACGACGCTCTCGACCGCATCGAGGTCGGCGACGACGCCGTTCTTGACGCCGCGGGACTTCTGGTGGCCGATGCCGATGATTTCGACGCTATGCGTACGGTTGGGCAGGATCTGGCTTTCGGCGCGCGGCGTCAGCCGGCCGATCATGCAGACCACCTTGGTCGAACCGATATCCAGCACCGAGACGACATGAGACCGCTTCGAGGAAAGCGGCTTCAGGCGCGGCAGGCCAAAGCTGGAGGAACCGAATAGACTCATATGCGGCCTTCTTTCTTCTTTTCGGTCTCCTGCGCCTTCAGCATCTTGTCCCTCGCCTTCAAGGCAACTTCGCGCCGGGTCACTGCGTCCGGCGTCAACTGAACTGTTGTTCTGTCTTCGAGCCTCAGATCCACGGCAGCGATATCGCGCTCGAGGAGCTGGTGCTGGCTTTCCATGTCGGAGAGCACCTTCATCGCCCGGGCGACGTCGTGCTCCGGCAGCTTGACGACGATGCCGTTGTCGAGGCGCAGGTCCCAGCGGCGGCCGGCCACGCGCACGAAGGCCTTCACGCGCGAGCGGATCTCCGGCCAGCGGGAGAACTCGTCGTAGAAATCGGCAGCCGCCGTTTCGGCGTCACGGCCGACGAAGAGCGGCAGAGCGGCAAACTTGTTGTCGCGCAAGGGCGCGATCACGCTGCCGCTGCGCTCGATCAGCGAAAGGTCCGATCCGTGCTGCCAGATGCCGAAGGCCTTGCGCTCGGTGAGGCTAACCTCGATCGTGCCGGGATAGATCTTGCGAACGGTGACGCCCTGCACCCAGGGCATTTCCGCAATCAGCTTGCGCGCTTCGGCGATATCGAGCGCCACCAGCGACGTCGTGCCGTCGAGGCCGAGCTGCTGGAGAATGTCGATTTCCGAGGTCTGGTCGTTGCCGGAAACCTTGACGTCTTCGATCGCGAAGCCTGCGGCCGTGGTCGAGGCCTGCGCGAAATTCTGCGTATGGCCGCCGAGCGACATGCCGTAAAAGCCGGTGGCGGCGAAAAAGGCGATCGCCGACAGCGTGCCGGTATAGGCGGGAAAGCGGATGCGGCCAGCGCCGAGGCTGACGAAGAAGCGCACGACGCGACGAAGCGGACGCGGCAGTACGCGCGCGCCATCCACATCGACGGCGGCGGCGCCATCGAGGTGACGAACCCTCTTGCCCCTTTTGCCCCTCAACGCAAACACGACGCGTCCTCCACCATCCAACTCAAAAACTCACCGAAGCTGTAGCCGGCATGCGCGGCCATCTCGGGCACCAGGGAGGTCGGTGTCATGCCGGGCTGGGTGTTGATCTCCAGCCAGATCAGCTCGCCCTCGACGGAGGAACTGTCATCGAAACGAAAGTCGGATCGGCTGACGCCCCGGCAACCGATTGCCTGATGCGCCTTCAGAGCGAGTGTTTGTATTTTTTGGTAAATATTTGGTGAAATCTGTGCCGGAATGACGTGACGCGAACCACCTTTTACGTATTTGGAATCATAATCGTAGAAGGCATGGCCCTGCGGGATGATTTCGGTGACGCCGAGCGCCTTGTCGCCCATGACACCACAGGTCAGTTCGCGGCCGGCGACATAACGCTCGACCATGATTCGGTCGCCGTAACGCCATTCGCTCGACGTCACCACCTGCGGCGGATGCGACTGATCTTCCTGGACGATGACGACACCGAAGCTGGAGCCTTCGGAAACCGGCTTGACCACGTAAGGCGGCTTCATCGGGTGCTTCGGACCAAAGGCATGGCGATCCATGACCTGCGCATCGGCAACTGGAATACCCGAAGCAGCCGCAACGTGCTTGGCCTGCGCCTTGTCCATGGCGAGCGCCGAGGCAAGTACGCCGGAATGGGTGTAGGGGATCTCAAGATATTCGAGGATGCCCTGGATCGTGCCGTCCTCGCCGAACGGTCCATGAAGGGCGTTGAAGGCAACGTCGGGTCGCAGCGCGGCCAGCGTCTCTGCGACATTGCGATCGACGTCGATCCGGGTGACGCGATAGCCGGCAGCCTCCAGGGCATCCGCACAGGCAGCCCCGGACGACAGGCTAACCGGTCGCTCCGAAGAAAATCCGCCCATCAGGACAGCCACATGCTTGCCGTTCATTCAAACCCCCAGACAATACGCCACTATCGCAAGGCTTCCTTGCGCCTGGCTGGCTCCCGCCCTCGCGAGTCAGCTGCGCCATTGGGGTCACTAGAACGTCATTAAGGTTAACGAACCGTTTACTTTCGTTAACCCCGGTCAGGAAATGAAACGCCGGTTGCAGGCGCAAGCGCATGTGGAACAAGGCATTTTAGCGAGAGATCAAAGGGTTGCGGAGTAATCTTGAATCTAATGCATAAACAGAAGAAAAAATGAAAAAACCCGCCGCAGCCAGGGCGGCGGGTCTATGCCTGACGGCATCCGAATTGGATCAGTCGTCATCACCGACGATCTTCCAGACGATGCCGGCGATCCCCGCGCCGACGATCGGCGCCACCCAGAACAGCCACAATTGCGCGACCGCCCAATCGCCGACGAAGAGCGCCTGCCCCGTCGAGCGGGCCGGATTGATCGACGTGTTCGTCACCGGGATCGAGACCAGATGGATCAGGGTCAGCGCCAGGCCGATGGCGATCGGCGCAAAGCCCGCGGGCACTCGGCCATGGGTGGAGCCGAGAATGATGAACAGGAAGAAGGCGGTCAGCACCACCTCGGCAACCAGCGCCGCCGTCAGCGAGTAGCCGCCCGGCGAATGCTCGCCGTAACCGTTGGCAGCGAAGCCACCGAGCTGGAAATCCCCCTTGCCGCTGGCGATCAGATAGATAACCGCCGCCGCGGCGATGGCACCCAGCACCTGGGCGATGACATAGCCGACAAGTTTGTGCGCGGGGAACTTGCCCGCAACCAGCAACCCCACCGAGACGGCCGGATTGAAATGCCCGCCGGAAATGCCGCCGACCGCATAGGCCATGGTCAGCACCGTCAGGCCAAAAGCAAAGGAGACGCCGAGATAGCCAATACCGACCTCAGGTAGGGCAGCCGCCAGCACGGCGCTGCCGCAACCGCCGAAAACGAGCCAGAATGTACCGAGAAATTCCGCAGAAAGCCTTTTGAACATGCATTCGCTCCTGAAAAACGAAGCCGATCGCTTCGCCGTCGAGAGTTTGCCACAATTTGATTCTCGTCAATCCGGGTTGTCCCGCCAAGCGAACCTCCCGCAAAACGTGAAAATCTGCCTACGGCAAAGCAGTTGAGGCGCAAGCGAAAAGGCCGTCCCGCGCCGCGGCCCCAGAGCGGAGCGCCGACAGAATAATGATGCGCATGACGCCGATATCGTTCGCACTTCTTACGATATCAGGGTTTCGTCATGTCGAAACTTGCGTTAAGACGCCCGCACCCGCCTCCCAAGACGGTCTTACATCCATAGGAACAATGATAATGACAGACGCGACAACCTCCCTGTCGCCGAAGGACAATGCGTCAAAGCACGCGGCAGTGAACTCCCCTGCCCGGGTGCTGTTCGCAAGCCTCGTCGGCACGACCATCGAATTCTTCGACTTCTACGTTTACGCCACCGCCGCTGTTCTGGTGTTCCCGCACCTGTTCTTCCCGGGCTCGGACCCGACCTCGGCAATGCTGCAATCCTTCGCGACCTTCTCGATCGCTTTTTTCGCCCGCCCCTTCGGCGCCGTGATCTTCGGCCACTTCGGCGACAAGGTCGGCCGCAAGGCGACGCTGGTTGCGGCGCTGATGACCATGGGCATCTCCACGGTCGTCATCGGCCTTCTGCCGACCTATGCCACGATCGGCGTCGCAGCTCCGCTGCTGCTCGCGCTTTGCCGTTTCGGCCAGGGTCTCGGCCTTGGCGGCGAATGGGGCGGCGCAGTGCTGCTTGCCACCGAGAATGCGCCTGAGGGCAAGCGCAGCTGGTACGCCATGTTCCCGCAGCTCGGCGCGCCGATCGGCTTCATCCTGTCGGCCGGCACCTTCCTGATCCTCGGCGAAGTGATGAGCAACGAAGCCTTCCTCGCCTGGGGCTGGCGCGTGCCGTTCATCGCCAGCATCCTGCTCGTCGCCGTCGGCCTTTATGTCCGCCTGAAGATCACCGAAACGCCAGAGTTCCAGAAGGCCGTCGACAAGCACGAGCGCGTGCAGGTGCCGATCGCCGAGATCTTCCGTTTCCACAAGCGCAGCCTGGTGCTCGGCACTTTCGTGGCGCTTGCGACCTTCGTGCTGTTCTACCTGATGACCGTCTTCTCGCTCTCCTGGGGCACGGCGAAGCTCGGCTATTCGCGTGAGCAGTTCCTGGTCGTGCAGATGACCGGCGTCGTCTTCTTCGGCCTGATGATCCCGGTTGCCGGTATCCTCTCGGACCGCTACGGCCGTCGCCTGATCTTGATCATCACCACCATTGGCATCGGAGTCTTCGGCCTGTTCATGGCCCCGCTTCTTGCCGGCGGCCTCGGCGGCGCCTTCCTGTTCTCGATCATCGGCCTCGGCCTCATGGGCCTCACCTACGGCCCGATCGGCGCAGCGCTGGCAGCCCCCTTCCCGACCTCGGTGCGCTACACCGGCGCGTCCATGACCTTCAACCTCGCCGGCATCTTCGGCGCGTCGCTGGCGCCGTACATCGCCACCTGGCTCGCCACCAACTATAGCCTGGATTACGTCGGCTACTACCTGCTCGCCGCCGCCGCCATCACGCTTCTGTGCCTGGTGCTGTCGACGGAAGACGAGGTTTCGGCCTGATCACGACTGGCCGCGCCTAGCGCGGCCGATCACAACCAAGAAGGGCCGCAGCGGCAACGCTGCGGCCCTTTCGCTTAGCGGGTGCTGTTTGCGAAGCCTCCGAAGCCAAACCGATGACGATCGCAGCAGGCAATGGCCCGGCGCCAGCAAAGCGCGGGTGGCTCGGCTCACTCCATGAGGTCCGGATCGTCGGCGCAGTCGCCGGTCATGGCGCAGCTAGAGCCGACCTGCCGCGTGGACTTGGGAAGACGCGCAATCAACTCGCAGCGATGCATCGATTCCGCGAAAATATTGTCGACCTCCGTGCCGTCGATCATGACAACGCCGTTTCGGATGGCTGGGTGAGTGCCGTTCGCGATCGTCATCGCGACGATGCGGATGGCAGCGTTGGCGTAGTGGCATGGCCCCATTGAGAGTGCGATCTGCTGCCAACCGGGCGTCGCGTTCGCTTGCTCCGGCTGCTCATAGTACTTTGCCAGAATGTCGAGGAAATCGCCGTCTTTCATCCGGATCTGTTCGGCCAGCTTCGCAAGCTCGATCTGGTCGCCTGATTTTACGAGATCGGCAACCCTGGCTTCGAGACGCTGGGCGTCAGCACCGTCACCGAGCGAGGCGACGGCAGCGTGCAGACGCACCTCATCCATAGCCTTGACGGGCGCAAAGAACGCAAGATTGGCCAATAGGGCTGAAACGGCGAGCAACCTCGCATACGACAGTCTTTGCAAGCAACGCACTCGAGCTTTCTCCTCGGCCGTCATTGAGTAGGGACCCCGGCATTCTGCAAAGGCGCTGGCAGCCGCTTGCCGCCCGCCGGAAAAACAAGAGGCCGCAGCGCTTCCGCCACGGCCTTTCAGATTACGTCTCGCAACCGAGCCTTACGCGATGCCGCGGCCGAGGAACTCCTTGATCTCGTAGCCCGGCATGAAGTTACCGATGCGCTTGATCTCCCATTCGAGCCGGACGCCGGAATGTTCGAGCACGCGCTGGCGCACGGTTTCGCCGAGATATTCGAGCTCGTAGCCGGTCGCCTGGCCGGTGTTGATCATGAAGTTGCAGTGCAGCGGCGACATCTGCGCGCTGCCGATCATCATGCCGCGGCAGCCGGCCTCGTCGATCAGCTTCCAGGCCGAGTGGCCCTCCGGGTTCTTGAAGGTCGAGCCACCGGTCTTTTCGCGGATCGGCTGCACCGTTTCGCGATGCTGGCGCACGGCATCCATGTCGGTGCGGATCTTGTTCTTGTCCTCGGCGTAGCCTTCGAACACCGCGTGGGTGAAGATGAGGTCCTTCGCCGCCGCCGAATGGCGGTAGGCATAGCCCATGTCGGCATTCGACAGCACATGCTGGTTGCCCTGACGGTCGACCGCGTGCACCTCGACGACCCGTTCGCGGGTCTCGGCACCATTGGCGCCGGCGTTCATGCGCAGCGCGCCGCCGAGCGAGCCGGGAATGCCGTAGTAGAAGTAGAAGCCGCCAATGCCGTGATCGAGCGCCATGGCGGCGATGTTCTTGTCCGGGCAGATCGCGCCGGCCTTGATGCGGTTTTCGCCGACCAGCTCCAGATCGCCAAAACCCTTGGCCGACAGCCGGATGACAACGCCGGGAATGCCGCCGTCGCGCACCAGCAGGTTCGAGCCGACGCCGACGACCATGACCGGCACTTCAGCGGGGACCAGCTTCAGGAAGGTGATGAGATCGTCGGTGTCGTGCGGCTGGAACATCAGCTCGGCAAGACCGCCGGCGCGGAACCAGGTGACACGATCCATCGGCGCATCCGGCGTGATACGGCCGCGCACAGCGCTGACGCCACTTCCGAGCGATTCCAGTAGTTTCTGACCGTTGACCTGTTTCATGCTCAATTTCCTGAAATATCCGCGAGTTCCTTAGGCAGGGCAGCCGCCCAGTAGGTGATGCTGCCAGCCCCCAAGAGAACCACAAAATCGCCGGGCTGTGCAATCTTGCTGACAACCGGCGCGATTGCCTCCGGACCGGAGACGTAACGGGCGTCACGATGGCCACCCGCCTTGATGCGATCGACCAGTTCCTCGGCCGTTGCGCCCGGAATGAGGTCTTCGCCGGCCGCATAGACAGGGGCGATCAGGATCGTGTCGGCATCGTTGAAGCAGGCCGAAAAATCTTCAAACAGGCTCGAAAGGCGCGAGTAGCGGTGCGGCTGGTGCACGGCAATGATTCGGCCCTGGCACGCCTCGCGCGCGGCGCGCAGCACCGCCTTGATCTCGACCGGATGGTGGCCGTAGTCGTCATAGACGCGCACGCCGTTCGTCTCGCCGGTCAGCGTGAAGCGGCGCTTGACGCCGCTGAAGGAGGCAAGCCCCTTGGCGATCGCTTCCGGGCTGACGCCGAGGCGCTGCGCAACGGCGATCGCCGCGGTCGCATTGGACACGTTGTGGCGGCCGGGCATCGGCAGGCGCAGGTCCTTCATCGGGATCACCTGGCCGGTGCGCCGGCGGCGGATCTCGATGTCGAAGACGGAGGTAGCGCCGTCCATGCGGATGTTGTGGAAGCGCACGTCGGCCTGCGGGTTCTCGCCGTAGGTCACGACCTTGCGGTCCTCGATCTTGCCGACCATGGTCTGCACTTCCGGATGGTCGAGGCAGAGCACGCCGAAACCGTAGAAGGGCACGTTCTCGACGAACTGGCGGAACGCGGCGCGAACGGCATCGAAATTGCCGTAGTGGTCGAGATGTTCCGGGTCGATATTGGTAACGATGGCAACGTCAGCCGGCAGCTTCAGGAACGTGCCGTCGGATTCGTCGGCCTCAACCACCATCCACTCGCCCTCGCCCATTCGGGCGTTGGTGCCATAGGCATTGATGATGCCGCCGTTGATGACGGTCGGGTCGAGCCCGCCGGCCTCGAGCAGCGCTGCGACCATCGAGGTCGTGGTCGTCTTGCCATGCGTGCCGCCGATCGCGATCGCATTGCGGAAGCGCATGAGCTCGGCCAGCATCTCGGCGCGGCGCACAACGGGAAGGAACTTCTCGCGCGCGGCGATCAGTTCCGGATTGTCCTTCTTGATCGCGGTCGAAACGACGATCACCTCTGCTTCGCCGAGGTTTTCCGCCTTGTGGCCGACGAAGACCTCGATGCCCTTGGCGCGCAGGCGCTGCACATTGGCACTGTCGGACTGGTCGGAACCCTGGACCTTGTGTCCGAGATTGTGCAGCACCTCGGCGATGCCGCTCATGCCGATGCCGCCGATACCGATGAAATGGACCAGCCCGATGGTTTTCGGCATTTTCATGAGCGTGTTTCCCTGAATTTCTCGACTGTCAAACCGCTGGCAATAGCCTCTACGAGGAATGCAAGCAAGCTTGCTGCGTCCGGCTTGCCGGTTTCCCGGGCATTTGCCGCCATCTCCGCGAGCGATTGCGGCTTGCCGATCGCATCATTGAGGATGCCGGCGAGACGGTCGGCGGTGAGTTCGGCCTGCGCGATCACGCGTGCGCCACCCTTGGCGGCAAGGGCGGCCGCATTGGCCGCCTGGTCGTGATCGAGCGCATAGGGATAGGGCACGAGGATCGCCGGCCGGCCGATGACCGCAAGCTCCGATACCGTCGAGGCGCCGGAGCGGCAAATGACGAGCTGAGCGCCGGCGATGCGCTCGGCCATATCGGTGAAGAACGGCGAGACCTCGGCGGGCACACCGAGCTTCTCATAGGTGGCGATCACGCCGTCCCTGTCTTCCGGCCGGGCCTGCTGCGTGACCTTGAACCGCTGGCGAACCTCGTCGTCGAGACGGCAGATCGCCTGCGGTACTGCCTTGGAAAAATACTGTGCGCCCTGGCTGCCGCCGAAGACGACGAGATGGAATGGCGCGTCGCCGACAGCCGACGCATAGGGCGTGTTGGCGGCGGCTAGCACCGCCGGGCGAACGGGGTTGCCCGTCGTCACGGTTTTCGCGGCAAAGGCGCCCGTGCCCTCCGGAAGAAAGCCACCGGCGATCGCCTTGACGCGCGAGGCCAGCGCCTTGTTGGCGCGGCCCATGACGGCGTTCTGCTCGTGGATGATCGACGGCACACCCATGCCGGTTGCCGCCAAGAGCGGCGGCACGGTCGGGTAGCCACCGAAGCCGACGACGGCCTTGGGCTTCAGCCGGGCAATCAGCTTTCGCGCCGCGCGCATGCCGCTCCACAGCGTCCAGAGCGATTTGACGACGCTGACCGGGTTCTTCGAGCCGATTGTCGCCGAAGGCACGACATGAACCTCGTCGGCCGGGAACTTGCCGGCATAACGTTCGGCGCGGCTATCGGTGACCAGATGCACCGAATAGCCCATGGCCTTCAGCTCGTGGGCCAGCGCTTCTGCCGGAAAGAGATGGCCGCCGGTACCGCCGGCGGCAAGCAGGATGATGCCTTTAGTCATATTTTACTCCGCCGGCACGCCAATGCCGGACCGAAACAGGCTGCGCTCCACGGCGCGCTTCTCCGGGCGGTGACGGGTCAAGGCCAGGATGAAGCCGGCAGTGACGCAGATCGCCACCATGGACGAGCCACCATAGGAGATCAGCGGCAGGGTCATGCCCTTGGCCGGAAGCAGTTCGAGGTTCACGCCGATGTTGATCATCGACTGGATGCCGATCTGAAGCACCAGGCCGGCAACGGCGAACCGGTTGAAGTCGTTGCGTTCGCGGAAGGCATGGTTGAGGCCGCGCATCACCAGGAAGGCGAAGATCAGCACGATGACCATGCAGAAGACGATGCCGAATTCCTCGGCGGCAACGGAAAAGACGAAGTCGGTATGGCTGTCCGGGATGATGCGCTTGACGATGCCTTCGCCCGGGCCCCGGCCGAACCAGTCGCCGCGGATGATCGCCTCGCGGGCGGTATCCATCTGGAAGGTGTCGCCTTCGCCCGTCAGGAACTTGTCGATACGCGCGGCCACGTGCGGCAGCAACGTATAGGCGACGAAGAAGCCGCCAAGGGCCGCACCGCCAAGCAGGATGATCCAGAGCCAGGGCATGCCGGCCATGAAGAACATGCCGCCCCAGACGGCGGTGGTCAGGATCGTCTGGCCGAGGTCGGGCTGGGCGACAAGCAGGGCCGCGACGATGCCGAAGAGCAGGATGGCAAAGAGATTACCGGGGATTTCCGGCTGGCGCGCATGTTCGGAAAACAGCCAGGCACAGACGACGACGAAGGCCGGTTTCATGAACTCCGACGGCTGGATCGAAATCCCACCGAGCGAAATCCAGCGCATCGAGCCCTTCACCTCTTCGCCGATGAAGAGCACCAGCACCATCATGCCGAGCGAACCGGCAAGAAGCAGAATCGCCGCGCGCCGGACCTGGCGCGGCGAGAGGAAGGAAATCCCCACCATCACCACCAGCGACGGCAGAAGGAAGAGTGCGTGGCGCCGGACGAAGTGGAAGCTGTCGAGGCCGATACGCTCGGCAACCGCCGGGCTCGCCGCAAAGGACAGCATGAAGCCGACGCCCATCAACAGGATGAAGGTCGCCAGAAAGAACCTGTCGATCGTCCAGAACCAGTCGGCCACGGGGCCACGTTCGGCTCGGCTTACCATCTTGTCAGTCCCCTTCTCCGGCGCCCATCGCGCCCACGTCCGAAATCCCGCACCACCTTCCGCATCGACCGGCACGCATGCGCGCCGGCCGAGGGATCAAATCAGCATCGTCACGCCTTCGATCGCGCGCACATGTCCGACGAAGGCATCACCGCGTACCTCGAAGTTCTTATACTGGTCGAAGCTTGCGCAAGCCGGTGAGAGCATCACCGCCGAGCCGCCCGTCTCGTCCCTGCCGGCATCGGCCGCGGCATGCGCTACCGCCTGCTCCAGCGTGCCCGAGATCTCATAGGGAACCGCTTCGCCAAGCGTCGCGGCGAAAGCCGGTGCGGCCTCGCCGATCAGATAGGCCTTGGCGATCTTCGGGAAGAAGGGTGCAAGCGTCGTGATGCCCCCTTCCTTCGGCAGACCGCCGGCGATCCAGTAGATGCGGTCATAGCTCGAAAGCGCCGGCGCCGCCGCATCCGCATTGGTCGCCTTGCTGTCATTGACGAAGACCACCGTACCCTTGCGGCCGACCGGCTGCATGCGGTGCTTGAGACCGGGGAAGCTCTTCAGGCCTGCGTGGATTTCCGCCGCGCTGACGCCAACCGCAAGGCAGGCCGCGATGGCCGCGGCTGCGTTCTGGGCGTTGTGACCGCCGCGCAGCGTCTGGATGCCGTCGAGATCGACGAACAGGCCGGAAGTGCCACCTTCAGCCTTCAGGATGCGCGGGCCCTCGGCATAGAGGCCGCTTGCCAGCACATGGCGACGGGAGATCCGCACGGTCCTGGTGCCGGCGCGCTCGACGCGATCGGCGATCAGCGCCGAGAAGCTGTCGTCGACACCGACGATTGCCGTGCCGCTACCGGCGACCAGCCGTTCCTTGATGTCGGCGTAATGCTGCATCGTGCCGTGGCGATCGAGATGATCGGGTGTCAGGTTGAGCAGTATGCCTGCCGTCGGGTTCAGCGTCGGCGCCAGATCGATCTGGTAGGACGAGCACTCGACCACGTAGAAGCGCCCGGCCTTCGGAGGATCAAGCGTCAGCACCGCGGTGCCGATATTGCCGCCGAGCTGCGTGTCTCGGCCGCTTTCTTTGAGGATATGTGCGATCAGCGCCGTCGTCGTCGATTTGCCGTTGGTGCCGGTTATCGCGATGAAGGGGCAATCGGGCGCATGCGCCCGGCGTTCGCGCACGAAAAGTTCGACGTCGCCGATGATCTCGACACCAACCGCATGGGCAAGATCCACAGTCCAGTGCGGCTTGGGATGCGTAAGCGGCACGCCGGGCGAAAGCACGAAGGCGGCAAAGGCCGCCCAGTCGACGGTGCGCAGGTCCGCCGTCGGCACGCCTGCGGCCGAAGCCTTGGCGACGCTATCCGGGTTGTCGTCCCATGCGGTAACCTCGGCACCACCGGCGACGAGCGCCTGCGCGGTCGCAAGGCCCGAACCTCCGAGACCGAAGAGAGCGACTTTCCTGCCCTTGAAGGAAGTGACCGGGATCATCGTCCGCTCACCGCAGCTTGAGGGTGGAGAGGCCAACCATCGCCAGGATGACGGCGATGATCCAGAATCGGATCACGACCTGGCTCTCGGTCCAGCCCTTCTTTTCGAAGTGGTGGTGGATCGGCGCCATCAGGAAGACGCGGCGGCCGGTGCGCTTGAACCAGAAGACCTGGATGATGACCGACAGCGTCTCCATGACGAAGAGGCCGCCGATGATGATCATGACGATCTCGTGCTTGACGGCAACGGCTACGGTGCCAATCAGGCCGCCAAGCGCCAGCGACCCGGTGTCGCCCATGAAGATGGCGGCCGGCGGCGCATTGAACCAGAGGAAGCCGAGGCCGGCGCCGATGACAGCGCCGAGGATGACGGCAAGCTCGCCCGTGCCGGGCACGAAATGGATCTGCAGATAGTTGGCGAAGACGGCGTTACCAGCGAGATAGGCAATCAGGCCGAAGGCGGCAGCGGCGATCATCACAGGCACGATCGCAAGACCGTCGAGACCGTCGGTCAGGTTCACGGCATTGCCGGCGCCGACGATGACGAAGCCACCGAACAGCACGAAGAAATAGCCGAGATTGACGATCAGGTCCTTGAAGAAGGGGAAAGTGACGGAGGAGCCGAAAGTGGAGCCGGACGGACCGCCCGAAAGCGAGGCCTGCATCATGAAGAACACGGCGATCGCCGCGATCACGAATTCGATGCCGAGGCGTGCCTTGCCGGAAAAGCCCTTGTCCGACTGCTTCGTAACCTTGAGGTAATCATCGTAGAAGCCAATGGCGCCGAAGCCGAGCGTGACGAGCAGCGTCGAGACGACGTAGACGCTCGACAGATCGGCCCAGAGCAGCGACGAGACGACGATGCCGGCCAGGATCATCAGGCCGCCCATGGTCGGCGTGCCGGCCTTCTTGAAATGCGTCTGCGGCCCGTCGGCGCGGATCGGCTGGCCCTTGCCCTGGCGGATGCGCAGCGAGGCGATCATCGCGGGCCCAAAGAGGAAGACGATCATGGCCGACGTGAAGAGCGCCGCGCCGGTGCGGAACGTGATGTAGCGAAAAAGATTGAAAAACTGAAAGTGGTCCGCCAGTTCCACAAGCCAAATGAGCATAAGGGACCTTTCCCCAAAGGTTTCCTGCACAATGATGCAGCAGTTTAAAGTGTTACAGCGAAGCTTTCCCGCCCCGGGAGACGCGGCGCCGTAGTATTTCGAAACACGTCCAACAGAATCATCTGAAAAACGATACGCGCTTGCATGCGAAAGTGTTAGGGCGCGCCGCCTAACCTCAAACTGTATCCACCGCGCCATCATGGGCGGTTCCGCCGGCTTTTATTACGCCGGCTACCCCTCGGCCTCGGTTCCCTCGGCCCCGTATTCCTCGGCTTGCGTCTCCGGATAGCTCTCGATCAGCGCCTGCACGATCTTGGCGCAGCCGGTCCCCTTGGACGACTTGACCATGACAACGTCGCCCGGCGCGACAGCGGCCAGCGCATAGGCTTTGAGGTCCTCAACGCTCTCGCGATAGATCACCGAAACTTCGGGCGGAAGCGCGTCGCGCAGGTGCGCCATCAGCGGTCCGGCGAGCCAGACATCGGTGATACCGGCTTCGATGAGCGGACGGGCAAGGGCCGCATGCACCTCGGCCGCGTGTTCGCCCATTTCGAGCATGTCGCCGAGCACGGCGACACGACGGCCGCCGACCGGCGGCTCGCTGTCGCGCAGCAGCGAAATTGCCGCCCGCATCGAGCTCGGATTGGCGTTGTAACTCTCGTCGATCAGCTTCAGCGTACCGCCGCCGATCGAAAGCGTATGGCGCCGGCCCCTGCCCGTTTCGGCCTGCATGGTTGCGAGCGCCGAAGCCGCATAGTCGAGATCGCCGCCAGCAAGCTTCACCGCTGCCAGAACCGCAACGGCATTCTCGGCGATGTGGCGCCCGGGAGCACCGATCGCGACTTCCAACGTGCGACCGCCGATGCCGGCCCAGAGAATGGAACCCTCCGCACCGCCGCTGAATTCAACCAGCCGGAATTCGGCCTTCGGGTTGGCGCCGAAGGAATGGATGTGGCTGACGCCGGCAACTGCCGCGGCGTCTTCGAGCAGCTTGTACTGCGGGCTGTCGTGAATGATCAGCGCGTGGCCGCCATTGACGACGCCTTCGAAGATCTCGGCCTTGGCTTCGGCGATCTGGTCGAGGCTCTCGAAATTGCCAAGATGGGCGGCAGCGATGCTAGTGACGATGGCCACATGCGGGCGCACCATGGCGGTCAGCGGCCGGATCTCGCCCGGATGGTTCATGCCGATTTCGAAGACGCCGAAATCGGTTGCCTCGGGCATGCGCGCAAGCGTCAGCGGCACACCCCAGTGATTGTTGAAGGAGGCGACCGACACATGCACGCGGCCCTGCGGCTGAAGCACGTGGCGCAGCATCTCCTTGGTGGTCGTCTTGCCGACCGAACCGGTGACGGCGATGATCTTGGCGGCACTGCGGTCGCGCGCCGCACAGCCGAGCCGGATCATCGCTTCGAGCACGTCGTCGACGACGATCATCGGCGCATTCAGCCGTCCGAGCGCCGGCAGCTTGCCTTCGCTGACGACCAGCACCGCGGCGCCATTGGCGAGCGCGATCCCCGCATAGTCGTGGCCATCCACGCGATCACCCTTGATCGCGAAGAAGGCTTCGCCCTTGCCGATCGAGCGGCTGTCGATGGAGATCCCCGAGATGCCTTCAGGCAGATTGCCGACCGGCCGGCCATTCATGGCGGCCAGGAGATCGCTGCTTGTCCAGAGCCAGTTCAAATCACAAGCCTCCCAATGCCTTGCGGACCTCCGCGTGATCCGAGAAGGGCAACGTGACGGAGCCGATCGTCTGCCCCTCCTCGTGCCCCTTGCCGGCGACGATCAGCGTGTCGCCGGTCTTCAGCATGCCGACCGCCGTGCGGATCGCCGTGGCGCGGTCGCCGATTTCGATGGCGCCCCTGGCCGCCGCCATGATTTCGGCGCGGATCACATCGGGCACTTCCGAGCGCGGATTGTCGTCGGTCACGATCGTCACGTCGGCAAGCCGGGTGGCGATCTCGCCCATGATCGGGCGCTTACCCTTGTCGCGGTCGCCGCCGCAGCCGAACACCACGACGACGCGGCCGGTCGTGAACGGCCGCACCGAGGCGAGCACGTTTTCCAGCGCATCCGGCTTGTGGGCGTAATCGACATAGGCGAGCGCGCCGTCCCTGGTCTGGCCGACCAGTTCAAGACGACCGGAGGCCCCCTGCAGCTTTTCAAGCGCGGAGAAGGCCGCCTTGGCGCTGATGCCGGTGGACATGGCAAGGCCGGCCGCCACGAGCGCATTGGCCACCTGGAAGTCGCCGGCAAGCGGAATGTGGATCTCGAAGATGTCGTCGCCGACATGCACTTCGGCCGACTGCTTGTGGCGGAAGTGCTCGACCCGCTTCAGCGAAATGTAATCGCCCTTGCGGCCGACCGTCCGCACGTCGAGCTTGGCCTTGCGGGCAGCGGCGATGGCCTGGTCCGACCACTGGTCGTCGGCAAAAATCACCGCGGGCGCGCCCTTCGGCAACAGCGCCTCGAACAGCCGCATCTTGGAGGCCATGTAGTGCTCCACCGTCGGGTGGTAGTCCATGTGATCGCGGCCGAGATTGGTGAAGGCGGCAGCCGACAGGCGCACGCCGTCGAGCCGGCTCTGGTCGAGGCCGTGGCTGGAGGCCTCCATCGCCGCATGGGTGACGCCGGCATCGGCAAGTTCGGCGAGCAGCTTGTGCAGCGACACCGGATCGGGCGTCGTCAGCGAGCCGTAATCGTTACGCCCGGGTGCGACGACGCCGGTCGTGCCGATCATCGCGGCTGCAAGACCGGAATGCGCCCAGACCTGGCGGGTGAAGGAGGCGACCGAGGTCTTGCCAGCGGTGCCGGTGACGGCGACCATGGTTTCCGGCTGGCGGCCATAGAAGGCAGCGGCAGCGCGGGCGAGAAAGGCGCGAGGTTCGGAAAGCTTCAGGACCGGCGCTGCCGAAGTGTCGACGTCCGAGCCAGCTTCGGTGACGACGGCGACCGCGCCGCGCTTCAGGGCATCGGCGACATAGGCGCTGCCATTGGCCTTGCTGCCGGAAACGGCGACGAAGAGATCCCCTGGCTGAACCTGCCGGCTATCGGCCGTCAGTCCGGCAACGTCGATATCGGCGGCAGCGCCGCTCAGTTGCGCCGAAAGTTCCGGGAAGCTCGATCCCGCCAGGTCTTTGATCTTCATGAACGCACGTCTCGCATCGATTTCGATCCGCAAGAATCGCGAATCGTCCGCTTTCTCATTTCATGTCTAATAAGACACAAGCAAGGCAGAACCGTCTTCTCCAAACTTTGGTTCGACACCGAGCAGCGGCGCAGAGCGGCTGATGATGTCGCGAACCATGGGAGCCGCGTTCGAGCCTGCGGTGCGCCCGCCACCCTCGCCGGTCTTCGGCGCGTCGATGAAGGTCAGCACGATGTATTTCGGGTTGTCGATCGGGAAGGCCGCGAGGAAGGCGTTGAAGTTCTGGTCGCTGGCATAGCGGCCGTTGACCACCTTGTCGGCCGTGCCGGTCTTGCCGCCGACGTTGAAGCCCGGCACCAGTGCGCGCTTGCCGGAGCCTGCAATGCCGTTCCAGCGAAGCAGGAAGCGCATGTCGTCGCTGGTGCTCTTTTTGACCACCGGTGTGGAGACGGCGTCGGCCTGCTCCTCGGTGCGCGGCAGGAAGGTCGGTTCGATCAGCTTGCCGCCGTTGACGAGTGCGGCACCCGCGACCGCCGTCTGCAGCGGCGTCGTCGAGACGCCGTGACCGAAGGAGATGGTGACCGAGTTGATCTTCTTCCATTCGCGCGGCTGCGTCGGGGATTTCACTTCCGGCAGTTCGGTCGGCAGCTTCGAAAGCAGGCCGAGGCGCGTCAGGAATTCCTTGTGGCCGGGAATGCCGACGAGATCGGCAATCTTCGCGGTGCCGATGTTCGACGAATACTGGAAGATTTCCGGAACAGTCAGCACGCGGCGCTTGCCGTGGAAGTCCTTGATGGTGAAGCCGCCGATACGGATCGGCGCCGAGGCGTCAAAGCTGTCGTTGAGCGTCACCTTGCCGGAATCGAGGCCCATGGCGATGGTGAAGGTCTTGAAGGTGGAGCCCATTTCGAACGTGCCGTTCGACATGCGGTTCATCCAGCCCTCTTCCGCCCCTTCGGCCGGTTTGTTCGGGTCGTAGTCGGGAACGGACGCCATTGCCAGCACTTCGCCGGTATGCACGTCGAGCACGACGGCGCCGGCGGCGAGCGCCTGGTAGTTCTTCATGCCGGCGTCGATGACGTCGCGCACGATGTTCTGCACGCGCACGTCGATCGAAAGCTTCACCGGCTCGAGCTTGGCGTCGCTGGTCATGCCGATCGCGGCAAGGTCGGCCAGCCCCTGGCTGTCGATGTAGCGCTCCATGCCGGCAACGCCGCGGTTGTCGATGTTGACGTGGCCGAGGATATGCGCGGCGGTGTGGCCGCCGGGATAGAAGCGGCGCTTTTCCGGGCGGAAACCGACGCCGGGAATGCCGAGCGCCAGGATCTCCGACTGCTGCTTCGGGGTCAGCTGCCGGCGCAGCCACTGGAAGCGCGATTTCGACTTGAGCTTGTTGTAGATTTCGCGGGCGTTGATGTCGGGCAGCACCGTCGACAGCCGCTCGACCGCTTCGTCGGCATCGACGATCTTGTGCGGCTCGGCATAGAGCGAGACGGTGCGGATGTCGGTCGCGAGGATCTCGCCGTTGCGGTCGAGAATGTCGGGGCGCGACGCCATCAGGTTGTCGGCCCGGCCGATGCTGGAAACGGTTTCGGGTGCCGCCATGCCGTATTGCACCAGGCGGCCGCCGATGACGGCATAGACGATGCCGAAGCTGGCGATCACGATGGCGACGCGGTTCTTCGCCTGGTTCGTGGTCTTCTTGCGCGTCCCCTGGAAGGTGACGTTGACGCCGCTTTCAGCCGGTCGGTTGTTGCCGCCCGCCGAGAAGTGCGCCTTGCTTTTCAACACCATGATGCGGGAGAGAAACGACATCAGCGCGCCACCGAGCCAGTTGCGATCTTATCGGTCTTTTCGATGATGGCGGCGATGCCATCCTTGGCCGACTTGTCCTCGGGCACGGGCAGATCGGCCTTCAGCATCGGCAGTTCCTGCGGCTGGGCGAGCTGTGTCGAGGGGGTCGGCACGAGCTGCAGGTCGGCTCCGAAGGCACCGACGAGGCGCTCCAGGCGGTTCGGTTGGGTCAGAAGCGCCCAGTCGGCCCGCAGCAGGTCGATCGTGTCTTCCTCGAGCTTGATCGCCACGTCGAGCTTGCGGACTTCCTCAAGCTTGTTTTCAGCGCGGTGCTTGATCGTATAGGTCACCGTGGCCGCGGCCGTCATGACGACGATCAGAACGATATCGAACGTTCGAAGCATGTCTTGTCAGCCCCCCAGCCGTGCAAGGCTTGCCAGTTCCGGCAGATTGAAAATGGACAGATCGTTTCCCGGCGACGCAGCTTGCGTGCGGATACCGGCGCGAAGCTTGGCAGAGCGGGCGCGCGGATTGAGGGACGCTTCTTCCTCGCTGGCTGCCACCATAGGCTTGCCAACTGGCGTGAAGGTTGCGGCACGCGCGGACACCATCGGCAGGTGACGCGAGCCGCTGGCCTTGCCGGAGCGGTCCTGGAAGAAGGCCTTGACGATGCGGTCTTCGAGCGAATGGAAGGTGACGACGACAAGACGGCCGCCGGGCTTCAGCGCTCGCTCGGCCGCAAACAGCGCCTCTGCCAGTTCGCCGAGCTCGTCGTTGACGAAGATGCGCAGCGCCTGGAAGACGCGGGTGGCGGGGTGGATCTTGTCCTTGGCCTTGCGCGGCGTCACCACCTCGATCAGGCCGGCAAGATCGCGGGTCGTTTCGAAGGGCTGTTCGGCCCGGCGCTTCTCGATTGCACGCGCGATGCGGCCGGCCTGCTTCTCTTCACCGAGAAAGCCGAAGATGCGGATGAGATCAGAGACCTTGGCGCGATTGACGACATCGGCCGCCGAAACGCCCGAAGCCGACATGCGCATGTCGAGCGGCCCCTTCTTCTGGAAGGAGAAGCCGCGCTCGGCCTCGTCGATCTGCATGGAGGAAACGCCGATGTCGAGCACGACGCCATCGAGCCCGCCTTCGGGCGCATGGGCAGCAAGATCGGAGAACTGTGCATGAACGAGCTTCAGCCGGCCGGCCCACTCGGCGACCTGCGCCTGCCCTGCGGCAATCGCCGTCGGGTCGCGATCGAGCGCGATCACGTCGGCACCGGCCTTGAGGATTGCGGAGCTGTAGCCACCGGCACCGAAAGTGCCATCAAGGATGACCTTGCCGGGCGCGGGCTCGAGAGCCGCAAGCACCTCGGGCAAGAGAACGGGAATGTGACGAACCGGTCCGCCTTCGGCTTCAGAAACACCTCCGCCTTGATCCGTCACCATTCCCTCTCTCCATTCTATTCTGGACGCAACCCCCGTGACTTGCGCCCTTCCCGGGCCGCCGCCTGCGCCTTTTGAAAGGCCTGCGGCTCCCAGAGCTGAAAATAATCGCCCCGCCCGACGAACATCACGTCGGTCGAGATGCCGGTGAAGTCGCGGATAAAATCCGTCATCATCAACCGGCCTTCCGGATCGAGCTTCACAAAGACGCCACCCCCGTGAACCAGCAGCGACATCTCGTTGGCTTCCGGAGAAAATGGATCCTCGGCCGCCATCTGCCTCTCGAACCGATCCAGGAGCTCCGGCCCGCCGACGCTGATCGCCGGAAAGACGAAATCCTGAAAACAGTATAGCTCCCGAACGCCCCCATCCGACAGCACGGAGCGAAACGCCGAGGGAACAGAGACCCGCCCCTTCGCATCGATCCGATTGGCGGCATGTGACAAGAAGCGGTTCATAACGCGAAACGGCCGCCCAAGACTGACGGGCCACGATCATCGACCCGCGAGAACACGTCACTCTGCACGCAAGACCGCCCCGCCGAACAGTGGAATGTCCGACCACCCTCCGAAGCCGGAAGGCATTGGAATCTTGCGATTTTGGGCCGCGAAGCAGCCCCTGCGCAGTGCCATTATGGGATATCATGGGACCATATGGGCGTCAATGGGAATGGATCACAAACAGCCGTCGGGCTGATCAAATATTGATAGGTTGTTAAGTTTAACGAAGGGTTACGAAGAGACCCCACCGTACGGGAATGCGACGGTCGAACGGCTTCAAATCGTTGAAAAATCAGAATGTGAGAAAAAGCGCAGACACACCGTTATGCAGAGGCCCTTTCGTGTCATCGCAAGAGAAGAATGCGCGGCGGCAACGACAAAACCGCCTAAACCGGCACCGCTGTCGGTCGCAAAAATGGCATGCGGATCAGCCCGATTTGCAAGGCGCGATCCGCACGCGCTGAACCGTGCGGCCCGCCCACAGAGAAAGAGAGAGAGAGAGAGAGAGAGAGAGAGAGAGAAATCGCCAGTTGGCCTGTAAGCCGGGTTCTGTATGGCCCCGCCACCCGAAGGCAACGGAACGTGGCAGCCATTCATCTGGGACTACGTTTGCACGCAGCCTCTTGCAACCCACCCGGATGACTGGCCCGGAAACAGGCTGGGCGCTTGCGCGTCCGCGTCATCCCTATTCGGTCTTGCTCCCGGTGGGGTTTGCCGTGCCGTCCATGTCGCCATGTCCGCGGTGGGCTCTTACCCCACCCTTTCACCCTTACTCCGCAAGCGGAGCGGTTTGCTTTCTGTGGCACTTTCCCTGAGGTCACCCTCGCCGGACGTTATCCGGCACCGTGCTTCCGTGGAGCCCGGACTTTCCTCCCCCCGCGGCCTTTCGGCACTTGCGGAGAGCGGCTGCCCGGCCAACTGGCAGGCGCTCCTTAACGCAAGCCCCCGCCCGGCGCCAGAAAAAACGGCAGTGTTTTTCAAGCTGCCAACAGGGCAGATCGGTCGAGACCGGGTGGATGCCGCCGCACCTAGCGAAAGGCGACCGCGAAGTCGGCGTCGTATTCGGGCTCATCGATCCGGCCATTTTGCACAAGGACAGCGCCGAGCCTGCCGATCTCGTCGGAGCTTTTTGCCGCCTGGCCGTTGCCGCCGGTGACGACGGCGATGCGGTCGCCCTCGGCAAAGCCGATATAGGGCAGCCCGTCGCGGGTAAACGAGGTGACACAGGGTGAAAAGCGGGTGGAGACCGGCCGGAAGTCAGGCATCACCTCGGCCAGCAGCCGACGCAGATGCTCGGCCGCTGCCGCACCGCCCGGCCCGCGGAACCAGTGCCGTATCGCCGGCTCGTCACCCAGGATCCTGTCGGTCGGATCGCCGCCGATCTTGATATAGGTCCTGCGGTCGGCATAGCCGACCGGCGGCAGCAGGTAGTAGCTCTTCTCCTGCTCGGGCGCTGCACCGATCAGCGAGGGCATGCCCTCGAAGTCAGGCAGCTCGCTCGTCGCCACCTCCGCGAACAGCACCGTGCGAGCCTTGACCGTCAAGTCGATCGGCCGCGGCAGCAGTTTGTCGGACAGGGAAAATCCGCCGGCCGCAACGATGACCCGGCCCGCTTCCAGGCGCATGCCCGAGACCGTCGTGACGACAACGCGATCGTCCGCTTCAGAGACGGCGCCGACCTCGTCGCGCACGATCCGTGCGCCGGCCTTCTCGGCACAGATGACCTGCGCCGCAACGAGCGCGCGTGGATTGATGTAGCCGGCGCCAAGGCGCTCATAAACGCCGGCCGTGCCCTCGGGAAAACGGAACCAGGGAAAGCGCCGCGACAGCGCCTCGCTGTCATAGAGCGGCGCTTCGACGCCGAGCGCATCCCGCGCCTTTTCCACCTGCTCGATATAGTCGTAGCTCGAGCCCGGCGCTGGCCCCGCCATCAGGCAGCCGACCTCGTGATAAAACCGGATGCCGCTTTCGCGTTCGATCTCGTCGTAGCGCTCGATCGAGCGACGGGCGAGACGCGCCCAGACGGGGTCGTCGTCGATCGTGCGGGTGATGCGGGCATTGTCGTAGTGGCTGGAAAAGACGCCGGAATGACTGGCCCAGTCGGTCGGCTCGTCAGGACCGACGAGCGCGACGCCAGCACCCGAGAGCGCCAGGTGCCGGGCAGCCGCAGCGCCCATCATGCCCTTGCCGACGACAATGAAATCAAAGCTTTCCGACATGCTCATCCCCGCTCCGCTGACACGGAAGGAGGTAGCATATCGGTGCTGATAGGGCACCACCACTCAAGGATTTAATTGGTGCGCCGGAACGCGAGACCTGTCCGGCTGGAGCATCCGCCATTGCCGCATGGCCGGCGGACGATGCTCTCTCGTCGCGTGGGCAAATGGATCACCCACGCCTGTCAGGGACTAGAGCATTCCGCCCTCAGGTGGAAACACCGAGGCGGCCAGATGCTCTAGAATAGGGATGTCAAAGCGCCCCTCGTGCGTTCGCTGGAACCCACGGCGTTCTAGTCGATGATGTCCTGGACCTTGCCGCAATAGCGCTTGGAAACCGGGTTCATGCGCTTGGCGCCATGGCCGGCATTGTACTTGAGGATCGTGCCGCAGGTGGTGCCGCCCGAAAGTTCATGCGCCATGGCGAGATACTTCATGCCGAACTTGATGTTGGTTTCCGGGTCGTAGAGACCCTTGGAGGAGCCCGAATAGCCCATCATGCGCGCCGTGGCGGGCTTGATCTGCATCAGGCCGATCTCGCCGGCGCTGCCGCGTGCCTTCGGATTGAAGTTGCTTTCGACCTTGACGACCGCATGCGCCAGATCGACGGGAACGCCGTACTGCTTCGCATAGCTCTTGATCAGGGCCGTATACTGAACGTTCTTCGGAAGGTCCGGTTTCGGGAAGCCTGTGGTCCGGGTGACGGTCGGGATGGAAGAGGTCTTGATGGTCTTGTCGACATTCCCCGCATACGACGTACCCATCCCGGCGAAGAACATGCCAAGGCATGCCGCCACCGCAGCAACAGACGATATTCTCATGTAGTTTGAATTCTCCGGTCTGGGGATTGGACCGAAGCGCACCCCGCTTCGAGCCTCACGTCCCGATCGTTTCATTCACAGGACGTGAGCGTTGCGCCCCGAAGTTCCTGCAGTTTCAATGAGCGGGAAATGAACGGCGCATCATGGTAAACATGTGGCAAAGCTAAAAAAACATGCCACGAACATCCGGAAAACAGGCTTCGGGACGAAAAATTCTTCCGCGTCAGGCGATAAATTGCGGCAGCCCGGAAAGCAGGCGATGGAGCGTATCGAGGGTTGAGATGTCGGCGATGCCGTCTACCCTCTGTTGCCGGAAATGCCTTTGGAACGCGGCGACGGCGCCCTCGGTTTTTTCGCAGAAATCACCAGTCACTTCAATGCCGTAGCCATAGAGCGACAGCATCGACTGGATGGCCTCTACCGGCTGACCGCGGTCGCCGCGCTGAAAGAAGCGCCCGCCGCCGATCGGAGCCGGCTCAACCCAATGCCCGACCCCTTCACGGTGAAGAACATGCCAAGGAAATTTTTCTCCCGGATCAACCTTGCGAATGGGGGCGATATCGCTGTGCGCCAGCACCCTTTCCGGGGCGATCGACCACCGCTGGCCACAGTCCCGACACAATTCGACGACCGCATCGATCTGCTTCTTCGGGAAATCCGGCAACCCGCCGGGGTGGCCCGGGTTGGCGATCTCAATACCGATCGAACAGGAGTTGATGTCGGTCTCGCCCTTCCAGTAGCTCTTGCCCGCGTGCCAGGCACGCAGCGTCTCAGGCACGAGCTGGTCGACGCGTCCGTCCTCATGAACGAAATAATGGCTGGAAACCTGGCTCTCTTCGCGACAAAGCCATTCGAGCGCCGAAGCGCCCGTTGCCATGCCGGTGTAGTGCAGCACGATCATATCCGGTGCCCGCCTGTCGGCGCGGTCGCCAAAATTGGGCGACGGCATGAAGCGAGCCCCCGGATAGTCGCAGTATTTCGAAGTCATGCAGCTCGGCGTTCTTTCTCGATCGCCTCATAGGCGGCGTTCAGCGCCGCCATGCGATCATTGGCGATCGCGTGGAATTCTTGCGGTACGCCGCGCGCCACCAGCATATCCGGGTGGTTTTCGGAAACCAGCACACGGTAGCGCTTGCGGATGTCGGCGAAATCATCCTTACGCGAAACGCCGAGCACCTGATAGGGGTCGCGACCGTCTCCGTGCACATGGCGGGCCATGATGAGCTCGAAATGCGCCTCGTCCATGCCGAAGATCTCGGCGACCCGCACCAGGAACGCCAGTTCGCGCTCATGAACTGCACCGTCGGACTTGGCGATGTGGAACAGGCCGTCGACGATATCCTCGAGGATCGGGCAGTTTTCTTCGCAGGACGAACACAGCGACGCCATCTTCTCCGCATAGGCCTCGTAGCCGGCGACGTCCTGGCGCGCCAGATTATAGAGACGCGCGACGTTCTGCGCCTGGTCGGGCGGGAACTGGAAGATGTCGCGGAAGGCGGCGACCTCGGCCTCGCTGACGATGCCGTCGGCCTTGGCCATCTTGGCCGAAAGCGCGATCATCGCGACGGAGAAGGCAACCTTGCGCCGTGTCTCCGGGTCGCCCTCAAACAGGGTACGCACGGCCTCGACCACACCGGCAAGCGCATTGCCGGTGGCGGTAACGATTTTGAGGAGGCTGTCCCAGAATGACATGCGAGAATCCCTGTCTCTCCAGCGTATAGCATGGACTTGTGTGGTGGCAAATTGCAAGCGGTGGGATGGTCCGAACCACGAGGATGACGAATTTGTGATGGCACCTCACTATTGTCAATCCATCGATTGGAACTTGCGACAGCTGGTAGACGGAAAGCTGTTCCCTTGGGAACAACCTAGCGATCCGAAGCGGCGAATTTATGCCGAAAAACACGCCAAATGCACCGGCCGCGAAGGCCGCGCCGCCCGATTGCGCTCCTCCGGCTGCGACAATCGGCGCGACACCGAGCCCGCCCCGCGTTTCCGACGGCGCCCAGCAGCCGTTCTCGCGCAGCCTCGACACAACATCCACAGGCCCGTCATTTAAATTCCATCTGATTTGCGCTATGGAGGCCGCACCCATCGCATGCCAAAGTCCCGAGGAGGAAACATGGCCAAGAAAAAAGTCGCAATGCTGACGGCCGGCGGGCTCGCGCCCTGTCTGTCATCGGCCGTTGGAGGACTGATCGAGCGCTATACGGACGTAGCACCCGAATATGAGCTGGTCGCATATCGCTCGGGCTACCAGGGCGTACTCCTTGGAGACCAGATCGAAATTACGCGCGACATGCGCGAAAAGGCCCATATCCTGCATCGCCATGGCGGCTCGCCGATCGGCAACAGCCGCGTCAAGCTCACCAACGCCGCCGACTGCGTCAAGCGCGGCCTGGTCAAGGAAGGCGAAAACCCGCTGCGTGTCGCAGCCGAGCGCCTTGCCAAGGACGGCATTTCGATCCTGCACACCATCGGCGGCGACGACACCAACACGACCGCTGCCGACCTTGCCGCCTATCTCGGCGCCAACGGCTACGACCTGACCGTGGTCGGCCTGCCGAAAACCGTCGACAACGACGTCGTTCCGATCCGCCAGACGCTCGGCGCCTGGACGGCTGCCGAATACGGCGCCCGCTTCTTCGACAATGTCAGCAACGAACAGAGTGCCGCCCCGCGCACGCTCGTCGTCCATGAAGTCATGGGCCGCCATAGCGGCTGGCTGACGGCAGCCACCGCCCGCTCCTATATCCAGATGACCGACGACAAGGAATTCGTCGACGGCTTCATGATGAACCGCCAGATGAAGAACATCGACGGCCTCTATCTGCCGGAGATGAAGTTCGACCTGCAGGGCGAAGCCGATCGCCTGCGCAAGGTTATGGACCGCACCGGCTTCGTGACGCTGTTCGTCAGTGAAGGCGCCTGCCTCGACGCCATCGTCGCCGAGCGGGAAGCAGCCGGCGAGACCATCAAGCGCGACGCCTTCGGCCACGTGAAGATCGACACGATCAATGTCGGCAACTGGTTCTCCAAGCAGTTCGCAGCCCTTCTCGGCGCCGAACGCTCGATGGTGCAGAAATCTGGCTACTACGCCCGCTCGGCCCCGGCCAACGGTGACGACCTGCGCCTGATCCAGGGCATGGTCGACCTTGCCGTCGAAAGCGCCCTCAACAAGGTCTCGGGCGTCACCGGTCACGACGAAGACCTGGGCGGCAAGCTGCGCACCATCGAATTCCCGCGCATCAAGGGCGGCAAGCAGTTCGATACCTCCACCAAGTGGTTCGGCGAGGTGATGGATGTCATCGGCCAGAAGTGGAAGGCCCAGAAGCACTGACCGACACTTGCCGGCGGGTGGATATGCCACCCGCCGACAACGCTTGATTAGACGTTGACGGCTCCGCGTTTCCGTGGCTGGCTCGGCGAATTGATTGCCGAACACCACCTTTAGCGCGGAGCTTTTTCATGTCGTTCGAACACTGGTTTGCCTTTGCCGCGGCCTCGGCCGTGCTGCTCGCCATCCCCGGCCCCACCATTCTCCTCGTCATTTCCTACGCGCTCGGCCATGGCCGCAAGACGGCGGGCGCGACGGTCGCCGGCGTGGCGCTCGGCGATTTCACCGCCATGACCGCCTCCATGCTCGGCCTCGGCGCCCTGCTTGCCACCTCTGCCGCCATCTTCACCGTCTTGAAATGGGTGGGCGCTGCCTATCTTATCTGGCTCGGCATCAAGCTCTGGCGCGCGCCGGTGGCCGCCGGCGGCGACGCCGACCTCGATACCACGTCGACGGAACGCCCGCTTCGCATCTTCTTTCATACCTATGCGGTGACTGCGCTCAACCCGAAGAGCATCGTCTTCTTCGTCGCCTTCCTGCCGCAGTTCCTCGATCTCAGCCAGCCGCTCTTTACCCAGATGGCGATTTTCGAGCTGACGTTCCTCACGCTCGCGATCCTCAATGCCAGCCTCTATGCAGCCCTTGCGACCGCCGCCCGCAGCACGATTTCCAAGCCGAATGTGCGGCGGATCGTCAACCGCGCCGGCGGCTCCATGCTGATCGGCGCCGGGCTTTTGACGGCCACGATGAAGCGGGCCACGGCCTGAAATTCGACCCCACGCTTGCCGCCGCCAGCCTCATAGGTTAATGGAGATTCACGCTTGGCGGCTGGCAACCGCTGATTTGCAGGGGCTACGGGGCCCAGAAGCACGAAAGTGACAGAATGGCGAATTACCGTATTTCCCTTTCCAAACAGACGTTTGGCGTGGCAGCTTTGTTGTCGGCGACCATCGTCTCGGGATGCTCAACGGTAGAGCACACGTCGCTGGCAGACCTCACGGCCGTGCAGACGGTTACGCCCCTCGCAAAGCCCGGCACCGAAATGACCGCCTATGCATTGCCGACGCCCGACGGCGCCGCCACCGCAACGAGCGCGGCCTTGACGGCTCAGACCGCTGGCGTCGCCGCCACCTATCCGGTCGCGACCGATCTGGCACAGGGTGCGGAAGCAGCACCGGCACTGGTCGCGGTCCCCGCGGCCAAGCCGGGCGACACCATGGCGCTTGCCATGGTTGCCCCGACGACGCAGACCGGCGCCAGCGCGGCGATTGCCGCAGCGGAGGCCCCCTCGCCCGCCGACTCCACTCAGGTGGCATCCGCCGCCCTCTCGCCGGCGGCAACCAAGACCGCTCGCGTCCAGGATCTGCCGGTCTCGACGCTCGCAGTTGCAGCAGCAATGGAATCGGACTTCGACACCGGCGAACCGGTCGGCCTCGAAACTCTGGTCGCCAACCGCATGATCGTTCCGACCGAGCGCCCGAAGACCGGCGTCATCGGCTCGACGGTGGCCGCAGTCGCCAACGTCATCCCGGATTCGATGAAGTTCACCAAGACGCCGACGAGCTCGCGTCCCGAACTCGACAAGATGATCAAGTACTATGCCGATCTCAACGGCATTCCGGTGGAACTGGTGCACCGCGTCGTCAAGCGCGAGAGCAACTACAATCCGCGCGCCTACAGCAAGGGCAATTACGGCCTGATGCAGATCCGCTACAACACCGCCAAGGGTCTCGGCTATGACGGTCCGGCGGAAGGTCTGTTCGACGCCGAAACCAACCTCAAATACGCGACCAAGTATCTGCACGGCGCCTGGATGGTGGCCGACAACCAGCATGACAGCGCAGTAAAGCTCTATGCCAGCGGCTATTACTATCACGCCAAGCGCAAGGGCCTGCTCGAAGAACTCGGCATGAAGTAAGCCGGCCACCCGGCTGGCCCGAAGCGAAGCTGCTTCTCGACGGCTCTGGAATATCCTTACGAGGCGCTCAATCGAGCGCCTCTATTATTTTGGCGTTGAGTGTCTGCACGTCATAGCCGAGCCGCGAAGGCGTAAGCCCCAGCCGCACGACCGCCAGCTTCAGCGAAGGCACCAGCATGATCGCCTGGCCGTCATGCCCGAGCATCCAGAAGGCATCTGCCGGGAAACTGCCCGTTCCCGCCCGCGCGCCGTTTTCCTCCAGCCATACCTGGCCCTGGCCGTATTTGCCGCCCGACGCCTTGGTCGGCGTGCGCATGAAGGCGACATAGTCCTTCGGCAGCATCGCCCTCCCCTTCCAGACACCGTCCTGCAGCAGGAGCTGCGCGAACCGCGCCCAGTCCTGCGTCGTCGCATACATGTAGGAGGAACCGACGAAGGTGCCGCTCTCGTCCGTCTCCAGGACGGCGCTCGTCATGCCGAGCGGCGCAAACAAAGCGTCATAGGGAAAGGCAAGCGCTGCCGTCGGATCGTCGAAGGTGCGCATCCAGATCCGCGACAGCAGCGTGCTGGTGCCGCTGGAATAGCTGAAGTTCGTGCCGGGCTTTGCACCCAACGTCCGCGTCGCGGCAAAACCCGCCATGTCCCTTTCCAGATAGAGCATGCGCGTCACGTCGGTGACGGCGCCATAATTCTCGTTAAAGGCAAGCCCGCTCTGCATCCCCATCAGGTCCGCAAGCGTGATGCCCGCCCGCTCGTCCCCGGCCCATTCCGGCAGCAAGTCGCCCTGCGACACGTCCATGCGCCCTTCTGCAATCCTGAGGCCAATCAGCGCCGCCGTCACCGATTTGGTCATCGACCAGCCGAGCAACGGCGTCGAACGGTCGAAACCCTGGCCATAGGTTTCCGCCACCAGTTGGCCGTCGTGGATCACGGCGATCGCCCGCATGCCCGGCCCGGCGAGGTCAGCGTCCTCGACGAGCTTCTGCAAGGTCGGCTCGATCACGGCCCCCTCGCCTTCGGGCCAGGCCACACCCGGCACGGGCGCCGCTGCGGCGGTTTTCGTTTCGATTGGTGCCAGAGCCGCGGCATCGCCGTCCGGCAGGCTGGCGCAGCCGGCACCCGGACGATAGGCCGCGTAACCGGGTGCGGCAAAACCGAGGATGCGTGCCGTCACCAGCTGTTTCTCTTTGTCGACACCGACGCGCACCAGCTTGAGCAACGGGTGGCCGGGGGCCTGCACGTCGTCGGCGAGCACAGCCTGGGCATCGCGCCCGGCGATGAAGACGTTGGAACAGACGATTTTTGCCGCATAGCCGTCGCCGACCTTCAGCAGTTGCGGCGGCGCCAGCGCAAGCCAACCGAACAGACCGACGACGATCAGCGCCAGCACGGCACCCGAAATCTTCAACAAGCGTCCCATGCGATCCTCCGGCCTGATGCGCAAAGAGAACCAGCATTTTGCTGCAAGGGAAAGCCCCGGCCGCCTCAACTTTTCATATTGGAAAAACGCACAAGCAGTCGAAAAAAGTGCAGCGCTTCGAGCTCTCGCTCACGCACTCGCAGAGAGGCGCGCCTCTCCCGCTTCGCCGTCGCCGACGAGCACCGACACGTCGGCCATAACAGGCGAAACCCAGGGACCGCGGATCTCGGCAGCGCCACAGGCCCGCGCGCAATCCGCCTCGCTCTCCTTCTCGACACCGCTGACGGCGATCGAAAGCCGCAGCACCTGTCCGGTCTTGATCAGGCAGGCGAGCAACGCCACGCTGCGTTCGCTGCCATGTGCGGCCCGCACGGCGGCGAGATCGACGGTCACCTGGTCGGGCTGCACCTCCGAGATCTGGTTCAGGGGCAGCGACGAGGCGGAGCCGCCGCCAAGCGCGACGCGAACGCCGAGCGCGCGCAGCCCCCGCAAGTTTTCGGTGACGATGACGAGATCGTCCGTCGAGACGCCCTCGGCGACCTCGATCGTCAGGCGTTCCGGCGAAAGGCCAGCATCCGAAAGGCACCGCTCCACCTGCGTGACGAAATCGCGGTCGCGCAGTTGCGAGACGAAGGGCGCAATCGTCAGCCCTTTCGGGAAAGACCAGCCGGCCGCCTGCCTGCAGGCGGACTGAAGCGCCCAGGCGGCAAGCGCCAGCGTAGTCGCGCTCTGCTCCGGCGGCTCGAACGTTTCCGCGCCGATGACGCCGAGATGCGGATGCCGCCAGCGCAGCAGCGCCTGGAACCCACCGATGGAGCCGCTTTCGATGCCGAGGATCGGCAGGAATGCGAGAAAGAACTCCTCTGCCTCGAAACCGCGCGTAAGATCGCGCTCGGCTTCCGCCCGCTGCCGCACGGCATGGCTCAGGGTTTCCGAGTGGAAGGCATGACTGTTGCCGCTGATCGCCTTGGCTTCGTAAAGCGCCAGGTCCGCCCTTTTCAACACGTCGGATGTCGATTTGTCCGACCGCTCGATGAAGGCGATGCCGATGCTGCAGCCTGAAGCGATGCGCGTTTCCCCGAGATCGAACGGCGCTTCGAACAGCTTTTCCACCCGCGTTGCGAGCATTTCCGCATCGGCCTGAGACGGCGCGCACGCGGCCGCAAGCACGAACTCGTCACCGCCGAGGCGGTAGACCGTCGCCTCGCCGGCAAAGGCACGCCTGAGCCGGGCGCCGAACAGAGCCAGCAACCGGTCGCCGGCGTCATGTCCCAGCGTGTCGTTGATCACCTTGAAGCGATCGAGATCGAGAAGAAGCAAGGCGTTGCGCGCAAACGCGGCACCTTCTGCGCTGAGTGCCTGGCTGATATCGGCCTCGAGCGCAGCGCGGTTTGCAAGCCCAGTCAGCTTGTCGCGATGGACTTCGTTGCGCAGGCGACGCTCGGCGCGCCGCGCGGCACGCAGCTCCAGCTCAAGCCGGCGCGAGTAGCGCCAGCGATAGAAGGAGCCGCCGAGGATGAAAGGCATGGCGCCGGCCGCCATAACGGCAGGGACGTCCCAATGCGGCGCCATCTGGTCGGGAAGAGCGGTTCCGCTGGCAAGCCACGCCACAGAAACCAGAGCCCCCAATGCCGCGCCGGCAGCCGCAAATCGCTGCTCGGGCTTCGGCAGAAACGTACCTAACATCATGTCGACGCCCCCCGTATGTAAGGCGGTGCTAGCACGTCAGGGTTTAATGAATTCTTATGGGTGAAAAATTGTAGATTTGCGTTCCGGAGACCGCCCCGGCCCTGTGAGAAAGCCCGTCATCAAAGTGTAGCCGAGTCACTTTAGAAGCGCCTAAGTTTCAACTGGATGACCGTCTGAGATGAATGAAATCGCTTCCGACGTTGGCTTTGGCAGAAAAAATCCGAAGCTGAAAAACGCCCTGCTCCAGCACAAGACCCTCTCCCTCGCAGGCTTCTCGGAACGTCTGTTCGGCCTGCTCTTTTCGGGCCTCGTCTATCCGCAGATCTGGGAAGATCCGATCGTCGACATGGAGGCGATGCAACTGACCCCGGAAAGCCGAATCGTCACCATCGGCTCCGGCGGCTGCAACATGCTCACCTATCTGTCGGCCGGCCCACGGAAAATAGACGTCGTCGACCTCAACCCGCACCATATCGCGCTCAACCGCCTGAAGCTCGCAGCCTTCCGCCATCTGCCGAGCCACAAGGATGTCACGCGCTTCCTGGCGATCCAGGGCACGACGACCAACGTCCAGGCTTTCGATCTTTTCCTCGCGCCGAAGCTTGATACAGCGACGCGCAGCTACTGGACCGGCCGCGACATGACCGGTCGCCGGCGTATCGGCGTCTTTGGCCGCAATATCTACCGCACCGGTCTGCTCGGCCGCTTCATTGCAGCCAGCCACCTGCTTGCCCGCCTGCACGGCGTCAATCCGGAGGACTTCGTCCAGGCGCGCTCCATGCGCGAACAGCGGCAGTTCTTCGACGAGCGCCTGGCGCCTCTCTTCGATCGTCCCGTCATCCGCTGGATCACCGGGCGCAAGAGCTCCCTCTTCGGCCTCGGCATTCCGCCGCAGCAGTTCGACGAGCTCGCAAGCCTGAGTGCCGAAAAGTCGCTCGCCGCCGTTCTGCGCCATCGCCTGGAAAAGCTCACCTGTCACTTCCCGCTGCGCGAAAACTACTTCGCCTGGCAGGCCTTCGGCCGCCGCTACCCGCTGCCGCATGAAGGCGACCTGCCGCCCTATCTCGACGCCGGCGCCTATGAGGCGATCCGCAACAATGCCGAGCGCGTCGAGGTGCATCACGCAAGCTTCACCGAGCTTCTCGCCGGCAAATCCGCCGGCTCGGTCGACCGCTATATCCTGCTCGACGCGCAGGACTGGATGACCGACCAGCAGCTGAACGACCTCTGGACCGAGATCACCCGCACGGCGGATGAGGGCGCAGTCGTGATCTTCCGCACCGCGGCGGAAGACAGCATCCTGCCCGGCCGTGTGTCCTCGGCCCTGCTCGACCAGTGGCACTACGATGCCGAAACCTCGCTACGGCTCGGCGCCGAAGACCGCTCCGCCATCTATGGCGGCTTCCACATCTACCGCAGGAAGGGCTGAGACGTGCAACAGGCCGGGATCTCCCACGCGCGGCGCATGGACCATATGTACCGCTATCAGCGGCACTTCTACGATCTCACGCGGAAGTACTACCTCTTCGGCCGCGACACGCTGATCCGCGACATGAACCCGGCCTCCGGTGCCTCGGTGCTTGAGGTCGGCTGCGGCACCGGCCGCAATCTGGCGCTGATCGGCCGCTGTTTCCCGTCGGCCCGCCTGTTCGGGCTCGACATATCCCAGGAAATGCTGATCTCGGCCGGCGCGAAGCTCAACCGTGGCGGCAACAGGCGCGCCACGCTGCATGTCGCTGACGCAACGGACTTCGACCCGGCGATCTTCGGCGAAAGGGGTTTCGATCACATCGTCATCTCCTACTCGCTGTCGATGATCCCCGACTGGCAGAAGGCGATCGACGCGGCGATCGCAGCGCTTAATCCGGGCGGCTCGCTGCACATTGCCGATTTCGGCCAGCAGGAACGCCTGCCGACGAGCTTCCGCCGGGCGCTGCACGGCTGGCTCAACCGCTTCCACGTGACGCCGCGCGAGCGGCTGTTCGACGTGTTACGCGAGAAAGCCCGCGAAAATGGCGCCGATCTCGAGCGGCGCACGATCGGCCGCGGCTATGCCTGGCTCGCCGTCTATCACCGCCCTTCCGTGGCGATCGCCGCCTGAACGGCAGGCGATTTACACAAAGGTTTTGCATCCCGCCTGAGGGCAGCCATTCCGGCAAGCGCCGAAACCGCCTGGTTTTCGGCGCTTTTGCGCTTTTCTGCCGTCCGCAATTCCCGCTTGAGCTAACTCAATTTTTACGATGATATGGTGAAAATGGGGTTCACGCCTCACTGGGGAAATCACCGACAGGAAGCCATCGTGTGAGGCAGGATCATCGATCGTCTCTAGACAGGAAAATCATGCGCCGGCTTCTCCTGGCTCTCTTGCCGCTTGCCACCCTTCTTTCCGGCTGCTCGTCGACCGACTATGACCTGATGCAGACGGCATCGATCCCGCCGCGCTTCCACGATACGGACCCGCAGAACTTCGGCGACCGGACCCCGCAGCACCACAATATCCACGGCATCGACGTTTCGAAATGGAATGGCGATATCGACTGGATGAAGGTGAAGAACTCGGGCGTCTCCTTCGCCTTCATCAAGGCGACGGAAGGCAAGGACCGGGTCGATACCCGCTTTCCCGAATACTGGCAGAAGGCACGGGCCGCCGGCATCCCTTATGCGCCCTATCACTTCTACTATTTCTGCTCGACCGCCGACGACCAGGCCGATTGGTTCATCGCCAACGTGCCGAAGAGCGCGGTCTATCTGCCGCCGGTTCTCGACGTCGAGTGGAACGGCGAATCGAAGACCTGCCGCCATCGCCCGACGCCGGACGAAGTGCGCGTCGAGATGAAGCGCTTCATGGACCGGCTCGAAGCCCATTACGGCAAGCGCCCGATCATCTACACCTCGGTCGACTTCCACCGCGACAATCTCGTCGACCAGTTCAAGGAACATCACTTCTGGGTGCGCTCGGTCGCCAAGCATCCGGGTGAGGTCTACGTCGAGCGCCGCTGGGCGTTCTGGCAATATACCAGCACCGGGGTCATCCCCGGCATCGACGGCGCCACCGATATCAATGTCTTCGCCGGCTCGGCGAAAAACTGGAAGAACTGGGTCGCCGCGGTCTCGCAGCCGAAGCAGGACTGACATTCCTGCCGACAGGTGCGGCAGGAAGACCCATTTTCTTCTTTCGGTCATAATGCTCTGAGAGAGCAACGACAGATTTCGCAGCGATTTGATTGCCCGTGGTGGTGCAAGGCGCCCCACGGCAAAGAAAGGAATTTCATGATGACCCGCACAGCCCGGCGCGCGCTTGCCTCCGTCGCTCTTCTGGCGCTGACCGCCTCGGCCGCCGCCGCCCAGACCGCAGCCTCGACAGGCGCGAAGACGGCATCCCCGGCCGTTGCCTGCGGTGGCGATCTCGCAACCTTCCTTCAGGGCGTGAAGGCCGAAGCGGTCGCCAAGGGCGTTCCGGCCGATGTCGCTGACCGGGCGCTCGCCGGGGCCGCCATCAATGAAAAGGTGCTCAGCCGCGACCGCACCCAGGGCGTCTTCAAGCAGACCTTCACCGAATTCTCCAAACGCACCGTCAGCAAGTCGCGCCTCGATATCGGCCAGCAGAAGATGAAGGACTATGCTGACGTCTTTGCTCGCGCAGAGAAAGAATTCGGCGTGCCGGCCCCGGTCATCACCGCCTTCTGGGCGATGGAGACCGACTTCGGCGCCGTCCAGGGCGACTTCAACACCCGCGACGCGCTGGTGACGCTGTCCCACGACTGCCGCCGTCCAGAGATGTTCCGCCCGCAGCTGATCGCGGCGATCGAGATGGTCCAGCAAGGCGACCTCGACCCGGCGACGACGACAGGCGCCTGGGCCGGCGAGATCGGCCAGGTGCAGATGCTGCCGGAAGACATCATCGCCTATGGCGTCGATGGCGACGGCGACGGCCACGTCAACCTGAAGAAGAGCTCGCCCGACGCGATCCTGACCGCCGCCAAGTTCATCCAGAGCCTCGGCTACAAGGCTGGCCAGCCGGTAATCCAGGAAGTCAGCGTTCCCGAGCAACTCCCCTGGGAAAAGACCGGCCTGCAGCCGGGCATGAAGGCCAGCGACTGGTTCGCGCTCGGCGTCAAGCCGCGCAACGGCGACACCGCCTTCGGCAACCTCGAAGCCTCGCTGGTGCTGCCGCAGGGCCGCAAGGGCGTGGCCTTCCTCACCTACCCCAACTTCAACGTCTATCTCGAGTGGAACCAGTCGTTCATCTACACGACGTCTGCCGCCTATTTCGCGACCCGTCTAGGCGGCGCGCCGACCTATGAAGGCGGCAATCCGGAACCGGGCCTCGACGACACGGGCATGAAGGCACTGCAGAGCAAGCTGCAGACGCTCGGCCACGATGTCGGCAAGATCGACGGCATCCTCGGCTCCGGCACCCGCGCGGCACTCCAGAAGGAGCAGCTCCGCCTCGGCCGTCCGGCCGACGGCTGGGCGACGCTCGAACTCCTGAACGCGCTTTAAGCCCGAACCGCCGTTTCAAAACCATGACCCCCGGAGATCGGATCGATCTCCGGGGTTTTTTCATGCCACAACGGCCGACCGGATCCCGGTTGATGAGAGCCCACCGGCTCGCCCCCACGCATGCCGCCCTCATCATCGCCGCAAGAACCGGGTGGTTCCGCCGGGCGTGCCGGGTTATGTATCCTGTGTCGGAGCACAACCGATCCGGGAGCGGTAACCAGGCGCTTGCGCCATGGCGTCCACCCGGCGGAGGGAGACTGACGCCACCACGCAATCAGCACGGATAGGCATCACCATGAATGCGCGAAGCACCGTCGATGGCAATCAGATGAGCGCCGGGACCTGGGCGCTGCTTGCCCTGCTCGGCCTGATCTGGGGCGGATCGTTCTTCTTCGCCCGCGTTGCCGTCGCCCATGTGCCGCCCTTCACGCTGGTGTTCCTGCGTTTGGGCCTGGCAGCCCTGGCGCTGCATATCTACATCCGCGGCCGCTTCGGCATGTACGAGGCGCTTGCCGGCCGCTGGCGCGAATTCGCGCTGATGGGGCTGATCAACAACGCCATTCCACACGCCTTCATCTTCCTTGGACAAACCCACATCGGCGCCGGACTGGCGGCGATCCTCAACGCCACGACCCCGGTCTGGACCGTGATCATCGCCAACATGGCGACCGAGGACGAGAAGCTGAGTTCCGCCAAGATCGCCGGCTGTCTACTCGGGCTCGCCGGCACCGTCGTCCTGATCGGGCCGAGCGCCGTTGCCGGTCTCTTCGGCACCACAAGCAGCGTGCCGCTCTGGGCGCTGCTGCTGCCGGTGCTTGCCGCCATCAGCTATGGTTTTGCGGCGACCTACGGCAAACGCTTCCGCGATCTCGCGCCTCCCGTGACGGCCGCAGGCCAGCTGACCGCCTCGACGCTGATCGCGCTGCCGGTGGCCGCCTTTACCGACACGCCCTGGCTGCTGCCGATGCCGCCCGTCGAGGTGATCCTGTCGATCCTCGGCCTGGCGCTGGTTTCGACGGCCTATGCCTACATCCTTTTTTTCCGCATCATGCGCGCGGCCGGCGCCACCAATGCCTCACTGGTCACCCTGCTGGTGCCGCCAAGCGCGATCCTGCTCGGCTACCTCTTTCTCGGCGAGACGCTGCAGGCGGCCGATTTTGCCGGCATGGTGCTGATCGCCCTTGGCCTTGCCGTGCTCGACGGTCGAATCCTGCGTTTCAGGCGGGTCGCCTGACATCTGATCGTGGTCGGTTACAGGAAAAGCCCACACACCTTGAGTGCTTCGCACCGCGTGAAAAAGACATGGTTTGCGGGGGAATCGACGGCCGATTTTCGTCCCGCTCCGGGCCACTCACGCACGGTAACAAACGTTTATATTAACCTTGCTGAAGCGATTGTGAAAAAAATGTGGCAGCCTGGAAACTTAAATAAAATCAGAACTATAGGCCTGTGAATAAGGCAGCGCCGGCTCACGCATTTCGCACTGCAGCACAAGTTTCCCTTTAACGTGTCGTGATTTCGCCCTATGTTTTAACGCGTTAACGCAGGGAGGGTCTTCCATGGGCCTTACACATTCGCTGAATGTCATCATGATCAGTGCAGCGTTCGTATTCGTGGCCACGATGCTCTTCATCTGAGGAGCGGCCGCTGAGAGTCCAAACCGAATAGGGACTTAAATTTCCGGGAAACCATTTTGCAGCACCAAGCCAGTTAGACCGCCAAGAGAGCATAAGGTCTAGACGCTGCGACAAACGAGAAAGCGCCTGAAGATCGATCTTCGGGCGCTTTCCTTTTTGGTGGATGCTGTAGCGATCGGGACGCTTGCTGCGACCGCAGCCGAAGAGACCCCAAAAGGCATGGAGCCATACCAAAGCGCGGCGGCGACCTCTGTCTGCCAGGACACGCGGCGCGTTCGCAGCCATTCGGAAGTTCAACATGGCGAAGCGCACCTTGCCCGTCGCAAGGTGCGAGCGAAGGTCAGGCGGCCGCGCCGGCCGCCACCATCCGCGGTGCATCGATCGCGCCCTCCACAGAGACCCGCTCGAAACCGACGAGATCCAGCACGGCTGTCACCAGCGGCGTGCGGTTCATCGAATAGATATGGAAATCGCGTACGCCGCGCCGGGCGAGATCGACGATCTGCTCGGCGGCGATGTGGGTCGCCTCCTTGAAGCGCTCGACCGGCTGGTCCTCGAGATGCACGAGCCGCGTGACGATCGCCTCCGGCACGGTGGCGCCACAGAGGCCAGCGAATTTCTGCACCTGCGCCAGATTGTTGATCGGCAGGATGCCCGGCACGATCGGGATGTTGACGCCAGCGCGCCGCACTCGTTCCAGGTAGCGCTCGAAATCATTGTTGTCGAAGAAGAATTGGGTCAGCGCCCGGGTTGCGCCCGCATCGACCTTGCGCTTCAGCATGTCGATGTCAGCGGCGACGTCAGGGCTTTCCGGGTGCTTCTCCGGATAGGAGGAGACGGAAATCTCGATGTCGTCCCCGCGCGCACGGATCGCCCGCACGAGGTCGGTGCTGCTGGCGTAACCCTCGGGATGCGGCTGGTAAGTGCTGCCGATGCCGCCCTGGGGATCGCCGCGCAGCGCCACGAAGTGGCGGACGCCGAAGCTGAGATATTCGTCGATCACCGCATCGACCTCCGCCTTCGGCGCGCCGACGCAGGTCAGGTGCGCGGCGGTATTGGCAAAGCCGCTTTCCGCGATCAAGCGCCTGACCGTCGTCAGCGAACGCGCCTTGGTCGAGCCGCCGGCGCCGTAGGTGACGGTGATGAAGGCCGGACCGAAGACCGAAAGGTCGTCTGCCGTCTGGAAGAGCTGCGCTTCCATCTCGTCGGTCTTGGGCGGGAAATATTCGAAGGAGAGCCGGAGATTGCCGCGTTCGGCCGGGTAAAGCGTCTGTGCCGTCATTATTATACTCCCCCCGCCTGGACACGCGGCCGCGGCGTTTCATTCTCGTTCACGGCCCGCCGATCACGCGCGAGCCAGATCGTCACCGTCAATTTTCCATCATTCGCCCCCTCAGGCGAAAGATCCGTGGTCTTCTCGAGCACAAGGCCAGCCTTCGCCAGCCAATCGGCCATCGCCTGGTGCGAGAAGCCGAGGCGCGCATGGGCGTGCTCGTCGCGCAGATGCTCAAGCCCGTGCGGCGCGAAGTCGATGATGACCAGCCGTCCACCCGGCATCAGCATGCGCGCGGCTTCCGCGATCGCGGCTTCCGGCTCTTCGAGGAAATGCAGTACCTGGTGAATGGTGACGAGGTCGAAGGTCTGGCCGTCGAGCGGCAGGTTGAAGATGTCCCCATGGCGGATCGACGCCTTGGTGATGCCGGCGCGATCGAGATTGGAGCGCGCCACCGCAAGCATGTCGCGGCTGGCGTCGACACCGATACCGCGCCGATAGAGGCCCTCGAACAGCTGCAGGATGCGGCCTGTGCCGGTGCCGAGATCGAGCAAGCTTTCGACCGGCTCGTCGCCCACCATTTCGCGCAGCTTCGCCTCGACGTCACGCTCGCTGACATGCAGGCGGCGAAGCTCGTCCCAGCCGGCGGCGTTGCGGCTGAAATAGGCCTGCGCCTTCTCCGAGCGCGCCTTCTTCAAGGTGGTAAGCCGGGCTGCATCACGCGCCAACACCGCGTCGTCGACGGAGGCGGAAGCCAGCATCGCCCGCACGAGCCCGACCCGGGCACCGTCCTGACGGAGGCGGAAATAGGCCCAGGCGCCCTCCTGGTAGCGGTCGATCAGCTCGACCTCCGCCAGCAGCTTCAGATGCCTGGAAATGCGTGGCTGCGATTGACCGAGAATTTCGGTAAGATCGGTGACGGTCAGATCCCCGGCGGCGAGAAGCGCGACGAGACGCATGCGGGTCGGCTCGCCCGCCGCCTTCAGCACGTCCACCAACGCATCCAGACCCAGTTCTCTCTGCAGAGCCATAGCGATCCCCATCAACACATAAAGATATGTTTATGTGATTTGCGGTGGTGACGCAAGCGGATTTGCGCGGAGAGGCCAAACAATGGCGCCGGCGGAACAGATGCTTGTGTATGGACGCCATGCGCCACAAACGACACCTCGGGCGGCACGTCTGAAGGCCTGCACAGGCCGTCTAATAGGCCGGCTTCACGACCCGAATGAGGGCCCACACAACCGTGACAAACCCGGCGCCCTTCCCGGTGTTGGGACGCCACCCTATCCGCGTCTCTGCCGCCCCAGGTACGCGTCAGCCGCCAGCCCATCTCGCCGCAGCGATAGACAAACCTGCAGACGCCCGTTCGCGCCCGCCATCGGGACGGCAACCGCAGAGCTGATCGCTACGCCGACCCCTGGAGCGTCCCGCACGTTCATCCCCCGCGCGGGCACAGCGATAAACAGACCCTGGCGCGCAACCGAGCGACAGCTGGTCTTCGCCTCAGGTCAGCAGACAAAGGAAAACGGGCGAAGCCTGCGCCTCGCCCGTTCCTAGAACAAATGTTGCAGCGCCCGCTTCAACGGACGCAGCAAGGTCCAGCGCCACGATATGGCGGCGGCTGAAATCAGCGCGTCAGCCGCTTGTAGGTGACGCGCTTCGGGTTGACCGAGTCCGGGCCGAGGCGGCGGATCTTGTCCTTCTCGTAGTCTTCGAAGTTGCCTTCGAACCACTCGACCTGGCTGTCTCCTTCAAAGGCGAGGATGTGCGTGGCAAGGCGGTCGAGGAACATGCGGTCGTGGCTGATGATAACGGCGCAACCGGCGAAGTTTTCGAGCGCGATTTCGAGCGCTGCCAGCGTCTCGGTGTCGAGGTCGTTGGTCGGTTCGTCGAGCAGCAGCACGTTGCCGCCGTTCTTCAGCATCTTGGCGAGGTGAACGCGGTTGCGCTGACCGCCCGAGAGGTTGCCGACCTTCTGCTGCTGGTCGCCGCCCTTGAAGTTGAAGGTCGAGCAATAGGCGCGCGAGTTCATCTCGTGCTTGCCGAGCTTGATGACTTCAGCACCGCCGGAGATTTCTTCCCAGACGGTCTTGTTGCCGTCGAGCGCGTCGCGGCTCTGGTCGACATAGCCGAGGTGCACGGTATCACCGATGCGGATCGAGCCGCTGTCGGGCTGTTCCTGGCCGGTGATCATGCGGAAGAGCGTCGTCTTACCGGCGCCGTTCGGGCCGATGATGCCGACGATGCCGCCCGGCGGCAGCTTCAGCGACAGGCCGTCGATCAGCAGGCGATCGCCATAGCCCTTGGTGACGCCTTCCATCTCGATGACCACCTGGCCGAGACGTTCGCCGACCGGGATGATGATCTGCGCGTCGCCGGGGCGCTGGTTTTCCGCCGCGTTGACCAGTTCGTCATAGGAGCGGATACGCGCCTTGGACTTGGCCTGACGAGCCTTGGGGCTGGATGCGATCCATTCCTGTTCGCGAGCGATCGCCTTCTGGCGGGACGCCTCTTCGCGACCTTCCTGCTGCATGCGCTTGGCCTTCGCAACCAGGTAGGCCGAGTAGTTGCCCTCGTAGGGGATGCTGCGGCCGCGGTCGAGCTCGAGGATCCAGCCGGTGACGTTGTCGAGGAAGTAACGGTCGTGGGTGATCATCAGCACGGCGCCCGGATACTCGCGCAGGTGCTTTTCGAGCCAGGCGATCGTCTCGGCGTCGAGGTGGTTGGTCGGTTCGTCGAGGAGCAGCAGGTCCGGCTGCGAGAGCAGCAGCTTGCAGAGCGCGACACGACGCTTTTCACCGCCCGACAGGTTGGTGACTTCCGCGTCGCCCGGCGGGCAGCGCAGCGCTTCCATGGCCATTTCGACCTGACTTTCCAGATCCCAGAGGTTCTGGCTGTCGATGATATCCTGGAGCTTGGCGCCCTCTTCCGCCGTCTCGTCGGAATAGTTCATCATCAGTTCGTTGTAGCGGTCGACGATCGCCTTCTTCTTGGCAACCCCTTCCATGGCGTTTTCAAGCACCGTCTTCGTCGGATCGAGCTGCGGCTCCTGCGGCAGGTATCCGACGGTCGCACCTTCGGCCACCCAGGCCTCGCCGGTGAATTCCTTGTCGAGGCCGGCCATGATGCGCAGAACCGTCGACTTACCGGCGCCGTTGGGGCCGAGGATACCGATCTTGGCATCCGGGTAGAACGACAGATGAACGTTCTCGAGAACCTTCTTCGCGCCGTAGGACTTATTAAGCCCGGCCATATGATAGATGAACTGACGTGCCATGAGGGAATGCTCCGCAGGGATAAGGAAATTTGCCCGCTATGTAGGCGAATTATAGGAAGGGGGCAATGATCAAAGGCATCCGCCCCCGCCCTATCCCAAAACGAACATCCCCATCGGAACGCCCGGCAGGCTCTCCCGGAAGGCGCCTAAAGCCGGCGCGGTCCAGGCCGCACCATAAGGCGCTGCCACGGCCGACCGGGCGAAACGCCCTACCCGCGACCGGCAGTATCGGCGATACCCTTGGCGCATTTGAACTCGGTCGTGCCTGCGGCCTGGATCAGCGGCCCGAGGCTCGCAGCCTTCATGACATCGCCCGTGAGCCCGATCGTCAGCCCGGTGATGATGCTGCGGCCCTGCACGGTCTGGCAGCGCATGCGCACCCGGTCGCCGGCTCCAGCGCCAAAACTCTGGTCGAAGGCCTGCTTGATCGCCGCCTCATCGAGTTCCGCGCCGACACGTTGGCGGAAAAGTGCCCCGACCGCCGAGCGGTTGAGCTCTTCCAGCATGCGCAGCTGCACCGAGAAATAGTCGTCGACCGAGCCGCTCTGGCAGGTGCCGCTTCGCAGCCACTGGTGCCGGTCGAGACCGGATTGCACGCCGGGCATGGCGATAAGCAGCCGCGCCGCGGTGTCGTCGGCCATGGCAAGCTTCGGCAGCTCCAGCCAGCTGCCCTTGCGGTCGGTTGCCCGCGCTTCTGCCGCGCCCCCGCAATAGCTCTTGCGCAGCGGCCACAGGCCATGCAGCGAGAGGTTGGTGGCATCGAAGCGTTCCGCCGTCTGGCTCTCGCATTCCTTGCGTTGCGGCCGCGTCTCGCAGAAACCGGGCTGCCAACTGACCGCCAGCACATAGTCGGTGCGGCTGGTTGAACTTGCCGGCGCAGCACCCCTGGATGCGTCTTCACCGGCTGCAAAGGCGCCGGACGCAAGCAACAGCGTCAGCGCTGCCAGGATGCCCGCCACAGAACCTGATATCGCTTTACAAAAACGGACCATGATATCCTCCCGCAAAAACAAAACGGGAACAAATATCGCCCAAAACGGGAAAATTGCAACCCCTAATGTAATGCACCGTCAAATCGCTTGTGACCTCATGCGCAACGATCAACAAGCGGCGATTGCCTTTGCCACGCAAATCGATTTGAAATCTCAAAGGTCTGTCGATTGCTTCCGGGAGTAGAGATGTTCGGGCAGGTGAAGACGCATCAGAGCCCGACCGGTGCCAGCTTGAGCTGGCGGCATTTTCCGGCAACCACAGAAGCCCGCGGCATCCTTCTCGTCAGCCATGGCCTTGCCGAGCATTCCGGCCGATATGCCCGCTTTGCCGAGGCGATGGCCGGTCACGGCTTCCATGTCTATGCCCACGATCATCGCGGCCACGGCGCGACGCGGGCGCCTGACGCCCAGCTTGGGATGTTCGCAAGCCGCGACGGCCTCGACAAGATATTCGCGGACATCCGGGCAGTGCGGGAGATTGCGACCACCGCCCATCCGGGCTTGCCGGTCATCCTCTTCGGCCATTCCATGGGTGGACTGATCGCGCTCAATGCCGCCGAAACCGATCCCGGCCTCTACGATGCGCTTGCCGTCTGGAACTCCAACTTCCGGCCGGGCCTTGCCGGCCGTGGCGGACAGGTGATCCTGAAGATCGAAAAGGCGCTCAAAGGGTCTGACGTGCCGAGCCCGCTTCTGACCAAGCTCACCTTCGGCATGTGGGGCGGCGCCATCAAGGATCGCAAGACCGATCTCGACTGGCTGTCGCGCGACGATGCCGAGGTCGCCAAATATGCCGCCGACCCGCTCTGCGGCTTCGATGCGACGGTCTCGCTCTGGCTCGATCTTTTCCGCCTGTCCTTCAATGGCGCCCGGCCCGACCGGCTGGCGCGGCTCCGGAAAAACCTGCCCATTCATCTCGTCGGCGGCAGCGCTGACCCGTCGACCGAGATGGGCAACGCCGTCCGCTGGCTTGGCACGAAGATGAAAGCCGCCGGTCTCAGCGACGTTAGCGTCACCGTCTATGACGGCATGCGCCACGAAACACTGAACGAACTCGGCCGGGACGAGGCGACGGCCGACTTTGCCGCCTGGTGCCTGCGCGCCGTCGCAGGGCGGCGCTGACCGGAAATATCATGGCCGACATGTCGCTTCCTAAGATCGCCGCCGACCACAACCGCATCTCCTTCGGGCTGACGCTGATGGTGATCTCGGTGCTTCTGTCGCCGCTGATCGACATCTTCGCCAAGCTCGCGATCGCCACCGTTCCCTCGGCCGAAATCACCGCCGTGCGCTTTCTGCTGCAGGTCGTCTTCATCCTGCCGATCGTGCTTGTCCGCGGCAGCCTGTTTGATCTCACCTGGAAGAAGACCGGGCTGCACGCATTGCGCGGCGGTCTGCTGGTTGTGACCATGCTCTCCTTCATTACCACGCTGAAGGTCATGGAAGTCGCCGACGCGATCGCGATCTTCTTCGTCGAGCCGATCATCCTCACGATCCTCGGCAGCATCTTCCTGAAGGAGACGATCGGCTGGCGGCGCTACACCGCCTGCGGCGTCGGCTTCTTCGGCGCGCTGCTCGTCATCCAGCCGAGCATGCAGGAGGTCGGCTGGATCGCCCTTCTGCCTGTTGTGGCCGCCTTTGGCCTTGCCGTTTTCCTGCTCGTCACCCGCATGGTCGCGCAAAATGAGGACCCCTGGTCGATGCAGTTTCACGCCGGCGTCTGGGGCGCGCTCTTCTGTCTCGTGCTGCTTTATTTCGGCGAAGGCACCGGTTCCGGCATCTTCGATCCGGTCTGGCCAGAAGGGTACACCTGGTATTACCTGCTCGGCGTCGGCGTCACCGCCACCATTTCAGGCGTGCTCGGCGTCTATGCCTATCGCGCCGCCCCGGCCTCGGTGCTGGCGCCGCTGCAGTATCTCGAAATCGTTTCGGCCACGATCTTCGGCTGGCTCGTCTTCGGCGACCTGCCCGACGCGCTGAAGTGGCTCGGCATCGCCATCATCATCGGCTCCGGCCTCTACATCATCTGGCGCGAGCGCCGCGTGCACAAGGACACGAGCGTCGCTCCGGTGTCGCCAGCCATCTGACAACAAAGCCATCTGAAAACAAAAGAAAGACCATCGGGAGGAATATCATGAAAACTGGAGGTCAGCTCATCGTTGACGCGCTCGTCGCCAACGGGGTGAAGCGCATCGCCTGCGTGCCGGGGGAAAGCTATCTCGCCGTGCTCGACGCGCTCTACGACACCGACATCGACGTGCTCGTCTGCCGCCAGGAAGGCGGGGCCGCGATGATGGCGGATGCCTGGGGGCGGCTGACCGGCGAGCCCGGCATCTGCATGGTGACCCGCGGCCCTGGCGCGACCAACGCTTCCGCCGGCCTCCATGTCGCCAAGCAGGATTCGATCCCGATGATCCTCTTCATCGGCCAGGTGCAGAGCGAAGCGCGCGAGCGCGAGGCCTTCCAGGAGATCGAATACCGCCGCGCCTTCACCGAGGTCGCCAAATGGGTGGGCGAGATCGACGATCCCGCCCGCATTCCGGAATTCGTCACCCGCGCCTTCGCGGTCGCCACGTCCGGCCGCCCCGGCCCTGTCGTGCTGACGCTCCCCGAGGACATGCTGACCCGCAGCGCCGAGGCGCCCGCCGCCAAACCCTACCAGCCGGTCGAGGGTCATCCAGGTCCGGCGCAGATGAAGCGGCTCGGCGAAATGCTGAGCAACGCCAAGCGCCCGATCGCCGTCCTCGGCGGCACTCGCTGGACAGCGGAAAGCGTTGCTGAATTCCAGCGCTTCGCTGAACGCTGGAAGCTGCCGGTCGGGTGCTCCTTCCGTCGCCAGATGCTGTTTGATCACCTGCACCCGATGTACGCCGGCGACGTCGGCATCGGCATCAACCCCGCTCTGGCAAAAGAGGTCAAGGAAGCGGATCTCATCCTGCTTATCGGCGGCCGCTTCTCGGAAATGCCCTCGTCCGGCTATACGTTGATGGATAGCCCCTACCCGCGCCAGACGCTGGTCCATGTGCATCCTGACAGTTCCGAGCTCGGCCGCGTCTACCGTCCGGAGTTGGCGATTGCCGCCAGCCCGCGCGACTTCGTCGCCGCGCTCGAAAGCCTTGCACCGCCGAGCGAACCGAGCTGGTCCGTACGCACCGAGACCATGCACGCCGCCTATCTCAAGTGGTCGACCCCGCCGGAAACCGGACCGGGCGCGGTGCAGATGGGGCCGATCATGAACTGGATCGAGGCGAACGTGCCGGAGGATACGATCTTCACCAACGGCGCCGGCAACTACGCCACCTGGGTGCATCGCTTCCACCGCTTCCGCCGCTACGCCACACAGGCAGCCCCGGCTTCGGGCTCAATGGGTTACGGCCTGCCGGCTGCGGTCGCCGCGAAGCAATTACATCCGGATCGCGAAGTCATCTGCTTTGCCGGGGATGGCTGCTTCCTGATGCACGGCCAGGAATTCGCAACCGCCGTGCGCTACCGCCTGCCGATCATCACCGTCGTCGTCAACAACGGTATCTACGGCACGATCCGCATGCACCAGGAGCGCGACTATCCCGGCCGCGTCAGCGCCACCGATCTCACCAACCCGGATTTTGCAGCCCTTGCCCGCGCCTATGGCGGCCACGGCGAGACGGTCGAGAAGACGGAAGAGTTTGCCGACGCCTTCCTCAGGGCGCGCGCCAGCGGCAAGCCGGCGATCATCGAGATCAAGCTCGATCCCGAAGCGATCACCCCGACGCGCACGCTAAGCGAGATCAGGGCGGGCTGAGCAAGTCTTGTTCGTGAAGGGTCCAATCACGGCGCAGACGCGCCGTGGCTGGATTCCCGTGACAAGCACAGGAATGAGGGAGGTATAATTGTGGCCGACCGGCGTTCAATTGGCGCACGACGCCCCGGTAGGCGTCGCTTCGCCCGCGCGTTCGCAGGCACAGAAGCGCGGGCGCGTGGGAAGAAGGGCCCCATCGCAAATGCTCCACCGCCCTCATTCCTGTGCTTGTCACAGGAATCCAGCAGCGCCGGCGGCGCGGTGAACGATCACGCCCGCTAACTGCCTGCGAGATACGTCCAACCGCCTACTCCAGCCATTCCGTCGAAAACGCGCCGGCTTCATGCAGGTCGGTTGTCTCCAGGCGCCCCGGCCCGAGGTTCTCGAACTTGTGCGGCACATTGGCCGGCGCCACGACGATCTGACCGGCCTCGGCATCGATGATGCGGTCGCCGACGGTGAAGCGGGCGCGGCCGACGCGGACGATGAAGGTTTCCGGATAGGGATGGCGGTGCAATTTCGGCCCGTACCCGATCTCGTCTGTGGAAACGAAGATCACCGAAAGGCCTGCGCCATAGGCGCCGCCCTCGAATTCACCCTTCCAGGCGTCGGGCTCATCCGCCCATTGCTCCCGCGAAATGAGATGCGCTTCGGCCATGCCGATCCTCCACTGTCAGATGGAACGATGCGGCCGAGCGCGAGAGTTTGGATTTTGCGTGGCTCAGCCGCGGATATGCTGGGTCTGCTGGTAGACGGCCGTCGAGCGCGCGCCGGAACGGCAATAGCCGAGCATCGGCCGCTGGAACTCGTCGAGCGCGTCGACCATGCTTTTCACGGCGTCGGCGGTCACGCCCATCGGGCCGACGGGAATGTGCTTGGTTTCGATGCCGAGTTCTTCGGCACGGGCAGCGATCGAATCAAAGGTCGGCTGGTCCGGCGCCTCGAAGTCCGGGCGGTGGCAGACGATGGACTTGAAGCCGAGCGCCTTGATCTGGTCGAGGTCCTCGACCGCGATCTGGCCGGTAACCGAGTATTCGTCGTTGATCTGGCGGATGTCCATGGTCGTCTTCCTTGAGGCAAATTTCCCGGCCTCTGATGTAGGCGCAGCCTTATCTCCCGTCAATTCAAAAGCCGCATCGTCAAGGCGCAGGATCAGACGACCGAAAAGGCGATGGCGTAGCTGCGCGCCTCGCCCGGCTGAAGCGGTGTCAGTTCCCCGGCCGCTGCCAACTCCGGCCGTTTGGCGATCCGGTGCGATACCGGCTCGATGCTGATCACGTTGGCCTCGCCGCGCTGGCAGCGCCACATCTGCAGGAAGGGCAAAGTATCGGCCCGGAACCGCACTTTCAGATTTCGGCCGCCGAGCCCCGCGAGGTCCGCAAGCGTGACCTCCGACCAGCCATCGGAACCGATGGCCGCCGGCAGGCAGAAATGTGCGCTCTCGCCGGTGCCGAAGCACCAGGCGCTCTCCCCGCCTGCAAGCGAAGCGCTGACGATGCGGGTCTCGTCCCCGAGCAACCGGCCGCCAATGTTGAGGTGATACATCATGACAGGCGGAAAGGCGGTGACGCCGGAATTGACGACGCGATCTTCGAGCACCACTTCGTGCCGCGCGGCATCGATCCGCCAGCGCCGCTCGACCCGCGCCCGCCCGCCATCGGCGAGCGCCACCTCGATCGTCGCCGTGCACTCGGCCCCGTCGCTCGCCATCTCCGCGTGGCTGACGGCTGTTCCGGCCAGTGACCCGTGCAGCGGATAGCATGCGCCTTCCGCGCCACCTTCGATCGCCTCGGGATGGCGGATATGGTCTGGACCGCAGGTAAAGAGAAAACCGGCCAGCGCCCGGTCGATCCTCGGGTCCCCATCCGACGGGATCGCAGCACCCGGCGACAGGTCGATACCGTCGACGACGAAGGCGGCGATATCGAGCGCCGAGAGCCGGTCGAACAGCACATGATTCTCTTGAAAATCCTGTGGTTCTTCGAGCGTCTTCAGCATGTTCTCTTCCTCAAATCGGCCGCAGAATCACTGCAATCACAAAGAGATGATAGCTGAGGAGAGACGCATTTCACCGGTTGAAGCCCGGGATTGCGCCGCCTAGATAGAATTTAACTGCTTGTTCATGATGAATTCATTTTTTTCACATTAACGTCGAAATCGAAATGTATCGCGCCACATTCACCACAATGAAAACAGGTTCTCTCGTGACGTCAGCGACCCGCACAGGCCTCTCGCTCCTCGCCGCAGTCGGATTTCTTGCCGTGGATCTGACGGCCGCCTTCGCGCAGGACTATCGCGGCTACAATCGCTATGGCGACGATGTCATGCTGGTCACGCCCGACGGTGAAATCCTCGATTATGTACCCCGCTCCGACGAAGTGCAGACCATGCGCGACAGCCGCGGCCGCACGCTTCTGATCGACAGCTGGGGCAATGTGGTCGCAACAGTGGTGCCCAATAATCGCGGCCGCCAACGCGACTACGGCGGCAACCGTCAGGGCGATTACGGCGGCTATCGCCGTCAGGGTGACGTGGATATCTATTCCAACCGACGCTACCGGGAAACCGAGCGCGGCTACGGCTATTCCGAGCCCGGCGACGTCACCGGCTCCGTTCCCGACTACCGCGACGTCGTTCCGCCGTCGACCGACGGCAACGAACTGCCAAACAGCCTGCCCGGCCTGATCGACGGCACCCAGGAGGCTTCCGTCGATCCGAACGACGGCAACCCAATGCGCCAATCGATGCCGCCCGCGATCTCAGTCAAGTCGAAGTCGCGCGCCGAGATCACAGCACTTCAGGTATTCCTCGACCGCGAAGGTTTTTCGCCGGGCGTGATCGACGGCAAGATGGGCTCGAACGTCACCAAGGCGATCGAAGCCTTTCAGCAGTCGACCGGCGAAACGCTCGATCCCAACAACACCGACGACATTCTCGAGCGGCTGCGGATGAACGGCGGCATGCCGATCACCAGCTACACGATCACGGCCGCCGACGCCGCCGGCCCCTATGTCGCGTCGATCCCCGAGGATTACGCGCACAAGGCGATGCTGCCGCACATGTCCTTCACCTCCACGACGGAAATGCTCGGCGAGAAGTTCCACATGGACGAGGCCTATCTGCGCGAGTTGAACCCGGGCGTCGATTTCACCATTCCAGGCACGATCATCAAGGTGATCAACCCCGGCGCCAACAAGACCGGCAAGGTCGCCCGCATCCTCGCCGACAAGGCGCGCAAGCAGGTGCTCGCTTATGACGACGCCGGCAAGCTGATTGCCGCCTATCCGGCAACGATCGGCTCGTCGGACACGCCGTCTCCGTCAGGCACGGTCAATGTCGAGCGCATCGCGCTCAATCCGGGCTACACATACAATCCGAAAATCAACTTCAAGCAGGGCAACAACGACAAGATTCTGACCCTGCAGCCGGGCCCGAACGGTCCCGTCGGCACGGTCTGGATCGCGCTCTCAAAGCCCACCTACGGCATTCACGGCACGCCGGAACCCTCGAAGATCGGCAAGACCCAGAGCCATGGCTGCGTGCGCCTGACCAACTGGGACGCGACCGAGCTTGCCAAGATGGTGGGCACGGGCGTCACGGTCGAGTTCGTCGACTGAGCGAAGCCGGCCGCCGTTAACCGAACCCTTGTTTTTTTGGCATTTTTCTTGAGGCTTCCCCCAATTGGGTGAGTGACTTCGCGCCTGCAGCATAGATGATGGAGTTGCCTGGCCGACCATCCACGACGAGGCACTCTTTTTTAAATTTCTTTGCGCCGACCCGTCGGCTAAATCGTTTCAGACCTATCCATTTACGAAGACCGCAGCTGCCGACGACCCAGCTGCGGTTTTTTTTCGAGCGCCGGGTGCAAAAGCCCTCCCGCCGCTCTCCCCGTCCATCATGACTTCATGAAACATTGTCATGAGAATTTTTCCGGCAATCGGCTATCACCGGATATCTCAACGACAATGGCCGACCTGCGGCCGCACTTGAAGGATGGCCTGAATGGCGACGGAGCGCACCCTGCCCAACCTCTGGCATGCGACGGCACCGGCCGCCCCTGAGACCAGGCCGCTCAGCCAGGACCTGACGACCGATGTGGCGATCATAGGCGGCGGCTTTACCGGCCTCTCGGCAGCGCTGCACCTGGCCGAAAAAGGCGTGAAGGCAACGGTCATCGAAGCCAAGATGATCGGCTTTGGCGGCTCCGGCCGCAATGTCGGCCTCGTCAATGCCGGCATGTGGGTGAAGCCCGACGACCTGATCTCGACGCTCGGCCCCGAGGCCGGCAACCGGCTGCTGACCGAACTCGGCGACGGCCCTTCGATGGTCTATGCGCTCGTGGAAAAACACGGGATGCCTTGCGAGGCGGTGCGCAACGGTACGCTGCACATGGCCGTCGGCAGCGAGGGCGTCACCGAGATCAAGGACCGCGAAGCGCAGTGGCAGAAGCGCGGCGCGCCGGTCGAGGCGCTTTCGGCCGAGCGGGCGCACGCGCTCACCGGCGCTGAAGGTTTTTCCGGCGCCCTGCTCGACCGCCGCGCCGGCACCATCCAGCCGCTCGCCTATGCCCGCGGGCTCGCCCGCGCTGCCCTTGCCGCCGGTGCCGAGATCTACACCGACACGCCGCTGACCGGTGCTGAGCGCCAGGGCGACAGCTGGGTATTGAAGGCCCGCAACAACACGGTCCGCGCGAAACAGGTGATCCTCGCCACCAATGCCTATGGCGGCCTCTTCGCCGAGAGCCCCTGGCAGGCCCATACGCAGGAACTGACGATCCTGCCCTATTTCCAGTTCGCCACCAATCCGCTGCCGGACGCCGTCGCCAAGCGCATCCTGCCGGAGCGCCAGGGCACTTGGGACACCGGCCTCGTCATGACCTCCTTCCGCATGGACCAGCAGAACCGGCTGATCTTCGGCTCGATCGGCCGGCTCGACGCGATCGCTGAAGGCACGCACCGCGCCTTTGCCGCCCGCTCGCTGCGCAAGCTCTTCCCCTTCATCGGCAATTTCCGGTTTGAGTACTGGTGGGACGGCCGCATCGGCATGACCACCAACAACCTGCCGGCCATGCACACGCTCGCCCCCAACGTCGTTTCCGTCAGCGGCTACAACGGCCGCGGCATCGCGCCGGGCACCGTCTTCGGCCGCGCACTCGCCAGCCACGTCACCGGCGAAACCTCGGCGATCCCGCTCGCCGAAACGCCCGTGACCCCGGACACCTGGCGCGGCGTGAAGTCCGCCTTCTACCACGCAGGCGCCCAGGCCAAGCACTTCATCGACCGTCGGTTCTGAGGTAGCGCACGGTGCGAACCGTTCATTTCGGTTCGCGACCATGCCATGCGGTTTCGCCACGGGGTGAAATGCGCGCCAGCCGGACTGCGCCGGCCCATGCTGACCTATCTTGAATGTTGAAACCCTGAGGTGTAGCGTCCGCCGCGGGTGCCCCTCCAAACTTGCTGCCGGGTTGAAGGGCCGCGGAACTTTACTCGACGACCATGTTCATCAACGTCGAAGCGTAATCGGCAGACTTCGACCAGGAGCATCGGATCGTCTCATGCTGCACCCGCAGGTCAGGTTCTCGCCGTCCAATATCGCCGCCCTGAAGAAGTCCCTCCGGGATCGTTACCCGCACATCAAGTCATCCCACCTGGACGAGGCAATCGCCGCGTCGTTCGGCTTCAAATCCCATGCGGCATTGCGCCCGGCGCTGCTTCAGGTCGGCAACCACGCCCGGCTGATCGTCATCACCGATCATATGTTGCTTCTGCTTCGGCTGGAGGAACTGGGATACCGAGATATCGACGCCGGAGACTTGCGCCACCTGATGTGGGACATAAAATTCCCCCGACCACTGGTACGATCAGCACCTTGAAAAGGCCGTGACGAAACGCAGACGGCCGACAGCGGCCAATTCGCAATAGCGCAGCCAGCGACCATCGGTGGCCCGCGCACGGCAGAGACCATCGATGGCAAAGCCCAAAAACCGCTTGCGATTTGAAATCAGTCGGCTTAGCTTCGACCGATTGCATGTCGCAAGCAGACCCGTGCGAACGGGTCGTTCGAGACAAGGAACTAGCCATGGCTAAGCTCGTGTTCGGAATGAACCAGTCGCTGGACGGCTACGTCGACCACATGGAGTTTGCGCCAAGTCCCACGCTCTTCCGCCATTTCATCAAGGAGGTCGAACAGCAGACGGGCAGCCTGTACGGCCGTCGGATCTATGAGATCATGCGCTACTGGGACGACGAGCATCCGGAATGGGATGCGGACAGACAGGCCTTCGCAGCCGCGTGGCGAAAGCAGCCGAAATGGGTCGTCTCGCGCTCCTCGGCGTCCGTCGGCCCCAATGCCCGGCTCGTCGACGGTGATCTTGCGGGCGCCGTGCGCAAGCTGAAGGCCGAGCACGACGGCGAGATCGAGGTGGCGGGCCCCGTCCTCGCGCACAGCCTCACCGAACTGGGCTTGATCGACGAGTACCGGATCTACCTGCACCCGGTCGTCCTTGGTCACGGCAACCCCTATTTCGCCGGCCCCCGCCCGCGGCTCCGCCTGATCGCTCATGATCGGATCGGCGAGGACGTGGTGCGGCTGGTCTACGTTCCCGCTTAGTCGCCGGACTTGCCGGTCCCGTCAGCGCGCGGCTCTGTGCTTCGCGCTAACGGCGTGAAATCCGCATTCGACCCGGTTCGTTTTTCAGCTGCGACCTTGGCTTTCAAGCCAGGTGAGCGCGCCGCGAACTGCGGCGGCAAGTTGGCGCTGCCTTTGCCCTCACTCGGAGCGTCTCCAGCGATATGACCAACCGTCGATCCGTTCCCCGGTGGCCTTCAGCAACAAGGCGTCAGGCAGGAACTGGCCACGCACCAGGCCAATCTTTTCGAGAACACGGCAGCTGCTCTCATGTGCTGCCGCGCATATGGTATGAACCTCGGATAGGGGTGACTGCTGCTTGACCCAATGCATAATCGCAAGACCGGCTTCCGTCGCCAGCCCCCGTCCCCAATAGGCCGGACCGATGCCATAGTGAATTTCCGCGCCGTCCCCATCCACAAACATGAGGAAGAGGCCCATCGGCCGCTGGTCGCTGCGGTCGATGATGCTCCAGATGAAGCGGTCACCATCCGCCCAGCTGCTTTCTCCCCACGCATGGATGACCGCCTCGGTGCTGGATTGTGCGGGATGAGCGCCGCGCGGCAAAAATCGTGCTGCCATGTTGTTGCCGGTGTATTCCGTAAACACGGACGCTGCGTGTTCAGAGCGGGCTGCACGCAGGTGAAGGCGGCTTGTCGTTAGTTCAACGGGCGGCGTGATCAACTTCAGGTGTCCGGGCGGGGCAGAGCGCGCGGACATCTTAATTCCATCGGGACAAAGAGCGAAAGCCACCATCGATCGCTTCCGGCGTAGAAAGTCCCTGGCCGCGCGGTGAAGCTGCCCCCAACATCACTGCGCCGCGATCAGCAAAGCAAAACGCCTCGGATCATCCCTGACCCGAGGCGTTGTCTCTCGAACGGAAGGCGCGATTACGCCGCTGCGCGGTAACCCGAGCCGGCGCTGACCTGCACCTGACCCGACGTGCGGAACGCCCGCAGACGCGTGGCGATGTGCTCGGCCTCTCCCGTCAATGCCTGGCTTGCGGCGTTCGCCTGCTCGACCATGGCGGCGTTCTGCTGCGTGATCTGGTCCATCTGGGTGATGGCGGTGTTGACCTCCTGCAGGCCGGTTGCCTGTTCGGCGGTGCTGGCGCGGATGGCGCCGAAGACGGAGCTGACTTCGACGACCTGGGCGACGATCTGCTGCAGCGACTGCGCCACCTGATTGACCGAATTGACGCCGTCGTCCACCTGGCCGCGCGACTTGGCGATCAGGCCCTGGATGTCCTTGGCCGCTTCGGCGCAACGCTGGGCCAGCGCCCGGACTTCGGAGGCGACGACCGCAAAGCCCCTGCCCGCCTCGCCGGCGCGGGCCGCTTCGATGCCGGCGTTCAGCGCCAGGAGGTTGGTCTGGAAGGCGATCTCGTCGATGACGTCGACGATCCGCGCGATGCTGGCGGAAGACGTCTGGATCTCCTGCATCACCTCGATCGCGTGGCTGACGATCTCGCCGCTCTGTTCGGCATTGGCGCGGGCGGCAATCACGGTCGAATTCGCCTGGTTGGCGCCTTCGGCCGTCTGCTTGACCGTGCGCGTCACCTGCTCGACGGCAGCGGCCGTCTCTTCAAGGTTGGCCGCCTGCCGTTCCGTGCGCCGGGCCAGATCGTCGGCAGCCGCCGCAATCTCCTTGGCGCTCGTATGGATCTGGCTGGCGCCGGCCTCGATGCCGCCGATGGCGCGTGCAAGCTCGCCGATCGCGTGGTTGAAATTTTCGCCAAGCTCCTGATAGGCAACCGGCAGGTCCGCACCGATGCGTGCCGTCAAGTCGCCATCGGCGATCTTCTTCAGCGCCGCGCCGAAGGTCTTGCTGATCAGCGCGCGTTCGGCAGCCAGCACTTCTTCCTGCACCGCACGTTGCTTGGTGACGTCGGAGGCGTCCATGTAGACGGAGATCGACAGATCCATGTCGAGGAAGACGCCCTTGATCAGGCTCGACAGCATCGCGCCCATGTCCTCGGCCGAGGTCCCCTTGCGCGAGAACAGGCCGGCCTTCGGCCAGTGCGCCTTGACGATTTCGGTGATCAGATGCTCGGCGATCAGCGCATAGCCGCCGATGTACCAGCGTGGTTCGAGCCCGATGCGGGCGTGCACCAGGCCGATGGTGCGAACCTTGGCGCTGTAATCCTCGTTGAAATTGGCATCGACGATATTGGCCCAGTGGCCGACCTGGGCGCCCTTGGCGCGGTCGATATGAGCGTCGGAGGAGAAGAAGCGCTTGGTCTCGGGCGTCGTCTTGACCTTGACGTAGAACTTGTCGAGCGCGAGTTTAAGTTCCTTCTCGAGGATCGGCTTCAGCGCCTTCAGGCTCGTCTTGGCGGCGTCATCGAGCGCCATGAAATTCAGACGACCGGCAACGTCTTGCGTGCCGGCAGCGGCGTGTTCCGTTTTCATGCGCGAACTTCCCTGCATGCTCATTTCTGGATCATGGAGACAGGATCTAGGGCGCTGAAGCGTCTGAGATCATGGCCGCAATCATGGCGGCTGGTTGCCCTGTTCAGTCGATCGCAGGGGCAAGCTGTGTCCTGGGCCACTGATAGAAGCGCAGGGTAAAGGAAGCCTTACGCGAAACAGCTATTTCGCGAGGCCTGAAATACAACTCAACCGGAACTGACGAATATCAATTCCGGTTGATACGCAATAAACGGTGGAACGGCAAAGGATCAGGCGGCGTTTCGCGAAGCCCAGGACGGCATGCGCGCAGCCCAGGAGCGGCGCGTCTTGACCGGCATCAGCGCCTGCACTTCCTTGGCGAGGGCTGCTGCGTTTTCGCGCGCCTTGTCGAGATTGCTGACGCGGTTCGGATCCATCGTCTGCAGCGTGCCGCCAAAATCGAAGATCTCGCGATAGGCGGCGCGCTCGACGATCGGCGTGTCGAGAACCGAGACGCCGCGCTCGGCGAGCATCGCCTTGATCGTCTGCAGCGCACGCGTGGTGACCAGCGAATTGACGCGGGTGAGCACCACAGAATGGTTGATGCGCAGGCCCGAACGGTCCTGGATCTGGCGGATCAGCTCAAGAATTTGAGCCGCACCCTTGGCATCCATGGCGCAGCCCTGCACCGGGATCAGCACCTGGTCAGAGATGGCGAGTGCAAGTGCTACGATCTGGTCCTTGGCGCCCGCGAGATCGATGACGATATAATCCGCTTCGTCCTTCGCCTCGCGGATATGACATTCGAGCGAGCCGGGCGTGATGTGCGAAATAACGGTGAGGTTGGCGATATGGCCGGAAGCCTCCGCCCAGCTGGTGATCCAGCGCTGCGGATCAGCGTCGAGGACGACCACCCGGTGCCCCTGCCGCGCCAGTTCCGTCGACAGGATCAGCGCCGCGGTCGTCTTGCCCGCACCACCCTTTGCATTGGCGAAAGTGATGACCGCCATGATATTCCCCATTCTATGCCTGTATCGCGCTGAACCGGACGGCCACAGCCGGTGGTTCGCTTCTTAACGAAACCTTACAGAATTTGGTTAACGAAACGGTAACGCCGGCACGTCAAACCTGACAGTCGGCCTTAAGGCTGCGTGCCAGCGACACTGCTATGGTGATGAAAATGCTGGAGTTCTGGCCTCAGACCGGCAAAACTGCCGGTTCGCTTACGTGCTGTGATCGATAGCACATCGACGAGAACGGCCCGTGCCGCACCGCCTCGCCTGTCGGGCTGAGCAGGGTCAGCACGTCATTCGCAAACGCCTGGGCGTTGGCCTGCGCCTTGGCAAGGTTGCTGACCTTCGCGGGGTCGAGAGAGGAAAGCGTGTCGCCCCGCTCAAAGAGCTCGCGGAAGGCCGTACGCTCCACCAGCGGGGTATCGACGAGCCGGATCCGGTTCTCCGAAAGCAGCAGCTTGACCCGGCGCATCGCCCGCGTCGTCACGATCGGGTTGACCCGGGTCAGCAGAACCGCGTGGTTGATGTTGGCGCGCGCGTTGTTCTCGATGTGGCGGATCAGGTCCAGCACCTGGATGGCGCCGCGCGCATCCATCACACAGCCCTGCACCGGGATCAGCGTCAGGTCCGAAAGACCGATCGCCAGCGCCACCAGCACGTCGGCCGCCCCGGAGAGATCGATGATCACATGCTCGACCTGACCGCGCAGCCGCCGGAGATGATCGCTGAGCGTGGTTGTCGCGACACCTGAGAGAACGAAGAGATTGCCATCGTTGCGGCCGTGGCGGAACCAGTCGGTCATGCAGGCGAGTGGATCGCAATCAAGAACCGCAACGCGATCGCCGCGCCGGGCGAATTCGCAGGCAAGCAGCAAGGCTGCCGTTGTCTTGCCGGCTCCCCCCTTCGCATTCGCGAGGGATACAATCGCCATCGGTCGACCCTAACTCAACGCAGGCCCGGCTTTTCGCGGGCCGATACATACGCACACCCTAATGCAAGCGTTCCAGACCGCGGTAAACAAAGCGTAAAGAAAACGCTCCGCGAGCCCGAAACGTGACAGTTCGATGACGATTAGGTGACAGATCCGCCGCAATGGCAAGTGGTATTTTTGGGCTAACTAAACCGAGAGGCCGACGCCTTCGCCTGGGGGCAAAGGCGTCGGGAATTGGTCAGATGCACTCGCGGAAGAGCTTCTTCGCGGCGTCGAGCGTCAACTCGACCGGGTTGCCGCCGGCCGTCGGGTCGACGATCGCCATCTCCGACATTTCGTCGATCCGGTCGGTGCCAACGCCGAGGGCTGCGAGCTTGTCCGGAACGCCGAGTTCCTCGCGCAACTTCAGCACGTAGTCGTAGAAGCCGTCGAAGCCACCGGAAATGCCGAGATAGGCGGCAGCACGCACTATTCTGCCCTCGATCGCCGGACGGTTGAAACGCAGCACCGGCGGCATCACGACCGCATTGGTCATGCCGTGGTGGGTGTTGTAGATCGCGCCCACCGGATGCGACAGCGAGTGGATGGCGCCAAGGCCCTTCTGGAACGCGACGGCACCCATGGCGGCCGCACTCATCATGTTGGCGCGCGCCTCGATGTCGGTGCCGTCCTTGTAGGCGCGCGGCAGGTATTCCTTCACCAGCCGCATGCCTTCAAGCGCAATGCCCGCAGACATCGGATGATAGAAGGGCGAGGAATAGGCTTCCAGGCAATGGGCAAAGGCGTCCATCCCGGTGCCCGCCGTGATCACCTTGGGCATGCCGACCGTCAGTTCCGGGTCGCAGATCGTGACTGCCGGTAGGAACTTCGGATGGAAGATCACCTTTTTCACGTGGCTTGCCGAATTGGTGATGACGCTGGCGCGGCCGACTTCAGAGCCGGTGCCGGCGGTGGTGGGCACTGCAATGATCGGTGCAATGCCTTCGACGCTCGCCCGCGTCCACCAGTCACCGATATCCTCGAAGTCCCAGACGGGGCGGCTCTGCCCGGCCATGAAGGCGACGCACTTGCCGAGGTCGAGGCCAGAGCCGCCGCCGAACGCGACGACGCCGTCATGGCCTCCATCCTTGAACGCCTTCACGCCCGCGGCGAGATTGATGTCGTTCGGGTTCGGATCGACGTCGGCAAAGATCGCGCGGCCGAGGCCGGCGGCCTCGAGGATATCGAGCGCATTTTGCGTAATCGCCATCGGCGCGAGGCCCCGATCGGTAATCAGCAGCGGCTTCTTCATGCCGACCGCCTTGCAATGGTCGGCAAGCTCCTTGATCCGGCCGGCACCGAACTTGATGGACGTCGGATAGCTCCAGTTGGCGGTGATGGTCATGCGGTGACTTTCTTCAGATGATAGGATTTCGGACGGGTGAGGTTCTGGAAGCCGATGACCGAAAGCGAGCCGCCGCGGCCGGTTTCCTTGACGCCGGTCCAGCAGAGCGCCGGGTCGAGATAGTCGGCGCGGTTCATGAACACCGTACCAGTCTCGATGTCGGCGCCGATGCGCGCGGCACGCTCGGCATCCCTGGTCCAGAGCGATGCGGTAAGGCCATACTGGCTATCGTTCATCAACTCGATCGCCTGGCTGTCGCTCTTCACCTTCATGATGCCGACGGCAGGGCCGAAGGTCTCTTCGCGCATGAAGGCCATGGAGTGGTCGACATTTACGAGGATCTGCGGCGCGAGATAGGCGCCGCCGTCGTCGGCAGGGAAAAGCTTCGGGTCGATCAGAGCCTTGGCGCCCTTGGCAACGGCGTCGGCGATCTGCTCGCGCACGGTGGCAGCAAAACGCTTGTTGGCCATCGGCCCCAGCGTCGTTTCCGGATCGAGCGGATTGCCGAGCTTGTAGTTGGAAACCCAGGCGACCGACTTCTCGACGAAGGCGTCGTAGAGCTTTTCGTGCACGTAGATGCGCTCGATGCCGCAGCAGCACTGGCCGGAATTGTAGGTGGCGCCGTCCATCAGCGTGTCGACGGCCGCGTCAAGATCCGCGTCGTCCATGACGTAGCCCGGATCCTTGCCGCCGAGTTCGAGACCGAGACCGGTAAAGGTACCGGCCGCCGCCCGTTCGATCGAACGCCCGCCTTCGACCGAACCGGTGAAGTTGACGAAGTCGAAGCTCCTGGCCGCAATCAGCGCCGCCGTTGTTTCGTGGTCGAGGAAGATGTTCTGGAAGACGTCGGCGGGAACGCCGGCCTCGACGAAGGCGCGCACCATGCGCTCGCCGACGAGGATCGTCTGGCTCGCATGTTTGATGATGACCGTGTTGCCGGCCATCAGCGCCGGCGCGACCGTGTTGATCGCGGTCATGTAAGGGTAGTTCCAAGGTGCAACGACGAAGACGACACCGTGCGGCTCGCGGGCGATGCGGCGCTCGAAGCGGTCGCTCTCTTCGATCACCAGCGGCTTCAGCGCATCGGCGGCGATCGTCGCGACATAGTTCGAGCGCTCGTTGAAGCCCTTGAATTCGCCGCCGTAGCGCACCGGCCGGCCCATCTGCCAGGCAAGCTCCGGCACGACTTCGTCGACCATCTCGTTGAGGCGCGCGACACCGGCCAGAACCAGATTGACGCGCTCGTCGAGCGGACGGCGCGCCCAGGTCTTCTGCGCCTGGCGGGCGCGGGAAACCACCTGCTTTGCCATGTCCAGCGGCATCGCCGGGCGTTCTGCGTAGACCTCGCCGTTCACCGGCGAAATGCACTTGATCATGCTCATGATCGTCTTCCTGCTTTCATTGCGAATGATGCGATGGCCGCTCCGGTCAGGAACGGCCATCCTTGTGAATGATTATGTCGCGGGTCAGGCCCGTTCGAAACCGCGTGCGACCTCCCAGTCGGTGACGCGGCGATCATATTCTTCCTGCTCCCAGCGCCCCGCCCGCGCATAGTGCTCGATGACCTCGTCGCCGAAGGCGGCGCGCAGCATCTTCGATTCCGTCAGCGCGGCCGTCGCATCGCGAAGCGTGCGCGGGATCTCGCGCACGTCCTTGCCGCCATAGGCGTCGCCGACAAAGGGCGCCTCCAGTTCCATCTTGTTTTCGATACCGGAAATGCCCGCCGCGATCAAAGCGGCGAAAGCGAGATAGGGATTGAGATCGGAGCCGCCGACGCGGCATTCGATACGGATCGCCTTGGTGTCTTCGCCGCAGAGACGGTAGCCGGCCGTGCGATTGTCCTTGCTCCAGACCGCCTTGGTCGGCGCGAAGGTACCGGCCATGAAGCGCTTGTAGGAGTTGATGTAGGGGGCGAGGAAATAGGTGATCTCGCTCGCATGGGTCAGAAGCCCGGCCACGTAATGGCGCATCATCTCGGACATGCCGTATTTGCCGCTCTCGTCGTAGAACTTCGACGACTTGCCGTCCGCGCTCCAGAGCGACTGGTGGATATGCGAGGACGAACCGGCGGCCGCATAGTTCCACTTTGCGAGGAAGGTGATGGCCTTGCCGCGCGACCAGGCGATTTCCTTGCAACCGTTCTTGATGATCGCATGCCGGTCGGCCATCGTCAGCGCGTCGGCATAGCGTACGTTGATCTCTTCCTGGCCGGCCGACGCCTCACCCTTGGAATTCTCGACCGGAATGTCTGCGCCCTGGAGACCATTGCGGATCGCCCGCATCACGTCCTCTTCCTTGGTCGTCTGGAAGATGTGGTAGTCCTCGTTGTAGCCGCTGACGAGCTGCAGATCGCGATAGCCGGACTGGCGGGCGTCGTCATAGGACTGGTCGAAGAGGAAGAATTCGAGCTCGCTCGCCATATAGGCCTTGAGGCCCATCTTCTCGAGACGCGCCACCTGCTTCTTCAGGATCGCCCGCGGCGAATGCGGCACTTCCTCATGGGTGTGATGGTCGAGCATGTCGCAGAGAACCAGCGCCGTGCCTTCGAGCCAGGGGATGCGGCGAAGCGTCGAAAGGTCCGGCTTCATCGTATAGTCGCCGTAGCCTTTTTCCCAGCTTGTCGCCTTGTAGCCGGGAACGGTCTCCATCTCCATGTCGGTCGCCAGCAGGTAGTTGCAGCTATGCGTTTCCTTCCAGGCGCCATCGACGAAGAACTGCGCGTGGAAGCGCTTGCCCATCAGCCGGCCTTGCATGTCGACCTGGCAGGCGAGCACCGTATCGATGCGGCCGGCGGCGACGTCTTCCTTCAACTCGTCAAACGTATAGCTCATCAACTTCCATCCCATGTTTTGTCACGCGGCCGTTCCCTTGAGGTCACGATATTTTTTGGCCGCGTGAACGTGATCAGCTCGAATTGTCTGGCGCGGAGTGCGGGCCGGAAGCCGCGCACATTGTTTTCGATTTCGTCCGGCCCCAAAGAAAAGGCGGAAGTCGCGGTCGCGCTTCCGCCCTTTTGTCGTTGATCAGATCTGGCCGACGGCCTTCTCTGCAGCGGCGATCTCTGCCTGGCGGCGTGCCACTTCGTCACCGATCGGCGGGCCGCGGAAGCGGCGGCTCTCGAAGCCGAACCAGACAGCGCCGGTCAGCACCAGGAAGCCCACGGTGATGTAGAGTGCCCAGTCGTTCGGCGGCTGCACGCCGAGGATGAAGATCAGCACCATGGCGATGATCGAGAGCACCGCGAACAGCTTGAACATGCTCTCGCCGAGGTTCCACGGACCCATCTTGTCCCACTTCGAAGTGCCCCAGGCGAACAGGCCGAGGGTGATCGGGATCGCGAAGGAGAAGAACAGGAAGATGACCGTGCACGAAACGACGATGGTGTAGACCGGCGTCTCGCCGATCGAGACCAGCGACGAGCCCCAGACGAACAGGACCGACAGGATCGAGCCGATCCAGATCGCGGCAACCGGCGTGCGGTAGGTCGGGCTCACCTTGGCAAGCGCCTTGGAGGCCGGCAGGCCGCCGTCACGCGAAAACGCGAAGATCATGCGCGACACCGAGGTCACCGTTGCCAGGCCGCACAGCCACTGGCTGACGAGGATGGCGAGATAGAGGATGTCCTTGATGATGGGGTGCACCTGCTCATCCATTGCCCAGAAGAACACGTTCCAGCCCTGCTTGGCGGCTTCGTCCATGTTCGGGATCATCAGCACGAACGAGCACAGCATGATATAGCCGAAAAGCGCCGACCAGAGCACCGACGAGACCATGCCACGCGGCACCGAATGGGCGGCTTTGACCGTCTCTTCGGAGGTGTGCGCCGAAGCGTCATAGCCGGTGATCGTGTAGATCGGCAGGAGCAGGCCGAGTAGGAACACCCAGGTGCCCGAGGTCTGAGGCCACACGTTGCCGCCGGCTTCACCGGAATAGTTGGAGAAGGTGAAGAGACGGGCGATGTCGTAGCTGTCGGCTGCGACCAGGCACACGAGCGCCAGCAGGATCGACGTCGCGAAGATCAGGTAGCCCGAAAAGTCGGTGAGCTTGGCTGTCAGCCCGATGCCCATGTGGTTTACCAGCGCCTGCCCGCCGGTGATGATGGCCAGGAAGACGATGCGCGTCAGCGTCGTATCGGCGAGGCCGAAATAGGGCGTGCCGAAGGAACCCATGAAGAAATAATAGGTGCCGACGTTGATCGCACCGAGAACGGTGACGAGACCGAGCAGGTTGAACCATGCTGTCAGCCAGCCGGTGAAGCGGTTGCCGAGGATCGAACCCCAGTGATAGAGGCCACCCGCCGTCGGATAGGCCGAGCTGATCTGTGCCATGGCAACGGCGAAAACCAAGGAGATGAAGCAGCCAAGCGGCCAACCGATGCCGATCGCGGCGCCCCCCGCGCCGGCGGTCGCTTGGGCGAGCGAGTTGATGCCGCCCGAAAGAATGCAGATGATCGAGAACGACACCGCGAAGTTCGAGAACTGGCTCATGCGCCGCTCGAGCTCCTGGGCATAGCCCATCGAGTGCAGGACGCTCATGTCCTGCTTTTTGTCTGAATCACTGTAGTCCGACATTTTTCTTCCCCTGATTTCTTCAGACCACACCGCCCCATTGCGGCAGGGTCCCATCAACCACCTGCCCCGGCTGGCCGGAACAGGACCGCGGCAACGCCGCTCCCCAGGGTCTTTTATTGTGCTGAAACAGCCGCAGCGCCTTTGCGCAGCAGCCCTTCCAGGTAATCGGCCATGACCCTTTGGCCGATGTCATTGCGAATGAGATCGTTGCGGATCTCGATCATCACATTCGGCAGCCCGTTGTGGACGCCATATTCGATCAGGCTATGGGTAACGCCGTCGGCCGGCCCATAGGGCTCGTTGCGCCGGATGTCGTAGGCAACCTGCCCCTTGGTGGCGGTCGCGAGCATATGGTCGGCAAGCCGGCTGTCGGCATCGTGAAGAACGCCGACTTCGACGGCGCGCGGCTTGCCGAAATAGACGGGCGTGAAACTGTGCATCGTCACGAGAACAGGCGGGCGTCCCGCGGCCTTGCGGTCGGATACGAACCGGGCGACGGCATCGTGGAACGGCCGATAGATCTCGTCGACCCGCGCCTGGCGCTCGTCGGCCGACATCGTCCGGTTTCCCGGGATCTCGTAGACCTCGCTGACAGCAGGCATCGCCGCGTCCGCTTCCGGCGGGCGGTTGCAGTCATAGGCAAGGCGGGAGAAGCGCTGGTAGATCAGGGACCCGTCGAGCTTTGTTGCGAGCAGCTTGGCAACCGCAAGCGCACCCGGGTCCCAGGCAATATGACTTTCGAGCGCCTGTTCGCTGAGGCCAAGCGTGCCCAGGCGTTCGGGAACGAGGCGCGAGGCATGCTCGCAGACGAGCACAATATCGCCCTTGCCTGCGGCGTTCTCGATCGCAACCGGATCGCCATCTGCTTCGGTCAAAAGTCGCGTCAACACCGGCATCCCCTCTTGCCCCGTTAGACGTTCGTTAATGAAAAGAATTCTTCAGAGGATGACGCATGTCAATCAAAATCTGAAACGATCTCTTCAAAATTGCGATTGACTCCAATTGTGACAGCGATGTTTAATCTGTCACAAACCGGCTTAAGATCGGTTCAGGGGAGACAATTTGAGCAGCAAGGCGACGTCCACCACCGTGTCGGATGTGATCAACGCCCACTTCACCGTGCTGACCCGCGCGGAGAAGCAATTGGCAGAGACGCTTCTCGACAATTATCCCGTTTCGGGACTCGGTTCGATCACCACGGTTGCCGAGAACGCCGGCGTTTCGACACCGACGGTCGCCCGCATGGTGCAGAAGCTCGGTTTCCGCGGTTTTCCGGATTTCCAGGCAAGGCTGCATCAGGAATTGGAAGCGACGATTTCCAATCCGATCACCAAGCACGACCGCTGGGCTGCCAATGCACCCGGCACCCACACGCTCAACCGCTTTGCCGACGCGATCACCAGCAATCTACGCGAGACTCTGACCCAGATCGAGCCGCAGGAATTCGACGAGGCGGCCGCGCTGATCGCCGACCGCAAGCGCAGCATCTATCTGCTCGGCGGCCGCATCACCCGCTCGCTCGCCGATTATCTCTTCACCCACCTTCAGGTCATTCGGCCGGGGGTCACCGAAATCGCCACCAATGCCAGCGCCTGGCCGCACTATGTGCTCGACATGCGCCAGGGCGACGTGCTGATTCTCTTCGACATCCGCCGCTACGAGCAGGAGATGGTGACGCTTGCCAAATCCGCCCGCGAGCGGGGTGTCGAGATCATCCTTTTTACCGATCGCTGGAGTTCGCCGGTCGCCAAGTCCGCCTCAAGGGTGTTTCGCTCGCAGATCGAGGTGCCGTCCGCCTGGGACAGCTCCGTCGTCATCCTGTTCTTGATCGAGGCCCTGATCGAGGCCGTTCAGAGTTCGAACTGGGACGAAACCCGGGATCGGATGAAGACGCTCGAGGGCCTGTTCGATTCCACCCGCATCTTTCGCAAACCGGTCTAGGAGAATTCGCCGACACGTTCACAGGATTTCATGCAGTTATGCGACAGTGGCCCGCCGAAGCCAAAAAAGAAATGTTCTTCCAACGACATACGCGGCGCGAACGGATAAACCCCTGTCACATTACTTTCATCGCATCTCTTTAACAGCTTCGCCGAAATCGACTGAAACCCCACGAATTTGACTAAACCCATAAGGAGAACTCCAGTGATTTCAAAAACCCAACGCCTGCTTTCGCTCTCCACCGCCATTTTCCTGGCGACGACGGCAATCGCCGCTGCCGAACCGAGCGCCGAGCTCATCGAAGCCGCCAAGAAGGAAGGCATGCTGACGACCGTCGCCCTGCCCCACGACTGGTGCGGCTACGGCGACGTCATCGCCTCCTTCAAGGCCAAGTATCCGGAAATCCAGGTCAACGAACTGAACCCGGACGCAGGCTCGGCCGACGAAGTCGAAGCCGTCAAGGCCAACAAGGACAACAAGGGCCCGCAGGCTCCTGACGTCGTCGACGTCGGTCTCGCCTTCGGCCCGCAGATGAAGGCCGAAGGCCTGCTGCAGCCCTACAAGGTCTCCACCTGGGACGAGATCCCGGACAGCGTCAAGGACGCCGAAGGCTACTGGTACGGCGACTACTACGGCGTCATGTCCTTCCTCGTGAACAAGGACCTCGTCCAGAACGCACCGAAGGACTGGGCTGATCTGCTGAAGCCGGAATATGCCGGCCAGGTTGCTCTCGCCGGTGACCCGCGCGCCTCGAACCAGGCGATCCTCGGCGTTCTCGCCGCTGGCCTCGCCAAGGGTGCAAAGTCCGGCAAGGAAGCCGGTGAAGCTGGTCTCGGCTACTTCGCCGAACTGAACAAGGCCGGCAACTTCGTTCCGGTTATCGGCAAGTCGGGCACGCTCGCCCAGGGCTCGACCCCGATCGTCGTTGCCTGGGACTACAACGCGCTCGGCTGGGCAAAGACGCTCAACGGCAACCCGCCGACCGAAGTCGTCGTTCCGGCCAGCGGCGTTCTCGCCGGCGTCTACGTTCAGGGCATCTCCGCCTACGCGCCGCACCCGAACGCAGCGAAGCTGTGGATGGAGCACCTCTACTCCGACGAAGGTCAGCTCGGCTGGCTCAAGGGCTTCTGCCACCCGACCCGCTTCAACGCCATGGTCAAGGCCGGCAAGGTTCCGCAGGAGCTGATCGACGCCCTGCCGCCGGCAGCCGCTTACGAGAAGGCCTACTTCCCGACGCTCGAAGAAGTCGACGCCAACAAGGCTGCCGTCACCGGCGGCTGGGATTCCGTCGTCGGCGCGAACGTTCAGTAAGCCTTTCCACAGACATGTCGCCCCGACCGGTTTTCCGGTCGGGGCGCATAGGTTATTCGTAAGAAATTCAAGTCCTTGGAGCGAGAACTGGGAGCCGTGCGCGGCTTCGTCGGTTTCCCGCTTCTTGCTTGCAACAATCGATAACGCCCGCGTGGAAAACGCGGCTTCAGGGGCGCGAACGGAATGTCATCTGCTAAACCCGACGCCAGCCCGCCGGCGCGTCGCCTACCGCTTCACTGGCTGGGCATTCTTCCCTTTGCCGCCTTCGTGACGCTGTTCCTGCTTTTGCCGACGATGAAGATCGTGGTCGGCGCGTTTCAGACGCCCGATGGCAGCTTCACGCTCGACAACATCCGCGGCCTGTTCACGCCCTCGATTCTGGCTGCCTACTGGATCTCCATCAAGATCAGCATCGCCTCGGCGCTTCTCGGCTGCCTGATCGGCTTTGCCATGGCGTCCGCCATCGTCTTCGGCGGCTTGCCGAAGGGGATCCGCGGACCGCTCCTGACCTTCTCCGGCGTCGCCTCCAACTTTGCCGGCGTACCGCTCGCCTTTGCCTTTCTCGCGACGCTTGGACCTGTCGGCATCGTCACCGTCTTCCTGCGCTCGAACTTCGGGCTCGACCTCCGGATGCTCGGCTTCAACCTGCTGTCCTTCTGGGGGCTGACGGTCACCTATCTGTTCTTCCAGATCCCGCTGATGATCCTGATCATCACGCCGGCACTCGACGGCCTGAAGCGCGAATGGCGCGAGGCCGCCGAGATCCTCGGCGCCACCGGCCTGCAATACTGGCGCATGGTCGCCTTCCCGATCCTGCTTCCGTCGCTGCTCGGCACGCTGGCGCTGCTGTTCGCCAATGCCTTCGGCGCCGTTGCGACCGCGATCGCACTCACCGGCTCGTCGCTCTCGATCGTGCCGATCCTGCTCTTTGCCCAGATCCGCGGCGACGTGCTCGGCAACCCGCATCTCGGTTACGCGCTCGCCTTCGGCATGATCGTCGTCACCGGTATCGCCAACGCGATCTACATCTGGCTGCGCAGCCGCAGCGAAAGGTGGCTGAAATGAAGAAGATCTGGGCCTGGGGAGCCCTCGTTTTCGGCCTCCTCTATTTCACCCTGCCGCTCATCGGCATGACCAACTTCTCCTTGAAGATGCGCCGCGGCGAATACTCCTTCGACGCTTACCAGAAGGTCTTCGCCGACCCGCGCTTCCAGGAGACCTTCACCTATTCGGTGCTGCAGGCCTTGTTCACCATCCTCTTCGGTGTTCTCCTCGTCGTGCCGACAGCCTACTGGGTCCGCCTCAAGCTGCCGCGGCTGCGCCCCGTCATCGAGTTCATCACGCTGCTGCCGCTGGTCATCCCAGCGATCGTCATCGTCTTCGGCTACATCCGGCTCTACAACACCTCGAGCTGGCTGCCGTTGACGGGCTCGCTCACCGGCACCAACATCCTTCTGATGTTCGGCTATGCGACGCTTGCGCTGCCCTACATGTACCGCGCGGTCGACACCGGCCTTCGCACCATCGACGTCGCCACCTTGACCGAGGCCGCCCAAAGCCTCGGCGCCGGATGGACGACGATCCTTGCCAAGATCATCCTGCCGAACGTGCTCGTCGCCGTGCTCTCGGGCGCCTTCCTGACCTTTGCCATCGTCATCGGCGAGTTCACCATGGCGGCCCTGCTAAACCGCCCGGCTTTCGGCCCCTACATGCAGCTCCTGGGCGCCAACCGCGCCTATGAACCGGCCGCACTCGCCGTCATTGCATTCGGCATCACCTGGGGCTGCCTCGGCCTCATCCAGCTCGTCTCGCGCTTTCAAAAAAGCGCGCCTCCTAAGGCCTGAGGACCGCACCCATGAGTTTCCTGTCACTCACCAGCATCAAGAAGTCCTTCGGCCCGGTTCACGTCGTGCACGATTTCAACATGGACATCGAAAAGGGCGAGTTCGTCTCGTTCCTCGGGCCATCGGGCTGCGGCAAGACCACGGTCCTGCGCATGATCGCCGGCTTCGAAAGCCCGACCAGCGGCAAGATCGTCATCAACGGCCGCGACCAGAACTCGCTGAAGCCCAACCAGCGCAACATCGGCATGGTGTTCCAGGCCTATGCGCTGTTTCCCAACATGAACGTGCATGACAACGTCGCCTTCGGCCTCAAGGTCGCAGGTACAGACAAGTCGGAGATCGACGCGAGGGTGAAGCAGATGCTCGGGCTGATCAAGCTCGAGCACCTGGCGGACCGCTTCCCCTACCAGCTCTCCGGCGGCCAGCAGCAGCGCGTTGCGCTTGCCCGCGCCATTGCGGTCAAGCCGCAGGTGCTGCTGCTCGACGAGCCGCTGTCGGCGCTCGACGCCAAGATCCGCGTGTCGCTGCGCGAGGAAATCCGGCAGATCCAGCAACAGCTCGGCATCACCACCGTGTTCGTGACCCATGACCAGGAAGAAGCGCTGTCGATCTCCGATCGCATCGTCGTCATGAATGCCGGCCGCGCCGACCAGATCGGCACCCCCTTCGAGATCTACAACACGCCGTCAACGCGTTTCGTCGCCTCCTTCGTCGGCACGCTCAGCATCATCGAAGGCAAGGTCGCGGACCCGGCCGCGGGTGCCGTCACGATCGGCAACCAGCAGATCGCGCTGAAGGATCCGATTGCCGGCATGAAGGGCGGCGACAGCATTTCGCTGGCGCTTCGTCCCGAAGCGGGCTCGATCGCCGAGGGCGCCACGGGCGACACGTCGCTTTCCGGCGAGGTCGTCTCGACGAGCTTCCTCGGCTCGGTCATCCGCACGCGCCTTCGCGTCGGCGGCGACGTCATCTCCTTCGACATGTTCAACAATCCGGGTGTGGCCCCGCCGGTTTCCGGCGACAATGTCACGCTGCGCTTTGCCGCCAAGGACCTGCTGGTCATTCGGGAGTAGGCCGATTGACGCCATCGGAACGATTTCTTCCGATGGCTCCAAACACTGGAAAAATCTGTCGTGATTTCCGGCATTTTCGTCGCACCGTGCGTTTGACCGCGCGCGGTCGCGCTATATAGTCGCGTTGTTCTCAGGGCGGGGTGAAATTCCCCACCGGCGGTAGCGGCCGAAAGGCCGAAGCCCGCGAGCGCCTCAGGGTTTCGCCCTGGGGGTCAGCAGATCCGGTCAGAATCCGGAGCCGACGGTCACAGTCCGGATGGAAGAGAGCAAGCAGCAACGTGGGTCCCCGCGACGGGACCTCGCGCGCATGCATGTTCGCCCGACGGGATCATTGGAAAACGCCAAACCCTGAAAGGCTTGAGACCATGACCATTCTTTCCCACCCCGCCGCCAAGATCGCGATCGTTCGTGCCCGCTGGCATGCCGATATCGTCGACCGCTGCGTCGATGCCTTCGTCACGCAATGGACGAAGCTTGGCGGCTCGGCAGCCGACGTCGAGATCTTCGACGTACCCGGCGCGCTCGAAATCCCGCTGCATGCGCAGACGCTGGCCAAGACCGGCCGCTATGCCGCGATCCTCGGCACCGCCTTCGTCGTCGACGGCGGCATCTACCGCCACGATTTCGTCGCCGGCACCGTGCTCGACGGCATGATGCGCGTGCAACTCGACACCAATGTCCCGGTCCTTTCCGCCGTACTGACGCCGCACAATTTCCAGGAAAGCGAACCGCTGATCGACTTCTTCCGCGAGCACTTCGTTACCAAGGGTACGGAGGCGGCCAACGCCTGCGCCCAGATCCTCGACGCCCGCGCCAAGCTGGCGCTCGTCAACGCCTGATCCGCGAGATGCGGTTGAGGTTGGCTTGCCCCTCATCCGCCCGGTGAAGTCTTGCCCTTCATCCGCCCGGTGAGGGGAATGCCCCTCATCCGGCCTGCCGCCACCTTCTCCCCGCGGGCGGGGAGAAGGACACAAGCGGCACCCTTGTCGCGCAAACTCTCTCCCCGGGGCTACCGAGAACGGCCTTCCACCCGGGTCCATCACAAACTCCGAGGCAGCTTGCGTTCTCGTTCCCTCTCCCCGCCGCGGGGAGAAGGTTAGCGTGAGGGGGCAGCGGCAGGGGCGAACAGCGCCGAACGCTGCGCTTGAATCAACCTCTGAACCACCTGAATCGGCTCACCAGCTTGAGCCGGCAACGCGCTGTTTCGGCTCGCAAAATCAATGCGCAGCCTCGTTCTTGCGCAGGCTGCGATCCAGTGCCGCCACGCGGTGCCGGTGCCCCGCCACCTCGTAGCCGACGATGGTGACGACGGGCGCGAGCATCAGGATGATCAGGCACTTGGCCATGTCGAGCCCGGCCATGGCCGCGACCACTGACGCGGCCAGCACCACCGCCGTGCCCGCGAGCAGCCAGAGATGCAACCGCTCCACCTGCTGCATAAGATAGGCGTACATCGCATAGAGCAGCCCGATGTAGCACGCGACGGGCACCGCAACGGTCAGCACCGTTGCGACCGAGCCGATATGCGCCTTGTGCTCGATGTAATAGGCCGCCACATGCAGGCCGGCGCCAGTCGCGACGATCGAGGCGAAGATCGGCATGTGGCCGTAGCCCCAGACGAAGGAGCGTTTTTGACGGTGCCGGTGCAGGATCTCGGCGCTCGGCAGCAGAAAATAGATCCACCACATGCCGAAGGTGAGCCCCGTACCGGCGAGGCAGACGAGCGCGACATCGAGGTTCCAGCCCTGCCCTTCGACCACGGCGGAGATTGAGGCGACCGTGCCGACCACCCCTTCCCCAAGCGCAATGATCGCGAGCAGCCCGTAGCGCTCGGCGATGTGATGGGCATGCCAGGGCGTTCCGCCGTAGCGCATCTCGGCGACATAGGGGCCGAGCATCTCGATCGCCGTCAGCCCCACGACCATGACGAAGGTCACCAGCAGCGAGAAATCGAAGAAGATCAGGACGACCCAGCCGAGCTGGGCGAGGCTGATTGCTTTGACATAGGCCATGCAGGCATCCCGTCGTGCCGGGTCCTGCCGGCTGGCGCGCAGCCATTGGAAGAGCATTGCCACCCGCATGACGACATAGCCGAGCACCATGATGCCGTTGTCGAGATGCTCACCCTTGTCGATCGATTCGAACATTGGCGGCAGGCCGATTGCAAGGATCAGCACGCCGACCATCTGCACCATGGTGACGATGCGGAAGACCCAGTCGTCCGTGTCGTAGGCGGAGGCAAACCAGCTGAAATTGATCCAGGCCCAGCAGATGGAGAAGGTCGCAAGCGCGAAGCCGAAGAGGCCGGAAAAGAAGTGCCCTTCGGCCAGGAAATGAGCAAGCTGCGAAGCCGCCAGGCTAAAGGCGATGACGAAGGTCAGGTCGAACAAGAGTTCGAGCGTCGTCGCCGTCCTGTGATGTTCATGCGTGTCGCGGCCGCTCATGCGCGCCACATGGTGGTGCGCGCTTTGATGCGGTTCGGTCGGGGTGGTTTCACTCATGCGGCGACGCCCTTCAATTGACGATCCGCAAGAATATTCAAATATTTGCAGAAGCCTCGTCAAGGCGAAGCGGGAGACCGGACATGAAAACGCCCGGCATCGCTGCCGGGCGTGTCGTCACGATGCCTGAGGGAGGATCAACGGCATCGCGAGATAAGGTAGGGCTTGAACCGGGAACCGGATGCAGACAGCAAGCCGCCCGCCCCTTTCCTCAACCGGCTCTTGCGGCATCCAGGCGATTGATCGCCTCGACATTGCCGGCCGAAGAGCCGTTCGGGTCGAACTCGGACGCGAGCCAGGTGTCGACGATCGACTTTGCCAGCTCCGGACCGATGACGCGGGCGCCCATGGTGATGATCTGGGCGTTGTTCGACTTGGCGGCCCGCTCGGCCGAATAGGTGTCGTGCGTCAGCGCCGCGCGGATGCCCGGCACCTTGTTGGCCGAGATGCATACACCGATGCCGGTGCCGCAGAACAGGATGCCGCGGTCATGCTTGCCCTCGACAACCTGCTGCGCCAGGTTCTGTGCGAGGTCCGCATAGAAGCCGGACTGGCTGAGATCCACGACTTCCACGTCGCTGCGGCCACCGAGATGGGCGGCAATGACATCCAGCAGGGGCTTGCCGGCGCTGTCGGCTCCGATTGCAATCTTCATGATTGTTCCTTTCGTTCTTCTTGAGCTGCAACGGCCGGGGGCTCAGATCGCCTTGGCGACACGCTGCAGAATGTCGAGATAGCCAGTGACGTCCCAGGCGGAGCGGCCGATGAAGAGGCCGTCGATATGCGCCTGGGTGATCAGTTCTTCGCAATTCCCGGGGTTGACGCTGCCGCCGTAGAGCACCGGAACGCGACGGCCGAGGGCGGCTTCCGCCACCTCTGCGATGCGCTTGTGGCGCTCGTCGGCATAGTCAGCCGTCGCCGGAATGCCGTTGACGCCGATCGCCCAGACCGGCTCGTAGGCCAGCAGGATCGTCGCCTTCTTCGCCGCGCCTTCGAGAAGTGCCAGCGCGCCTTCGACCTGGCGCTTCAGCACCTGATCCGCCTCGCCCGCTTCGCGCTCGGAAAGCGTCTCGCCGATGCAGATCAGCGGCACCAGACCATGGCGCACGGCGGCTGCCGTCTTCAGGCCGACGGTGCGGTCGGTCTCGCCGAAATGCTCGCGCCGCTCGCTGTGGCCGAGCTCGACCACATCGAGGTTGCAATCCGCAAGCATCGGCGGCGACACCTCGCCGGTCCAGGCGCCGGCATCGTCCCAATGCATGTTTTGCGCGCCGACCTTGACGCTGGTGCCGGAAAGTCGCGCCTTGACCTCACGCACGGCCGTGAACGGCGGAATGACGAAGCGCTGGATGCGGTCGTCGCGCGAAGCGTCGGCAGCCGCCAGGCCGTCGGCAAAGACCATCGCCTCGGCAAGCGTCTTGTTCATCTTCCAGCTGGTGCCGACCCACAGGCCTGACTTGCTCATGCTTTCTCCTTGAGATTGTCGATCCTGACCAGCCGGATGCCTGCCTCTTCGAGCGGTGCGGCATGTTCGGCCGAAACTTCAGCGCCGGTCAGCACCGCGTCGAAGGAATCGAGCCCGGTCAGGAAATGGAGCGCAGAGCGCCCGAATTTGTCGTGGTCCACTAGAAGGTATTTGCGCTTGGCCGCCTTCACCATCAGGCGCTTGGCCTGCACCACCTCCTGGTCCTGGTGGAAGGCCGTGGTGCCTTCGATGGCAGAACTCGAGAGAAAGGCGATATCGACGCGCAACGACCGCAGCGCCTCGTCGGTGACGATGCCGAAGAAGCCGTTGAACTTCTTGCTGTATTGGCCGCCGAGCGCGATGACGTTGATGCCCGCAGCACCCGCGAGGCTGGTGATCACGCCGAGGTTGTTGGTGATGACCGTCAGCGGCCGGATGTCGCGGATGCAATCAGCGATCGCGCCGGTGGTCGAACTGTCGTCGATAAGGATGCTCTGCCCCGGCTCGATCAGGCTCGCCGCATGTTCGGCGATCCGCCGCTTTTCGGAGATAGCGATCTTCTCGCGGTAGCGGAAATCGCTTTCGAATTGCGGGCTCGACTGGATCGAGGCGCCGCCATGGACCTTGCGCAAGAGGCCCGCCTGCTCGAGGTCGTCGAGGTCGCGATGCACTGTCATCTTGCTGACGCCGAAGCGCAAGGAGAGGTCTTCGACGGAGGCCGTTCCGGCCTCCATCAGCACATCCATGATCGCCTGTCGCCTGTCTTCCGGCTTCATCGTCTCGGTCCCGATCACGCGCAGCCTCAACCACGCTCACCGTGAGAAGATAACACCTATTTGTGATATTTCAATTTGCATAACGTGATTTTGTGATCTTTCAGTGTGATTTTTCTGTGCGATTGAAGCCCGTATCGATATGCGGCTCCCAGAATTCGACCGACTCCCGGATCATCTCGACGACGTTGTGGTCCGTCGGCTCGCGTTCGCGGAAGGAAAGCTCCAAGCAGATCTCGTTGTCGGTGCCGCCACCGGCCTTGACTGCGCCGATCAGCTTCTCCGGCGTGATGCGGCCGTCGCGGTTATAGGCGGCGGTGAACGGCCAATGGCCGCCCTTGTTCATCGAGGATTGCTTGATGTGGATGATCGGCGAGCGCTCAGGGAAAGCCGCCGCCCAGGCATAGGGATCGATGTCGTTGGGGTTGTCGGAGGTGACGTCGCCGTGGTCGATATCGACCATCATCTTCATCGGGATCGGCAAATGGGCTTCGGCGAGCCGCCGGTCGAGCGCACGGCATTCCTCGATCGTGTGGCCGAACTCGCGCCCGACCGACATTGGCTCCCAGAAGACATAGGAGAGCCCGGCCGCCTTGCCGTGCTCGGCAACTTCGCGCCAGCAATCGATGGCGATCCGCATCATCGCCTCGCGCCGCGACGGGTCGTCGTAATCGCGAAGCGTGAAGATCGCGAACTGCGTGCCCATGCCCGAGGCGCCAAGTTCGGCGGAGATATCGGCGAAAGTCTTGAACCAGTCGACATAGTAGCGCCTGACATCCGGGTCCGGATGGCCGAAATGATTGAGCCGACCATAGGGGCCGGTCATGCCGGAGGTGATCTTCACGCCGGTACGGTCGAGCGCCCGACGAAACTGCCTGACGGTCTTGGCGATCGTTGCCGCCGGCCAGCCGGGATTGACGAACTCGTGGGTGAGCTGGACGTAGCCGATGCGGATCTGCTCGGCGATCGTGTCGATCAGGTCGTCAGGCTCGGCGAAGCGGTTGACCAGCGGATTGGTGTTGAGCGACAGCGTGAAGGCCACGACCTTACTCCCGGCTACCAGAGAAATTTCGGAAGGATGAAATCGGGGTTGGCGCCGTGTTCGGCAAAGAGCTTGCGGCGCTCCGCGTCCGAGGCGCGCTCCAGGATCCCCGTCGTCACCAGTATCGAGCGAAGTCCCGCGCTCGCGGCACCGGCAATGTCATGCTCGATGCTGTCGCCGATCGCGCAGACACGCGCTGGATCCGGATGGCCGAGGAATTCCAGCGCGGCTGCATAGATGTCGGCAAAGGGCTTGCCGATCCAGCGCACACTGCCGCCAAGCTCTTCGTAGAGCTCGGCGATACGCCCGGCGCCGAAGGCGGTACCTTCCTTGGTCAGCATCACCTTGTCCGGATTGGTGCACAGACAGGGCACGCCGCGTCTGGCGGCCGGCGCCAAAAGCGCCTCGTAGTGGGAAAGCGGATGGACATCGCCCTCGCTCGCGGCGAGCAGCACGAAATCGGCATCGGCACCACTGGTCGTGCGTTCGAGGTCTAACCCCGTCAGCGGCGAGAGGTCACCGTCGCGACTGATCAGCAGGCACTTGCGCCGCCCACCGGTGGCACCCTCGCCCTCCCGCCTGAGAATCTGCCAGGCGACCTCGCCCGAGGTCAGGAACCAATCCCAGCTCCCCGCGACGAAACTGAGATCGACGAGGCGACGGTCGTTTTCCGCCGAGCGCTTGCCGGAATTCGAGAGGATGATGATGCGCTTTCCCGCATCCTTCAGCTTGACCAGCGTTTCGGCCGCACCCGGATAGGGCCCGCGGCCATCGCGCAGCACGCCGAACTGATCGATCAGGAAGGCGTCGTAGCGATCGGCAATCTCGCCAAGTCCCGCGATCGCGGTCGTTTGAGCAAACGTCACAGCACACCAGCCTTTCTGGCACCGGCCAGCGCCAGCCGTGCCGTGCCGGCCGCCGCCTCCTCGGACAGGACCGGCAGGAACGGCACGCCGAGCTTGCGCGCCCGGATCGCGCTCCAGGCCGCGTTCTTGGCGCCGCCGCCGACACTGCGAAGCGATCGGAGCCCCGGTCCGCCAAGCGACGCCAGCCGCTGATAGGCGAGGCTCTCGACGCCGGCGATGCCCTCGAAGATTGCCTTGAGGAAGGTCGCGTCATCGGCCGGCCGCGGGCTCATGCGCGGGGCGAAATCCGGATCGGCGATTGGGAAGCGCTCGCCGGGCTTCACCAGCGGATAATAATCGAGCCCGGTGTCGACGGCCGGATCGATCCCGGCCGAAAGTGCAGCGATCCGCTCCGGCGAGAAATGCTCGGCCAGCACCACCCCGCCCGTATTGGACGCCCCGCCGGCGAGCCACATCTCGCCGATGCGGTGACTGTAGAGCCCGTATTCCGGCGCAAACAGCGGACGGTCGGACAGCATCTTCACTGTCAGCGTCGTGCCGAGCGCGCTGACGCCGTCGCCCGGCTGATCGGCGCCAGTGGCGAGAAACGAGGCGCATCCGTCCGTGGTGCCGGCAACGACCACCACCTCGCTTGAAAGCCCGAAGGCTCCGGCCGCTTCCGGCGAGATCGTCGCGATCGGCGCACCAGCCGGCAGCACATCCGGCAGCAGTTCGACGCGGGCACCGGTCTTTTCCATCCAATCCGGCCAGGACCGCGACACGGGATCGTAGCCGGTCTTCAACGCATTGTTCTCGTCGGAGACATCGTAGAGCCCGGTGAAATGCCCGGCCAGCCAATCGGCCTGATGGATCACCCGGAACACGCCCGGCACAGTCTGGAAAGCGAGAAGCTTGGCAAGGCCGGATGTGGCGCCATGGGCCGCACTTTCGCGCGGCGCATAGGCAGAGACCGCATCGAGCGGTGCGCGGTCGGCAACCGGGTCGTTGTACATCATAGGCGTTGCCAACGGCGCGCCCGCATGATCGACCGGCAGCATCGTGCCCGATGTACCGTCGATCGAAAGTGCAACGACCTTCTGCCTGTCGGTACCCCCAAGCGCTTCTTCGAGCGCCGCCTGCACGGCCTTCCACCAGCCGATCGGATCGCGGTGATCCGCAGAAAAAGCCGAGAGCTTCGCTGCACCCGATGTCACGATCGTGCCATCCGCCGCCATCGCGACCGCACGGGCGCCCGAGGTGCCAAGGTCGATGCCGACGACCAGCTTGCGATTGTCACCGCTCATTGCAGCACCTGTCCGGCGCGGTTGAGCTGCTGGCGGTATTTCTCGGCGTCCCAGCCGAGAAGCTCGGCATTCTCCGCCTCGGTCAGGTAGCGAAGCCGTGCGTCCGCCGGAATGCGTGCCGTCACGTCGGCAAGGCACCGCGCCATGGCGAAGGCACCGGCAGAAATCTCCTTCTGCACGAGCACGCCCTTGCCCGGGAAGAGCAGCAAGGGTGGCAGGCTGTCGCCGCTCGCACGCCGCTTCGTCTCGATCGAAAGCGCGGTCTCGCCGGGCGCGGCGACCGCCACCCCCTTGCCGAGGAAGATGACATGATCGGGATAGAGACTGCCGCCGGCAGCAAGCCGGCAACTGTCGAGATCGGCGGCAACCGAATGCAGGGCAATGTCCTCCGGCAGCCGGTAATCGCTGTCGACCGCAAGCCGACCGAGCGACGCGAGATCGGCGGCCAGCGCCTGCCGACGCGTGCCGGTCAGGCGGCGGGTAATGTCGGTGAGCAGGATCGCCGCGTCGACCACGGTTTCAGCGGCGACGACCAGGCCGTGATTGCCGAGGATCAGAACCGACGTGTTGTCCTGCATCCGCTCAGCGATTGCTCTTGCAAGCGGCAGGCCCGGGCGGGCATAGGGCACGAAAACATGGGGGTAGCCGGCAAGCCGCTCAGCAGTGATCGCCGCACCGTTGGTCTGCACCGCCGTCGCGATCGTCTCGACGCAGTGCACATGCACCACCACCTTCTGCGGCATCAGCGCATGCACGGTGGTTTCGATCGAGGGGCGCAGGCCCGAAGGGTTGCGCTCGGTTATCACGAAATCCTGCGCCTTCTCGGTTGCCGGGTCGTTCGCTTCCAACGCATTGAGCAAGGGCTCGAGTGCCACCGGCACCATGACGTCGCGCTGGCGCGCATGCGCCAACCACAGGCCCGAGGCCTTGATCCAGAGCGTACCGCCCTCCTTGATCGAGGTATTGCCGCCCGCCCCCTGCACCAGCAGCGGATCCGCCCCGACGCGGGCCGAAAGATCGAGAAGCGCTTCGAATTCCAGACTTCGCATCCGTTCTCCTTCAGGCCGCGGCCTGCTGGCGGTCCAGCCAATGAGTAAAGGCCTGCCGCTCGGCCGGCGTCATGTGCAGGCCATGCTTGGTGCGCCGGTCGAGAATGTCGTCCGCCGTCAGCGCCCATTCGTTTTCGATGAGGAAACGCGCCTCGCGCTCGCGAAAGAGCGAACCGAAAGCCGGGCCGAGATCATCAAGCGATGTAGCGCCGGCAAGCAGCGCATGCGTGCGGGTGCCATAGAGCCGCGCATAGTGTTTGGCGAGATCCGATGGCAACCAGCGATAGCGCGCCTTCAACTCACCCAGGAACAGATCAAAATCGGCCGCCGCCATGTCGCCGCCCGGCAGATGCGCCTTCGCCGTCCAGGCCGGCCCCATCTTGGGGAAAAACGGCTTCAGCCGCTCCAGCGCATGTTCGGAAAGCTTGCGGAAAGTGGTGATCTTGCCACCGAAGACCGAGAGCAACGGCGCCTGGTTGTCAGTCGCATCGACCTCGAAAATATAGTCACGGGTGACGGCCGAGGGGTTTTCGGCATTGTCGTCATAGAGCGGTCGTACGCCGGAGAAGCTGTAGACGATATCGTCCGACGTCAGCTGCTGCTTGAAGTAGCGGTTCACCGATTTCAAGAGATAGGCGATCTCGTTGCCGTCGGCGGTCACGTCCTCCGGACGGCCTTCGTAGGGGATATCCGTCGTGCCGATCAGCGCCAGGTCGTTCTGGTAGGGATTGATGAAGATGACCCGCTTGTCCGGGTTCTGCACCAGATAGGCCTGCCGCCCCTCCCAGAATTTCGGCACGACGATGTGGCTGCCCTTGACGAGGCGCACGCTGCGGGTGGAGTTCAGGCCCCCTATCCGGCCGATGACATCGTTGACCCACGGACCGGCGGTGTTGACGACACAGCGCGCCCTCGCCTCGGTCTTGGCGCCAGTGCGCGTGTCGGTCATCTCGATAAACCAGAGCCCGTCCCGCCTTCGGATCGCGCTGCAGGCGGTCCGGGTCAACACCCGGGCGCCACGAGCGGTGGCATCGAGAGCGTTGAGCACCACGAGGCGCGCGTCATCGACCCAACAGTCGGAATATTCGAACGCTTTGCGATAATCGCGCTTGATCGGCGCGCCCTCGGGTGCCGTCGCAAGGTTGAGGCTGCGGGTGCCCGGCAGGCGTTTGCGCCCGCCGAGATGGTCGTAGAGGAACAGCCCGAGCCGGACGAGCCAGGCCGGGCGGTCCTGAGGGTTATGCGGCAGCACGAAGCGCATCGGCCAGATGATGTGCGGCGCAGACTCCAAAAGCACCTCGCGCTCGATCAGCGCCTCGCGCACCAGCCGGAACTCGTAATATTCGAGATAACGCAGGCCGCCATGCACCAGCTTGCCGGAGCGCGAGCTGGTGCCCTGCGCCAGGTCGTCCTTTTCGCACAACAGCACCGAGAGCCCGCGCCCGGCCGCATCGCGCGCGATGCCCGCACCATTGACACCGCCGCCGACGACGAACAGATCGTATATTCCGGTCTCGGAACTCACCATCGTTGCTCCTGTCATCAGCACGGATTGACCGGCGGCAGACCGGCGATGTAGCGGCGGACTTCCTCGGCCGCCATTTCGGCGGCGAAGGTGACGGTGCGTACCGAGGCGCCGGCAATATGCGGCGTCAGCGTCACATTCGCCAGTTGCAGCAGTGGCCAGTCTTTCGGCACCGGCTCGATCGCGAAGGTTTCGAGCATCGCCGCCGACAGATGGCCGCTCACCAGGTTCTCATAAAGGGCGTCGTAGTCGCAGAGCGGACCGCGCGCCGTGTTCACGAAGATCGCGCCCGGCTTCATCCTGGCGAAGGTCTCTGCATTCATCATGTTGCGCGTCTCCTCCGTCACGCGCGGATGCAGGGTCACGACATCGGAACGGGAGAGAAGCGTGTCGAGCGACACCTGCTCGACGCCGGCGTTCAGATCATCGGCCGAGAGCTGCACATAGGGATCGTGCACCAGCACCTTGGTGCTGAAGGCGCGCAAAAGGCGCACCACCTTGGTGCCGATATTGCCGTAGCCGATGACGCCGACGGTCATTTCGCAGAGCTCGCGACCGGTGCGATCGGCGCGGTAGAGATCGCCCCGCCACTCGCCCTTGCGCAAGGCTTCGTGGCCGGTGCGGATCAGCCGCGTTTCGGCGAGAATGGCACCAAGCGTGAACTCGGCAACGGCGTTGGCATTGCGGCCGGGCGTGTTGACGACGCGAACGCCGGCATCGCGTGCGGCCCCCATGTCGATGTTGACAGGACCGCCACGCGAGACGGCGACGAGCCTCAAGCCGGGCAGTGCCTGAAGCATTCCGCGCGACAGAGGCGCCAGCTGCGTCACCAGGATCTCAGCGTCACCGATGAAGTCGATAATGTCCTCCGGCTTGCCGAGATATTCCTTGAGCCCGTCCATGCCCTCGACGGCATAGCCGTGCTCCATCGGCACATCCGGCCAGGGCAGTTCGAGCGTGCGGATGTCATGGCCGTTGCCGGTCGCCTCGACGATCTTGTCGCGAAACACGTCCGGCAGCATGAACCGGTCGCCGATAATGGCTATCTTCTTCATTTCGATGTTTCCTGTTGATTTCCCGCGGTCGCACCTTGGGAGAGTGCGTGCCAGACGGGCCTGAGCGCTGTGCGTGACTGCTGGTAGGTGGGAAAGAGTTCGTTGTAGCGGCAGGCAAGCGCCGGATCGGCGGCCTCCGCGGGGCGCTGATAGGGCGTCACCCAATCGCCGAGGCAATCGGCCATCGAGGGATAGATGCCGAGCGAGACGGCGGCGATCATCGCGGCACCGGCAGCACCGGCCTCCTCCCGCTCGCTCGTCTGGACGCTGGCGCCGAGGGCCGCACCGAGGATGCGGCGGAGCGAGGCGCTGCGGGCAGCTCCCCCCGTCAGCCGGATGCGGCCTGGAAGCGGCCCCATCTCGGCGTAGCAATCGCGCGCCGCCATGGCGAGCCCGTCGAACACCGCCTTCACCATGTCGGGAAAGCCGTGGGTGATCGACAGCCCGACGAAGGACGCCCGCGCCGTCGCGTCGACGAAGGGGCCACGCTCGCCGGCTTCCGAGATATAGGGCTGGAAGATCAATGGCGTGTCCTTGGCATCGGCTAGCCAGCCGTCGACAAAAGCGAGCAACTCGCTCTTGGATTTCTCGACCCCCATGCCCTTCAAGAGGCCGGATGCCAGCGAGAGGATCCAGTCGATATTGAGCGTCGCGGCCATGTTCGACTGCATCTGCGCATAGGCGCCGGGGATCGGCATGCACATGGTGTAGCCGGTCAAGTCCCGGTTCAGCCGCACATCGTCGGCGCCATTGGCGAGCCGCATGTGCATGCCGGTCGAGCCGATGATCGAGCAGCCGGTATCGGTGCCCGGATCGTAGAGCCCGGCGCCAAGGGCCGTGCAGACGACATCGACGTAGCCGAGCACGATGGGCGTGCCCTCGGCGAGCCCGGTGATCCCGGCCGCTTCCGCCGACAGCGGATGATGGGTCGCCGCTCCGTCGACGATCTCGGGCAGCACATGCTTCAGCTTTTCAAGGCCGAGGAAGGCGATGACGTCGTCGCTGTAGCTGCGGCTGCGGAAATTGCCGAAACTGAAATTCGCCTCGGAGGGATCGGTGGCGCGTTTGCCCGTCAGCTTGAAATAGAGCCAGTCCTTGCAATGAAAGGTGGTGGCGACGCCCGAGAGCATCTCGGGCGCATGGTCGCGCATCCAGCGCAGCTGCGGCCCCTGCTGGCAGGCGGCGAGGCCAGAGCCGGTGCTTTCGAAGCGGGCGATATCGCCGCTGTCGGCGCGCAGCCGCTCGACGGTCTCGCCGGCGCGCGCGTCGAGCCACAGCCAGCCCTTGCCGACCGGCACGCCGGCCTTGTCGATCATCCATGTGCCGTCGCCCTGACCGGTCACGGCGATCGCGGCGACACGGCCGGCGAGGTTCTCGATCTTGTCGGAGAGCTGCTTCAGCGTCGTTGCCGCGTCGGCCCAGGTGCGGTCGAGATCCTGCACGCTGCCGGCGCGGCCTACGGCCTCATAGGCGTTCGGTAGTGCCGCCGTGGCGATCTGCCGGCCGGTGAGATCGAAGGCCACCGACTTGATGACCGACGTCCCCGCATCGATGCCGATGAGGATGTCCCGCATCAGGCGAGCTCCTGTCCGTGACTGATCGCCCGTCCGCTCTCGCCATCGAACACATGCAGGCTCGACGGATCGAGATGAATGCCGATCGGCTGGCCGACATCGAGCTCCGTGCGATCGTGCTCGACCAGCACCATGGTGCCGCCGGCAAAGTCCGCGGCGATATGGGTCTGGTCGCCGAGCCACTGGTTGACGGCGACGCGGCCCGTCACACCATCAGCGCTGCGGCGCACCGAATAGGGCCTGATTCCGAGCACCACCTTCTGCCGCTTGATGAGTTCGTCGCGCACCGCATGCGAGAAATCCGACGCCGCATATTCGAGCCGCACGCCGTCCTTGAGCCCAAAGGCCATCTTGCTGTCCGAGCCGGTGACGCTGGCCTCAAAGACGTTCATCGGCGGCTCGCCGACGAAGGTGCCGGTGAACAGATTGGCCGGCCGCTCCTTGATCTTCTGCGGCGTATCGAACTGTTGCAGCACGCCGCCCTCCATGACCGCGATGCGGTCGGCAAGCGCGTTCGCTTCGGTCTGGTCGTGGGTCACGAGGATCGCCGTCAGCCCGCGCTCCTTGATGAAGTGCTTGATGCGGCCGCGAAGCAGCGCCCGAAGCTGCGGCTCGAGCTGTCCCATCGGCTCGTCGAGCAGGTGCAGGTTGGCGTCGCGGATCAGCGCCCGCCCGAGCGAGGCGCGCTGCTGCTGGCCGCCGGAGATCGAGCTCGGATAGCGCCCGAGAATGTCCTCGATTTCGAGCAGTTTGGCGATACTGGCCACCTTCTCGTCGACGACGCCCTGCGAGAGCTTCGAGGCCTTCAGCGCAAAGGCGATGTTCTCGCGCACCGTCAGCGGCGGATAGAGTGAATAGCCCTCGAATGCCATGGCGACGTTGCGGCGCACCGGCGGCAGCGTCTGGACCTCTTTGCCTGCAAGCGAGATCGTTCCGCGCGAGACCGCCTCGAAGCCGGCGATCATGCGCAAGGTCGAAGTCTTGCCGCATCCGGAGGAGCCGAGCAAAGCGATGATCTCGCCCTTTCGCACATCCATGTTCAGCTTCTTCACGGCATGCACGCCGAAGTCGACGGGGCCGTAGAACTTGTCGACGTCCTTGATCAAAAGAGCGGTGTCGGTCATGCCGCTTCTCCATTGCGCTTGGCTGCAAGGTCGGCGCGCGGCAAAAGAGCGCCGCTCGTCTTGTCGAAGAGAAAGGCCTGCGCGCCATTGACGGCAATATGGGCAGGTCCGGCGGTCGGACCAGGCGTGCCGGCCGGACGCGACACCAGGATTTCGCGGCCGCGTGCCGTCAGCGCCAGCGTCACGGTCTTTTCGTTGAGCGGCGTTTCCGCCTCGACCGTCACGGGAATGGCGCCAGGTGCTGCCGCATCGACGAAACTGATCGCCTCCGGCCTGAGCCCGATAACGCACGGACTGCCGACGACATCGGCGCCATAGTCGCCGAGCCGCACCCGGACATTCGAGAGCTCGACGAAGACGTCGCCGCCGCTGCGCTGCGGCGTGACATCGAGCAGGTTGATCGTCGGATCGCCGAAGAGCCGTGCGATCTCGATATCGGCGGGCGCGTTGTAGATCTCTTGCGGCGTGCCGATCTGGCGGATGCGGCCTGAGGCCATGACCGCGATCCGGTCGCCGAGCGCCATCGCCTCCTTGTAGTCCTGGGTGACGTAGACGACGGTGGCGCCTTGCGCTGCGAGCAGTCGCGGCAGTTCCAGCCGCATCTCGAAGCGGAGCTTCGCGTCGACGTTGCGCAAGGGATCATCGAGGAGAAGCAGCGGCGGCGAGCCGACAAGAGCACGGGCAAGTGCCGTGCGCTGCTTCTGACCGTTCGACAGTGCCTTCGGGTGATGCGTCAGCACATGGTCGATCTTTAAGAGCTTGGCGACCTTCTGCACGCCTGCCGCTATTTTCTCCTTCGACGATCGCGTCGCCGTCAGCGGGCTTGCAATGTTGTCGAATGCACTCATGTGCGGGAAGAGCGCGAAGTTCTGGAAGGCCATGCCGACGCCGCGATGTTCGGCATCGACATCGGTCATGTCCTCGCCGCCGATCAGCACCCTGCCCTCGTCCGGCTCGATAACGCCGGCAACCAGCCGGAGCAGCACGGTCTTGCCGGCGCCGGAGGGGCCGAAGAGCACCAGCCGTTCACCGTCGGCGACGTCAAGCGTAAGATCGTCGAGAACCGTCTGGCTCTTGTAGCGCTTGACGATATTCTTCAGTTGCAGCGTGGTCATGAGTTACCCTTTCACCGCGCCGAGCGACAGGCCTTCGACGAGGTAGCGCTGGGCGTAGAGTGCAAGTGCGAGCGTCGGCGTCACCGAAAGCACGATGGCCGCGGCGATCTGTCCGTATTGGATGCCCGAGGAGGTGACGAAGGCAAGCGCGCCGACCGTCACCGGCTGCTTGTCGGCAGATGCCAGCACCAGCGCGAAGACGAAGTTGTTCCAGGCGAAGATGAAGGCGAGCAGGCCGGCGGCGGCAATGCCCGGTCCGGCAAGCGGCAGGGCGATCTTGCGGAACGTCGCAAACCAGGAATGGCCGGCGATGCGATAGGCATATTCGACGTCGGCCGAAATGTCCTCGAAGTAGCCGCGCACGATCCAGAGAATCAGCGGCAGGCAGATCAGCTGGTAGACCCAGATCAGGCCGAAGTAAGTGTTGGAGAGCCCGAGCCACTGGAAGTACTGCGTCAGCGGCAGGAGCACCAGCAGCGGCGGCGCGAAGCGGAAGGACAGCAGCGTGAACGCGATGTCTTCCGATCCTTTGAACTTGTGGCGGGCAAAGGCATAAGCCGCTGGCACGCCGAGCACCAGCGCCACGGCGACGGAGGCGACCGACAGGAAGATCGAGTTGCCGAGATTGCGCATGAAGGCGATGTCGAGCGTTCCGGCCGCCGTCTGCAGCTTGCCGGTGATCAGCGCCGCATAGTTGGAAAGCGTCGGCGAAAACACGACCGATGGCGGGATCGCGAGGATCGTCTCGTTCGTCTGGAACGACATCAGGAAGATCCAGAAGATCGGGAACATGAAGAAGACGACGACGAGCGTGAGGGCGAGACCGCGCAAGGTCCGTTCGAGCGGAGACATGGTTTCCATCGGTCCCTCCTTTACGCTTCGCCGCGTGCGCGTTCGCGCAGCCGCAGCCAGTTCTTGATGAAGACGTTGGACAGCGTGTAGGTGATCGCCCACAGGATGATCAGCAGTGCCGCCGACCGGCCGACATTGGTCGACTGGAAGAAGTTGAGATAGGCCTCGACCTGGAAGACGGTGAGCGTGTTGCCGGGCCCGCCCTGGGTCATCGCGTAGATGATGTCGAACTGCTGGATACTGTCGAGCAACCGGAACAGCGTTGCCGTCAGGATGTAGGGTGTGAGCATCGGAAGCGTGATGCGGAAGAAGACGAAGCTGCGCGGCACGCCATCAAGGGCCGCCGCCTCGAAGGGCTGCGTCGGCAGCGAGCGCAGGCCCGCAAGCAGCAGGATCATGATGAAGGGCGTATAGACCCAGATGTCGACGAGCACGACGGTGAGCAGCGCTGTGTCCGGCGAGGACGCCCAGCGGAAATCATGAAGTCCGATCAGGCTTGCGAGATAGCTGAGGATACCGAAGCTCGGATTGGTCATCAGCTTCCACATCAAGGCCGCCAGCGCCGGCGCGATCATCAGCGGCAAAAGCAGCATGATCGAGATGAAATTGTTGACCGCGGAGCGCCGCTGCAGCAGCAGCGCGATGCCGAGACCGAGCAGCAGCTCCAGCGTCACGGTGAGGCCGGCATAGAGCAGCGACACTTTCAGCGTGTTCCAGAAGGCCGGGTCGGTGAAGAAGTTGAGGTAGTTTTCGCCCCAGTTGAACTGGCGCGCCCAGGGCTGGCTCAGCCGGTAGCGCTGGAAGGAGTAGATGACCGCCGTGAAGAACGGGATGAGGATGCCGATGCAGACGAGCAGCGCCGGCAGGCTCAGCACATAGGGAAGCATCTTCCTGCTGATCCTGAAACCGGAGGCTGGTCTCTTGAGGGTTTCTGTTGAAGCCATGTCGAGCTCCGTTCCTGAAGTCTTTGAAGAGCACGCGGCACGCGGCAGCCTTCAGGCGCCGCGCCAGTTCCTCGGCATCTCAGGTTGATTTCGGCGCGACCTCAAACCGGTCGCAACAGGCCGGTCGAGCCGGCATCTCGGGATCCCCGGCGCGTGCTGGCGCCGGGGATCGCTTGGGAGGCCTATCAGCCGAGACCCGCCTCTTGGAGCTGGCGGTTGATGCTTTCCACGAGCTGGTCGAGACCTTCATCGACCGGCACCTGCTTGGCGACCATCTTCTGCAGCGTCGACGCCCATTCGGTGGTCACGTCGAAGAACAGCGGCTGCGGCGTGAACTTGATGGAGGCGCCGGCGGCCGACGCGTCGAACATTTCGACGTAACCCGGATACTTGCCGTTGAGCTTCTCGCGGAAGATCTCGTCCTTCCAGATCGACTGGCGAACCGGGTCGACGAAGTCCATCTTGGTGGCGCCGAACAGCGCATGCTCCGGACCGGAAGCCCATTGCAGGAAGTACCAGGTGGCGTCCTTGTCCTTGGAGAAGTTGGACATGGCGAGCGACCAGATCCAGATGTTCGGCGTCGAGGCGGTCGCTTCGGGGTTGGCGGCAAAGGCGGCATAGCCGAGCTTGCCGGCCATCTTGTTGTCGCCACCGTTCATGAAGTAGCCGAGGCAATCGGCGTCGAAGATCATCGCCGAGGCGCCGGCGCCAAGGTCGGTGCCGACCTGATACCAGGTGTAGGTCGACCAGTCCTTCGGCCCGCTTTCCTGGATCATCTGCACGAACTTGGCGTGGTAGGCCTTGGATTCGGCCGTGCCCATCGCCGCTGACAGCTTGCCGTCGGCCGAGACGTTCAGGTCCTTCTGGTTGAAGTTGGCATAACCCGACAGGAAGCCCGGATGGATCGTCGCCCAGGAGCGCGAACCGCGAACGCCGATGCCGTAGATGCCACCGATGTCCTTCTGCAGCTTGGCCGCAACCGTGATCATGTCGTCGAGGTTCTTCGGCAGCTCGACGCCGGCCTTGTCGAACATCTCGCGGTTATAGGTGATGTTGTTCTGCTCGAACGCCCACGGAATGCACCACTGCTTGGCGTCTTCCGAGCCGAGCGCCCCGCCCGGCTGGCCGTTCCAGGCGCAGGAATTCTTCACGCCTGCGAGGAAATCGTCCCAGTTGTAGTTGGGGTTGGTCTTGGCCGGATCCTTGATCCATTCGTTGAGGTCGGCGATCCAGCCGGCCGGTCCATAGGTCCAGGTCATGTAGGCGCCGGTCATGAAGGCATCGTATTCTGCCGAGCCCGAAGACAACGCCGCCGTCACCTTGTCGAAATAGACGTCTTCCGGAAACACGTCATAGGTAACGTCGATGCCGGTCAGGTCCTTGAAGGCCTGCAGGTTGGCGATCATCGCATCGGCGTAAGGGTGCTTGTTCAAAAGCAGCTTCAGCTTCTTGCCCGAATGCGCCTTCCAGTCGAAATCGGCGGCGAGCGCCTGCGTCGACATCATGTTGAACAACGTGCCGGCCGTGCCGGCTGCCAGGCCTGCAGCCCCCAATCCCTTGAGCATGCCGCGGCGGTCCACCTCCCCACGCAGGAATGCGCTGATGAGGTCCTTCTCCTTCTCGTACATTCGTCTTCTCCTCCGTTGCGGGTATGATTGCGACTGCCGGCTACCCCACCGGTATTCCTCCCGTTAAGGCCCGGATGGCAGATCCTCCCCGCCCTCCGCATGGCCTCGAATGTGTCAGCGCCTCATGCGCCGTCGGCGGCCAGCGCCCTCGCAGTCCTCTCGTCGGTAATGAGACCGCTTAATTGCCCGCTGGCGAGCACCGCCCGGATGGCCGGAACCTTGATCTTGCCGCCGGCAACAGCGACCGTGCGGCGGTTCTTCAGGTCCTCGCGGCTGAGCGTAAACGTGCGGTCGGAAAGCGTCGTCTCGACCGGCTTGCCGTCGCGGTCGAAGAAGTGGCCGAGCAACTCTCCCATCGCCCCGCCCTTCTGGATGTCCTCGATCTCGCTGGTCTCGATCATGCCGGTCGAAACCAGCGACGCCTCGCGCTCGACGGTGCCAATGCCGACCATCAGGAGATCGGCTGTCTTGGCGAGATCGAAGACTTCGCGCACGCCGCGCTGGCTGAAGAGCACGTCGCGATCCTCGACCGTGTTGGCGAAGAACGGCACTGGCATGACATAGGCCTCTGCCCCCGTACGCTCGGCGAGCCGGTGGATCACGTCATGCGGGTTGGCGGAGAACTTGCGGGTAAGCCCGCCGAGCAGCGACACGAAGCGGGTGTTGCCGCTGGCGATCCGCGGCAGATATTCGACGCAAGCAGCAAGCGTGCGGCCATGACCGACTCCGACCAGCGCCGTTTCGCCACGCTCGATCTCACGCTTCAGGAACTGTGCGCCGGAAATGCCAAGCGCCTTCAGCGGCAGGTCATCGGCGTCGAAGTCCGGCACCACTTCGCAATAGTCGAGGCCGTAGCGCGCCGAAAGCGCCTGTTCAAGCTCCACGCATTCGGAGACTTCGCCGTCGATATAGACCTTCACCAGGCCTTCCTGGTTGGCCTTCATGATCAGCCGGTGGGCCTTGAGCGAGGTGAGCCCCAGGCGCTTGGCGACCTCCGCCTGGGTGAGGCCGCCGGCATAGTGCAGCCAGGCCGCCCGTGTCGCCATGCTGGTTTCGTCATCACGAATGCCCGCCCCGCCAATCGTCATTGTCTCCACCCGGCTCTTGTTGCGCTGCATGATATTTTTTGCACCGCGTGATATTTTTATCCGTTAATGAAAGAAATTTCATGGCGTGAAATTTTTGTCAATAGCGTTTGACAAATGAACGATCACGTTTGCGAAGAGACGGTTGAGCAGTTGCGGCGGCTGCACGCAGGGGCAGCGGTCGCAGGCAAGCGCCAGACGGCGTAAGCTCGTCAAAAGCGGAAAAGGGGCAACGCAGGCGGAAGATCGAACCGCCGATCAGCGGTGCAAGGATCGCAGGATTATTGCCCGAGATTTCTCAGATAGAGCGACAGAAGCTGTGTCTGCGAGGAGATGCCGAGCTTGCGATAGACGTTGCGGCGATGAACCTTCACCGTGCCGGTGGAGATGCCGAGCCTGAGGCCGATCGATTCTGACGAATGGCCCTGCAGCACCAGTTCGATGATCGAGGCTTCGCGGTCCGTCAGATTGAGATGCTGCCAGACGCCGTCGGCCGGCGGGTGCGTCGCCTTGCGCCTGCTGCGCCCGGTTTTCGCCAGCGCCGCATCGAACCGGCGGCCGAGATCGGCCCAGTGATGGCGCACCAGGCCGGAGACCAGCGGCTCCACCTTCTTCAACAGCGCGAATTCCGTCGCGCTGAAAGTCCCCGTCGCCTCGCGCCGCATCAGCGAAAGCACGACGGTGATCTGCTCGTCGATCGGCACGAAGAAGCCGACCTCTTCGGCAAGCCCCGTCTGCACATAATAGGTGCGATAATATTCCGATGAGAAGAACCGGTCGGGCGCCAGCTCCCGCATCCGCCAGACGCCGGGCTCACTCTTGATCGCCGCGTGGTAGAACGGGTCGAGCAGGTACGGTCCAGCCTGATAGAGGCTGACGAAGAGCACGTGATCCTTGGCGTTGAATGTGCTGTAGAGGTCGATCGGCCGTTCCTTGCCGCGATAGGCAAAGACAACCACGTAGTCGAAGGTCATCAGCGTCGACATCAGCCGCCGATAGGTAGAGCCGACGGCATCGTCGTCCATCGCGGCACCCGCCACCAGCGGCGCCATGACCTGAAAAAGTCCTTCGAGATCGACGCTCAAACCGCCCTCCCGGCCGGTGGTTCCTGCTCTGGGGTATACTCCTCACACAGAGCAATCTGCGTTGAAATACCTCTCTCGGGGTATATACCGGCAGGGCACGCGGTGACTAGGCTGTGTGTCAATGACGGTGGAGTGCCAGGATGCAGATCCTGGCGACATCCGATAACAACCGCAGGGAACAGACGTGACATCCGCTTCGACGAACGACATCGAGTTCCGTTCGGTCGCCAAACGTTATGGCGCCGTGACGGCCGTTTCCGACATCAATCTTCAGGTGCCGCGCGGCGCCTTCATGGCGCTTCTCGGGCCATCGGGTTGCGGCAAGACCACGTGTCTGCGCATGATCGGCGGCTTCGAGCAGCCGAGCGAAGGCACGGTCTTCATCAGCGGCGAGCCGATGAATGGCGTTGCCGCCTATCGCCGCCCGGTCAACATGGTGTTCCAGCACTATGCGCTGTTCCCCCATCTCGACGTCGAGCAGAACGTCTCCTACGGGCTGAAGCAGATGCGGCCGCGCATCGCCGGCGCCGAGATTTCTCGCCGCGCCCAGGAGGCGCTGGAGATGGTACGGCTCGGCGGTTTCGGCAAGCGCCGCATCCACGAAATGTCCGGCGGCCAGCAGCAGCGCGTGGCGCTCGCCCGCGCCATCGTCAACAAGCCGAAGGTGCTGCTGCTCGACGAGCCCCTCGCCGCCCTCGACAAGAAGCTGCGCACCGCCATGCAGATCGAGCTGCAGACGCTGCAGCGCGAACTCGGAATCACCTTCGTGCTCGTCACCCACGACCAGGAGGAAGCGCTGTCGATGAGCGATTTCGTCTGCGTCATGAATGCCGGTCGCATCGTCCAGGTCGGCCCGCCGCAGGAAATCTACGACAGGCCCGCAAGCCTCTTCGTCGCCGATTTCGTCGGCAAGACCAACCGCATCTCGGCGACCGTCGACGGCAACGCCTCGATCGAGCTCGCCAACGGCACGCGTTTTGCCGCCCCCGCGATCAACGGCACACGGGGGGCGGCCATGGTGGCACTCCGGCCCGAGGCGATTCGCCTGACGCGCAACGGTGCCGTCAGCACGGCGGCGCTGGCCGGCACCGTCACCCACCGGATCTTCCTGGGGTCAGCGGTCGAATATTCCGTCGCGGTCGACGGTCTCGGCGACTTCCTCGTGACGGCCGACCGCCGCACGCTCGGCGACAGCGAACTGGTCGAGCCCGGCGAAAAGGTCGGCCTCGCCTTCGATCCGAACGCGCTTCACGTCTTTCCAGCCTGACATCGCCCGGCTTCCGAAGCCGGTTCTGCCGCCTACGCATGAACGTCAAACGATAAAGGGAACAGCGTCATGAGCAAATGGTACAGAGAAAATGCCCCTATCACCGCCGACCAGCTCGCGGACGAACTGATGCGCCTGAAGCGCGGCTCGGTCACGCGCCGCCACTTCCTCGGCGTCACCGGCCTCGGTCTTGCGACCGCCGTGCTCGCGCGCCAGCCCGGCCTCTTCAATTCCACCGCCTTTGCCGGCGACCTCGGCACGCAGATGTCGATCGCCACCTGGCCGAACTACCATGATCCGGCGACCTTCGAAGCCTTCCAGGCGGCCACCGGCGTTGCCGTCGAGGTCAACGTCTTCGGCTCCAACGAAGAGATGCTGGCGAAACTCCAGGCCGGCGGCACCGGCTGGGACCTCTTCGTTCCCACCAACTACACGATCTCGACCTATGTGAAGCTTGGCCTCATCGACGAACTCGATCTTTCCAAGCTTGCGAACTACGACGCGTCGACCGAGACGGCGCGCTTCACCAACGAAGGCATCGTCGACGGCAAGACCTATGCCGTGCCGAAGAACTGGGGCACGACCGGCATCGCGGTCAATTCGGCGAAGATCAAGAAGCCGGTGACGAGCTGGAAGGAATTCTTCGAGATCGCCATGACCGAAGGCGACGGCCGCGCCATGGTGCACGATTACCAGCTCACGACCATCGGCAACGCGCTGGTGTCGCTCGGCTATTCCTTCAACTCGATCAAGCCGGACGAACTCGCCAAGGCCGAGGAACTGCTGATCAAGGTGAAGCCGCACCTCTACGCCATCAACAGCGACTACCAGCCGTCGATGCGCGCGACCGATGCCTGGATGACCATGTGCTGGACCAATGACGGCGCCCAGCTCAACCGCGACATGCCGGAAATCCTGTTCACGCTCGGCAAGGACGGCGGCGAGATCTGGTCGGACTTCTACGCGATCCCGAAGAGTGCCGCCAACAAGGCCGCCGGCTACGCGCTGCTCAACTATCTGATGGCGCCGGAAAACGCCATGAAGGAGCACATCGCCAACGGCGCACCGACCACCGACAGCCGCGTCATGAAGCTGCTGCCGGTCGACGTCACCTCCAACAAGATCGTCTATCCGGACGAGGCCGCGCTGACGCCGCTCGAATTCGGCGCCGCCGTGACCCTCACCGACCCCGGCCGCGCCGAACTGATGGCGCGCTTCAAGTCGGCTTGATCTGGCATGTGACTGCCCCTCATCCGCCTGCCGGCACCTTCTCCCCGCAAGCGGGGAGAAGGAACAAGCGGCAAGCTCCCCGCCCTCCTGCTTCTGCCGGAAGAAAGGGACCGGGCGGGTGCCACAAATCCCCTTCCCCCACCTGCGGGGGGAAGGGGCCGGCAGGCGGATGAGGGGCCTTTCCCTCCCGCTCGCATCGAAGTGCTGATGAAACGCGAACGGAAGAATTTATGACCGCGGCAACGAACACGAAGAGAAACCTGGTGACGGCGGCGCTGGTGGCGCCGGCCGCGGCCTGGCTGATGATCTTCCTCGTGCTGCCCTTCATCGCCATGCTGGTCTTCGCTTTCGGCGAACGCGCACCGGAAGGCGGCTATCAGGCAGCCTTCACCTTTGCCCAATTCGCCAACCTGCCGACACGGGCGGCCGCCTTCTGGAACACGCTGATCCTCGCGCCGGTCGGCGCGCTCGCCTGCCTGCTGATCGCCTATCCGGTCGCCTATTATCTGGCGGTCAAGGCGAACCCGCGCTACCGGCTGATCCTCGTGTCGCTCGTCGTCGTGCCCTTCTGGACGAGCCTGCTCGTGCGCACCTATGCCTGGATGTACATTCTTGGCTCGCGCGGGATCCCCAATCTGCTCTCGATGATCGGCATCGAGGACGTGAGGATGTTGAACACGCCGGGCGCCGTGCTTCTCGGCATCGTCTACGGCTACCTGCCGCTGATGATCATGCCCATTTACGTGAGCCTCGAAAAACTCGATCGCCGCCTGCTCGAAGCCTCCGCCGACCTCGGCGGGAGGCCGGTGTCGACCTTCTTCGGCGTCACCCTGCCGCTCTCCTTGCCCGGTGTCATGACCGGAGTCGCGCTGGTGACGATCCTGCTGCTCGGCGAATATCTGATCCCGCAGCTGCTTGGCGGCGGCAAAGTGTTCTTCATCGGCAATGCGTTGGTCGATCTCTTCCTGCAATCGCGAAACTGGCCGTTCGGCTCCGCGATCGCCGTCACGCTGGTTGCCGTGGTCGTGGTGATCCTGATGGTGGCAATGCGCATCGCCTTCCGCGTCGCCGGCACAAGACAGGTGGATCTCGTCTGATGCGCGCCTTCATCTCCTCCGTCTACCTCTTCCTCTACGCCCCGATCGCGCTCGTCGTCCTGTTCTCCTTCAATGCCGGGCGCAATGCGAGCGAGTTCACCGGGTTTTCGACCGCCTGGTACGGCAAGGCGCTTGGAAATACCTTCCTGGTTTCGGCGCTGCAGAACAGCCTGCTGATCGCCTTCACCAGCGCCACGCTCGCCGCAATCTTCGGCACCATGGCAGCCCTCGGGATGGAGCGGATGGCTCCGCGCAACCGGGCGATCTTCGATGCGCTGTTTGCAGCCGCAATCGTCGTGCCCGGTGTCGTCATCGGCATCGCCACGCTGGTCGCCCTCGTTGCCGTCTTCTCCTTCGTCAACCCGGCGCTGGCGACGATCTGGCCCGGCGACCAGCCGCCGCAGCTCGGCCTTGGCTACGGCTCGATCATCGCCGCGCACGGCCTGTTCTCGATGGCGCTAGTGACGATGATCGTAAAGGCCCGCATCGCCAGCCTCGGCCGCGATATCGTCGAGGCATCGAGCGACCTTTACGCGACACCGCTCACCACCTTCCGGCTGATCGTGTTGCCGCAGATCCTGCCGTCGATCCTTGCCGGCTTTCTTCTGGCCTTCACCTTCTCCTTCGACGATTTCATCATCGCCTTCTTCGTCGCGGGCTCGAAGACCACGCTGCCGATCTACGTCTTCGCCTCGATCCGCCGCGGCGTGACGCCCGAGATCAACGCGATCGCGACGCTGGTGCTCGTCGCCTCGCTGCTTCTGATCCTGACCGCCCGCATCCTGATGCGGGAAAAGAAAACGAAATCCGGGGAGTGAAACCATGATCCTGAAAGACCGGGTCGCGATCGTGACCGGAGCGGGCTCCGGGATCGGTCAGGCGGGTGCGGCCATCATGGCGCGCGAAGGCGCCCATGTCGTCGTCGTCGACCGCAGCCTTTCGGCCGCGGCAACCGCCGTCGAGGCAATCGCCGCCAAAGGCGGCAGCGCCGAGGCGCTCGCCATCGACGTGACGGATGACGCGGCCCTTTCTAACGGCATCGCCGATATCCTCTATCGCCACGGCCGCATCGACGTTCTGCACAACCACGCCGGCGCCCAGGTCGCGGGGGACCTGGAAGAGGTCGAGGTCGCCGGCTTCGATCGCTCCTGGAACCTCAATGTCCGCGCCCATTTCATGGCAGCGCGGCTGGTCATGCCGTCGATGCGCGCCGCCGGCCGCGGCGTCATCCTCAACACCTCCTCATCCTCGGGCGTGCTCTACGACCGCGAGATGATCGCCTACACGACCACCAAACACGCCGTCATCGCCATGACCAAACAGATGGCCGGCGACTACGCCCGCCACGGCATTCGCGTCAACGCGCTCTGCCCCGGTTGGGTCGACACCCCCTTCAACGAACCGTTCATCGCGCAAATGGGCGGCCGCGGCGCAATCGAATCCTATATCCGCGAAAAGGTGCCGCTCGGCCGCTGGGCCAGCGTCGAGGAGATCGCCGAGTCGATCCTCTTCCTCGTTTCCGACCGCTCCTCCTACATGACCGGCCAGATCCTGGTGGTGGACGGCGGCGAGACAGTGGTGTGATGGCCTGAGCCCAGAGTTCAGAGAGGAGCTGCCTCGCGCTGCTGGATCTCTGTGACGAGCACGGAGATGAGAAGCGGCGGATGAAAGGCCCGTCATTGCCCGGGAACGATACCCCGGCAAGCCCACGCAACCGCCGCAAAGGACCGCGGCCCGTCCGGCTGACCGGCTTCGTAGGCGGCGCGGATGGCTGCGTCGAGCTTTGTCCGCATCCCTGCATCCAGTGAGCCGACATACTTGCCGAGCGGCCCCTCGCCCGCGGCAATCGGTTCCCAGAAATCGGCGAAGGACTGATAGTCCATACGGATCAGGAGCGAGGTCTGCCGGACGTCCGCGAGGCCATTCGCGACGAAGCTCTCGGTCATCTCTCCCGGCCGCATCATCGGCTGGAAACAATAGCGACTGCGCACCTGCTCGGCATTTCCATCCAGCATCGCCGCCACATCGAGCACCATGCGCATGCCCGGCATGCCGCCGTAATGATCCCAGACGACCGCGGAAACCACGCCGCCCGGCCGGGTGACTCGGCGCATCTCGGCGACCGCTTTCCCCGATTCCGGCACGAAGTGCAGCACCAGCAGCGCCATCGCCCGGTCGAAGGATGCATCGGCAAAGGGCAGCGCGCAGGCGTCGGCCTGCTGGACTTTGATCCGCGGATCTGAACTCGCCCGGATCGTCGCTTCGACGAAAACAGGCGAAAAGTCGATTGCAACGATCTCGCTGACATCGGCCGCGCGCGGTAAGGCAAAGGTAAGGCTGCCCGTGCCGCAACCGACATCCAGCACCCGCTCACCGTCGGCAACACCCGCAAAGTCGATGAATGACGGCGCAAGCTGCCGGCTCCACCGGCCCATCAACTGTTCGTAGCCGGCAGCACTCTGCACATTGAAGCTCGATGTCATGATCGCCTCCGGGCAGTGAGGCGTGCATTGTAACGTGCGGCAGGCGCGACACCAAGAGACCGGCTCAACGCTCGAGCGCCGTCAGCAGCAACGGTGGGAGCAACGGTCGTCAGATCGCCTGCAAAGTCAGGAACGTTGAGGCGTCTGAAGCGGGTTGCTCGGGATTTGCTGCAACAATTCCGCCAATCGTTCCTGCCAATGTGGGTTGCGCTGTCTTAGCGGCTCTAGAGCATCGCCTGACGCGTTCTCCATTTCGCTCATCAACGCGCGCGATGATCGAGCCTCTGCAAGACGCCCAGTAGCCGCATAACAGCAGGCCAGCGTTTCTTGGACCGGCCGCCATGCAGGGCGCACTTTTTGGGCCTTCACGGCAGCAGCGAGCGCGTTCGTTCCGTCGCCTGCAAACAGGTGGGCGAGCGCCAGAAAATTCAGCCAGACGAAGTTCTGCGGGTCATTGGCGTTCAACATGAGACCGTGTTCCAGTGACGCTATGGCACCGGACACGTTCCCCCTGAACAGCTCCGCCATCCCCAGGACAAGGTGGCCAAGGGCGAAACTCGGGCTGATCTCGATCGCCCTTTCGGCGGCAAGGACCGCCTGCTCGGGCGCATTCGCGTACGCGCTGCAGATCGCCAGCGCATAGTGTGTGTACGGGTTCTTTTCGTCGAGCCGAACGGCTGCCAAGGCGGCGTCCAAACCCTCTCTGATGTCATCGGAAGGAAGCTCGCTCCATCCATAGGCGACGATGCCTGCGCTCACGCGACCAAGCCAGAGATGCGCTTCGGCAAGCTCGGGATCAAGCCGACACGCCTCCCTGAATAGCTCTCGCGCCATTAAGTGGGTCTGCTGGCCAACCTGATGAAAATACCAGGTCCCCTGCCGCACGATCTCCCACGCCGACAAATTTCCCGTGTGCCGCGCCGGCGAGGGGAATGACGCCGTCTTCAACAGTTCTGGTTCAATCGCACCTGCAACTCTCTCCGCGATGGCGTCTTGAACTGCGAATGCCTCTTCCATTTCCAGGTCATACCGTTCGGCCCAGACCTGGCTGGCCGAGGTGGTCTCGACCAGTTGCGTGGAGACCCGAAGACGGCCGCCGGAGCGGCGCACGCTTCCTTCGAGCACGTAATCGACATCCAGGTCTCGGCCCACCTGCTTGGCGCTCACCGACTTGTGCTTGTAGACGAAACTTGAATTGCGCCCGATGACCCGAAACCACCGAAATCTCGTAAGCGCGGTGATCACATCTTCGGTGATGCCATCAACCAGATACGACTGTTGCTTGTCACTGCTCAGATTTGCAAACGGTAGGACCACGATCGATGGTCTGCCCGGGTTCGCGGGCGAACCTGGCAGTGCCGGCGACGCATCAGCGGCAGCCGGATGCAGGCTATTCACCCGGGCGGCAAAACGATAGCCCGCACGCGGCACGGTGGCGATCCATTCGTTCCCCTCCGGTTGAGGGCCCAGCATCTTGCGCAAGGCAGCGATCTGAACCGAGAGATTGCTCTCCTCGACGACAGCCGCGGGCCAGGCTGCCTCCATCAGCGCGGACTTGCTCACGACCTGCATCGACGCTTGCACCAGCGCGTGCAGCAGCAACAAGCCCTTATGGCCAATTGCGACCCGCCGCCCTTCACACGTCAGTGCGCCGCGCTCCATGTCGAGGATGAATGTCCCGAACGCGAACAGTTGCGGCTCGACACTATCGGCCACGACGTCTTCGGAAGAATTCGGAACTTTTCGCCCTCCCATTCAGGACTCCAGCCGGTCTTCTTGCGATCCTTTGCGTAGGTCGACCAGACTACCACAGAGGAGACCGAAAAATGACGATTTCAGAAGAACGAACCGACGCGCGTCCAGGCTTCTCGCGGGGCAAGGCCCTCGTATCCAAAGGGGACGCCGGTTACCGGGCTGAACAGGGCCCCGATTACCTGCCCGGCGTTAGTGCAGAGTCGGTTGGCTCCACCGCATTGTGGCTCGGTATCGCTACGATACCGCCCGGAAAGCGCACCAAGGCGCATGTGCATGAGCGCCACGAAACTGCCTTCTACATGTTGAGCGGCGAAGAGCTGGAACTATGGAGTGGCGATGAACTCCAGCACCGGGATGTGATGCACCCAGGAGACTATCTGTACATCCCCGCCAACGTGTTGCACGTGGCCGTTAATCGAGCTGCCCAACCAGCCGTATTTATCGGGGCGCGCAACGAGCCAACCGCGCAGGAGAGCGTTGTTCTTTATCCTGAAATGGATTCCAGAGTGCCGTGACAGGTGCAAAACTGCTTATGGCAAAGCCGCCGCCAGGTCCTTACACCTTCACAGGTCCTTACACCTTCACATGCCCGATGCCCTTGGCGGCGATCTCCTCAAGGCTCTCGTCATAGCCGGCATCCGCATAGCGGATGACGCCAAGCGAGGTGTCGTTGGTGAGGGCATAGTCGAGGCGCTCGTCGGCCTCGACCGTGCCGTCGGCAACAACGGTCACGCCGCAGCTCGTCATGTATCCAGCATAACCGCCACCACCGGAATGGACGACCACGAGATCGGCCATGGAGGAGCAGAGCAGCATGGCGTCGAGTAGCGGCCAGTCGGCGATCGCGTCCGAGCCGTCCTTCATCCGCTCGGTCATGATGTTCGGATGCGCCATGGCGCCGGCATCGAGATGGTCGCGGGAAAACGCGATCGGGCCTTTGAGTTCGCCAGATGCCACAAGTTCGTTGACGCGCCGCGCCAGCGCCGTGCGTTCGCCGTGGCCGAGCCAGGCGATGCGGGCCGGCAGGCCCTCGAAGGGAATATGCTGGCGCGCAAGCCTGATCCAGTTGGTGACGATGCGGTTGTGCGGAAACATGTCGAGCAGCAGATCGTCGATCCGGGCGATGTCGCTCTCCTCGCCGGAAAGCGCCATCCAGCGGAAAGGGCCGATGGCGCGGGCAAAGAGCGGACGCAGATAGGCCTCGGTGAAGATCGGGATGTCGAAGGCATTGGCAACGCCGCCCTCGCGCGCCTGGGTGCGGATGAGGTTGCCGTTGTCGAAGACTTCCGCGCCCTTTTGCTGGAAGTCGAGCATCGCCTTGACGTGCTCGACGATCGAGGCGCGGCTCGCCGCCATCAATTGCCCCTGGCCGTCGTCGCGCAGCGATTTCACCTGGTCGAGGCTCATACCCTTCGGCACATAGCCGTAGACGAGATCATGCGCTGACGTCTGGTCGGTGACGACGTCGGGCACGATGCCACGCCGGGCGATCTCCGGATAGATCTCAGCCGCATTGCCGACGAGGCCGACGGAGAGCGCCCGCTTGTCCTTCACTGCCGCGTCGATCATCGAGAGCGCCGTATCGAGATCGGGCGCGATCTCCTGCAGATAGCCGATCTCCCGGCGCTTCTTCGCCCGCTCCGCGTCGATATCGACACAGAGGATCGCCGCCCCCGCCATCCGGCCGGCAAGCGGCTGGGCGCCGCCCATGCCGCCAAGCCCAGCCGTCAGCACGAAACGCCCGGAGAGATCGCCGCCGAAACGGCGTTCGGCGATGCGCATGAAGATCTCGTAGGTGCCCTGGATCACGCCCTGGCTGCCGATATATTGCCAGGCGCCGGCCGTCAGCCCGCCCCAGCAGATCAACCCTTTTCGCTGCAAATCATAGAACACCTCGGCCTTCGCCCATTGGCCGACAATGTTGCAATTGGCCATGATGACGAGCGGCGCCTTGGCGTGGGTCTTCAAGAGCCCCACCGGCTTGCCGGACTGGATGACGAGCGTCTGGTCCTCGTCCATTTCGATGAGCGTCTTGACGATAGCCCGGTGCGCCGGCCAGTTGCGCGCCGCCTTGCCAAGTGCTGCATAGACGACCAGATTGTCAGGATCCTCGCCGACCGAAAGCACGTTTTCCAGGAGCCGCAGCAGCGCTTCCTGCCGCCAGCCCTTGGCGCGCAACTCCGCTCCACCGGGGATGGGAAAACCGGGATGACGGGGATTGGCCTTGGGCATCGTCTCGTTCCTCTTTGTCTTGTCGGCGGGGTGGTTGCCCCACGCATTCATGGCGACGGGGGGTCGCTGCCTCTCGTTTATGGCGGGGGCAGATCCCTGCTCCCTTGCATTCGTGGCACGCGCAAGTCGCGGCCTCTCATGCTTGTGGCGACGGGTGGTGACGGCCCGACACGCACTGGCGAGAGCGGCCAATGAGGCTCGCCGCCGAGGCAGCGAGCCTCATTCACTTCGGCGGCAGCGTCTCGACGAACGCGATCGCCCCATCAAGCAACCGCCGGCGCAGCGCATCATCGCCATAGGCATCCGCCCCTGCGCGCACCCAGCCATGCATCGCCCGTCCGTTCATCACCATCAGCTCGATATCCGGCAACGCCAACGCCCAGCCGTCATTGCCCTTGCCGAGGCGCACGAGCAGAGAGCCCTCGCGCGCGCCAAGAAGCAGGTTGCCTTGAAGCAGATAGGCCCAGCCGCCGAACATGGCCTTTTCCGAAATCCCGGCGCGGTCACCGAGCTCTTCGCGGATTAGTTCCTCTAGCCCTGCATCGCGCGCCATCACCCTGCTCCCGTCAGCTACGGCCGGAAAGCGCGTAGCGGGCAAGCTCGATGCCCATCGCCTTTTCGACCGATGGATAGACCGTCGGGTCGAGCACGCTGGAGGACAGCGGGATCACCGTCTTCGGCACATGCAGCACGAAGATCCTCATGCCCACCTGCAGCTGGCCGACACTCAAAGGCTCGCCCTCCGGCGACAGCGTGGTGATGACGTCGGGGAAGGTCGCAAGCCGCGTGCCTTCCGCAGAGTCAACCGCCATATACTCGTTCATCACGTGCAATACCGTTGAGTCAGCGCCCTTCCCCAGCGTCACCGTGCCGATGTCGAAGGCTTCCTTGGTATAGACGACCGATTTGTCGGTGATCGTGCCCTCGGCGAGGATCGCGCCATTGGTCGTCTTGACGATCGCGTCGATCACTGCGCTGCCGCCCTTGGCTTCCGCCGCGATGATCGCCTCGCCGAGCGCCAGCGCCAGCGAGATGCCGCCCAGCGCCGCATTGGCTTTCACATAGGATGCCCTGACCGGATTGCGGCAGGAGGCAATGAAGCCGCCGGACATGTCGGAGGCGGTGCGCAAGACCGGCGAGACCTTGGCCGTGGCGCCGCGCACCACCAGCTCGATGTAGCGGTTTTCCTCGCGGTTTCCCCCGACCGCCGTCTGGATCATCGGCTCGGGCGAGCCGGCAAGGCCGATCGAGCCCATGTCACCGGTCGGGTGCGCGCGGATGTCGCCGACCGCGTCCACCACCTTGGTGCCGAGGATCGCCGACGGCAGCCAGCCGTTCAGCGTCGAAGACTTGCCGTTCTGGCCGATGATGAGCCCCGAGAGCTTCTCGCCGAGCGCCTCCTGCAACAGCTGCACGGCCTTGACGTAATCGACCCCACGCATCTCCCAAGGCGTGGTCGAGGCCGGTGCACCGATCGCGGCGGCCGTCGCCACCCAGTCCTGTGCCTCGAGTTCGTCGATCGAGACGAGCTCGGGTTTGCCGATCGAGACCGCTGCATAGCCGAGCATGCGGCCATGATCGGCCCAGCCGCCGCCCCCGGCGGCATAGACGGAACCGCCCTTGACCGCTGCCTCGACATCCTTTTCCTTCAGTATCCGGCCCATCTCACACCTTCTCCTGCAATTTCTTGTCGAGTCGCTTCACCGCATCGAAGAGAACGGCCGCGCCGAGCGCGATATCATCGTTTTCGGCCCACTCCTCCGGCGCATGCGAGCGCCCGCCGAGGCAGGGAATGAAGATCATCGCCGAACGGGTGATGCGTCCCATCCAGGCGGTGTCGTGACCGGCGCCGGAGGCCATGCGCCGATGCTTGGCGCCGATCGCATCGCAGCTTTCTTCGAGCGTTGAAAGCAGGAGCGGATCGCCCGGCGTCGGGTGGTTGTCCGAGATCACATTGGCGGGTGGGATCGTCACGCCCGACGCCTCGGCGACACCCTGGCAAAGGGAGCCGAGCGTTGCCAGAAACCGCTCCATTTGCGGCCGCAGCTCGGCACGCGCATCGATCAGCAGCCGGACGCGAGACGGCACCACATTGGCTGCATTCGGCTCGATCGAGAATTCACCGACCGTCGCGGTGAAATGCCCGTCGCCGTGAGAAAATTCCGTCGCCAGCCGCTCGATCTCCAGCACCAGATGCGAGGCGGCAACCAGCGCGTCGCGCCGATGCCCCATCGGAGTCGTACCGGCATGGTCCGCTTGGCCCTCGACGATGATCTCGATGCGGGTGATGCCCGAGATGGCGGTGACCACCCCGACATCGAGCCGCCCAGTCTCCAGTATGGGCCCCTGTTCGATGTGCAGTTCGAGGAAGGCCTTGATGTCGGAGCGTTTCGAGCCGGAAAGCCTGGAGGGGTCACCGCCCACTTCGACGATACCCTGCCTGAGGCTCAGATCCCCTTGCGTGCGGCTGAGCCACCCATCGGGCAGCACGCCCGCCATGCCGCGGCTGCCGACGCAGGAAACGCCGAAGATCGACACTTCCTCGGCCAGGAAATCAACGATCTCCAGATCGTGGTCGAGGTCGATGCCGTTGTCAGAAAGCGCGCGCGCCACTTCAAGCGCCGCCGCCACGCCGGCGATGCCATCGAAGCGGCCGCCATCCGGCACCGTGTCGGAATGGGAGCCGAGCAGGATGGTGCCGAGCGCCGACTTTTTCCCCTTGCGCCGGCCGATCAGGTTGCCGGCGGCGTCGATGCGGGTTTCAAGCCCGGCCGCGCGAAAACGCCGGTCGAGAAAGGCCCGGCCTTCGAGGAACAGCGGCGTGAAGGCGCGGCGTGTGTAGGGCCGGTCCGGCTCGGTGATACCTGCCAGGCCGCTGACGATGCCGGCAATGCGGCTGGCATTGACGGGCAGATTGGCCGGAACTTTGTGGGCGGTCTTGCTCATCACATTTCCTAAATCTCGATGCGGGATGCGGGCGGAAAACCGCACGCACTTTTCCGCATCCCGCTTTACAGAGCCAAAGTGGCGAGCGGCCGGACAAACTGTCCCGCGCCCGGCTCGGCCAAAACCTGGCGACCATCGAAGGCAAGTCTGCCCCGCAGATAGGTCGATGAAACCCGCCAGGGCAGTCGAATGCCATTATAGGGCGACCAGCCGACGACGTTGTGACCGCTCTCGGCCGCATCATAGACATAGGGCTCCGGCGTCATGACGATGATGTCGGCATCCTTTCCAGCTTCCAGCGCACCCTTCTGATGATCAAGACGGAAATGCCTGGCCGGGTTCAGCGTCATCAGCTCGGCTGCGCGCGTCAAGGGAATGCCGCGCTCCAGCGCGCCCTTGACGAAGAGCGACACCATGACTTCGAGCCCCGGCACGCCAGATGCGTTCGCCAGCATGTCCGGATTGGCCTTGCGATCCTCAGACCAGCTGACGTGATCGGTCGAGACCATCGTCACCGTGCCGTCGGCCACGTGCCGCCAGAGCTTTTCCACCTCGGCGCGCGGCCGGATCGGCGGGTTGATCTTGGCCTTGCCGCCGAGACGGCGAACATCGTTTTCCTCGTCGAGCGTCAGATAGTGGATGCAGCACTCGATCGTCGCTTTGTAGCCCTGGGCGCGATAGGCGGCGGCAATCTCATAGCCGCGCCCGAGCGAGCAGTGCACCACATGCGCCGGGCAGCCGGTGGCGGCACCCGTCTCGTAGATCTGGTTGGTGGCGAGCAGTTCCGTCAGCGGCGGACGCGACAGCCCATGGGCGCGGTAGTCGGTGATGCCAGCCGCCTTGACCTTGTCGATCGCGGCACGCACCGCCTCGTCATCCTCGTTGTGGACGCCGGCTGAAAGCCCGGTCGGCGCGATCGCCCGGAAGCAGTCTTCGAGAAGGGCTGCCGGAATGCGGGGAAAGCGCTTTGGATCGGTGCCGAAGGTCGAGAACTTGAAGGCGGCGACACCCGCCTCCACCATCTCGCCGATGCGCGCCGGTCCCTCCTCCGGGTCCACGGTGCCATAAAGCGCGAAGTCGACGCGCGCCTGCGGTCCCGCATGGTCGATCTTGCGGCGAAGGGCTTCGGCAGAGCAGACGAGATTGCCCTCGTCATAGGGCATGTCGACAATGGTGGTCACACCGCCGGCCGCCGCCGAACGGGTCGACCACAGGAAATCCTCCTGGTTCTTCTGCGACAGCGAATGCACCTGCGCGTCGACGGCCCCGGGCAGGATCAGCGCGTTGCCGAGATCATGCCGCTCCCGCGCGGCGGGTGCAGCCCCTTGCCCGACATGCACCACCTTGCCGTCGCGCACCGCCACGTGGCCGCCCTCGACGATCCTTTCGGGGAGAACAACGGTGCCTTTCAGAACGAGATCGAAATCGGACATGCTGCTCTCCCAGTCGGATTATTTGTCGAGCGCGAAGAAGTCGTCGAATTCCGGCATCGGCGCCAGAGCGACGAAGGAGCGCAACAGGTCGTGGCAGGTGAACGCATCCTGCAGCGCCTCGATCTCCTTCGAGAGCGGCCGGTCTTTGAGATACATGGGGCTGACCGAACGGGTCTGGTCATAGGCGCGCTTGACGATCCCCTGCGGCTGGTCGCCGACGAGATCGATCGCCTGGGCCGAAAGCATCGCCTCGATCGCGGCGAGCTGGCGCAGATCGCGCACCTGGGTTTCCATGCGCTCGACGATCAGCGGCAGGAAGGTCGCCTCCTCTTCGAGACCGCCGGCAACCACGATCGACTGCGCCGAAAGCGGCACGGCGAGCGACTGCACGCGCATATAGAGTTCGACCGCAAGCTTCATCAGCGGCCCGAGCCCGGTCGCGACTTCCCCCGGCGCCACCAGATTGACCGAGAGATTGCGGCGTCCGCCGTTCGACAGCAGGATGCAGCGGTTCAAAACATTGCGCGCCGCATGGGAAAAGGCGATCTGCGCCGCCTCGATATAGAGCGTCGTCGTCAGCGGCAGCGATGCGCCGGAGGAATGGACCTGGCCGCCGATGACAACAGGGTTGTCGTCGGAGAGATAGGTCTGCTCCACCAGCCGGCCGGCGGCGACCAGCAGCGTATCGACGACCGCGCCGAAGACCTGGGCGGTCATGCGCAGGCTCAAGGGATCGTGGATCGCCGTCGGTAACGGCCAGTCGGAAATGCCGGACTGGCCATAGAGCCAGGAGCCGACCAGCGCCTCGCCGCGGGTCGAGAGCGTCGCGGCCACCCGCCACGGGTCGGCGGAGGCACCGAGCGCCTGAGACGACATGACGCCGGTGACGAGCAACACGCGGATCGCGGCCGCCGCCTCGCGCAGCACGTTTACGGCAGCGGCAAAGGAAATGGCGTTGACGCTGAGAGCCGCCAGTGCATCGCGCGGCTGCATGACGAACGGCTTGAGACCCGCCTCGGCAAGCGCCGTATCGGCCGAAACGAGGCGCCCCTGGTAATAGGCCTCGCCGACACCGGTCAGCACCGAGGCGATCTGGCCCATCAGCCCGATATCGGCGCAGCCCATGGAGCCGTGGCGGCGCACCGCCGGAATGATGTCGTGCTCGCTGAGTGCCAGAAACGCCCGGATCAGGTCCGGGCTGCAGCCGGTGTGGCCCCGCATCGCCGTGTTCACGCGGATGGCGATCGCCATGCGTACGATCGCCGGCGCAAAGAATTCGCCGGTGCCGAAATGGTGGGCTCTGACCAGCGCATTGTTGAATTCGGCGAGATCGTCGGCGGTCCAGAGCCGGTCCTTCATCGAACCGACGCCGGTGTTGGAGCCGTAGACGGGAAGCCCCATCGCGACACGTTCGGCAACCACCTTGTGGGCGGCGGCCACCCGTTCCATGCCGCCGTCGTCGGCCACCGGTCGCGCCCTTCCCGCCCCGATATCCTCGAGCGTCGCGAAGTCCAGCGGTTTCCCGCAGAGAACGGTGGTTTTGACCTGATACAGCATGCCGATAAATATCCTTCCGCGCCGAGCGCGCTTCGGTTTCGAAACGGTGCGCGGATGCTCTGATGTCTCGCACCCGACGCTCGAAAACGCCGGGGTGCTTCATGCATGCTATGCGCTTATCGCGCATCCATGCTATATCCCAAATCCGGAACGGGTGATGCATATTTCAGAACGCACCTGGTGAAGGTGCCACGTCCGGGGTCATTGGAATGGATATGGCGACGATCGCTTTGGTCGATGCGGTGCTTCGTGAAGGTGGCGTTCGCCGCGCCGCAATTCTCTGCGGCCGGGCGCCGTCGAGCGTGAGCGCCGCGGTCAAGCGCTTCGAGCAGGCGATCTCCATGCCGCTCTTCCGTCGGGAAGAAACAGCGCTGGTGGTGACGCTCGTAGCGCGCGCGCGCGCCGTCGACGTCGAAGAGGCAACCGGCAAGATCACCGCCATCCTGGAAGGCGTCGGACGGGAGACGACCGCCCCCGTGCCGCCGATCGGCCTCGTCGCGCTCGACCGCTTCGTGCGCATCGCCCGCTCCGGCAGCATCCGTGCCACGGCAAAGGCGCTCAGCCTCGGCCAGCCGCAACTGACGCGGCAGATGGCGGATCTCGAACGCCATCTCGGCACCAGGCTGTTCGAACGCTCCCATGGCGGGGTCCTCTCTACGCCAACCGCGGAGCGGATCATTCCTCTCAGCGAGGCCCTGCTCGATATCTGGGCGCGGCTGACCCACGCCTCTGCCGACCGCTTTCGCCGCGACGTCGCCACCTGGCGGCTCGGCGCCGTCATGCCGCTTGGTCCGGAAAGCGAGATCGCCCGCATGCTGGCGGCCCTGACGGCGAACTGGCACCGCGCCCGCCCGCGCCAACCACTGTTCATTTCCAGCACCACGGCCGACGAACTGCTCGTCGGCCTTCGCAGCCGACGGTTCGATGCCGCGCTGCTCGATGTCGCCGAGATCCCGGCCGACTGCGACGGCCGGCTGGTGTCGCAGACGCCGCTGGTGCTGGCGGGGCCAGCCTCCGCCCTTTCGGAACTGGGCGGCAACCTGCCCCGGCTGCTCGCCGCCTGCCCGATCGCGGTGCCGAGCGTCCGGAGCGGCCTTCGCCGCGAGGCCGCGCGCTTCCTCGACGACACGCTTGATGAAGCCGAACGGCGGCGCATCACCCTCGTCGAGGTCGATTCCATCCCCGTCATCATCAACCTCGTTCGCCAGCACGGCTATCTCTCGGTGCTGCCGCAATCCTCGCTCGCCCGCGTGCATCGCCCGCCAGCCATGATCCGGCTCGGCCCCGCCTATCGGCAGTCGCTGACACTCGTCTGGCCGCGCGGCGCCTTCGCCGCCGAGATCGGCGAGTTGATGATTTCGATGATGAAGATGAGCACCGAGACGAGATCGCCGGCGGAATCAGTTCCTGATCATCGGCCGCCAAACGTCTGAAACGACTCTGAAATTCCCACTTGAATCGATACTTGAAGCGCGCGCTCAGCTCTTCAGCTTCAGCCGCCTGCGCGTTTCGCTCGGGCTTTCACGGTAGTGCGCCCTGTAGCTGCGCGAGAAAGAAGACGACGAGTTGAAGCCGGAGATCGCGGCAATGTCAGCAAATTCCATCCGCGTCTCGATCACCTTGCGCCGCGCCGCATTGAGACGAAGCGCCAGGTAGTGCTCGTGCGGCGCAACGCCCATCGTGTCGCGAAAGAGATCTTGCAGATGCCGGGTGCTGACGCCGATGCGGCGGGCGAGCCTGGCGAGCGTCAAGGGCGCTTCCACCGTTTCCTCCATCAGCTTGACGGCGGCACCGACGCGTGGATCGAGGATGCGCATGTTGCCGATCGTCGGCATCTGCAGGAGATCGCCGCGGGTGCGCTCCTGCTCGTAGATGAAGAGGCGGGAGACTTCGAGTGCCAGCGAATAGCCATGCGCCCGGCGGATCAGCTCCAGCATCAGGTCGAGCGTCGGCAGCGAGCCACCGGTCGTGATGCGCTTGCCGTCGATGACGAAGCGCTCGCGCACCATCGTCACCTGCGGGTAGGCAGCGGTGAAATCCTCGAAATCCTCCCAGTGGGTCGTCGCCTTGAAATTGTCGAGCAGGCTGGTCTCGGCAAGCAGCCAGGAGCCGGATTCGATGCCGGCCATCAGCTCGCGGTGCCGCGCGGTCTGCGAGAGCAGCATCTTTAGCTGCGAAGTGGCGCTGCGCTGCCAGTTGTAGCTCGAGAGGATGAAAAGCGGCGACGTCTCGCGCTGCGGCCGGAAGATACCGGAGACCGGAATGGGGATGCCGCTCTTCGTTTCGATCGGCGCACCGTCGGGGCTGAAGATCGTCCAGTCGTAGAGCGGGCGGCCGGCAATGCGGTTGGCGGCACGCATCGGCTCGATGACTGAGGCAACGAGGATCAGATTGGTCTCCGGCAGCACCAGGACATCGACGTGCTGCACCTGCGAAACGTTCTGATCCATGCCCAAACTTCTCCACTCTGTCGCCGATAATGTATAGAATGAAGCCGATAATGAAAAGCAACGCGGTCTTTCTTGGCTCGTAATGGGCGCAATAAAAGGGAGACAGCAATGCCGCTCAGCATGAACCGCGAGGTATTCATCACCTGTGCCGTCACCGGCTCGGGAGACACCGTTTCAAAGTCCAGCCACGTGCCGATCACGCCGAAACAGATCGCCGAAGCGGCTGTCGAGGCGGCCAAGGCCGGCGCTGCCGTGGTCCACTGCCACGTCCGCGATCCGGAGACCGGCGCGCCGGCCCGCAGGCTCGATCTCTACAGGGAAGTGACTGACCGTATCCGCTCTGCCGATGTCGACATGGTGCTGAACCTGACCGCCGGCATGGGCGGGGACCTGATCTTCGGCAACGTCGAAAGCCCGCTTCCGCTCAGCGAGAAAGGCACCGACATGGCCGGCGCCACCGAGCGCGTCGCCCACGTGGCCGAATGTCTGCCGGAAATCTGCACGCTCGACTGTGGCACCATGAACTTTTCGCTCGGCGACTACGTCATGACCAACACGCCGTCGATGCTGCGCGAAATGGCCCGCCAGATGACCGCCCTTGGCGTGCGTCCGGAGATCGAAGCCTTCGACACCGGCCACCTCTGGTTTGCCAAGCAGCTGGTCGAGGAAGGCCTGATCGAGGATCCGGTCTTGATCCAGCTCTGCATGGGCATTCCGTGGGGCGCGCCCGACGACCTCAACACCTTCATGGCCATGGTCAACAACGTGCCCGCCAACTGGACCTTCTCCGCCTTCTCTATCGGCCGCAACGCGCTCGCCTATCCGGCCGCAGCCATCCTTGCCGGCGGCAACGTCCGCGTCGGCCTCGAAGACAACCTCTATATCGGCAAGGGCCAGCTCGCCACCAACGGTCAGCTCGTCGAAAAGGCGGTTGGCGTCATCGAGGGCATGGGCGCCAAGATCATCGGACCGAAAGAGGTCCGCGAGAAACTGAAGCTGACGAAGCGCTGAGCAAGGACTGGACACCATGAGCTTTATCACCAAAGCAGCCTGCGTCGGCGGCGGCGTCATCGGCGGCGCCTGGGTGGCGCGCTTTGCGCTTGCCGGCATCGACGTAAAAATCTTCGACCCGCATCCGGAAGCCGAGCGCATCATCGGCGAAGTCATGGCCAATGCCGAGCGCGCCTATGCCATGCTGACCATGGCGCCGTTGCCGCCGAAGGGAAAACTCACCTTCTGCAAGAGCATCGAGGAAGCGGTCGAAGGTGCTGACTGGATTCAGGAAAGCGTGCCGGAGCGGCTGGAACTGAAGCGCGGCGTGATCACCAAGATCGATGCCGCCGCAAGGCCCGATGCGCTGATCGGGTCCTCCACCTCAGGCCTTTTGCCCTCCGACCTGCAGTCCGAGATGCACCACCCCGAGCGCATGTTCGTGGCGCATCCCTACAACCCCGTCTACCTCTTGCCGCTCGTCGAGCTCGTCGGCGGCAAGAAGACGTCGAAGGCGACGATCGAGCGCGCCATGCAGGGCGTCGAGCAGATCGGCATGAAGGGCGTCGTCATCGCCAAGGAGATCGAGGCCTTCGTTGGCGACCGCCTGCTCGAGGCGCTCTGGCGCGAGGCGCTCTGGCTGATCCAGGACGACATCTGCGATACCGAAACGCTCGACAACGTCATGCGTTATTCCTTCGGCATGCGCTGGGCGCAGATGGGCCTGTTCGAGACCTACCGCATCGCCGGCGGCGAGGCCGGCATGCGCCACTTCCTCGCCCAGTTCGGCCCCTGCCTGAAATGGCCCTGGACGAAGTTCACCGACGTCGTCGACCTCGACGATGCGTTGGTCGAAAAGATCGGCGCCCAGTCGGACGCGCAGGCCGCCGGTCGCTCGATCCGCGAGCTCGAACGCATCCGCGACGAAAACCTCGTCGGCATCATGCATGCGCTGAAATCCGGTAACGGCGGCGAAGGCTGGGGTGCGGGCAAGCTGCTTGCCGATTTCGAGGCCAAGCTCTGGGCCAACGCCCGGAAGCCGGAAGCCGACCTCGGCGACGTCAAGCCGCTGCGCATCCTCGACACCAAGGTCAGCGCCGCCTGGGTCGATTACAACGGCCACATGACCGAGCACCGTTATCTCCAGGTCTTCGGCGACACCTCCGACGGCGTGCTGCGCCTGATCGGCGTCGACCTCGACTATGTCCGCGACGGTCACAGCTACTACACGGTCGAGACCCATATCCGGAACCTTGGCGAAGCCAAGCTCGGCGAGGCGCTCTACTCGACCTGCCAGGTCCTGTCGTCGGACGATAAGCGTCTGCACATCTTTTCGACGATCTACAACGCCGCAACCAACGAGGCCGTCGCCACCGCCGAACAGATGATGCTGCATGTCGACAGCAAGGCCGGCAAGGCGGTCGCGGCACCCGAGGCGGTGCTGAGCAAGCTCCGCGCGATCACTGAAGCCCACGCGCAACTGCCGACGCCCGATGGTGCCGGACGCTTCGTCGGCCAGAAGCGCGCCTGACCGCAACAGCGGCAGGCCAGCAACAACAGGCAGCTTCGCCTTCCGGCGGAGCCGCAAACCGCAGCCGAAGGACGCTTGAGGAGGCGGCCATCGTTTGCGGCACCGACGTCAGCGGCGCGAAAACGAGGGGAACAACACAATGAACTTCGCACTGACCGAAGAACAGCAGATGATCGTCGATACGGTCAGGAGCTTCGTCGAAACGGAAATCTATCCGCATGAGGACGAGGTCGAGCGCACCGGCGTAGTGCCGCGCGAACTCGGTCAGGAGATCGCCCGCAAATGCAAGGAGATCGGCTTCTTCGGCTGTAATTTCCCGGAGGAAGTCGGCGGCGCCGGTCTCGATCACACCTCCTTCACCCTGGTCGAGCGCGAGCTTGGCCGCGGCTCCATGGGCCTGACCGTCTTCTTCGGTCGCCCCTCTGGCATCCTGATGGCCTGCAACGCCGAGCAGCGCGAAAAGTACCTGCTGCCGGCCGTCAAAGGTGACAAGTTCGATGCGCTTGCGATGACCGAGCCGGACGCCGGCTCGGACGTGCGCGGCATGAAGTGCTTTGCCCGCAAGGACGGCGACGACTGGATCGTCAACGGCACGAAGCATTTCATCAGCCACGCCGACATCGCCGATTTCGTCATCGTCTTCATCGCGACCGGCGAAGAGGATACGCCGCGCGGCCCGAAGAAGAAGATCACCTGCTTTCTCGTCGATCGCGGCACGCCCGGCTTCGAGATCCGCAAGGGCTACAATTCCGTATCGCACCGCGGCTACAACAACTGTGTCCTGACCTTCGACGATTGCCGCCTGCCCTCCGCCCAAATCCTCGGCGAGGTGCACAAGGGTTTCGACGTCGCCAACGACTGGCTGTTCGCCACCCGCCTGACGGTGGCGGCGACTTCGGTCGGCCGTGCCCGTCGCGCCTTCGACTATGCGCTGAATTACGCCGCCGAACGCAAGCAGTTCGGCAAGCCGATCGGTGCCAACCAGGGCGTCTCCTTCAAGCTCGCCGACATGATCACCGAGATCGACGCCGCCGACCTCCTGACCCTTTCGGCCGCCTGGCGGCTCGATAACGGCCTGCCCTCGAACCGCGAGATTGCCTCGGCCAAGGTTTTTGCCACCGAGATGCTCGCCCGCGTCACCGACGAGGCGATCCAGATCTTCGGCGGCATGGGCCTGATGGACGACCTGCCGCTCGCCCGCTTCTGGCGCGACGCTCGCGTCGAACGCATCTGGGACGGCACGTCTGAAATCCAGCGCCACATCATCAGCCGCGACCTGCTGCGGCCGCTGGGAGCGTGATCGGCCGATGATACGCTCCCTCGACCGCCTCATCCGCCCGCGCACCATCGCCGTCTTCGGCGGCAAGGAAGCCCGGCGTGTCATCGAGCAATGCGACAAGATGGGCTTTACCGGTGAGATCTGGCCGGTGCACCCGCGCGAAGCCGAAATCCTCGGCCGCAAGTGCTATCGCTCGGTGGCAGAACTGCCAGGCGCACCGGATGCCTCCTTCGTCGGCGTCAACCGGCAGCTGACGATCGATATCATCCGCGATCTTGCGAGCCGCGGCGCCGGCGGCGCCGTCTGCTACGCCTCCGGCTTTCGCGAGGCGGCAAGCGAGCTTGACGACGGCAACGACATGCAGGAGGCGCTGGTGGCGGCTGCCGGCGACATGCCGATCGTCGGGCCGAATTGCTACGGCTTCATCAACATGCTCGATGGCGCCCTGCTCTGGCCGGACCAGCACGGCATGCAACGCGTCGAAAAAGGCGTCGCGATCCTGACGCAGTCCTCCAACATCGCCTGCAACATTTCGATGCAGGCGCGCGGTCTGCCGCTTGCCTATGTCATGACCGCCGGCAACCAGGCGCAGACGGGCCTCTCCGACATCGCCTGCGCCGTGCTCGAAGACCCGCGCGTCACCGCCGTCGGCCTGCATATCGAGGGTTTCGACAGCGTTGCTGCCCTCGAGCGGCTGGCGACGCGCGCGCGCGAACTCGGCAAACCGGTCGTGACGCTGAAGGTCGGCAAGTCGGAAGCGGCACAGCTTGCGACGGTGTCGCACACCGCATCGCTTGCCGGCAACGACCGCGTCTCCTCGGCGCTTCTTGCCCGCCTCGGCATCGGCCGCGTCGACACGTTGCCGGCGCTCTTGGAAACGCTGAAGCTGCTGCATGTGGCAGGCCCACTCGAGAGCAACGACATCTCCTCGATGAGCTGCTCCGGCGGCGAGGCCTCGCTGATGGCGGATGCCGGCGAGCGCTACCGGGTCAATTACCGGCCCTTGCGCGACGAGCAGAAGAAGCTGCTGAAGGATGCGCTCGGCGAGATGGTGACGATCGCCAACCCGCTCGACTACCACACCTTCGTCTGGGGCAACCGCGAGAAGCAGACCACCGCCTTTACCGCCATGATGAAGGGCGGCTACGCGATCAACCTGCTCGTGCTCGACTTCCCGCGCCTTGACCGCTGCGACCCGGCAGACTGGGAAACCACCTGCCATGCGGTGATCGACGCGGCCCGGGCAACGGGTGCCCGCGCCGGCATCGTCGCCAGCCTTGGCGAAAACATGCCGGAAGCCACCGCCCTCTTCCTGATGAAGGCGGGTGTCGTGCCCTTCTTCGGCATCGAGGAAGCACTGGCAGCCATCGAGACGGCCGCCGAGATCGGCACCGCCTGGGCCAAGCCCGTCCCGCCCCGCCTGCACGATGGCGGTGTCGCCGCTGCCGGTGAAGCCATCACGCTCAGCGAACACGAGGCCAAGGTGGAGCTTGCTGCCGCCGGCCTGACCGTGCCGAAGGGCAAGACCGCAGCAACCGCCGAAGAAGCCGCAGACGCTGCCGAAGCGCTCGGTTTCCCGGTCGTGCTGAAAGGCCTCGGCGTCGCCCACAAGACCGAAGCGGGTGCCGTGAAGCTCAACCTTGCGAGCCGCGCGGACGTCCTTGCGGCGGCCAAGGCCATGGCCGCCGTCACCTCCGGGTACCTTGTCGAGAAGATGGTGGCGAAACCGGTCGCCGAGCTCATTATCGGCGCCATGCGCGACCCCGTCGCCGGCCCGGTTTTGACGATCGGTGCCGGCGGCATCCTCGTGGAACTGCTCGATGATTCCGCCATCCTGACGCTGCCGACGACGCCGGAAGCGATCGGGGAAGCAATCGGCGGGCTGAAGATCCGCAAGCTGCTCGACGGTTATCGCGGCGCGCCTGCTGCCGATTACGCCGCTTTAACCGCGGCTGTCGCGGCAGCGGCATCCTATGTCGTTGCAAACGCTTCGAAACTCGAAGAACTGGATATCAATCCATTGATGGTGTTGCCGAACGGTCAGGGTGCCGTTGCCGCCGACGCTCTCATTCGCCGGAGGAACTGACCCTCATGACCGGACCGATCCTCACACGCCGCGAAGGCGGTATTCTGGAAGTCACGATCGACCGGCCGAAGGCGAACGCCATCGACCTGAAAACCAGCCGGGTCATGGGCGAGATCTTCCGCGACTTCCGCGACGACGACAGCCTACGTGTCGCGATCATCACCGGCGCCGGTGAAAAATTCTTCTGTCCGGGATGGGACCTGAAGGCTGCTGCCGACGGTGACGCGGTCGATGGTGACTACGGCGTCGGCGGCTTCGGCGGCATGCAGGAACTGCGCGATCTCAACAAGCCGATCATCGCCGCGATCAACGGCATCTGCTGCGGCGGCGGCCTCGAGATCGCGCTTTCGACCGACCTGATCCTTGCCGCCGAACACGCGACCTTCGCGTTGCCCGAAATCCGCTCCGGCACCGTTGCCGATGCTGCCTCGATCAAGCTGCCGAAGCGCATCCCCTATCACATCGCCATGGACATGCTTCTGACCGGCCGCTGGCTCGACGTGCAGGAAGCCCACCGCTGGGGCTTCGTCAACGAGATCCTGCCGGCAGGCAAACTGATGGAGCGCGCCTGGGAGCTCGCCCGCCTGCTCGAAAGCGGCCCGCCGCTGGTCTATGCGGCGATCAAGGAAGTGGTCCGCGCCGCCGAGGGCGAAGCCTTCCAGACGACCATGAACAAGATCACCCAGCGGCAGTTCAAAACCGTCGATATTCTCTATTCGAGCGAAGACCAGCTGGAGGGCGCGCGCGCCTTCGCGGAGAAGCGCGACCCCGTGTGGAAGGGGCGCTGAGACCGAACGAGAGTGCGTGCGGTTTCCGCCCGCAACCCGCTTCGAAGAGCACCGCCAACCCTTGGCGGCGCAGGCAACAGAGCCGGATGGACCGGCACCGGAACGTGACGAGACGCGCGGGCAACATCGCGCGCCATTAAACACGTGTCCATAAGCCATGCTTATGGAAATAAATTGTAATTTAGGGCGTTACAACAAGAGTTCCAGCGATTACGCTTATCGATCTGAACGAAGGACGCCCGGCCAGAAGGAAGGAGAGACAAGAACCCGGAAGAAAACAAGCGGCCCTCCGGCCCAGTCCGAAGCCATCGATACAATGGCTGTACGCAGCAATCTCTACCAACCACAACGAACGGCGAATGCCGACGAGAAAAGGGAACAGGGGAATGAGCGATTACAAGGATTACCTCACACGACAGGTCATGCTCGGCAAGATGAACCGGCGCGAGTTTTTGGGCCGCGCGGCAGCAGCCGGCATTCTCGCCTCGACGGCCGGCACTTTGTTTGCCACCAGCGCTGCAGCGCAGGAGCCGAAGCGCGGCGGTCACCTGAAACTCGGTCTCGAAGGCGCTGCCGCCACCGACTCGAAGGACCCGGCCAAGGCGCTGTCGCAATTCATGTTCGTCGTCGGCCGCAACTGGGGCGACATGCTCGTCGAAAGCCACCCGACGACCGGCGCGCCGGTGCCGGCACTCGCCGAATCCTGGGAGCCCTCGACCGACGCGTCGACCTGGACCTTTACCATCCGCAAGGGCGTAAAATTCCACGACGGCAAGGAGCTGACGCTCGACGACGTCATCAAGACGCTGCAGCGCCACACCGACGAAAAGTCTGAATCCGGCGCGCTCGGCGTGATGAAGTCGATCAAGGAAATCAAGGCCGACGGCGACAAGCTGGTGCTCGTGCTGACCGAAGGCAATGCCGACCTGCCGCTGCTTCTGACCGACTATCACCTCATCATCCAGCCGGGCGGCGGCATCGACAAGCCGGACGCGATGATCGGCACCGGCCCCTTCAAGGTGACGAGCTTCGAAGCCGGCGTTCGTGCCACCTTCGAGAAGAATGCCGACGACTGGCGCACCGACCGCGGCTATGTGGACTCGGTCGAGCTGATCGCCATGAACGACGCCACGGCCCGCATCGCCGCGCTTTCCTCCGGCCAGGTGCACTACATCAACCGCGTCGATCCGAAGACGGTCAACCTTCTGAAGAAGGCGCCGACGGTCGAGATCCTGAACACGTCCGGCCGCGGCCACTACGTGTTCATCATGCATTGCAACACCGCACCCTTCGACAACAACGACCTGCGCATGGCGCTGAAATATTCGATGGACCGCGAGACCATGGTCCAGCGCATCCTCGGCGGTTACGGCAAGGTCGGCAACGACTTCCCGATCAACGACACCTACGCCCTCTTCCCCGAAGGCATCGAGCAGCGTGCCTATGATCCGGACAAGGCGGCCTTCCACTATAAGAAGTCCGGCCACAGCGGTCCGGTACTGCTGCGCACCTCCGACGTCGCCTTCCCGGGTGCTGTCGATGCAGCGGTGCTCTACCAGGAAAGCGCCAAGAAGGCGGGCATCGAGATCGAGGTCAAGCGCGAGCCGGGTGACGGCTACTGGACCAACGTCTGGAACGTGCAGCCCTTCTCCACTTCCTACTGGGGCGGCCGTCCGACCCAGGACCAGATGTACTCCACCGCCTATCTTTCGACCGCGGACTGGAACGACACCCGCTTCAAGCGTCCGGATTTCGACAAGATCCTGCTCGAGGCCCGCTCGGAACTCGACGAGGCCAAGCGCAAGGACATGTACCGCACCATGGCCATGATGGTGCGTGACGAAGGCGGCCTGATCCTGCCGATGTTCAACGACTTCGTGAACGCCTCCACCAAGCAGGTGAAAGGCTACGTGCATGACATCGGCAACGACATGTCGAACGGCTATGTCGCAACCCGGGTATGGCTGGACGCATGATGATGGAAAGCGGACCGCTCACTGGTCCGGTTCCGACGGATGGAACCGCGGGTGCAACACACCCGCGGTCTGCCGAACTTTCCGGAGTACCAGCAAAACCCAACCCTGCCGCCAATCCCTCGAATGGTGAAATCGGCGGCACCTTCTGGCGGCGCTTCACCTTCCGCCGCCCGCTCGCGGCGCTGATCCTGCAGCGCCTCGGCTTGAGCGTCGGCCTTCTCTTCGCCGTATCGCTGATGATCTTCGGCGGCATCGAGGCGCTTCCCGGCGACTTCGCCACCACCTATCTCGGCCAGTCGGCAACGCCGCAGGCGGTCGAAAACATCCGCAAGGATCTCGGCCTCGACCGGCCCTGGACCGAACGCTACGTCTCCTGGCTCGGCGGCGCTGTCCAAGGCGATTTCGGCACTTCCTGGGCGAGCAAGAATTCGGTCGGCGAGCAGATTTCCAAGCGCCTCGGCAACTCCCTGTTCCTTGCCTTCTTCGCAGCCCTCGTCTCCGTACCGCTCGCCGTCGGCCTCGGCATGCTGGCGGTGCAGTTCCGCAACCGGCTGCCCGACAAGATCATCAACGTCGTCTCGCTCGCGGCGATCTCGCTGCCCGAGTTCTTCGTCGGCTATCTCCTGATCATGTTCTTCGCCGTCAAATACGGCGTCGCGACCTTCCCCGCGACCGTCTATGACAGCATGAGCTTCACCGAACGTCTCTCGGCGATCGCGCTTCCCGTCGCGACCCTCGTTCTCGTCGTTCTCGCCCACATGATGCGCATGACCCGCGCGGCGATCCTCAACGTCATGTCGTCGGCCTATGTCGAGACGGCGGAGCTGAAGGGCCTCGGCATGTTCCGCATCATCGCGCGTCACGCCGCCCCCAATGCGGTGGCGCCGGTCATCAACGTCATTGCGCTCAACCTGGCCTATCTCGTGGTCGGCGTCGTCGTGGTCGAAGTGGTCTTCGTCTATCCGGGCATGGGCCAATATATGGTGGATGCGGTGACCGTGCGCGACATGCCGGTCGTTCAGGCCTGCGGTCTGATCTTTGCCGCCTTCTACATCTTCCTGAACATGGCGGCCGACATTCTCGCGATCATCGCCAACCCGAGACTGAGGCATCCGCGATGAACCTGAGATCCATCCCCTTCAGCGCCTGGATCGGCATCGCCGGCATCGCGATTGCGATCTTCTGCGCCCTCTTTGCGCCTGTCATCGCCCCCTTCGGCGAACGCGACGTGGTCGGCGACGTCTGGCTTCCGGCCGGCGGCGACTTCCTGCTCGGCACCGACAATCTCGGCCGCGACCTGCTGTCGCGTCTGATCTATGGCGCCCGCACCACCATCTTCGTGGCATTTGCGGCAACCGTGCTTTCCTTCTCGCTCGGCATGATCCTGAGCTTCACCGCCGCTGTTGTCGGTGGTTTCACGGACCAGCTGTTTTCCCGCTTCAACGACCTGATGATGGCGATTCCGACGCTCATTTTCGCCCTCGTCGTTCTCGCCGTCCTGCCGCAGCATCTGTGGATCCTGATCCTGGTGATGGCGGTGCTCGACAGTACCCGCGTCTTCCGCATCGGCCGCGCCGTGGCGCTCGATGTCGCGGTCATGGAGTTCGTCGAGGCGGCAAGGCTGCGTGGAGAAGGTTCGCTCTGGATCATCTTCCGCGAGATCCTGCCGAACACACTGTCGCCGCTCTTGGCCGAATTCGGCCTGCGCTTCGCCTTCTCGATCCTGTTCCTCTCCACCCTCTCCTTCCTCGGCCTCGGCATCCAGCCGCCGGCAGCGGACTGGGGCGGCATGGTCAAGGACAACAAGGACGGCATCATCTTCGGCATTTCGGCAGCGCTCATACCCGGTGCTGCGATCGCGACGCTCGCGATCTGCGTCAACCTCGTGGTCGACTGGCTGATGAAGAGAACCTCGAGCCTCAAGGGAGGACGCGGCGATGCCTGAGATGCTCTCCGTCAAGAACTTGAAGATCGAAGCGACCAGCTACCCGCCGGGCGAACCGCCGAAGGTCGTCACCCTCGTCGAGGGCGTCTCCTTCGACGTTCAGAAGGGCAAGGTGCTCGGCCTCATCGGCGAGTCCGGCGCCGGCAAGTCGACCATCGGCCTTTCGGCGCTCGCCTATGGCCGCGGCGGCGTGCGCATCACTGGCGGCCAGGTCCTGCTCGACGGCAAGGACATTCTGACGCTCGACAAGAACGGCATCCGCTCGATCCGCGGCGCCCGCGTCTGCTACGTCGCGCAATCGGCAGCGGCCGCCTTCAATCCGGCGCATCGGCTTGGCGACCAGGTGATCGAGGCGTCGCTCCGCCACGGCATCATGAGCCGCGAGGAGGCTAAGAAGCGGGCGCTCTATCTCTTCCGCGTGCTGGGCCTGCCCAATCCGGAAACCTTTGGCGAGCGTTATCCGCACCAGGTCTCCGGCGGCCAGTTGCAGCGCGCGATGACCGCCATGGCGCTCTGCCCCAACCCGGAACTGATCGTCTTCGACGAGCCGACGACCGCGCTCGACGTCACCACCCAGATCGACGTGCTCGCCGCGATCAAGCATGCGATCGAGGAGACGCACACGGCAGCCCTCTACATCACCCACGACCTCGCCGTCGTCGCCCAGATCTCCGACGACATCATGGTGCTGCGCCATGGCAAGACGGTGGAGTACGGCTCGACGAAGCAGATCATCGAAGAGCCGCGCGAGGATTACACCCGGGCACTCGTCAGCGTCCGCCAGACGAAACGCGAGGAAGCCGCCGACCAGACCGGGACGCAGTTGAAGATCGAGCATATCAGCGCCGGCTATGCCAACGGCTTCAAGGTGCTGCATGATGTCTCGATGCATCTGCCGAAAGGCCAGACACTGGCGATCGTCGGCGAAAGCGGCTCGGGCAAGTCCACCCTTGCCCGCGTCATCACCGGGCTTTTGCCGCCGACCGAGGGGCGCATCACCTTCGAGGGCAAGGAGCTGCCGCGGGCGCTGAAAGGCCGCAGCAACGACGAGCTCCGCCGCATCCAGATGATCTACCAGATGGCCGATACGGCGATGAACCCGCGCCAGACGGTGCGAGACATCGTCGGTCGACCGCTCTCCTTCTACTTCGGCATGCACGGCCAGAAGAAGACGGAGCGGGTCAAGGAACTGCTCGACCAGATCGAAATGGGAACGCGTTTCCTCGATCGTTATCCGGCCGAACTTTCGGGCGGCCAGAAGCAGCGCGTGGCGATCGCAAGGGCGCTCGCCGCCAAACCGGAGCTGATCCTCTGCGACGAGCCGACGTCGGCACTCGATCCGCTTGTGGCCGAAGGCATCCTGAATCTGCTTCTGAAGCTTCAGGAGGAAACCGCTGTTTCCTATGTCTTTATCACCCACGACATCGCCATCGTGCGGGCGATCGCCGACAGCGTCGCGGTCATGCATCGCGGCCGCCTCGTGCGCTTCGGGCCGAAGTCGAAGGTGCTGTCGCCACCCTTCGACGACTACACGGATCTGCTGTTGAAGTCGGTTCCGGAGATGGAAATCGGCTGGCTGGAGCGGGTGCTGAAGACACGCCGCATGGAAAGCGCCGGCAACTGAAAAACGAGACGGCGGCACGATCGCGTGCCGCCGTCTCATGCCTTCGTCAGGCAAGCTCAGCGTTGCCAGAAGGCCTTGCTCGTCTCTGCGCGAACCTCAGCCCTCGTCATCCCGATATCCTTGAGCCGCTCCGGATATTGATCCGCCATGAGCTGAAGTTGCTCGCGGACGCGAACGCGGTCCTCCCAGACGACAAGGATCCGGAAAGGATCGTGGCGGCCGAGGCTGTCGGCCAGATGCTTGGCCGGCTGGTTGAGATCCAGCCGGACGGCGTGATAGAAATCGGACATTCCCGAAAGCAGGCTGCTCATCGCCGTTCCCACCTCTTCCTGCCCTTCAGGGCGTTGAAACACTGTCGGAACTCTAGGCCCGTGGAACGCGTCCCACATCGCGCAGCTGCTGTGTTTTCCTCTCCTGCATTTGTAGTATTTTGCCTGCAGCACCGCGCGCCCCGTTGGACGCGCAAGAGGCACTGTGGCACCTTGCCTTATGTCGCCATTGAAAACGGCCCGGTCAGATGGCAGGAAGCAGCCATGAACCGTATCCCGACACCACAGGTCGCCACCGAAGCCTTGTCAGACCGCGAGCGCGCCGTGGCCGAGCGTTTTGCCGCCGGCCTGACCTATCGCGAAATCGGCGAGGCGCTGTTTATCGCGCCGTCGACGGTGCGCACGCATCTGGCGACGATCTACGGCAAGCTTGGCGTTCGCAACAAGATCGAGCTTGCCGCCGCGGTCGCGCAGATGGTGGCCGGCAGGACGGCGACCGAGGCGGTCGCGCCGTTGCGCGACGCCGAGCCCGCCTCGCCGACGCTCGCGGTCTTTCCCATTGAAAGCCTCAATCCGGAGGAGCGCTGGCGCCGTTTCGCCGACGGGCTGTCATCCGACATCTGCGTCGATCTCGCGCGCTTCGCCGATCTGCCCGTGATCGCCTTCCACACAATGAAGCTGCTCGGCAACCGGCCGGAAAGCTTCGAAGACCACGTCCAGGCGGTCGGCGCCACCTATGCCATCACCGGGCAGCTGCGCGCGGACGACCGGCGGGTCCGCCTGACGATCCAGCTTTCCGATACCCGCACCGGCATGACGCTCTGGAGCGAGCGCTACGAGCGCACGATGGAGGACGTGCTGACGCTGCAGGACAGCCTCACCGAAAGCGTCATCAACGTGCTCGCCGGCTGCTTCGGCACGCTGGCCGCCATCGGCCGCAAGGCGAGCCGGCAAAAGCCGCCGGGCAGCCTGCAGGCCTATGACTACTTCCTGCTGGGCGTCGAACAGCACAATCGCTTCAGCCCCGATGGCAACGCCGCCGCCATGCAATTGCTGACGCGCTCGATCGAGCTCGATCCGGGGCGGGCGCGCGCCTGGACCGAACTTGCCTATGCCCATTCCATCCAGGCGGCGAACGGCTTCGGCGACGACCTCGAAAGCGCAAGAAAGAACTGGCGCAGCGCCGCCGAGGAGGCGCTGCGGCTCGATCCGACGGATCCGGCCGGCCATACCTGTATCGGCGATTTCAAAGCCTGCATCGGTGATCTGGCGGGTGCCGCCGAGGCCCACGCCCGGGCGCTCGAATATGGCAGAAACAACGCCGATACGCTGGCGCTGCTCGCGGGAGCCAAGGCCCTGATCGTCGGCGATCCCGCCGACGGGATTCCCTTCATCGAGCGCGCCCTCTCGCTCAACCCGCTCGGCCCGCCCTGGTACCACGGCATGTTCGCGCGCGTTCTCTTCGTCGTCGGGCGCTATCGCGCGTGCTTGTCCGCGCTTGAAAAGAGTTCGCAGGAATCGCCGAACACACTGATGTTCCAGGCGATGGCACACGCGTACCTTGGCGAGATGGAGGAAGCGGCAGAGGTCGTATCGCGGCTGCAAACCCAGTTCCCGTCGTTCACGGTCGAGGGCTTCATTGCCGGCTATCCCATCTCCAATCCGCCGGCGCTTTCGGCCGTTCGGGAGGGTGCCCGGTTGGCCAGGCTCGTCTGACGATAGCTGTCACTTCTGCCGGCAATCGACGTCGCCCACCCTCTGCGCCGCCTCGCCTTCGAAGGTCACCGTCGCCTCGCCCCTGGCCGAGCAGTCGCCCTTTTCGCCGCTGCCGGCGCGGAAGTGCACCACCGGCTGGCCTTCGACCATGATGCTCGGCACCACCTCGTAGAGTTCCGGCGGGCAATTGGCGACATCGGAAGGCCTGAGCGCCGGCTGCCCGCCGATCATCACGCTGGACGCACCCGAAAGCGCACAGGACGGGATCGGCGCACGTGCCTCCTCGGCCTTTGCCGGTGACATCGGCAATGCGAAGCAAAGGCAGGCGATAGCGGCCAAAGCAGATTTCATGATCCCCTCCTCGATCGGTGCGTTCGGCGAAACCTACCACATGGCGACGCCGCCTCAATATTCGGTCGGCACGGTCAAGAGCTCGGCATCGGGCGTATCGAGGAAGGCTCGCACCGTCTGCGGCAAGTGCCGCGAGCCGAAGGACAGCACGCCGCAGCGTGAGAGCATCTGCCGCAGATCCGGCTGCGCCCCGAGCGAGCGCCAGATCATCCGGGACGCGTAAGGCAGGTTTTCCTTGCGCCAGGAGACCCCCATGGTGGTGCCGCGCAGATAGACCCGCTGATGCACTTCGAACGGCAGAAGGATGGTCTGCGCCAGCATCGGCTCGCGCCCGATGCTGCGCTCGGCGATGAAGATGCGGTTTCGCCAGAGAGTGACGAGGCCGACATATTTTGAGAACTGCTGGATCTCGTTTGCGGGATCGCGGATGCGCTCGATCGATTTCACCCGGATCGAGCCTGCCTCCTCGTAGATCCGGGCGCAGGAGCAGACGACCAGCCCCGGCCAGGAGAGCGACACGTGATAGGTCTGGTAGTAGCCGACATGGCGCCGGAGGCCCGCGATGTCGCCCGGGAAACCCTCAAGCAGCAGGCCGGCATCCGAGCGGTCCCGATCGGGGCGCGTCATGCGCGCCTCGAACTGTTTGGCCGGCAACGCGAAGTCTTCGGCCGAAAGCCCGAAGAAGCGGGCAATGCGCGCCACATTGTGCGCCGATGGCCGCGCCTCGCCACCGATGTAGCGGTTGAACTGCTGGCGGTTAATGCCGATTTCGCGGCAGATCTGCGAGATCGACCGTCGCGTCGCACAGGCAAACTTGAGATTGGCGGCGAAGATGTCGATGTCCTGCACGATGCTTTTCGAACCCCATTCAACGCGCTTCCAATCCCTGTCGAGCAGGAAGCATTCAGGTAGCGTAAAAGAGCGTAAAGAAGCGTCAAGTCGCGAAATTGTGTGCCGGTCGGCAAACGCTAGGTTTTCCCTAACAAGCATCACTCCAAAGGGAACCCTAGAATGACCGAATTCACGAAGCGTCCTGACGGCCTCCTTATCCCCGCGAGCCTTGCCTCGACCGGCCTCAGCCGGCGCGGCTTCCTGGCCGGCACGGCAGCATTGGGCCTTGCGGCCGGTTTCGGCGGCACGCTCGCCGCCACGGACGCAAGGGCTCAGGAGCCGAAGCGTGGCGGCCATCTGAAGCTCGGTCTCAAGGGCGGCGCCACGACGGACTCGCTCGACCCGGCCGCCTATAGCGGTTCCGTTTCCTTCGTCATCGGTCACCTCTGGGGTGATACGCTGGTCGAATCCGACCCGAAGACCGGCGCGCCCCTGCCGGCGCTTGCCGAATCTTGGGAGCCCTCGGCCGATGCGTCCGAGTGGACCTTCAAGATCCGCGGCGACGTGAGCTTCCACGACGGCAGCAAGCTGACCGTTGCCGACGTCGTCGCCACGCTGAAGCGCCATGCGGACGAAGGCTCGAAGTCCGGCGCGCTCGGGCTGATGCGCTCGATCAAGACGATCGAGGAGAAGGCAGGCAGCCTGGTGCTGACGCTCACCGAAGGCAATGCCGACCTGCCGCTGCTTCTGACCGACTATCACCTGATCATCCAGCCGAAGGGCGGCGTCGACAATCCGGCCTCGCCTGTTGGTACCGGCCCCTACAAGCTTGCAAGCTACGAGGCAGGCCTGCGCGCCACCTTCGAGAAGAACGCCGATGACTGGCGCTCGGACCGCGGCTTCGTCGACAGTGTCGAGATCATCGTGATGAACGACACGACGGCGCGCATCGCAGCACTTTCTTCCGGCCAGGTCCACTTCATCAACAACATCGACCCGAAGACCGTGCCGCTCCTGAAGCGCGCCCCGCGCGTCGAGATCCTCAGGACCTCCGGCAAGGGCTTCTACAGCTTCCTGATGCATTGCGACACCGCGCCCTTCGACAACAACGACCTCAGACTGGCGCTGAAATATGCGGTCGATCGACAGGCGATCCTCGACCGGGTGCTCGGCGGCTTCGGCACGCTCGGCAACGACTATCCCGTCAACGGCAACTATGCGCTGGCGCCCGAAGGCATCGAGCAGCGCGCCTATGACCCGGACAAGGCGGCCTTCCACTTCAAGAAGTCCGGCCATGACCGGCCGATCCTGCTGCGCACCTCCGACGCCGCCTTCCCGGGTGCTGCCGACGCCGCGGTGCTCTTCCAGGAAAGCGCCAAGAAGGCGGGCATCGAGATCGAAGTGCGCCGCGAGCCGGAAGACGGCTACTGGACCAATGTCTGGAACGTGCAGCCCTTCTGCGCCTCCTATTGGGGCGGCCGGCCGACGCAGGATTCGCGCTACTCGACCTCCTATCTCTCGACCGCCGAATGGAACGACACCCGCTTCAAGCGCGAGGATTTCGACAAGCTCCTGCTGCAGGCCCGCTCCGAGCTCGACGAGGCCAAGCGCAAGGAAATGTACCACACCATGGCGATGACGGTGCGCGACGAAGGCGGCCTGATCCTGCCCGTCTTCAACGATTACGTGAACGCCGCCTCGGCTTCGCTCAAGGGCTTCGTCGACGACATCGGCAACGATCTCTCGAACGGCTACGTCGGCAGCCGCGTCTGGTTCGACAGCTAAGCCATTGCGACGAAAGCCGGACGCGGGCTCGCGTCCGGCATTTCCCGAGAAAACAAAGAGATCGTTGGAACCACATGTCAGAGCGCGAATTCACAGTCATCGAAAACGAATGGATCCGGCTGAAGGACGGCACCGAGCTTGCCGCCCGCATCTGGATGCCGGCCGGCACGGAGGCCGATCCGGTTCCGGCCGTGCTCGAATACCTGCCCTACCGCAAGCAGGGCGGCACGAGCCTGCGTGACGAATCCACCTATCCCGTGTTTGCCGCCGCCGGCATTGCCGGCGTGCGCGTCGACATCAGAGGCTCCGGCGAAAGCGAAGGCGTGATCGACGGCGAATATACGCCGCGCGAGCTTTCCGACGGTTGCGAGATCGTCGAATGGATCGCCGCCCAGCCCTGGTCAAACGGCAAGGTCGGCATGATGGGCATCTCCTGGGGCGGCTTCAACTGCCTGCAGGTCGCGGCCTTGAAGCCGCCGGCGCTGAAAGCCGTCATCTCCATCGCCTCGACCGTCGACCGCTACAACGACGACATCCACTACAAGAACGGCTGCCACCTCTCCGCCCAGCTGTCCTGGGCGGCGACCATGCTCGGCTACCAGTCGCGCTCGCCGGATCCCGCCATCGTCGGCGACCGTTGGAAGCAGATGTGGATGGAGCGGCTGGAGAAGGAGCCCTTCTTCATGGAGGAATGGCTGGAGCACCAGCGTCGCGACGAATTCTGGCAGCACGGATCGATCTGCGAAGATTTCGACAGGGTTGGGATCCCCGCGCTGGTCATCGCCGGCTGGGCCGACGGCTACCGCAACACGCCCTTGAAGGCGGTCGAAGGCCTTGGGGACAAGACCAAGGCGCTGATCGGCCCCTGGGTGCACAAGTACCCGCATTTCGCCTTTCCGAAGCCGCGCGCCGATTTCCACGGCGAGGCGATCCGCTGGTGGAACCGCTGGCTGCGCGACGAGGAAAACGGCGCCGAGAACGGGCCACAGGTGCGCGCCTATATTCTCGACGGGCCCCGCCCGTCGCTCCGGCGTGACAGCGATCCCGGCCGCTGGGTGGCGAAGGACGCCTGGGCAACGCCGGAAATGCAGCTCTTCGGCATCTCCCATGACGGCCGGCTGACGCCGTCGGCCGGCGGCACCGGCATCGGCGAGGTCTACCTGAAATCGCCACTCGATACCGGCACGGCATCCGGCGAGTATTTCACGCTGAAGCCCGATGCCGAAATGGCCGGCGACCAGCGCATCGACGATGCCGGCTCGCTCACCTTCGAGACGGCACCGCTACTGGAAGCCGCCGACTATCTCGGCCAGCCAACGCTGACCGTCGACGTCACCTGCCAGGAGCCGACCGCCAATCTCGCCGTGCGCCTCGTCGACGCGCATCCTGACGGTACCGCCACCCGCGTCGCCTTCGGCGTGCTCAACCTTTCGCATCGCGACGGCAACGCCCAGCCGCGCGCCATGGAGCCCGGGCGCAAGACGCGCATCACGCTTACGCTCGATGCCTGCGGCTACCGCTTCCGCGCGGGAAATCGCATCCGGGTGTCGCTCTCGACCTCCTATTGGCCGCTGATCCTTCCCACCCCGACCGATCCGGGCCTTTCGATCGACACAGCAAGCCTCTCGCTCGCCCTTCCCCTGCTCGGCGCCCACAGGGAGATCGCCGTGCCCGAGCCGGAGAACCCCGACCCGCTGCCAAAGTATCGCGAGCTGACGCGCGGTATTTCGAGCCGCACCGTCGAGCGCGACATGACCCACGGCATGACCCATTACCGTATCTACGAGGACACCGGGCTTTCAGAACATCCGGATACGGGCCTTGCCACCCAGGATATCCGCGACGAGACCTGGTCGATCGCGCCGGACGACCCCTCGTCGATGATCGGAACCTCGACCTGGACCTGTGTTGCCAAGCGCGAGGGCTGGTCTGTGCGTACCGTCTCGACCTCGACGCTCCACTGCACGAAAAGCGAGTGGATCACCGAGGCAGAGGTCGTCGCCTATGAGGGCGAGACACGGATTTTCGAGAAGCATTTCAAGAAGCGGATCCCCCGCGACTTCATGTGAAGGGTACGGGCGGCCGGTTCCAACGCGCTGCCCCGCCCCCGCATTGACATCTCACACAAGTAATTGTACCAATCAGTAAAGAGTTTACTGATTGGTACAACAATGCGCCATTTCTTCTCGCGTCATCAGCCTCCCGTTCATATCAACCGCGGCTTGATTGCCGGCATCGGCGGCCTCGTCGCCATCGCCGCCGTCGGCGCCCTCACCGGCCTTGTCGGCCACCCCATGTTGATGGCGCCCTTCGGCGCCAGCTGCGTGCTGATCTTTTCCGTCACGGCGAGCCCGCTGTCGCAGCCGGCCAACGTCGTCGGCGGCCACTTCGTCGCCACCCTCGTCGGCCTGATCCTCAGAACCGTCTTTCCGAATGAATGGTGGGCGGTCGCCATCGCCGTCGGCGCGGCGATCGCGCTGATGGCGGCATTGCGCATCACCCATCCGCCGGCAGGCGCCAACCCGCTCGTCGTCTTCGCCGCCGATCCCGGCTTCGAATTCCTGCTCTTCCCGGTGCTGACCGGCTCGCTTATTCTCGTCGCCGTTGGCGCGCTGTTCCACCGCTTCGCCAAGGTCGAGTATCCGCTCGCGAGGAAGCCCGCATGAGCCGCGTCGTCGCTGAGCGAAAGGACGTGATCGCCATGCTTGCGGAAATCTTCCGCGAGCACGGTTATGACGGCACCAGCCTCAGCCTGATCACCGAGAAGACCGGGCTTGGCAAAGGCAGCCTCTACCACTTCTTCCCCGGCGGGAAGGAGGAGATGGCAGAGGCCGTGCTTGGCGATATCGCCGCCTGGTTCCGCACGCACATCTTCGAGCCACTACGCAATGCGGAAGACCCGGCCGCAGCGCTGGGCGCGATGTTTGCCGCCGTCGACGGCTACTTTCGCCAGGGCCGACGCCTCTGCCTGATGGGGGTGATCGCTACGAGCGGCGCACACGACCGCTTCGCCCGCGAACTCAACCGCTATTTCTCCGATTGGCGTGCCGATCTATCCGCAACGCTTGAACGCGCCGGCACACCGGCCGCCGAGTGCGACGGCCTTGCCGAGGAAATCGTCGGCGGCATCCAGGGCGCGCTGATCCTTGCCCGAAGCCTCGAGGACCCCGGCGCCTTCGTCCGGGTGCTGGCCCGCCTCAAGGCGCGCCTGCCCGTATCATCGTAAAAGCAAGCGACCACCCTTCCTCCCCCGCCCAAATTGACAAAAATCAGATCGGGGCTTGAGCCTGCCTTGACAATCGCCTTTTCGCACGGATATTAACCGCTAAGTTAAATAACTCTACGGTTAAAGACTGGGCGTATTGGGGCGCCCGGAGGAGGAGGATTCATGACAGCGGCGACCGCAAACGCAGCACGCAAGGATATCAGCCTGGAAATCGTGCGCGACTTCGAGGCGCCGATAAACCTCGTCTTCAAGGTCTGGTCGACGCCGGAGCACCTGTTGCGCTGGTGGGGACCGCAGGACTTCACGCCGCATTCGGTCAACATGGACTTCCGTCCGGGCGGGGCCTGGCGCGCCTGCATCCGCTCGCCCGAAGGCCAGGACTATTGGATGAGCGGCATCTTTCGCGAAGTGCGCAAGCCCGAGAAGCTGGTCTTCACCTTCGCCTGGGACGAAGACGGCGAGCCCGGCAGCGACACGCTGATCACCGTTTCCTTCGCCGATATCGGCGGCAAGACGCGGCTCACCTTCCAGCAAACACCATTCGAGACCGTCGAAGAGCGCGACTCGCACCAGGATGGCTGGGGCGAGTGCCTCGAGCGGCTCAGGGATTACGTCGACCATGTCTGAGATTTCGAACCTTGAAACCGAAAACGCGCCCGGTCCGAAGGCGACCCGGCGCGAATGGATCGGGCTCGCCGTGCTGGCGCTGCCCTGCATGCTCTATTCCATGGACCTGACGGTGCTGAACCTCGCGGTCCCGCAGCTTGCCGAACAGCTCAAGCCCTCCGCCGCCCAGCTTCTCTGGATCATCGATATCTACGGCTTCATGGTCGCAGGCTCGCTGATCACCATGGGCACGCTCGGCGACCGCATCGGCCGCCGGCGCCTGCTGATGATCGGCTCGGTCGCCTTTGGCCTGGCGTCGATCTTCGCCGCCTTCGCCTGGAATGCCGAGACGCTGATCATCGCGCGCGCGGTGCTTGGTGTCGCGGCAGCAACACTTGCGCCCTCCACCCTCTCGCTCATCCGCAACATGTTCCTCGACGACCGCCAGCGCACGTTTGCGATCGGGGTGTGGATCGCCAGCTTCTCGGCCGGCGGCGCCATCGGCCCCGTGGTCGGCGGGCTGATGCTGTCGCAGTTCTGGTGGGGCTCGGTCTTCCTGCTCGCCGTGCCGGTCATGGTGCTGATCCTCATCCTCGGGCCGATCCTCCTGCCGGAATTCCGCGATCCCGAGGCCGGCCGGATCGATCTCGTCAGCGCCGCCCAGTCGCTCGTCGCCGTGCTTTCGGTGATCTACGGCATGAAGCACATCGCCGAGGCCGGGTTCGATACGATCGCAGTCTTCTTGATCCTGCTCGGCATCGTCGTCGCGATCCTGTTTGCGCGGCGCCAGCTTCGTCTCGCCGATCCGCTGATCGACCTCGCGCTGTTCAGGACGCCGGCCTTCAGCGCCGCCCTTGGTGTCAATATCCTCGGTCTCTTCGTCGGCTTCGGCGCTTTCCTGTTCGTGGCGCAGTACCTGCAGCTGGTGCTCGGGCTCACGCCCTTCGTCGCCGGTCTCTGGTCGGTGCCGACGGGTGTGGCGATGATCGTCGCCTCGATGACCGTGCCTATGCTTGCCACCCGTTTTGCCGCCTCCAACCTGATTGCAGCGGGCTTCGTGCTGACGGCGATCGGCTTTGCCATCTGCACCCAGGTCGGCACCACAAGCAGCCCGCTTCTCGTCACCACAGGCCTCGTTGTGCTCTGCCTCGGTTTTGCCCCGGTCGGCACGCTGACGACGGATATGATCGTTGGCTCTGCCCCGCCGGAGCGCGCCGGCGCCGCCTCGGCGATCTCGGAGACCAGCTTCGAGTTCGGCGGCGCGCTCGGCATTGCCGTGCTCGGCAGCCTGCTGACCTCCGCCTATCGCGGCCGCATGGACCAGCTGGTGGTCACCGGCCTGCCGGAGGAAACCGTTGCCGCCGCCCGGCAGACGCTCGGCGGAGCGGTCGCGGTGGCTGCCGACCTGCCACCTGCAGAAGCCGAACGGCTGCTGACGGCGGCGCGCGACGTCTTCACTCAGTCCTTCGCCTTCACCGCCTCGATCTGCGTGCTGCTATCGCTCGGCACCGCACTCATCGCCTTCCTGCTCCTGCGCAAGGCCAGCGATGACGGTGACGGCAAGGCGCAGGTGGCCGCCGATCAGCCGGCGCCTTCGGGCAACGCCGGTTAACGGTGCCCGGCGCCAGACGCCAAACGCCGGGCAGGAAACGCAAAGTACCGCAATATCAAGCGGCGCCGGCCATATGGCCGGCGGGCGATGATCTGCGTCCAATCCCAGGGAGGAAACCGATGAAGAAGCTCTATCGCGGCAGCTGCCATTGCGGCGCCATCGCCTTCGAATGCCAGCTTGATCTCGCCGAGGGCATCCGCCGCTGCAACTGCTCCTTCTGCGCCAAGACGCGCATGCAGAAGGCCTTTGCGCTGCGCGAAGAATTCGAGATCACGTCAAGCAAGGACCGGCTGACGAGCTACCGGGCCGACAATTCGAGCTGGATCGAGGGCGACGTCGATCATTTTTTTGCAGCCGCTGCGGTGTCCGGCCCTTCTCGCGTGGCTACCACAAGGATTTCATCGGCCATTTCTACGCGGTCAATGTCGCCTGCCTCGATGGCGTCAGCGACGCGGAACTTGCCGAGGCGCCGATCATCTACGAAAACGGCCGCGATGACGACCACTTCAACGCGCCCGCCGACACGCGCTTCATGTGAGCGCACACGGCCAGTCAGGCGACGGTCAGCGCCCGGAGCGCATCGAGCGCTCGCTCGGCATCGGCTTCCGGCACGAAGATGTGGTCATGGTAATAGGCGGCGATCACATTGGCGCTGATGCCCTCGCGCGTCAGCGCTGCCGAAACGGCCGCCGTCAGCCCCACGGCCTCGAGCGCCGAATGCACGTTGAGCGTGATGCGGCGAAGCAGCGGACCATAGGCGAGCCCGGCCTCGTCGGCGGCCGCGCGGGTAACGACCAGGGTCAGCCCCTCGTCCTCGCGATAGGTGGCAAGCGCCTCCAGCGCCTGGTAGCGCGCCTGATCCTGATAGGCGACGGTACAATAGACGTAGGTCTGCGGAAACAGCACCGGGTTCATCGTCGAAAGCAGTTTCGCGAGATCCGTTTCTCCGGCCATGTCATCGTCCCTCGTTCTCGGCGCCTCGTGCTTGCCCACTGGTATCGGATCGTCACGTTGGCGTGAAGCACGCGATCGCGATTTGACCGTTGCCAATCCCATGAAAACATGAGGTCATCGAACGCCGGCGCTGGAGCCGGGCGACGGGAGGACGCGATGGCGCGCAGCAAGTCGGTACAAACCTCTGACAGATCCCTCACAAGATTGACCGCGGCCTTCGCCGCGTTGCTGGCGTTTTCGCCCATCGCCGCCGCCCAGGAGCCGGCCGTCGTCATCCCGCCGCCGTCACTCGACGAGAAGTCATCCGCTTCGACCGAAATCGCCGTCTTTGCCGGCGGCTGTTTCTGGGGCGTGCAGGGCGTCTTCCAGCACCTTAAGGGCGTGAAGAAAGCGGTCTCCGGCTATTCCGGCGGCACCGCGGCAACCGCCGACTACGAAACCGTGAGCGGCGGCAAGACCGGCCATGCGGAGGCGGTGGAAGTGACCTTCGATCCGCGCGACGTCACCTATGGCCGGCTGCTGCAGGTGTTCTTCTCCGTCGCCCACAATCCGACCCAACTCAACTATCAGGGGCCGGATCACGGCCCGCAGTATCGATCGGCGCTCTTTACCGTCACCGATGAACAGAAGCGGATCGCCGATGCCTATATGGCCCAGCTCGGCAAATCAGCCGCCTTCCCGGCAAGGATCGTCACGCAGGTTTCGCCCTTCAAGGGCTTCTACGCTGCCGAGGACTATCATCAGGATTTCCTGACGCGAAACCCGACGCACCCCTATATCGTCTACAACGACCTGCCGAAGATCGAGAACTTGAGAACCCTGTTCCCCGAGGCCTTCCAGGCAAATCCGGTGCTGGTGTTCAAGGCGAAGAGCTAGGTCCGCTTCACAAACGGACACAGCAGGTCGTCAACGCGTTCCGACAAGGACCGCCACGCCTTCCGCCAGCCGGCGAAAGCCTTCGCGCGCGCCCTCGCTCATGTGCCGCGCCCTCAGCCACGCATGGATCATCTGCGGCTCCTCGCGGAAGGTGACGTTCACGCCCGCCATGGCAAGCCGCGCCGCATAGAGGCGGGCATCGTCGCGCAAGGGGTCAAAGAAGGCGCCGGTTACATAGCTCGGCGGCAGGCCCGAGAGATCCGTTTCCGCTAGCGGCGCGGCGAAGGGATTGTCCGCCGGCGCCTTGAGGATATCGCGATAGTAGCTGACATCGGCGGTCGTCAGTCCCGGCGCCTCCGCCATGTCGGCATAGGAACCCGACACGAGATCGCCGCCAAGGCCGGGATAGATCAGCACCTGGCCAAACGATGCCGGAAAGCCTTTCCGCCCGCGCCTTGAGAACGATGCCAGCCGTGAGATTGCCGCCGGCGCTGTCGCCGGCCACGACGACCGGGCGGCCGTCGGACAGGAGGTGTTGCAGCACTGCGTAGCTGTCGTCAAAGGCAGCCGGCCAGACATGCTCCGGCGCGAGCCGATAATCGACCGAGACCAGCTCGGCCTGAGCGAAATTCGCAAGCTCGGCACAGATCGCATCATGGCTGTCGAGCGAACCGACGACGAAGCCGCCGCCATGGATGTAATAGATGCGCGTTTCGCTCGAGACCTTGGCCGGCCGGTAGCGCCGGGTCGGGATAAGGCCGTCGACGAGTTCATCCATGCGCGTCAGCCCGGCCGGGCTCGGCGCATCGAATTCGGCGCAGAGCGCGTCATACCATTTGCGCTGCTGTTCGATCGAGGCATCGACCGCGTCGGCGGGATAGAAGTCCTCGCAGCGGCGATGAAAGGCGAGGATCCCCTCCTCCGTCGGCATCGGCCGCTTGGTCACCTGATCCACGTCGTCCTCCCTGCAATCCCGAAGTCGCCTGCAGCTTAGCACCGGCGTTCCGGCTCTCTGTCCGAAAACCGACATGACGGGAAAAAATCGGCGGTCGATCCGGTTGCATCGGCCACCCGCTTGCCAGCCCTGCCTCGCACCTATTAACTCTCGCCATGGCCTTCACTTTCAGACAGTTGCAATATTTCGTCGCCGTCGCCGAACAGGGGTCGATCACCCGTGCGGCGCAGAACCTGTCGATCTCGCAATCCTCGATCACCGAGGCGATCAAGGAGCTGGAAGGCGATCTCGGCGTCGAGCTCTTCGACCGGCATCCGCGCGGCCTGTCGATCACCCACAACGGCCACCAGTTCCTGCGCCACGCCACCAAGATCCTCTCCAATGTCTCGGACGCCCGCCGCAGCTTTTCCGACAGCCGCGAGGAAACCGGCGGCAAGCTCAACCTCGGCGTCACCTCGCTTGTGGCCGGTTACGTGCTCTCCGATCTGCTGGCGCGATACCGCCGCGCCTGCCCCGGCGTGGAAGTCAGCGCCATCGAGGACAACGGCTCCTATCTCGAACATCTGCTGATCGGCGGCGAGCTCGATGTCGCCGTCATGGTCATATCCAACCTGCGCGACCGCATGGCGCTGCAGGCGGAGATTTTGGAGACCTCGCCCTATCGCCTGTGGCTGCCGATCGGACATCCCTTGGTCAGCGCCGACATCATCTCCGTCAGCGATATCGCCAAGGAACCGCTGATCATGCTGACAGTGGACGAAATCGAGGAGAACACCGGCAAGCTTTTGTCCGCACTTGGCGCCCGCCCGCATGTCGCCTTCCGCACCCGCTCGGTCGAAGCGGTGCGCAGCCTGGTGGCGACAGGCGCCGGCATCGCGCTTTTGCCTGACCTCGTCTACCGCCCCTGGTCGCTGGAAGGCGACCGCATCGAGAGTCGCGACGTGTCGGGCGCGCTTCCCGTCGTGCAGGTCGGCATGGTCTGGCGCAAGGGCTCCGGCCTGCCACAATCGGCGCGCGATTTCGTCGGCATCGCCGAAGCGCTGAGAAGCGCCAGACCGCGCTAATTCACTAGATTTATTAGTCTTCTCCCGACACTGGCCACACCTTTGGCGTGCCGGTGGGTGACCGATATCGGAAAAACCGAAAGCGACATTCTGTTTAATGAATTTGCGAATACGGTGAAATGAAGGCACGCTTCATCCTGGGAACGAAGCCGCAAAACGCGGCTCAAAACTGGGAGAATTCAGATGAAGCAGATGCTCAAATCTTGCACGGCATTGACCCTGTCGCTCGGCCTTGTCGCCCCGGCCTTCGCGCAGGAGCCGCTGAAGGAACTCGGCAAGGGCGAAGGCGAACTCTCCATCGTCGCCTGGGCCGGCTACATCGAACGCGGCGAGACCGACAAGGCCTATGACTGGGTCACGGATTTCGAAAAGCAGACCGGCTGCAAGGTCTCGGTCAAGACCGCCGCCACCTCGGACGAAATGGTGGCGCTGATGAACGAAGGCGGCTTCGACCTTGTCACCGCCTCGGGCGACGCCTCGCTGCGCCTCGTCGCCGGCAAGCGCGTCCAGCCGATCAACACCGATCTCATCCCGAGTTGGAAGACGATCGACGAGCGCATGCAGAACGCACCCTGGTACACAGTCAATGGCGTCCACTACGGCACGCCCTACGTCTGGGGCCCGAACGTGCTGATGTACAACAAGGACGCCTTCAAGGGCGAAGCGCCGAAGAGCTGGAACGTCGTCTTCGAGGAAATGAACCTGCCCGACGGCAAGTCCAACAAGGGCCGCGTCCAGGCCTATGACGGCCCGATCCATGTGGCCGACGCTGCCAACTACCTGATGAAGCACAAGCCGGAACTCGGCATCAAGGACCCCTACGAACTCAATGAAGACCAGTACAAGGCAGCGCTCGAGCTGCTGCGCGGCCAGCGCAAGATCGTCGGCCGCTACTGGCACGACGCGATGATCCAGATCGACGACTTCAAGAACGAAGGCGTCGTCGCCTCCGGCTCCTGGCCGTTCCAGGTCAACCTGATGGAAGCCGAGAAGCTGCCGATCGCCTCGACCATTCCGGAAGAAGGCGTGACCGGATGGGCCGACACCACCATGCTGCACGCCGACAGCCAGCATCCGAACTGCGCCTATATGTGGATGGAGCACTCGCTGTCGCCGAAGGTCCAGGGCGACGTCTCCGCCTGGTTCGGCGCCAACCCGTCGGTCGGTGCGGCCTGCAAGGGCAACGAACTCTTGACCGACGCCGGCTGCAAGACCAACGGCTACGAGGACTTCGACAAGGTCAAGTTCTGGAAGACGCCGGTGACGAAGTGTGAAAGCCAGGGCGAATGCGTGCCCTATCACCGCTGGGTCTCCGACTATATCGGCGTGATCGGCGGCCGCTAAGCCGTCAGACCTATCGCAAGCATTTGCCCCTCACCCTGACCCTCTCCCCGCACGCTGGGAGAGGGAACGCCCTCGGCCAAACCGTAGGGCGTGAACTTGAGGCAAGACGCCCGCCGCACGTCCCCTTCGCCCCGCCTGCGGGGAGAAGACGCCGGCAGGGCGGATGAGGGGCCACATTTCCCGGAGCCATACAATGACCACCGCCGTTCTCTTCGACAATGTTTCCCGCCACTTCGGCGCCGTGCGCGCCGTTGATGGCGTGAACCTCGAGATTGCCGAGGGCGAGTTCTTCGCCATGCTCGGCCCCTCAGGCTCCGGCAAGACCACCTGCCTGCGCCTGATGGCCGGCTTCGAGCAGCCGACCGGCGGCCATATCGAGATCTTCGGCGAAACGGCGGAGGGCGTGCCGCCCTATCGCCGCAGCGTCAACACCGTCTTCCAGGACTACGCGCTCTTCCCGCACCTCTCGATCCTCGACAACGTCGCCTATGGGCTGATGGTCAAGGGTGTCGGCCGCGAGGAGCGGCGCAAGGCGGCCGAGGACGCACTCGCCATGGTCAAGCTGCCGGGCTATGGCACCCGCCGTCCCGGGCAACTCTCCGGCGGCCAGCGCCAGCGCGTGGCGCTCGCCCGGGCACTTGTCAACAAGCCCAAGGTGTTGCTCCTCGACGAGCCGCTCGGCGCGCTCGATCTGAAGCTGCGCGAGCAGATGCAGGAGGAACTGAAGAGCCTGCAGAAGTCGCTCGGCATCACCTTCGTCTTCGTCACCCACGACCAGGGCGAGGCGTTGTCGATGGCCGACCGCATCGCCGTCTTCAACGATGGCCGCATCCAGCAGCTTGGCAGCCCGGAAGACGTCTACAAGCAGCCGAAGACGCGGTTTGTCGCAGATTTCGTCGGCTCGTCCAACGTGCTGCCGCAAAAGCTCTGCCAGCGGCTCGGGCTGAAGGCACCCTTTGCGAGCCTACGTCCCGAAGCGATCGTCCTCGCCCAGCCGGTAGATGGCGCGCTCAGCCTCTCGGGCACCGTCTCGGCCCATAGCTTCCTCGGTGCCGTCAACCGTGTCGTCGTCGATGTCGATGGCGCCCGCGTCGCGGTCGCCAGCCCCGCAGCGCTCGCCGTGCCCGCGCTCGGCAGCCCCGTCACCATCAGCTTTGCCGCAAACGAGCTGCACCCGATGGAGGACGCATGACCGCCTTTGCCGAACCCCTCGTTCTGCCTGAACGCCGAGGCCCCGCCGGCCGCCTGTCGGACTTCTTCTGGAAGCACCCGCATCTGCTTCTGTTGATCATGCTCGCCCCGCCGCTGCTCTGGCTCGGCGTCGTTTATCTCGGCTCGCTGTTTGCGCTTCTGCTCCAGAGCTTCTTCTCGATCGACGATTTCTCGGGCCTGATTAACTACGAGTTCACGCTCGCGACCTATCGCCAACTGCTCAGCGAAACCAATCTCGACATTATCCTGCGCACCGTGCTGATGGCGGCGACCGTCACCGTCGCTTCCGCCGTCATCGCCTTCCCGATCGCCTATTACGCCGCGCGCTACGCACAGGGGAAATGGAAGGTGCTCTTCTATCTCGGCGTGATGCTGCCGCTCTGGTCGAGCTATCTGGTCAAGATCTATGCCTGGAAGCTGATTTTGGCCAAGGAGGGCATCCTCACCTGGTTCTTCGAAAAGCTGCATCTCATGTGGCTGCTCGACGGCTGGCTGTCGCTACCCGTGGTCGGTGGCAACTCGCTCTCGGTCAGCTACACCGGCACCTTCATCGTCTTCGTCTATGTCTGGCTGCCCTTCATGATCCTGCCGATCCAGGCAGCGCTGGAGCGCGTCCCCGGCAACCTGATCGAGGCGTCCTCCGATCTCGGCGGCACGCCGGCCCAGACCTTCCGCTACGTGCTCTTTCCGCTGGCCCTGCCCGGCATTGTCGCCGGCTCGATCTTCACCTTCTCGCTGACGCTCGGCGACTACATCATCCCGCAGATCGTCGGCTCGTCGCGCCTCTTCATTGGCCAGGCCGTCTATGCCCAGCAGGGCACGGCCGGCAACATCCCGCTGGCCGCCGCATTCACGGTCGTCCCGATCGTCATCATGGGCGCGTACCTCTTCGTCGCCAAACGCATGGGAGCCTTCGATGCGCTCTGAACGAAACCGCTCACCGATGGGCCTGAAGATTGCGGCCGCCGCCGGCCTCGCCTTCCTGCACCTGCCGATCCTCCTGATCTTTCTCTACGCGTTCACGACCGAGGAAAAGAGCTACCAGTTCCCGCCGCCGGGGCTGACGACGCAATGGTTCGCCGTTGCCTGGAACCGGCCCGACGTCTGGGCGGCGCTAACGCTTTCGGTCAAGGTCGCCTCGATCGCAACCGCGGTCGCGCTGGTGCTCGGCACGCTCTGCGCCGCAGCCGTCAGCCAGACGCGCTTCTTCGGCCGCGAGACGGTCTCGCTGCTCGTCATCCTGCCGATCGCGTTGCCCGGCATCATCACCGGCATTGCGCTGCGCTCCGCCTTCTCGATGGCCGATATTCCGTTTTCCTTCTGGACCATCGTGCTCGGCCACGCGACCTTCTGCATCGTCGTTGTCTACAACAATGCGGTCGCCCGCTTCCGGCGGATTTCCGGCTCGCTGATCGAGGCCTCGATGGACCTTGGCGCCGACGGCTTCCAGACCTTCCGCTACATCATCCTGCCGAACATCGGCACGGCTCTGCTTGCCGGCGGCATGCTCGCCTTCGCGCTCTCCTTCGACGAGGTGATCGTTACCACCTTCACTGCCGGCCAGCAGTCCACGCTGCCGATCTGGATGCTCGAAGAGCTGATCCGCCCGCGCCAGCGGCCGGTGACCAATGTGGTTGCCATGGTCGTGGTGCTCGTCACTTTCCTGCCGATCCTCGGCGCCTACTACCTCACCCGCGACGGCGACCAGATCGCCGGCGCCGGCAAATAACTCGACTATCAAGGGAGAACAGACATGGACACCCAACTGCTGATCGGATCGCGCTTCGAGGCCGGCACCGAGGCCGACGAACACATCCTGAACCCGCGGACGGGCGGCAAGATCGTCGATCTGCCGGAAGCCTCGCATGCCCAGGTCGAGGCGGCCGTCGACGCCGCTGAAAGCGCCTTCACCAGCTGGTCGCAGACGACACCGGCCGAACGCTCCAACTATCTCTTGAAGATCGCCGATGCGATCGAGAAGGATGCGGACGGCTTTGCAGCGCTCGAGGCGCTCAACTGCGGTAAGCCGATCAATGCGGTCAAGAACGACGAACTGCCGGCGATCGTCGACTGCTGGCGTTTCTTTGCCGGCGCCGTGCGCAACCTGCACGCCCCGACCGCAGGCGAATACCTGCCCGGCCACACCTCGATGATCCGCCGCGATCCGATCGGCATCGTCGGCTCGATCGCGCCGTGGAACTATCCGCTGATGATGATGGCCTGGAAGCTGGCGCCGGCGATCGCCGGCGGCAACACCGTCGTCTTCAAGCCATCCGAACAGACGCCGCTGACGGCGCTGAAGCTCGCGCGGGTGCTTGCCGACATCCTGCCGGAAGGCGTGGTCAATGTTGTCAGCGGCCGCGGCGAAACCGTCGGCAATGCGCTGATCAACCATCCGAAGATTTCGATGGTCTCGATCACCGGCGATATCGCTACCGGCAAGAAAGTGCTGGCGGCGGCCGCCAAGACCGTGAAACGCACCCATCTGGAGCTCGGCGGCAAGGCCCCGGTCATCGTCTATGACGACGCCGACCTCGAAGCGGTTGTCAACGGCATCCGCACCTTCGGCTATTACAATGCCGGCCAGGACTGCACCGCCGCCTGCCGCATCTATGCCGAAGCCGGTATCTACGAGAAGCTGGTCGCCGACCTCACCTCGGCCGTCTCGACCATCCGCTACAACCTCGCCGACGACACCGAAAACGAGATCGGCCCGCTGATTTCGCGCCGCCAGCGCGATCGCGTTGCGAGCTTCGTCGAGCGCGCTGCCGACCAGAAGCACATCGAGATCACCACCGGCGGTGCCGCCGGCAGCTCGGACGGCTTCTTCTTCCAGCCGACGGTTGTGGCCGGCGCCACGCAGGAAGACGAGATCGTGCGCCGCGAAGTCTTCGGCCCCGTCGTCTCCGTTACCCGCTTCACCGGCAAGGACGATGCCGTCGCCTGGGCCAACGACAGCGACTATGGCCTCGCCTCCTCCGTCTGGACCAAGGACATTTCCCGGGCGATGAAGGTCGCCTCCCGCCTGCAATATGGCTGCACCTGGATCAACACCCACTTCATGCTGACCAACGAGATGCCGCATGGCGGCGTCAAGCAGTCGGGCTACGGCAAGGACATGTCGGTCTACGCGCTCGAGGACTACACCGCCGTTCGCCACATCATGATCAACCACGGCTGAGGCTCACCGCCCCGGGCGCGGAGAATGCATGCAAACGAAACAAACGGGAGGAGTTTGCGATGTACCGTCGTCAATTGCTTGTTGCCGCTGGAGCCCTCGGCCTCAGCGCCCTCGTGCTCACGCCGGCGGCGTTTGCCGCCGACGCGCCGCCGGATGTGGTCGCGGCCTATGTCGCGGCCTGGAATGCCCATGACTCGAGCAAGGCCGCATCCTACTTCGCCGATGACGTCACCTATTACGACGCGTCGGTCGGCAAGCCGGTCACCGGCAAGGATGCCGCCAAGACCGGCGTCATCGACAATTTCCTGAACGCGGTGCCTGATGCCGTCTGGACCATGAAGGGTGATCCGATCGCTAGCGGCGACAAAGTCTCCTTCGAATGGGAGTTCTCCGGCACCAATTCGGGCGCCTGGGCCGACGGCACGGCCGTGACCAACAAGAGCTTCAAGTTCACCGGCGCCTCGGTCTTCACCGTCAAGGATGGCAAGATCGCCGCCCAGAACGACTATTACGACGCGCTCGGCTTTTACAAGCAGCTCGGTCTGATGCAGTAGGCGAGCCGAGCGGCCGTTTCGCCGCTTCGATGGCCGCAGGCTTCGGCTTCCGGCCATCGTCTCTTGGCTTCAAATCATGAATACAAAACTCATAAATGACTTGCACCGGAAAAAATCTTGAGTAACACGATCACCTTATGAGTTTCTGACCACGCTCAGAAGGTATCGCATGCTTGCAGGACGGCGTTCTTCCAAGGCTCCATTTCCGATCGGGCTTACCCGCGCGCGGGTGACGTCTTGACGGCGGCCGTGTCCGAACCGGTCGTCGCGACAGGCGGCCCCAAGGCGCTGTCGGCCGCCTTTGCCGGCACCCATGCCTGGTGCAATGAGAAGATGGTGCTCTCGGACGAGCTTTCCGACGGCATGGCGCTGCCGGACTTCTTTGCCTCCGGCGCCTTCGACCGCGCGCTCGATATCTACACGGAGAAATCCGGCGCCAGCGACCGCCGTGCCGTCGCCTCCATGTGGTCGCTCTACTATTTTTCGAGCCTCACCATTCCCTATCTCGTCGCGCGCGTGCTTGACGATCAGGTGCTGCCCGTCGCCTTCGATCAGATGAAGGTGGCGCTCGCCGAGGATGGCCTGCCGCGAACCTTCGGTGTCGCCACACCGGGCGACTGGCAGAAAGCGGACGATAGCGACGTTTTCGCCACGCTTGCCCCCCTGATGCAGGGGCATCTGCGTGAGGTCGTCAGCTATCTCAAGTCCGTCGGCGGCATCGCCCCGAAGCTCGCCTGGAACAATGCGCTCGTCTATATCGACTATGCGCTGCGCGCCTCCGGCATCGAGCCGCTGAACGCGCAGGCCGACGCGCTGATCGGCAGCAAGTCCCTGCCGGACGGCACACCCAATCCCTTCTTCGATTGCCTGCGGCACGAGGAGGAAGATGGCGCCCGTGTCTGCCGGCGCAAGATCTGCTGCCTGCGCTATCTGCTGCCCGGCGTCCCGAGCTGCGGCAGCCTCTGCGCCCTCCCAAGCCAAAGGAACCAATAGGTTTTGTCTTCCCGCTTCCTCTTCCCGGCCGCCCTGCGGCTGACGCTCGTTTTCATCACCGCCCTGCTCTTTGCTGTCTCCGCCCGCGCCGAAAGCAACTGGCCGATGACCGTCACCGATGCGGTCGGCCGCGAGGTGACGATACCGGCAAAGCCGAAGGCGATCCTGCTTGGAAGCGGCTTCAATCTCGTCGCCCTGTCGCTCATCCATCCCGATCCCGTCAGCCTGCTTGCGGCCTGGTCCGGCGACATGAAGACCGACAACCCCGAGATCTACGAGAGCTTCCGGCGTAAGTTTCCTGATATCGCCGACGTGCCGCAGATCGACGATGGCACCGGCCCGGGCCTCTCCTTCGAGACGCTGCTGACGGTGAAGGCCGATCTCGCGCTGCTCAATAACTGGCAATCCGACACCGAGTCCGGCAGGCGCGCCATTGAGTATCTGACCGGCATCGGCGTGCCCGTGGTGGTGGTCGATTTCAACAACGACGCGCTGACCGGCACGCCGCGCATGATGCGTCTGCTCGGCCGCATCCTCGAACGGGACGAACAGGCAGAAGCTTTCGCCCGGTTCTACGAGGGCAAGCTCAAGCTGATCCGCGACCGCATCGCCGCCAAGCCGGAACCGCGCCCGCTGGTGCTGATGGACGCCTTCCCCCAACCCGACCGCTGTTGCTGGGCCTATGGCACCGGCGGTCTCGGCGAATTCCTGACGGTGGCCGGCGGCCGCAATTTTGCCGAAGGCGTGCTGCCGCGGCCGGGCGGCACCGTCAACGCCGAGGCGATCATGGCCGCCAATCCGGAAATCTATATCGCCACCTCCTCGCCCGGCGGCAAATACGGCACGCTCTCGATCGGCCCCGGCGTCAGCGAAGACGAAGCGCGCGAGACGCTGGCCCGCACCATCGAGGCGCCGGCGCTGAAGACCATCCGCGCCGTCGAGGAAAAGCGCGTGCACGGTCTCTGGAACTTCTTCAATGCGATCCCGCTCAACATCGTCGCCGCCGAAGCCTTCGCCACCTGGATCCGGCCGGATCTGTTCGGCGATCTCGACCCCCAGAAGAGCCTTGCCGAGATCAACGCCCGCTTCGCCGCGGTGCCCTTCGAGGGCACCTACTGGGTGGACCTGACACCCAACAGATAGGGAGACGTCCTGTACACGCGAGCGCGGACCCACGCGGCATCGTCATGCGTGTTCACCAATTCGTCAGGGTGCTTCCTTTCGTCCGACGCCCCGGCGTGTTGCCAGTGGGCGCCCACCCTATATAAAGGCCAGGTGGTGTAGCGCGCCGTTCCAAAATGCGAGCGTCGCTGTAACACGTTGATCGGCTGCACGATTTCTCTGTTGCGTCGATTCCGGACCAAGGAATGATGCGGGGTTGAGGAGGATCTTGATGCTATGGTTGATCGCGTTACCGCTGGGTCTTGTCGTGGTGTATCTGGCAGCGCGCTTCAGCCGCTTTCGTCATTGGGCCGAACCGATCCTCTCCGTCGCCGTGGCGCTCGGCCTGCTCGTCGCCTTCATCATCTGGTTTGCCGACCGCGACGGTCGCACGCCGGCCGCGCCCCCGCCCGTTGAGACGACCCAACCGGCCGGCCTCACGGCCGCCGACGTTGCCCTCGAAGGCCTGACCTTCGAACAGAGCCAGCCGGAGAGAAGCTTCCGGCTGCGCGGCACGGTGACGAACAAAGGGCCGCAACTGCTCGAATATTTCCGCCTCGCGGTAACGCTCGAAAACTGCCCTGACGGCAATTGCGAGACGATCGGCAACGACACCGCACTCATCCTCGCCCGCGTGCCGGCGGGCCAGAGCCGTTCGTTCGAAACCTTCCTCACCTTCCCCAACCGCGAGGGCGAAAGCCTGACGGCGCCGAAATGGACGACCGAGATCCAGGAAGTCCGCGGCGCCAACCGGTAGTCGGCGGCGCGGGAGCGGAAGCACCTGAACGGTAGCCCCGTCTGCCCGCGCCCGACCGTCAAGCCGCTGCCGGTCGCTGCAACGCCTCGACGAGCTTCGCCGTCGACAACACCTCGGCAAATTCCGCCCGCAAGGTCGCCACGTGGGCGCGGTGGATTTCCCGCGCCGAGATCGCTCCGCCTTCGCCGTCCGGCTGGTCGAAACAATCGCAGGCATCCTCGACGAGGATCATGCGGTAGCCGAGATTGGCGCCGACGCGCACCGAGGTCGAGACGCACATGTCGGTAGAAATGCCGAAGGCGACGACCGTCTCGACGCCGAGACGACGCAGGCGCAAGTCGAGGTCGGTACCGATAAAGGCGGCGTTGACGCCCTTGGTGACGAGTGCCTCGTCTCCCATCGGTCCGAAGCCCGGCCGGAAGCCGTTGCCGGGCGCGCCGAGGGAAAGCGTCGAGCCGGGCATGACGCTGTCGTGGCGCACGTGAATGACTGGTCGGCCGCTTGCCCGCCAGGCGGCAAGGAGCGCAAGGCCGTTGCTGTCGACCGCCTCATTCCAGCGACGCGGCCAGGGGGCGCTGTCAAAGGCCTGCTGCATGTCGATCGGCAGCAGCACGGCGTTGTCGGGGACACTCATTTTGGGCATGGCAAGGCTCCTTGGTTGTAGGGAGACGCTATCTTGCATATCGTCCGATTTCACTGGACATGATGACGTCTGACCGGACATATGTCCGGAAATGGCGACAAGGAGGCGACGTTTTGACGGAAATCGATGAAAAGGATCGCCTGCTCTTGGCGGCTCTCAGACAGGATTCGCGCCAGAGCCTGGTGGCACTGGCCCGCCACAGCGGCCTTTCGCGCAGCGCGGCCCATGACCGGCTGCGACGGCTGGAATCCAAGGGCGTGATTGCCGGCTACACCATCCGCCTCGGCATCGAAGACCAGAGCCCGACCGTCAAATCGCTGATCGCGATCACTTTCCAGCCCGGCAAGAACTGCGACCATATCGTGCCGCATCTCTCGGCCATGCCGCCCATCGTCACCTGCTGGTCGCTCGCCGGCGCCACCGACCTGATGGTGCTGGTCGAATGCGCCTCCAACGGCGATCTCGACACCATCCGCCGCCAGATATCGATCATCCCGGGCGTCGCGACGGTGCAGACGCACGTGGCGCTGAGGACGCATTTCAACCGGCGGGACTAGGCAAACGAAATGCGTCGCCGGCACGCTTTCACCGGCGACGCGATTTGCCTGCAGCTTGCCGCTCAGGCCGGCCGGCTGATCTCGTCGAGATACCAGTTGATGTAGCGCAGCTCGTTCTGCTCCATCGGCGCGATTGGGCCTGGCACAAAGTAGTGCGAGCGCACGCCCCGAGCGGTGTGCTCGATGATCGCCTTGTCCTCGTCGGTCGTCACCTTCCAGAGCCAGGTGAGCTTTTCCAGATCGTAGTCGCGCCCCTCCTCGGCCTTGCCGTCGACGAGCCAGATCAGCTCCATCTCCGAGGTTTCGGCCGTCTTCGGGATGAAGCGGTAGATCATGCCGTGGTCCGGATAGCAGACGAGGAAGGTGGTGCCGCCCAGATGGATCGAGGTGACGCCGCCGTCGAAATCGGTGAAGCGGCCCATCAGCGTGCTCAGCGCCTGCCCGTCCTTGCTGCCGGTCTGGACGCCATCATAGAGCGCGTAGCGGAAGGCATGAATGGTCTCCTTGCCGCCGGTGGAATTCTGCCAGTGATTGCCGGAGGCGACCTCGATGCCGAGCGCGCAGGTGCGCGCCTCCATCCTGGCGTTCAGTTCCTCGATCAGGTGCAGCGGCTGTTCCAGCGCATGGGTTTCGGAATATTCCGGATGCGCCGGCCCGCAATGGTAGCACTCGACATAGTTTTCGACCGCAAGCTTCCAGTTGGCGTCGATCGCATAGCTCTGACGATGGGCGATCTTCGCCGAACCCCAGCCATACTGGCCGCAGGTCGCACGCAACAGGCGCTCGACTTCGGAGAAATCAAGCGGCTCGGCGGCAAAGGAGATGAAGATCAATCCTTCGACGACACGCACGTTGAGCTTCTTCAGGCCGTGGTCCTCGCGCTTGAAGTCCTTGGGCATCAGCCGCGCCGCCTTCAGCGCGCCATCATTGCCATAGGTCCAGGCATGGTAGGGACAGACGAAGGCACGGGCATTGCCCTTGTCCTTGGTGCAGACCTCGGCCCCGCGATGACGGCAGACATTGAGCATCGCATGGATCTCGCCGCTTGCCGTACGGGTGACGATCACCTGCTCGGAGGCCATGCGGAAGACCTCGAAATCATTGGCGTTGGGGATCGCGCTTTCATGGGCGACGCAATGCCAGTGACGCCGAAAAACTCGCTCGAGGTCCCGTTCATAGATCTCCGGGTCGAGGTAGAAGGCGCGGGCAAGCCCATGGCCCGGACGATGGCCGGCGACCAGCTGATCGATGCGGTCGCCCGCAACTGTCGTATCCTTAAGCTCCGATGCGAGCATGGACTGAACTCCAGAAAGAAGACCGGAAACCCGCGATCCGGCACGCGTATTTTCGTTGTGCCTCGAAGGGCCCCTCATCCGCGCGGTGAGGGGCTGTCTCAAGCGCCAGGCACGCCACCCAACGCCTGCCTACATCCGCACCCGCTCCGCCCGCGGGTCGTACATCGGCTTCAACGACGCCTCCGCCTTCACCCGCGTTCCGGCGATCTCGATCTCGAAGCTTGATCCGAGCACGTCCTCTGCGCTCTCGCCTTCCGAGGGCACGTAGCCGAGGCCGATGGCGCCGCCGAGGTGGTGGCCGTAATTGCCTGACGTGATCGTGCCGACGATCTTGCCGTCGCGAACGATCGCCTCGTTGTGGAAGAGCAGCGGCTCTGGATCCGAGAGCCGAAACTGCACCAGCCGGCGCGAAAGCCCGCGATTGTGCTTGGCGAGCACCGCTTCGCGGCCGATGAAATCGCCCTTGTCGGCCTTGACCGTAAAGCCGAGCCCGGCTTCGAGCACATGATCTTCGTCGGTGATGTCGTGGCCGAAATGGCGGAAGGCCTTTTCGATGCGGCAGCTATCCAGTGTGTGGATGCCGCAGAGCTTGAGGCCCAGGTCCTGCCCCGCCGCCTCCAGCGCCTCGAACACATGCGCCGTCTGGTCGGTCGAGACATAGAGCTCCCAGCCGAGCTCGCCGACATAGGTGACGCGGTGGGCACGGGCGAGGCCCATGCCGACCTCGATCTCGCGCGCCGTGCCGAACGGATGCCCCGCGTTGGAAAAATCGTTCGGGCTCACCTTCTGCATGAGCTCACGCGCCTTCGGCCCCATGACGCAGAGCACACTTTCGCCAGCGCCGACATCGGTGATCACCACGAACTCGTCCGTCAGATGCTTGCGCAGCCAGGCGAGGTCGCGCTGGAGCGTGGCGCCGGGCACGACTAGCAGGAAGGCGGTTTCCGACAGCCGCGTCACCGTCAGGTCGCTCTCGATGCCGCCGCGGGCGTTGAGCATCTGGGTATAGACGATCCGGCCGGGCTCGACGTTCATCTCGTTGGCGCAGAGCCGCTGCAGGAAGGAAAGCGCATCGCGCCCTTCAACCCGGATCTTCCCGAAGGAGGTCATGTCGAACAGGCCGACGCCGTTTCGCACCGCAAGATGCTCGTCCCTCTGGTTCTCGAACCAGTTCTGCCGCTTCCATGAATAGCGGTACTCGCGCCCCTGGCCTTCCTTCGCAAACCAGTTGGCGCGTTCCCATCCGGCGACTTCACCGAAGACAGCGCCGCGGGCTTTCAGATGCTCGTGCAGCGGCGAACGGCGCACCCCGCGCGCGGTCGCCATCTGGCGATAGGGGAAATGGTCGGCGTAGAGCAGGCCGAGCGTTTCCGAGACGCGGTCTTTCAAATACGCGCGGTTCTTCTGGAACGGCTGCGCCCGGCGGATATCCACCTCCCAGAGATCGAAGGGCGGCTCGCCGTCATTCATCCATTGGGCGAGCGCCATGCCGGCGCCGCCCGAGGAAACGATGCCGATCGAATTGTAGCCGGCCGCGACCCAGTATCCCTTCACCTCCGGCGCTTCGCCGAGATAGTAGCGGTCGTCGGGCGTAAAGCTTTCCGGGCCGTTGAAGAAGGTATGGATCCCAGCCGTTTCCAGCATCGGCATGCGGTTGACCGCCATTTCGAGGATCGGCGCGAAGTGGTCGAAATCGTCCGGCAACTGGTCGAAGCAGAAATCCTCGCGGATGCCGCCCATTCCCCAGGGCTTGGCCTTGAGCTCGAAGGCCCCGATCAGCATCTTGCCGGCATCTTCCTTGTAGTAGGTGCACTCGTCCGGCACGCGCAGAACCGGCAGGCGCTTCAGCTCCGGAATCGCCTCGGTGACGATGTAGAAATGCTCGCAGGCGTGCAGCGGCACCGTGACGCCCGATTGCCGCGCAAACTCCCTGCCCCACATACCAGCGCAGTTGACGACATGATCGGTCTCGATCGTGTAGCTCTCGCCGTTCTGCTCGCAGGTGACGCCGGTGACCCGGCCGTCCTTCTTCAGGACGGAGGTCACCTTGACACCCTCGATGATCGTCGCGCCGTTCTGGCGGGCACCCTTGGCGAGCGCCATGGCGATATTGGCCGGGTCGCACTGGCCATCGAGCGGCAGATGCACCGCCGCCTTCACATCCGAGGTGTTGAGGTGCGGATACATCGCCTTCACTTCGTCAGGCGTGATCTCGCGCACGTCGACATTGAAGGCACGCGCCAGCGACGCCTGGCGATAGATCTCCTCCTTGCGCTCCTCCGTCAGTGCCACGGTGATCGAGCCGTTCTGGCGCATGCCGGTGGAAATGCCGGTTTCGGCCTCGAGCTTGACGTAGAGGTCGGCCGAGTATTTCGCGAGCCGCGTCATGTTCTGCGAGGCGCGAAGCTGACCGATCAGACCGGCCGCATGCCAGGTGGTACCGGAGGTCAGCTGCTTGCGCTCAAGCAGAACCACATCGGTCCAGCCGAGCTTGGCGAGGTGATAGGCGACGGAACAGCCGGAGACGCCGCCACCGATGATGACTGCGCGGGCTTTCGAGGGAATGGGCTTGCTCATGCGCGCAGTCTTTCATTGGAGGGATCCCAGAGCGGTTGGTCCGCCTCGACCGTCGCCTTAAAGCGATCGCCGAAGATCTCGACCTCGATTTCCTTGCCGGGCACGGCAAGGTCGGCGCGCAGCATGCCGAGCGCGATCGACTTGCCGACGCGGTAGCCCCAGTTGCCCGAGGTCGTCTCGCCGACAACCTGGCCGTCGGACCAGAGCGTCGACATATAGGGCGCGTCGCAGCCGTCGGCGGCGACCGTCAGCGTGACGAAGCGCTTGCTGACGCCCTGCTGCTTTTCACGCTCCAGCGCCGCCTTGCCCTTGAAGCCGGGCTTGCCCCAGTCGACGAAGCGCTCCAGCCCACCCTGCAGGATGGTGTAGTCGGTCGACAGATCGCCCTTCCAGGCGCGATAGCCCTTCTCGATGCGCAGACTGTCGAGCGCTTCCATGCCGAAGGGTTTGAGGCCATGCTTCTGACCGGCCGCCCAGACGGCGTCGAAGATGGCGGCCGTATCCTCCACCTTGGTATGGATCTCCCAACCGAGTTCACCGGCGAAGGAGACGCGCACGAGTTGGCAATAGCGCCCGGCGATCTGCGCCGTCTGGTGCGTGAGCCAGCCCTTGGCGAGATCCGCTTCGCTGACCTCGGCGAGGATCGCGCGCGATTTTGGCCCGGTCAGGATCTGGCAGGAGAAGGACTTGGTGACGTCGTCGATGGTGAAGGCGGCGTCTGCCGACCGGTGCTTCGTCAGCCACTCGAAATCGTGCCACTGCGCCGTCGCGGCGGTGATCAGGAAGAAGAAATCCTCGTCGATCATCATGACCGACATTTCGGTGACGATGCGGCCCTTGTCGTCGGCGAAATAGGCAAGACCAATGCGGCCAGGCTTCGGCACGCGGCCGGTGATGAGGCCGGAAAGCCATGCGGTCGCGCCCTCGCCCTTCACCCGGAAGCGCGAGAACCCTGGCAGGTCGAGAATGCCGGCAGCATCGCGCACGGCCAGGCACTCCTCCTTGATGCGCTCCGCCCAAGGCCCTTCGCGGCCCCAGGTTTGCGTAGCCTCTTCGGAGGTGTCGTCGCCGGGCTTCGCGTACCACATGGCGCGCTCCCAGCCGTTATAGGGCTTGAACTGGGCGCCGAGTGCTGCGATCCGGTCGTGGATCGGCGATAACTTTTTGCCGCGCCCGGCTGGCCAGTAATGCTTCGGGAAATGCATCGCATATTCGTGGCCGTAAATCTCCTTGCCCTTGGCGATGCAATAGTCCTGGTCGGTATGGTCGGTGTAGCGGCGCGGATCGCAGGACCACATGTCCCACTCGGTCTGCCCTTCGGTGATCCATTCGGCCAGCACCTTGCCGGCGCCGCCCGCCTGGCAGATGCCGAAGGTGAAGACGCAGGCCTCGAAGGCGTTCGGCACGCCCGGCATCGGGCCGATCAGCGGGTTGCCGTCGGGCGCATAGGGGATCGGGCCGTTGATGATCCGCGACAGGCCGGCGGTGCCGAGGATCGGCACGCGTTCGACGGCATCGTTCAAATACCATTCCAGCCGGTCGAGATCGTCGGGGAAGAGCTGGAACGAAAAGTCCTCCGGCATCGGGTCGTCGGGCGTTACCCAGTGGGCGCGACAGTTGCGCTCGTAGGGCCCGAGGTTCATGCCGTTCTTCTCCTGGCGGAGATAGTAGGAGCTGTCGACGTCACGAAGCAGCGGCAGCTTGTGGCCGGCCTCCTTCGACCAGGCGGCGAGTTCCGGAATTTCGTCGAACAGGATGTACTGATGGCTCATCACCATCATCGGCACGTCGCGGCCGAACATCTTGCCGACCTCGCGGGCGTAGTAGCCGGCGGCGTTGACGACGTATTCGCAGCGGATCTCGCCCTGCGGCGTAGAGATGATCCATTCGTCGTTTTCGCGGCGCGCGCCCGTGACCGGACAGAAGCGGATGATCTTGGCGCCCATGTCGCGCGCGCCCTTGGCGAGCGCCTGGGTCAGCTGCGCCGGGTCGATGTCGCCGTCATAGGGATCGTAGAGCGCGCCGGTCAGCTCGTGTGTCTCGAGAAACGGATAGCGGGCGCGCATCTCGTCGGGCGACAGGATATCGAGATCCATGCCCTGGTAGCGCCCCATGCCGACGACGCGTTTGAACTCCTGCAGCCGCTCCTTCGAATGGCCGAGCCGGATCGAGCCGGTCACGTGATAGTTCATCGGGTAATCGACGAGCGCGCCGAGGTCACGATAGAGCGACGCCGAATAGCGCTGCATGTTCATGATCGACCAGGAGGACGAAAACGTCGGCACGTTGCCGGCGGCATGCCAGGTGGAGCCCGCCGTCAGCTCGTTCTTTTCCAGAAGCACGCAGTCGGTCCAGCCGGCCTTGGCGAGATGGTAAAGCGAGGAAGCCCCGATCGCTCCCCCACCGATGATCACGACGCGTGCGTGCGACGGCAAATTCGACATCAACTGTTCCCTCGTTTTGGCGAATTCTTGCCGGTGAAGCCGGGCGCCATCAAGCAACGGAAACAGGCTTTATTGATCGATGTTTTCGATTAGATTGGAGCGATTGCAGCGGGAGAGAACGGCATGCAGGTGGAGCTGATCGAAACCTTCCTGGACCTGATGGAGAGCCGCTCCTTCAACCGCACCGCCGAGCGCCTGAATCTCACCCAGTCGACCGTCTCACATCGGGTGAAGGCACTGGAAGCGCAGTTCAACCGCAAGCTCTTTACCCGCAACAAGGGCGGCACCGTGCCGACGGCCGCCGGCCTGCGCTTTCTAGATTACGCAAAAGCCCTGCAAAACCAATGGCATGAGGCCACACGCGCGGTCACCAATGCCGGCGCGCTGGAGCGCTCCATGCGGCTTGGTGTCCAGCATGATCTGGCGGAAGCCTTTGCCGGGGAATGGATGGCAACGATCCGCCGGGAGCTGCCCGGCATCGAGATCTATATGGAGGCGGACTACTCCAACCAGATGAACCGCGATCTCGGCGCTGGCGACCTGGATCTGGCGATCCTCTACACGCCCCACTACCTGCCCGATCTCTATTACGAAAGGATCGGCGATCTGCATTACGTGATGGTGAGCACGGAGGCGCAGATGCTCGCCGAGATCCGCTCCGAGAGCTACATCCGCTCAAGCTATTCGCCAGGCTTCGATCGCGCCCACCGGCTGGCGCTGCCGCATCTCTCCGCAGCGCTGCTTGCCGCCGGCCAGAACATGGCGATCACCCGGCTGCTTCGCACACTCGGCGGATCGGCCTACGTGACGGCAGCAACGGCCGAGCGGCTGGCGGACGATGGATTTACTGCGCGCGTTCAGGACGCGCCCGTCATCCCGCAAACGGTCTATGCCGCCACCAGCCTGCGCACCCGCCACGCCCACCAGCACCGCAAGATCATCGCCGCCATGGCCGATCTGCTTGCAACGCTGCCGGTGCCGAATTCGGAAACGGGTTAAGCCATGCGGCGTTGAATCAGCCGCTGCAGAAACATCAGGATCGAAACAATCGCGAGATAGTAGACCAGCGCTGCCGAATACCACTCGACGAAGCGGAAGCTGGAGGCGATCGCGTCGTTGACGACCGCCATGATCTCGCGCATCGAGATCACGTAGGCGAGCGACGTCAGCTTGATCAGGTTGATGAATTCGTTGACCAGCACCGGCATGACGATCCTGAGCGCCTGCGGCAGGATCACCAGAAAGAAGGTCTGCCAGCGATTGAGCCCAAGCGCGCGGGCGGCGTCCGTCTGCCCCTGGCCGATCGCCGCAAGCGCCCCGCGCATCGCCTCCGCCATGTAGGCTGCCGTCACCAGCGTAAACGCGATGAAGGCAGCGACGAAGGGCGTGTACCAGGGCGCCCGCGTCAAGCCCGGAAAAAGCTGCGGCGCGCCGTTCCAGACGATCAGGAGCACGAGGATCAGCGGCGCCGAGCGAAACAGCCAGACATAGACCTGCGCCGCTGTGCGCCTGACCGCCGCCATCGAATTGAGCGCGACGGCCAGCGGCAGGCAGAGCAGGAACGACGCCGCCTGCACCAGGATCGACAGCAGGATGGCGATGCCCGCCCCCTGCAACATGACGGGCATGGTCAGGGCATCGAAAAACAGTTTCGTATCGAAGTTCATGCCCCGCCTCCTTTCGCTCAGGAGTCGTAGTCGACGTCGAAGAGCGCCGGATCGAGCCCGTATTTCCTGGCGAGATCGCCGAAGAAGCCCTTCTCCTTGAGCGCCTTCAGCCCTGCCTTCACCGCGGCTGCATCGCCATCGTCACGGCGGCTGTAGATGCCGTATTTGAAATCCGAGGCCCAGATATAGGGGAGCGTGAGCGCGCCGTCGGAGCGCGACGCGCGATAGGCGCCCTCCGCCTCTTCCGTTACGGTCGCATCGACGCGGCCGACGAGCACCTGCTGGTAGGCGGCCTGCTGGGTCGGGTATTCCTGCACATCGACCGGCGGCAGGCCCTTGGCCGCGAGCGCCTCGTTTAAGGGCCCGATCCGCTCTTCCTTGTAGTAGGCGCCGGCTTCGAGCGCGATGACCTTACCGCTGAGATCCTCCGGCGCCTTGATCGTATCGCTGCCCGCTTTGGTGACCATGGCGGTCGCCGATTTCATGTAGGGCACGCCGTCATAGGTCTCGCGCCGCTTGGCGTTGATGTAGATGCCGCTGACGATGACGTCGCAGCGCCCTGCCCCGAGCGTCGGCAAGAGGCCGGCGAATTCGGTGACGGTGTAGTTCACCTTCGCATTCCATTGCGCGGCCAACGCTTCGGCGATCTCGATGTCGATGCCGGTCGGCTTCGCATCGGCCGGATGTTCCTTGAAGGAGAGCGGCGGAAAGGCCGCGGTGGTGCACACGCCAACCTCTCCATCGGCGGCGAAAGCCGGCGGCTCGGCCTGTGCGGCGCCGGCCGAAAGCACGGCGGTCGTCAGAAGGGTTGCGCAGGATGCCAGTCTGATCATCTTCATTCCCCTCATTGTGCTGGTGAAACGCGGCCGACGATGTCGCCATAGGTCTGGCTGTCGAAGGCGGGAAGGATGAGCGGATCCACAAAGCCGTCGCGCCGCGCCGTCAGCACGTATTGCATCATCGACGCATTGTCCGGCATCTCGAAAACCTGGACGAAGTCATAGGTCCCGAGCGTGGCATAGAAGGCGACCGAGCGGCCGCCGAGCGCTGCGACCCGATCCTCGCTCACCTTGCGCCGGCTGCCACTATCGGCAAGCTCGGCCAGTCCTTTCGAGGTCAGTCGCATCAGCGAGATGTATCTTTGCATGGGGCATCATTCCGTTGAACGGTTGGCAAAAGGCTTTGGAAATGTGAGGACCGCGCCTGGAGCAATTCCAGGAGAAGCGTGAAGCGGCTTTTCGCCCGGAATTGCGCGGTGCCAGAGCGCTAGCGGGCGGCCTTGGCCAGTCCGGCAATAACGGCATCACTGGTCGAGACCGTGCCGAAGATGCCGTTCTCGATCGAGATCATGTTGATCGCCGCCTCATGCGCCCACTGCTCGCCGCTGGCGCAGCAGTCTGAAATCGTCAGGCACTGGAAATTGCGGTCGCAGGCTTCGCGCAGCGTCGTATGCACGCAAACGTCCGTGGTGCAGCCGGTAAAGAGCATGTGGGTGATGCCCTGGGATCTCAAGACATGCTCGAGATCCGTATAGGTGAAGGAACTGTTGCAGGTCTTGTCGATGATGACGTCGGTGTCGGCGACATCGAGTTCCGGAAGCAACTGGAAGCCGGGGCTGGAACGCAAAAGCACCTGCGTGTTCTCAAGTCCGGAGCGCTTGCGCCGCCATTTCTCGTAAGGCGTCATGTCGGCGAGATCGGCGCGGTAGCCCTGGCGCGTGTGGATGATCAGGCAGCCGGCTTGCCGTGCGGCCGCAATCACCCGGTTGACCGCGGGCACGATCGCGGCCAGCGGCGCCGGATCGTAGCCCATCGAGGCGAAGTAACCGTTGGCCGAGCAGAAGTCGATCTGCAGATCGATCACCATCAGCGCCGTCTGCGCCGGAACCAGCTTTCCATCATAAGGAAAATCAAACGGTTGTGCCTCGATCATTGTGTTCTCCCTCTCTCAGGCCCGATTCATAGGAGCAAAAATCGATTGGGAATAGCGATTTTTTATGCTTGATATTGTGCAGTCTGGCTAAACGATTTCACGCCGTGAGGGGCGCGATCAGAGCGGGAGGGCTCACGTGAAGGCGTTGCATTTCCTGCCCTATATCCGGGCGTTCGAGGCGGTCGCGCGCATCGGTTCCGTGCGCCAGGCGGCGGATGAGCTCGGCTTGAGTCCCGGCGCCGTGTCGCTGCAGCTGCGCCGGCTCTCGGAGACGACCGGCCTGACGCTGCTTGAAAAATCCGGCCGCAACATCAAGCTCACGGCCGCCGGCCGCGAGTTCGCGCAGACGGTTTCCCACGCGATCGGCAACCTTGCCGCCGCCGTGGAGGACGGCACCGACCGACGGCTCGAAAGCCACCAGCGCAAGCTGACGGTCGGCCTGCCCCCGGCGCTCGCGATTGCCTGGATGGCCGGCCTCCTCGTACAGTTCGCGGGTGCGCGCGGCGTCACCGATCTTTCGATGCGCAATTGCATCCGCGCCAGCGACGTCGTCTGGGACGATGTCGATCTCGCCGTCGTCTACGACAATCCGCCCTTCGACGGCCTGTGGTGGCAGCCAGTCAGCGACGTGAAGCTCAGGACGGTCTGCTCGCCGCTCCTCTTCCCCCGGCTCGAAGGCCCGCTGCGCGAGCGGAAGCTGCGCGACGTCACGCTGCTGCATGAGGATGACGGCCGGGAATGGACGCGCTGGTCGGCCGCATCGCGCATTTCGCTCGAAGGCAGCCGGAGCGTGCGGGTGCAATCGGTCGCGATCGCCGTCGCCTCGGCGCTACAGGGCCAGGGCATCGCGCTCGTCTCCGACGTGCTGACACGCTCCTATCTCTACGAAGGACGCCTGATCCAGCCCTTCCCGACGGCGATACCGGCCTCGGCCGGCTACTATCTGCTCTGCCCGACGGAAAAGGCGGAGGAGCCGCTGATCCAGGCCTTCGCCAACCAGATCGCCGCGCACCTGCGTGGCGAGCGGTCCGGCGACAAGCAGGTTCAGTAGCGACCCTTGAGCAGCGCCTTCAGCCGCTCGGCGTCCGCCTCGCTGACATCAGCCGGTGCCATCACCTGCATCCACGCGTCGATATAGTGCTCCGGCGCATAGACATGGCCGTAGCCGATCGGCGAGGTCGTCGCGAGCGCCATGTCGGCAAGCAACTGGAACATGGTGACGACGGGGAACCATCTGAGCGCAGGAGAGACGTCGGCACCGCGCGGCGCCTTCATCCAGTCGGGCTCGCGGTAGAAGGAATATGGATCGAAGAAGGTGATCGGGTCACTGGCATATTGCAGATAGACGATGCGGACATTGCCCCAGGTCGCGCCCGGGATGTTCAGCGCATTCTCCTGATTGGTGAAACGGATCACCGAGCCGTCGCGATAAAGCGGCCGCCACTCCGGCGAGCCCGGATTGCGGTTTCGGGTGATCTGCAGCCAGGTCTTGGTCGGGAACGGCGAGCCGACCCAGAGCGCGCCCTGGAACGGATCGCTGATGATATCGAAGGGATCGACCGAGCCTTGCGAGTTCATCGAGCCGAGGCTGAGGCCATAGAGATAGAGCTTCGGCCTTCTGTCCTTCGGCAACGTCGTCCAGTAGCCATAGACCGCATCGAAGAGCGCATCGGCCGTCTCCGCGCCATATTCCGGCTCGACCAGCAGCGACAGCCAGCTCGTGAGATAGGAATACTGCACAGCGACGCTGGCGACATCGCCCTTCATCAGATATTCGAGCGAATCGAGGCCGGGCGGATCGATCCAGCCGGTGCCGGTCGGCACCACGATCAGAAGGTTCGTGCGCTCGAAGCCGCCGACGCGCTTCAATTCCTCCAGCGCGAGCTTCGCCCGCTCCTTGGCGGTCTCGGCCGAATTGAGGCCGGCATAGACGCGCAATGGCTCTTTTGCCTCTCCGCCGAAGAAGCCGGCGATGTCCTTCGCCGCCGGACCGGAAGCGATGAACTGGCGCCCTTGGCGGCCGAGTGCGTCCCACGTCATCAGCGACGCGTTGCTGCCGGTCTTCAACGGATCGGTCGGCGGCGCGACATCCGGATCGATCAGCGCGTCCAACCGCTGGAACGAGCTGTCGGCCGCATGCAGCGCATACCGGAAGATAACGCCATCGGCCGCAGACCAGAAAAGCGCCAGCGCCGCGACCACGCCAGCGACCTTCGCCAGCGGCCGTGTCAGCACATGCTCGAAGCGGCGGGTCAGAAACCGGAAGGTCAAGCGGAACAGGCGCGCGATGAGCACGATGGCGACAAACACGAGGGCCGCGATCAGCCCGAGCTTGAACGGCTCAGCACTTTCGACCGGGTCGAGCCCCATGATCTGCCGCACCGTGTTCTGCCAGTAGGCGGTCCTCCAGAGGAAGGCGAGCGCAACCGCGGTGCAGCCGAGCGCCGCTAGCACCTTCACCGTAAGGCCTGTGCGGCCGCGGATCTCCGGCAGGTCGAGCAAGGACCACAGCCAGCGCAACAGTACGCCGATCGCATAGCCGGCGGAAAGCGACAGGCCCGAAATCACCGCCTGCACCACATAGGGCCGCGGGATGAGGCTCGGCGTCAGCGACATGGCAAAGAAGAAGACGCCGACGATGAGCCCCGTGGTCGAGAACGATGCCAGCAGCGTCGAGAGAAAACGCGGCATCGGCAACCTCGACAGCGGCGTTTGTTGAAGATGGTCCATGGCGTCGGGTCCCCACTGATGCTGGCACGGTCACCGGAACGACTGCGGGCTGTTCCGGCGCCGGCAATGTCGCTTCCCCGGCGTGTCCAGTCAATCGCTTACAACCGCAAGAGACCCTGACGCGAACCGGTCGACGGGCACTTCGGCCCCTAAACCCGGGTGACCTCGACCGGCGTCTTCATGATGATTTCACGGTGCGGGAACGGGATCGAAATGCCCGCCGCCTTGAACGCATCCCAGAGCGCCATCAGCACCTGGCCGCGAATGTTGGTGAGCCCGTTGCTCGGGTCGGAGATCCAGAACCTCAGCTTGAAATCGAGCGACGAGGCGCCGAAACCCGTCATCCAGCACACCGGCTGGGCGTAGCTGCTCGCCACCCGCGGCAGCGATGCGGCGGTCTCGATGGCGATGCGCGCCACCTCGTGCGGGTCGCTGTCATAGGAGGTGCCGAAATCGACCTCGATGCGGACGAAGTCGCTGGAGAACGACCAGTTCACCACCTGCTGCGAGATGAAATCCTCGTTTGGAATGAGGTATTCCTTGCCGTCCCGGGTGATGACGGAGACGAAGCGGGAGCGCAGGTCGCGCACGGACCCGAAGGTATCGCCGAGCGTGATCGTGTCGCCCGGCTTGATGGATTTGTCGAGCAGGATGATGATGCCGGAGATGAAGTTGGAAACCACCTTCTGCAGACCGAAACCGATGCCGACACCGACCGCCCCGGAAAAAACCGTCAGCGCCGTCAGGTCGATGCCGGTGGCCGATAGCGCGATTGCGCCGGCAAAGCCAATCAGTGCAATCTTGACCAGCTTGCTGATCAGCACCTTGAAGGAGGGTGTCAGGTCCGCTGACCGCTGGATCCAGTGCGACGAGACATTGCCGATCAAAACGGCAAGCCAGATCAGCGCGGCGGAGAGCACGATGGCTTTCAGGACGAGCAGCAGCGACAGGCGAACCGCACCGAGATTGATGGCAACGCCATCAAGTGTCGTCAGGATCACCCGGTCGAGCCCGACCGCATAGAGCGCAAAATAGATCCAGCCGACGACGGCGGTGACGCGCGCCAGCATCTGGTTGCGTATGATGCGTGTGAGCACCGAGATGACGAACCACGCCGCCGTCAGCGTCAGCGCGGTCGCCACCAGCCAGCGATAGGACGGCCAGCCAAAGCGCAGGATCATGCCGTCGGCAATCCAGAGCCAGACGATCAGAAACAGCCACCGCAGCCGCCGCATGAAGGCGATGATGACCCGCAAGAGATCCGGATTGCCCTTGATCAGACGGGCTCGGGCTTCGACCCGCGGCTCTATCCGCTTCGCCAGTGCGCCGCAGACCAGGTAGCCGGCGACGATGATGGCGAGCTGATAATAGGTCCACTCGTTCAAAAAGACCGTCTGTAGCCAGGAAGCGGCGGCATCGAGCGCTGTTGCGAAATCCATCGTCTCTCTCCGAGAGAGCAAGGCGCCCGCCGAGCGTGTGGGACGCCCTCCTAACTCGAATCTAGGGCATCCCTGATGGTTTCAAAGCCGGATGGACGATTATCGAACCGCTTCAGAGGTTTATGGAGGGGTTGGCGCTAGACCCGCCGCTCCTTGATCGTGTTCATCACGAAACTCGTCTCGATCGAGGCGACGCATTTGAGCCTTGCGATCTTCTCCTTGATGAAACGCTCGTACTGATCGAGGCCGGCGCTCATCACCTTCAGCACGTAGTCGCGCGAGCCGGTCACCAGATGGCATTCGAGCACCTCGTCCCAGCCGCGCACCGCCTCTTCGAACATGACGATCTCGTCTTCGTGCTGGCGGCTGAGCGTGACGGTCGCAATCGCCGTCATCGTCCAACCGTCGACTGCGGGATCGACCAAAGCCGTATAGCCGCGGATGACCCCGGTCTCCTCCAGCCGCCGTAGCCGACGCAGACAGGGCGACGCCGAGAGCCCCACCCGCTCGGCGAGCTCGTTGTTGGTCAGGCGGGCATCCGCCACCAGTTCCTTCAAAATCCTGCGATCCGTCTCGTCGGCAATTTTCTGCGCCATATCTTCTCAACTCAGCCAAATCTTTGCGCAACTCAAGGCGATCCCGCCGGAAATAGCAAGGATCGGTCCAAGCATCTGATATAATTTGCCTGTCAGTCGAGTCCGCTTCGCTTGAGGAGACAAGCCATGACCGCACCGCATCCCTCCAAAACCCACATCGGAAACCACAAGCTGCATCCTGAAACGCAGATGCTGAACTATGGCTACGATCCGGAACTGTCGGAGGGCGCGGTCAAACCTCCGGTCTTTCTGACCTCCACCTTCGTCTTCCGCTCCGCCGAAGAGGGCCGCGACTTCTTCGACTTTGTCTCCGGCCGGAAGGAACCGCCGGCGGGTGTCGGCGCCGGCCTCGTCTATTCGCGCTTCAACCACCCGAACAGCGAGATCGTCGAAGACCGTCTCGCCGTCTACGAGCGCACCGAAAGCTGCGCACTGTTCTCGTCGGGCATGTCGGCGATCGCCACGACGCTGCTCGCCTTCGTCAAGCCGGGCGACGCGGTGCTGCACAGCCAGCCGCTCTATGGCGGCACCGAGACGCTGCTTGCCCGCACCTTCCTCAATCTCGGCGTTTCCGCCGTCGGTTTTGCCGATGGCGTGAACGAGGCGGCCGTCAGCGCCGCCGCAGAAGAGGCGATGGCCAAGGGCCGGGTCTCGGTGATCCTGATCGAGACGCCGGCGAACCCGACCAATAGCCTCGTCGACGTCGCCATGATCCGCCGCGTTGCCGATGCGATCGGCAGGAAGCAGGGCCATACCCCGATCGTCGCCTGCGACAACACGCTGCTTGGGCCCGTCTTCCAGCGGCCGATCGAGCACGGCGCCGACATCTCGCTCTATTCGCTGACCAAGTATGTCGGTGGTCACTCCGACCTGATCGCCGGCGCCGCGCTCGGCTCCAAGGCGGTGATGAAGCAGGTAAAGGCGCTACGCGGTGCGATCGGCACGCAGCTCGATCCGCATTCCTGCTGGATGCTCGGCCGTTCGCTCGAAACGCTGGCGGTGCGCATGCAGAAGGCCGACGACAATGCCCGCATCGTCGCCGAATTCCTGCACGACCACCCGAAGGTCGAGCGTATCCACTACCTGCCCTTCCACGGCGAGGACACGCCGGTCGGCCGCACTTTCAAGACGCAGTGCACCGGCGCTGGCTCGACCTTCTCCTTCGATATCGCTGGCGGCCAGGAGGCGGCCTTCCGCTTCCTCAATGCGCTGCAGATCTTCAAGCTCGCCGTCAGCCTCGGCGGCACGGAATCGCTCGCCAGCCACCCGGCGGCGATGACCCATTCTGGCGTGCCGATCGAGGTGCGCCACCGCATCGGCGTGCTGGAATCGACCATCCGCCTGTCGATCGGTATCGAGCATCCCGACGACCTCGTGGCCGATCTTTCAAACGCGCTGTCGCTCGCCTGATGCAAGAGGCCGCCGGTCCAGCCGGCGGCATCCTTCGCGAGTTTGCAAGGACGCAATTCCGGACGGAAAACCGCTGCGCACTTTTCCTGGAATTCGCTCGCTTGGCTGGCGCAATTCCGGACGGAAAACCGCTGCGCACTTTTCCTGGAATTCGCTCGCTTGGCTGGCGCAATTCCGGACGGAAAACCGCTGCGCACTTTTCCTGGAATTCGCTCGCTTGGCTGGCGCAATTCCGGACGGAAAACCGCTGCGCACTTTTCCTGGAATTCGCTCGCTTGGCTGGCGCAATTCCGGACGGAAAACCGCTGCGCACTTTTCCTGGAATTGCTCAGTGCGCCAGGATGTTGACGATATTGCCGAACGGGTCGCGCATGTAGAAACGGCGCACGCCCCAGGGCTCGTTGGTGATGTCGTAGACGATCTCGACACCGGCGGCCTTGGCTCGCTGATAGGCCCGGTCGACATCGTCCACCTCGATCGAAAGCACCGGCACCGGCGTATCGTTGCCGCCCTCGCTGGCGATGCTCACCTGTGGCATCGCGGCCTTGCCCTCGGCGGCAAAGGTCAGGATCCAGCCGTGATCCATCACCACGTCGAGTTCAAGCAGGTCGCCGTAGAAGGCGCGCGCCACTTGCGGGTCCGGGGCGTAGAGGTTTGAGACGATACGCTTGACTGTCATGGATTTCCTCCTCCGTTGAGCCGCAACGCGGCCACACCGGCGCTCAATGGTTGTTCGGCTCCTGGCACTGCATCCTATACTGCCTGCCGATGGCAGCCGTTTGAAGCGGAAGTTGCAGCGCGTCAGGATGTCCCCTTTCCGTTGGCGCCGGCAAGCGCCACCCGCACAAGCGTCGCCGCAGCCTTGCCCGCCACCTCCATGTAGCTTGGATCCCGGTGCAGCAGCACGACCGCGAAACTGCCGTCGAGCAGCAGCAGGATCTGCTTTGCCAGCACGGCCGGCTCGGCGACACCGGCTTCGGTAAAGGTCTCGGCAATCCAGGCCTCGAACTTCTTCTTGTGGGCGGCACCGATGCGGATCGCCGGATGACCGGGCATGTTGGCAAGCTCGGCGGAGGTGCGCAGGAAGCCACAGCCCTTCCATTTCGGATGGCGCGCCGCCCGCGCCAGGTTGACGAAGATCGCCTCGACCTTGTCGGCAATGTCCCCGTCGCCCGCGTCGAACCACTTGCGGAAGAGTTTCAGATTGGGCTGGTCGCGGCCTTCGAGATAGGCGGCGATCAGCTCGTCCTTGCTGTCGAAATGATAGTAGAGCGTGCGTTTGGTCACGCCCGCGGCTTCCGCCACCGCATCGACGCTGACGGCGCGGATGCCCTCGGCATAAAACAGCTTTTCCGCCGCTGCGACGATCAGGTCCCGGGTCGATTTCTCTGCTTTCGCCATCTCTCATGTATACCGACTAGTGAATATACATGGCATCTTCCCTCACCTAGCCTCTCCCCGTCAACACCTGCCGGAGAGCAACCATGTCGAACACCGTGCTGATGCAGATTTCCGAGGGCATCGCCCTCCTCACTCTCAACCGCCCAGAGAAACTCAACGCGCTGAACTACGAGCTGATCGACCGGCTCATGAGCCTTCTCGAACAGATCGAAGCGAACGACGGCGTCGGCGCCGTGATCATCACCGGCACCGGCGACCGCGCCTTTTCCGCCGGCGGCGATATCCATGAGTTCTCGGAAAGCGTGGCCAAGGGCGTAAACCCGGCCGTGCGCGATTTCGTCCGTCGCGGCCAGGGCCTGACGGCCCGGCTCGAAGCCTTTCCGAAGCCGGTCATCGCTGCCGTCAACGGGCTTGCTTATGGCGGCGGCTGCGAGATCACCGAAGCGGTGCATCTCGCTGTTGCAAGCGACCAGGCGCGTTTTGCCAAACCGGAAATCAAGCTCGGCATGCCGCCGACCTTCGGCGGCACCCAGCGCCTGCCGCGGCTCGCCGGCCGCAAGCGCGCGCTTGAACTGCTGCTGACAGGCGAGGATTTCTTGGCCGATCGCGCGCTGGAGCTGGGGCTCGTCAACCATGTCGTCGCTCATGAGGAACTGATGTCGGCCGCCCGTGACCTGGCAAAACGCATCATGGGCCACTCCCCGCTTGCAGTGCGCTCGATTATCACCGCCGTCACCCGCGGCCTCAACATGTCGATCGCCGAGGGGCTGCTGGTCGAAAGCGAACAGTTTGCCCAGATGGTGCCGACCGACGATCTTGCCGATGCGCTTGCCGCCTGGAAGGGGCGGCGCCTCCACGACGACCCACCGCGGCCTGGTCTCTTTTCGCGATACTTTTAAATTCAACCGAACGGTTGACAATTAGGTCGAGCGAGAGGATATTCAACAATATGGTTGAATATCAGAACGCACATCTCGATACCGTGTTTCACGCGCTTTCGGACCCGACGCGGCGCGCCATGCTCCAGGACCTTTCGCAGGGCGAAAGACTGGTGGGCGAGCTTGCGGCGCCGTTCTCGATCTCGCTGGCCGCGGCATCGAAGCACATCAAGGTGCTGGAAGGAGCAGGTCTGGTGCGCCGCGAAGTGAAAGGTCGCACGCATGTGTGCCGGCTCGATGCCGCGCCGATGCATGCCGGCATGGAATGGATGCGCCACTACGAAGCCTTCTGGCGCACCCGCATCGACGCACTCGAGGCGCTGCTTCTCGCCGAAGACGCCACAATCCAAACTGATCCGGAGGAAAAGCCATGACTTCGTCTGCCACAGCCTTTGCCGGCGCCGATTACGGCCGTGTCGTCGCACCGGACGCGGTGCGCATCGAGCGCCTGCTTCCCGGCCCGATCGAGCGGGTCTGGTCCTATCTGACGGAGGAAAGCAAGCGCCGGCTCTGGATGGCGTCCGGAACGATCGGATCGAAGGAAGGGGCCGAGGTCGAGCACGTCTTCCGCCATTCGGAACTGACGACGGAGGACGATCGGCCACCGCAGAAATACGCCGAGCACGCCGGCGAGGTGCGCAATTACGGCCACGTGCTCGCCTGGGAGCCGCCACGACTACTGGCCTATACCTGGAACGAAGAGACCGGCACCCCGTCGGAGGTCCGCTTCGAGCTCAGCCCCCGCGGCGACAAGGTGCTGCTCGTCGTCACCCATAAGCGCATCGCCGACCGCGCGGTCATGACCAGCTTCTCCGCCGGCTGGCACGTGCACCTCGACATTTTGCGCGCTCTGCTCGAAGGCGAAAAGCCGGCAGCCTTCTGGAGCAAGTTTGCCGACCTTGAAGCGCAATACGACGCGCGTATTCCGAAGCCCTGACGGCGGGATGTGCTTGAAGGTCAAGGCGCGTGCAGGCGCCGGCAAGGATCGACTTGCCGGCGCTTTTCGTCAGGTGCGGGCGAAACCGAGAACGAAAAACGCCAGCGCGCCGATCGAGGCCCATGTGCGCACGTGGTTCCACCAGACCCAATCGGTCAGATAGCGCTCACGCCAGAGATCGGTCGCCGCCTGACCGGGGGCTGCCGCGGCGAGCGCGTCATTCATCGGCACGTTGAAGACAATGGTCACCAGCAGCACGCCAACGACATAGGCAATGCCACCGGCGGCAAGCCACCACCTGCCCTCGCCCCCCGAGATGAAGGCGACGACGACGAGCGCCAGGGCGAGCAGCGCCGTGCCCATGAAGGCGCTGAGGAAGATCGGGTTCTGGATCACGACATTGATGGCGTTCATCGCGGCGATCCCCTGCTCCGGCGGCAGCCGCGACAGGGCCTGCATGATGCAGACCGAGAAGATGAAGAAAAGCCCGGCCATCAGGCCGGAACCGATCGCGGCGGCAAACGCCAGAGCGGGGATCAGCGGGATCATGCGGCAAGACTCCAAACACCAGTTGCTGCGGTTTCCCGGGCGTAATCGGCAAAGTCGCGCGGACGCCGCCCAAGCACGCGCTCGACATCGGACGTCATGCTGGAATTGCGTCCGTCGAGCACCGAGGTGAAGAGATAGCGGATGAGTTCGACATAGTCATCCGGCACGCCGTCCGCCTTGAGATGCGCTGCGAAGTCGGAAACCGGAATGGCCTGATAAGAGATCCGACGGTTGGCGGCCGCGGCGATCTCGGCGACGGCCTGGGCAAAGGTCATCAGGCGCGGGCCGGTCAAGGCATAGACCTTGCCGATATGCGCATCGTCCAGAAGGGCCTCAACCGCCACGTCGGCAATGTCGTCGCAACTGACGAAGGGCTCGGTAACCTCGTCCACCGGCAGGAAGACCGAACCACTCACCACGCCGTCGGCCAGGAAGCCTTCGTCGAAGTTCTCGAAGAACCAGCTGCCCCGGATGACCGTCCAGTCGGCGCCGGAAGCCTGCAGCGCACGCTCGGAGGCTTCCGCCTCGTCCTCGCCGCGGCCCGACAGGAGCACCAGCCGTTTGATGCCGGAGCGAACGGCAAGACTCGAGAACTTGGCGATGACGTCGACGGCGCCCGGCACCGCCAGATCGGGCTGGTAGCAGACATAGATGCGATCGACATTTTCAAGGGCGGGCGTCCAGGTCGCCTCATCCGTCCAATCGAAGGAAGGCGACGCCGAACGGGCGCCGATGCGGACCGCTATGCCCCGCTCCCGAAGGCGATCGGCCACCCGCCGCCCCGTCTTGCCGGTACCGCCCAAAACCAGTGTGACTTTCTGAGACATCGTTTCCTCCTGAGGTTCCACCAACAAACATGAGCATCTCTCACATTTGCAAATGTGATAAATCCTCGTATTTTAAGAGTCAAGTCAAAATGTGAGCATTACTCATGATTCCAGATGCAAGTCCCGCCACGCTTCCCGCTGACGACGAGCCTGCGCTGCGCCGGACGCCGAGCCAGAAGCGCAGCCGCGAGCGCGTCGAGCAGATCCTTGCCTGCGCGACGGCGCTCATCCAGGAGAAGGGCAGCGACGCCATGCGCATGAGCGAAGTCGCTGAAAAGGCGGGGATTTCGATCGGCTCGCTGTATCAGTACTTTCCCGACAAGGCGGCAATCGTGCGCACGCTGGCCGAGCGCTACAATGCGGTCTGCAACGAGTGCATCGCGGCCGAACTGGCCAAGGTCACGTCGATAGCCGAACTGCGCGACGCCTTCTCGCTGCTGTTCGACATCTACTACGACATGTTCCTCGCCGAGCCGGTCATGCGCGACATCTGGTCGGCGATGCAGGCCGACAAGGCGCTGCGCGAGATCGATCTTGCGCAAAGCCGCGCCGGCGGAAAGCTGCTTGCCGATGTCTGGGCCCGCCTTGTGCCGGAGACGCCGCGCGAAGAGATCGACAGCGCCGCCTTCCTGATCATGCATCTCGGCGACTGCACCATGCGACTTGCAGTCTCGGTCGACCGGGCCGAGGGTGACCAGCTCGTCGAAGCCTACAAACGCATGACCATCAAGGATTTTGTCGCGGATGGACCGCGCGGCGGCGCGCACTCAATTGACAACTCCATGACACAATCCTAATCATCTGGGATCGATTGGTTCCCGGGACGCGAACGTGTTTCGGGAGTAAACGGGAATGTGACGGATGGACCCAAGCTGGGCATTCAAATCACGGCCGACCCCGCGACTGTAGAGCGACGTCGATCCACCGTTCCGGGGCGATCCGGAAGAAGCCACTGGCAAGACCGCGAGAGGGCGGCCGAGCTGGGAAGGCGAGGCAGATCGAGGGCATCGAGCCCAACGCCGTGAGCCAGGAAACCTGCCACTCGATACGGGCATAGGGCCCAACCGGGAATTTCCCGATGCCATCACGGAGGTTGTCATGGCTACGTCTACCATTTCGAGCACCCCGCTCTCCCTCAGCGATCGTCTGACCGCTGGCGTCATTGCGCTCTTCATCGGCGCATTCCTCGTCTTTGGCGCCGGCCTTGCCAACTCGGCAGTGCTGCACGACACGGCGCACGACACCCGCCACTCCTACGGCTTTCCCTGCCACTGACCGATGCGCCGGAACGTGACCAACGTTCCGCATCGAACAATCTGCGGACCTGAACGCATCCGGCCCGAGCCGGATGGAGGCCTGCGTGCATCCCGGTTTTTCCGGCGCGCGAAGGCCATCCGCAGCATAGGGAAAATGGGAAGGCTCAAGGACCACGCCACAGGGCGTGGCTTTTGTCGTTATCGAGGGATTTCAAGATGATTGTCAGAACGCTTCTGGCCGCGATCGTGGCTGGATTGATTGCCGGTGTCTTCATGACCGGCGCCCAGGAACTGCGCGTCACACCGCTGATCCTGCATGCAGAAGAATTCGAAGGCGAGGCACCGGCCGCTACCGAACAGCCCGCCGCCCAGCCGGGTGCGGCACAGCCGGCCGCAGAAAACCACGACCAGCATTCGTCGCTCAAAGCCGTGTCGCCGTTCGGCGCCTTTCTCGACGCTTTGTCGCCGATCACCCCGGCCTATGCCCATGAGGGCGAGCATGAGGAAGGCGGCATCATGTTCGGCATGAGCCGCTTCTCCGGCACGCTGATGGCGAACCTCGTCACAGGTTCCGGCTTCGGCCTGCTGCTCGCCGGCGTCAGCCTGGTGATCGGCTACCCGATCACGCTCAGGAACGGCGCGCTGTGGGGCGCCTGCGGCTGGCTTGCGGTGCACATGCTGCCGGCGATCGGTCTGCCGCCGGAACTGCCGGGCTTTCCGGCAGCCGAACTCGGCGACCGCCAGACCTGGTGGCTGGTGACCGTGGCGCTCTCCGCCGTCGGCCTCTATCTCGTCGTCCTGCGCGAGGAGATCGTCTCCAAGGTCGCAGGCCTGGTGCTGATCGCAGCACCCCATGTCTACGGGGCGCCGCAGCCGCTCGATATCACCAGCAACGTTCCGGCCGTGCTCGGCGCCGAGTTTGCGGTTGCCGCACTCGCCACCACGCTTGCCTTCTGGATCGTGCTCGGCGTCGTCTCCGGCTTCATCAACGAGCGCTTCGTCAAGGCACAGTGATCACTGATCACAGATCGTCAGCAAAGCGACGGCGGGGTTCAGGTCCCGCCGTTTTGCATGAGATGCGCCGCCAGCCGCGCGCGGCGATCTTCCGGCTCCAGCAGCACGCAAGTGTCGCAGAACCTGCCCCCTTCCGTCTTGAAGTAGAGACAGCAGCCGCAACGGATCCGATACTGGCGCGACAGCTCAGCGCCGCTTGCCGGATCGAGAGCCGCGATCTGCTCGTAGCAGAGCTCCTCTGAGTAGAGCCGCGAACCCGGTCGTTTGACGATCGCCAGCGCCTCGGCCATGCCGCGCGCCTCGTCGCCGATCGCGCGGCCGATTTCCAGGAACGCGCCGGCCAGGGCATCGGCCGCGAGCCGCCATTGCGCCCCGCTCGACAGCCCTGCTCGCGCTTTCAGAACCGCAACGACGGGTGCCAGATGGGCGATGAAGCCCTGTTCGAATGCGCTGACGCCTTCGCCACCCTGGCGCTCCGTGGCCGGCGGATGCAGGCGAAAATGATAGCGCTTGCCCGCGACCTCGACGCCACGGTGAAGCCGCGTCCAATCCTCGAAACGAATGCCGGCCACCTCCGCCTGCAACCCGGCGCCGAGATGGAACGCGCCAAGGACCACGCTCAGCTGGCGGCTATAGAAGGCGATCAGATGCGCCGCCCGGATCCGGTCGGTCATGCCGACCCCGAAGAAATCCTGATAGGCGAGCCCCGCCTCAAGGCCAGCGCTGCCCGCAGCCCAGAAGTCGCCCGGCGCGCTGAAATCACTGGCCGCCGGCCCGAGCGAGACGGCAGCCTCGGGAAACTGGGTACGCAGATGGTCGGCGACGGCCAGCGCCTGCGGCGCAAACGCCGCGGTCTCCGCTGTCGGCCGGTGGTCGTTCAAGCGCATGCCGTCTCCGTCGTCCATTCTCATCCTCTGGCGCGGGATGCGGGCGGATTACCACACGCGCCTTCCCCCTCCTGCAGCCAGCCACCGTCGAAGCCCGCCCGTTCAAGGCCGAGGCGGATCGCCGGCATGCTGCGCATCAGCGCCCAGCTAAGGCCGCTTTGCCAGTTCTCGATCATCATGACAACGAGGCCCTGGTCAAGACCGACGACCCGCGCATCGATCCAGCCCTCCGGGCCTACGCCGGCGGCCAGGCTCGGGTTAAAGCCGCCGGGAAAGCGCCCTTCGCTCAAAAGTCCCGAATAACTGTCTGCCATATGCACGAGGGAGGCCTGCGCCGCATCCGGCTCGAACGGCAGGCAGGCAAGCGGCGCCCAGGGCACGAGCGTGCCGTCATCAAGGCCGTAGGGTGCGCCGCGGTTCACATAGCCGAAAAGCCGCTGCTGGCGCCCATCCGCAAGCCGCAGCCGGCCGCGGGGCGCATGGCAGGCGCTCAGGCCCCACAGGTCCTCGCCATATCCGGCGAAACCGCCGGGATTGGAGCGCGCATGGTCCCGCTGCAAGGCGATGGCGCGTCGGGTATTCTCGAAATAGTCCGTCCCCCGCTCTCGCATCGGCCGGTCGGAAAGCCCGCGTAGATCGAGCCAGGCCTGCGGAAAGAGATGGATGAAGAGTGGGGCCGCATGCAGATGCGGCCGGCCGTCGACCGGAATCCAGTCATGGCCCTCGGCAAAGGCCGCATAGTGCTCCGGTTCGATCGAATGGTCGGGCGCGCCGAGTGCCAGCACATAGAGCAGCAGCGCTTCGCTGTAACCCCGCCAGCGATGCTTCAAGAACCGCCCCGGCGGCCGCCAGCCCATCGTCAGCGTGTCGCCCCGATTGAGCGCCCAGCGCCAGTCCACCCGCGCATAGAGCCGATCGGCAAGCGCGCGGATCTCGCATTCGTCCGCATCCCTACCGTAAAAATATGCAGAGGCGGTCAGGCAGCCGGCGATCAGCAGCGCCGTATCGACGGTCGAAAGCTCGCTCTGCCAGGTGCGCTCACCGGTCCGCATGTCGAGGAAGTGATGGTAGAAGCCGCGATAGCCGGTCGCCTGCCGGTGGCGGGACTGCGGGCTTTGGACAAGGAAGCGCAGGGTCGTCGCCACCCGCCGCGCCGCGTCGCTGCGCGAAAGCCAGCCGCGCTCGACGCCGATGGGATAGCAGGAAAGGCCGAAGCCGGTCGCAGCGATGCTCGCCGGCGCGCCCGGCAACGCGGTGTCGGCGATCAGTCCGGTGACCGGATCCGAATGTTCGAGGAAATACCCGAACGCCGCCTGCTGCAATCGATCGATCTGAAATCGCTCAGTATTTTCCGTACGCTGCGGCATTTCGCCTTTCCTGTCCGACCTCCGGCCTCATGCAGGACCCGGCAAAATCACTCTTTAGTGAAGGCCAACTACACCCAAACGGTCGCCGAAATCCAATCTTGTGTTACAGTCTTCTAATCTGACCGCGCGCAATGACTGGTTGAAGCGATGTTGAGCGTGTTGGCGTTACTCCTTTCATTGAGTGGTGGCCCGAGCCCATCGACCGCCGAGGCGACGAATGTCGACGTCGAACTGATCCTGGCGGTCGACATGTCCGGCTCGATGGATCTCGACGAGGCCCGCATCCAGAGGGCCGGCTATGTCGAGGCACTCCGGCATCGCGACTTCCTTGATGCGGTCGAAAGCGGCCAGCTGGGCAAGATCGCCATCGGCTATTTCGAATGGGCCGGAACGGTGAACGAGTCCTCCGTTGTCGCCTGGAAGGTCATCGACAATGCCGCCGACGCCGACGCCTTCGCCAAGCTGATCGAAGCGCGGCCGGTCGGCACACGCCGCGGCACCTCCATCTCCAACGCCATCACCTATGGCACGGCGCTGATCGATTCCAACGCGTTCAGCGGCGTGCGAAGGGTCATCGACATCTCCGGCGACGGGCCGAACAACATCGGCCCGCCGGTGCTTCCAGCCCGCGAGATCGCGATCACGCGCGGCATCACCATCAACGGGCTTGCCATCCTCGTCCGCCCGTCGGTTTCGACCGGCCCGCTTGACCAATATTATGCCGAATGTGTCATCGGCGGCCCCGGCTCCTTCGTGCTGCCGGTGCACGAGCCCGAAGATTTCTCCATCGCGATCCGCCAGAAACTGGTGCTCGAAGTCAGCGGCCTGCCACCGCCGCCGACCATACGCTATGTCGATGCCTTCCCGGCGCCCGATTGCCTGATCGGCGAGAAATTGCGGCCGGGCTTCCTCGACCGGGTCTATCCGGAGCTCGACAAGTAGCCTCGTTTGACTTGACGATCCCGCGCAACCTTTGCGCGTCAGATTGTCGTTTCCCTTCGCTTCGTCCGACGATAAGATGGCGCGTTGCTTCGCGGATCGATTCATGTCCTTGACCACCACGCCCCATCAGGCCGACCTGGCCACAGACCCGACCACCGACACCGGCAGTCAGCACATCCGCGATACATTGCGCGATGCGATCGTCGAGCGGCGGCTTGCGCCTGGCACGAAGCTTTCGGAAAGCGACGTCGGCGAACTCTTCAACGTCAGCCGAACGCTGGTGCGCGCCGCCCTGCAGGCGCTGTCCTATGAGGGCCTCGTCAACGTCGAGAAGAACCGCGGCGCCTTCGTTGCGCACCCTTCGATCGACGAGGCGCGCCAGATCTTTGCGACCCGCCGGCTGATCGAGCCCGGCGTCGTGCGCGCCGCCGCCGCCCAGATCGGCAAGGCGGAGCTTTCCGAACTCAGGCGCATGCTGGCAGCCGAGCGCCAACTGACCGAACAGCGCGGTCAATCGGCCCGTCGTGCGGAAATCAAGGCATCGGGCGATTTCCACCTGGCGCTTGCCGACCTCTCGGGCAACACCATTCTGCGCCGCTTCATGGACGAGCTCGTCGCCCGCTCCTCGCTGGTCATCGCGCTTTACGGACAATCGACCGTTTCGAGCTGCGGCCACAGCGAACACGACGAGATCGTCAACGCGATCGAGCGGGGCGACATCGACGCGGCGGCGCGGCTGATGGTCCACCACATCGACCATATCGAAGCCGACCTCGACCTGCGCGTTCTGAAGTCGACCGACCTCAAGGCAGCGCTGGAACTCTAGTGCCGCCACCTGCGCCGGGCCTGGATTTTCAAAGCTTTTCAACATCGGTCCGAGCTCGATGGAGCTCCCCGCCGCACCTCCCTTCGTCCGCCGTCGGCAAAAGCGACGCAACCAAAAGATCAGGTTCGCAAAGCCGGAGAGAACTCGCCTGCCGTCAGCGCGAATAAAATCGGTCGACAACATGGAACCATCCCGCTGCTCTCGCGTTGCCCTCTCGCTCGAAAAGACTGTGAACGAGGAATGCAATGAGCGAGAAACTCTTTCCCACTCCCATCCCCCTGAAACTTTCGGCACGACGGCAGACCGTGGTCAGAACGGTGTTCGAAGCCGTGGAACTGCTCAGGCAGTGGCCGGGCCGTCGTGGCCGGGAATATCGCGCAGCCCTCAGGCGCTGCCTGGATGCGCTGGATGGATTGACGAGTACGGACCGGGCGAGCCGCTGCTTTGCCGCAGCCGCCCGGGAATCGGGCCTGTTGCTGGCCTGATCCGGGCGACCGGGATGATCCGGAACCGCAAAGGTGATCCGGGATATCAAGGGCTCGGAGTTTGAAGCTTTCACGATGCGCCGAAGGACGATCGGCGCATCGCCCCGACCGAAAGCATCTCAGCTGCGATCAGCAAGATTTCATGCCACGCGCGGCGATCAGTCGGCGAGTTCGGCCGCTTCCTTCGGTCCACGGTCGGCAAGCGCCTTGAGCGCCGCCTTGTCGAGCCGCCAGTCCGGCGCTCCGTAACCGAGCGGCCACTTGTACGGCTCCTTGTCGTTGAAGAAGACGACGGTCGTCAGAAGCGGGAAGGCCTGGCGGTAGGTCTGCTGATCCAGGATTTCGGCATACCATGCACGCTTGTAATCGGCCGAGCCGGAGACCCCGAGTTCGGCAACGATCACGGGCTTGCCGTAACGCGAAACGCGCTGGTACTTTTCCTTGAGCGCTTCGCCGAAGCGACGCTCGCGACCCCAATAGTCGACGTCCATCTTCTGCAGTCCCCAGACAGGGATGCCGATCGCATCGACGACGTCGTCGCCCGGATAATAGGCCGCGAGATTGCGATGGCCCTTCGGCGACCAGACGTAGCGGGCGGCCGGCGCGAGTTCCCGGCACTTGCTGACGAAGTAGCGGAACGCCGTCTTGTAGCCTTCGCTGTCGCGCCGCGCCCAGGGATAGCGCTCGCCGGGCTCTTCCATCTCATGGCCCCAGCGAACGTAGACCCGCCCGCGGAAGTCGGCGGCGCGCGTGCAAATATCGGTAATCTCGCGATCGAAGCGGCCCTTGCCGATATCGGCAAACAGCCGGTTGCCGCCGGCGCGCCAGTCGGCGGCATGGGTATAGGGCTCGACTGAAAGCATCAGCGCCCGCCCCTGTCGCGCGGCATTTGCGAACTTCCGATTCAGCTGCGCCCGATCCGGCTTCTGCCAGTAGACGAAGACATGCTCGAGTGTCAGCGCGTCGCTGGATGCGACCGCATCTTGCGGATCGTAAACACCGATTTCGACCGTGCGTGTTTCCCGCTCCCTTGCCTCAGGCGTGATGGCGGCGGTCGTCAGCGACCGGTCGATACCGTCTACGGGATCCTGCGCGCGGCCCGGCGTGACTCCGGCAACCGCCAGAAGCGCCAGCGCGCCGGCACCGAGGACCGATCTTGGGACAGCAATAGGCAACGATTTTCTCCGGCGTGCCACATCTGGCACCGCATAAAACCAGACATGGCTTGCTGCGCGCTGGAAGCCGGTGCGATCGCGAGGCCGTGGGCGTCATGCCCGGATGGCAAAAAGGCCGCCGCCAAGGCTGGCAACCGCCCCGTCTCCATGATCGATTGCGCCTGCCTTCCAGAACGCGACAGACTGTTAGAGCGAGGCTCTGAGGAAACAGTGCGACGTGCGCCCGAAGCCGCTCGGCGAGCAGATATAGGGCGCGCGGCCGAGGTAGGTTGCCGTGCGCCTGCGCGTCGGTGCCGGCTCGACGATGTCTTCATCCGCCTCGGCGATCTTCAGCTGCTTCTCTTCCTTGCGGACCTTGATCGAAGGGCTCGCATAGGCACTCGAATGGCCCGATGCAAACAGCGGCGTTTCGCTGACGACCGTCGACGAGCAGCCGGCGGACAGAAGCAGGAGGCTTAGAACTGATGTCGTCGGTACGAGAAACTTGAAACCCGAAACGGCGGTGCGGCCTACGCCGGCACATGCGGTTTTGATTCGCATAAACGTCCTTTCGAATAGCGGTCCAGCCGCCTGGGGCTTCCTTTGGGCGAAAAGGCGGCGATCTTCAACCCCCTTTTTCATTATTCATTGCTTAAATTAACAATTCCTTTCTTAGAGATTCCGCCATGGTTGTGCCGCCACTTTCGCCCTGCTCTGGCGAACATCGACGCCTTGCGGACGGCGGACGCAGGCATCGGCGCGGGCTATGAGCGAAACAAATACGGAAAAGCAAAGGCTTGCCAGACCCCCTGTATCACGGCATCGGCGAACGGCGACCCGTCTCTGCCGCTTCCGCGCCACCACGCCCGGTGGCAATATCCGGCCGATGCTACGGCTGATGTCCCCGGACAAAAAATCGACCCCAGCCACCGGTTCTCCGCTGGAATCCGGACGGCGGCGGCTGGCGGGGACGACGGGCCGCTGCCATTCGCTATTTTTAGCTATCGCGCATTTACGGATCCTTGACCTCTGACGGCCACCTTGGAGCGAGGCGCAACATGTTTGAGCGTATGCGCCCACTCCAAAACTGCCCGCCTTCCGCGGGCATTTTTTTGCGCGCACGGTAGCCCTGCGAGCACCAGCCGCCCGGTATTCCCAGAGACGACACCGTCCCCCGCGCGCCGCTTCAACCCGCCCCGTCCTCGGCGCCCATTGCACGGGCTGAGGCCCTCCAACGTCTGGTCTTGCCTTGCCGATGGGACATGCGAACTGCGCGCCGGCCAGCCGCGATCGGCTGTTCGCCAGCGCGTTTACCACACTGCGAAAGTCCCATTGCGCGAATTTAAGGAGTTGTTAATAATAGCAAGCGGAGAGCGAGGGGCAATCCAAATTGGATCAAGATACAGGTGCCGACATCGTCGGAGCCGCCGGCATCGCTGGCGCGCGCATAACCATCATTGTTTCTGCACTCGGCGCCGGCGGCACCGAGCACGTCGTCAGTCTCGTTGCCAGCCACTGGGCCCGCCTCGGCTGCACCGTCACGGTCATTACACTCGAAGCGCCGACCTCCGAACCCTATTACAGGCTCGATCCGCGCGTCACCATCGAGCGACTCGACGTGCCGGTTCAGAAGGCTGGCAAGCTGCGGGCCGCCTGGCTGGTGGCAAGGCGGCTCTACCGACTGCGCTCGACGATCAGCCGCACCCGTCCCGACTTCGTGCTGAGCTTCCTGACGCGCACGAACGTGTTGACGCTGCTCGCAACACGAGGCCTCAGGCTTCCGGTGATCGTGTCCGAGCGCAACAACCCGGCGGTGCAGCCCTTCGGCCCCTTCTGGAAATGGCTGCAGCTTCGTCTCTACCCGCGCGCCTTTGCGCTGGTGACGATGACCAAGGGTGCGCTGGACTATTTCCCGCCGAATGTTCGCCGCTCCAGCCGGGTGATCGCCAATGCGATCAATCTGCCCGACGGCTGGCAAAAGAAGCGCGGCAACAATGTGCTCACCGCCGTCGGGCGCCTGACTGAGCAAAAGGGCTTCGATCTGCTGCTCGAAGCCTTCGCAAAGGTGGCCAGCGACCACCCCGAATGGAAGCTCGTCATCTGGGGCGAAGGCGAGGCGAGAAAAGCGCTGGAAGCCCAGCGCAACGCGCTCGGATTGGCCGACCGGGTGGAAATGCCCGGCGTCACCGCGAAACCCGGTCTCTGGGTCGAAACCGCCGACCTCTTCGTCCTGTCATCCCGCTACGAAGGCTGGGGCATCGCCCTGCTTGAAGCGATGGCCGCAGGCCTCCCCGTCGTCTCCTTCGCCTGCGAATGGGGCCCGACCGACATGATTGCCAACGGCGACGACGGCATTCTCGTCGAAAACGGCGACATCAACGCCCTGGCCGAAGCCCTCTCCAACCTGATGGGCGACGAGACCCTGCGCGCCCGTCTCGCGGCCAACGCCGAAGCCAATGTCAGACGCTACGACGCCGAACATATCCTCTCCCAATGGGACGCCGCGGCACTTTCGGCACTGGAAAACTCGAGCACCCCGAGGGCCACGATGAAGCCCCGGGCCATCCCCGCTTCCGGCTAAGGATCTGGCCGCGTTAGCGGAGACAACTGCGAACGTGGCCTCGGAAAGGGTATGTCCTGACAAAGCGGTCGTGACAGGCGAGCGCTTTGTAGACCAATGTTGGTCAGCGTGCCGCCGCAGTTGAAGACCCGGTAGATGCCGGCGCCGAAGCTGCCGCCGGAGGGGACGGAAACGTTGAGCGTGGCGTCGAGCACCAGGTTGCCACCGACATCGACAAGATCGTTGAGCGCGCCACCGGCGACATTGGCCTGGCCGAATTCGAAATCGAGGAAGGAAGCGGCAGCGAGCGACAGATTGCCATTGATCGTCAACGTTCCCGGGCTGTTGCCGGGCGCCAGCGTGCCGCGGTCGTTCACGACGACGCTGCCGCCGATCGTGCCGCTGCCGCCGGGCACGGCACCAGAACCAACCGTCGTCAGTCCGGTTGCAATCGACTGGTTGCCGTTGACCAGCAGCTTGCCGGCATCGACGTTCGTGGCACCCGAATAGCTGTTGCGCCGGAGAGGATCCGTCGCTCACGATCCTTGCATGAGGTGACGTGCAATCTGCACCAGCGCTGCATCGCTGCCGTCTGACCCCTTTGTTCGTTTTCCCGCCTCCAGCCAGCAAACGTTCATGACCGCCAGAATGTCGTCATCCGACTGGACCACGCCTGCCGCGTCAAAGTCTCTTCGAATGATCGCAAGAATGTCGCTGCGTTCGACCTCCAGCGCCGCCATCGCAAGACCATCCGAGTAGGTCTTGGCATTTTCGCCGGCAAGGGCCAGTTTCTCCGCCGCCCAAAAGCCAACCAGCTTGTTGCGACGTACGATTCGCACCATTTCCGCGCCCGGACCAGCCATCGAAATTCTCCATTGCTGCCTGGCCGGCCATCCTAGCAGAAACCACGAGGAAGAGGGTTGGATTATCCGACGTTGGCGGAACATGCCGTGCGCAATTTCGCGTCGTGCAAAGTCGCTGGAAGTGTCCCAAATCTGCGCGCACATCAAATCTGGGCAAAAATCAGCCAGAAAACCTAGAAAATTCAATGTTCGCAAGTGACTGGTGGGCCCGGAGGGACTCGAACCCCCAACCAAGCGGTTATGAGCCGCCGGCTCTAACCATTGAGCTACAGGCCCACTCTGGATCCGCTCCTGTCCTTAAACCGTAACGGTCCAGGGATAAGACACGGGGCAGCAACTTTAAGTGCTACGGTGGCCTTTGCGCTTCTGAACGAGGCGTGGCACCGTCGTGATCCAGGCCCGCGAACCAATGGCAGTTTGCGGGTGGCCAAGGCTCTAGCGGAAAACCTTTTTGCGGACAAGCCATTGCCGCAATGCTCACACAATCGATAGCCAAGAAGACGCTTGGGACGGAACAACCGGAGAGACATTGAAGATGATTTCCACACGCACTGCCCGCACGCTTTCGATCGCCGCCTTCGCCGCAGCTTTTGCTGGCGTTGCCGCCGCTCAGGCGCAGGAGACGGACAAGGACAAGGCCACCATCGTCGTTGCCGGCGAAGGCCGCGCGACGACCGCGCCGGACATGGCAGTCCTGCAGCTGAGCGTCGTCAAGGATGGCAAGACCGCGCGTGAAGCGCTGGACGCCAACAACAAGACCATGGCCGAAGTGCTGAAGGCGCTGAAGGACGGCGGCATTGCCGATCGCGACCTGCAGACGAGCGGCTTCATGCTCAACCCGCAATACAGCTACCCGACCAACACCGACGGCAGCAACCGCGCGCCGGAGTTGATCGGCTACCAGGTGACGAACGGCGTCAGCGTCCGCGTTCGCGATCTCGCCAAGCTCGGCGAAGTGATCGACAAGTCGGTTTCGCTCGGCGTCAACCAGGGTGGCGGCGTACAGTTCACCAACGACAAGCCGGAAGCCGTGATCACCGAAGCGCGCAAGGCAGCCGTTGCCGATGCCGTTGAGAAGGCCAAGGTGCTGGCCGAAGCGGCCGGCGTCTCGGTCGGCAAGATCGTCAACATCTCCGAGCAGGGCTTCCGCCCCGAGCCGGTGCCGATGATGCGCGCCGGCATGGCCAAGGAATATGCCGCCGACGCCGTTCCGGTCGCAACCGGCGAAAACAGCTACAACGTGACGGTCAACGTGACCTTCGAAATCAAGCAGTAAGGCTTGTCAGCAACGCCCGCGGCCAAGCGCGGGCGTTCAACGATCGAACGCCCCTGGTGCCAAGGATCGGTGCCGGGGGCTTTTCTTTTGGGCGCTGGTGATCGCGATGCACTCGACTAAGACTGGGCCCGGCGCTGAACGCCGTCCGACCTCCAGGCTTAAATTTGCCGGCACCTGCTTTGACATCGCTTCCCGCGCGCGATTTGCTGCCGTCCCTCGCCCTGCGGCATCGCCCGCGACCGCTCCGCGATCTCCGCCTGGCGTCGCCCTCGCCTTCACGTCCTCGTCATCCTCGCCGCTAAAGCGGACCTCCAGCCACATCGCATGGATCGTTGGTCCCGAGTGTTCGGTCGAGGAGATCCTTGGCAGGTGTTCCGGGCGATGGCTGACACATGGGCTGGATCCGGTCTGAAGAAGATCAGCCGATGCCTAGGCCGCAGATGTCCGCGATGGAATTGCGCCGCGCGTTCATTCGTCTGGCAATGCTAGAGGGCAAACCGGCCGGAGCCTTGCCGTCGGTTCGGCAACTACGGTGCCTGACACGACGATCGCCCGAGCGGACGATTCGCACGTGTGGACCGCGCTGTCGGCCTGATCCACTTCGCTTCGTTCACGCGTCCCGACCAGGGCTGCGCGCAACCGGCGCCCCTTGGTCGCTGCGGCGTCAAACAAAAAGCCCCCCATGCCTTGGCATGAGGGGCCATTCTTCCGCCGGCCGGGGGAGACGAGGCGGGAAGATTGCTTAGGTGTTACCAGCGGCCGATCGTCGGGCAGCCGCGGGCGTTCGCAAACACGATCGTCTGGCGTTGGCCGTGGCGACGGCCTTCGACGACGACGCGGCGCGAAGAGACGTCGGCGACATAGGCGCGGCGGAGTCCACGATCGCGGGCCTTGTCGACGGCCATCCAGGGCGCGCAACGGCCGCGGCGGTCACGGTCCCAGTGGCGGTCACGGCCGCGACCCCAGTCGCGCTCGTCACCGTAGCCGCCGTCGTAGTCGCGATACTGGACATCGACGCCACCGCGCGGGCCGAAACCGAATTCGATCGATTCCGCCGAAGCGGTGGAGGCGGCACCCAGCAGGCCGGTAAGTCCGATGACGGCGGCGGCAGCGGCGTTAAAAAGGCGGTTCTTCATAAGATCTCTCCAAGCTTGAAGGGTTCGAGGGGCAATCACCGTCCCAAGCGATTGATCAGAGAATAGGGTCGCCAAGCTGAACGACAGCGGAACCCGATGTTCATGGGACGTTCAGATTGCCAGAACGTGATGACCACACGCGCGTGGAGGAGACTTTCGTGCAAGTCACAGTAGATAAGGCATTGCTTATAAACAAGTATTTCGAAGGGCTTTGACCGCGGCCAAGGCGCTGGGACGCGCCTTCGCCTGCGCTTGGACAAGCGGCGAATCAGCCGCCGTCATCGGCGTGCCAGAGGTGATTCGCGCCCGTATTTTCCCGATCAAGACATGATCGGTCATCCGGCGGTCAGTAAGAAAACTTGAAAATGAAGGGGCGCGACCGTCAGGAGCGGTCGGCTACGCGTCGCTCAGCCGGCAAGCGCCCGCTCAAAGACGCGAATATTGCGATAATGGCTGAGGCGGGTGATGGCGCCGTCCTCGATCTCGAAGACGAGCACGCTGGGAATGGAGTAGCTCTGGCCAGTCGCAGGGGGAAAGCCTTCCATGGTCTCGCGGTAGGTGCCCCGTACCGTCAAATCGGCGGCCACGCGCTGGCCGAAGGCATCGCGCATCAGCACCACGTCTCCGAACTGCTCGTCGAAACGGCGCAGATAGTTCATCAGCCAGGCGCGCAAGGGGCCGACGCCGACGGTGCGTTGACCGGTCAGCGAATCGAGTTCTATGTCCTCATGCACGAGCCGCGCCAGCGCCTCGAAATCCCGCTGGTTCAGCGCCTCGATAAAGCCGCTGGCAATCGTCTGTGCATCGGTCATTCCGGTTCCTCCCTAGCCTCGAAGGCCGGTTCCCAAGCCCTTGCTCTCGCCCCTTTATCTAGAACCCTTTCGCCGCCGTTCAATCGTCGGCGCCGGCCAATCAGGCGGAAAGATGCAGGACGATCTCGCGGCGATGCGGGCGGTCGCGATGCTCGAAGAGGTAGAGCCCCTGCCAGGTGCCGGTGAGCATCCGGCCACCACTGACGGGAATGCCGAGCGATACCGGCGTCAACGCCGCCTTGATATGTGCCGGCATATCGTCGGGGCCTTCCTGGGTGTGCACGATCCAGCGCATGGAGGTATCCGAGGAAGGCGGCACGAGGCGGCGAAAAAAGGCGTCCAGATCGCGCTTCACGTCCGGGTCAGCGTTCTCCTGGATGAGAAGCGAACAGGAGGTGTGCCGCACGAAGACCGTGAGCAGCCCCTCGCAGTCGGCGTTGGCGCGTACGAAGGCCGCCGCCTCGTCGGTAAATTCATAGAGCCCCTGGCCATGGGTGGCGATGGTGATGCGCGTTTGCGGCATGAAGGCCTCCGGCAGGCGGTCGCATCCGCCTGAGAAGCGGTGCGACCCGGTGATATGCCCAATGCTTCTATCCCCGGACCGCTCCCGGTCCAAGGCGATCTGCCGCAATCCGTCGCGCAAACAGCGCCTACATCTCCAGGAAGGCCTCGAAGCCGCCATAGATCATGCGCTTGCCGTCGAACACCTGCTTCCAGGCATCGCCCTGCAGCCGCGGATCGGCCATGACCTTGGCAACGATCGCGTCGCGCTCGGCGCGGGATTTGTAGGTGATCCAGGAGAACACCACCGTCTCATCGTCCTTGGCCTGCACCGAGCGGGGAAAGGACGTCACTTCGCCATAGGGCGCGTCATCCGCCAGGCATTCGTTGTAGGCGAGCGCGCCGTGCTCCATCCACACTTCACCCGCCGCCTTCGCCATCGCCTTGTAGGCCTCGATATTCGCCTTCGGCACGGCAACGATAAAGCCATCCACATAGGTCATCGACATAGTCTCCTCTGTTCGTTCTACGAGCATAGGACGCAGGACGGCCAAGAGTTCCGACATCGGGACGGAATTTTCTTTCAAGTGCGGCGCTGCTTTTGTCGGAACCGCGCTTCCCCGTTCGTCCTTGGCCGGTAGCATCCAAATCGGGAGACACCCATGCAGAAGATCACGCCGTTTCTCTGGTTCGACGATCAGCTGGAGGACGCCATCACTTTCTACACCGACATTTTCCGCAACACCCGCATCACCGACGTGAAGCGGGGCCCCGACGGCAGGGCCTTTACCGCATCCTTCGAGATCGAGGGGCAGCACTTCATGGGGCTCAACGGCGGGCCGCATTTCAAGTTCAGCGAGGCCGTGTCGTTCTTCCTGCGCTGCACCGACCAGGCGGAAGTCGACTACTTCTGGGAAAGGCTCTTGGACGGCGGCACGCCGCAGCATTGCGGCTGGCTGAAGGACAGGTTCGGTCTTTCCTGGCAGATCATCCCGGACGCCCTGATGCGCCACCTCGGCGATCCTGATCCGGCGCGTGCCGCCCGCGCCCAGCAGGCGATGATGGGCATGGTGAAGATCGATGTCGCGGAACTTGATCGCGCAGCCGCTGGTTAAGCGGAAGAACGGTCCCCTGGCGCCGGCTCAACCGGGCTGCGGCGTTAGCTGCCGCAACCTCTGAGCTGCTTGCTGTAGACCTGGGCCATGCCGGCCGCCCGCTTGGCGCCGTTCTTGGCCGTATCGCTCCAGTTGCCTCGGGAATAGCCGCCGTGGCCATGGTAATAGGCGATGTAGAGCCTGTAGGCGTCGTTGAGGGCGATGCCGTTCCGCTGGGCACTTTCGCGATGGTACCAGGCGATGAAGCGGATCGCGTCGCCGAAGTCCGAACGCCGCGCCGCCCAGCGGCCGGTCTCGCTCTGATAGCGCGCCCAGGTGCCGTCGAGCGCCTGGGAATAGCCGTAGGCGGTCGAAGCGCGCGTCCAGGGGATGAAGCCGAAAAGCTTGGTGCGTGGCGGACGGGCATTATGGCGGAAGCCGGATTCGGTGTAGATCGTCGCCATCAGGATCGGCACGGGCACGCCGTATTCACGCTGGGCGCTATAGGCTTCCCGGCGCCAATTGTTGAAAAGGCCATCTTGCTGCTCGAAAACCGCGCAGGCATTCCGGGTGTCTCTCGGCACCGTTCCGCAGCCGGCCAGCAACAGGAGGACGACGACAAATACGCAACGCATCGCAGAACCTCTTGCTTCCCCGCAGCACGGCGATTGCGCGCAAGGCAATGCCGCGGGAAAAATGCTCGAACACCACGGGCCGCCCGTCGGGGCCGCGGCGCTCCAGAGATTGATAAAACGTAAACCTTAAGGATCTCTTTTGATTCAAAGGAGAACCATCGAAGGCCCGGCCATTGAACTTTCGCCACCGGAGGTTTTACGATCCACGGGAGACATGCCGCGCCAGCCATTGGGCGCAAAGGAGCGTATCGATGAAAATATCCGCCTTGATGGTGCTCGCCTTCACCGGCTTGTTCGCCGCGACTGGCCTCGCGCGCGCCGACGAATGCGCCGATGCGAGCGACCAGGCGACGATGAATGCCTGCGCCGACAAGGCGCTGAAGGCCTCCGACGCCGAACTGAACGCCCTTTACAAGCAAATCCAGGGACGCCTGAAGGACGATGCCGACAAGACGAAGCTGCTGGTTGCCGCGCAAAGGGCCTGGATCGCCTATCGCGATGCCGAATGCGATTTCGCAAGCTCGGGCGTTGCCGGCGGCTCCGCCCAGCCGATGATCACGCTTGAATGCCGCGACGATCGCACACAGAAGCGCGTCGCCGACTTCAAGACCTATCTGAGCTGTGAGGAGGGCGATCTCAGTTGCGTCCTGCCGCCGGCAAACTGATCCGGAAAAGAGCGACGGTCACGGCGCTCGTAGCGGCGCTTCTCTGCCACGCCGGCAGCAACGCCGGGGCGGCAGATATCGACGCGCTTTATCGCAGTGACGCGATCGTCACCGGCACGGGTGAGGCCAATCGTGCGATCGGTTTTCGCGAATGCCTGCGTGAAGTGCTCGTCAAACTATCCGGCGATCCGACGATCACGGAGGCGCCCCGGTTTGCTGCAGCGGAGGCCAAGGCCGGCAGCTTCGTCTCGACCTTCTCCTATCGCGATCGCCTCGAAGGCATCCCGATCCATGACGAACAGGGCACGCACGACCGCCCGCATGACCTCACCTGCCGGTACCAGCCAGCAACGCTGGATCCGCTTCTCGCAGAACTCGGCCGCAAGCCATGGCTCTCCCCTCGCCCGGCGATCGCCGTATGGCTGGCGGTCAAGGACCAGAAGCGCCGCTTCGTGCTGACACGCGACGGCAGTGAAAGCCCCTATATGGCGGATTCGCTTGAGGCAGCTGCAAAGCCGCTGGCGCTTTCGACCGTGCTGCCGGATGCGGCGACCGTAACTGCCCGGAAACCCGCGCTCGACACCCTGCCGCAAGCGGATCCGGCACAGCTCTTTTCACCCGTGACACAAACCGACGGCGACGTGCCGCTCCTCGGCGCGCTCGTCTGGTCCGACGCCGCCCGTGGCTGGATCGCCCAATGGCAGATGGACGCGGGCGGCAAGCGTTACCGCTGGCAGTTGAGCGGCATCAGCTTTGACGACGCCTTTCGCAACGCCATGCGCGGCGCGGCCCGCATCCTCTCGGGAAACGGTGCGCCGTGAACGAGGCATCTGACGTTGTGGCCGCGATTATCCTCACGGCCGCAACACCGGCCGTTCATCCAAGCGAGGCGATCAGTTCGCGATAGGCAGCCTCAGGGAAGGCTTTCAGCGTCGTCGAGCGCACATTGCCGGCCATGCCAAGCGTGAGCGCGAAGCGTGCGGCCACCGCATCGTCAGGCGCTTCGACGATGGCCACCATGTCGTAGTCGCCCATGGTCAGGAAGAAATGCTTGAAGGAACCGCCCATCTCGCCGAGCACATTCCGTGCGAGGTCGAGCCTCTTCGGGGAATCACGCACATTCTTGACGCCCTGCTCGGTCCAGTTGAGGAGCATGACATACGTCGTCATCTGACACCTCCACGGGGGCACGCTTCACGCCCGCGGTGCGATTGCTCCCGCGTACAAGACGGGGTGCCCCAGATTACTGCGAAGGGGCGACTATACTCCCCGGCGAAAGCGCCCACAATAAATCGCATGGGTGAGGCGGAAACGAAAAAGCCGGGCACGTGGCCCGGCTTTCGATCTTTCCATGTACCCGACTTTAGCTGTCGAGGAAGCTTCTGAGCTTCCTGGAGCGGCTCGGATGCTTGAGCTTGCGGAGGGCCTTCGCCTCGATCTGACGGATACGTTCGCGGGTAACCGAGAACTGCTGGCCGACTTCTTCGAGCGTGTGGTCGGTGTTCATGCCGATGCCGAAGCGCATGCGCAGAACGCGCTCTTCGCGCGGCGTCAGCGAGGCGAGAACGCGGGTGGTTGTCTCGCGCAGGTTCGCCTGGATGGCGGCGTCGATCGGCAGCAGTGCGTTCTTGTCCTCGATGAAATCGCCGAGGTGCGAATCCTCTTCGTCACCGACAGGCGTTTCGAGCGAGATCGGCTCCTTGGCGATCTTCAGGACCTTGCGGACCTTTTCGAGCGGCATGGCGAGCTTTTCGGCCAGTTCTTCCGGCGTCGGCTCGCGGCCGATCTCGTGCAGCATCTGGCGCGAGGTGCGGACGATCTTGTTGATCGTCTCGATCATGTGCACCGGGATGCGGATCGTGCGGGCCTGGTCGGCGATCGACCGGGTGATCGCCTGACGGATCCACCAGGTGGCATAGGTCGAGAACTTGTAACCGCGGCGGTATTCGAACTTGTCGACCGCCTTCATCAGGCCGATGTTGCCTTCCTGGATGAGATCGAGGAACTGCAGGCCGCGGTTGGTGTACTTCTTGGCGATGGAGATGACGAGGCGCAGGTTCGCTTCGACCATTTCCTTCTTGGCGATACGCGCTTCGCGCTCGCCCTTCTGCACCATCGAAACGATGCGGCGGAACTCGGCGATCGAGATGCCGGTTTCCGTGGCCAGATTCTGGATCTCCTGGCGGATGTCGCGGATCGTCTGGTTTTCGCTCTTGGCGAATTCCTTCCAGCCCTTGCCGGCCAGGTTGCTGATCGACTTCATCCAGTTCGGGTCGAGTTCGGCGCCCGAATACTGTTCCAGGAACGAGTCGCGCTTGACGCCATAGCTTTCGGCAAGGCGCAGCAGGCGGCCTTCGTTCTGCATCAGGCGCTTGGAGATGTCGTAGAGCTGCTCGACCAGGCTGTCGACGCGGTTCTGGTTGAGCGACAGCGACTTGACCGCCTTGATCAGCTCGTCCTTGAGTTCCTTGTAGCGGCGCTCCTGGGCGGGCGACAGCGTGCCGGTGGCAGCAAGGCGGGCTTCCACCTGCTGGTCCTGCAGCTTGCGCAGCTTCTTGTAGGTCTCCGCGATGATGTCGAGGGTTTCCATGACCTGCGGGCGCAGTTCCGCTTCCATGGCGGCGAGCGAGAGGTTCGACTCGTCGTCGTCTTCCTCTTCCTCCTCGGCCGGCATGACATCGCCGCCGACATTGGTGATGTCGTCGTCGTTGGCAGGCGAGCGAACCTTGCGGGTCTTTTCCTTTTCCTCGGCAGCCTTGCGGTCGGCCTCGATCTTTTCCGGGCTCTGGAACTGCGGAGCAGCCTTGGCCTCGGGACCGGAATAGGTGGTCTCGAGATCGATGATCTCGCGCAGAAGCGTCTGGCCTTCGTTCAGTTCGTCGCGCCAGATAATCAGCGCCTGGAAGGTCAGCGGGCTCTCACAGAGACCGGCGATCATTGTCTCGCGGCCAGCCTCGATGCGCTTGGCAATCGCGATTTCGCCTTCGCGCGAAAGAAGCTCGACCGAACCCATTTCGCGCAGGTACATGCGAACCGGGTCGTCGGTGCGATCAGTCGGTTCCTTCTTCTTGCTGGTCGCAAGCGAAGTACCGCTGGAAGGGGCCAGTTCGCCGCCTTCGCTTTCGTTATCGTCGTCGCTGGCCTCATCGTCGCCGCCGCCGGCAGCTTCTTCGGCTTCCTCGTCCTCGATCACGTTGATGCCCATGTCGGACAGCATTGCCATCGTGTCTTCGATCTGTTCGGAGGTGACTTCCTCGGACGGAAGGACGGAGTTCAGCTCGTCCATCGTCACGTAGCCGCGCTTCTTGGCGGCCTTGATCATCTTCTTGACAGCGTCATCGGAAAGATCGAGAAGCGGGCCGTCCGGAGCGCCTTCGCGTTCTACGTCAGCTTCTTCGTTTTCTTTGACTTTGGTTGCCATTTAGTTCGTCGCTTTCCTTGTCGCAACCGGCGTGAGCCCGGTGCCAATGCCGCTCGAAGGTCCGGGTGCGCCGCGCACCCGCCACCGAATCATTTCCCCTGACGTAACGGGATGATGTTTAATTCCTGTTTAACCACGAGTGTACTCGTGGCAAAGCGGACAAGCTCCGACAGTCCTGCCACTGAAACGTCTCTGGCATGATTCCCTAACCGCCGTGTCATCTCGCCATTTCTTATTCGGAAATGGTGATTCCCAGAATTTTCGATCCCGTCAAGCATTTCCGCTGAAAAACCGGATGATTCGGTAAAAATCACCGTTCCTGTCGCTTTTTGGGGTTTATCAGCTTCCGCTGAAGATGTAGGCGCTGCCCGCCAAAAGACAAGGGTAGCAACAATTTAATCGGCAAGGTCTCGTTGTGCCATATGCGCACGCGCAACCAGGACTGCATTTTTCGGTCCGGTACTAAACCGATCGGCCGTCGTATTTGACGACTTTCACCGCCTCGATATCGAACTCCGGCAGGCAGCGCAGGTTGATCGCCGCCATCTTCCCATGCGGCCCGTCGCCCTCACCGAATGGCGCGATTCCGCAGGTGTCGCAGAACCGGTGCTGGATCACATGTTTGTTGAAGACATAGGTCGAGAGGTCCGCTTCCGGCGTCGTCAGCGTCAGCTTGTCGCGGGCAACGAAGGCGAGCAGTCCGCCGCGACGACGGCAGAGCGAGCAATTGCAGTCGATCGCTTCGCCAAATTCCCCTTCCACCTCGAAGGCGATCTTGCCGCAATGACAGCTTCCCTCATAACGCATGCATGCATCTCCTCTACTTCCCGGTGCGACAACGTCTCCACTGCCATCAAGATAGAGCCTCCCTGCCCTCAAGCAAGCGCAGGCGCCAGCAAGGCATGTGCACGCAAAACGATTCCCGAAGGAGCCCATTGTCGAGAAAAAATCGCAAGATTATTCCGGCTTTTTGCTTGCGCTTGACCTGATCGCGCAGGACCTTCGCACCGAAACGGAGGCTCGAATGCTCATCAAGGAAACCGACGCCATGCGGGTGTTATCGATCGGTCGGCGGCTCACCATTCCAGACGTCAAGACGGAGAGCGCCATGCTGGCGCCTCTCATCGAGGCGGAGATGGAACGTGCAGGAATGATGCCCGCAGGCCCCTGGATCTTTATCGCGAACGATCTACCGAAAAACGCCAAGACGCCGTTCGACTGGCGCATCTGCCGCCCGGTCACGGGCGGCAAGGATTATCGCGGCGCGCTCGATCTGATCGAACTGGAGCCGATCATGGTGGCGTCCACGCTGCACCAGGGTCCGATGCGCAGCCTTTTCACCCAGGGCTACGCGCCGCTGGTCGCAAAGATCGAGATGTCCAGGCACAATTTCTCCGGCGAGAGCCGCGAGATTTACCACCGCTGGGCGGGCCAGGGCGCCCGCTATCACGAGATCGAGATCCAGTTCGGCCTCGCCAACTGAGCCGCCGCCCCTCACGGGTACGGCGGCCCTTGCGGCCTTACCAGTCCATGACGACCTTTCCGGAATTGCCGGAGCGCATGGCCTGAAAGCCGTCGCGGAACTCGTCGATCTTGATGCGGTGGGTGATGACGGGGGCAAGGTCGAGCCCGCCCTGCACGAAGGCGATCATCTTGTACCAGGTCTCGAACATCTCGCGGCCATAGATGCCCTTGAGGTTGAGCATCTTGAAGATCACCTTGTTCCAGTCGATCTCGAAGCCGGCCGGCGCGATGCCGAGGATGGCGATCTTGCCGCCATTGTTCATCTTGTCGATCATGTCGCGGAAGGCAGGGGCCGCTCCCGACATTTCCAGCCCGACGTCAAAACCTTCGGTCATGCCGATCGCCTTCATCACGTCGGCAAGGTTTTCCTTCGACGCATCGACGACATGGTCGATGCCGACGCTTTTCGCGAGCGCCAGCCGCGTCGGGTTGATGTCGGTGATCACCACCTTGCGCGCGCCCGAACGCTTGGCGACCAGCGCCCCCATGATGCCGATCGGACCGGCGCCGGTCACCAGCACGTCCTCGCCGACGAGATCGAAGGAGAGTGCCGTGTGCACCGCATTGCCGAACGGATCGAAGATCGCCGCGATCTCGTCGGGCACATCCTCCGGGATCGGCACGACGTTATACTCCGGCAGGCAGACGAACTCGCCGAACGAACCCGGCCGGTTGACGCCGACGCCGAGCGTGTTGCGGCACAGATGCCCGCGGCCGGCCCGGCAGTTGCGGCACTTGCCGCAGACGATATGGCCCTCGCCCGAGACCCGCTCGCCGACATGGTACTTGGTGACGGCCGAGCCGACCTCGGCAATCTCGCCCATGAACTCATGACCGACGACCATCGGCACCGGAATGGTTTTTTGCGCCCACTGGTCCCAGTTCCAGATGTGCACGTCGGTGCCGCAGATCGCCGATTTCTTCACCTTGATCAGCACGTCGTTCGGGCCGATCTCCGGCACCGGCACGCGCTCCATCCAGAGGCCCTCTTCCGGCTTCGACTTCACCAGCGCCTTCATCATGTTCGTCATCAGTCTCTCCCTCAGATCACGCCGAGGTCGCGGCCGACCTCTTCGAAGGCGGCGATTGCCCGCCGGACGTCCGCTTCACTATGCGCTGCCGACATCTGCGTGCGGATGCGCGCCTGGCCCTTCGGCACCACCGGGAAGGAGAAGCCGATGACATAGACGCCCTTCTTCAGCATGCGCGCCGCCATCTCCTGGGCGAGTGCGGCATCACCGAGCATCACCGGGATGATCGGGTGGCCCTCACCGGCCAGCGTGAAGCCGAGCTTGGTCATCTCGGTGCGGAACAGCGCCGCATTGGCATAGAGCCGTTCGCGCAAGGCATCGCCGTTGTCGATCAGGTCGAAGACTTTGAGCGAGGCGGCGGCAATGACCGGCGCCAGGGTGTTGGAAAACAGATAAGGGCGCGAGCGCTGCCTGAGCCAGTCGACGACTTCGGCCTTGGCCGAGGTGTAGCCGCCCGAGGCACCGCCGAGCGCCTTGCCGAGCGTGCCGGTGATGATGTCGATCCGGCCCTCGACGCCACAATGTTCGGCCGAGCCGCGGCCGTTCTTCCCGACGAAGCCGACCGCATGGCTGTCGTCGACCATGACCATGGCGCCATATTTGTCGGCGAGGTCGCAGACGCCCTTAAGATTGGCGATGATGCCATCCATCGAGAACACGCCGTCCGTGGCGATCAGCTTGAAGCGGCTGCCCTCGGCCTTCTTCAGTTCCTCCTCCAGCGCCGCCATGTCGTTGTTGGCATAGCGGAAGCGCCTGGCCTTCGACAGCCGCACGCCGTCGATGATCGAGGCGTGGTTGAGCGCGTCGGAGATGATCGCATCCTCTTCGCCGAGCAGCGTTTCGAACAGGCCGCCATTGGCGTCGAAACAGGAGGAATAGAGGATCGTGTCTTCCAGGCCGAGGAAGGACGAAATGCGCGCCTCCAGCTGTTTATGCTCCTCCTGCGTGCCGCAGATGAAGCGCACCGAGGCCATGCCGTAACCGTAGCGGTCGAGCGCCTGTTTGCCGGCCTCGGCCAGCTCTTCACTGTCGGCAAGGCCGAGATAGTTGTTGGCGCAGAAGTTGAGCACCCGCTCGCCCGAGGCGACTTCGATCTCACCTGCCTGCTTCGAGGTGATCACACGCTCCGACTTGTACAACCCGGCCGTCTTCAGGCCCTCGAGTTCTAAACGGAGATGGGTGAGAAAGGCTGAAGTCATGGCGCTCTCGCTTCAAGAAAACATCGCGTGCCTGACGAGTATCATGACGGCTTTTGACTTGCAGCAAAATCCGGCGCTCGGCCGCATCCAGCGTAAAAACGACAGGCCATTTCAAGGCGCGATGGCGGGCCGGACATATTGTGTCGCGAAGCGCTTCGCCACAGACATTTTCCGACGACGGAGACGCGGGGGCCTACCGCCTTCACCCGTCGAGATACCCGTCAATGACCGCCAGAAATGCCTCGCCGTAGCGTTCGCGTTTGCTTTCGCCGATACCGGGAATGTCGAGCAGTTCGTCGAGGTCGCGCGGACGTTCCTTGGCAAGCGCAATCAAGGTCGCATCGGGGAAGACGACATAGGGCGGGACGTTCAGATCCTTGGCGATCGAGAAGCGCTCGGCGCGCAGCAATTCGAAAAGTTCGAGATCGGAACCGGCCAGATCTGCCCGTTCGCGCTGCGATCCCGACTTGGCGCCGCGCGCCGCCTTGCCCGAGGTCGGGCGGTCCTTGCGGAAAAACACCTGGCGCTCGCGCTTGAACACCGCACGCGCCTCCGCCTCGAGCTTCATCGCGCCGAAGGCCGCGTGGTCGACGCTGATCAGGCCCGCCGCCAGCAATTGCCGGAAGACCGATTGCCAGGTGCGAGCCGGCAGGTCCTTGCCGGCGCCGAAGACGGGCATGTCGACATGGCCGAAGCGCTCGGTCTTCTCGTTGACCGTGCCCATGAGCACATCGACCACATGGCCGGTGCCGAAGCGCTCGCCGGTGCGATAGACCGCGGCCAGCGCCTTGATCGCCGCTTCCGTCCCGTCCCAGGTCTCGACCGGCTTCAGGCAGGTGTCGCAATGGCCGCAACAGCCGGGATGGGCCTCGCCGAAATGCGCAAGGATCGCCTGGCGGCGGCAGCCCGCCGTCTCGCAGATCGCCAAGAGCGCGTTGAGCTTGCCGCGCTCGATGCGCTTGATGTCATCCGCCGCTCCACCCTCGTCGATCATCCGGCGGCGCTGCAGCACATCGGCCATGCCATAGGCCATCCAGACCTCAGAGGGCTGCCCGTCACGACCGGCGCGGCCGGTCTCCTGGTAATAGGCCTCCACCGATCCCGGCAGGTCGAGATGGGCGACATAACGCACGTCGGGCTTGTCGATGCCCATGCCGAAAGCGACGGTCGCAACGAGGCAAAGGCTCTCTTCTTTCAGGAAGGCGTCCTGATGCCTGTCGCGGAGCGTGCGGTCCATGCCGGCATGATAGGGCAGCGCCCGGATGCCTTGCGCGTTCAGCCATTCGGCCGTGTCCTCGACCTTGGCGCGCGACAGGCAATAGACGATGCCGGACGCCCCTTTGAAGCGGGAGAGAAAGCGCAGCAATTGCTGGCGCGGCTGGTCGCGCTCGACGATTTCATAGGCGATGTTCGGCCGGTCGAAGCTGGTGGTAAACACCTCGGCATTGCTGAGCGCCAGCCGCTCGACGATGTCGTCGCGGGTGTGCGGATCGGCGGTGGCAGTGAGCGCGATGCGCGGCACGCCGGGATAGCGCTCGGCTAGTAATCCGAGCGCGCGGTACTCGGGGCGGAAATCATGGCCCCATTGCGAAACGCAGTGCGCCTCGTCGATGGCAAAAAGCGCGATTCGGGCATTGCCTATGAGATCGGCGAAGCCGTCGGTGACGGTCCGCTCCGGCGTCACATAGAGAAGGTCGAGCGTGCCGTCGTGGATCTGGCGCCTGACCGCAATCGCCTCTTCGCGCGTCAGCGACGAATTCAGCGCAGCCGCATTGACGCCAAGCTGTTTCAGCGCCTCCACCTGATCGCGCATCAGCGCGATCAGCGGCGAGACGACGACACCCAATCCGGGCCGGCAGAGCGCCGGGATCTGGAAGCAGAGCGACTTGCCGGCGCCGGTCGGAAAGAGAACGACGGCATCGCCGCCAGCGGTCACATGCTCGACCACTGCCTGCTGCTTGCCGCGAAAGGCAGAATAGCCATAGACGCGTTTCAGCACGTCGAGCGGTGCCTGGCCGGCTTCGTCGAAGAGCTTGCTGGCAGCGCTTCTTGAGGGCGTCGCCCTTTCGACGAACTCCATCACATCTCCTTCGGGAATCAGCTTAGGCCATCATGGCCAGATGTGCAGGCAATGCCATAGCCCTTGCCGCAACTGAAGAGACAAGGGCTGTTTTTCCCCGCAGGCCCTGCTGCGCTTCACCGGGGATTGCCCCGACAGCTTGACCTTGATAACGCATCGGTACTTTAGTGGCGCGCAGAAATCGGGACGTGATTATGGCAAATATTCTAGCGGCGAGCGGCGGCGTCAAGCAGATCATCTGCATCAACTGGGGTACGAAGTACGGCGCACCGTTCATCAACCGGCTCTACGCCATGGTGGCGCGCAACATCACCCCGCCCTTCACCTTCACCTGCTTTACCGACAATCGCGACGGCCTGCGTCCAGAAATCCTGTGCGAGGATTTGCCGCCGCTGGACATCGGCGAAATGCCCAAGAACACGCCCGGCATCTGGCAGAAGTCGCGGCTGTGGGGGCCGAAGCTCGGCAATCTCAAAGGCCCCGTCCTGTTCCTGGACCTCGACCTGGTCATCGTCGGATCGCTCGATGGTTTCTTCGAGGAGGGAGAACCGGACGACGTCATCCTCGCCCGTAACCAGACGACGCCGTTCGAGCGCCTCGGCCAGACCTCGCTGTTTCGCTATCCAGTCGGCAAGCTGGTGCCGTTGCAGGAGAAGTTCCGCGCCGACCCGCAAGGCATTGCCGACGAATACCGTTTCGAGCAGCGCTTCGTCACGCGCAATGCGCCGGGCGGGACCAAACTTTTCCCCCGCCGCTGGGTCCTGCATTTCCGGCAGGACTGCCGCCGGCCGTTCCCGCTCAACTTTTTCCTGGCACCCCGACTGCCCAAGGACGCGCGCGTCGTGCTGTTCCCGCGCAACCTCCTGCCGCAGCATGCGATCCAAGGCCGCTTCGGCAAGAAGGACAAGGTCTCCACCCCGCTTGGCCATATCCTCGGGCTGTTTGCATCCGACCGTTACGAGAAGAATGCGTTTCGCTATCTCCGGCACTACCTTCGCCCATCGCCATGGGTGGCCGATCATTGGCGCGAATAGTCGAGACTTCGCCGAGAACAGGCCTGCTTTCGCTGCGGGGAAAACCCAGCAGCTAGCGCGCCGCCGGCCCCTTCACGCGGCCTGAAAGCACGCCAAAGCCTTCGATGATCGCTTCCTGGTTTTCAAGCCGCGTCACTTCGTGCTGCACTTCCTGAAGCGTGCGCAAAAGCTGTGGCACGGCTTCGAGGTCGCCCTCCTCGGTCGCATGGGCCAGTTCGCGTTCGAGCTCGCGCACCTGCCAGTGCAATGCCTTCGAGCGCTGGTGCAGTGCCAGCGCCTGCAGATATCCTTCGCGGGCGTCCTCGGGCGCGGCCGCCGTTGTCGCGGTCCAGAGCCGCGCATAGCGGATCTGCTGGTCGATCGCGGCAATCAGCGCACCAAAACCCTCCGCCTGCAATTGTTCGAGCAGATCCTCGCGGTTCAACCGCGGCCCCTGCGCAGCCGCAGCGTTCAGCACCGCCGCCCAGCAGCGCTGCAGCTCGCGGTGGTCGAACTCGATCGTCGAGATCTCGTCATATTCGTCGAACAGCAATTGCGGATGGTTGACGATGGTGAGTGCCAGAACGCTCTCTCTCAGAAGCGGCGCCACCTGCTGTCCGCTGACCAGTGTCGAGCGCGCCAGCCGGTCGGAGATTGCCGTCGGCCCGCTCGCATTCGGCCCCCGTGGCTGACCAGCGCCGCGTGCTCCGCCGCCACCGCCCTGCCGGCCGCCGCGTTCAAACGGACGCCGCTCGCCCCGCCCTGCCCCTGAGGATGGCAGGAAGGCGTGAAGCCGGTCGCGCATGTCCTGGCCATAGTGCCGGCGCACGCTTTCGTCGGCGATCACGGATGTCACCTGCTTCAGCCGTGCTTCGAGCTCGGCGCGCTTTTCCGGCGTGTCGAAAGCGCCGCCCTGGATCTCGCGCTGCCAGACCATCTCGGCGAGCGAACGGGCGTTGGCGAGCACCTTGTCGAAGGGTCCACGGCCCTCCTGACGCACGAGGTCGTCGGGATCCTTCCCGTCCGGAAGCATGGCGAAGCGGACCGAACGGCCGGGCTTCAGATGCGGCAGCGCCAGGTCGACGCCGCGGTTTGCGGCACGAATGCCCGCCCCATCGCCGTCGAAGCAGAGCACCGGCTGCGACGTCATCTTCCACAAGAGATCGAGCTGGTTTTCGGTGAGCGCCGTGCCGAGCGGCGCAACGGCGTTTTCGACGCCCGCCTGATGCAGCGCGATCACGTCCATGTAGCCTTCGACGGCGATGATCGTTCCGGCCGCATCGTCCTGCCCGACGTCACGTGCGGCTCCTTGCGAAGCACGGCGCGCGCGGGCGAAATTGTAGAGCACGTTGCCCTTGTGGAAGAGCTCGGTCTCGTTCGAGTTCAGATACTTGGCCGGCGCGTCCGGCGACATGGCGCGGCCGCCAAACGCGATGACCTTCTCGCGCGACGACAGGATCGGGAACATGATGCGGTCGCGGAACCGGTCGTAGGAAACCGGCACGTCCGGCCCGTGCACAACGAGGCCGCAGGCCTCGATCTGTTCCTTGCCGACGCCCTTGCCGGCGAGATGTTCCTTGAGCGCGTTGCGGCTGTCGGGCGCGTAGCCCAAACGAAAGGTCTCGATCGTGCGCCCCGTCAGCCCGCGCTCGCGCAGATAGGCGCGCGCCTTGGCGCCGTTGGCCGTCTGGAGTTGGTCCTCGAAGTACGCGGTCGCCAGCTCCATCACGTCGAGCAGGCTTGTACGTTCCTTCTCCCGGCGCTCTGCCTGCGGATCCGGTTGCGGCATGGCAACGCCCGCCATGTCAGCGATCTGCTGCACGGCTTCGGGAAAGCTCAGGCCTTCGAGATCGGTGAGAAAGCGGAAGTGGTCACCCGAGACACCGCAGCCGAAGCAATGGTAGCGGCCCTTGCGGTCCTCGCAGTGAAAGCTCGGCGACTTCTCGCCGTGAAAGGGGCAGCAGGCCCAATAGTCGCCGCGCGAGACGTTGGTCTTGCGCCGGTCCCAGCTAACGCGCTTGGCAATCACGTCCGAAATCGGAACGCGATCGCGTATCTCGTCAAGAAAGGACTGTGAAAAGCGCATGGATACCTCTGGTCGATCCTCCATATAGGCGGCATGGCCGGCGGGCGCTACAACAGTGATCCTGCTTGCACGCTATTCACAGGAGCGAAACGGGAATCGCACGCCGGACGGCCAATCAAAAGTTGTGTATGAATATTTTCTGAAGACCAAAAGTAGCACTTGACACCCCTTTGACGAAAAGGATCAATTCGCCGTCTCGAATTGGATCACTTGCCATGGCCATTTCCGTCAAAGTGCTCGCCTCCAGTCCGGCTTTCTTCGGCGCGGTGCTGAGCTATGCGCGCGGCATGGTGGAGATGTATGCGGCAAACCCGCGGCTCGCCTCGATCTTTGCCTCGCAGCAGCGCTGGCTGATGGCCCAATCCGGGCTTGCACTTTATCACGACCGCGATCCGGATGATCCCTCGAGCGGCCTCTACAGCGGCCGTTTCATCAACTATGCCGTCATGCACGGGATCGCCAGCCGCAACACCGCGGCATCCTTCGTGCAGGAAATGGTTACCTACCGCTTCGCCCGCTACATCACGGTGCAGCCAGACAAGCGCAGCCGGCCGCTGGAGCCTACCGAGGCAGCACTCGACTATGTCTGGAAATGGATGCAGTCCCATCTGGCCATCCTCGACGCCTTCGATGGCCAGTCGCGGCTGGCACGGCTAAGCGAAGAGCAGGCCCAGTTCGGCCGGCTGCAGGCCGCCGTCGCCCACGCGCTTGTCGGCAACGACACGGTCCGTCGTCCAGGCCCGACCTTCGACCTCTTCACCTGGGTCAATTCCGGGGGCGTGGTGATGGACGATCTCTTTTCCCGCATCGGCGCCTTCGACCCCGAGGCAGAGCGCCTCGCCATCGGGCCGGTTTCGCCGAGCGATCTCAGCGAACGCTTCATCATCTCCAAGACCCACCTCAAGCGGATCTTCGACAAGGCAGCCCTTTTGGGCAATATGGGGTGGGAGCGGTCGCCCGGACGCGGCGCGGTCTGGCTGTCCAAAGCCTTCATCCGTGAATACTGGGATTATCAGGCGGAGAAGTTCGCGCTCATCGATCGCGCATTCGAAGCGACGTTTCCGGCGAAAGCCGAGGTGGCGACGCCCGTCTTATCGCAACGGGCGGCGGCACTGACTTGAGCGGAGCTACTTGAGCAGTTCCTTCACCAGGCCGGAGGCCTTGGCGAAGTCCATCTGGCCGGGATAGCGCTCCTTGAGCACGTTCATGCACTTGCCCATATCACGCAGGCCATGTGCGCCGGTTTCGGCGATGACCGAGGCGCAGAGTTCCTTCACCTTTGCCTCCGGAAGCTGGGCCGGCAGGAACTGGTTGATGATGACGATTTCCTCACGCTCCTGCGCGGCAAGCTCCGGCCGGCCGGCGTCGTCGTAGATACGAGCCGATTCTTCGCGCTGCTTGATCATCTTGGCGAGGATCTGCAGGATGTCGTCATCGCTGACCGGGTCCTTGCCGAGGCCCCGATTGGCAATGTCCCGATCCTTGATCGCCGCCTGGATCAGCCGCACGGTCGAGGTACGCCGTGCGTCCTTGGCTTTGAGGGCTTCCTTCAGTGCGTTAGCGAACAGGTCGCGCATGTCCATACTCCATGTCAAAACCGGCCCGCGGTGCTCTGCCCGGAACCGGTTCGAAACCATCATTGTTGTCGTCGTCTTAAACCAGTGTGACAGGCGCAATCAAACGGAATACGCAACCGCTTGAATTACAAGGAATTTTATTTCCCGACAATTCACAGCGGCCGGTTGACCCGGCTAAGCGCTTTGGGTATTTTCCCGCACCTGCACAACATCGGCATGAGAGCACTTTTCCGCGGGGTTTCCGCGCGTCCATGCCTGAGCAAAGAAATGGCGATCGACTGCCGGGCTTTCAAGCCCCCGCTTCGCGCCGCAACGGGATAGGAACGATGACCGCGACACCCGCATGGACCACTGAAAAACCAACCGCACTGCTCGTTCTGGCCGACGGCACCGTGATCGAGGGCAAGGGCATCGGCGCGACCGGCAAAGTGCAGGCGGAGGTCTGCTTCAACACGGCGCTGACGGGCTACCAGGAAATTCTGACGGACCCCTCCTATCTCGGCCAGATCGTCACCTTCACCTTCCCGCACATCGGCAACATCGGCGCCAATGACGAAGACATCGAAGACCTGACGCCGGCAGCACGCCACGGCGCGGTCGGCGTCATCTTCAAGGCCGACATCACCGAGCCGTCCAACTACCGCGCCGCCAAGCACCTCGACGCCTGGCTGAAGGCCCGCGGCATCATCGGCCTTTGCGGCATCGACACCCGCGCGCTTACTGCCTGGATCCGAGAAAACGGCATGCCGAACGCCGTCATCGCCCACGACCCCTCGGGCGTCTTCGATATCGAGACGCTGAAGAAGGAAGCCAAGGCCTGGAGCGGCCTTGAGGGCCTCGACCTTGCCAAGGTCGCGACCTCCGGCCAGTCGTCGCGCTGGGACGAGCAGCCGTGGGTCTGGAACGAAGGTTATTCGACGCTCGGCGAAACCGATGCCGCCTACCATATCGTCGCGCTCGACTACGGCGTGAAGCGCAACATCCTGCGCCTCTTTGCCGGCCTCAACGCCCGCGTCACGGTCATGCCGGCCACGACCAGCGCCGACGAAGTGCTGGCGCAGAAGCCGGACGGCATCTTCCTGTCGAACGGCCCCGGCGACCCGGCAGCAACCGGAAAATACGCCGTGCCGGTCATCCAGGACCTGCTCAAGACCGACATCCCGGTCTTCGGCATCTGCCTCGGCCACCAGATGCTGGCGCTGGCACTCGGCGGCAAGACCGAAAAGATGCACCAGGGCCACCACGGCGCCAACCATCCGGTCAAGGACCACACCACCGGCAAGGTCGAGATCGTCTCGATGAACCACGGCTTCGCGGTGGATTCGAAGTCGCTGCCGCAGGGTGTTGATGAGACTCACATTTCGCTCTTCGACGGCACCAATTGCGGCCTGCGCGTCGCCGGCAAGCCGGTGTTCTCGGTCCAGCACCACCCGGAAGCCTCCCCCGGCCCGCAGGACAGCCACTATCTCTTCCGCCGCTTCATGAACCTCGTGCGCGAGAAGAAGGGCGAACCGGCGCTCGCAGAGCGCTAAGCGACCGACCGAGACAAGCTTCGAAGGCCCGCTCCGAGCGGGCCTTTTCTTTTCGAGCATGCGCCTTCGCTGCCGCCCGGCCTCACTCTCCTGGCAGATGCGTGACGATGAAGTCGACGACGGCGCGAACCGACGGCAATTGCCCGCGCCGATGCGGCATCAACAGCGTCGTCGTCACGCTGCCTGCCTCCCAATCGGCAAGCACACGCACAAGACTTCCAGCCTCGATTGCCGCCCGACAGATCTTTCTCGGTAGCGCGGTGATGCCAAGACCGGAGACGGCGGCCTCGAGCAACACGTTGGATTCGTCTGCGAGGAACCGCGGCATGGGGCGCACCCTGACGACCACGCCCGCGTCGTTGCGCATCGTCCATCCCTCCGAGGTCAGGGAGGCCAGCAGCCCGTCGTGGCGCGAAAGGTCGCTCGGTTCGCGCGGGTGCCCGCGATTTTCCAGGTAGGCGGGCGCTGCCACGAGCAGGATGGCATCGTTTGCCACCCGCCGCTGCACCATGCCGGAATCGGGCAACGGTGCGAAGTGATCGCGCACTGCGATGTCGAAGCCCTCCTGCACCACATCGACGAAACGGTCCGTCGCGTGCAGCATCACCCGCATCTTGGGATAGGCCTGCGCCAGCGGCGGCAGCAGCCCCGCCAGCATCATCTGAGCCGTCGGCACAGAGGCGGTGATCCTCACCGTTCCGCTCGGTTCGGCAAGGCGCCCCTTGACGATGGCTTCGGCCGCCTCCGCCTCTATCAACATCGCCGAGGCATGCCGGTAGAAATCCTCGCCTATCTCCGTCACGGTGAAGCGACGCGAAGTTCGGTTGATCAGCCGGACACCAAGCGTCTTTTCCAACTCGGCCACGCGCTTGCTCAGCGTCGATTTCGGCACGTTCAGCGCCCGCGCCGCCGGCGCGAACCCCTTGTGATCGACCACATGGGCAAAGACGATGAAGTCGTTGAGATTGCGCATCGCGGGCCTCCAATGTCTACAAGCGTGGACGATACATCCACGTTTGCCCGTCTTACGCAATATCGTCCACGAAATTATCTCTTCCTCATCGAGGCCTGATATCGAAGGAAAAGACAATGGGTATCTATCAAGACAAGAAAGCCGTCGTCATCGGCGGCACGCATGGCATGGGTCTGGCGACGGTCGAGCGGCTCGTCGACGGCGGCGCCGAGGTGCTTCTGACCGGAAACAACGAAGAGAACCTCGCCCGGATCCAGCAGCGCTTCGGCGACCGCGTTCATGCGGTAAAGTCAGATGTCGCCGATCTCGGCGAGATCGCTGTGCTCGGGGCGACGGTCGGGCAGAAGCTGGGTTCGATCGATCTCCTGCACGTCAACGCCGGCACATCGCTGCTCGAGCCATTCGACCAGGTGACGGAGGCCTCCTACGATCGCCAGTTCACCATCAACACCAAGGGTGCCTTTTTCACCGTCCAGCGGCTGGCGCCGCTGATCCGCGACGGCGGCTCGATCGTCTTTACCTCGTCGGTTGCTGATGTCGGCGGCCATCCGGGAATGGCGGTCTATAGCGGCAGCAAGGCGGCGCTGATCTCGTTTGCCTCCGTCTTTGCCGCCGAGCTTCTGCCGCGCGGCATAAGGGTCAACTCGGTCAGCCCCGGCTTCATCGATACGCCGACCAAGGGCGTGGCGGGCGTCACCGACGCCGAACGTGCCGAGTTCAAGGCGCTCGGCGATGCGATCACCCCGATGGGCCGCAACGGCACGGCGGACGAAGTCGCCCGCGCCGTGCTGTTCCTCGCCTTCGATGCCACCTTCACCACCGGCGCACGCCTCACCGTCGACGGTGGCCTCGGCCAGCAATTGTCGCCGGCGGCCTGAAGCGGGCCAGAGCGGGGAACCAGGAGCGGAGAATCACGATGTCCAAATCCATCGCCATCATCGGCCTCGGCGCCATGGGCACGGCACTTGCCAAAACCCTCATCGACGCGGGCAACACCGCCACCGTCTGGAACCGTACGTCCGCGCGGGCCGACGCGCTGGTTGCCCGCGGCGCTCGCCGGGCAGCAACGGTCACCGAAGCCATTGCGGCCAGCGATATCCTCATCCTATGCCTCACCGACTACGCCGCCGTCGAAACGACGCTGGCAGATGTCGGCCCCATGCTCGCAGGCAAGACCGTCATCAACCTCACCAACGGTCGCCCGGATGAAGTCCGGGCGGTCGCGGCCCGCCTTGAAGCGTTCGGCGCACGCTATCTCGACGGAGGAATCATGGCGACGCCGCCGATGATCGGCACACCGGATGCCTTCATTCTCTGTAGTGGCAGCGCCGATGCTTTCGAAAAAACCAGGGAGCAATTGGCCGCCTTCGGCCAGAGCCACTATCTCGGCGAGGATCCTGTTCTCGCCGCGGTCAGCGACCTCGCCTTGCTGTCGGCGATGTACGGTCTCTTCGGCGGCTATCTGCACGCAACGGCGCTCGCCGGCAGCGTCGGCTTCACCGCGAAGCAGTTCCTGCCGCTGGTCGAGCCCTGGCTTGCCGCGATGATGACGGCGCTGCCTGATTATGCCGAACGGATCGACAGCGGCGACCACGGCCGCGACGTGATGTCGAACCTCTCAATGCAGTCGGTGGCGATCACCAACATCGTTGCCGCAAGCCGCAGCCTGGGCATCGATCCGGCCTTCATGGAGCCGATCGAAAGGCTGGCAAAAAAGCGCCTCGCCGCCGGCTTTGGCAGCGACGAGGCCTCCGGCCTCATCGAGGCGATGCGGGGCAAATAGAGGGCGGCCCCAGCGGTCCGGATGCAAGCGCACGCCGATGATGCTCGCCAACGCGCCGCAAGCAAACAACAAGCAGATGGCCCGCGGTCGAAACGCCGCGGGCCATCTGCTTGTTGTTGACCCTCGGCCACCCTTCGCGCATCCTCACCGCAACTGGAGGTGACGATGATTACAGGTCCACAGTGCCGCGCCGCCAGGGCGCTGATCGAAATTTCGCGCGAAATGCTTTCAAGCTTTTCCGGCGTCGACGAGGAGACGATCCTCAAGTTCGAGCGCAAGCTGGAGAAACCCGGCGACGCCGTGATCCTCTCGTTGAAGCATGCGCTCGAAAATGCCGGCGCGGTGTTTCTGCCGGAGGGCGAACGCGGCATCGGCGTACGGCTGAAGTTCACCCGCTCAGAGGCCCGCCGCCTCTCGATCCTCGAAAGCGAGGGTGGCATCGTTGGCGACGACGAGGTTCCCGGCGCCTGAGAATGAAACCTGATTTCAAGGCCTTAGCCGGCTGACTTGAATCAGTATGGCCAACGGTTGAATCGGTTTACGAACGAAAAAACCCGCCGTTGCCGGCGGGTTCTTTTTTTGAAAGACGGTCGCCCGCGCTTACTTGCAGGCGGCGCAGAAACGCTGGATGCGGCGGCAGGCTTCCTCGAGCTGGGCTTCCGAGGTCGCATAGGAGATGCGGAAGTTCGGGCCGAGGCCGAAGGCCGAACCGTGGACGACGGCGACGCCTTCGGATTCGAGCAGCTCGGAGACGAAGTCTTCGTCCGTCTCGATCACCTTGCCCGACGGCGCGGTCTTGCCGATCAAGCCGGCGCAGGACGGATAGACGTAGAAGGCGCCTTCGGGCGTCGGGCACGAAATGCCCTTGGCCTGGTTCAGCATCGACACGACGAGATCGCGGCGGCCTTCGAAGATCTTCTTGTTTTCGGGAATGAAGTCCTGCGTGCCGTTCAGCGCCTCGACGGCCGCCCACTGGGCGATCGAGGTGGCGCCCGAGGTCTGCTGGCCCTGGATCATGTCCATGGCCTTGATCAGCTGCAGCGGGCCGGCGGCGTAGCCGATGCGCCAGCCGGTCATGGCATAGGCCTTGGAGACGCCGTTCATCGTCAGCGTGCGGTCATAGAGACCGGGCTCGACCTCGACCGGGGTCGCGAACTTGAAGTCGCCATAGGTCAGGTGCTCGTACATGTCGTCGGTGAGGATCCAGACATGCGGGTGCTTCATCAGCACGTCGGTCAGCGCCTTCAGCTCGGCATGGCTGTAGGCGGCACCCGACGGGTTTGACGGCGAGTTGAAGATGAACCACTTGGTCTTCGGCGTGATCGCCTTGTCCAGATCTTCGGCCTTGAGCTTGAAGTTGTTTTCCTGCTTGGTCGAAACCGTCACCGGCGTGCCGCCGCACAGCGCCACCATCTCCGGGTAGGAAACCCAGTAGGGCGCCGGGATGACGACTTCATCGCCAGCGTTCAGCGTCGCCATGAAGGCGTTGAAAAGAATCTGCTTTCCGCCGGTGCCGACGATCGTCTGGGCGGCGGTGTAGTCGAGGTTGTTCTCGCGCTTGAACTTCTTGGCGATCGCTTCGCGCAGTTCCGGGATGCCGGAGACCGGCGTGTACTTCGTCTCGCCGCGATTGATCGCGTCGATGGCGGCCTTCTTGATATTGTCGGGCGTGTCGAAGTCCGGCTCACCGGCGCCAAGGCCGATGACATCGCGGCCTTTCGCTTTCAGCTCACGGGCTTTCTGCGAAACGGCGATGGTGGCGGAAGGCTTTACACGGGAAAGGGCATCGGCAAGGAAGGCCATGGGTGAAGGTCCTGATCGTTTCGAGACGAGGTGATCGCTACGGAACGAAAAGGCAGGCTCCATAGCGGTTAGGTCTATGTCGAAAGACGCCCGGTCTTGCAAGCGCCGGATAGGCAAAAACGCCGGAAACGCGGGCAAAAAGCGTCACCATGACAAAGTTTCATGAATGCGATCAGCATCGTCGATCGGAGGTCGCGATACCGAGCGATGCATCACCGTCCGTCGAGCGCCGACAAAACGGATTGTGGCACCCGTTCGAACGGCCACGAAACGTAACGGCCAGAAACGGTTGGTGATCGCGATTTATTCAAAAAAATCAGCGCAATCCCGCAATTTTTCAAATGCCATAATTTAGCCACCACAACTGTCGCGGAACGCCGCAATTCCGTCCAGCAACAGCCGGTTTCCGGGCTTTTCCTTCGATGATCCGAACACATTCGCATTACGGGGGTTATGCAATGTTTCTCGACGACGAAATCGCTTCCATGAAGACACGGCAGAGCGAAGCGCGCTGGGGCATGTACCTGGCGCTCGCAGCCCTTGCCGCCTGCATCCTGATGTTCATCGGCCTGATGACCCAGGCGACCGCGCAAACTGCTGATGCCAAGCCGCGGCAGCTGGCGGGCTACGTTCGCCCCAACGACATCGGCACCGGCGCCCTGCTCTTTCCGTCGAAGGAGCCGGGCTATTTCGTCGAGGCGCCGCGCCTTGCGACCGACGTTCAGATCGACGTCAACGGCCCGATCATGCGCACCCGCGTCACCCAGCGCTTCGAGAACCCGAGCAAGGGCTGGGTTGAGGGCACCTATGTCTTTCCCCTGCCCGAGGATTCGGCCGTCGACACGCTGAAGATGCAGATCGGCGACCGCTTCATCGAGGGTGAGATCAAGGCGCGTGAGGCGGCCAGGGAGATTTACGAGCAGGCAAAGGCCGAGGGCAAGAAGGCAGCGCTTCTCGAACAGCAGCGCCCGAACATCTTCACCAACCAGGTCGCCAATATCGGTCCCGGCGAAACGGTCGTCGTGCAGATCGAGTACCAGAGCGCGGTCCGCCAATCGAACGGCCTCTATTCGCTGCGTTTCCCCATGGTCGTGGCGCCGCGCTACAACCCGCAGCCGATCGTTCAGACCGTCGATCTCGACAGCCGCACCGGCTATGCCGTCAGCGACCCGGTCCCCGACCGCGAGAAGATCGAAGCGCCGGTCCTCGACCCCAAAGAGAACGCCAGGATCAACCCCGTCACACTGACGGTGAACCTCAAGGCCGGCTTCCCGCTCGGCGAAGTGAAATCAGGCTACCACGACGTCGATATCGCCAATCTTGACGATCTCAGCCGCCGCGTGACGCTGAAGGGCGACAGCGTGCCTGCCGATCGCGACTTCGAGCTCACCTGGAAGGCGATCGAGGGCAAGAGCCCCTATGCCGGCCTGTTCCGCGAAACGGTCGGCGGCAAGACCTATCTGCTTTCCTTCGTCACGCCGCCGGCAGCAGCAAACGAGGCCGGCGCCAAGCCGGTCAAGCGGGAGATCGTCTTCGTCATCGACAATTCCGGCTCGATGGCCGGCCCGTCGATGGAGCAAGCCAAGGAGAGCCTGGCGCTCGCGATCTCGAGGCTGAAGCCCGAGGACCGTTTCAACGTCATCCGCTTCGACGACACCATGTCGGTACACTTCCCCGAGCTGGTCGAAGCGACACCGGATAAGCGGGAGGACGCAATCGCCTATGTGCGCGGCCTGACAGCCGATGGCGGCACCGAGATGCTGCCGGCGCTGGAAGCGGCCCTTCGCACGCAAGGACCGGTCCAGGCCGGCGCACTTCGCCAGGTGGTCTTCCTGACCGACGGCGCGATCGGCAACGAGACGCAGCTTTTCGAGGAGATCCAGAAGAACCGCGGCGAGGCTCGCGTCTTCACCGTCGGCATCGGCTCTGCTCCGAACAGCCACTTCATGACCAAGGCGGCCGAATATGGCCGCGGCACCTTCACGCTGATCGGCTCGGAGAGCGAGGTCGCCGCGCGCATGGGCGAGCTTTTCACCAAGCTCGAAAGCCCCGCAATGACCGATATCGCCGCGAGCTTCGAGGGCGCCTCGGCGAGCGACATCACCCCCAACCCGATGCCCGATCTTTATCGCGGCGAGCCCGTGGTGCTGACGGCCGAACTCGGCGGCACCGCACCCGAAGGCAAGATGCAGATCCTCGGCAAGGCCGGCGACCAGCCCTGGCGGGTGGAGATGGACATCGCCAAGGCCTCGACCGGCGAAGGCATCGCCAAGCTCTGGGCGCGCCGCAAGATCGACGACCTCGAAGCGAGCGCGTCGACGATCGCCGACCCCGCGACCCTCGACAAGCGGATCGAGACGGTGGCACTTGCCCACCATCTGGTCTCCCGCGTGACCAGCCTCGTTGCCGTCGACGCGACGCCGTCGCGGCCCGCCAGCGAGAACCTGAGCGAAACGAAGCTGCCGCTCAATCTCCCCGCCGGCTGGGACTTCGGAAAGGTCTTCGGCGAAGCCCCTGTCGAGACTGTCCCCGGCAAAGTCAACGAACGTGACGCCGCGCTCGAAAGCCGAACCAAGCTTGCGATGGTCACGGCCGACCGCATGCTGGCCGCACCGACGGCGCGGGCGGCAGGTCTGCTCGCGGAAGCCAACAACCAGGTCGCCCTGCCGCAGACGGCAACGGAGGCCGACAAGCAGATCCTGATCGGCCTGATGCTGCTCGTCTTCGCTCTGCTTGCCGGCACGACCTTTGTCTACTGGCGGGCGCCGATCGCCGCCGTCGTGCTTGCCGGAGTGCGCCGCCGTGGCCGCTGACAAGGATCAGTCCGAGCCACGGCCGGGCTTTCTCGCCCGCCTCTCGGCGGTCGAAACGATCGTGCTCGCGATCATCTCGCTCATTGCCCTTGCCGGTCTGCTTCTGATCGGCAAGGGCTTCTACATGAAGGCCAAGGCCGAGGTCTCGCAGGTGCTTCTGAAGCGTACCTTCGAGGCGCAGCTGCACGGCAACCCGGATGGCAAGCCCTGGCCCTGGGCCGATTTCCAGACGGCCGCGGAAATCTCGGCGCCTCGGATCAACCGCTCGGCGATCGTGCTCCAAGGCGCAAGCGGCGAAGCGCTGGCCTTCGGCCCCGCCTGGTTGACGACGACGCCGCTCCCCGGCGACGAAGGTACCTCGGTCATCGCCGCCCATCGCGACACGCATTTTCGCTGGCTGAAGGACGTCAACCCCGGCGACCTTCTGGTGCTGACCCGCAAGGACGGCCGCCGCTTCCTGTTTAGGGCCGGCGAAAGCCGGGTTGCCCGCTGGGACGAAAGCGGCATCAACGCGTCCGCCAGCGGCCACCATCTGGCGCTCGCCACCTGCTGGCCCTTCGACGCGATCGAGCAGGGACCGATGCGCTACATCGTCGATGCAGAACTTATCGGCGAACAGCGTCCGGTACCGCTGACCACGGGCTCGATCTCGAAATAAACCGCTTTTGATCGGATGTGACTTGAACCGCTCCGTCGATCGCCCCAGCTTGCCTGCTGAACGAGTCGGTGCGGGAGAAACGGAATGGGGCATACGGGCGCTGGAACATCGGGACGGGCGGGCAAACGGTCGCGTGCGGTCGGAATCCTGGCCGTGTCCGTTGCGCTGGCAACGTTTGCTCCTCCGAGCGCCGGGGCACAGGATGCCCGCGAGTTTCCGAGCGAGCACGGTACCGTGCGTGTCGAGACGCTCGCGACCGGGCTTGAACACCCCTGGTCCGTCGAGGCACTCCCCGATGGCGGCCTGATCGTCAGCGAGCGGCCGGGTCGGCTGCGGATCCTGCGCGACGGCAAGCTCTCGAAACCGCTGACGGGCGTGCCCGAGGTCGCCGAGCGTGGCCAGGGCGGCCTGCTCGACATCGCGCTCGATCCCCGTTTTGCAGAAACCCGGACGCTCTACTTGACGATGGCCGCCAACGGCAAAGGCGGCTACGGCACCGTCGTCCTACGGGCAAAGCTCGCCGCCGACGGAACCGGGCTTACCGACGTCAAGGAGCTCTTCCGGATGAGCAAGTTTACCGGCAAGGGCCAGCATTTCGGCTCGCGCATCGCAATCGCTCCCGATGGCAGCCTTTTCTTCGGCATCGGCGATCGCGGCGAAGGCGACCGGGCGCAAGACCCGCGCGATCATGCCGGCGCCATCCTGCATATCAATGCCGACGGCAGCGTTCCCGGATCGAATCCTTATCGCGGCGGCACCGGCGGCCTGCCGGAGATCTGGTCGAAGGGCCACCGCAATCCTCAAGGCATCGCCTTCGATCCGAAGGACGGCACGCTTCTGACGGTCGAGCACGGCGCGCGCGGCGGCGACGAGATCAACAATCCGAAGCCCGGCCACAATTACGGCTGGCCCGTCATTACCTACGGCAAGGACTATTCCGGCGCCGAGATCGGCGAAGGTACGGCGAAAGAAGGCCTCGATCAGCCGCTCTTCTATTGGGATCCCTCGATCGCGCCTGGCGCGCTTGCCGTCTATCGCGGCGAGATGTTTCCCGAATGGGATGGCGATCTTCTGGTGGCGGCGCTGAAGTACCAATTGCTCGCCCGGCTCGAACGCGACGACAGCGGCGCGATCGGCTCCGAGGAGCGGCTGTTCGACGGCGAATTCGGCCGCATCCGCGACGTCGTGGTGGCACCCGACGGCGCCTTGCTGATGGTGACGGACGAGGAAGACGGCGCCGTGCTCAGGGTCTCCCGGGCGGCGACGCAATAGCCGGTGCGCGCCGCACGTTCACGATAGCCGATCGCGAACCTCGCGCCGGAACATGAATTTCAGCCCGGACCAGACGGCATCGACCGCGCAAACCTTCACGTCGACAAGGCCGAGCGGCAGGAAGATTTCACGCAAAACGTCCTCGGTCAGTGTCGTCGGCCGCTTCGACGCCTTCTTTGGCCAGGAGACCCACAGCATGCCGTCCGGCTTCAATCTCGCAGCCAGCTTCGGCGCGAGCTCTTCCAAAACCGATCGCTCCGTTTCAAACACATGCGCATAGTCAATGTCGCGCGCGGCCACGGTGCCGATCTCGGTCTCGCTGGCGCGAAAGCCGGAAAAACCGCTGATCGCATCGAGCCCGGCTGGAACCCGAAGAAGCAGGGCCCGCTGCCCGTCTTTCAGCCCCAGCTTGCGCCCGAGCGGCGTGCCTGAATAGCCGGCATCGCTCATGGTCGCCGATCTCCGATGGGTGATAGGAGCTGAGCCCCCTCCTCGGCGCCCTCTCCCGGCACCGTGTCTCCGGCCGTTTCCATCGACAACAACTCCGCCCAACCGTGGCGACGATGAGCCTTGCCCGGCGAAAACGCAACTGCTAGACGCGCCTGTCCGAGGAGAGAACGACATGTCGCGCATTCAGGCCAATCTGCTGCTTTTGATTTCAGGCGCCATCTGGGGCGCCGGCTTCGTTGCACAGTCGACGGCGATGGATGCGATCAGCCCGCTGTGGTTCATCGCGCTTCGTTTTGCGATCGCGACACTGGTCGCCATGCCCTTGGCCATCATCGAAACGAAACGCGCGGCCGAACCGATCAAGCTGACGACCGTGCGCAATTTCATCTTCATCGGCCTGGCGCTCTTTGCCGGCGCCGTGACGCAGCAATTCGGCCTGCTCGACACCAGCGTCACCAATTCCGGCTTCCTCACCGGTCTCTACGTCGTCTTCGTCCCGGTCTTGACGGTGATCTTCTTGCGCCGCAAGCCGCATTGGGTGATCTGGCCGGGGGCGTTGATGGCGCTGTTCGGCATTTTCCTCTTGAGCGGCGGCACGCTGTCGACGCTGACGGGTGGCGACTACCTGACCGTGGTCTGCGCCCTGTTCTGGGCGGTACAACTGCTGCTCATCGGCCTGTTTGCCCCAAGCAGCGGCCGGCCGATGCTGCTGTCGATGACGCAGTTCGCCGTCTGCGCCGTGCTCGGCTTCGCCCTCGCCGTCACGACCGAGCCCCTGAGCTTCGCTGCCATAGAGGGCGCGCTCTTCGAGATCCTCTATGCCGGCATCTTTTCGAGCGGCCTTGCCTTCATTCTTCAGGTCGTCGGGCAGCGCTACACCACGGCGCCGCAGGCTGCGATCTTCCTGTCGAGCGAAGCACTCTTTGCCGCCCTCTTCGGCGTTCTCCTGCTTGGCGAAGTCATCACCCCGATCGGTTATGCCGGCTGCGCCATCATCTTTGCCGCCATGCTGACGGTGGAGATCGTGCCTGAACTGACGAAGGGCCGCCGCGCCGCAGCACCTGCCTGAGGGCTCCTCAAGAAACTATAGGCACGCCACCGCCAAGACGCTGGACTGAGGCTTTACTTGCTGTTGTTCAGGCAATAGGCCCGTTGCTTCGCAACGAAGGCGTAGCTTTGCCCTGCGTTTTCGACCCGGCCCGAGAGCTCTAGATTTTCTGCAAGAAATCTACGTAAGAAACCGCCGACGTGAGAAGCCTCAAACATATCAGGGAGTTGCTGACGGCACGCATCCCAAGCGATTGGCCTGCTTTACGCGCCGCGCACGAGAAATCGGCGAAAACCACTCAATTTTGCAGCAATTGTTTTCAAAAAGCTGTGATTTCAACAGCTTGCGATATATTTTGCGCAGCGCCCCACAAAGCCGCAAATGACCGATTTTTGAGCAATGACAAGACGCAATACCAATCCCGAAAAGTTTTGCTTGCCAATTCAAAATAAACCCATCAATCTTACTTTCGTTCGGGCAATCTGCGAACATGGGAAGATCTTGAAATAAAAGCGGGCCGGAGACGCAAAAACTCCGGGCGGCCAGACCGATGGGAAGCAGAGATGCGGCCCTTCCAATGGCTGGCTGCGGTAACCAGGACCCTTTCCTCAAACGTCGAGAACTGCCTGCCAACGCCCATCCGGGCACATTGCAATGCTACCCGTCCGTCAAACGGGTGGAGAGAAAAGGACCTGACGCATGGCCGAAACTGGCACTGTAAAATTCTTCAACACCGACAAGGGCTTTGGTTTCATCAAGCCTGACAACGGTGGTGCAGATATCTTCGTACACATTTCCGCGGTCCAGGCTTCCGGCCTGACCGGTCTGACGGAAAACCAGAAGGTAAGCTTCGACACCGAACCGGATCGCCGCGGCAAAGGCCCGAAGGCGGTCAACCTGCAGATCGCCGGCTAACGCCGTTATCTGCTGACAGATTCCAGTTGAAGCCCGGCATTCTTGCCGGGTTTTTTTGTTCAGGCTCGGTTCAGTTTGGCCGCGTTAACCTTCCTCCATCATGAAGGCCGGGTTGATCCGGTCCATGCGAAGGATTGAAGCCAAATGAACAAGTTCATCAAAGCCGCCGTTCTCTCGATCGCCGCAGCCGCTATGGTCATCCCGACCTTTGGCGCCGCCGAGGCAGGCGGCAGGCATCACCACAATAATGACGATGCATGGGCAGCTGGTGCAGCAGGTCTCGTTGCCGGCGCTCTGATCGGCGGCGCGATCGCTTCGCAGCCGCGTTACAACGGCGGCTACAACGAGCGCGTCTACATCGATCCGGAACCGGAATACGACTATTACGAGCCGCGTCCGGCCTACCGCCCTCGCCCGGTCTACCAGGCACGCCCTGTCGTCGTCGACAGCTATGGTGGCGGTTACCGCTCGCTCGAGCCCTGGACCCCGTCCTGGTACCGTTACTGCGCGCAGCGTTACCGCTCGTTCAACCCGGATAGCGGCACCTTCCGCGGCTACGACGGCCGCAGCTACTTCTGCACCGCCGGCTAATCAGGTTCGGCGTAAGAATCGAAAAGCCCATGTCTTGATAGAGACATGGGCTTTTTTCGTGAGCGTGTGTGGTGGCTCAGAGCCCGCGCAGATAAGGATTGGTGCGGCGCTCCTCGCCGATCTGACCACCCGGGCCATGTCCGCAGATGAAGCCGACGCTATCGCCGAGCGGCAGGATCTTGTCGCGGATCGAATCGAGCAATTGCTGGTGATTGCCGCCGGGCAGGTCCGTGCGGCCGATCGAGCCGTGGAAGAGCACGTCGCCGACATGGGCGAAGTTCTGCGCCCGGTTGAAATAGACGACGTGTCCCGGCGCATGGCCCGGGCAATGCAGGACTTCGAAGACATGGTCGCCGAAGGAGACCGTGTCGCCTTCTTCGAGCCAGCGATCGGGAATGACGTTCTGAACCTTCATCGCCAGACCGAAGCGCTCCGCCTGGCTTTCGAGCCTTTCGAGCAGCGGCAGGTCGTCCTTGTGCGGACCGATGATTTCGAGCCCGAGGGCGTCCTTCAGTTCCTTGGCGCCGCCGGCATGGTCGATATGGCCGTGGGTGATCCAGATCGCCTTCAGCGTGATGCCGTTTTCGCGGATGGTCTGCAGGATGAGATCGACGTCGCCGCCGGGATCGACGATCACGCCTTCCTTGGTCTCGCTGTCGAACAGCACGGTGCAGTTCTGCTCGAAATGGGTAACCGGGATGATGCCCGCCTGTAACATGCGCGTGTGCCTCTCTAGAGCATGTCGCGCAAAAATTTGGGAGCGGTATTGCGATAACGACATGCGACAAATCCAGAACCTAAAGCGTAGGAAGCGAATCTGGAAGATCGCAACGCGCTCTAGGATCTCGTCATCTTCCTATAGCGGCAATTGGCGGCGGTGACAGCGCCAATCAGCGAAGCGAGGCTATTTGCGGTGCAGACAGCTGCTGGGGTGCCGGCCACTGCACGGTGGTCATCAGCAGCGCCGAAATCGCGATCTCCGCGGCGACGACGATCCGAACGACCGGCTTCAGGCTGCGCGCGGCGACGTTGTTCTGATTCGGCTGAGCATTCTGCATTTTGTCCCTCTCCCGTTGCCTGTTCTCCTGGCGTGTCCTGCCCTCGGCAACGGCTGGAGAATGTCACAGCGTCACATTTCGTGACGTTCCCGGGGGAACATCCGCGCGCTTGCTGGCGTTTGGCCCTCGTCAATATAAGGAGAAACACGATGGTGAAGCTTACCCGCCCCCTGTTGCGAGCCGCTGCGGCCGCGGGTTTGGTGTTGGCGATCGGTACGCCGTCCGCCTTTGCAGCCATGACCGCGACCACGGTGACGGACCTTAACATCCGCACAGGTCCGGGCCCTCAATATCCGACAGTCGGCCTTGCGACCCGCGGTAGCACCGCGGTTATCGACGGCTGCATCGAAGGCAGCAAGTGGTGCCGCATTGACGTCGGCGGCGTGCGCGGCTGGGTCTATTCCCAGTATCTGACGACGGATCTTGGCGGTTCTGCCGTCGTGGTCCAGGAGCGCCGGTCCGACCTGGCCATTCCGGCCGTCACCTACGAAGTGCAGCCCAATGACCCCGTGATCGTCAGCAGCGGCGACGAATTGATCGGCCCGGTCGAACAGATCGACCCGATCGTGCCGCCGGAAAATGTGCGGACCTACGTCACGTCCAACCCCGGCGAGACCGTCTATCTCGATGGTGAAGTCGTCGTCGGTGCCGAACTGCCACAGACCGTGGCCGTTCAACGCGTTCCCGACTACAGCTACGACTATGTCAGCATCAACGGCCAGCCCGTTCTGGTCGAGCCGGCAACGCGACGCATCGTCTACGTCTATCGCTAACAATCGAGACCCCCGGCAATCGTTCGGTTGCCGGGGGTTCCCGACGTGCCTGCATTACCCTCCCTCGCTCTCCCGACGGCACGAATCATGCGCGGCAAGGTCATTCCCTCCAGCCGCCCCCGCCGCCGGCTTCGTTTTCCCGCTTTGCCTGTAAGAGGTTGCCTCTGCCTAAAATCGAGCCATTTCAATTGGCTACGAAGCGGGCGCCGCAACGTCATTTCACTCAAATTGACAATAATCCGGAATAGGCTTCAACCTATTGATGCCGGCTCATCGGCTTTTAGTGGCGCGTCCACGACGAGCCACGACACGGAGGGATCAATGGAAGCATTAATGCCTATCATTACCCAATTGATCGCGGGGGCCGCCGGCGGGAACGCGGCCAGCGCAGTGTTGAAGCAGCAGGCATTCGGTGTCGTCGCACGGACCATCGTCGGCGCCATTGGAGGCCTTGGCGGCGGGTTCCTCATTCAGATGCTCGGCGGAGAAGCAGCCGCGACCGGTCTCGCCATGCAAGCCATCGGCGGCCTTGTCGGCGGCGGCGTACTGAGCGGAATCGTCGGGCAATTCTTGGGGAAGACCGCCTAATTCTGCGACCATATCCGTAGCAAGACAAAAGGCGGCCCGGGGGCCGCCTTTTCTGCTTTCGAGAGCATTCCGGATGCCGTTACTCGGCTGCCGCGGCAACCGGATAGACTTCCTTCATGTAGTCGTTCATCAGCGTTTCGCAGATCGTCGCCGGCGTGAAGCGGTAAGGACCGATTTCGGAAACCGGCGTCACTTCGGCGGCCGAGCCGGTGAGGAAGCATTCGCTGAAACCGGACAGTTCCTCCGGCATGATCGCCCGCTCGACCACTTCATAGCCGCGGCGCTTGGCAAGCTCGATCACCGTGCGACGGGTGATGCCGTCGAGGAAGCAATCCGGCACCGGCGTGTGGATGACGCCGTCCTTGACGAAGAAGATGTTGGCACCGGTCGCTTCGGCCACGCGGCCGCGGTAATCCAGCATCATCGCGTCCGCATAGCCCTTGGCCTCGGCCGCATGCTTGGAGATGGTGCAGATCATGTAGAGGCCGGCGGCTTTCGACTTCGAAGGTGCCGTCTGCGGATCCGGGCGGCGATATTCTGCGATATCGAGCCGGATGCCCTTGAGCTTTTCGGCCGGGTTGAAATAGCTGCCCCACTGCCAGATGGCGATGGCGACGTTGATGCGGTTGTTCTGCGCCGAAACGCCCATGCTCTCGCTGCCGCGCCAGGCGATCGGCCGCACATAGGCCTCGGAGAAGCCCTGACGCTTCAGAAGCTCGACGCTGGCTGCGTCCAGTTCTTCCACCGAATAAGGGATCTTGAAGCCGAGGATTTCGGCGGACTGATGCAGGCGCTGGTTGTGCTCGGTCAGCTTGAAGATGCGCCCGCCATAGGCGCGCTCGCCCTCAAAGACCGCGCTGGCATAGTGCAGGCCGTGGGTCAGCACGTGAATCTTGGCATCCTTCCACGCGACGAACTCGCCGTTGAACCAGATCTGTCCGTCCAACTGATCAAAAGGAACCGCTGCCATGGTGTCATCCTCCGGCGCATGCGCGCCATTCTTAGTTGATTATCGCCCTGCTTTCAGTCTATCGGCAAACTGATTGAGGGAAAATTCAATTTCGTGATTTTGGATTTGCGATCGGAACGGCACGGCATATCCTTTCAGATGTTGCCAACGCCAAATGTCTCGCTTACCGAGCATGGACGCTAATGCTATGGTAAAAATATGTCAACAAAGCTGACATATTTTTTCGAATGTTTCGCAAGTTGCAATCAGGCTGAAAGGAAATGACCGCGTGGCCGGCCAATCCAAAGAGAACACCCGGTATCTGAACGATGCCGCCGCCGATGACGATACGATCGATTTCGAGATCATCGAGCTGCTCTTCTTCGCCTATCGCGACTTCACCTCCGACCCGGATGCGATCCTGGAAAAGAGCGGCTTCGGACGGGCGCACCACCGCGTCGTGCACTTTGTCGACCGCGAGCCGGGCATGACAGTCGCCGACCTCCTGGACACGCTGAAGATTACCAAGCAGAGCCTTGCCCGGGTGCTGAAGCAACTGATCGGCTCCGGGTATATTCGCCAGGAAACCGGCCCTGAAGACCGGCGCCAGCGGATGCTCTACACGACGGAAGAAGGCCAGGCACTGGCGCGTGCGCTTGCCGAGCCACAGTCCCGCCGCATAGCCGATGCATTGGCAAGAACCGGTCCGGGCGCGCGCGAAACGGTCAAGCGCTTTCTCGCCGGGATGAAGAACAACGCCGCAGACTGACGCCCGCCGTAGCGCGGGTCTGACCTGCAACTTGGGAAGCGTGGAATGACGACAAAAGCGACTGTCTCGGACGATGCGGCTCACCTTCTGGTCGTTGACGACGACCGGCGCATCCGCGACCTGCTCAACCGCTACCTGGTCGAACAGGGTTTTCGCGTGACGACCGCGTCCGATGCGGACGAAGCCCGACGCAAGCTCGTCGGCCTCGACTTCGACCTTCTGATCGTCGACGTGATGATGCCCGGCGAAAGCGGCATTTCGCTCACCCAGAGCCTCAGGCAAATCAAGACCGTGCCGATCCTGATGTTGACGGCGCTGGCGGAATCCAACTCCCGCATCGAGGGTCTCGAGGCCGGCGCCGACGATTATCTGTCGAAGCCCTTCGACCCGCGCGAACTGGTGCTGCGCATCAACAACATCCTGCGCCGCAACCAGCCGGCCCAGGCCCCCAAGGTCGACCAGGTGATCTTCGGTCCCTACACCTTCTCGGTGGTGCGCAAGGAGCTGCGTCGTGGCGCCGATCACATCCGCCTGACGGACCGCGAGCAGGAGATCATGACACTCTTTTCGCAACGTGCCGGCGAAACCATCCCGCGCCACGAGTTGATCGGCGACGATGCCGAAGTCGGCGAGCGCACGATCGACGTGCAGATCAACCGCCTGCGCCGCAAGATCGAGGACGACCCGTCCAACCCCGTCTGGCTGCAGACGGTGCGCGGCATCGGCTACCGGCTGAGCGTGGACTGAAATGGCAGCCTTTCCGATGAGCGCGGCAAACCATGGCAAGCTTTGACGGCATAGAGCACGGCGCATCCGGGGCGAACGACAATGCCTGGAGGCGGTTCACCCGCTGGCTGCGCCGTCGCCTGCCCATGGGGCTTTACGCCCGCTCGCTGCTGATCGTCATCATTCCCATGGTGCTTCTGCAGTCGGTGGTCGCCTTCATCTTCATGGAGCGCCACTGGCAGCTGGTGACGCAGCGCCTGTCGGCCGCCGTCACCGGGGACATTGCCGCGATCGTCGATCTTATCGACACCTTCCCTGCCGACCGCGACATCTCCGAGATCATCCGCATCGCCCGCGATCAGCTCGATCTCAGCATCTCCGTGGACCCGCCCGGCGAACTGCCGCCGCCGCGCCCCAGCCCCTTCTTCGAAATCCTCGACCAGATCCTCGGCGAAGAGATTTCCAACCAGGTCCGCCGCCCCTTCTGGATCGATACGGTCGGCAACTCCAAGCTCGTCGAGATCCGCATCAAGCTCGATGACGGCCGCATCCTGCGCGTCTATGCCCGGCGCAACCAGGCCTACGCTTCCAACACCCACATCTTCCTCGTCTGGATGGTGGCGGCCTCGCTGGTGCTGCTGACGATCGCGGTGCTCTTCCTGCGCGGCCAGATCCGCCCGATCCTGGCCTTGACCAAGGCGGCCGAAAGCTTCGGCAAGGGCCAGAAGATCGACGACTTCGCGCCGCGCGGCGCCGATGAAATCCGCCGCGCCGGCCTCGCCTTCATCCAGATGCGCGAGCGCATCGAACGCCAGATCGAGCAGCGCACCGCGATGCTGACTGGCGTCAGCCACGATCTTCGAACCATCCTCACCCGCTTCAAGCTGCAGCTGGCGCTTGCCGGCAACAACCCCGATCTCGAAGGCCTGAACCAGGACGTCGATGACATGCAGAACATGCTGGAAGGCTATCTGGCCTTCGCCCGCAGCGAAGCGGAGGAGGACGTCGGCCAGCTGAAACTCAGCGACCTGATGACCCGGCTCGCCGCTGAAGCCGAACTGCTCGGCAAGACCCTGACCACATCCATCGAGGGGGAAGACGATATCCGCGTGCGGCCAAACGCCTTCACCCGTCTCGTCGCCAACATCGCCTCGAACGCCTACCGCTACGCCAACACTGTCAAGATCGATGCGCGCCACAGTGCCAAGTGGCTCACCATCACCGTCGACGATGACGGCCCAGGTATTCCCGAACGTTCGCGCGAAGATGTGTTCAAGCCGTTTTTCCGCCTCGACGAAGCCCGCAATCTCGACAGTTCCGGCACTGGCCTCGGGCTGGCGATCGCCCGCGATATCGCCCGCAGCCACGGGGGCAACGTCACGCTTGGCGACAGCCCGCTCGGCGGCCTAAGGGCAACGGTGCGCGTCCCGGCTTGACGTTCCCGCGCGGGCGGGCCACTTCTGGCCACGAATGGGCTAAGGGGAACGGGCCATGGTAGACGCCATCGATTGGGCTGACTGGGAGCGACGGCTGGCCGAACTCTGGGCAACCTTCGACCCGACAGATAGCGACGCCTTTATCGCCCGCATCGATGCCCTTGCCGCCGAACTGCCGGCAGGACATGCCATCGGATTGTTCGAAAGAGCCTCGGCGCAGGATTCGACCGGCCATGAGATGAAGGCGGAGCCGCTCTACCGGCAGGCGCTGGAAAACGGTCTTCAGGGAATTCGCCGCCGACGGGCCACCATCCAGCTCGCCAGCACCCTGCGCAATCTCGGCCGCGCCAAAGAAGGTGTCGCCCTGCTTACCGCCGAGCGGGACAAGCCATCGGACGAACTCGACGATGCGGTCGTCGCCTTCCTGGCGCTCTGCCTCGTCGATACCGGCCAGGCGCAACAGGCGGCCGCACTCGCGCTCGGCAGCCTGTCACGGCACCTCCCCCGCTACAACCGCTCACTCAAGCGCTACGCCGAGATGCTGTTGCCGGAGAGTTGAGCGTGTCAGCGCTGGTAGATCGACGTCAGGCCGCGTCGTTCGTTGAAACGGTGCCAGGCGTCGATACGGCGCGGATGACGGGCGCGCATGACATCGAGCGGCGCGAGCAGCCGGCCGCCGCGGCCAAGGGCGGCATCGAGGATTTCGATGATGCGACGGTTCGGCCAGGGCTTGCGGGTGATCGCCAAGAGCGCCCGGAAGGCTTCGTCCTCTCGCCCCGCGCCAAGCTGATGCGCAATCAGACCATAGGCAAAGGCCGTCGAGCGGCTGACGCCGGCATGGCAATGCACGAGAATGCGGCTCTCAGCATGCTCGGCCGCCGGGCGCATCGCCTCGAAAACTTCGAGCACCAGATCCGGGAAATGCTGGGTGGCGGTCGGGTTTTCCTGGTCGCGCATGCGCACGACCCGGTGGCTGGCGTCCGCAATCACGGGCACGTTGGCATCCGGCAATTCGGGATCGAGCAGCGACAGCACATGACTTGCGCGCCAGTCGCGCGCGGCATCGGCGGCGCGCCAAAGGCAGGACACCTTGACGCGCTCGGGGATCACTTCGAAAGCAATGTTCATGGGGATCACATCAATTTCTTGCCGTTGGGGACCGGCCGTTCGGCGGCAGCCAGCACGATCGCACCGGCCTCGTCTGCAAAGCCCAGCGTCAGCACTTCAGAGCGCACAGGCCCGATCTGGCGCGGCGGAAAATTGACAACGCCCAGCACCTGCCGCCCGACGAGATCCTCCGGACGATAATGCACCGTGATTTGCGCTGATGACTTTTTTATGCCGATTTCCGGGCCGAAATCGATTTTCAGCTTGATGGCCGGCTTGCGCGCTTCCGGAAACGGTTCGGCCTCGACGATGGTGCCCACGCGAATGTCCACGCGCTCGAAATCAGCAAATTCAATAGTTTCAGCCATCGTCATTCCCTATGTGAAATCTTATCCGAGGAGGTGGATTAAAGCATCGGGCGAGATTTCGGAAGCACGGCGGCCTCGGCGGGCTCCCCGCGAAATCTGGCCTCCTCCCATGGGCGACGCGCGAACTGCTCGGCAAGGAAATCGATGAAAACACGCACGCGTGGCGGCAAGAATCGCCGGTGCGGATAGACGACCGTGATCGGCTCTGCCTCGGCATAGTTGCTGCCGGTCAGAAGCGGCACGAGCAATCCCGCCTTGATATCTCCGCCCACGAGCAGTTCGGAAAGGCGCACGATGCCGATGCCTGCGAGCGCAAGCCGTCGGAGCGCTTCGGTGCTGTTGGCTTCGACGGAGCCACGAACACGGATCGCACGCCGGCCGTTGCCATCCTGAAATTCCCAAACGTTGAGACGGCCGCGGGCGGTGATGGCAAGGCAGACATGCCGCTGCAGGTCGTCAGGCGTTTGCGGCGCGCCGTGCCGCTCGAGATAGGCGGGTGCGGCGCAGATGACGCGACGGTTTGGTGCGAGCCGCCGCGTCACCAGCGTGCTGTCGCTCTGTTCCGCGACCCGCAGCGCAACATCCGCCTCACCGTTCATGAGGTCGACGACCGCGTCGCTGAAATCGAGTTCCAGGTCGATCTCCGGAAACCGTTCGATGAAATCAGGCAGCATGGGCACGATCAGGCGATGACCGAAGGCGCTGGGCAGGCTCACCCGCAACCGCCCGCGCGGCACCGCCCCCGGTTGGATCGCAACCTCCGCATCTTCCATGTCGCCGAGGATGCGGCGGCTCGATTCCGCATAGGCGCTGCCTTCGCTCGTCAGGCTGATGCTGCGCGTCGAACGCTGCAGCAGGCGTACGCCAAGGCGCGCCTCCAGCCGGCCGACGATCTTGCTGACCGCCGATGGCGTCATGCGCAACCGCCGCGCCGCCGCCGAGAAATCTCCCTCCTCGACGACAGCGAGAAACACCGTCATGGCTTCCTGTCGATCCATCCATCTATTCCATTTCGTCACAGATAAACGGAATTTAACATGGATTATCGCCGCGAGCGACAGGCTGTAGCTTGGACCGGAACTCAGACAGCGAAGCTTGAGGGGTAACGGAAATGGGCAAGCAGCCGAGCAGCAGTCTGCCGATGAGTTATGAGCTGCATTCCTGGGCTCGGCGTCAACGCAGCATTGCGATCGGCAACCTCTGCCGCCGCGTGATCGGCACAATCTGGAGAAGTCTCGTCAATCGCCAGCCAAGCCGCGATCATGGGGCCTGCGCCGGCGCTTCCCCGGCGCGAAACCCTTAGGCCAGGCGCCATGCCGGCCCAACATGGGGCCAGCCGCATTCAATATTCAGCCTGCGAGTTCTTCCGCGCGCTTGCGCGCCGCAGCGATCGCCTTGTCAAACAGCGGCTGCATGCCGTCGTCGGCCATCAGCACGGACAGTGCCGCAGCCGTCGTGCCGCCGGGCGAGGTCACGTTCTGGCGCAGCCGCGCGGCTTCGTCAGGCGACTGGTGCAAAAGTTCGCCAGCCCCAGCGACGGTTTCCCGCGCGAGCCGCATGGCGAGGTCCGCCTCAAGGCCGGCCTTGCGGCCCGCCTCGGCCATGCATTCGACGAGGTAGAAGACATAGGCCGGACCGCTGCCCGAAACGGCGGTGACGGCATCGATCTCGGCTTCGGTGCGGACCCATTCGACCGGACCGCTGACCTTCAGGAGATCATGAACGTGAGCGCGCTGCTGATCGCTGACGCGGGCATTGGCAAAGGCGCCGGTGACACCGCGGCCGATCATGGCCGGGGTATTCGGCATGGCGCGCACGGTCGCCGCGGCACCGAGATGGGCTTCGATGAAGGAAAGCGTCTTGCCGGCAGCAACCGAAACGATGACGGTATCCGGGCCGACGAGAGATTTCAGCGGCGGCAAGACGGCGTCCATCACCTGCGGCTTGACCGCAAGGAAGATCACACCCGCCTGGACACCCAACGGTACCGAGGTCGCATGCGTCACGCCGTTGTCGGAGATCAGCTGCGCCATGGCCGGCGGCGGGCCGGGATCGACGACGAGAACGTCTGCGCCTTTAACGCCGCTCTTCAGCCAGCCCGAAAGCATGGCGCCGCCCATATTGCCGGCGCCGACGAGCACGATGGGACCGGAAGCGGCGTTCGTCATGATCAGGCTTCTCCAACCGTTTCGAACAGGACGGCATCGACGGCGCGCTGCGCGTCCATGCCGGACCAGACGACGAATTGAAACGCCTGATAATAGGATTCGCAAGCGTCGAGTGCGCTCGAAAGCAGAACTTCGACCTGCTGGTTGGTGGGCTCGGCGCCGCCGGCAAGCAGCAGCGACTGGCGGAAGATCACCACTTCCTCCTGGCGCCACAGATCGAAGTGGCCCATCAAAACCTGCCCATTGATATGGGAGAGCAGACGGATGACTTCGTTGACCCGGCTTTCCGACACCTTGATGTCGAAGGCACAGGCCAGGTGCAGCGCCTCGAATTCCTCCATCCAGGAGAAGGAAACGTGGTAGTCCGCCCACTTGCCTTCGACCGTCATGGCGATTTCGTCTTCGCCGGATCGTTCGAACGACCAGTCGTTATTGGCAGCCACGAACTCGATCGTATCGACCGGGTTGGATTGGCGCTCGACTTCCATTTCCAAAAGGCTCATGCATCACCCTGCATAGGTGTGGCACGGGCATGCGTCATCACGCTCACAAGACGCAACGCCGCAAACCCAACACCGATTACAAACACGTATGATTGCTGAACTCACATCCATCCTGGCTGACTTACCCTGCCCGGAGCTTACGTGGTTCGTTTCGAATCATCATTTAAAATCAGTGTATAATGGCGGAGTCAGGCTGCCAGCCCCTCGGCCCAAAAATAGCCGTGAACAATCGCGTCCACGTTGTCATGTGAATGAAGCGGTTGAGCTTAACTGACTCTGCCATAAGGGTTTTTTGGCAGTGTCCACAGGTGGAAAACTTTTCAGGTTTTATTAACCACCCATCATGCCGTTTCAGACCTATGCGGCTGAACCACAGCAAAACGCCCGCAGATGAGGTCCGCGGGCGAAGTAAAAACGCTGAAATGCCGTTATTTCAAGGGAATCGCGTTACTTGCCCGTATCGACGAGACGCGCTTCGAGAGCCTCAATACGGGCCAGAAGCGCATCGTTTTCCTCGCGCGCCTTGATGGCCATTTCCTTGACCATTTCGAACTCTTCGCGCTTGACGACGTCGAGCGAATTCAGCGCCCGCTCCGCCTGCGCCCGGAAGGCCGTTTCAACCTCGCGGCGCACGCCTTGAGCGGCGCCGGCAGCATCGGTCATCAGCTTGGCAAAGTCATCCAGGATGCGGTTGGTGCCTGTGCTCATCGTCGCGATCTCCATATCAGCCATCGCCTCTAAAGGCGCGATGCGGTCCATGGGTTTCAGGTAGGGTCACCGGCCGCGCGATGCAAGAAAAATCACGCGCGCCATCACGGCTCCCTTCACGACCCTGTGTCCGGGGCGCGCATTGCCGCCCTTGACCGAGGTGAAATCGCTCGCCATGGTCCGCCGAAACAACCGGCCCGGCACGAGAACAATAAATTGGAAACATTAGCGACCCGCCTCGCCATCCTCCCCTTCCCCGAAATCGACCCCGTTATCGTCCAGATCGGCCCGCTGGCCATCCACTGGTACGGGCTCGCCTATGTGGCGGGCATTCTGCTCGGCTGGTTCTACGCCCGGCGCCTGGCGATGAACGCCTCGCTCTGGCGGGACGACAAGCCGGCCATCACGCTGCAGCAGCTCGACGACTTCCTGCTGTGGGCCGCCGGCGGCATCGTGCTCGGCGGCCGCATCGGCTACATTCTCTTCTACGATCTCGGCTCAGTGCTCGCCAATCCGATCCGCGCGCTGGAAATCTGGAACGGCGGCATGTCGTTCCACGGCGGCTTCCTCGGCACGACACTCGCCATGATCCTGTTTGCGCGCAAGAACAAGATCGCCATCTGGAGCCTGTTCGACATTGTCGCCGCCGTCGTCCCGATCGGCCTGTTCTTCGGTCGTATCGCCAACTTCATCAACGGCGAACTCTGGGGCCGCCTCTCGTCGATGCCCTGGGCGATCGTATTCCCGACCGGCGGTCCGTTCGCCCGCCACCCGAGCCAGCTCTACGAGGCCGCCCTTGAAGGTATCGTCCTGCTCTCCGTCCTCGCCTGGTTCATCTATCGTCGTCACGCGTTGAAATCCCCGGGGCTCGTCACCGGCATCTTCGTGCTCGGCTATGCCCTGAGCCGCATTTTCGTCGAATTCTTCCGCGAACCGGACGCGCAGATCGGCTATCTTGTCGGTGGCTGGCTGACCATGGGCATGCTTTTGTCGCTGCCAATGGCGCTCGCCGGCATCTGGGCCATTGCCCGGGCGCGGCGCGCAGCCACCTGAGAGCGGATGGGGCAAGGGCGCGCGGCTATTCCGGCCGCCGCCCCGCGAATTGGACGAAGGCATGACGACACCACTTGCGGACAAGATCAAGGCGCTGATCAAGACCCACGGGCCGATCAGCGTCACCGATTATTTCTCGCTTTGCCTGGCGGATCCGGAGCACGGCTACTACCGTGTGCACGAGCCCTTCGGCAAGGAAGGCGACTTCACCACGGCGCCGGAGATCAGCCAGCTCTTCGGCGAGATGATCGGCATCTTCCTCGTCCATGCCTGGCAGCAGCACGGCAAGCCTGAGGGCGCCGTGATTGCTGAAATCGGCCCCGGCCGCGGCACGATGATGGCCGACATGCTGCGCGTCGTGCGCCGCCTGGCACCTGATCTCTATGCTTCCGCCGGCGTGCATCTCGTCGAAACCAGCGAACGGCTGCGTAAGGTGCAGTCGGAAACGCTCGCCGCCCATGGTCACAAGGTCGAATGGCACACGAGCTTCGAGACCCTGCCGGAAGGCTTCCTGCTGCTTGCCGCCAACGAGCTTTTCGACGCCATTCCGATCCGGCAGTTCGTGCGCACGGCGCAAGGCTTCCGCGAGCGCATGGTCGGGCTTGATGCCACGGACGAACTGACCTTTGCCGCCGGCGTTGCCGGCATCGATCCCGAGCTTCTTCCGACGCCGGCGCAGGGTGTTGCCGAAGGCACGATCTTCGAGATTGCTCCCGCCCGCGACGCTGTCATGTCGGCCCTCTGCGAACGGTTGAAGATCAGCGGCGGCACCGCCGTGATCATCGACTATGGCCATATGGCTACCGGCTATGGCGATACGCTGCAGGCCGTGCGCGATCACGAATACGATCCGCCGCTCGCCAGCCCCGGCCGCGCCGATCTCACCAGCCACGTCGATTTCGAGCAACTCGCCCGCCGCGCCAAGACGGACGATGTGCAGATCAACGGTCTTGCCCACCAGGGCGATTTTTTGGTCGGCCTCGGTCTTCTGGAACGCGCCGCGGCCCTTGGCCGCGACAAGGATGCGCTGACGCAGGAAACCATCCGCCAGGACGTCGAGAGGCTTGCCGGCGCAGGCGCCGGAAAGATGGGCGAACTGTTCAAGGTCCTGGCCGTCAGCAGCCCGCCGGTGCCGCTCTCGCCGTTCCGCAAACCGAAGGCTTGAACCTCCACCCGACGGCACCCCTGCCGTTCGGGAATTGACAGCCCTGCCGTCGCGGGTCAACATCGCGCCGGCAAATCAAGAGCCAGTCGCCGGGCCGGAGCGCGCGCCCAAACCCATTGATTTTCCTGATAAAGCAAAGGCGAATATACCAATGCAGCATGACGCCGCGCTCTCTCCTGTGCAAAGCTCGCTTTTCAGCGAGAAGGCCGGACCGGCAATCGCCCATGGCTATTTCACCCGAACAGGCGGCGTTTCCGAAGGGATCTATCGCGGCCTCAATGTCGGGCTTGGCTCCAAGGACGAGCGTACCCATGTCAACGAGAACCGCGCCCGCGTCGCCCGCTGGTTCGGCGCCTCGCCAGAGCGCCTGGCGACCGTGCACCAGGTCCATTCCCCAGACGCCGTGGTGGTCGACGAAAGCTACGACGGCGCCCGCCCCGAGGCCGATGCGCTGGTGACGGCAACGCCGGGCATCGTGCTCGGCGTGCTCTCGGCCGATTGCGGCCCCATCCTCTTTGCCGATGCCGAAGCCAACGTCATCGGTGCCGCGCATGCCGGCTGGAAGGGCGCGCTCGGCGGCGTGCTCGAAAGCACCATCGACACGATGGTTTCGCTCGGCGCGCAGCGCGAGCGCATCGTCGCCTGCCTCGGCCCGTCGATCAGCCGTCGGAACTATGAGGTCGGCTCCGAGTTCGTAGAACGCTTCGTCGCGGCGAACGAAAGCTACGCCACTTTCTTCCGGCCTTCGGAGCGCGACGGCCATGCCATGTTCGACCTGCCAGGGCTGACGATCAAACGGCTGGTCGAAGCGGGCGTTGCCGCCGAGAATCTCGACATCTGCACCTATGCCGACGAGGAGCGTTTCTTCTCCTATCGGCGCACGACCCACAGGCAGGAACCGGACTACGGCCGACAGATTTCCGCCATTTGCATACGAGGGACCTGACATGGCGCTTCACTTTGCCCAGGAAGAATATGCAAGCCGTCTCGAGCGGCTGACGGAGAAGATGCGCGAGGAGAAGCTGGACGCGGTGCTGCTTTTCGCCCAGGAGAGCATGTACTGGCTGACCGGCTACGACACCTTCGGCTACTGCTTCTTCCAGACGCTGGTCGTCAAGAAGGACGGCTCGATGGTGCTTTTGACGCGCTCGGCCGACCTGCGCCAGGCCCGTCATACATCGAACATCGAGCGTATCGAGATCTGGGTCGACCGGGCCAATGCCGACCCGACCATGGATCTCAAGAACCTCTTGAGCGAACTCGACCTGCTCGGCTGCCGCATCGGCATCGAATACGACACCCACGGCATGACCGGCCGCGCCGCGCGGCTGATCGACCGGCAGCTACAGACCTTTGGCGAGCTGATCGACGCCTCGCATCTGGTCGGCCGCCTGCGCCTGATCAAGAGCGAGGCGGAAATCGCCCATGTCGAAAAGGCCGCAAGCCTTGCCGACGACGCGCTCGATGCCGCCCTGCCCCTCATTCGTCCTGGCGGCAACGAGGCCGACATTCTGGCCGCGATGCAGGGAACGATCCTTGCCGGCGGCGGCGACTATCCGGCCAACGAGTTCATCATCGGCTCCGGCGCCGATGCGCTGCTCTGCCGCTACAAGTCCGGACGGCGCCTGCTGGACAGCCAGGACCAGCTTACGCTGGAATGGGCCGGCGTCAGTGCTCACTATCATGCGGCGATGATGCGCACCGTCGTCATCGGCGAGCCGACCAATCGCCATCGCGAACTCTACAGCGCCTGCCGCGAAACCATCCAGGCGATCGAGATGGTGCTTCGCCCCGGCAACACCTTCGGCACCGTCTTCGACGTGCACGCCAGGATCATGGACGAACGCGGCCTTGCCCGCCACCGGCTGAACGCCTGCGGCTATTCGCTCGGCGCCCGCTTCTCCCCCTCCTGGATGGAGCAGCAGATGTTCCACCTCGGCAATCCCCGGGAGATCGAGCCGAACATGTCGCTGTTCGTGCACATGATCATTATGGATTCCGACAGCGGCACCGCCATGACGCTTGGCCAGACCTACCTCACCACGACAGACACGCCGCGCGCGCTGTCGCGTTACGGCCTGGACTTCATTTCTGCTTAGGGAAATCCGCCTAGACTTGCGTTCGTACTGGCAGACGACAGGAGACGTTTCAGGAAACTGCCGCGAAGAAACGGACGGACGGTTTGAACATGCGAAAGCTCACCACGCCCATCGTAGCTCTTGGCCTCGCCGTTGCGCTCGCCGCCTGCAACAGCACCGAGATGCTGACGCCACAGGTTGACGTCGGCGGGGGAACCTTCCGCTCGCCGCCAGTGACGCAATCCGACCTCGACGCCATGTCGACGCAGACGGCGATGGCGCCGGTGCAGCGCGAACCCGTCAGCCAGACCACCGCCTATTCGCCTCAGCCGGCTCCGTCGAACACACCGACGGCCTATGCCACCGGCGACGCGACCTACACCGATCCGGCCGGCACCTTCGAGGGACAGGCAAGCCGGCTTGCCGCCGGTTCCGAGCCCGTCCAGAACACGATCGAGAGCCGCCAGGCACCGGTGGAACAGGCGCCAATACAGCACACGCCCGTTCAGCAGGCGGCGGCCGCGGCCGAAGAAATCCAGAGCCAGCCGACCGTCGCCGCCCTGCCGAAGGCAAGTGCAGCCGCGAGCGGCACGATCCGCTTCCTGCCGATCATCGGCGCTCCGGTCCAGGCGGTGACACCGCTTTCCAAACAGCTCGGTGCCGACGCTCGCGCCCGCGGCCTGACGATCAAGGGCTCGGCCGACGCCAGCAGCGAGCATATCCTCAAAGGCTATTTCTCGGCGCTGAAGGACGGCGACAAGACGACGGTCGTTTATGTTTGGGACGTGCTCGACGGCAGTGGCAACCGCCTGCACCGCATCCAAGGACAGGATCAGGTTCCCGGCGGCGGCACGGATTTGTGGAGTGGCGTTCCGGATACAACCATGCAGGGAATTGCGACGAAAACCATCGACGCCTATCTCGAATGGCGGCAATCTCAAGCCGGTTGACACAAAGTTTTTAGGATATTGGCCTTCGCGGCGCAGCATTCCCCTTGCATTCAAGTTCAGTCTCGCTAAAAAGCGGCCGATCAGCTCTGAACGGCGGCCATCCGCAAAGAATGACCGCGATTGGAATGGCTCTCGGAATCTGCGCGGAAAACACCGCTGCCGGAAAAGTACCGGACGGTGACCGCGCCAGCTCAAGGCGGTCCGTCAATGAAGGTTTTCGCAGGTAATTCTAACCGGCTTCTGGCCGAAGCGATCTGCAACTATCTCAACCTGCCTCTCGGCAAAGCGACGGTACGCCGTTTCGCCGATCAGGAAATCTTCGTCGAGATCGGCGAAAACGTACGCGGCGAGGATGTCTTCATCATCCAGTCGACCTCGTTTCCCACCAACGATCACCTGATGGAACTGCTCATCATGATCGACGCGGTGCGCCGCTCCTCCGCTCGCCGCATCACTGCCGTGCTTCCCTATTTCGGCTATGCCCGCCAGGACCGCAAACCCGGTCCGCGCACGCCGATCTCAGCCAAGCTGGTCTCCAACCTGATCACCGAAGCCGGCGCCGACCGCGTGCTGACCCTCGATCTTCATGCCGGCCAGATCCAGGGCTTCTTCGACATCCCGACCGACAACCTCTATGCGATCCCGATCCTGGCGCGCGACGTCAAGGAAAACTACGACCTGAAGAACGTCATGGTCGTTTCGCCGGACGTCGGCGGCGTGGTACGCGCCCGTGCGCTTGCCAAGCGTCTCGACTGTCTGCTGGCGATCGTCGACAAGCGCCGCGACCGTCCGGGTGAATCCGAAGTCATGAACGTCATCGGCGACGTGAAGGGCAAGGACTGCCTGCTGATCGACGACATCGTCGATTCCGGCGGCACGCTCTGCAACGCGGCCGAGGCGCTTTTGAAGAACGGCGCGACGAGCGTCACCGCCTACATCACCCATGGCGTTCTTTCCGGCGGCGCGGTTGCCCGCGTTACCTCGTCGATGCTGAAGGAACTGGTCATCACCGACTCGATTCAGCCGACGACCGCCGTCCAGTCAGCCCACAACATCCGCGTCATCTCGACCGCGGGCCTGCTCGGCGAAGCCATCAGCCGCACGAGCCAGGAAGAGTCGGTATCGAGCCTCTTCGACTGAGGTCGTCCGGAACGCCCGAATTTCCAAATCGCCGGCGCCATACGCGCCGGCGTTTTTCGTTGCGGGACGCGGTTACTCCCCGAACGCCTGGGCCAGCGGCTGGTCGACGAGATTGTCGATGAACCAGTTGGGATAGACAGGCGCCGGCACGGTCTCGGCATCGAGCGCCGAGATCTCCGCCGCCGTCAGAGCGAGATCGGCGGCGCCAAGATTGTCCTTCAACTGGTGGGGCTTGGAAGCGCCGAGCAGCACACTGGTCACCGCCCTCTTCGAAAGCAGCCAGGCGATCGCCACCTGGGCGACGCTCGCCCGATGTTCGCCGGCGATGCCGCGCATGCGCTCCACCAGCTTGAAGCCCTGCTCCTTGTCGAAGGGCAAAATGTCGAAGCCGGAATAGCGGTTGTCCGGATCGCCGAGATTGTCGCGAGTGTACTTGCCCGAAAGGAAGCCCGAAGCGAGCGGGCTCCAGACCGTCAGCCCCAACCCATAGCGCTGCATCATCGGAATGACGTCACGCTCGACGTCGCGGCCGAGCAGCGAATAGTGCATCTGGCCATGGGTGAAAGGTGCCAGTCCGTTGGCCTTCTGGATTTCGAGGGCCGCTGCCACCTTCCAGGCCGACCAGTTCGAAAAGCCGATGTAGCGCACCTTGCCCGAACGCACGACCGCATCGAGCGCTAAAAGCGTCTCTTCGAGCGGCGTATGCGGATCCTCCTTATGGACGATATAGGCGTCGATCCAGTCGGTTGCGAGCCGCTTCAGGCTCTCGTCAACCGACCAGAGAATGTGACGGCGCGACAGACCGGCCTGGTTGAGCGACGTGCCGGTGCGGAAACCGACCTTGGTGGCGATCACCACCTCGTCGCGACGTGATTTGAGCGCCGCACCCAGGATCCGCTCCGATTGGCCGGAGGCATAGGCGTCGGCCGTGTCGAAGAAATTGATGCCGGCATCGAGCGCCTGCCCGACGAGGGCGCCGGCAGCTTCGGCATCGGTCTTGTAGACCGCGCCGAGGCTGCGGTCGCCGGCAGTAAACGTCATCGCCCCGAAGGCGAGGCGCGAAACCACCAGACCGGTATTTCCAAGCGTCGTATATTGCATGTCGATCTCCATCCTCTGAAAGACAGGTTGCAATTGGACAGATCATGCCCGAGTGGATTGCTATGAAAAACCACCGCTCTCTTGATAGGATTGGAAGAATTGCTTCATAATCGACGGATGGCGAACGACCCTTTCAACGGACTGAGAGAGTTTCTGGCGGTGGCAGAGGCAAAGAGCTTCACCGCAGCAGCGGCAACGCTCGGCGTCACGCCCAATGCCGTCAGCCAGACGATCAGGGCGCTCGAAGCCCGCCTCGGCCTCCAGCTTTTCGTGCGCACCACCCGGCGCGTTGCTCTGACCGAGGCGGGCCTCGCCTTCCTGAAGCGCGTACGTCCCGCCGCCACCGAGATCGCCGACGCCTATGAGTTGCTCGGCGATTTTCGCGACCGGCCGATGGGCAATCTCCGGCTGACCGTGCCGCGCATGGCCATCCCGCTGGTGCTGACGCCCCTCCTGCCGCGGTTTCGCCAGGCCTATCCGGACGTTTCCGTCGAAGTCTCCATCGACGATGCGGCCGTCGACATCACCGAACATGGCTTCGATGCCGGTATGCGCATCGGCGAAGCGGTCGAGCGCGACATGATTGCCGTCCGGCTGACGCCTGACATCACGTGGGCCGTGGTCGGTTCGCCCTCCTATTTTGTCAAGCACGGGCGGCCGTCGACACCCGAGGACGTGACGCGCCACGAAGCCGTCCGCTATCGTTATCCGGGATCCGGCACGATCTACCGCTGGGAGTTCGAGCGCGAGGGGCGCGACGTCTCGGTCGATGCTCCGGGCGCCCTCACCGTCAATGATTTTCAGATGCTCATGGAGATGGCGGAGGCCGGCACCGGGCTTGCCTATCTGCCGGATCTTTCGGTGCGCGACGCCGTTGCGAGCGGCCGCCTCGAACGGGTGCTCGAAGCCTATCTGCCGACGTCGCCAGGTCTTTTCATCTATTTCCCCGCCAAGGCCCAGACACAGCCAAAACTGCGGGCCTTTCTGGACCTGGCGGCAAAAGTCATGCGGGAGCGGACATAGTTCCGCAGCTCACCGTCCACGGAAAACCACGGCACAGGCCTCGCCGCCGCCAAAGAGCCGGGAGCGCGTCAGGAAACGTCTCTCCCGTCCGTTGTCGAGCGAAAACATGCCGCCCCTGCCCGGCACCACGTCGATGATCAGTTGCGTGTGTTTCCACACTTCGAACTGGCTGGCGCTGATATAGACAGGCACGCCGCCGATCTCGCCGAGCTTCACGTCATTGTCGCCGACGATGTAGTCATCGGCCGGATAACACATGGGCGACGAGCCGTCGCAGCAGCCACCGGACTGGTGAAACAGGATATCGGGGTGATCCCGCCGGATTTCGGCGATGAAGCCGAGCGCCGCATCGGTTGCAAGCACGCGGGGCTCGCCGATTCCGCTGGATCCTATGAGTTCAGTGGACATTCGCGAGCCTCACTGTTCGAGAGCATTCTGCAAAAAGCCGGCTGAGGCGCGGGTGGAGAGCACGCCTCAGCCGTTGATCGAGCGAGAGGGAAAGGAGGAGAACACCCTCCCTCCCGCTCCTGTCGCCTTCCCCAGGCGGCGGGGAAGGCAGATCCGATCAGAAGAAGCCGAGCGCCTTGGGGCTGTAGCTCACCAGCATGTTCTTGGTCTGCTGGTAGTGATCGAGCATCATCTTGTGGGTCTCGCGACCGATGCCGGACTGCTTGTAGCCGCCGAAGGCCGCATGGGCCGGATAGGCGTGGTAGCAATTGGTCCACACGCGGCCCGCCTGGATCTCCCGGCCGAAGCGGTAGCACCGGTTGGCATCGCGGCTCCACACACCGGCCCCGAGGCCATAGAGCGTGTCGTTGGCGATCTCCAGCGCTTCGGCCTCGGTCTTGAAGGTGGTGACCGAAACGACAGGCCCGAAGATCTCCTCCTGGAACACGCGCATCTTGTTGTGCCCGCGGAAAACGGTCGGCTTGACGTAGAAGCCTTCCGACAGCTCGCCTTCGAGCACGTTGCGGCCGCCGCCGGTCAGCACCTCGGCGCCTTCCTGTTTGCCGATATCGATGTAGGAGAGGATCTTTTCGAGCTGTTCGCTCGACGCCTGCGCGCCGATCATCGTGGCGCTGTCGAGCGGATTGCCCTGGCGGATCGCCTCGACGCGTTTTACCGCCCGTTCGATGAAGCGGTCATAGATGCTCTCCTGCACCAGTGCGCGGCTCGGGCAGGTGCAAACCTCACCCTGGTTCAGCGCGAACATGGCAAAGCCTTCGAGCGCCTTGTCGAAGTAGTCGTCGTCTTCGGCGAGCACATCGGCGAAGAAGATGTTCGGCGACTTGCCGCCGAGCTCCAGCGTCACCGGAATAAGGTTCTGGCTGGCATATTGCATGATCAGCCGCCCGGTCGTCGTCTCGCCGGTAAAGGCGATCTTGGCGATGCGCGGGCTGGTGGCGAGCGGCTTGCCGGCTTCGAGACCGAAACCATTGACGATGTTGAGCACGCCGGCCGGAAGGAGATCGCCGATCAGCTCCGCCCAGACGAGGATCGACGCCGGTGTCTGCTCGGCCGGTTTCAGCACGACGCAGTTGCCTGCGGCGAGTGCCGGCGCCAGCTTCCAGGCGGCCATCAGGATCGGGAAGTTCCAGGGGATGATCTGACCGACGACGCCGAGCGGCTCGTGGAAGTGATAGGCGACCGTGTCATGGTCAATCTCGCCGATCGAACCTTCCTGGGCGCGGATGCAGGCGGCGAAGTAGCGGAAATGGTCGATGGCAAGCGGAATGTCGGCGGCCATGGTCTCGCGGATCGGCTTGCCGTTGTCGAAGGTCTCGGCCCGCGCCAGCAGTTCGAGATTGTCCTCCATCCGGCCGGCGATCTTCATCAGGATGTTGGAACGCTCAGCGGCTGAGGTGCGGCCCCATTTCTCGCGGACGGCATGGGCAGCATCGAGCGCCAGCTCGATATCGGCGGCATCCGAGCGCGCCACTTGGCAAAGCACACCGCCGGTCACCGGCGTCGTATTGTCGAAATAGCGGCCGGCCACCGGCTCGCGCCATTCCCCGCCGATGAAGTTGCCGTATTTCTGTTTGAACGGGCTTTCGACGATCTTCTGATGCAGCATGGTCATTCCTCCCTGAGACCCAGCAATGGAGCTGTGAGGAGGAGCGTGGAGCGGTTCGGTTGTCTTCGATAGTGAGGCGTGATCGCCCGCGACGCGATCTGTTTCAGAATTGAGACAGCCAGGCGCCAGCTACTGTGCTGCAACGCAGCAAACGGGAACGGACACGATCGGAAGCTGCACCTCATCCCCCTGCCGGGACCTTCTCCCCGCGAGCGGGGAGAAGGGGCAAGCGGCAGCCCCCACGTCCCAATCAAACGTAGTCACCCGAGCACGAAGACCGCCGTAAGGCACGTCCCCTCTCCCCGTATGCGGGGAGAGGGCTATGGTGAGGAGCAGATCGAGAATGTTGTGCGGTCAGTTGACCTGAAGCCGCTTCATCTTGCGGTAAAGCGTGGCGCGGCTGATGCCGAGCAGATCGGCCGCCATGGAGACATTGCCGTTGGCGCGCGAGAGCACCCGTCGGAGCGCAGCACGCTCCGCATCGGGAAGCTCGCCGGCATCACCCGACGTATCTTCCCGCAGAAGGTCAGAGGCCGGAACTCCGGCGGCAATGCGTTTGTCGTCGAGATCCAGCCATTGCCGGGCTGCACGCGTTGCACCAAGCACGAGGTCGTCGCGGTCGACGGCGAGAAGCGCCGGTCCGGCGCGATCGACCGGGACCAGCACGATGCGCGCGCTGGCAAAGGCGCGACGGAAAAGGCCTGCCTCGATACGCGCGGCCGCGTCGCGCACCGCCTGCGACAAGAGCGACATGGTCATTTCGGAGGCGTCCGAGCGGCAGGTGGAGATATCGATGGCCGCGGCCAACCGGCCGAGATGGTCGCGGATCGGCGCCGTGGTGCAACTGAGGCCGATATTGCTGCTGAGGAAATGCTGGTCGCGCTGGATGACGACGGCGCGCTCGTCGGCGATCGCGGTGCCGATGCCGTTGGTGCCGACGCTTGCCTCGCTCCAGACCGTACCCGACCAGAGCCCGACATCGCGAAAATCGGCATCGTCGCCGACGGCGCCGCGGCGTTCCAGCGCCACGCCCTTGTCGTCAGTCAAAAGCAGGCAGCAGCCGGCCCGGCCGACGGTGGCGAACAGCCGGTCGAGTTCACCGCCCGCTTCCAGGATCAGCTCGGCCGACCTCTGCCGGGCAAGCTCGAACTCCATGCCGGACAGTCTGAGCGGCTGACGCCCCTCCTCGGGTGCCAGCCCATGCAGCGTCATGCACCGGCGCCACGACGCGGCGATCGGCGAACTGGCAGCCGCCGACGGCTGGTGCGCAACCTTGTAGACATAGTCCGAATGTTCCCTGACGGCAGCCATCGGCTTCCTCCCTGAAAGCGTCGTCCGGCGAAATGTCGACACGGCCGATCTCCCAAGCAGGCCGCATCCACGGGGGCCACTATAGCCGTCGTTTTCCGCGAAGGTCCAGCCAGACGAAGGTTCGAGAGCCGGCGCCTGTCAACGAGTTTGATCGGTGGATCACGCCGCCGATATCGACAGAGCGCCCGAATGTGCTACGCGAAAGGATCAAATTGCCGCGACTCAACCTCACAACAGCCGGTTGCCGCCATGCTTCGTGACTTTTCGCTCCAGAGCCTGTTCATGGGCCTGCTGATCGCCTTCGTCGGCTTCGCCAGTTCCTTTGCCGTCGTGCTGCACGGGCTGACCGGCGTCGGCGCCAGCGAAGCGCAGGCAGCCTCCGGGCTGATGGCGCTGTCGATCTCCATGGGCCTCTGCGCCATCGTCATCAGCGCCGTGACGCGGCTGCCGGTCAGCATTGCCTGGTCGACGCCGGGCGCCGCCTTGCTTGCGAGCGCCGGCATCGTCGAAGGTGGCTTTAATGCCGCTGTCGGCGCCTTTCTCGTCTGCGGCCTGCTCGTCATCGTCGCCGGCCTCTGGAAACCGCTCGGCCGCCTGGTCTCCTCCATCCCGGCGCCGCTCGCCAATGCGATGCTGGCCGGCGTGCTGCTCAGCCTCTGCTTTGCCCCTGTCAAGGCGATCGCCTTCAATCCGCTTTTCGGCCTGCCGATTCTCATCGCCTGGGCACTCGTCGGCAGCATCAACAAGCTCTATGCAGTGCCCGCCGCGCTGATCGCCTTCGTGCTGGTCATCACCTTCGGCGTCGAAATCCCGGCCGGCGCCTTTTCCGCCCTCTCCTCGGCGCTGGTACCGACCGTGGAATTCGTGATGCCGCAGTTCAACGTCGCGGCCATGATCAGCATCGCCCTGCCGCTCTTCATCGTCACCATGGCCTCGCAGAACATTCCCGGCATCGCCGTGCTGAAGGTCAACGACTATCACCCGGAGCCGGGACCGCTGTTTGCGACGACCGGCGTCTTTTCGATGTTGAGCGCCCCCTTCGGCGGCCATGCGGTCAATCTGGCTGCAATCACGGCCGCCATGTGCGCCGGCGGCGATTCCCATCCGGATCGCAACCGGCGCTACTGGTCGGCGATCAATGCCGGTGCCTTCTACATCCTCTTCGGCCTGCTTGCCGGCGTCGTCACCACCTTCGTCAGCCTTGCGCCGTCGATCCTGATCGAGGCTGTGGCGGGCCTTGCCCTCGTCGGTGCCTTCGCCGGCTCCGCCATGGCCGCCTTTACGGACCCGAAGACCCGTGAGGCGGCCGCAATCACCTTCCTCGTGACCGCGTCCGGCGTCAGCTTCGGCGGTGTTTCTGGCGCCTTCTGGGGGCTGATTGCCGGCGGTGCCATGCTGGCGCTCGCACGTTTCACCGGTAAAAAGAGCTGAAACCGCGGCAAAGCTTGCATTTGCGGGGGATCTCGTCTATGGAGCGCCCGTCCGCGTAGACACCCTTGGAGGCAACGCGGATGAAGTCCTTGCGGCTTCAGTTCTTCCGCATGGCGGTCGAACTCTCCAGCATTAGACACAGAAAGGTCTATCCATGAGCCACGCATCCTACGAGCTCAAGGCCGAGACGCGCGAACGGGTTGGTAAGGGGTCCTCCCGTGAACTTCGTCGCAACGGTCTTATCCCGGCTGTCATCTACGGTGACAAGCAGGCCCCCCTTTCCATCGCGCTCTCCACCAAGGAAGTGACGATGAAGATCCACGCCGGCGGTTTCATGACCACCGTTGCAACCATCGACGTCAACGGCGAAAAGATCCGCGTCCTGCCGAAGGACTACCAGCTGGATCCGGTCCGTGACTTCACGATGCATGTCGACTTCCTGCGCGTCTCCAAGGACAGCCAGGTTACCGTTGCAGTTCCGGTTCACTTCGAAAACGAAGAGAAGTCCCCGGGCCTCAAGGCTGGCGGCGTTCTCAACATCGTTCGTCACGACGTCGAACTCAACGTTTCGGCTAACGACATTCCGGAATTCCTGACCGTTGACCTCTCCGGTCTCAAGGTCGGCGACGCCATCCACATCTCCAACATCAAGCTGCCGAAGGGCGCGACCCCGGTTATCACCGACCGCGACTTCACCATTGCAACGATCGTTGCTCCGGCCGGTGGCGTGAAGGAAGAAGCCGAAGGCGAAGCAGAAGCCTGATTGGCCTCTGGGCGACCGGCGAAAGCCGGTCCCGCCGCACTTCAACGAAAGCCTGTCCCATTCGTTTGGGGCGGGCTTTTTGCATTGGCGGCTGCCCGCCGGCGCCCGGCCGCATCGATGCCGCGCCCCACGAATTATCATGAAGCGATTTCAGCAACATTTAAGATTTTGATGATGTTCTTCTGCCGGGGAAAATGGGCTTGTCTGAAGAGAATTCTGATATGAGATGGGTGGCAGCTGCTTCTGAGGCGTGCATGCGATGATGCACTCCGTGGAGAACCGGTTTATTGCGATTGTCTGCGGCGCGATGCTCGTCTTCATTGCCCCGCTGCTTGCACTCTTTCTCAGCATCTCCAGCGATCGCATTGCACGCGAGCGCCTGCACAATATCGAACTGTTGATGGCCGCGAGCGCCGAGGCGCTCGGCAAGCCCATCTGGGACTTTGACAGTGACGCCATCAAGCACATCGCCCGTTCGCTGATAAACGGCACCGACATCCTCTCCGTCACCATCCGCGACCAATCCGGATCGATCCTCGCGCAGATGCCGTTGGGCGGCGTGTTGCCGAGCACCAAGGACCGGGTCCTCATCCTGCCCATTTCCTACCAGTCGGTCGATGGCATGAAAGAGGTCGGACGCATCGAAGTCAGGGTCCCGACGCCGGGTCTGCTGTCGCAATTCAGTAAGGACGAACTGGCGATTCTCGCCATCCTGCTTTTTGCGGTCGCGATCGTCTTTGCCGCTGCGCTCGTCGGCAATCGCTTTACGGTGATGCGCCCGCTGATGCGCCTGACCGCCGCGATCGAGGCTACGCGCCGGCTCGGGTCTCGCCACCGCGTCGACTGGACCTCCGACGATGAAATGGGCGCACTCGCCGCCAACTTCAACGAGATGCAGGACCGCCTCGAGCGCGAAGAGACCGAGCTGAAAAACGCCCATGAGCGCGTCACCGACATCTACAACCTGACGCCGGCGATGCTGTTTTCGCTGGATGTCGACGGGCGCCTGCTCGCCGTCAGCGACTATTGGCTGCTGGCCACCGGCTACAGCCGCGACGACGTCGTCGGGCGCGACTTCATCGATTTCGTCGATCCGCACTGGCACGAAACCTATCGCAGCCACGCCAAGACGATCGCCGTTGCCGATCACGCCATCCGCGAAGTGACCGTTCCCTTCCGCAAGGCGGATGGCGAAGCGATGACCGTGCTGATCCAGGAGACGAAGGCGACCGGCGAGAGCAGCCTGTCGCTCTCGGTCATGACCGACGTGACCGCGCTGAAGCAGGCGGAAAGCCGCAACCACACCCAGGCGATCACCGATCACCTGACCGGCCTGTTGAACCGCCAGGGCTTCGAGGCCGCGCTCGACGAGGCGATCACCGAGGCCGACCAATGCGGCATGCAGCTCGGCTGCCTGTTCATCGACCTCGACCGCTTCAAGTGGATCAACGACAATTTCGGCCATGCCGCCGGCGACGAAGTGCTGCGCCAGACGGTCGAGCTCATACAGGCCGCCCTGCCGCCCGGCGACATCATGGCCCGGCTCGGTGGCGACGAATTCGCCATCCTGCTTTCCGATCCGAACGCCGGGAACCTTGCGGCCGAGATCGGCGAGCGCATCGTCACGGCGCTGCACGAACCGATGGCGATCGCCGGCAACGAGCTCTTCGTCAGCGCCAGCGTCGGCATCGCCGTCTACCCGACTCATGCCGAAAACGCCTCCGACCTGCTGCTGAAGGCGGACATGGCGATGTATGCGCGCAAGCACGACGGCAAGAATGGCCTGCAGGTGTTCGACGCCGGCATGCTCGACGCCTCGCGCGAGCGCCACGAGATCGAGCAGTGCATCGAAGCCGGCCTGAAGGACGATCACTTCGAAGCCTGGCTGCAACCGATCGTCAGCCTCGCCGATGGGCAGATCGCCGGCTTCGAGGCGCTGATGCGCCTCAACCACCCGGAAAAGGGCCTGATGGCGCCCGGCAAGATCATCGGCATCGCCGAAGAAACCGGCATGATCGCCCGCATCGGCGACCAGATCCTTGAAAAGGCAATCCGCCATCTGGCAGCGATCTCCGAGCTCGACGGCACCCAAAACACCTATCTCGCTGTCAACTTCTCACCGCTGCAGTTCGAACTGACGCTGCCGCACAAGCTCGCGGCCCTGCTTCTGAAGCATCATATCTCGCCGAGCCGGATCGTCGTCGAGATCACCGAAGCGGTGCTGATGCTCGACAATCCGGAAGTTCACTCGGTGCTGAAGCAGCTCAACGAATTCGGCTGCCGCATCGCGCTCGACGATTTCGGCACCGGCTATTCGTCGCTGAGCTATCTCAACCGTTTCCCGGTCGATATCGTCAAGGTCGACCAGTCCTTCACCCGGTCGCTGAGCTCCGGCACCGCCGATATCCGCCGCAAGAGCCGCATGCTGATCAAGGGCATCCGCACGATCTCGCACCAGATGGGCTGCACCGTCGTTGCCGAGGGCATCGAGACGAAGGAACAGTGGCAGCTGCTGCGCAAGCTCGGCGTCGATTGCGGCCAGGGCTATCTCTTCAGCCGGCCGATGCCGGTCGACCGGATGCTGGCCATGCTCGAAAGCGACTCCGAGGCAAAAGCGGCTTCCGCACCCAGCATGCGGGCATGAGTTCACCCACCTGGTTCCCTGGGGCGCGGGAGAGCTTTGGGGCCTAAGGTCGGGCACAGGCCGGGGATAGAAAAGATCCGTCGCAAGGCGGACGCAGAAGAGGAGGAAAAGATGTGAAGGCGCTGATCGCAGCATTATTCCTTGGTCTTGCAACGACGGCCGAGGCTCAGACGATCAAGTTCGTCACCGAGGAGTATCCGCCTTACAACTTTTCGACCGGGGCCGGCCCGAGCGGTGCGGCCGTCGACCAGGTCAAGCTCATCATGGAGCGCCTGAAGCTGCCCTATACGATCGAGGTTCTACCCTGGGCGCGGGCTTTCATGCTGGCCGAGACCGATCCCGCCTATTGTGTTTTCACCACCGGCCACGACGCCGAGCGCGACCGAAACTTCCAGTGGGTCGAGCCGCTGCTGATCGACCACATGGTCATGGTCCGGCAGGCCGGATCCGCCATCGCGCCGGCATCGCTGGAGGACGCGCACCAATATACCGTGGGCACGCAGCGCGAGGATTTTTCGGCGTCCTATCTCAAGGAGCACCGCTTCCCCAAGATCGACTATGCGGCCAATCTCGACTCCAGCCTGAAAAAGCTGCTCGCCGGCCGGGTCGATCTTTTGATGACGTCCGAAAAGACCTTCGAAAGCATGCGCAGCGAAGGCAAACCGGTGGAGGCCGCGCTGGTGCTGGAAGGCAAGCTTTACGGCATCGCCTGCCATCGCGACTTTCCCCGCGATATCGTCGCCGCCATGCAATACGAACTCGACCGGCTGATCGGCAACGGCACCCAGGATGTGATCTTCAAGCAATATGGGCTCAAGCCCAATGCCAGCCTGCAGGCGGAGAAATAGGCGTTGACTTCCGGGGGGTGCGGTGTTTTTGGATGGCATCACCCCGAAATCATGAATGCGCAGCACCATGTTGATCATCGTAGGGCTTGGCAATCCAGGTTCGAAATACGCCGCCAACCGGCACAATATCGGCTTTATGGCGGTTGACGTCATTCACCGCCGGCACAGCTTTTCCTCCTGGTCGAAGAAGTTCAAGGCCGAGATCGCCGAGGGCGACATCGGCGGCGAGCGCGTCCTGTTGATGAAACCGCAGACCTACATGAACCTGTCCGGCGAAGCGGTCGGCGAGGCCATGCGCTTCTACAAGCTGCAGCCGAAGGACATCACCGTCATCTATGATGAACTCGACCTGCCGTCCGCCAAGGCGCGCATCAAGGTTGGCGGCGGCCATGGCGGGCATAACGGCATCAAGTCGATCGACGCCCATTGCGGCAAGGACTATCGCCGCATGCGGCTTGGCATCGGCCATCCCGGCGTCAAGGATCTGGTGCATGCCCATGTGCTCGGCGATTTCGCCAAGGCCGACCAGGCCTGGCTGGTGCCCCTGCTCGACGCCATCGCCGACAATGCCGACATGCTGGTGCGCGGCGAGGATTCCCAGCTTCTGAACAAGATCGCGCTCGCGACCGGCGGTAAGCCGGAGGCGGAAAAGGCTGAAGGCCCGAAGAAGCAGGGCGCGCAATCACATATCCGCCAGGCGCGCAATTCCGCCCAGCCGAAGAAGCTGCCGGCAACCGGCCCAATGGCCGACATGCTGAAGAAGATGTTCGGCTCGAAGAACGACTAGCTTCCCCAATCCGGAACGCGCCCTAGCTTGTGCAGTCGAAACGGGTCAGATCGACCCGATGGCACAAGCCTGGAGCACGCCCGTGACCGACCCGGTGATTGACTGGCTTCTCGCATCGGATCCCGCAATTCGCTGGCAGGTGATGCGCGACCTGCTGGACGCCCCAGAGTCTCTATGGAAAGCCGAACGGGCCAAGGTGGAGACCGAAGGCTGGGGCGCCAGGCTTCTCTCGCATCAGGATGACGATGGGCAATGGGCGGCAGGCGCCTTCATTCCCGCCGGTTTCGACGCGCACGAGTGGACCGAGCACGGCCAGCCCTGGACGGCAACGTGCTTTTCGCTGTCGCAGCTGCGGGAGTTCGGTCTCGACCCTTCGTCCGATCGGGCCCGACGAACCGTCGACCTGATCGGCGCCAATTCGCGCTGGGACGAAGGCGGCCAGCCCTATTGGCAAGGCGAAGTCGAGGAGTGCATCAACGGCCGCACCGTTGCCGACGGCGCCTATTTCGGCGTCGACGTTTCGCGGATCGTCGACAGGCTCGTCGGCGACGCCCAGGCCGATGGCGGCTGGAACTGCGAACGGGCAAACGGTTCGCTCCGGTCCTCCTTTGCCACCACCATCAACGTGCTCGAAGGCTTGCTTGCGTTCGAAAGGGCGACCGGTGGCACGCCACAGTCCAAGGTGGCGCGCCGGGCCGGCGAGGACTATCTGCTCAAGCGCCATCTCTTCCGCCGCCTGAGCACGGGCGAAGCCGCCGACAAGCGCTTCCTGTGCCTCTGCCACCCGAGCCGCTGGCGATACGACATCCTGCGAGCGCTCGATTACTTTCGCGCCGCGACGCTCCTTTGCGGTGCGGCACCTGATCCACGGCTCAGCGAAGCGATCGGCCATCTGCGTTCGAGGCGACTCGAAAACGGCGCATGGCCACTCGACTGGCGCCCCGCCGGACGCGTGTGGTTCGACGTCGATGACGGGGTCGATGCCCCTTCGCGGTGGGTGACGCTCAAGGCGATGCGCGTGCTCAAATGGTGGGACGCCCACTTGCGGTGAAGGCGGCGCGCCTCAGCGCAGTCCGCATCCATCACTCACCTGGGCCTATGGGCCGCCAGAAAGATCCGCACCGCCTCCGACGCATGGGCTCGGAGCACCTCCGGCGTCGGAATGGCGCTGTCTCCGAGCAGCATGGCGTCATTTACCGGCCCGCCCATGACCAGCCAGTTGAAGAACCCGCCGGCGACCTCGGCGTCCTTCACCCGAATGTCGCCCTTCTCGCCATAGCGCCTGAAGGCGACCGCCAGCCGCCGGATCGAGCGCATCGGCCCGCGCTCGTGCAGCGCTTCGCCAAGCTGCGGAAACCGCTCCACCTCGGCGATGACGAGACGGCGAACCTGCATCAGCCGCGGCGTCATCACGATCGTCAGCAACTGCGTGGCATAGTCGAGCAGGAAGTCCTCGATCCGCTCGTCGCCATCGGGATCGGCCACCTGCTCCTGGAATTCGTCGCCTGCTCCCCCCGTCATGCTGCGCACGACTTCGAGAAACAGCGCCTCCTTGTTCTGGAAATGGGAATAAACCGTCTGCTTCGACACCTCCGCCGTCGCGGCGATCTCGTCCATGTTGGTGCCGAGAAAGCCGTGCTTGAGAAAGAGATCACTGGCTGCAGCCACGATCAGTTTGCGGGTGCGCTCCATGCGCGTCTTTGCGCCATTGCTCAAACCTGCCCTCCCCTGCCGTATCTCACCAAATCACTTGGCTTACAGAATAGGCCAGTCGGATTGACAAATCAAACTGGACGGTCCAGTCTAGTTCGCGAAATCGGATCAGGAGATGGCCATGGCCAAACCACAGGAAAGACATCGCATTGCCGCCTGCCGCTGCGGGTTAGTTGCCTTTGAAGCCGCCGGCGAGCCGATCGTCGGCGCCGCCTGCTACTGCACCAGTTGCCGCACCGCCGGCGAGCGTTTCGAGGCCTTGCCGGAGGCGTCGCCGGTCATGGAAGCCGACGGCTCGACGCGGTTTGCGCTCTACCGCAAGGACCGGATCCGCTGCGTCAGGGGCAGCGACCTTCTGCGCGAACACCGGCTGACGCCGGAAGCGCCGACGCGCCGGGTCATCGCCAGCTGCTGCAACTCGGCCATGTTCCTGGAATTCAAGGGCGGTCACTGGCTGAGCGTCTACAATCAGCGTTTTGCCCCGGACGAACAGCCGCCGCTCGAAATGCGCACGATGACGAAGGATCGCAAGGCCGGCGTCGAGTTTGCCGACACGCTGCCGAGCTACAAGACACATTCGGGCCGCTTCATGTGGCGGCTTTTGACCGCCTGGGCGGCGATGGGATTCAAGGCGCCGAAGATCGACTATGTGAAAGGCGAGGCCAATGGCATCCCAGGCTGAGAAGATCGAGATCGAAAACATCGTCTCGCCCGGCCACAAGTACCGTGTCGACCGGGTGAAATACGAGGCGATGCGTGAAGCCCTGCTCGCGGTGCTGCCGCCCTCAGCACCGGGCCTGACCGTGGCGGACGCGAAGGAGCAGCTCCTGCCGTTGCTGCCGCAGGACCTTTTCCCCGGCGGAGCGAAGGCGGGCTGGTGGCTAAAGGCTGTACAGCTCGATCTCGAAGCCAAGGGCACGATCGAGCGCGAAGCGAGCAAGCCGCTTCGCCTGCACAGGAAGCCATGAGGCAGGCCGATGGCCGCCGGGCAGTTCTCCGGCTGCCACTCACTATTCATGAGGCCTGCTAGTCCTCTGGCTCGGTGGTGAAAAGCAGCGGGAAACCCGCTTCCTTGGCGAGATCGGTTGCTTCCTTGGCCTTGGTTTCGGCGATGTCGCGGGCGCAGACGACCACCACGCAGCTCCCCATCTTGTGGGCCGTCATCATCACCCGGTAGCCCGCCTCCTCGCTCATATGGAACACGGCCTTGAGCACGCCGACGACGAACTCGCGCGGCGTGTAATCGTCATTGAGCAGCATGACCCTGTAAAGCTTCGGCCGATCGAGCTTCGGCTTCACCCTCACTTTGACTTTTCTGGCAACCTCGTTGTCACTCATCGGAACCACCCCGTTGATGACAGATTGGCCGGCACCACCGCGGGGCAGAACCGCCTCGGCGCACCGTCAGACGCACCGGCGCCGAAGGCGCACTATCCTACGGGCGCAGGTGCCGATCAAGCAAAAGCGAGCGCACGGACGCAGGCGGAGATCAGCGCCTCCCCCAATGGCCGACGAACATCGCTGCTGCTTCGTCATAGGAGCGGGCTTTTTCCAGCGCCGCCCTTGCCTCTTGCTTGCGCGCCAGCAGCGCATGGAAGAAGCAATGCACGAAAAGCGGGGCGTCCGCCCCCTCCGGCGAGCCGTCAGGCGCAACGTAGAGGGCCGCCCCTCCCTTTTTGACAAAGGCATCGCCATAGCGCTTGCCACCGGTCTCGCAGCAGGTGCTGAGCACGATCTTGCCGTCAAGCCTGGCATGTTCGGCGATAACGGCGGGCGGCAGGCTGCCCTCGATCAGCATCGAGGTGTCTATTTCCTCGATGTATTCGCCAAAGAAGAAGCCGTTCTCGTCGCCGTGGCCGGAAATGATCAGGTGCTGGTGAACGAGCTCGCCGCCGGCGAGCAAGGTCAGGAAATCGCCTGGTGTCCCCGGCAGATGCAGCGTGACGACGGCGCCCATGCTTTCGAGCGTCGCGCGGATCAACAGCGCCTCGAGTGTGTCGCCAATATCGACGACGGCAACCGGCACGCGCGGAAACAAGAACTTCTGGTCGATCAATGCGGGGGCTCCTCAATTTCTTGGCCGCCGAACAGGGCCGGCGAAAATCCGAGCGCATATGCGGCCCGAAGAGCACGCGTTCAACGGCCTCGACCCCTTATTTACCGTGAACAGGGCCTGCGCCCTTGACCGGAGAGCGCCCTTCCCGCATAGCCACGCCAACGGAATTTTAAGATACGGACGAGACCCCATGGGCTTCAAATGCGGTATTGTCGGACTGCCGAACGTCGGCAAGTCCACGCTCTTCAATGCACTCACCAAGACGGCAGCGGCGCAAGCGGCCAACTATCCCTTCTGCACCATCGAGCCGAACACCGGCGAAGTGGCGGTGCCGGATCCGCGCATGCGCAAGCTTGCCGACATCGCGAAGTCGAAGGAAATCATCCCGACGCGCATCTCCTTCGTCGACATCGCCGGCCTGGTGCGCGGCGCGTCGAAGGGCGAAGGCCTCGGCAACCAGTTCCTCGCCAACATCCGCGAAGTGGACGCCGTGGTTCACGTGCTGCGCTGCTTCGAGGATGACGACATCACCCACGTCGAAGGCCGCATCAACCCGGTCGCCGATGCCGAGACGATCGAGACCGAGCTGATGCTCGCCGACCTCGACAGCCTCGAGCGCCGCACCGAGCAGACCCGCAAGCGCGCCGGCGGCAAGGACAAGGATTCGATGGCACAGCTTCCGATCATGGAAGCCTCGCTGAAGCTTCTGCAGGAAGGCAAGCCGGTCCGCACGCTGCTTTCGACGCTCGATGCCGAAGAACTGCGCATCCTGCAGGGCCTCAACCTCCTGACCGCCCATCCGGTTCTCTATGTCTGCAACGTCGCGGAAAGCGATGCCGTCGACGGCAACGAACACACACGCGCGGTTGCCGAAATGGCCAAGGCGCAAGGGGCGGAAAGCGTCGTAATCTCCGCTGCCATCGAGTCGGAAGTGGCGCAACTGCCGGAAGAAGAAGCCAAGGAGTTCCTGAGCGCGCTCGGTCTCGAAGAAGCCGGTCTCGACCGACTGATCCGTGCCGGCTACAAGCTGCTCGACCTCATCACCTATTTCACCGTCGGCCCCAAGGAAACGCGCGCCTGGACAATCCAGCGCGGCACCAAGGCTCCGCAGGCTGCCGGCGTCATCCACACCGACTTCGAGCGCGGCTTCATCCGCGCCAACACCATTGCCTTTGAAGACTACATCGCACTTGGCGGCGAAGTGGGCGCCAAGGAGGCCGGCAAGGCCCGCGACGAAGGCAAGGAATACGTCGTCCAGGACGGCGACGTCATCCACTTCCGCTTCAACACGTAAGACCTGTCGGTCTGATCCCGCACTCAAGGCGCGGGATCAGAGCGCATCAGAACTTGATACTACGGCGCGGCATGCAACCGCGCCGTTATCGTTTCCGGCAAGAGGTCGATGACCATGCGGCGCAGCCGCTGCCAGAAAATGCCGATGAACAAGACCGTTACCCCGACGACCGCAAGGGCGATGAAGACGTAACTGTCGAGCGATGCATTGGTCTTGCTCAGCACGGTCCAGATCGCGCCGCCCAGCGACAACAGCCCCGATGTGACGAAGGCGCGGCGGTCGATGACGAGCCCGACCAGCATGAACACGGCGACGATCACAATGGCGGAAGCGGCCTGATTGAAGCTCGCCTGTCCGTCCCACCACGTTGCACCGCCATTGACCAGGAACACCAGTCCCATCAGCGAGTAAAGCAGAGCCGGCGCGGCTGCGAGATGCAGCCAGAAGGCGATGTCCGAACGGGTGGTGAGCCGCTGCGGGTCCGAAACGTCGTAGCGCATGGCGATCGCGAAGACAGCCAGTGCCCCGACGAGCAGGGTCAATGGAAGCAGCAGGACGTAATCGGGGTTGGCCACGTCGATACCGAGGGCCCTCTCGAATGCGAGCAGGACCGCCACCACGCAGGTGAGCGCGATCGACAGCACCAGACCGGCCAGCGCAAGCGGAACGCGATAGCGCCAGTAGAACAGCGCCAGCGGGATCGGGAAGGTAGCAACGTAGACCAGGGTGAAGGTAAGCGGGTGCCAGGTGTCCTCATGATCGTCCACCAGCCACATCGACGTCATTGCGACCCAATGGACGAGCGCGAGCGTCAGCACCACCGAAGGCAGCGCCAGACGCTGGCGCCGCACGAGAATTTCCGCAAGCACGAGAATGACCGGCAGCGTTGCAAGCGGACCGGTCAGGCCCCACAGGCCGATGAGCACGACCACGATGCCGATGGTGATCAGGATGTCGTGAAAGCCTCTGATGAAGCGCGGCTGTTCGCTGTCTTCCGCCGCCCGCGCATCGAGCGCGGCGTCGGCCCTGTCGGCCGCGGCATCCGATGCCGCCGGTCCGAAACGGAAGCCGCGACCAGCCAGATAGACTTCGAGATCGCGCACCTGATGCGCGGATATGATGCCTTTTTCGGCTGCGCCCGCGAGCGCTCTGTTCAGTTCGGTCACGCGCTTTCCTCAGTCAAGACACGAGCGGATGGGACGGATTATCAGCTGGTTGCATGGACAAGAGCCAAGCGCAACCGCGAAACGTCGCGAGCGACCTGCGATGTTGCGCATCTCCGCTCAAATCGATTCCGCTTCCGGAGATTATGCAGTAGGTAATGCGGCAACAAATCAGACGGGACAAGGCAAGCATGCTCTACTTCGAGGATTTTTCCGAAGGCCGGCGGTTCGACTACAAGCCGGTCGAGATGAAGCCACCGGAGATGATCGCGTTTGCCAGCGAATTCGATCAGCAGCCGATGCACCTCGACGAGGAAGCGGGAAAACGCAGCATTCTTGGTGGTCTCGCCGCCTCCGGCTGGCACACCAGCGCCATCGGCATGCGCATGATGCTCGACGCCTTCATGGGAAACTCCACGTCCCAGGGCTCGCCCGGCATCGATTTCATGGATTGGAGGAGGCCGGTCGTTGCCGGCGACGTGCTCTCGGGCTTCAGCATTGTGCTGGAGGCGCGCCGTTCGAGGTCGAAACCCGATCTCGGCATCGTCAAATTCCGAAACGAAATCAATAACCAGGCCGGTGAACCCGTGGCGGTTTCCGAATGCTCGGTTCTCTTTCGCTGCCGCGACAAGGGCAAAGCCTGATGATGACGATGGAAGAATTCTACGCGGCCAAGAGCCGGACCGTGATCGGCAGCCTGACCTTTACGGCCGAGGACATCATCCGGTTTGCCACCGACTTCGACCCCCAACCCTTCCATCTCGATGCGGAAGCGGCGCGGCATTCGCTGTTTGGCGGCCTTTGTGCCTCGGGCTGGCATACCTGCGCCGGGTGGATGCAGTGCTTCGTCAAGTTCTGGCGAAACGAGCAGCGGCGACTTGCCGCCGAAGGCCTGAAGGCGCCGAACCTCGGCCCCTCGCCCGGATTTCGTGACCTGAAATGGCTGAAGCCCGTCTATGCCGACGACACGGTCACCTACTTCGTCACGTTTCTTGAAAGCCGGTCGCTTGCTTCAAAGCCCGGCTGGCGGGTCAACACGATCCTGTGCGAAGGCGAAAACCAGCACGGCGAGGCGGTGATCCGTTTCGAGAGCAAGGTCATCGAGTTCGTCTAACCGGACGAAACCGGCCAAACACCATCATTTCTTAAAATCGCCTTTCGCCGGGTGTACACTCTCGGGATAAAGGTTGCGCGCCCTTGGCCGCGCCCGAGCGGCTTGCGGGCAGCGACCATTGCTAGCGGAGGAGCGGCTATGGAAAAAACCCACGCCCGCGAACTGGCGGACGAATATCTGCGTCTTGGCGGTCACCGTCGCGTCGTCATCGATGATAACGAAACATCGGTGAGAAGCTGGGAAGACGAGCCGCCGGAAGCCGAAAAATTCTGGCTCACCGAAGTGGAGACATTGTCGCCGGCAGCCCAGCGCGAAGTGCAATTGATGCTGCGGACGATCAACCGCATGTAGGCCAAAGGAAGGGCGCGGTTCCCGCACCCATCCCGCAACGACCAATCAGTGGCCCTCGAACTCGATCAGCGTGCGGACATTGACGCCGAGCGCTTCGAGTTTCTTGCGCCCACCGAGTTCAGGCAGGTCGATGACGAAACAGGCGGCGACGATCTCGGCGCCCATCTGCTTCAAGAGCTTGGTGGCCGCTTCCGCCGTGCCGCCGGTCGCGATCAGGTCGTCGACCAGGATCACCTTTTCGCCTGGCTGGATCGCATCCTTGTGCATCTCCATCTCGTCGACGCCGTATTCCAGGCTGTAGGCGATACGTACGGTGTCGTGCGGCAGCTTGCCCTTCTTGCGGATCGGCACAAAGCCCGACGAGAGTTGATGCGCGATCGCACCACCGAGGATGAAGCCACGCGCCTCGATGCCGGCGATCTTGTCGATCTTGGTGCCGGCATAGGGATGCACCAGTTCGTCGATCGCGCGGCGGAAGGCGCGCGGATTGCCGAGCAACGTGGTGATATCGCGAAACATCACGCCCGGCTTCGGATAGTCAGGAATGTTCCGGATGGCGGCAATCAGTTCCGATTGAACGGTGGAGGTCATGGGCAAAAGGGCCTTTGCGTCTCTTGTTACCGCAAACCCATAACACCATCGGCCCGCTTGTCTATAACGGTTTCTTGTCGCGCGTTCGGTGGGAACAATTGGCCGTGCCGGGGGTTGATGCTACTCTGACCGTGCGGTCGCCCGACCGGCGCGCCGCGCTCTCGCATCAAACTTACACAGGGAAGGAAGCAACCATGCGCCTGTTTGAATGCGGTTCCCTCGTCCCGGGTTGCGAATGGCACACCCGAGCCGACAACGATGCCGAAATCGTGCGCCGCGTCGTCGACCACATGCGTGAAACGCATGGCGAGACCGTCATCCGCGAAAACATGATCGACAACATCAAGGCCCGGATCACCGACGAGTCCAAGGCGGCCTAGCCGTCCGGCCAAGGCGGCTTAAGCCGTCCGGCCAAGGCGGCCTGATCAGGACGGCTGCACCATGGCTTCGAGCCGGGCGACGAGGTTTGCCCGGTCGAGATTGAAGTTGCGCTCGATCCAGAGATTTTCGAGTTCGCCGAGGATTTCCCCCACACGCGGGCCGGCCGGCACGCCGGCCTTCAGCACGTCACCGCCATTCAGCGGGAAGCTTGGCCGCTTGAAGGCCTCGGCCCGTGCCAGGAGCCGCCGCAGCGAAGCGGTCTCGGACAAAAACGCCGGGTCGCCTTCCGACTTGCGCCGCGCTGTTGAGAGCGCCAGTCGCAGTCTTACGACGATCCCTTCCACGCCATGACGATAGAGCAACCGATCGAATGCCGTGTCGACGATCGTCGCCGGGACCGCAGGCGCCTTCGCCCAGCGGCTGAAATAGGCAGCCTCCGCCTTCGAGACACGCAGACGCTCTGCCATCGCCTCCAGACGCTCCTCATCCGGCGGCACGATCGCGGAAAGGCGCAGAAGCGGGTCCGGCTTCCAGCCGAAGGCCCGCTCGGCGGCAACGAGTTCCGGGATTGCGTCGATGCCCCATTTCTCGGTTTCCGGCAGGATTTCGGTGAGCACGCCGGCCTGGCGCATCCAGAGCAGCGCGCGGCCGGGATCATCGGCCGAAAGCAATTTCTTCGTTTCCGCCCAGACCCGCTCGGCCGAAAGCGTTGCAAGCTTCGAGCGCGCACGGGCACAGGCACGCAAGCCGTCGGCATCCGGCCGGCCGCGGCCGTAATGGGCGAAGAAGCGGAAGAAGCGCAGGATGCGCAGATAGTCCTCGGCGACACGCTCGCTGGCATCGCCGATGAAGCGCAGCGTCCGCGTTTCGATGTCGGCGAGCCCCCCGACATCGTCGAAGACGTCGCCGCGGTCGTTGGCGTAGAGTGCGTTGATGGTGAAGTCCCGCCGCTCGGCATCGGCCTTCCAGTCGGTGCCGAAGGCCACTTCCGCACGGCGGCCATCGGTCGCAACGTCACGGCGAAGCGTCGTGACCTCATAGGGCGTGCCGTCGATGACGAGCGTCACCGTGCCATGGTCGATGCCGGTCGGCACCACCTTGATGCCGGCCGCCTTCGCCCGCTCGGCGACTTCGTCGGGGCGCCAGGTGGTCGCCATGTCGATATCGCCGGCCGGCAAGCCCATCAAGCTGTTGCGCACTGCGCCGCCGACAACCCGGACTTCGCCGCCGTCGACATTGAGCACATCGAAAACGCGACGCAGAGAAGGCGTCGAGAACCAGCCTTCGCCAGCAACCGAGGTCATGCATAAAGCCTTTCATAGAGCATGCGCAGAATTCCGGCGGTGATACCCCAGATGTTGCGGCCGCCATAGGGCATCCGGTAGAAATGCCGTTCCTCGCCCTGCCAGTGGCCACTGCCGCGATCGTGATTGCCGGGGTTCATCAGGAACGACAGCGGCACCTCGAAGACGCTTTCGACCTCTTCCGGGTTGGGCACGAGCTCGAAACCCGGCTTGACCACCGCCAGCACCGGGGTGATGCGGAAACCGGACATGGCCATGTAATGCGGAAGCCGGCCGATGGTTTCGACGAAGCGCGGATCGAGCCCGATCTCTTCCTGCGCCTCGCGCAACGCCGCCACTTCGACCGACCGGTCTTCGGGGTCCACGGCACCGCCCGGAAAGGCGACCTGGCCGGAATGCTTGCGCAGGCTGGTGGTGCGCTGCGTCAGGATAACCGTCGCATCGTCGCCATCATCGACAACAGGCACCAGGACCGCGGCATCCTTGAGCTTCAGCGTCTCCAGATAGGGCACGATGCCCGGATTGAGCAGGAAGTCGCCGTGCTCGCGCCAGGAGGTCTCGATCGGCCCACCCATCTGGGTCAGCGCCCGACGACGAAACTCGTCGGCTGAGAAGGGATGTGCATTCATCGGGAAAGCGCTTCCAGCTCGGCTGCCGGCATGATCGGGAAGACCGCACCGCCCGAGCGCACGCAGAACATCTCGGTGCCGTCGATCGCAACCGTCTCGCCGAGCTCGACGATGTCATACATGACCGGCCGCGACACCAGGGCTTCCAGCCGCCCTCGCACATGCAGGTAAGGCTTCAGCTCGCGGTTCTCGCCATGGATGACGAAGCGCAGCGGATGCTCCGGCCCGGCTTCGACCACGTCGCCGACATTGGTGCGGAAGGTCAGGACCTGCCCCTCCTCCCCCTCGGTCACGCTCATCTCGACGGCGACAAAGGGCGCATCGACGATGCGGATGCCGACCTTTTCCACAGGCGTGACGAGATAGGTGCGCCCATCCTCGTCCTTGCGCAAAACGGTGGAAAACAGCCGCACCAAGGGCTGCCGGCCAATCGGCGTGCCCAGATAGAACCAGGTTCCGTCGGCGCGGATCTCCATGTCGATGTCACCGCAAAACGGCGGATTCCAGCGGTCCACCGGTGGCAGGCCGCGCGCTTTTTCGCCGGTCTGCCCGGCGGCACGCGCAATCAGGGCCGCCAGTCCGGCCGCATCGCCGGTTTGCTGAATTTCGGCTTCTGCCATTGTTCCGTCCCGTTTGACCTCGATTTTGCATCGAGACCTTTGATATCTCACGAGATAGTGCGTCGGCGCCGACTTGTCAGCCGTCCGGCAGGGTCTAAATTGGATTTTGGCGACTGAAATCCAGGCTACCGCATGATTCCTTGAATCGGGATCGATCTAAGGACAGGCGTCATGCGGCGGCTCAATATTACAGCGAGCCTGGCGCGCTCTATAAGGACGCGCGGCGCTGTAGGGGCGATTCGGTTTAACAACGGGCGACCGGGGAGTATGACCATGAGTGTGATGAAGGGCGCGGCTGACGCGATCGACGAGAAGGCGATTGTCGCTGCGGCCGAAAGTGCGCTGGGCGAAATCGCCCGGGTGCGTGCGGAAGTCGGCAAAGTCATCTTCGGCCAGGAAAGCGTCGTCGAGCAGACCCTGCTTGCCGTTCTCTCCGGCGGTCACGCGCTGCTCGTCGGCGTTCCCGGCCTTGCCAAGACGAAGCTCGTCGCCACGCTCGGCACCGTGCTGGGGCTCGATTCCAGCCGCGTACAGTTCACGCCCGACCTGATGCCGTCGGATATTCTCGGTTCCGAAGTGATGGACCAGGACGGGGCCGGGCATCGCTCGTTCCGCTTCATTCCCGGCCCCATCTTCACGCAGTTGCTGATGGCCGACGAAATCAACCGCGCCTCGCCGCGCACCCAATCGGCACTGTTGCAGGCCATGCAGGAGTACCACATCACGGTTGCCGGCGCCCGCAAGGACCTGCCGGCGCCCTTCCATGTTCTTGCGACCCAGAACCCCCTGGAGCAGGAAGGCACCTATCCCCTGCCCGAGGCGCAGCTCGACCGTTTCCTGATGCAGGTCGACGTCGGCTATCCGGACCTTACGGCCGAGCGGCAGATCCTGCTCGAAACCACAGGTGTCGGCGAAGCGACCGCCCACCCGGTCATCGATGCCGCCCGGCTGCTGCAGATCCAGAGCCTCATCCGCCAGATGCCGGTCGGCGAGAAGGTGGTCGACGCCATCCTTTCGCTGGTGCGCTCCGCCCGCCCCGGCAACGGCCATGCCGCGACCGACAAGAACGTCGCCTGGGGTCCAGGCCCGCGCGCCGGCCAGGCGCTGATGCTCTGCGCCCGTGCCCGCGCGCTCTACGACGGCCGTCTGGCGCCTTCGATCGACGATATCCTGGCACTGGCCGAACCGGTGCTTCAGCACCGCATGGCGCTGACCTTCGCCGCCCGCGCCGAAGGCATGACCGTGCGCGACGTCGTCGCCGATCTGGTGAAGCAGGCCAGAGGCTGACGCATGGCCACCGTCGGGCACATAGTCTCGCGTACTCCCGCCAGTGAAGTGCTTTCACGAGCGCAGCAGCGCGCCATGCTCGTACCCGATTGCCTGGTCGAGGCGCGACGGATCGCCAACACCGTAATTTCCGGCTGGCATGGCCGGCGCAAGCGCGGCATCGGCGAGAATTTCTGGCAGTTCCGGCCCTATTCGGACGGCGAGAGCATGTCGCGCATCGACTGGCGGCGTTCTGCCCGTGACGACCATACCTACGTGCGCGACCGCGAATGGGAAGCCGCCCACACCATCTGGCTGTGGGCCGATCTTTCGCCGTCGATGATGTACAAGTCGAAGCTCGGCACCGTGTCCAAGGAGAGCCGTGCGCTGGTGCTGATGCTGGCGCTCGCCGAAATCCTCGCGCGCTCGGGCGAGCGCATCGGCTGCCCGGGCATCATGGAGCCGGTCTCGGCGCGCAACGCCGCCGAACGGCTTGCGACCGCCATCATGCTGAGCCCACTTGCCGAGGGCCTGCCGGAAACCGGAATGATCCGCAGCGCCAGCGACCTCGTGCTGATCGGCGATTTTCTCGATCCTGCCGAAAAGATCATGGACCGCCTCGGCCCGCTGGCCAGACGCGGCCTGCGCGGCCATGTGGTCGAGATCGCCGACCCGGCCGAAGAAGTGTTTCCCTATTCCGGCCGGACCGAATTCACCGACCCGGAGACCGGCGAGAAGCTGACCGCCGGCCGCGCCGAAGTGCTGCGTGAAGACTATCAGCGCGCCTATATTGGCCGCCGCGACACGCTGGGCGTGACGCTGCGCCATCTCGGCTGGACCTTCACCCCGCACAAGACCGACCGGCCCGCCTCCGAGGCGCTCGTCGCCGTGCACACCTATCTCTCCGGCATGCCGGGACGCGCGACCCACGGAGGCCAGCTATGAGCGGCCTCGCCTTCCTCTTCACCAATCCGGCCATCCTTGCCGCCCTGGTTGCCCTGCCGGTCATCTGGTGGCTGCTGCGGATGACGCCGCCAAGGCCGTCGGCCGAAGTCTTCCCGCCGCTGCGCATCCTCGCGTCGGTGATGAAGCGTGAGGAGACCCCGGCGCAAAGCCCGTGGTGGCTGACGCTGTTGCGCATGCTGATGGCCGCCGCCCTTATCCTTGCGATCGCCGATCCGGTGATCAACCCGCGGCAGAACACGCTTTCGTCAGCCGGTCCGCTTGCCCTCGTCATCGACAACAGCTGGGCGACAGTCTCCGACTGGAACCAGCGGGTCGAAGCCGCCGGTGCGCTGATCGACGACGCGGAAGCCAAGGAGCTTCCCGTTTCGATCGTCTTTACCACCGACCGCCAGCACGACGCGACGCCCGCTTCCGCCGCCGCGGCGCGCGACCGCCTGGCCGCCGCCCAGCCGCAACCGCTGCCGGCCGACCGAGAGCGGGCACTCGCTGCCATAAAGGCCGCGCTTGCCGGCTCTCCGCCCGGCACCCTCGCCTTCCTCAGCGACGGCATCGAAGCGTCGAATGGCGGGACGATGCAGCAGATCGCAGAGCTCGGCGCTACGAATGTCCGCCGGGTCGAGGGCAATGCGGAAAGCGCCATCGCGCTAACGGCAGCGACCAACGAAAACGACGGAATGCGGGTTACCGCCTCGCGCCTGCCGCTCGGCGAGCCACGCGCCTATTACGTGCTTGCCCGTGACATTCGCGGCACGGCGATCGCCGAGGGCGAGCTTCGCTTCGCGACGGGCGCCACGACGGCGGATGCCTTGCTGAAGGCGCCCTTCGAGCTGCGCAACGACTTCGCACGTCTGACGATCGAGGGCCAGGCGACGGCCGGCGGCCTGCACTTGCTCGATGACGGCAACCGCCGCCGCCGGGTCGCGCTGCTCAGCGGCGAGGTTCATCAGTCGCAGCCGCTGCTTTCGCCGCTCTACTACATCAAGCGCGCGCTCGAGCCGCATGCCGACCTGATCGAACCCCGCGAAGAGGCGGTCGGGAAGGCAATCGCCGAGCTTCTGGCGCAAAATCCGTCGATCCTCGTCATGGCCGACGTCGGCCGTTTGCCGGACGAAAGCTACCCGCTGGTCACGCGCTGGCTGGAAAATGGCGGCATGCTGGTGCGCTTCGCCGGCCCGAGGCTCGCCGGCGCGCCCGCCGACGACCCGCTCGTACCGGTCGTGCTCCGGCAGGGCGAGCGTACGCTCGACGGCGCGCTTTCCTGGTCGGAACCGCAGCCGCTTGCCGATTATCCGTCCTCGAGCCCCTTTGCCGGACTGGAACGCCCGCGTGACGTGCTGGTAAAGCGCCAGGTGCTGGCGCAACCGACACCCGATCTCACGGAGCGGACCTGGGCCAACCTCGCCGACGGCACACCGCTGGTGACGACCGCCGAGCGCGGCCGCGGCCGCATCGTGCTCTTCCACGTGAGCGCCGATCCGAACTGGTCGAACCTGCCGATCTCCGGCTCGTTCGTCGACATGCTGCGCCGCTCCATCCAGCTGTCGCGCGCCGGCGGCGTTGCCGGCGATCAGCCAAGCAAGGCGCAGACGTTGCCCCCCTATCGCCTGGTGAGCGCCCGCGGCGAACTGACCGGCGACACCGGCAGCGCTCGACCGCTCGAAATCGCACCCGGCATCGCGCCCACCGTTTCCGCCGACACGCCCCCCGGCCTCTACGGCTCGGAGGAAGGTTTCGTCGCCAACAATCTGCTGCCTGACGGCGGCAAGCTCACCCCGATTGCAGGCAATCTCGTCGGAGCGCGGGCCGAAGGACTGGAGGGCGCCCGGCCCTTCTCGATCCGACCCTACCTCTTCGGGCTGGCGCTGGCGCTCTTCGTCCTCGATACGCTGATCGTTCTCTACATGGCCGGCGGTCTTGCCGGGCTGCGCCGGCGCGCAGGCCGCGGCGCCGCGACCGCGGCACTGGTCGCAACCCTTGGCCTTGCGACGCTCGGCCTTGTAGCCGCTCTCGCCCCGGCGATCGCACATGCGCAGGACAGCCAGCCGAGCGACGAGCAGACGCTGCAGCGGCTGGACACGACCCATCTCGCCTACGTCATCACCGGCGAGCAGGAGGTCGACCGCCTCTCCGAACAGGGCCTCATCGGCCTCAGCAACTATCTGACCTACCGGACGGCGCTCGAACCAGGAGCGCCCGTCGGCGTCGACCTCGAACAGGACGAACTGGCCTTCTATCCGATCATCTACTGGCCGGTTTCGGCCACCGCCCCGATGCCGAGCAGCCGGGTCATGAGCCGGATCGACGCCTATATGCGCAACGGCGGCACCGTGCTCTTCGACACGCGCGACCAGTTTTCCTCGCTGACACCGTCGGACGCCGGCGACAGTCCCAACGTGCAGCGCCTGCAGGCGATGCTGAGCGGGCTCGACATTCCGCCGCTGGAGCCGGTGCCCTCCGACCACGTGCTGACGAAGGCCTTCTATCTGCTTTCGAACTTCCCCGGGCGTTATGCGGAAAGCCAGCTCTGGGTCGAGGCCGCCCCCAATGACGACGAAGACCGCAGCAATCGCCCCGTGCGCGGCGGCGACGGCGTCACGCCGATCATGATCACCGGCAACGATTTTGCCGGTGCCTGGGCCGTTGACGTCAACGGCGCGCCGCTCTTGCCGACAGTGCCGCCGGATGAGATGCAGCGCGAATATGCCTACCGCGCCGGCGTCAACATCATGATGTATATGCTGACGGGCAACTACAAGGCCGATCAGGTTCACGTGCCGGACCTTCTGCAAAGGCTTGGACAGTGAGGGCCGATCGATGACCTATGGCTTTGCCCCGCTGATCCCGTGGATCTACTTCGTCCCGCTGCTCGCAATCGCGGCGCTGTTCATCGCCTTTGGCCTCTGGCAGAAGGTGCGCGGCGCCTGGCTGCGCCTGGCCGCACTCGCAGCGCTCGGACTGGCGATCGCCAACCCCTCCATTTTCGTGGAGTTGCGCGATCCGCTCTCGACCATCGTCGCCGTCGTCGTCGACCGCAGCCAGAGCCAGCAGAACGGCGACCGCACCGCGCAGACCGATCGCGCCGTCGAGGGCCTGAAGGAACGGCTGGCGGCCATACCGCTGATCGAGCCGCGCATCATCGAGGCAAACACCGATCCGGCAGATGTCTCGCCGTCGACCAATCTCTTTGGCGCGCTTGCCTCCTCGCTGTCTGACGTTCCCCCGGCGCGCATCGGCGGCGCCATTTTCGTCACCGATGGCCAGATCCACGATGTGCCCGATGTCGCTCGCGCGCTCGGTTTCGACGCGCCCGTGCACGGGCTGATCACCGGCAAGCCCGATGAATTCGACCGGCGTGTCGAACTGATCAACCCGCCGCGCTTCGGCATCGTCGGCGAGGAACAGAAGCTCTCGTTCCGGGTGGTCGACGACGGGGCGGCACCCGGCGGCAGCGCCGAAGTCACGATCCGCCTCAACGGCAACGAGATCGCCCGCGAGCGGGCCGAGCCCGGCACGGACGTGCCGTTCGCCTTCAACGTTCCGCGCGGCGGCAACAACGTGCTCGAATTCGCCGTCGACGCCGTTCCCGGCGAAGTGACGACGGCCAACAACCGCGCGGTCCACGTGCTCGACGGCATTCGCGAGAACCTGCGCGTGCTCTTGGTCTCCGGCGAGCCGCATGCCGGCGAACGCGCCTGGCGCAACCTCTTGAAATCCGATGCGGCCGTCGATCTCGTACATTTCACCATTCTGCGTCCGCAGGAAAAGCAGGACGGCACGCCGATCAACGAGCTATCGCTGATCGCCTTCCCGACGCGCGAACTCTTCGTCGACAAGATCAACGAGTTCGATCTGATCATCCTCGACCGCTACCAGCACCGCGGTCTGTTGCCGATCCTCTACTACGACAACATCGCGCAATATGTGGAGAACGGCGGCGCGCTGCTAATCGCGGCAGGTCCCGAACATGCCGGCGACGATTCGATTGCAGCGACACCGCTTGAGGCAGTGCTGCCGGCCGCGCCGACGGGCGTCATGAACGAAAAGGCCTTCTTCCCGCGCCTGTCGGAGGAAGGAAAGAAGCATCCGGTGACCCGCGGTCTGGAAGGCTCCGACAGCGAGCCGCCGCATTGGGGCCGCTGGTTCCGCACCGTGGACGTCAACCGACCGCAGGGCCATACGGTCATGGAAGCGGCCGACGGCAAACCGCTGCTGGTGCTCAACCGTGTCGGCAAGGGCCGCGTCGCCATGCTGCTCTCCGATCAGGGCTGGCTCTGGGCTCGCGGCTTCGAAGGCGGCGGACCCCACGTGTCGCTCTATCGCCGCACCGCCCATTGGCTGATGCAGGAGCCCTCGCTGGAAGAAGAGGCGCTGACGGCGCGCGCGCGCGGCCGGACGCTCGAAGTCACCCGCCAGACGATCGATGGCGATCCGGGTCCGGTGACGCTAGTCGCTCCCTCCGGCGGGAAGCAGGACGTCAAGCTGACCGAACGCCAGCCAGGCCTCTACTCGGCCGAAGTCGCCACCACGGAAACCGGGCTCTTCGAGATGTCGAACGGCGACCTTACGGCCCTTGCCCATGTCGGCGACCCCAACGCTCCGGAATTCAAGGCCGCGATCTCGACCGAGGACAAGCTGCGTCCCTGGGCGGAAAAGACCAAGGGCATCGTGCAGCGCCTCGCAAGTGCCGATGGACCGCTCGACCTGCCCACGGTTCTGCCGGTCAGGGGCTCGATCCGAGCGGCAGACGACCAGCGGCTCTCGATCCGCATGACCGACGAAACCGTGCTGAAGGGCGTCAATTCAGTGCCGCTGTTTACCGGCTTCCTTGGTCTTGCGGCGCTGCTGCTGCTGATTTCCGCCACCTGGTATCGCGAGGGACGATGAGCGACAGCAGCATCGTCGTCAGCGACCTTCGCGACGCACCGCATTTCTTCGATGCCGTGGCCGACCGCGTCTGGCGCGCCTGGTGGGAGCCGCACGGCTTCCCGCTGGAACACATTACCGGCCTGCTTCAGGCGAGCCTTGCCGACGATGCCGAGCCGCTGTGTCTGGTGGCGCATGCCGGCGACCGTTTCGTCGGCACCGCCTCGGTCATCGCCTCCGATCTTGAGGAGCGACCGGATCTCACGCCGTGGGTTGCTGCCGTCTGGGTCGATCCGCCGTTCCGCGGGGCAGGTATCGGCGGCGACATCGTGCTGAAGGCAGCGCAGGCGGCGCTCGATACCGGCGCCGAAGCCGTGCATCTTTGCGCCCTCTCGGGCAAGCGCGCCTTCTACGAGCGTCTCGGCTGGCAGCTCGACGAGACGGATGTCGGCGAAGACCGCCTGGATGTCTTCAGCATGCGCCGTGTCGAAAGGTAAAGGCCGATGTTCGTCGTCACCGACGCCCCGCCGCCCGAGGCGATCGAAGCAATCGGCAACGGTCTTGCAGCCTTCAACGCCGCCGACGTCGGCCCGTCGGAGCGACGCCCCCTCGCCGTCCTTGTCGGCGGCCCCGAGGCACAGGGAGCCCGCGGCGGCCTGAACGGCTACACCGGCTGGGGCTGGCTATTCGTGCAATGGCTGTGGTTACCGGAAGATCTTCGCGGACAGGGGCTTGCCGGCAAGTTGCTCCAGGCGGCCGAGGACGAAGCGCGCAATCGCGGCTGCCACAGCGCCTGGATCGACACCTTCAACCCGCAGGCCCTGCGCGCCTACGAGCGTCAGGGCTATGCGGCCTTCGGTGAACTGCCGGATTTCCCTGTTGGCCGAACCCGGGTGTTTCTGAAGAAATCGCTCGTCGCGCGATAAGGTCCGGGATCAGACGGCAAGCGGCAACGCAATCGGCTCCGCCTGCATCAGCCTATCATCCCGCCAGGCGATAACGCCGGCAAGTCCGGCATGCACACCCTCTGCCATCGGCACGACGAGCACCCGCGCCGGGTCGACCGGCCCAGGGAACTCGAGTGCCGCGTAACGCACCTTCTCGAAGCCGAGCGGCTGATAATAGGGCGGATCGCCGACAAGGATCACCGCGTGTGAGCCCTTGCGCCGCGCCGCCTCGACCGCGATGCGCACCAGTTCCCGGCCGATGCCCTGGTTCTTGTGCGACGGCCTGACGGCGAGCGGTCCGAGCAGGTGGCCCTTGATCGAGCCCGCCATGACCGGCGTCATCCGGACCGATGCGATCGTCTCGCCATTGTCGGCGCAGATGAAGGACAGCGACCGGTCATGCGGCCCCTGCTCGCGGATGCGCGCGGCCGCCCGGGCAAACCGGCCGGGGCCGAAAGCTTCTTCGTTGATGATTTCGATGGCTGCGTCATGGGACGCGTCTTCGGTCAGATAGACGAGATCGTGCTTTTTCATGAGATCGAGAAACCAGGCATGCGAACAGACATAGGGATGGCTTCGCCCGATGAGGGCGTTGGCAGCATCAGCGTCGTCGCAGGTTTCCCGAGAACATCATCTGTGCGGATTCTTCCAGACACGAAAAAAGTTGTGAAATCGCCGATAGCAGAAATTTGCCCTCTGTCAAAGCCTAAAACGCACTGTTCCGATTTCGCCACCTATCGAATGTCGCTGGAAGCGCTATCTATTGACGCAACGATCATGAAGGAGTTTGTCCGATGGGCAGGTTGGTAGATGGCGTCTGGCAGGACGTCTGGTACGACACGGTGGCAACGAACGGCCACTTCAAGCGCAGCGCTTCGCAGTTCCGCAACTGGGTGACGGCGGACGGGTCGGCCGGCCCGAGCGGCGACGCAGGCTTCAAGGCCGAGGCCGATCGCTATCACCTCTATGTTTCGCTCGCCTGTCCATGGGCCCATCGTACACTGATCTTCCGCAAGCTGAAAAAGCTCGAGGACCTGATCTCCGTTTCCGTGGTCGATCCGCTGATGCTCACCCAGGGCTGGGAATTCAAGGACGGCGGCATCGGCACCGGCGATCATCTCTTCGGCTCGAAGGCGCTGTGGCAGGTCTATACCCGCGCCGATGCCAACTATTCCGGCCGCGTGACCGTGCCCGTCCTCTGGGACAAGAAGCAGAACACCATCGTTTCGAATGAATCCTCCGAGATCATCCGGATGTTCAACTCCGCCTTCGATGGCCTGACCGGCTCGACGCTCGATTTCTATCCGGAAGAGCTGCGCGGCGAGATCGATGCGATGAACACCGACGTCTACAATGACGTCAACAACGGCGTCTACAAGGCAGGCTTTGCCACCACGCAATCCGCCTACGAGGAAAGTGTGACGGCACTCTTTGCGCGGCTGGACAAGCTGGAAGAGCGCCTCGGCTCGCACCGTTACCTCACCGGCAGCCGCCTCACCGAGGCCGACTGGCGGCTATTCACGACGCTGGTGCGCTTCGATCCTGTCTATGTCGGCCATTTCAAGTGCAACATCCGCCGGATCGCCGACTATCCGAACCTCCAAGGGTATCTGCGGGAACTCTATCAGGTGCCGGGCGTGGCCGAGACGGTCGACATGCGCCACATCAAGGAGCACTACTACCGCAGCCACACGACCATCAACCCGACCGGCGTCGTGCCGGTGGGCCCGGTGCTCGACCTCACCGCCCCGCACGGCCGCGAGGCGCTGTAACACTGCACTGAAAGGGCAATCGATCGCTACCAGTAGCGATCGATTGCGACGTCGCCGGCAAGTTCCGCAAGCCGGCGGCGTGTCGCCGGCGTGGTGTCGTCAGGCAGCGCGTCCAGTGCGAAGAAGCCACTTTCGGAAATCTCGAGATCGGGCGTTTTCGGCGCGCTCTGGCTGACACCGTCACAGCGGTAGAAGACGACGTGGTCGCGGCGGCTCGTGCGCCTGTTGTAGTAGACCTGGATGAGCACCGGCGGCGCCGAAACTTCGAGGTTCCCCTCCTCGCGCAACTCCCGCAGCAAGCCGTCGATCGAGGCCTCGTCGCGGTCGAGCCCCCCGCCCGGCAGGTGCCAGCCCGGCAGGTAGGAGTGGCGGACGAGGAAAACGCGGCCCTCGCCATCGAAACAGGCCGCCCGCACACCCATCGTCATGCCGCGCGCAACAGCGTAGTAGCCATGCGCAAGCCACATCAGCAGCCGGAGATACCAGCGCCGCATCTCCGGTGGCCGATCCTGTTCCAGGCGTTTTTTCCTTCCTCGTCCCGGCCACACGCGATTCATCGGGCGACCTGATTCCCCTCGGCCGGAATATGCGCTAGACGGGGTCGATGTTCAAACTCGCCCATATTTCCGACGTCCACCTCGGGCCCTTGCCCGAGCTATCCCTCAGGGAACTCGCTTCCAAGCGCATCACCGGTTTCGTCAACTGGCACCGCAACCGCAGCCGCCATCTCTTCACCGGTACGCTCGACACCCTGCTGGCCGACATCGAGAAGAAGGATCCGGACCATCTGGCGATGACGGGCGATCTCGTCAATCTCGCCTCCTCGCTCGAGATCAAGGCGGTGACAGAATGGCTGGAGGATGCGGGCAAGCCGGAGAACATCTCCGTCGTTCCGGGCAACCACGACGCCTATGTTCCGGGCGCCTACGAGAAGACCACCCGTGCCTGGTATCCCTATATGCGCGGCGACGATGCGCCGGCGCATTGGCATGACCGGCACCGCTGCTTTCCCTATATGCGCGTGCGCGGCCCGGTGGCACTGATCGGCTGCTCAACCGCCGTTGCGACCCCGCCCTTTGCCGCCAGCGGCTATTTCGGCCAACGCCAGGCCCGCGCCACCGTCAACCTGCTCAGACAAGCCGGCGAAGCCGGGCTCTTCCGCATCGTCATGATCCACCATCCGCCGATCCGCGGCGCAACCTCGATGCACAAGCGCATGATCGGCATTCGCCGCTTTGCTGCGACGATCTCGTCCGGCGGCGCGGAACTCGTGATCCACGGCCACACGCACCTCAACACTGTCTATTGGCTGAAGGGCCAGCATGCCCCTGTCCCGGTTGTCGGCATCGCCTCGGCCTCGCAAGGTCCTGGCGGCCACAAGCCGCCGGCAGCCTACAACCTGTTCACCGTCGCCGGTGAAGCCGGAAACTGGCACCTGACGCGCGAGCGCTATGCCCTCAACGACGATGCCACCACGGTGTCGCTCGCCGAAACCACACGCTTCTAGCCGAACGCAGCCTCCCTCCGCAGAAAATTCATCGCCCGGCGAATAAACCCCGGCCCTGCTGCGTCATACTCCGGTCCGCCGCCGCATGGCAGCGCGCCCGCCTCTGCGCGAATGCAGGACACGCAGTCGTTTGAAACAGCGCGAGGCTTTCGCGGTCATGCGCCAGCAATGGGAGATGGCATGATGAACCACAAGAACCTCGTTTTCGCCCTGTTTGCCGCCGGGGCAACCAGCTTCATGGCGCATGCGGTGATGGCCGCCGGCGAGGATACGAGCGAACCGCCGAAGAAAACCAAGACGACCAGCGAATGCACCGACGGCAAAGTGTGGGACGCCAAGAAAAAGGCCTGCGTTGACGCCAAGAAGAGCGACCTTGGCGACGATATCCTGTTCCAGGCTGCCCGCGAACTCGCCTATGCCGGCCAGTATGAAAATTCGATCAGGGTGCTCGGCGCCGTCAAGGACCAGCAGAGCGCCCGGGTGCTCAACTACCTCGGCTATGCCAACCGCAAGGCCGGGCGCATGGAACTCGGCATGCAGTACTACAAACGCGCGCTCCAGGCCGACGAGAACTACATCCTCGCCCGCTCCTACATGGGCCAGGCGCTGATCGAACAGGGCCGCGTCGAGGAAGCGCGTGTGCAACTCGTCGAGATCCGCGACCGCGGCGGCGAAAACACCTGGGCTTACCGCGCCCTGCTGCAGTCGCTCGGCGGCGTCCGCCAGTACTGACCGGGCGGTAACATGGACGGGCGGCGCCAGGCGCCGCCTCGATCCGACGTTCCACGGACACGGACACGGACTGGGACGCTAGGTTTTCTTCGACCCGCTTGCCGCCGGCCCGTTCTTTTTGGGCTCGCTTGCCTTGGCTGCATTTCCCTTCGCCCCGCCTGCTGAGGGACCGCTTCCCGTCGTGCCGTCAGCAATCGACTTTGCCTCGTTCTTCTTCTCCGACCATTCCGGCGGCAGGCCGAGCGCGCCGCCGGCGATGCCGCCGAGACCGGATCCCTTGCCGAACACGGCGCAATCCGGATCGGTGGGTTTGCCGGTGACCGCATAGGCGACGCTGTTCTTGACGTTCTTCATCGACGGCAGCTCAAAATCGGACTTCATCGGGTCACCCGATTTTTCGAGCAGAGCACTGAAGTCGCTTGAGAAGTCGCCTGCAAGCTCGAAGGCGTCGGCGGCCGTCGAGGCGCGGGACCCGTTGGTGAGGATGTTGGCGCCACGCGCCCATGCCAGCCCGGCGATCTGCTTGCCCATCGGGTCGAATGCCTCCGCCTCGACCGCGAGACTTCCAAGGCCGATGGGAATGCGCGGAACCGGGATCGGAGCGACGGTACCGAGGTGACGGTCGACACGCCGGCGACGACTGCATTGGTCGATTTGACCTTGCTGATCACGGAGCGCACCGCCATGTCGGCGGGCTTGGAGATCGGCACGACGTCGAATTGCTCGCTCAGGGCTTCGCAGAGCGACCGGTCGATCGCCGTGGCCACCAGCTTCTTTTGCGGATCCCCGAGCTTGTCGAGATCCGCGGTGGCGGCAAAGGTCGTCGGGATCACATGCACCGTCTTGACGTTCTTGGTGGCAGCAGAATCCACCCGGTACTTCGTCTTGGTCACCATCCCGTCGCTGGCAACGAAATCCTTGTAGGAGGATAGAGACCCCGTTTCCATGACCTGGGCGCTCTGGCAGGCGGCGAGCCCCGCAAACAAAGGCACCAGCGCAGCCGTGCGAATGACGGCCGCACCTCCCCGAATGCGGCGTCCGCCACAATGTCTCCCGACAAACCTGACAATACTCATGCCATTGCGATGCTGTGCGTTCATTGGCGTATCCCCGACGTCGACCTGCAGTTGTGCATGAGGTCCGGCCAGATTCGGGCCGAACTTTGACGCGATCTCCGGCCACCATTGCAGTTAACGGTAACGAAGCGCGTGATTAACGGCCGCGGGCAAGCGAAAGCTTTTTGGGAAAAGGCGCCATGAAGCAGCAGAATTTGCTTTCCGTTCCGGGACTTCCCTTGCAGACTAAGGAGCAAATGTTTCATATCATCCGCTCGTGCGCAGCACGGCGAATAAATGCATGATCCGGCACGTTTCATTGGAAGAGAAATGCGTCCAGCGGCAGAAACGAAGGACTTCAGACGCGACTTGGTCAGCCTGCTGCCCAAATTGCGCCGTTTCGCGATGACGCTGACGCGCAATGCCAATGACGCCGACGACCTCGTCCAGGAAGCCTGCGAGCGCGCGATCACCCGCAGCCACCTCTGGAACGGAGAGGGCCGGCTGGAAAGCTGGGTCTACGCGATGACGCGCAATCTCTGGGTCGACGAAATCCGCAAGCGCAAGGTCCGCACCGGCAGCGGCACCGTCGATGCGCTCGGACATGACGAACTCAGCATCGAGCCGTCGGCCGAAAAAGCCGTCTACGCCAATCAGTTGCAGAAGATGATCCTGTCGATGCCCGAGGGACTGGCGAGCGTATTCCTGCTGGTCAATGTCGAAGGCCACAGCTATCGCGAGACCGCCGATATCCTGGGCATTCCGATCGGCACCGTCATGAGCAGACTGTCGACCGCGCGCCTCAGGCTCGCGGCGATGATCTCAGAGAATACCGAAAGGAGGGCCTGACCGTTGCAACAGACAAGGGGTCAAGCGCTCGAAGTGCGCCTTTCTGCCTATATCGACGGCGAGATCGGCGAAGCTGAACGAACCGAACTCGACGCGATTCTCGCCCGCGACGAGGACGCCAAGGCGTTGTTCGAGAGGCTGAAGGCCGGCAGCAGCTTCGGCGATACCGCCTTCGAAGATTTCCTGCACGATCCCGTGCCGCTCGCTCTTGTCCGGCAAATCAAGCAGGGTCCAGGGGTCAATCCGAAGACCGAGCGGATTGCGGCAACGACGACCACTGTCCGGCACGCGCGGGTCTGGCCGCGCATGCTTGCCGCATCGGTGGCCCTGCTGCTGCTCGGCGGCGGCGCCGGCTTCATCGTCGGGACGGCGAACACCGGGAGCGAGCCGACCAAGCTCGCCGCGGCGCGTGGCTGGCTCGACGACATCGCCGACTATCACCGCATCTATTCGCGGCAGAAGGAGCATCTGGTCGAGGTCCCGGCGACAGAGGGACCGAAGATCGAGACCTGGCTTGCCGCAAGCGTCGGCGTTCCCTTCAAGGTCCCGCAGCTTTCCGGCAAGGGCCTGACCTTCGAGGGCGCCCGGCTGCTCGTCGCCAACGGCAAGCCCGTGGCGCAGCTCGTCTACCGAAGCACCGAAGGCGAAATCTTCGCGATCTGTTTCCTCAAGAACACCACCGGCCCGCAGGCGGAGCAGTTCGACGAGAGCATCCGCGACGATCTCGGCATGGTCTCCTGGCAGCGAGGCGGCGCCTCTTTCGTGCTCGTCGGCCCGTCTTCCCATGTCGGCATCCAGGACATCGCCGAAGCCGTCGCCGCGACGATCTGAGATCGACGGCATTCCCCTACCCCTGAAACGAAAAGGCCGCGCCGGGTTTCCCCGACGCGGCTTCATTCGTCACGCTAAAGCGTATCAGCCGCGCTTCATCTCGAGTACGCGGTTTGCCGCCGAAACGATCGCTTCGAGCGAGGCGGCAACGATGTTGGTGTTGATACCGGCGCCGAACAGCTTGCCACCCGGGTGCTCCATCTCGACATAGGCGATCGCGGCTGCGTTCGAGCCGTGCTGCAGCGAGTGCTCGGAGTAATCCGCAACCGAGAGGTCGATGCCGAGATAGATCGACAGCGCATTGATGAAGCCGTCGATCGGGCCGGTGCCCTTGCCTTCGATGCGCTTGACCTCGCCATTGTCGGTGATCTCGGCCGCCACCACGCGCACGCCCTTGTGCTCGCCCACCGGATAAGTGTGATGGTCGACGAACTTGATGCGCGCGCCCGGCTGCTCGACGTAGCGCTCGATGAAGCGCTCGTAGATGCGCTTGGACGGCAGCTCCTTGCCTTCCTCGTCGGTGATGCGCTGGATGTCCTCGCGGAACTCGACCTGGAGGTTGCGCGGCAGGTTGATGCCGTAGTCTTCCTGCAGGATGTAGGCGATGCCGCCCTTGCCCGACTGCGAGTTGATGCGGATGATCGCCTCGTAGGAGCGGCCGACGTCACGCGGATCGATCGGCAGGTACGGCACTTCCCAGAGCGGCTTGTTGGCGGTCTTGATCGCCTTCATGCCCTTGTTGATCGCATCCTGGTGCGAGCCGGAGAAGGCCGTGTAGACCAGTTCGCCGACATAAGGATGGCGCTCGGGAATGACCATCTGGTTGGAGTATTCGTAGACTTCCTTGATCCGCTCGATATCGGAGCAGTCGAGCTGCGGATCGACGCCCTGCGTGAACATGTTCAGCGCCAGCGTCACGACATCGACGTTGCCGGTGCGCTCGCCATTGCCGAACAGCGTGCCTTCGACGCGGTCGGCGCCAGCCATCAGGCCCAATTCGGTGGCGGCGATGCCGGTGCCGCGGTCGTTGTGCGGGTGCAGCGAGATGATCAGGCTTTCGCGGTTGTCGAGGTTGCGGCACATCCATTCGATCTGGTCGGCATAGATGTTCGGCGTCGCCATCTCGACGGTCGAGGGCAGGTTCAGGATCAGCTTGTTGTCTGGCGTCGGCTTGACGATCTCGGTGACCGCGTTGCAGATCTCCAAGGCCACTTCGAGCTCGGTGCCGGTAAAGCTTTCCGGCGAATACTCGAAGCGGTAGCCGCCGCCGGCCTTGGCCGCCATGTCGGTGATCATCTTGGCGGCGTCGGTCGCAATCTGCTTGATGCCGCGCACGTCCTTGGCAAACACCACACGGCGCTGCAGTTCACTCGTCGAATTGTAGAAATGCACGATCGGTTGGTGCGCGCCTTCCAGCGCTTCGAAGGTGCGGGTGATCAACTCGGGCCGGCACTGCACCAGCACCTGCAGCGACACATCCTTGGCGACATTGCCTTCCTCGATACACCAGCGGGCAAAATCGAAATCGGTCTGCGAGGCCGAGGGGAAACCGATTTCGATTTCCTTGAAGCCCATGTCGAGCAGCAGCTGGAACATGCGGGCCTTGCGATCGTGCCCCATCGGGTCGACCAGCGACTGGTTGCCGTCACGCAAGTCGACCGAGCACCAGATCGGCGCCTTGGTGATCGTCTTCGACGGCCAGGTGCGGTCGGTGAGCGCGATCTGCGGATAGGCCTGGTACTTCACCGCCGCTTCCGGCATGCCAATCTTAACGGGATGGGATTTCTGGATCATTGCAGCTTCTCTTCATCACTGGACGTCCTGGCCGCCTTGCCATACCCGATCGGGGATCGGATTGCGATGGCTAATGCCGCGCCGAACGCGCCTTTATCCTAAAACACTTGATGGGGTCGAGGAGCATCCGCCGGCGTGGCTTTTCGGCCGCCGGGCGCTCCTCAGCGAACCCGGCAACCGCGAGTAAGGCCGAGAAGAAGAAGCGAGGCGAAGGCGCGCGACGGCGCACGATTGGTATCGTGTCCGGCGGGGATCGAGGCGATCCGATATGCGTCAGCCTTGGTCATGCTCAAAGCCTATACACGGCTTGCCAGAGTGGAGCAAGCCACGCGATGGCGAGGATCACCGCAAAAAGAAAAGGGCACCGGCGAAATGCCGATGCCCTCCAAATCCTTGACTTGCTTGCGAACTCAGATGTCCGCAGCAGACGAGATGATCCGCGAAACGAGGCCGTAGGACTTCGCTTCCTCAGCGGAAAGCCAGTAATCGCGGTCCGTGTCCTTGGCGATCTTCTCGACCGGCTGGCCGGTTGCGTCGGCGAAGATCTTGTTCAGGCGATCGTTCATCTTGATGATTTCGCGTGCCTGGATCTCGATGTCCGACGCCATGCCGCGGGTGCCGCCCGACGGTTGGTGAAGCAGGAAGCGGGTGTTCGGCAGGCAAATGCGACGCTCCTTGGGAGCGCCGACAAAGATCAGCGCGCCGGCGGAAGCGACCCAGCCGGTGCCGATGGTCCAGACCTTCGGCTTCACGAACTTGATCATGTCGTGGATGCTGTCGCCCGATTCGACATGGCCGCCCGGCGAATTGACGAAGATGCGGATGTCTTCGTCGCTGGCGGCGGCAAGCGCCACGAGCTGCGAGCAGACCTTCTGCGCCAGTTCCTGATTGATCGACCCGTAGATGAAAATCGAACGCGACTTGAAAAGGTTCGCCTCCGTTTCCTTGCCGAGCGGCAATTCGGTCTTCTTGTCGTCCTCGTCGTCGTTCATCATCCGTTTTTCTCCGGCGTCTCATGAAGTCTTCAGTCAAAGTCAGATAATGCGACTCGACCCCGAAGACAATGCAACAAACCGAAGCGGCGACAAAGCAGCAAGGTCGACTATGCTTATGGTAAAAACACCTACCGCCAAATGCCGTATAGACAGGGGGACGGAGGCCAATAAGATCGGTCGCGTCAAACACTCAAGAGTGGGGCCAGCCTCCCAGGTCCCGCCGATCCATGGGGACACGCATGAACAGACGCATCCTGATCGCCACTGCGGCGCTGATCGCCTCCGCCGCACCCGCCTTCGCCCATCTCAATCCGGCAGAGCACGGCTCGTTTGCCGCCGGCTTCTCGCATCCGCTGTTCGGACTTGACCATATCCTCGTCATGGTCGCCGTCGGCCTCTGGGCGGCGCAGATCGGCGGCCGGGCGCTCGTCGTCGTGCCGGCGGCCTTCGTCGCGATGATGGCAGCGGGCTTCGCGCTGGCGGTTGCCGGTGTCGACCTGCCCTTCGTCGAGCCGGCGATCCTCGCCTCGGTGGTGGCACTCGGCCTGCTTGTTGCCATGGCGGTGCGGCTCGACACGGCAGCATCCGCTGCGATCGTCGGCGTCTTCGCCCTCTTCCACGGCCATGCCCATGGCGGCGAACTCGGCAGCGCCGGGGCGCTTGCCTTCTCGGTCGGCTTCATCCTCGCCACCGGCGCGCTGCACGTGGCCGGCATCGGCCTCGGCATCGCCCTTCAGCGCCTCTCCGGCGGCGGCCTGCTTGCCCGCCTCCTCGGCGGTCTCACGGCTCTGGCCGGCGCTGCCTTGATCTTCGGCTGAAATCAAACGGGCATGCAGCACGGACGAATTATCTTTCTGAACGGCACGTCGAGTGCCGGAAAGTCAACGCTGGCAAAGGCGCTCCGGGAAATCCTCCCGGAGCCCTTTTGTTACTATGCCTCCGACCAGCTTGCCGACGCCGGATTTCGGGTCCTTAGGCGCGGCATGCATCATGGAATGCGCGGCGAGCGCGCGAGGTTCTTCGACGGATTTCATCGCTCGATCGCAGCCTTCGCCGAGGCCGGCAACGACCTGATCGTCGAGCACATCGTCGAGGAGAAGAGCTGGGCCGACGATATAAGAAGGCAAACCGCGCATCTGGACATCTTCTGGGTCGGAGTGCACGCGCCCATCGGAGACCTGGAGCGTCGCGAGCGCGAGCGCGGCGACCGCACGATCGGCGAAGCCCGCTTTCACTTGAAGACGCACGATTACTGCGCCTACGACCTAGAAGTGGACACGCGCGACCCGACCGATCAGGTTGCCGCGCGCATCGTTGACGCCTGGCTCAAACGCCAGTCACTCAGACCGTAGCGGGGGATCTCCCGCATTAGCCGCGACCACGATAGGTCGGCACGCCCTGATCGGGCAGCCACAGGCCCTCGGGCGGCTTGCCGGTCTGCCAGAAGACGTCGATCGGGATGCCGCCGCGCGGATACCAATAGGCGCCGATGCGAAGCCAGCGTGGCTGAAGCAACGACACCAGCCGTTGGGCGATCTCGATGGTGCAGTCTTCGTGGAATGCGCCGTGGTTGCGGAAGGAATGCAGGAACAGCTTCAGCGACTTCGATTCCACCAGCCATTCGTCCGGCACATAATCGATGACGATATGGGCGAAATCCGGCTGGCCGGTCATCGGGCAGAGCGAGGTGAATTCCGGCGCGGTGAAGCGCACCAGATAGTCCTTGCCCTTGTTGCCGCTCGGGACCCGCTCCAGCACCGCGTCTTCCGGGCTCTGCGGCAGGTCGACCTTTGCGCCCAGTTGCGAAAGGCCGGATACGTCAGTCTTGCTCATATGCCTGTTGCTCCATGAGAACATCCGCGCGTGGGTGCGGTCGATTGGCCTCTGCCCTCGTCGGCCCGCTCCGTTTGCGGCCCTTAAATCAGAACTGCCTCAAGAAGGAAACCTCGTCACGGTTGAAGTGCCGTCGACCTTGAATCAGTGGCGCCCGACCGTCGTCTTGACGCGCACACCATGCGCCTTCTCACCTTCGGGCTCCACATGGATCGCGATCTTGGCACCGGGATGCACGTCCCGGATCGCATCCTCGATCCGGTCGCAGATGTCATGCGCCTCGCCGACCGGCATCAACTCCGGCACGACCATGTGGAAATCGACGAAGATCGCCGGACCGGCCTGACGGGTCTTCAGATCGTGCACGCCGAGCGAACCCGCGGCGTTGGCGGCGATCGCCTGTTTGATCGCTTCTTCTTCCTCACCCGAGACGGCCCGGTCCATCAGCCCGTCGATCGAGCGCGAGATCACCATCCAGCCCTGGTAAAGAATGTTGCAGGCGACAATGACGGCCAGCAGCGGATCAAGGATCGCGTAGCCGGTGGCGATTGCAAGCACGAGGCCGACGAGAACGCCGATCGAGGTGACGACGTCCGACAGGATGTGGTGGCCGTCGGCGCTGAGTGCCGGCGAGCGGTGCTTGCGGCCGGCGGTGATCAGCACATAGGCCCAGATGGCGTTGATGACGCCGGCGACGAAGTTGATCGCCAGGCCGAGAGCCGGTGCTTCCATCAACACTGGCGCCATCATTGCCGGCACCGCCTCCCAGACGATGAGCAGTGCCGCAACGACGATCAGAACGCCTTCGATAACGGCCGAGAAATACTCCGCCTTGTGGTGACCGAAGGGGTGGCCGGCGTCGGCCGGCTTGGAAGCATAGCCGATCATCAGATAGGCGATGACCGCCGCGATCACGTTGACGGTCGACTCCAGCCCGTCGGAGAGAAGCGCGATCGAGCCTGTCAGCCACCAGGCAAGCAGCTTCAGGCCGAGCACAGCGAGCGAGAGCGGTATGCCGCAGAAAGCAAGGCGGAGCACGGTACGGTTTTCGGTTCCAGTCGTCATTGTCATTCCTCGTGCAGATGCAAACGAGTTGCAAACGCAAGCCCATTCAAACGCAAAACCGCCCGCGCGAATTTTCGCGCAGGCGGTCGATGGACAAGCATATGCTGGATTAAGCGGCGCTTGTCAAAGATTGGATCGGCCGGTTCCGGTTTCTCCGCAGGCAATCGCCTCGAAAGGCAGAGCACCGGCTTCGATCTCCGCATCACCGGCGGCCTTGTCGCCCCGGCCGATGAAGAAGAATACCACGGCCGCAGTTGCGACAGTGATACCGGTCAAAACCAGAAGCAGGACGCTGAACGCGTCGCCATAGGCCTGCAGCAGCGCGGCGTGCGATGTCTCAGGGGCAAGCTGCATCGCCGCAGGCAGATTGCCGGTGACGATGCGCTGCGCCATGGGAGCCGCATTGGCGCCGGCTTCCGATCCGAGGTTCCAGGCTGTAAGCGCGGAGAGGATGGCGGTCACGATCGCCAGCGCAATGCCCTCCCCGGCCACGCGCGTGGTGCTGAAGATGCCCGTCGCCATCCCGGCGCGCTCCTTCGGCACGACACTGACCGCAAGCCCGTCCATCAGCCCCCAAGGCAAGCTGATGCCGAGACCGATCATCATCAGTGGTGCAAGCAGCGTGGCCGGCCCGGACCCCGCCGGAAACAGACTGAGCCAGAGGAGCCCGGCCGCCGATATCAGCAAGCCCACACCGCAGATAACCGCCGGCGTGAACCAGCGCGTCAGAAGGCCCGCCGCGATCGGCAGGATCAGAAGCGGCGCGGACATGGCGATCATCATCTGCCCGCCCGCGACGGCGCTCATGCCTTCGATACCGATGAAGCGGACCGGAAGCAGGATGAGCAGCACCACGAAGCCGTAGGCGGGGGCTGCCCCCAGCAATTGCACGCCGACAAAACGCGGATATCGAAACAGCGTCAGATCCAGCATCGGCCGCGCGACCGAACGCTCGATCCGCCAGAAGGCCAGGAAGAAGAACACCGATGCCGCGAGCATCGCGAGCACGAGCGGATGGCTCCAGCCGTTTTCCGGACCCTGCAGAATGCCGAAGGTGAGTGCGGTGAGCGCCGCCGTGAAACTTGCCGCTCCCTTCCAGTCGAGGCCAGCAGCGTCCGGATCGCGTGTTTCCCGCAGGAAGACCGCACCGAGTGCCAGAGACAGGCCGGCGAGCGCCACGACCAGGACGAAGATCGCCGGCCAGCCGAAGGCCTCGACCATCAGGCCGGAGGCGATCGGCCCAAAGGCAAGGCCGACACCGAAGCTGGCGCCGACCAGGCTGAAGGCCCGGAGCCGCTCGTTCTCGTCGAACTCCTGTGCGAGCGAAGCCATGCCGCCGGAAAAGGCGGCGGCTGCCCCAAAACCCTGAAGCGCTCTCAGGGCATCGAACCATAGGATATCCCGAGCGAAGGCGAGCCCGGCCGAAAACAGCAGGAAGGCCGCAAGACCACCCAGGAACACGCGTTTGCGACCGAAATTGTCGGCAAGCGCACCGGCCGCCATCAGCGAACTGCCGAAGGCCAGCATGAAGGCGTTGGTGACCCAGTTGAGGGCAACTGGATCGGCGCCGAGGCTGCGACAGATCGACGGCAGCGCCACCGCCGGTCCGGTGAAGGTGAGCGGCATTGCCGCCGCGGCGCAACAGACCGCAATTAGGACGAGCCGGCGCCCGCGCGGTTCTCGAATTTCGGTTCTCATTCCCCGTTCCATCCGTTCGAGCAAAGGGGATACCCGCGCAGGCCCGGTAGGACCTTGCGTCTTGAGGTCGACACTTGCCGGGTATCGATTGACGAATGCAGGATAGTTTCGACATAATTCGATGAGAACGGCATCAATGCTCCGATCATACCGGAACAAAACGCTCGAATGGAGGTAGCATGGATCGCTTGAGCGGCTTGACCGCCTTCGTCCGCACCGCCGACCTCGGCAGTTTCGTCGCGGCCGGTCGCGTGCTCGGCCTGTCCGCTTCCGCGGTCGGAAAGGCTGTTACCACTCTCGAACGAGAACTCGGCGTCCGCCTGCTGCAGCGCTCGACCCGTAGTATCCGCTTGACCGAGGAGGGACGCCTCTTTCACGAGCGCTGCCGCCGCATCCTCGATGATCTCGACGACGCCGAGGCGTCATTGGCGGACGCCGTGGCGACGCCGCGCGGTCGGCTGCGCGTCAGCGTGCCGATCGTCAGCTACCACCTGCTGTTGCCGGTGCTGCCGGCGTTCGTACGGCGTTATCCCGAAATCGAACTCGACCTCGACTTCAACGACCGCATCGTCGACCTGATCGACGAGGAAGTGGATGTCGCGATCCGCAGCGGCGTGCTGCCGGATTCACGACTGATGACGCGCGCGCTCAGGCCGTTCCAGCTTCTGCTCTGCGCTGCTCCGTCATACCTTCGAGAGCATGGCAGGCCCGAATGCCCCCGCGACCTCGAAGGACACCATGCGGTTCGCTTCCGCTTTCCCAACAGCCGCAAGCTGCAGGAATGGCCGATCACGCTGCCGCCTGAGGGAAAGGAGCCGCGCCTCAAGACCGTGCTAAACTGCAACAACATGGAAGCGCTCGGCGGCGCCGTGCTTAGCGGCCTCGGCATCGGCTGCCTGCCGGACTTTCTCGCCCGCCACCATCTTCGCGACGGCAGACTGCACACAGTGCTCGACGCCCATCTCGACGCGCCCGGACAGTTCCACCTGCTGTGGCCGTCGAACCGTCACCTCTCCCCCAAGGTCCGCGTCTTCGTCGATTTTCTGAGCGAGCGACTGTTTGCCGATCGCTGCGAGAATGTGCCGGCAGTGCAGACGGCGCCGTAGATCAGGAAAGGGCAGCGTCGAGCATCGAACGGTTGCGCAAGAGCCACGCGACGCTGCGGGCCTGCCAGGCGATGCCCCAGACGCGCGGCACGTGTTCGCTCTCCGGGCGGATGTCGAGTTCGAAAGCCTCGTTTGCAGTGCTCTCCGCGGCAAAGTGGATGATCCGGTCCGCAAGGCGATGTCGCTCGCCTGCAGCAAGGCCGTAGCCGTCGGCAAAGAGACGCACCTGCCGGATCCTTGAAGCGGCATCGGCCAGACCGTTCATCTCGGCAACGCCGTCGTCATAGAGCTGGGCATTGTTCCAGGCGACCATCGCAAGTTCGGTCAGGCGATCGACAGGCCCGGCCGCCTCCCAATCGATAAACGCTGCCGGAAGACCGTCGTGCGAAACGATGTTCCAGGGGGCCGCATCGCAGTGGCCGACGATATCGGCGGTACCGACCGTGCGCCCAAACCATGGGCGCCAGTTCGCCTCCGCCGGAATCTGAAAGGATGCGGCCGCGTTATGCATCTCTTGCATCAGCCGCCCGAGCGCGAAGATCGCCTCGTCCGACCAGGGTGCGGGATTGAGGATGTCGCCCTCGACATAGGTCAGCATTTCGCGGCCATGATCGTCGAAGCCGGAGCCGACGACACGCGGCGCGCCGTCAAAGCCGGCGGTCTCGAAATGTCTGAGAAGCGCATGCACGGAAGGCGCCCAGGGGCCTGTTTCCCGAAGCACGATCGTGCCCCTGCGGCTGACGGCCGTGCGACCGCCTCCGCTTAAAGGTGTATCGTCTGCCATGCCGTCCTTCCCCGTAACGGGACCTCCAGCAAACGGCCGCAAGCGGAAGCGGCGGTGAAACACCGCCTCGGTTGACTTGGGATATCAGGCGGCCTTGATCTTGGCGCGCTTGGCGAGGTGCGCCACGACGTTCTCGATCATCCGCATGCCGGCGTCGCCGCCGAGCGTCATGATCGATTCCGGATGGAACTGCACCGCCGCCACCGGCTCCTTCGTGTGCTCGATGCCCATAATCGTGCCATCTTCGCTTTCGGCGGTGATCATGAACTCCGCGGGCAGGCTCGCCGGATCGGCAAAGATCGAATGGTAACGACCGACGGTCACTTCCTTGCCGAGGCCGGAGAAGACGATGCCCGGCTCCAGCACGCGGATGCGCGACGGCTTGCCGTGCATCGGGATCGCGAGTTGGCGGAGATCCCCGCCGTAGGCTTCGGCAAGCGCCTGCAGCCCGAGGCAGACACCGAAGATCGGCAGGTCGCGCGCCCGCGCCTTCTTGATCGTCGCCTTGCAATCGAAATCCTTGGGATTGCCAGGTCCGGGCGAAAGCACGACGAGATCCGGCTTCACCCGATCGAAGATCTCTTCGGCCACCGGCGAGCGCACCGTCGTAACGGTCGCCCCCGTCTGGCGGAAATAGTTCGCAAGCGTATGGACGAAGCTGTCCTCGTGATCGACCAAGAGGATGTTGACGCCGGCGCCAACAGCGGCAACGTCGCGACCGGCCTTGCCGGCATTGGCGGATCTCGCATCGCGAATGGCAGCGATCATGGCGGAGGCCTTCAGTTCGGTTTCGGCTTCTTCTTCTTCCGGATTTGAATCGTAGAGCAGCGTCGCCCCTGCCCTCACCTCGGCGATACCGTCCTTGATGCGGATCGTGCGCAGCGTCAGGCCCGTGTTCATGTCGCCATTGAAGCCGACCATGCCGATCGCGCCACCATACCATGCGCGCGGGCTCTTCTCATGGCTTTCGATGAAGCGCATGGCCCAGAGCTTCGGCGCACCCGTGACGGTCACCGCCCAGGCGTGGCTGAGGAAGCCGTCGAAGGCATCCATGTCATCGCGCAGGCGTCCCTCAATATGGTCGACCGTATGGATCAGGCGCGAATACATCTCGATCTGGCGGCGGCCGATGACCTTGACCGAGCCCGGCACGCAGACCCGGCTCTTGTCGTTGCGGTCGACGTCCGAGCACATGGTGAGTTCGGATTCGTCCTTCTTGGAGTTCAACAGCTTCAGGATCTGCTCGCTGTCGGCGATCGGATCGTCGCCGCGCTTGATCGTGCCCGAGATCGGGCAGGTCTCGATGCGGCGGCCGGAAACACGCACGAACATTTCCGGCGATGCGCCGACGAGATATTCCTGATTTCCGAGGTTGATGAAGAAGGAATAGGGCGACGGATTGATCGCCTTCAGCCGGTTGGAAATCTCCGACGGCTTGCTCTCGCAGCGCTCGAAGAATTTCTGGCCGGGCACCACTTCGAAAAGGTCGCCGCGGCGGAAGCTCTCCTTCGCCTTGACGACGAGTTCGGCATATTCGCCCGGGTGATGGTCGCCATGCGGCGGAATGCTGTCGACGGTCTTAAAGGGTTCGCTGGCGATCTCTTCCGCCTTGCCTTCGGTGGTCTTGCCGTCCTTGGCGAAATCGTAGCGGTCGATCCAGGCCTTGGCTGCATAGTGGTCGACGACGAGGATTTCATCCGGCAGGAACAGCACCATGTCGCGCTGGTCGTCGGGACGCTTCAGCTTCAGGTCGATCGCATCGAACTGGAAGGCGAGATCGTAGCCGAAGGCACCGTAGAGCCCGAGGCTCGCATCCTCGGCCGAATGGAAAAGATTGGTGACGGCGCGCAGCACGCTGAACACCGTCGGCATCTTCGAGCGCTCTTCTTCGGTGAAGACGCGATCCGGCGCGTTGATCGTCAGGTCGAGGCGTCGGCTGGTCGAAGCGCCGAGCGTGATGTCGGCGACGGTCTTCAGATGCTCGGCGATGATCGCAAGCAGCACTTCGCCGCGGCCGTTATAGGCTTCAATCCAGAGCGAGCGGCCGAAGGACGAGATCCCGAGCGGCGGATCGACGACAGCCGTGTCCCAACGAGTGTAGCGGCCGGGATATTCGTAGTTGGAGGAGAACACTGCGCCGCGGCGTTCGTCGAGCTTGTCCACATAGCTCGCGATCGCCTGGCCATAGGACGCTTCCCGCCGCCGGCGCGTCACCGTAATGCCGCCCTTGGTGGTGTAGCTCTCCGAGCCGTCCTCGAGAATTACCGTTGCCATTCGCCTCGCTCCGTAAAAGCCCGGTCCTTGAGCGGCCTGGATACAAAAAAGCCGCCTCGAAATCTCCGGGCGGCTTCATCTCTCAATCACGCATGACTGGTCAAGGCCGCTTCAGCGAGCCCACCACCAGATCGAAATGTTGCGTGCGTTTTCCATGGGCGAAAGTGTTAGCTTGGGTTGCGGACTTGCGCAAGCGGGAAAGCGGCGCGCATCGTCACGGTTGCGCCAAAAAAAGAGGCGGCCCCGAAGAGCCGCCCCGACTGGAATTGATCTGATCCTATCAGAACTTCGCCTTCGCCGTCACCAGGAAGGTGCGGCCGCGGCCGGTATCGATCGTGCTTCCGGCAATGGTGCTCGACGACGGCGTATAGGTCTTGTCGAACAGGTTCGTGACCTGGGCCGTGACTTCAAAGCCGTTTTCGAACTTGTAGTTGGCGAAGAGATCGACGAGACCGTAGCCCGGAACGTTCGGCGGCGTACGATTGATTTCGCCGACAAACGCGTTCGAAACGGCGTAGAGGCGCGTACCGACCGTCAGGCGCTGGTCTTCGAGGAAGCGGGCGCCAAGCGTTGCGCTGACAATGTTTTCAGGCAGGTAGCTCTGCACGCCGAAACCATTGATCTGCGACGGCAGATCGCTCTCGGTGTAGGTGTAGGCAAGGTCGCCGAAGACGTATCCGGCGTCATACGCCGCCTGCAGCTCGAAACCCTGGACCGTCGAGATCCCGGGATTGTTGACGAAGAAGATCTGACGACCGCCGTTGAGCATCGCTGCGGTGATGTAGTTGTCGACGCGGTTATGGAAGTAGTTGGCCTTGACCCGCAGGCTGTCGCTGGGATCGAGCAGCCCGTCGAAGGCGAAGTTCGCACCGATTTCCCAGCCCTTGGAGGTTTCCGGCTCAAGAAACGGATTGGGGAAGAACGACTGGCCCGACGGTCCCGGATGTGTGCCGCCGGCGAAGGTCTCGTTGACCGTCGGCGAACGCGAGGTTTCCGCGTATGTAACGTATGGCTGGAACCACTCCGTCGGGTTGAGCGCGACCGTGATGCTCGGGTTGAGGCGACCTTCGGACTTATCGACGGTATAAGGGCCGGCCGGCAGACCGATCGGGTTGCCGGCAACGACAGCGCCGGAGCCATCGAGGCTGAAGTGATCCCATCTCAGGCCTGCCGTCAGATCCAGCATGCCATAGGTGAAGGTCGTATTGCTGAAGACGCCGGTGGTGGCATTGGTGCCGCTGCCGTTGACGCCGGCGCCCGGCCGGGCCGTGCTGTTGATGACATCGTAGTCGTCGCGGAAATACTCGACGCCGTAGTTCGCCTTGACGGCAACGTCGCCAAGGTCGAACAGAGAGGTGTTCGAGATGTCAAAGCCCTTACCCGTGTCGGTGATGCGCCGACCGGCCGCCGTGCCGCCACCGCGAATGTCGGTGTCGTACTTCATCTTTAGCCGGTTCCAGTAGGCGTTCGCACGGAAATCGATGAGTTCGTTGTCCGGCGTGTAGGAATAGCTTGCAGAAACCGTCTGGTTCTTCACGTTCTGGAAGTAGGAGTTCGCGAAGAAGTCGTTGTCATAGGTGAGGCCGGTGAGCTTGAAGGTGTGATCCTTGTCCGGCGTCACTTCGAACTTCAACAGGCCCGACAGAAGGTCTTCCTCGGTGAAGGGTACCTCGACCCCGTTGCCGTTGTCATAGTTGCCGGGATCAGCCTTGCTGATGCCGCCGAGCACGGAGAAGACGTCATTGAAACGGTAGGCGCCGATCAGTGATTCCGACCAGCCGGCACCGTTTGTGCCGTACGTAGCCGAAGCAATGCCACCGTAGTTCTTGCCGTCCTGGATCAGGTCTTCGACATCATAGGTCCGGAAGTTGACCGAACCGGCCAGTGCACCGCCGCCAACCCCGGTCACGGCGCCGCGGGTCACATCGATTTCGGAAAGGAATGCCGGGTCGAAATAGGCAAAACCCTGGGCTTCGTGGCCGGTGAAGCGGAAGTTCTGGCGCACGCCGTCGATCATCATGTTGACGCGGCCGGAACCCTCGAAACCGCGGATGTTGACCGCGACGCCCGGGTTTTGCGGGTTGTTCGCGGTCGAGGTGCCGGGAACGCTGCGCAACAGGTCGTCAGTCTCCTGCCCCGATTGCAGATCGATCTGGTCCGTCGTGACGACGCTGACGGGGCCGGGCTTGGCATAGGGGTCAGCGGTGCGCCCGCCCTTGGCAACGATAGGCGAGAGGTAAGTTTCGCCCTTCTTTGTCTCCTCGGCCTTCTCTTCCGACTTAGCCTGGGTTGTTGCGCTTTGCGCGAATGCGACGGTAGCGACTGAAATTGCAAGAGTTGTCGTGCAAGCCAAAAGAGCCAGGCGACGATGCCGGGTGAGCATGGACCAATCCTTTGATTTTCGGAGGCCGGGCTTGCTGTTGAGCGGCAAACTCAAGGGGCTGGCTGGGCGGTAGATTCTAGAGCGGCGCGACATGTCGTCGCCTCATTTAAGCCGCATAAAAAACATGAGTGTTCTTGTCAACATACAAAGGCAGTCCCCACAATTTATGGGGTCGCGCCAATTCGAGGCGTTGCTAAACTGCAACGCTTTTGCCGAGGGCCGGATGAAACCAGATCCGGTTCCGTGCGTTCCCTCCCTTCCAGGCCCCGCTGCGGGGGCAATGCGAAAGGACCCGGATGCGTCGCTCTTTTCCCTTGATCCTGCTGTCACTCCTGATCCTCACCGGCGCCAGCCTGCCGAAATCCGGACCGATCCCGCTAAGAAAGCCGCCGAGCGAGGCGGGAGAGAAAGAGGCTGCTCCCACACCCGAAGAGAAACCGGCGACGCCTACGGACGGCGGCAAGGCCGATCAGCCAGGGGTGCCGGCTGGCGACGAACAGCCCGTGCCGCAGCCAAAGCCCAAGGACGGGAGTGAAGGAGCGGCGAAGGATCAAAAGCCGGCCACAGGTGAAAAGGACCAGCCCGCCGACGACAAGAAAGAGGAAAAGCCGGCACCGATCGTCTATCCGCCGGTCGAAGCGGAGGACGCCGCCGACTACGCAAAGTGTGTCGCCGACCTGAAGGCGATCGGAGCGACGTTTGTCGAAGCCAAACGCATCGACGACGGCAAGGGCTGCGGCATCGACAAGCCACTGGAGGTCACGAGCATCCTGCCCGCCGTCACACTCGCGCCCAAGGGGCTTATGCGGTGCGAAACGGCGCTGGCGCTTGCACGCTGGACCAAGGAGACCGCCCAGCCGGCCGCCGAAGTCGCCTTCGACAAGACCATCAAGATCAAGGCGCTGAACCAGGCATCGACCTATATCTGCCGCCTGCGCAACAATGCGACGACGGGCAAAATCTCCGAGCACGCCCACGGCAACGCCGTCGACATCGCGTCCTTCACGTTAAGCAACGGCGCGACGATCGCCATCCAGCCGCGCGACGAGGATGGCACCATGGACGGTGCCTTCCAGCGCGCGGTCACTGCGTCCGCCTGCCTCTACTTCAAGACTGTGCTCGACCCCGGCAGCGACGCCGCCCACGAAACCCACCTGCATCTCGACGTCATCGAGCGCCGCAACGACTACCGCTACTGCCGCTAGGAATGAGCCTCCTTGCGCTGGCGCTCGTCAGGCGTTGTCGTAGCCAAGGGCGACAAACTCGCCCTCGAAGCGACCGGCCAAGGTGTCGCCGTCGAGGAGGTCGGCAACGACCACGGCGCGCGCCCTGCCCCGACGTTCGAGCAATCGCAGAAAGCCCGGCCATTGCCCGGCATCCGCCAGCGACGAGCGTGCGGCGAAAGCGCCGGCGACCGGCTTCAGATAATCCATCCGGTTGCTCTGGATCACCAGGCGCGCCGCAACGCCGCTTTTGCGCATGCGCACATGCAGCAGCGACCAGGCCGACAGGATCGCGAGCGCCGAGGCGCTGCCGCCGAACACCGTGTCACGGTGGTTGATGTTGGGTGCAAGCGGCGCCGAGAGCAGCACATGATCGTCGCTCACCGCATCCACGCGGACCTGCATCGCCGCTGACAGCGGGATGTGGTTATGAAGATAGGACTGGAGTTCCTCTGGCGTCATCGTGGCATCCCTGATGCGTTCCTGCGCGGATCAGTGCACGAGACCACGTGTCCTGACCAGAGCAAGGCGCCTGCGTCCTGTCGTCTCCCGCAAGCCTCCCGTAGCCCAAAAGATACCGGGCTGCGCGCCTTGCAGGAGCCCGCCCCGGCTCCCAAATACGGCGCGAGGAAAATCCACCCGTTTTTGCGCCTAATCTCAAGGAAATCTGTCATGGCATTGACGATGTACCAGCTCTCCATTCCCGCACTCGTTCGGGGCCTTGGTGTCCTCACCAAGCTGCTCGACAAGGCAGAGGCTTTCGCTGAGGAAAAGGGCATCCCCACGGATGATCTCTTCCACGCCCGGCTGGCGCCCGATATGCTGACGCTTGCCGGCCAGGTGCAGCGTGTCAGCGACACCAGCAAGGGCCTGGTCGGCCGGCTGACGTCGATCGAAGTGCCCCGGTTCCCGGACGAGGAAAAGACGTTTGACGAACTGCGCCAGCGCATCGCCAAGTCCGTCGCCTTCCTTGAAACGGTGCGCCCTGTCGATCTCGAAGACAGCGACAGTCGCGAAGTCGTGCTGAATTTCCCGAACCTGAAGGTGACGCTCACGGGTGAGGAATACCTGCAAAAATTCGTGCTGCCGAACTTCTACTTCCACCTGACGACCGCCTACGACATCCTGCGCCACAAGGGCGTGCCGCTCGGCAAGGCAGACTTCCTCAGCCTCACCGCCTGATTTCCGCCGCGGGAGACCCCGGACACAGCAATGCCGCGCATCCACCCGGATGCGCGGCATTGTTTTTCAGGCAGGCAGGAAGCGCCTAGAACAGCCCTTCGATGTAGCCCTGATCATTGAGGAAGATCTTTTCCGACGAAGGCACCTTCGGCAGGCCGGGCATCGTCATGATCTCGCCGGTGATCACCACGATGAAGCCGGCGCCGGCGGCCAGCCGCACTTCACGGATCGGCACAGCATGGCCTGTCGGCGCACCGCGCAGGTTCGGATCGGTCGAGAAGGAATACTGCGTCTTTGCCATGCAGATCGGCAGATGGCCGTAACCCTGATCTTCCCAGCTGCGCAGCTGGTCGCGCACCGACTTGTCGGCAATCACCTCGCTCGCATGGTAGATGTCCTTGGCGATCGTCTCGATCTTGTGGAAGAGCGACATGTCGTCGGGGTAAAGCGGCGAGAACTGCGAGTGTCCGCCCTCGGCAAGTGCCGCCACCTTCATCGCCAGCTCCTCGATGCCGGCGGAGCCCTCGGCCCAATGGCGGCAGAGCACCGCTTCGGCGCCAAGCGTCGCCACATAATCCTTGATAGCCTGCACTTCGGCCTCGGTATCGGAGGTGAAGTGGTTGATCGCGACGATGACGGGTACGCCGAACTTCTTGACGTTCTGCACATGCCGGCCAAGGTTGGCGCAGCCCTTGCGCAGCGCCTCCAGATTTTCCTTCCCGAGGTCGTCCTTCTTGACGCCGCCGTTCATCTTGATCGCGCGGACGGTCGCGACCAGCACCGCGGCATCCGGCTTCAGCCCGGCCTTGCGGCACTTGATGTCGAAGAATTTTTCCGCGCCGAGATCGGCGCCGAAGCCGGCTTCGGTCACCACATAGTCGGCAAGCTTCAGTGCCGTCGTCGTCGCAATCACCGAGTTGCAGCCATGGGCGATGTTGGCAAAGGGGCCGCCATGGACGAAGGCGGGGTTGTTTTCGAGGGTCTGCACCAAGTTCGGCTGAATAGCATCCTTGAGCAGCACCGCCATCGCCCCATCGGCCTTGATGTCGCGCGCAAAGACCGGGCTCTTGTCACGGCGGTAGCCGATGATGATGTTGCCAAGCCGCTGCTCGAGATCCCTAAGATCCGCCGAAAGGCAGAGGATCGCCATGACTTCGGAGGCAACGGTGATGTCGAAGCCGGTCTCGCGTGGATAACCGTTGGCGATCCCGCCGAGCGAGCCGACGATGTTGCGCAGTGCGCGGTCGTTCATGTCCATCACCCGCCGCCACGAAATACGACGGACGTCGATGTTCTGCTCGTTGCCCCAGTAGATGTGATTGTCGAGCAGCGCCGCCAGCAGATTGTGCGCCGAGGTGATCGCGTGGAAATCGCCGGTGAAGTGGAGGTTCATGTCCTCCATCGGCACAACCTGCGCATAACCACCGCCGGCAGCACCGCCCTTGACGCCGAAGCAGGGCCCGAGGGACGCCTCGCGGATGCAGATGATCGCCTTCTTGCCGATGCGGTTCAGCCCATCGCCGAGGCCCACGGTCGTTGTCGTCTTGCCTTCGCCTGCCGGCGTCGGGTTGATCGCCGTCACCAGGATCAGATGGCCGTTCTTCTTCCCGCGCTGGCGGGCGATGAAATCGGCGCTGATCTTCGCCTTGTCATGGCCGTAGGGCAACAGGTCCTCCGGCGGTATGCCGAGTGCGGCCCCGATCTCCAGGATCGGCTTTTTCTTCGCCGCGCGCGCAATCTCGATATCGGACTTGACCTCCGCCATGACAGTTCCCTCCCCAGGGTCTCGTTTTTACCCGCGCCTTTCAAGGCGCAGTTCATGATACCGGAGCGGGATGAGGAAACGCGTCTGCGGTTTTCGACCCGCGTCCCGCTTGAACTCAAGTAATCGGCAGCGCCCGGATACTCGGGCGCCACCTTACCGTTCGGTCTTAGCGCGCGAGGATGTCGCGCATCTCGACGATGTTGGAGCGGACGCGCAGCGTATAGAAGCCCATCGTCGCCAGATGCGTCGGCATGATCCAGCCGGCTTCCTCGCCATTGGAGATGATCCATGGCTGGATGCGGAGTGCTGCCCGCAGTTGCTTGATCGTTTCCGTCCAGATCGGCAACAGGCCGCGCTGGGCGACGACGTTGTCGAAGTCGGCACCGGCGGCCGAAAGGATGCCGTAGTAGCCGTAGAGCTGGCCATAGGCGAACCAGAAGCGGTCATCCGCACGCGTGTCGAACCAGCCGCCATTGTGGTTTTCCGAGCGCTCGCGCAGGATCGCCGAGGTGTTGCCGAGGTCGTTGGCGACACGGTCGAGGAACTCGACGAGGTTATCGGAGCGGCCGTCGAAAATCGCCTCACACTTGCTGAGCGAGGTGTTGAAGGACCTCAGATCCTTCATCGCCGCGCGATAGAAGCTCGGCGTCGGAGTTTTCGGACCGAACGGGTTGATCCCGAAATACCAGGTCTCTTCATCGAACTGCATGTTGCCGCGCGCGCTCTGCAGGGCGTTGTTGATGCCCGAGGTGCCGCGCATGCGACCGAGCGAGTCGACGAGCTCCACGGAAGTACGGCGGATCGCCTGGTTGACCCCGCGCTGGAACGACGCCTTGTTGTCGAGCCAGGGCGTGTCGTCCCAGTCGAGCCCGAAGAGACCGACCTTGTAGAGCAGCATCGACGAGATCCAGGCATTCTCGTTGACATTGAAATCGATGAGGTCGGCGGTGACATCGACAATCGCCGACGTCTGGCACACGGTGCCGGCCGGCAGTTGAACGGCCGCGAGCGCCTCCGGCGTCGATTCCATCGGCTGCGTTGCGACACCCGCAAGGTTGTTGGCAGTGCCGCCGGTCGTCGATTGTCCCGTCGACGTCGCACCGGGGCCGCTCATCGGCGAGCCGGCGGGCACCTTGCGTTCTGCCAGCTTGTACTGGTCGATGTAGTCTTCGTTGAAGTTCGTCCAGGCCTGGGTCTGCCAGATGAAGTAGCCGTAGAACAGGACCAGACCGATGAGGATGAGGCCGATCGGCCCCTTGAGCAGCCAGCTGCGCTGCCGGTACCAGTTGCCCGCCGCCACGAAGGGCCAAAGCAGCCAGGCAACGACGAGCCCGATGCCGCGCCCGATCGCGGTGAAGACACGCTGGAAAAACGCAACGATCGGATCGAACATGTCCTATTCCTCTCTGAGCCCATAGAGCTTGTGGCGGAAGGCCGCCTTGTCTTTCAGATATGTGCCGGTCAGCGTCGCCACAACATACTCCTTGAAGGTTTCGCTATAACGCTCGTAGGCGTCGTAGAAACCCTGCTTGTCGAAGACGAAGCGCGAGACGAAATCGCGGGGCACGAGCTGGGATATCAGCCGGTTGACCAGCCATTGGTCCGGATGGGTGGGTGCTGCGCGCACCAACATGAAGCGATTTGCCGGCGCCACGTCCTGCATCCTGATCGTGCCGGTGGCAGCGACCGTGCGGATCATCTCCTGCAGGAACGGATAGGCGCCGTCTTTTGCGACCGCGGCGGCATATCGGTGCATCCAGGTCTGCAGCCAGATCCGGTCGGCATTGGCAAGATCGGCCGTCGGGTCGCTCTCGTTGATCAGCCCGCGCACCACCATGTCTGCGCGGTGCTGATAGAGCCCGGAATCCTCGACCCAGGAGGCCTGCGGCAGTTGCAGCCGCTTGGTCGAGGCGAGGAAATCGTAGATCCGGGCGTGATCGTTTATGGCGATATAGCTCACCTGCCAGGGCCGCGAGCGGCGGAAGCCTGGCACCGAGGGGTCGCAGATGACTGTCGTCGTCTTGTCGTCGAGAAAGACATAGACGCCGCCGAAATGATTGGCCCAGAAGGCTTCGTGATGGAAGACGAGCTGATCCGGCACCAGTGCGTTCTGGCGGATATCGCCGGTCTGCTTGGCAAGCTCGACCATGCGCGTCAGCATCTCGTCGTCGGCCCAGGCCGTCGGCACCTTCTTCAAGCGGTCGACGAGACCACGCAGTTCGGCCGCCTTGCCGAGCATGTCCTCGGCCGAAAGCACCCGGAACCGCACCTCGTTGATCGACAAGAGATCGTCGATGTCGTTTACGACCGAGACCGAATCCTCGATCTCGCCATAGAGCGCATCCTTGATGGTAATCGCGTTGATCGCACGGCTGTTGGCGTTGAAGAACTCGTGCATCAGCGCGGCCGTGTTGGAAAAGCTCGTATGCACGACCGGCAGCTCCGCCTGCTCCGGCGTCATGATGATGAAGCGGCGGTTGACCCGGTTCGGATCGAGGTAGTCACGATCCCCCAGTTCCTCGGCGATCTCCGGCGAAAAGCCGGTCATGTCGATGCTGAACTGGGTCAGCGCCGTCGGTCGCAGGCCAAACCCTTCGAGCGCCTTGTTGTAGCGCGCGATCAAATGCGGCTCGGAGATATCGAGCAGCCGTCCATAGATGAGTTCCGCTTCAAGCAGGCGTTTCATCGGTCAGTTTTTCCTAGCATCACCCCTGCCACCGGCCGTCGCGTTTCATCGCCTCGATCTCGCGGATCGCCTTTTCGCGCTGGCGCTCGCGGCGGATGATGTCGGTGACGGCGGCATCGTCCGACTTGTCGGTGTAGCGGAATTCGCTGTCGGCGTAGCGGTTGATCTCCTGCAGCACCATGTCGATGGTGATCGGACCCCGCAGCGCCTCGATCATCGCTTTCTTCTCGTCATAGCCCTTGTGCATGAAGGAGCCGGCGTCCTTGAACCAGTCATCCGGCAGTTCCACGTCCATTGCTCTCAGCTTGATCGCGTCGGTGATGTTCTTGATCGCCCGACCGGTAAAGCGCGGCTCGGCCTCCTTGATCATGTGCAGATAGGCGCCGACATCGGCAAGCGAGGCGATCGCGCCCTTCTCCTTCTCGTAACGCTCCCAGACAGCGGCGAGGCCATCTTCCTTCGGCCGCGCGTGCTCAGCATAGGACTGAGCAACCGCGCGTTTGATCTCCTGCCCCTCGAAAAGCTGGTGCTCGCCAAGCGGGATCTTGTGGTTCTTGCCGACGAGCAGCGCGAAGATGTCGATGTAGTCGTCTTCGGTCTGCGGACCGTCGACCAGCCAGCGGGCGCCAGCGCGCTGGCGCAGCGCGTCGTCGACATTCTCCGGGTAGTTGGAGAACATGCCGAAGGTGCAGTTGCCGCGCACCACGGTAGAGGCGCCGGCAAAGCTCTCCATCAACACCGCCGTCACCTCGTGCTGGCCGGCAGAGGCTCGATCGTCGGAGCGCTTCGCCGCCACCTGGTCGACATCATCGATCGTGCCGAAACCGATCGCCCGCGGATTGATGACGTTGTTGACGAACTCCTTGCAGTTCTGCCCGGACTTGCCCTGATAGGAGGAGATCTGGTCGACGCCCAAGTTCTCGTAGTGGAAGGCGTAGCCGGCGATCTCGCAATAGTCGTTGAGCATGCCGGCCAGCATCTGGATCAGGATCGTCTTGCCGGTGCCCGGCATGCCGTCGCCGATGAAGGTGAAGAGGAAGCCGCCGAGCTCGACGAACGGGTTCATCTGCCGGTCGAAGTCGTAGGCCATCAGCATCTTGGCAAGCTTCAGCGCCTGATACTTGGCGATGTGGTTGCCGATGATCTCCTCGGGCTTCTTGAAGGTCATGACCAGTGGCTTGCGCTTCTGGCCGGGTGCGACGTCCAAACCGTTCAGCGTAAAATCGTCCTGGTCGAGCCGGATATGCACGGTCTCGAAGCTCTGCAGCCCGGTAAAGCGCGCCTTGCGGGCAATCAGCCCTTCGATCGCCACCCGCGAGAAGGCCCGCGCCCGGGCGGTCAGCGCCAGATCATCGGGGGCCCCGGCAAGACCGCGATCGAGCGCCGAAATCAGGCTCTTCAGCGCGTCCTGCGGCGTGTCGAACAGGAAGTCGGGCTCGACAGCATCGTCGACCGGCTCGCCCTCGCCCGCCAGGGTCGCGCCGAGATAGGCAGCGAGTGTGAAGGCCGCGACGTAAGCCGAAGCCGACAGCAGCGCCTTGAACTGGTTCGCCTCCTCTCCGCCAAGCGGCGAGGTGGCGTTCTTCGCCTGCAGCTGTTCGAGGCTCGTCTGGCGGGCAAAGACATCGACGACGGCCAGCGCCACCTGGATGCCGCGGCGCGTCCGGTAGAGCACGGCGTGCTGGGCCGGAGAGAACATCGGGTCGCCATGGCGCACCGCCTGGATCGTCTTCGTCAGCTCCACCTCGCGCGTGCGCCGCTGGCCGCCAGTCGAAACTGTCGACACGAAGCGCCGGCCGGTGCCGGCAAGCGACGTTCCGGCGGCGGCATCTTCCCGCTCCAGGATGATGAGCTTCGTCACCAACCCTTGCGCCACCGCCTGGTACTTGGCGATGTCGTCCTCGTGCAGCGTCGTCAGCCCCGTATTGAGTGTCATCGTCAAACCTCGCTCACGACCTGGTTGCCGGAAATGACGTGGACCTTGTAGTCGCCGAACACCTGTTCCGCCTCGCCGGCGGCATAGAGCGCCTGATAGGCGTCGTGCGGCACCAGCGCGTGTTTCTCGTAGGAGGAGACGCCCATGCGTGTCGCTTCCAGATTGGCGGTATCGATGTGGAATTCCTCCTGCGCCGGGGTCGATGACCAGAAGCCGCGCTTGGCCGGCCGTTCCGACTTGGAGAAGACCTCCTGCACCGTCCAGGTCAGGAGCCAGGCGTTCTCGGTCTTGCGTACCTTCGAGAGGATGTCGTTGATGCGCGCATTATTCTCAGTGATCCCAGCCGAGTAGAACGGCCCGAGCACGATGCGGCGCAACTGCTTCGGATGCAGCTCGTCAAAATCCTTGTCGAGATTGGTGGCGATCGTCACCGGTGTCAGCGAATAGCTGCTGTTCTTGGACGCAAAATCGTCAAAGCGGCTGGCAAGCTCCGGATTGAGCAGGCCGCCAACCGGCAGAGGAATTTCCACCTGCGGGTTGAGCTTGCCATCAGCGGTCACCAGCATGTCGACGATCTTTTCCGAGGAATCCTCGATCGTCGCCATGTAGACCATCGGCAGAGTATTGGCCCCGTCGAAGGCGCCCCAGCTCACGATGTAATAGGGCCGCATCGTCTTGGAATTGACGGCGACACGGATGGTCTCCGGCAGGATGAAGGGCGAAAAGATCTCGCCCTTGCCGATCTGCTCCAGATAGAGTCGCTCGGCCATGCGCGTCTGCAGCGCTTCCGGAAACGCCTTCTGGCGCAGGATGAAGTCGACCATCTCGTCGCGCAGCGCATCGGCCGATGGAATATCGGCCAGGCGCTTCGTCGCCGTCTGGCGATCGTTCTCCAGTTCCAGCACGTTCTGAAAGACCGGAAAGCCGCTTTCGGCGCGCGAAATCCGGAACTGGTCGACGAAGCCGATCCTGTTCTCCCAGCAGTCGATCGAGGCCTTCAGCCGGCCAAGATAGGGAACGATCACTTCGCCGACGACGGTGTTGCGATAGAGCGGCGAGTTGCGGTCGCCGAGAAAGAGCTCAAGCCCGGCGAGTGCCGCGTGGATCGACGCGAAATACTGTGCGACAGCGGATGAAGCCGCGACCTTCATGCAAATCCCCGTGGCGCGTGCCGAAAGGCAAACTCGGTTCGGATCATGCGCCGCCCGTTCACTGCTTCACGTAATTGGCAGTGTTGTGCTTGTCCATGACAGCCTGGAAGCGGCGGGCAAAGGCATCGTCTGCCAGCTTCTTGCGGCGCTGGATATCCTGCGTTGAAAGCATGTTCTTTTCATGCATTTCCAGGAGATCGCCGATGTGGCGTTGCGCGGCGGCACCGATGCCGGCCATCGTCTCCTCGGCGGCCGTGTCGACCTGGCTGCCGAGCGTGTTGATCTTGTGCGCGACGTCCTGCTGGGCGGCGGTCTTCAGCGAATCTTCCAGCGCCTTGTAGAGCACGATGCGCTGCTCGGTATCGATCGTCAGCTTGTTGATCAGCGTGTTCTGCGCGGCGATCTGGTTGTTGAGCGAATCGACGAAGGTCTGGAACATCGAGGTATAGCGCTCGAGCGTCTGGCTCTCGGCCAGCAGTTCCTGTTCCTTGGCCTGCTTCTCGTTATATTCGGTCGCAAGCGCGGAGCGCTCGCCTTCGAGCTCGGTGCGCACCTTCTGCTCGGTCGAGGCGGCGATGCGGTTTTCGATGTCGAGCAGCAGCGGGTTCAGTTCCTCGATGCGCTTCTGCACCGCTTCGAGGTTCGCCATCGTGCCCTTGCGGCGCTCGATCACCTGGATCAGGCTCTGCTCCGAAGTCTTGTAGCGCTGGTCTAGGATCGACTTCTGTTCCTTGAGGATGCCGACGATCATGTCGGACTTGGAAAGCAGTTCCTGCAGGTTGCCGGCAAGCGACATGTTGCGCACGCGGTCGGTGCGCATGCGCTGCATCTTCTGCTTGGAGAAGATGCCGATGAACTTCTCGTAGCCCGTATAGTTCTTCATGCTCTCGAATTCGGAGCCGAAGACATTGGTCGCGTCCTCAAGGCCGATGATCAGGTCGGCGATGTTGGCTTCCATCACCTTTTGCTGGTTGATAACGTCCTGGATGCGGGCATTCTCGATGTCGAAGTTGACGTCGCCGAGCTTGGTTTCGGCCTTGGCGAACTGTTCGAGCACGACACCTGATTGTTCGAGCTTGCCGCGCATCTGCTCGACCACGCCCTTCGTCTTTTCGATCTCCGCGTCAAAATTCTGAAGAGTCGCCATGCCCTGCCCCTCGGTCCACCGTGGCGATATCCGCCAGCCCGGCTGAATTATTCAGCCTTCGATTGCAGTTATATAAAGGGTGTTTACCGAAAGAGAACAAGCCTTTCCCGGCAGCTTTTTGATCAGCCACCACAGCGAAGTGCTTGAGATATCGACGGCATTGCCGCGCGCAGGTCCAGGAAAGATGGGAAACGGCTTTCCGTCCGGGGTTTGCGTCGTCCCTATTTGGCAGCCGGCGACGCCTTCAAATAGGCAATCACGTCGGCGATGTCCTGCGGCTTCTTCAGACCGGCAAAGGCCATCTTGGTGGCACCGACCATTGCCTTGGGGCTCAGCAGGTATTCGCTCAACGTCGCCTCGTCCCAGACGCGACCCTCAGCGCCAAAGGCCTTCATTGCATCGGAGTAGTTGTAGTCGGCGACGGATGCGGCCGGGCGTCCGACGACACCCATGAGGCTTGGGCCGACGCGGTTTGTCGGCTCGCTTGCCGTGTGACAGGCCGCGCATTTGCGAAAGACGGCAGCGCCAGCCGTAGCGTCGCCGCCGGCATGGGCGACCGTTGCGCCAAGACAGAGCGTGCCAAGACAGAGCGTGATGGAAAGGCTGGTGACGAGACGCAACATCGAAGACCCCTGGCGTGCGATAGAGGCGAAGAATGGCATCGCGCGCGTGGCGGTTTCAAGCCGCCACGACGCCGCACTCACTCGCAGCGCATCAGGTCGTCCCAATGGCGCCGGCAATAGGAGACATATTTCTCGTTGCCGCCAACCTCGACCTGGGCGCCCTCGCGTGCGACCTTGCCCTCACCGTCCAGGCGCACGACCATCGTCGCCTTGCGGCCGCAATGGCAGATGGTGCGCACTTCGCGCAGCTCGTCGGCAATCGCCAGCAGCGCCATCGAGCCCGGAAACAGCTTGCCCTGGAAATCCGTACGCAGACCATAGGCCATGACCGGAATGCCGATGCGGTCGGCGACGCGGGCGAGCTGCCAGACCTGCCCCTCATTGAGGAACTGCGCCTCGTCGACGAAGATGCAGGCGATCTCGCCTTCGCCATCCGAGTGCAACCGATCGATCAGCACATAGAGATCGTCGTCGCCGTGAAAGGGAATGGCGTCCGCACCAAGACCAATGCGGGAGGAAATGCGGCCGACGCCGCCCCGGTCGTCATGGGCGGCGATCAGCATCACCACGCGCATGCCGCGCTCCTGGTAGTTGTAGGAGGCTTGCAGGAGCATCGTGCTCTTGCCCGCATTCATCGTCGCATAGCTGAAATAGAGTTTGGCCATAGTCACCGCGTCCGGTTTTTCCGTTTTTTGGGTAATGACGAGGCTTGGCCGGGAAGGCCAGAGCCCGTTTGCAGCACCCACAGTTTTTCGGCGGACTAGACTATTTCGTGGACATTGCGACATCGAGCGTCGCATCGTGCACCCCGCCAGCATATTGACGCAATACACTTCCTCCGACATCAAAGCGCTTGAATTCGCTATCCAATGGTGTTTGGCTAAAACAATAATCGAGGCAGGGGAACGACAACGATGAAAAAACGACTCTCTCTCAAACTGATACTGGCAGGCGCCGTTTCGGTCGTCGCCATCACCGCTCAGCAGGCTGCAGCTGCCGAGCCGGAAAGCTGTGGCACCGTCCGTTTCTCCGACGTCGGATGGACGGATATCACCGCGACCACTGCCACCGTTTCCACCGTTCTAAAGGGCCTCGGCTACCAGACCGACATCAAGGTTCTCTCGGTTCCGGTCACCTACACCTCGCTCAAGAACAAGGACATCGACGTCTTCCTCGGCAACTGGATGCCGACCCAGGAAAACGATGTTCGTCCCTTCCTCGACGACAAGTCGGTCGAATCCTTCGGGCCGAACCTGGTCGGTGCCAAGTACACGCTGGCGACCAACGCCAAGGGCGCCGAGCTCGGCATCAAGGACTTCAAGGATATCGCCACCAAGAAGACCGAACTCGACGGCAAGATCTACGGCATCGAGCCGGGTAATGACGGCAACCGCCTGATCATCGACATGGTCGACAAGGATACCTTCGGCCTCAAGGGCTTCGAAGTGGTCGAATCCTCCGAGCAGGGCATGCTGGCGCAGGTCGCCCGTGCCGAAAAGGACGGCGCGCCGGTCGTCTTCCTCGGCTGGGAACCGCATCCGATGAATGCCAACTTCAAGCTGACCTATCTTTCGGGTGGCGACGACATCTTCGGCGCCAATTTCGGCGGCGCGGAAGTCTTCACCAATGTGCGCGCCGGCTACACCACCGAGTGCCCCAACGTCGGCAAGCTTTTGACCAACCTCAAGTTCTCGCTCCAGATGGAAAACGAGATCATGGGCAAGATCCTGAACGACGGCCAGGAGCCGGACAAGGCGGCCGAGGAATGGCTGAAGGCCAACCCGACTGCCGTCGACCCGTGGCTCGCCGGCGTGACCGCCAAGGATGGCGGCGACGGCTTGGCCGCAGTCAAGGCCGCGCTCGGCCTCTGATCGGCATCAAGGCGGGGAATTTTCACCGCGTCATGCGCTCCTTTTTGACCTGACGAGACGGATTACCTTCGTGGAATATCTGACCGATAACCGCATCCCCATCGGCGGCTGGGCCAAGGCATTCGTCGACTGGCTGACGACGAATTTCGATTTCTTCTTCGACCAGCTCGCCCGCTTCCTTCAGGCCGTCGCCGACTCGCTGCTCTGGGTGCTTTATGCCCCGCACCCGCTGATCGTCGTCGCCGTCATCACCGGGCTCGCCTGGTGGTTCCGCCGTTCGATCGGCATAACGCTGTTCACCGGCCTGGGCCTGCTCCTGATCATCAACCAGGGCTACTGGAAGGAAACGACGGAAACCCTGGCGCTTGTGCTCGCTGCCACCGCCGTGAGCATGGCCGTCGGCGTGCCGCTCGGCATCGCAGCCGCCCGTCGCCCATGGGTCTACGCCGTCATGCGGCCGATCCTCGACCTGATGCAGACGATCCCGACCTTCGTTTATCTGATCCCGGCGCTGATCCTCTTCGGCCTCGGCATGGTTCCGGGTCTGATCGCGACCGTGATCTTCGCCATTCCCGCACCGATCCGGCTGACGCGCCTCGGCATCATCTCGACGCCGCCGTCGCTGGTGGAAGCCGCACAGGCCTTCGGCGCGACGCCCGGCCAGGTATTGCGCAAGGTGGAGCTGCCCTTTGCCATGCCGCAGATCATGGCTGGCCTCACCCAGACCATCATGCTGTCGCTGTCGATGGTCGTCATCGCCGCGCTCGTCGGCGCCAGCGGCCTCGGCGTTCCGGTCGTGAGAGCCTTGAACACGGTCAACATCGCCAAGGGCTTCGAAGCCGGCCTTTGCATCGTCATCCTGGCGATCATTCTCGACCGCCTTTTCCGCTCGTCCGACGAAGGAGAAGGCGCATGACCAACGCCGTCGTTTTCAAGAATGTCGACATCATCTTCGGCAACAACCCTCAAGTCGCGCTGCAGATGGTCGACCAGGGCAAGACCCGCGACGAGATCGGCGCCGAAACCGGCCTCGTGCTCGGCGTCGCCGGCGCCTCGCTCGAAATCACCGAGGGCGAGATCCTCGTGCTGATGGGGCTTTCGGGCTCCGGCAAGTCGACGCTGCTTCGCGCGGTCAACGGCCTTGCCCCGGTCGTGCGGGGCGACGTCGAGGTGAAGACCGCAAATGGTGCGCTCAATCCCTATCGAACCAATCCGAAGTCGCTGCGCGACTTCCGCATGCACACGGTCTCGATGGTGTTTCAGCAGTTCGCGCTTCTGCCCTGGCGCACCGTCGCCGACAATGTCGGCTTCGGGCTTGAGCTTGCCGGCATGCCGGACGCCGAACGCAAGGCGCGCGTCGGCGAACAGCTCGAACTCGTCAATCTCTCGAAATGGGCGGGTCGCAAGGTCAACGAGCTTTCGGGCGGCATGCAGCAGCGCGTCGGGCTTGCCCGCGCCTTTGCGACCGGTGCACCGATCCTGTTGATGGACGAGCCGTTCTCGGCCCTCGACCCCTTGATCCGCACCCGCCTGCAGGACGAGTTGCTGGAGTTCCAGCGGCGGCTGAAGAAGACCATCATCTTCGTCAGCCACGATCTCGACGAGGCCTTCCGCATCGGCAACCGCATCGCCATCATGGAGGGCGGGCGCATCATCCAGTGCGGCACGCCTCAAGATATCGTCAAGAACCCGGCCAACCAGTATGTCGCCGATTTCGTCCAGCACATGAACCCGATCACCATGCTGACGGCGAAGGACGTGATGCAGACCGGCGTCCAGCGCGGAGTGACTGTTGCCGGCGTGACCGCGACGGCCAAGCCCACGACACCGCTCGTCGACATCCTCGACGCCATGTCCCGCCAGCCGGGCAGCATCGGGGTCGTCGACAACGGTTCCGTGGTCGGTACGATCGACGCCCAGGATATCGTCCAGGGACTGACGCGCCACCGCAACAAAAGTTGACGAAGCCGCTCAACAAGCCAATAAAAGCCCGGAGCGTCGTTCCGGGCTTTTTTCGTCCCGGCGACGACCGCATGGCAGGAAAAGGGAAAGACCATGAGCGACAAGCCGAACGTTCTGCGCGACACCGATAACGAAGCCCGCACGCTGGCCCGCACGCTTCTGCGGGGCGCGCGCAGCGCATCGCTTGCGGCGATCGAGCCGGAGAGCGGCGGCTTCCCCTTCGTCAGCCGCGTGCTCGTCGGCATGGATGTCGACGGGGTGCCTGTCATCCTGATCTCGAAACTGTCGACACACACGCAGGCGCTGCTGGCCGACGCCAGGGCCTCGCTCCTGACCGGCGAGCCTGGCAAGGGCGACCCGCTCGCCCATCCTCGCCTGACCGTGCAATGCACCGCCGAACAGGTTGCGCGCGACAGCGAAGCACATACCCGCATCCGCGAGCGATTCGTCCGCCGCCACCCCAAGTCGAAACTCTACGTCGATTTTCCCGATTTCGGCTTCTTCCGGCTGTCGCCGCTGCGTGCCAGTCTCAACGGCGGCTTCGGCCGCGCCTATGTCTTGACCGCCGAAGACCTTCTGATCGACACGCCTGCCATCGCCTCGCTCGCCGCGATGGAGGCGAACGCGATCGATCACATGAATACGGATCATTCTGACGCAGTTCAGCGGTATGCGGTGAAGCTCTGCAAGGCACCGGAAGGCAACTGGAAAGTCGTGGGTATCGACGCCGCGGGGCTCGATCTTGCAGATGGCGATCAGCTAAAACGCCTTGAGTTCCCGACACCTATCGAAGATAGTTCCAATTTACGGGCAATTTTGCGTGAACTTAACGGTTAATCGCTGGAGAGCTACCCCCATTTCTTGCAGTAGGTGGTTGCCCTTTTATGCATCACGACTAATTATCTTGCTTCGTCAACCATAACTACGTGTGATGTAATTTTCGCATGGAGCACGCAATGCAGCCACTTTCGCCTGAAAAACACGATGAAGCCGAGGTAGCAGCCGGTTTCCTCTCGGCCATGGCAAATCCTAAGCGCCTCCTCATCCTCGATTCCCTCGTGAAGGAAGAGATGGCAGTCGGCGCATTGGCCAACAAGGTTGGGCTGAGCCAGTCGGCTCTCTCCCAGCATCTTTCTAAGCTCCGTGCTCAGAATCTCGTCAGCACCCGTCGCGATGCGCAGACGATTTACTATTCGAGCTCATCCGACGCGGTCATGCGGATTCTAGGCACGCTCAATCAAATCTACGGTGACGACCAGAGCGCCACTGCAGAAAAGACTCCGGTCCGTAAATCGGCCTGATATTCGGTCCGCATCTGCGGACCCGTTCGAACAGCCCCACACGAGAAATCGCGCGGGGCTTATTCTTTGGCGGATAGTCTTCCCAGTTTGCACGCGAAAGGTGCCGGCGCTTGCTGGCATTTACCGAGCCTTGAGACTTCCGGGGCACGATGCGCCGCGACAGAATCAGCCGGAAAGCGGACATCGGGATATGCGTGACAAGGTCCGCTGGGGCATCGCCGGAACCGGCACGATCGCAAACAGTCTTGCCTCGGACTTCCGCTTCGCAACCCTTGCGAGCCTCGTCGCCGTCTCGTCCCGCAGCGCGCAGAGGGCCGAGAGCTTCGCTGGGCGTTTCGGCGGCATCCGCGGCTATCAGGGCATCGAGGCACTGGCGGCCTCTACCGATATCGACGCGATCTACGTCGCCTCACCCAATGCTGAGCACCTTCAACAGGCCACCCTCGCCTTGGCCACCGGCAAAGCCGTGCTCGTCGAAAAGCCGCTGACGACGTCGTCGGCCGACGCGCGCACGCTTGCAAACGCCGCTGCCGCCGGCAGCACCTTCGCCATGGAAGCGTTGTGGACCTGTTTCCTTCCGGCGATTTCCAGGGTTCGCGAACTGCTCGCGGCCGGAACACTCGGCGCGATCCGCCATGTCCGGGCGGACCTCGCCTACGAGAAACCGTTCGATGCCGGCAGCCGGTTCTTCGATCCGGCGCTCGGCGGCGGGTCGATGCTCGACCTCGGCATTTATCCGATCGCCCTTTGCCTCAATCTGTTCGGGCACCCCGGGTCCGTCGATGGCACATGGAAGCGCGCGCCGACCGGCGTCGACAGTTCAGCCAAGATCAAGCTGGCCTATGACGGCTTTGACGCCGAACTCGGCTGCGGCTTCGATCGAAACGGGCACAATCGCTTCGTTATCGAGGGCGAGCGCGGCACGCTGGTTATCGACGCGCCGTTTCTGAAGGCAAGCCGCCTCTTCGTTTCCACCGGCGGCGCGGCGCGCAAGCTACTGGCTTTCAACGGAAAAACGGCCTGCCGGCTGGCCCGGCATATCCCCCTGCCCGGCCTTACCCGCCACGATCATCACTCCCCCGGGAGCGGCCTGCAATTCGAGATCGAGGCAGCAAGCGCGGCGATTCTCGAGGGCCGCAGCGAACATCCGTCGATGCCGCTATCGGCCAGCATAAAGGCCCTGGAAATCATCGAGACGGTCCGCTCAAGGACACCTGAGGCAGGCTAGTTCTACCTCGAAACGGAACGCAAAACGTGGCCGACGCTGCGCCTCTAGAGGTCGAGCGGACGGTAGTCCCGCCAGCCGCCGTTGAGCGCCAACACCACCTCCGTCAGATGTCGCGCCGTCGCGCCGGAGAAAAACGGTGTTTCGCCGCCTTTGAGCGCCTGCGCCTGCACTGCAATGCCGCGCACGAAATCGATCTGCGACGGAAAGGCCGGAAGCGCACTTGCCGATGGCGCCGTCGGATAGCGCATCTTCGTTCCGGGATAGAGCCGAAGCGGAAGCTTGCGGCCGAGTTTCCACTCCAGCCAGTCGAGCCCGCGATGCAGGAGCGGCCGCTTCGCCCCGAAGATCTCCAGATGGATCGGCGAGCGATTGTCCCAGAGATCGCGAACGGCGATCATGCCCTTTTCGCCGATGATCGTCAGCGAGCGGTCGCGCGGCGCCGCCAGGCCGCAGGTGACCCGCGCCGTCAGGCCGGAGCGGAACGTCAGGCAACCCACGGAAAAATCAGGCCCGAGCGCCAGCGTCTCGGTTCCCGGCCCCTTGTCCGGAAAGGTCAGCGCCGAGACGGCACTGACTTCGGCGACCGGGCCGAAGAGCGAGACAAGCCAGCTTGCTGCATAACCCGCATGTTCGAGCGTGCAGCCGACCTCGAACTCATGCACGCCCGGCCAGCGGGCGCCCGAGCGGCTGCGCCAGGCGCGCCAGTTGGCCTTGAACACCGGGCCATCTTCCATCTCGGCGTAGACAAGCCGCTGCGTGCCAATGGCACCGTCCGCAAGCAGACGGGCGCAGAGCGCCTGCGCGTCGCTGAGCCCATTGGCCGGTGCACCGGCCAGAACAAGCCCCTTGGCCCTTGCCAGGTCGACGAGTTCGCTCGCCTGCTCCACCGTCATCGCCAGGGGCTTTTCGCAATAGACGTGCTTTCCGGCCGAAAGCGCCCGGCAATTTACGGTATAGTGGCTCTCCGGCGTCGTCAGATTGACGACGATCGACACCGCGGGATCGGCAAGCACGGCGTCGAGCGAGGCATAGGGCGAAACCTTCCAGTAGCGTGCGAACGCGTCGAGGCGCTCGGCATCGCGGTCCCAGACGCCGGTGAGCCGCAGCTCCGGATGGTTGGCAAGCGTCGTCATGTAATAGTCGGCGACGAAGCCGGTTCCGACAAAGGCAATCCCGGTCACGCTTTCAGTCTCCTATCGCGCGTCGGCCAGGAACGACGCGACGTAAACGAGCGGCGCATTCCAGTTGATGGCGATTTCGTTGGACCCATAGGCTTCGATATCGTCGACATAGCAGGTTTGCGGCGCGCACCCGCGCAGCCGCTCCCTGGCGATGTCGTCGACAAAGGTCGAGTTCGGACCGCCGGCAAGCGAACCGACGGGCGGATTTGGCAGCTGCGGATCGCGCTGACGGGCATACCAGCGGCTGTGCTGGTTCTGCGGCGAGCGGCTGCCATAGCCGGTTATGTAGGAAAGCCCCATCGCATTGCGCCCGAGGATGTAGTCCATGCCCTCGCGCGCGCCGTCAAGAAAGACCCTGTCGCCGGAGAGATCGTAGGCGGCCGACAGCACGACGATGTTCTGCAGCATCAACTGGTTCGATCCCCAGTCGTAGCGGCGCTCGTTCGGCCGGTAGACGATACCGAATGGCTCCGCCTGTTGCAGCGACAGCAGGTGCTGCGCGCTCGTGAGCACCGAATTGCGGATCGTTTCCTGATCGACCGCCGGCAGCGCCCTGCCATAAAGGGCGAGTTGCAGCCGCGCGAAGCCGGCAACGTCGCGCCAGTTGAAAGCGCCGCCGGGCGAAAACATATCCGCTTCCCAGAGCGGCGAGGCCCGCAGGGTCTTGAGATATTCGCCGTTGCCGGTCGTCAGATAAAGCTCGGTCGCCGCCCAGAAAAGCTCGTCGGAAATGCTGTCGTCGTCGTAGTCGCCGCCGCCGCCGAACCCATCGGACTTGGGGGCAAGGAGCGCCGGATTGGCATTCGCCGCCACCCACGCCTTGCGCGCCGCCGAAAGCAGCCGCGCAGAAAATGTCGGGTTATGCTCGGCAAAGAGCCGCGCGCCCTGGGCAGCCACCGCCGCAACATCGAGCGTCGCCGCGGTCGAGGGGCGGTAAAGCGCGCGCGGCTGCGGGTCGTCGCCCGGCAGCATCGGTGCGGCGGTCCAGGCCGTATCGTGGATCTTGTGGTGCACCATGCCGGCGAGCGGCTCGCCGTCCGGCACTATCATCCGCAGCAGGAACTCCAGCTCCCAGCGCGCCTCGTCGAGAATATCCGGAAGGCCATTGCCGTTTTCCGGAATGCGCGACAGCCCATCGCGCGTCACCGCCGATTTGGGCGCAAACGTCAGGCCGCGTTCGTAGGCGGCAAGCAGTTGCGCAGCAGCCAGCGCTCCGGTCACCGCATATTTGCCGTGGTCGCCCGCGTCATACCAGCCGCCGGTCACGTCCAGTTGGTAGGAACAGGACCAGCCGCCGTAGAGCGCCTCGGCTTGCGCGCCGCCAAGGCACGGAACCGCCTTGTCGCCCTGGTTCGGCGCGACGCCGACATGGCCGGCCGATCGGGCATAGGCCTTGCCGGCGATCGCCCCCCTGATCTCGATCCCGCTTCTTTGCGAGTAGAACCAGGACAGTGCATCGACCCGCAACCGCGTGTAGAGATCCTCGCCGATCGAAAAGCGGTCGCTTGCCCAGTCGCCGGACACCAGTCGATAGCCGTCGCCCGGCGTCTTGAACGCCGAGAAGTCCGCAACCTGCGTCTCGACCCCGGCCGTCGGATCGAAACCGTGGGGCTGCGTTTTGCCCTTGCCGACGATCATGTCCGCAGAATCCAACAGTTGAAAATCGATGGGTTGTTTCGCATCGGCGACGAAGGTCGCCCGCTTCGGGCCATCCGTCAGGTAGCCGAGCTGGTTGACGCGAATGGCCGGCCCTTCGGCCGCCCGCCGCGCCGCCGGCGAGGAAGCCCCGGTCGCCACCAGCGAGACGTCGTCGAGGCAGACACGGCCGCTCTCGCCGCCGCCAAGCGGAAAAACGAGCTGCGCTTCGTCCGGCTCCTGCCCCGCGAACTCCGCCGAAAAAAGGCTGCCCTCCGGCGTGCCTTCCATCGTGAATTCGTCCACCATGGTCCAGGGATCGGCGGCGCGCTGCACCCTTGCCTGGACGCTGCGCGCCGGCTCGGCGATCACCCTCATCGACAAACGGTAGATGCGACCGGGCTCGAGCTTCAAGCCATTGGTGCCGATGAGTTGGCTCCAGGCTTCACCGCCCCGCGCAGCCTCGACGCAAAGCCGGCCGTTCTCGCGCGCGAACGCCAGCCCGTCGCTCGCCCAGAACGTGTCCTGTCTTTTGTCAAAGTGGCCGTCAGCAATCAGTTCGGCGCCCCTTGCCAGGCCCGGCAGGAAGAGCGCGGCAATCGCCGCGTGTGCTATCCCGAACCTCGACACGTTTCCAACTCCGAACTCGCCGGCCACTCAAAAGGCGCCACGGAGCCGACAAGCCATGGCAGCAGAGCGTTGCCGCAAACAAGTTAAGCTTGAGAAAAGATCCGGCGGCGCGGCGAAATTTCGCTGTCGCCAAGATCCGTCGCGACCTGTCTGGCGGACCGGTGCGAGGCTTGACGCGCCTCGGCGCCCTGATAGTTTGACCAAAGGGTAAAAATTTGGGCGGCAGCACCGCCCGGACGACAAGAGAGACCGAGGAGAACTGGAATGTCGAACCGCCTTAACACGCCGAACGACCTGCGTGCTTTCTGGATGCCGTTCACTGCGAACCGGCAGTTCAAGAAGGAACCGCGCCTCTTCGTCGGCGCCAAGGACATGCACTACACGACCCATGACGGCCGCACGGTACTGGACGGCACGGCGGGTCTGTGGTGCGTCAACGCCGGCCATTGTCGCCCGAAGATCACCGAGGCGATCCGTGAGCAGGCGGGCGAGCTCGACTATGCGCCGGCCTTCCAGCTCGGCCACCCCAAGGCCTTCGAACTGGCAAACCGCCTGGTCGACATCGCGCCCGAGGGCATGAACCACGTTCTCTACACCAACTCTGGCTCGGAATCGGTAGAAACCGCGCTGAAGGTGGCACTCGCCTATCACCGCGCCAAGGGCGACGGCTCGCGCTTCCGCCTGATTGGTCGCGAGCGCGGCTATCACGGCGTCAACTTCGGCGGCATTTCGGTCGGCGGCATCGTCTCCAACCGCAAGATGTTCGGCACGCTTCTGACCGGCGTCGACCATATGCCGCACACCCACTTGCCGGCCCAGAATGGCTTCACCCGCGGCGAGCCGGAGCATGGCGGCGATATCGCGACCGAACTCGAGCGGATCGTTACGCTGCATGACGCCTCCACCATCGCAGCCGTCATCGTCGAACCGGTGGCCGGCTCCACCGGCGTGCTGATCCCGCCGAAGGGCTACCTGCAGAAACTGCGCGAGATCTGCACCAAGCACGGCATCCTGCTGATTTTCGATGAAGTCATCACCGGTTTCGGCCGCCTCGGCACGCCGTTTGCCGCGCAGTATTTCGACGTGAAGCCGGATATCATTACGACCGCAAAGGGGCTCACCAACGGCGTCATCCCGATGGGTGCGGTCTTCGTCACCTCCGAGATCCATGATGCCTTCATGAATGGCCCGGAGCACATGATCGAGTTCTTCCACGGCTACACCTATTCGGGCAACCCGATCGCCTCGGCCGCCGCCCTCGGCACGCTCGATACCTACAAGGAAGAGGGCCTATTGACCCGCGCCGCCGAGTTGGCGCCCTATTGGGAAGAGGGCCTGCACTCGCTGAAGGACTGCCCGCATGTCATCGACATCCGCAATCTCGGCCTGATCGGCGCGATCGAGCTTCAGCCGATCGCCGGCGAGCCGACGAAGCGCGCTTTCTCCGCCTTCCTCAAGGCCTATGAGAGCGGCCTCTTGATCCGCACCACCGGCGACATCATTGCGCTGTCACCGCCGCTGATCATCAGCAAGGCAGAAATCGACGAGCTGTTCGGCAAGCTGCGCGCCGTTCTCAACAGCAATATCTAAGCAGGTCTCGTCGAGACCGTCAGAACCCTTTCCCCGGCAACGGGGGAAGGGTTACTCTTATCCGCAACAATGAAACCAAGCGTCGTCCCGCCGAAAGAGCATCCGGGGCGCGTATAAGAAATGGAGTTGCCTCATGCCCGAAGCGCTGGAACGCTATATCGATCAGGGCGTTGGACGCGAGCCGGCTGACATCGTCTTGAAGGGCGGGCAGTTCTTCGATCTCGTCACCGGCGAACTGGTCGCCTCCGACATCGCGATCTCCGGCGACCGCATCGTCGGCACCTTCGGCAGCTACGAGGGGCGCGAGGAAATCGACATCACCGGCCGCATCGTCGTGCCCGGATTCATCGACACCCATCTGCACATCGAATCCTCGCTGGTCACGCCGCACGAGTTCGACCGCTGCGTTCTGCCGCTCGGCATCACCACCGTCGTCTGCGATCCGCACGAGATCGCCAACGTGCTCGGCACCGAGGGCATCGAGTATTTCCTGGATTCGGCGCTCGAGACGATCATGGACATCCGCGTCCAGCTCTCCTCCTGTGTGCCGGCGACGCATCTGGAAACGTCGGGCGCCGACCTGCCGATCGAACGTCTCCTGCCCTTCCGCCACCATCCGAAAGTCATCGGCCTTGCCGAGTTCATGAACTTTCCGGGTGTTGTGCACAAGGACCCGGTCTGCCTGGCCAAGCTCGATGCCTTCCAGGGCGCCCATATCGACGGCCACGCACCGCTGCTTTCAGGCAAGGACCTGAACGGCTATCTGGCAGCCGGCATCCGCACCGACCATGAATGCACCAGCGCTGAAGAAGCGATGGAGAAGATCCGCAAGGGCATGCACATCCTCGTGCGGGAGGGCTCGGTCTCCAAGGACCTGCATGCGCTGATGCCCATCATCACCGAGCGGCTGTCGCCGCACCTGGCGCTCTGCACCGACGACCGCAACCCGCTCGACATCGCCGAACAGGGTCACCTCGACCACATGATCCGCACGGCGATATCCGCCGGCGTCGAGCCGCTGGCGATCTACCGCGCCGCCTCGATCTCGGCCGCCCGCGCCTTCGGGCTACGCGACCGCGGCCTGGTCGCGCCCGGCTGGCGCGCCGATCTCGTGGTCATCGACAGCCTGGAAAACTGCAAGGCCGAAACAGTGTTCTCCGGTGGCCGCCGCGTCACCGACGCGCTCTTTGCCACCCGCAAGCCGGTCGCCCCCGTCGGGCTCGACAGCGTCAAGGCCGGCCAAGTCCATGCCAGCGCCTTCGGCATTCCGGTCGCAGACGGCGAGACCTCGGTCATCGGCGTTCTGCCCGGCAAGATCATCACCGAGCACCGCCGCTACCGCCTGCCGGCGGTCGGCAACCAGACCGGCGTCGATCTCGGCCGCGACATCATCAAGGTCGCCGTCATCGAACGCCACGGCGTCAACGGCAATCATGCCAATGGCTTCGTGCAGGGGTTCGGGCTGAAGAAGGGCGCGATCGCCTCGACCGTCGGCCATGACAGCCACAACATCTGCGTCGTCGGCGTCAACGACGAGGACATGGCGATCGCCGCCAACCGGCTCGGCGAAATCAAGGGCGGTTTCGTCGTCGTCGAGGACGGCAAGGTGACCGGCGAGATCGCGCTTCCGGTCGCAGGCCTGATGAGCCTCGAGCCCTATGAGAGCGTGCGCGATACGCTGCACGACCTGCGCCACGCCGCCTTCGCGCTCGGCGCGACGCTGGAGGAACCCTTCCTGCAGCTCGCCTTCCTGCCGCTGCCGGTCATCCCGCATCTGAAGATCTCGGATCGCGGGCTGGTCGATGTCGACAAGTTCATGCTGATCGGGTGATTGGCGGCGGCACTCAGTTGTCGGCCACGGCGGGCGCCAGTTCCTTGCGGAAATAGACGACGCGCTCCGTCTCCTCAAAGCCAAGCGCCATGTGCAGGCTTTGGCTCCTCAGATTGTCGGTCGCCGTGTCGGAGGCGAGTTCCTGGCAGCCCCGGCTTGTCGCCCAGCGTTCGACCGCGGTGATCAGGGCGCGCGCCACGCCGCGACGGCGGTAGGCGGGCAAGACGTAAATGCCTTCGAGGAAGCCGACGGGCGAGGTCTCGCAGCCGTTAACGTAATCGTGGCGGATCGACGCTTCAGCGAAACCGGCAGCGACACCGGCTTCGTCCTCGCAAAGGAACGAAGCGTAGCGGTCGCGCTCCGCGAGACTGGATTCGACTTCGGCGCGATGATCCGCCGCCAGTGTATCCGGCCAGAGCGCCAGCCGCATCTCGACCCAGCGGCCGATGGTTTCGCCATCCATCAACAATACGCGCATCAGAACTTCCCTGAGAAGGCCGATAGGCCGGCAACCCTGATGCTACCGGCTTCAAGCCGTGCCGGATATCCGGGCGATTCCAGGGGCTCAACCGCCGACGGCGCCAGAAACTCCAGCGGTTCCCGGGTGAGATTGAAGACGAAGAGCAGCCGCTCGCCGTCTTTCTCGCGAACAAAGGCCAGGAGATCGCTGTTCGTGTCGACGAACCGCATCGTGCCATCGCTGAGTGCCGGCTGCGATCGGCGGAAGGCGAGCGTCGCTCGATAGTGATCGAGCACCGTGTCCCCGGTTTGCTGGGCGTCGACCGAAAGCCGCCGATGGTCCTCGGGCACCGGCAGCCACGGCTTGCCGGCGGTAAAGCCGGCATTGGCCGCTGCCTGCTCCCAAACCATCGGTGTGCGGCATCCGTCGCGGCCCTTATAGGAGGGCCAGAAGCGGATGCCATAGGGATCGCGCAGATCTTCGAAGGCAAGCTCCGCCTCCGGCAGCCCCAGTTCCTCGCCCTGATAAAGGCAGATCGAGCCGCGCAGGCTGGAAAGCAGCGTGATCGCCAGCCGCGCCACCCTCTCCCGCTCCGCTTCATTGCGGGCAAAGCGGCTGACATGGCGCGTCACGTCGTGGTTGGAAAAGGCCCAGCAGACCCAGCCGTCGGTCACCGCCTCCTGGAAGTTCTCGACGCAGCGGCGGATATGGGTCGCGGTAAAGTCCGGCCCCAGGAGGTCAAAGGTATAGCACATGTTGAGCTTGTCGCCGCCGCTGGTATAGGCGGCCACGGTCTTCAGCGAGCGGGCGCCGTCGCCCACCTCGCCGACGGTCATGCGGCCTTCGTAGCGATCAAGCAACGCCCGGAACCGCGCGAGGAAGGCGATGTTTTCCGGCTGGCTCTTGTCGTGGAGATGGTCCTGCATGCCGTAGGGGTTCACGTCGGGCGCATCGTTGCTGGTGGCATCCGGATCCGGCACGAGCGGCGGGTTGTCCCGCAAGTGCTTGTCGTGGAAGTAGAAGTTCACCGTATCGAGACGGAAGCCGTCGACCCCGCGGTCGAGCCAGAAGCGGGCAGCATCGAGCACCGCGTCCTGAACTTCGGGATTGTGAAAGTTGAGGTCCGGCTGCGAGCCTAAGAAGTTGTGCATGTAATACTGCTTGCGCACCCCGTCCCATTCCCAGGCCGGTCCGCCGAAGATCGACAGCCAGTTGTTGGGCGCCGTGCCGTCCGGCTTCGGATCGGCCCAGACATACCAGTCCGCCTTCCCGTTCGTTCGGCTGGAGCGGCTTTCGACAAACCAGGGATGGCGATCGGCGGTGTGGGAGATCACCTGGTCGATGATCACTTTCAGGCCAAGACGATGGGCCTCGCCAAGCATCTCGTCGAAATCGGCGAGTGTTCCGAACATCGGATCGACGTCGCAGTAATCCGACACGTCGTAGCCCATGTCAGCTTGCGGCGAGGTGAAGAACGGCGACAGCCAGATCGCATCGACGCCCAGCGAGGCGATATGCGGCAGCCTGCGGGTAACGCCTTTGAGGTCGCCGATGCCGTCGTCGTCGGTATCCTGGAACGAGCGCGGATAGACCTGATAGATCACCGCACCGCGCCACCAATCGTCACCCGATACCTGCCGAGACGCCATGTAAGCCCCCTGAAGACGGTCTGTCGCGCAAAGGTGTAGCGTTGCCCGGCGCTGGAGTAAACGCCATTCACCGCCACGCACCGATCGCCACCGAGCAGCCGGAAACTATCTCTTGCCGAGAACGATCGAGACCCTTATCCCGTCTCAGGCGAAATCTTGTGAGGAGGAAAGCCGTTGGCCGGAAAGATGCTTGCGATCGGGGAGTGCATGGTCGAGCTCATGCAGGCGGAAGGCGGGCTCTTGCGCAAAGGCTATGCCGGCGACACGTTCAACGCCGCCTACTATGCGCGGCTGTTCATGCCTGCTGATTGGACCGTCGCCTATTGCTCCGCCGTCGGCACCGACACGGTTTCCGACGAGATGCTGGCCTTCATGGCGGAAAAAGCGATCGACACCTCGGCCGTCCGCCGCATCGAGAACCGCTCGGCAGGCCTCTATATGATCCACCTGAAGGATGGCGAGCGCAGCTTCTCCTACTGGCGCTCGCACTCGGCCGCCAAGCTGCTCGCGGACGACGCCGAGTATCTGCGTCGCGCGATCGAAAGCTCCGACCTCATCCTCTTCTCGGGCATCACGCTGGCGATCCTTGCGCCCGATGCCGTAGAAACGCTGCTGTCGGAGCTGCGCCGCGCCAAGGCTGCCGGCAAGACGGTGGTCTTCGACCCGAACATTCGCCCGCGTCTCTGGGACGATGCCGAGCGCATGCGCCGCACGCTGACCGACGGTGCCCGCGCCGCGACCCTGGTGATGCCGAGCTTCGACGACGAGATGACCCATTTCGGCGATGCTTCGATCGACGCGACGATTGCCCGTTACAAGAGCCTGGGCGCCACCAACCTCGTCGTCAAGGATGGCGAGAAGGGTGTGACGCTCGCCTTCGGCGATGCCCCGGTTGAGCATGTGCCGGCGACCCCGGTCGAGCGCGTGGTCGATACGACCAGCGCCGGCGACAGCTTCAACGGCGCCTTCGTCTCCCGCCTGGTGGCAGGCGACAAGCCGGCCCAGGCCGCCGCCTTTGCGGCAAGCGTCGCTGCCGGTGTCATCGGCCATCACGGCGCGCTCGTGGCGCGGGAGAAGCTGCCTGCCGCGTGAGCGGCGGGGTCACTTTTCAGGAACTTTAGGAAGGATGCAGACGGAAAGCCTGTTTGGTTTTCCGCTCCCTCTTTAGCGGCGCTTCTTCGCCTTGGACTCGTACGGGTTGTCGCCCGAACGGAAGTGCATGCGGATCGGCACGCCCGGCAGATCGAAATCGTTACGCAGACCGTTGATCAGGTAGCGCACGTAGGACTCCGGCAGCGCGTCCGGCCGCGTGCAGGAGATCATGAAGCCCGGCGGGCGCGCCTTCACCTGGGTCATGTACTTGAGCTTGAGCCGGCGACCGGAAACGGCCGGTGGCGGATGCTGAACCGTCTGCGATTCCAGCCAGCGGTTGAGCCGCGCGGTGGAGATGCGGCGGTTCCAGGTCTTGTCGGTCTCGATGATCGCCTGCATCAGCCGGTCGAGGCCGTAGCCGGTGTGACCGGAAATCGGCACGGCACGGATGCCGCGGGCCTGCGGCAACAGCCGCTCGGTCTTTTCGCGAAGATCGGCAAGCACCGCCTGCCAATCCTCGACCAGGTCCCACTTGTTGAACGCGAGAACGGCCGCCCGGCCTTCGCGCAGCACGAGATCGACGATCTGCAGATCCTGCTTCTCGAAGGGAATGGTTGCATCAAAGACGATGACCACCGTTTCGGCAAAGCGGATGGCGCGCAGCGCGTCTGCGACCGAGAGCTTCTCGAGCTTCTCCTGAACCTTGGCCTTGCGGCGCATGCCGGCAGTGTCGAACATCTTGATGGTGCGACCGCGCCAGTCCCATTCGACCGAGATGGAATCGCGGGTGATGCCGGCTTCCGGACCCGTCAGCAGCCGGTCTTCGCCGAGGAAGCGGTTGATCAGGGTCGACTTGCCGGCGTTCGGCCGGCCGACAATCGCCACCCGCAGCGGCTTGGTCTCGTCATAGGCGGTCTCCACCTCTTCGTCTTCACCGTCGTCCTTGAACGTGGGGCGCAGATCGATATCGGTTTCGGCCACGTCGTCTTCCGGCGGGTAGGCCCGGTCTTCGCCGATCGCAGCGACGATCGCGTCGCGCAGATCGAGCATGCCCTGGCCGTGTTCGGCCGAGATCGGGCACGGCTCGCCAAGGCCGAGCGTGAAGGCATCGTAGAAGCCACCATCGGAACCGCGTGCTTCCGACTTGTTGGCGACCAGCACCACCGGCTTGCCGCGGCGGCGCAGCATTTCGGCAAGCGTCTCGTCTGCCGGCGTCAGTCCGCCCTTTGCGTCAACCAGGAACAGCGAAAGATCGGCTTCGTCGATCGCGGCCTCGGTCTGCGCCCACATGCGCCCCTGCAGCGTGTCGGGTCCCGATTGCTCGAGACCGGCCGTGTCGATGATGCGGAAGCGCAGATCGATCAACTTGGCGTCCCCCGGGCGACGGTCGCGGGTGACACCCGGCGTATCGTCGACGAGCGCCAGCTTCTTGCCGACCAAACGGTTGAACAAGGTGGACTTGCCGACATTGGGACGCCCGACGATGGCGACGGTGAAGCTCATGGATCTATCCGTTTCCGCTTGGAGCGCTGCTGCCAACAACGCGGCTGCGCTCATAAATTCGTTTTCTGCCGCATCTGGCAGCGACAGTTCCAGCAGGAACTGTTGCGATTGTACTCGGCAATCCCGAACGCAAAACCGCTTAAGCACTTTTGCTGGAACTGCTTGCCTTGTCTCTCGCAGTTCCGGACGCAAAACCGCTGAGCACTTTTGCTGAAACTGCTTTAAACGCTTTAGCGCACAATCCCAAGGTCGAGACCGACATTGGGATCATGCGCTGATTCGTAAGGGTCTTTCACCCTGTGCCCTTCCGGTGGGATGGGCTGTCGTCTTATGCCTTGCCGCTCGCGGCGATCACGTCGAGCAGCATCTGGGCGCGACCGGTGACGTTGCGTGGGCTCTGCGCATCGTCGACGATCTGCTGGAACCAGGTCTTCGCCTTGGCGTAGTCGCCGGACTTGTAGGCAGCGAGGCCAAGGGCTTCACGCGCCGAGTGGCGCATGTTGTTCTGCGGCGTAGCAAGCTGCTCGACCTCGGCCGAAACCTGGTCGTAACCGCCGGTATCGACGAGCAGGTAGGCTGCACGCAGACGCGCTGCCTCCTGGATAGCTGCCGGGACGCTGCTGTCCTTGCCGATAGCGGAGAAGGCCTTGGCAGCCGCCTCTGTCTCGCCCTTCTGCGCCTGCAGCGTGGCAGCGCGCAGACGCGCCAGCACCGGATAGGCGCCGTAGCCGTCCTTCTCCAGCGTGTTCAAGGCGGCGAGCGCCTCGTCCGTCTTGTTTTCCTTGGCGAGGTTCAACGCCTGCAGGAACGCATCGCCCGACTTCGAGGAGGCGCCATCCTGCCAGTAATCGAAGCCGACCTTGCCGATGGTGCCGAGTACGATAAGCACGGCGATGGCCACGATGACGCCGCCGAAGCGGGCCCAGATGCTCTTCATCTGGTCGGAACGCAGTTCCTCATTGACCTCGCGGATAAAGCTGTCGTCTTGGTTCGCCATCTATTGCCCCGGCCTTGCCTGCACACTGGCCCGTCGCGCCAACGGTCATATGACGATCGGCGAAACGGACACTCTCAAACTGTTCGAGCATGCACGAGGGGTCCTTGCCGCACCCGCCGCACTCTCATGGATTTTGCGCCTTCTACCCGATTTTGCGGCGCTTGTAAGGGGGCCGGCGCGATTTAGAGCGCCTATGGCCGACACGAGGCCGACTCCGTCGCTCTAAATTTTCTGTTACTGCAATTCCGGACGCAAAACCGCGGTGCACTTTTGCTGGAAATTGCATCAGCCCATGACGACCGGTGCAACGCCGATCAACCATTCGTGCAGCTTCCAGACGAAGAGCACGTAGGCGATGAGGCCGATGATGATGGCGAGCACGTCGTTGGAGGCCGATTTGAACACCGGCAGTACGCGTTCGCCTGCCCGCTCGCGGCGTTTCAGCGAGATACGCAGGATCACCGCCCAGGCGAGAAACGAGCCGAACAGCAGGACGGAGGACGTCTCGCCGTTGGCGAGCAGATGCGCCAGCGCCCAGACCTTGATCGAAAGCACCTGCGGATGCTTGACCGCAACCGCGATGCGCCCGGCCGGGAGGAAGCCGGCGGCAAGGAAGATGAAGGCAAAAAGCATCAGAAGCAGCGCGATATGGCGCATGAATACGGGCGGATCGTAGAGCATGCCCGTTTCGCTGCGGGCCTGGCCGAAGCCATAGATGATCAGACAGAGGCCGATGAGGCTGAGGATTGCATAGATCCCCATCCAGGTGCCCTTGCCGCGGCGCTCGATGACGCCGGCGCGGAAACCGGGCGCGACGACGCGGATGAGATGCAGGCCGAGAAAAAGAATGATGCCGAGAACGAGTATCGCCATGGGGCCACCGCTTTGTTCGAGTATCGGGCAAACTCAGCGCCGCTCGTCGGAAAAGACGGGAGTTGGCCGCTGAAGCGTGTTGATTTCCAGTGTATTCGGTTCCCGGACCGATTCCGCCCAGGTTGCTATGGAGTAGCCTTGATAGCGCGTTTTTTCCAGACCGATCAAAGGATTGCCGCATTTTCGAACCATTTGCGACAAAACCAAAACAGTGCAGTTGATCATGATCCGTATTCCGCTTGCCCTCTCGCTCGCCCTTCTTCCCGCTCTTGCCAGGGCCGAGCCGGCGTCGCCGGCCACCGCGCCCGCCGGTGACAGGCAGCTGGTGATCGTCTCGTTCGACGGCGCGCATGACAACGCGCTTTGGGAAAAAAGCCTGGCGATGGCCAAGCGCACCGGTGCGCATTTCACCTATTTCCTCTCCTGCACCTTTCTGATGACCCGGGCGGACGGCAAGACACTCTACAAGCCGCCGGGTCAGAAGGCGGGCCGCTCGAATGTCGGCTTCGCGCAGAGCCGTGAAGAGATCGCGGCCCGCGTCGGCCACATCTGGCAGGCCCATCTCGACGGCCACGACATCGCCAGCCACGCCTGCGGCCACTTCGACGGCAAGGGCTGGAGCAAAGCCGACTGGCAAAGCGAGTTTTCGACCTTCAACGCGGCGCTCAAGGACGCCTGGAAGAAGGCGGACAAGCCCGAGGCCGAGCCGGCCGGCTGGGCCGAATTCGCCGCAACCGGGATCAAGGGATTCCGCGCCCCCTATCTGTCGCTGAGCGACGGCCTGCTGCCGGCGCTGAAGGCGAACAACTTCACCTATGACGCAAGCCTGGTGACCAAGGGTCCGGGCTGGCCGACGACAAAGGATGGCCTGCCGCGTTTCGGACTGCCGCTGATCCCCGAAGGGCCGTCGCAGCGCCCTGTCATCGGCATGGACTACAATCTCTTCGTCCGCCACTCCATGGGTGTGGAGAACAAGAAGGACAGCGCCCGCTTCGAGGAGCGCACCTACGAGGCCTACAGGAAAGCCTTCGACCGGGAATATGCGGGCGACCGCATCCCGCTGCAGCTCGGCTTCCATTTCGTCGAAATGAACGGCGGCGCCTACTGGCGCGCGCTCGATCGGCTGTTGGGCGAAGTCTGCGGCAAGCCCGACGTCGCCTGCGTCAGCTACGCCCAGGCGCTGCCGCTGATCGAGCAGGCAAAAAAGAAGGCGGGTCGAACCGCCTTCTGATTGCTATGCGTTCGGCCAAGCTCAGGCCAGTTCCTCTTCACCACCGACCTCGATGAACTTCTGATCGATATGCGGCAGCGGCTCTTCGTCGATCGTCGCCTCGAACGCGCGCAGGCGCTTGTAGATCGACAGGAGCTCGACGATCGTCGGCCAGGAAGAAACCAGATACTGGAACGACGAGGTGACCTGGCCGAAGGCGCCGGAGATTTGGTTCAGCGCGCCAAGCGTGATCTTACCGGCGATAATCGACGGCGCCAGGATCAGCAGCGAAAAGATGTTGTTGATCTGCAGGTAGAAGATGCGGGCGATGTTGAAATAGAGATAGTGGAAGTACAGCCGGAAATAGTTGCGGCGCACGTTCTCGAAAAGGTCGGCAACGGTCGGCGGCTGGGCGCGATCGGCGTGATCTTCGCCATAGACCAGTTCCTTGCGGTAGGCCGCCTCGACGCGCTGGTTGCGGAACTCAAGCCCCGGCAATTTGATACCGACGACAGCCAGGAACACGGTGCCGAACAGCGACCAGAGCACCGCGGCGGTGACCAGCGGATAGGGAATGGCGCCGACGATCGGCAGTTCGGTGACGTTTGCGGACAGCCGGATCAACACCGGCGTAAACGCGATCAGCGTCATCACGCTGTCAATCAGGCTGACGCCGAGACCTTCCACGGTCGTGGAAAAGCGCATCGTGTCTTCCTGCACACGCTGCGAGGCGCCTTCGATATGGCGCAGCTTGCCCCAATGGGCCATGTAGTACTCGTTCATCGCGGTGCGCCACCGGAAGATATAGTGGCTAACGAAGAAGCGCGTCATGACGGCCACGGCCACGGCGACGAGCGCGATCGCGAGGAAGGTGGCGATTTCGCCGTAGAACTCTTCCGCGGTGACGACCTTTGACTTGGAAACCGCCGCCTGGATCAGGTCCCAGAACGGCCCATACCAGTTGTTGATGGCGACGCTGACCTGCACCTGAAAATAGGTGACGAACAGAATGAGGGCGGATCCGAGGATCGACCAATTCTGCCAGCGATGCGGTGAGTAGACGTACCAGAACGCCGCAAATATCCCCGTGACCAGCGCGAAATAGATGTAGAACCAGAGGAAGGCCGGAGACCAGAAGGCGGAAATGCCGACGATCGGCGGCGCGTCGGACGGCAAAGGCGGCATGCCGAAGACTGCGCCCAGTTGCTCGCCTTCCCCATACCAGAAGGCGATGGCAACCAGCGACCAGACGACAAAGGAAATGAAGAAGAGCTTCGGCTTCGGAAAGAAGGATAGGAACAAGTGCGGCACTCTCGTTTCGGTGGAGACGAACAACTCGCCTCCCGAAGCGCCGAAACTAGGGCAAAGCGCCGTCGTCAACAATCGGGTAATGTAAACGTTACTGTTATTTCATCCAGGCGAGCGCCGGTGCCGGAGGGTCTTTTTTCGCCGCCGCTCAGGTCCTCAAAGCCTGTGAAATCCGCTTCAACTCGACGACAATGACCCCACCGCACAGGAAAAGTACGGCAGCCGCGATCAAGGTTGGTGCGGCGAAGCTGCCGGTGTGCTCCGCAAGCCAGCCGGCGACCAGCGGACCGACGATTTGCCCAATACCGAAAGCAGCCGTCATCAAAGCAAGCGCCTTGCGCGGGCTCTCGGGCGCCAGCTTCCGGCCGATCTGCAGGCCATAGGCAGTGATCATCATGAAGGTTGCGCCGAGCATCAGGCCGCCGGCAAGCGGCGCGTAGGGCAAAGGCAGGCTGACCGTCAGCACCAGCCCGACCGCCTCGACCAGAAGGCCGATCGCGTAGACACCGGCAAGACCGAAGCGCGGCACGGCAAAGCGCCAGAGATAGACGGAGAGCGCTGCGGCAAGCCCCGTCAGCAGCCAGGCGAGAAATTCGATGCTGTGGCCGCCGCTCGGATCACGCGCCATGGTGACGAGGAAGGTTGCGGTGATCACGTAGCCGAAGCCGAAGAGCGCATAGGTGAACGTCACTACGGTCAGCGGCCGCGTCCAGCGCAGCGGCCTTTCGCGCACCGGACCAGAACCGGACGAAGGAACGCCGGGAAGAAGTGCGGCAACCACGATCGTCCCGACCAATCCGACCAGCGCGCCGGTAAACCAGTCGCCCATGGAGGTCGTCAGGCCGGCGTGACCCGCGATCGGGTTCGCCCAGACGCAAAGCGATGAAAACGCGATGCCGAGGCCGACGCCGCCAAAGTGGACGGCCGGCACGTGTTCCGAGCGCGCAAGCACGCCATGGCCGAGCACGATGCCGGAGATGAAGATCATCGCAAAGGCGCTGGCAAGGCCGGCGAGGAAACGGATCAGCGCCAGCACGACGACGGAGGACGAGAGGCCCATGGCCGCCAGCAGAGCCGTCGTGGCGACGAGGGACAGCAGACCGATCCGCCGCTCGTGCCCATGGGCCCAGCCATAGGCCGCAAGAATGGCGCCAGCGAGATAGCCGACGAAATTGGCCGAGGCGATGAGCCCGGCATCACCCGGCGACAGGCCGAGATCCACCATCATCGCCGGCAGGATCGGCGTATAGGAGAAGCGTCCGAAGCCCATGGCAACAGCCATGGCGATGGCGCCGGCAGTCGCGGTGGCGGAGATGTTGGTCTGCAGCGGTCGGTCGAGCGTGGTCATATCATTTTATTGCGCCGCAACACGACGCACGACAAACGACAATAATTGAAGGATCTATTGAAGAAATCGAACGATCGCCGATTTCAATGGCTTAGACCAATCACCGGAAAGGTGAGATGCACCACATCACGGCGGCAGATCATGCATCGCGGCGATGGAGCAAAAAATCGTCTGGAGGACGACGGAGGCTGCAGGCCGCCGCCGTATCCCTGGTTCATTCAGCCCGGTAGTGTCACCACCAGCGGCCCGCCGCGGGTGACGACAACTGTGTGCTCATACTGCACCGTCGGCGCGCGCGGGTCGCTGTAGAGCGTCCAGTCGTCGTTGCCGCCCTCGGCCCATTGCGCGCCCATCGACAGGAAGGGCTCGACGGTGAAGACCATGCCGTCGGTCATCCGGCGACGCTCGCGCGGGTCCGGCCAGGTGGCGATCTCGGTCGGCTCCTCATGCAGCGAGCGGCCGATGCCGTGGCTGGCGAGATTGGTGACAAGCGAATAGCGGTTCTTGCGGGCGAAGTCGCCAATCGCGTTGCCGATGGCAGCCAGCGGCTGGTCGGGGCGCACCTGCTTGAGGCCGACCCACATGGCCCGCTTGCCATCGCGGCAGAGCCGGTCGATCGCGGCCGTGACCGGCGGTACCGGGAACGAGGCGCCGGTGTCGGCGAAGATGCCGTCCTTTTCAGCCGAGACATCGATGTTGACGAGATCGCCCGCCTTGATCACACGGCCGCCGGGAATGCCGTGGGCGATTTCCTCGTTGACGCTGATGCATGTGGCACCAGGAAACTGGTAGCAGAGTTCGGGCGCCGAGCGTGCGCCGGCCTCTTCCAGTACCTTGCGGCCGATCGCATCCAGCTCCGCCGTGGTGATGCCGGGCTCAAGCGCCTCGCCCATCGTCTGCAGCGCATTGGCGCAGATGCGGCCGATTTCCTTCAGCCGCAGCAGATCTTCTTCGTTGTTGAGGGTCATCCGTGTCTCGCTTTCGCGCTCACATGTAGCGTGTCGCAACGCGTTATACCAGCGTCGAGCGGGACGACCGGAGCCGGGCCCCAGCCCCGGTCGTCGAATGGTCAGACGGAGGCCGCCGCTGCTGCCCTTTCCTCGGCCAACGCCTGGCGCACCAGCGGCGCCACCCTGGTGCCGTAGAGTTCGATGCCGCGCATGATCTGGTCGTGCGGCATCGGACCGATCGCCATCTGCAGCAGGAAGCGATCGTTACGGAACAGCTTCCAGTTCTCGACGATCTTCTCGGCCACCGTTTCCGGATCACCGAGGAAGAGGTTGCCGGAGGGGCTGCGCGCCTGGTCGAAATGCGCCCGGTTCGTCGGTCCCCAGCCGCGCTCGCGGCCGATGCGGTTCATCACTTCCGCCTGCGGCCCGTAGAACTGGTCGGCGGCAAGATCGGTCGTATCGGCGATGAAACCGTGCACGTTGATGCTGGTTTTCAGCTTTGCCGGATCCTGACCGGCGCGGCGCGCGGCCTCGCGGTAGAGGTCGAAGAGCGGCGCAAACCGGCGCGGCTCGCCGCCGATGATCGCAAGCGCCACCGGCAGGCCGAGCGCGCCGGCGCGCGCTACCGATTGCGGCGTGCCGCCAACGGCGATCCAGAGCGGCAGCACCTCCTGCAGCGGCCGCGGATAGACGCCGCGATCATGGATCGCCGGCCGCATCTCGCCGGCCCACAAGACCTTTTCGCTTTCGCGCAGCGCCATCAGGAGGTCGAGCTTTTCGGCAAAGAGCTGGTCGTAGTCATCGAGCGACTGGCCGAAGAGCGGGAAGGATTCGATGAACGACCCGCGACCGGCCATGATCTCGGCGCGGCCGCCCGAGATCAGATCAAGGGTCGAGAATTGCTGGAAGACGCGTACGGGATCGTCCGAGCTCAACACCGTGACGGCACTGGTCAGCCGGATATTCTTCGTTTTTGCCGCTGCGGCCGCGAGGATGACCGCCGGCGCGGAGGCCGCGTAGTCAGGCCGATGGTGTTCGCCGAGCCCGAAAACATCGAGGCCAACCTGATCTGCAAGCTCGATTTCCTCGAGAAGGTTCTTGAGGCGACGCTGGCCCTCCCTGCCCTTGTGATCCGCGTTCGGATCGACATCCGCAAATGTGTAAAGCCCGAGTTCCATGAGGTCTGTCCTTTTTCTGTTTGCACAACAGATAGTTGGCGCACACATGAGCAGCAAATGCGCATCCGGGAAACGCTGTGTTTCCCGGATGCATACGAACGAGACCTTACCCTCTGGGTAGACCGTCAAGCAGGACGTCGAGGCCCTTCCGGAACGTGCCATCCCAATCGCTGTCCAGGAGCAGGCGCGTGCGCTCGATCGTCGGATAGCGTTCGCTGAGCGCCGAGAGGCGCTTCTGTCCGGCAGCCTGATCGGCGTGCGAAAGCGCGAAGCTCGCCCGGGTGACGGTGGCGCCGAGCACGTAGTTCCAGAGCGACCAGATCGCGACATTCATGTCCGCGTCGGCAACGCCGGCTCTCGACAGCACCTCGCTCATGGTTTCCAGGCGGCCGAGTACATTCGCGCCGAGCGCCCGTCGCGGCAGCAGCGACGCCGACCAGGGATGGCGCAGCATGATTGCGCGCCAGTCTTCGAGCATGTAAACCACATCCCTGCGCCAGTCCTCGGGCTCGATCCTTTGCGGGGGGGCGCGATAGGCAAACACCGCATCGAGCGCCAGGTCGAAGACCTCCTCCTTGTTGGCGACATGCCAATAGAGGCTCATGACGCCCGCACCGAGACGGTCGGCGAGACGGCGCATCTTCAAGCCGTCGATACCCTCGGCGTCCAGCAATTCGACCGCGGTCGCCACGATGCGCTCCAGAGACAGGGACGGCTCGCCGCCCGGCTTCTTCCCGGCCTGGGCTGCCGACTCTACCCGCTGGGAGCGTTTGCCCTGCCCGCCGTTCCCTTTCGCCGCCATGCGTCTTCCTTGCTGATTGGAGTGTCGATTTACGCCGACAACGCGCCGCATGTCGATCCTGAACGATTGACTCGTACGGCGTACGATGTAAATGAATCGTACGCCGTACGAGTCAATAGCAAGAGCGACGGCGAAAGGTCAAACCTGCAGGCCTGCAAGCGGCATCGCGCGCAGACCTCGGAGACGAGAGAACACCATGTCACGCGCAATCAGACATCTCATGATCGGAGGACTCATCATCATGACTACGGGCGTTTCCACGGCGGCCACAGCGAGCGAGCAGGCGGCCAAGCTGACGGTCGTCAACCCCAAGAACCTCTACGACCCGACGCCGCATGGCTACAGCACCGCGGTGATCGTGCCTGCCGGGGCACGGGTGGCCTACATTTCAGGACAGGGCGGCCAGGATAGCACCGGCGGCCTGTCTCCCGACTTCGCGGTTCAGGTCAAGCAGGCCTATGCCAATCTGGGCGCAGCGCTCAAGGGGCTCGGCGCAAGGCCGGACCAGGTCGCCAAGCTCACCATCTTCGTGGTCGACCACGACATGTCCAAGCTCGAGGTCCTGACCGGCAGCGTCAAGGAAATGTTCGGCGCGACGCTGCCGGCGCAGACACTGGTACCCGTGCCCAAGCTGGCGGTCGACGGCATGCTGTTCGAGGTGGAAGCGGTCGCTGTCATCGACTGACGGCGGCCCGGAAGGCAGAGTATGGTCGGGAGAAACGGACGCGCGGCGAAAATCGCTGCTCGCCCGGCTCTTAGCTCAGCGTCCTTTTGACCGCGTTGCGCCAACCCTTGAACTTGGCCTTACGCGTCTTTTCGTCCATGGCGGGCTCGAAGCGGCGGTCGCGTGCCCAGGACTTGGCAAAGTCTTCCTGCTTCGGCCAGACGCCGGCGCGGCTGCCGGCAAGCCAGGCGACGCCGAGCGCGGTCGTTTCCAGGATGACGGGCCGATCGACCGGCGCGTCGAGCAGGTCGGAAAGCCGCTGCATCGTCCAGTCGGAGGCAACCATGCCGCCGTCGACGCGCAGAACCGTCTCCTTGCCGTTGTTGCGCCAGTCCTTGTGCATCGCCTCAAGCAAGTCGCGCGTCTGGTAACAGACGGCTTCGAGTGCCGCGCGGGCAAACTCCGCCGGACCGGTGTTGCGGGTCATGCCGAAGATCGCGCCGCGCGCGTCCGGATCCCAATGCGGCGCGCCGAGCCCGGTGAAGGCCGGCACGAGATAGACGTCCTGCGTCGGATCGGCGCTTGCGGCAAGCGTCCCGGTATCGGGCGCAGCCTTGATCACCTTCAGCCCGTCGCGCAGCCATTGCACCGCAGCACCCGCGACGAAGATTGAGCCTTCGAGCGCATAGGTGGTTTCGCCATCAAGCTTGTAGGCAATGGTGGTGAGCAACCGGTTCTTCGAACGCACCATGTCCTTGCCGGTGTTGAGCAGTGCGAAGCAGCCGGTGCCATAGGTGGATTTCAACATGCCCGGCTTGAAGCAGGCCTGGCCGATGGTCGCCGCCTGCTGGTCGCCGGCAACGCCGAGGATCGGGATCGCCGCGCCGAAAAGTGCGGTATCGGTAACGCCGAAATCGGCGGCGCAATCCTTGACCTCGGGCAGCATGGCGCGCGGCACCTTGAGGATCTTCAGAAGCTCATCGTCCCAGGCATTTTCGGCGATGTTATAGAGCAGCGTGCGCGAGGCGTTGGTCGCGTCGGTCACGAAGGATTTGCCGCCGGTCAGCCGCCAGATGAGGAAGGTATCGATGGTGCCGAAGCAGAGTTCGCCCTTGGCGGCGCGGGCCGGCGCCCTGTCGATGTTGGTCAGCAGCCAGTTGAGCTTGGTGCCGGAGAAATAGGGATCGAGCAGCAGGCCCGTCTTCCGGGTGAAGGTCTTTTCCAGCCCCTGCTTCTTCAGCCGATCACAATAGGAGGCGGTGCGACGGTCCTGCCAGACGATGGCGTTGTGAATGGGATTGCCGGTCTCGCGATCCCAGACGACGACGGTTTCGCGCTGGTTGGTGATGCCGATCGCCGAAAGGTCGCCGGCCTTGATGCCGGCCTTGGCGATAGCGTCCTCAACCGTCGAAAGCACCGTCTGCCAGATTTCCTCGGGATCGTGTTCGACCCACCCGGATTTCGGAAAATACTGCTTGAATTCCTTGTGGCTGGCCCCGGCGATCTGCTGCTGACCGTCGAAGATGATCGCCCGGCTCGAGGTCGTACCCTGATCGATCGCGAGAATATATCCGCCCATATGCCCCTCCCCGGCCACACGCATGTTTGTTCACCCGGCCCTGAAGGCGGGATCTCATTTCGAAAACTTCAATACGATGGCAAAACGAATGTCAAACGAAAACAAAACGCAACCGTCGACTTCGCCATTCCCCTCCTCAACTCTGCTGTCCCGAACCCAAAAACACAATTGTCAGCGCCGGCGTTTTCCGCGTAGGCTGGCGCTGTTGCGCCGCAACAAAGCAGTGCGCGGCGCCACAAAGGGAGAGAGCAGCAATGACGAAAACAGCGGTCATCACCGGTTCGACGAGCGGCATCGGGCTTGCGATCGCCAAGGCCTTCGCCAAGGGTGGCGCCAATATCGTGCTGAACGGCTTCGGTAGCCCGGACGAAATCAAGAAGGCGACGGACGACGTCAGCGCGCTGACGACAGGAACGGTCGTCTATCATGCTGCCGACATGACGAAGCCAGCCGAGATCGCCGATCTGATCGCCACCGCGACGACCCGCTTCGGCGGCGTCGATATCCTCGTCAACAATGCCGGTATCCAATATGTCGAGAAGGTCGAGGATTTCCCGATCGAGCAATGGGACCGCATCATCGCGATCAACCTCTCCTCGTCCTTCCACACGATCCGCGCCGCCATTCCCGGCATGAAGGCGAAAGGCTGGGGCCGCATCATCAACATCGCCTCGGCCCATGGCCTCGTCGCCTCGCCCTTCAAGGCGGCCTATGTGGCGGCGAAGCACGGCGTTCTCGGTCTGACGAAGACCGTGGCGCTCGAAGTGGCCGAAAGCGGCATCACCGCGAACTCGATCTGCCCGGGCTACGTGCTGACGCCGCTCGTCGAAAAGCAGATCCCCGATCAAGCCCGCACCCGCGGCATCACCGAGCAGCAGGTGATCAACGACGTGATGCTGAAGGGGCAGCCGACGAAGAAGTTCATCACCGTCGAACAGGTCGCAGCCCTTGCCGTCTATCTCGCCGGCGACGACGCGGCACAGATCACCGGCACCCATGTGTCGATGGACGGCGGTTGGACGGCGCAGTAACGGCCGACATCCGTCAAGTGGTCGGCAGCGCGGACCGGATGCCCCCCGCGCTGCCCGCATGGCGTGCAAAAGTCCGCTCAGCCCTTTGCTTTTCTGCATAACCACCTAAGATCAAAGTGATTTCAGGACGTATGCAGCAGCAGGGAATGAATGGCATGCCCCAGCCGACCGGTTCAATCAGCTTCATCCTTAACGACCGCGAGGTCGCTCTTTCCGACATCGCACCGACAACGACGCTGCTCGACTATCTGCGGCTGGAACGCCGGCTGACCGGGACCAAGGAAGGTTGTGCGGAGGGCGACTGCGGCGCCTGCACCGTGCTCGTCGGGCGGCTGGTCAGCGACCGGCTCGTCTATGAAAGCGTCAACGCCTGCATCCGTTTCCTCGGCTCGCTGCAGGCAACCCATGTCGTCACCGTCGAGCATCTCGCCGGTCAGGATGGCACGCTGCATCCGGTGCAGCAGGCGATGGTCGATTTTCACGGCTCGCAATGCGGCTTCTGCACGCCCGGCTTCGTCATGTCGCTCTATGGCCTGTGGCTTGGCAACGACAGCCCCAGCCGCGCCGATATCGAAAAGGCGCTGCAGGGCAATCTCTGTCGCTGCACCGGTTATGAGCCGATCGTGCGCGCGGCCGAAGCGGCGGCAGAGGCGCGCCCCTCCAACATCTTCGATCCGATCACCAGGGAGCGGGAAACGATCACCATCAGGCTGAAGGCGCTGGCACCGACGGAAACGATCACACTCCGCCAGGGCGAAAATTGTCTGATCGTGCCGGCCGACGGCAGTGGCCTGGCGGAAGCGCTCGCCGACCATCCCGGGGCGACGGTCGTTGCCGGCTCCACCGATGTCGGCCTCTGGGTGACGAAGCAGATGCGGGCGATCAACCCGGTGATCTTCATCAACGGCATCACCGAATTGCAGCAGATCGAGGAAACCGCGGACGGTCTGATTATCGGCGCCGGCGTCAGCTACACCATGGCCTATGCCGCCCTCGCCAAGACGTTTCTCGGGCTCGGTCCGCTGATCAACCGCATCGGCGGCGAACAGGTGCGCAACATGGGCACGATCGGCGGCAATATCGCTAACGGCTCACCGATCGGAGACAGTCCGCCGCCCCTGATCGTGCTTGGCGCGACGGTGACCCTGCGCTCGACCGCCGGTCGGCGGACGTTGCCGCTCGAATCCTTCTTCATCGCTTATGGTAAGCAGGATCGCCAACCCGGCGAATTCGTCGAAAGCATCTTCGTGCCGCGCCTACCGGCGGGCGATCTCTTTGCCGCCTACAAGATCTCCAAGCGCCGCGACGAAGATATCTCCGCGCTGCTTGGCGCGTTCCGTCTATCGGTGGATGGCGGCATCGTCCGCTCCGCCCGCATCGCCTTCGGCGGCATGGCCGCGACGCCCAAGCGCGCCAGCAACGTCGAGGCGGCGCTGATCGGCAAGCCATGGACCGAGGAAACGGTCCGCGCCGCGCAAGCCGCCTTCGAGACCGACTACCAGCCGCTCACCGACTGGCGGGCAACGAGCGACTACCGCATGCTTGCGGCGAAGAACCTTCTGATGCGTTTCTTCCTGGAAAGCGGCGGCGAGCCGGCGCAACTGGTTCGCTTTGCTGCGGGAGGCCGATAATCATGGACAAATCCACCTACGAGGAACGCAAGACGATCCGCGGCGAGATGCATGTTTCCCAGCGTCACGACAGCGCCCACAAGCATGTCTCCGGCACCGCCGACTACATCGACGACATGCCCGAGCCGGCGGGCACGCTGCATGGCGCGCTTGGCATGACCGACCGGGCGCATGCGGAAATCACCGCCATGGACCTTTCGGCCGTCGCCGCCGTGCCCGGTGTCATGCTGGTGCTGACCGCCAAGGACATGCCGCATTCCAACGACATCAGCCCGAGCCACCTGCATGACGAGCCGGTGCTTGCCGATGGCCTCGTGCAGTTTCATGGCCAGCCGGCCTTCGCCGTGATTGCAGAAACCCGTGACATCGCCCGTCGGGCGGCAAGGCTCGCCAAGATCACCTATCGCGACCTGCCGCATTTCACCGACATTCTCGATGCCGTCGCCCATGGCGGGCAGTTGGTCACCCAGCCGCTCACCCTGCAGCGCGGCGATGCCGAAGCGGAGCTAGAAAAGGCGCCACGGCGGCTCAAAGGCAGCATGCGCATCGGCGGACAGGAGCATTTCTACCTCGAAGGCCATATTGCCCTTGCCATTCCCGGCGAGGACGACGAGGTCACCGTCTGGTCCTCGACCCAGCATCCGAGCGAGATCCAGCACATGGTCTCGCACGTGCTCGGCGTGCCCTCCAATGCGGTGACCGTGAACGTGCGCCGCATGGGTGGTGGCTTCGGCGGCAAGGAAACGCAAGGAAACCAGTTCGCTGCCCTTGCCGCGGTCGCGGCGAAGAAGCTCAACCGCGCCGTCAAATTCCGCCCGGATCGCGACGAGGACATGACGGCAACCGGCAAGCGCCACGACTTCCTGGTCGATTACGACGTCGGCTTCGACGACGAGGGCCGCATCCATGCGGTCCATGCCAACTACGCGGCGCGCTGCGGCTACTCTTCGGACCTCTCCGGCCCGGTCACAGACCGCGCGCTGTTCCATGCGGACAGCTCCTATTTCTATCCGCATGTGAAGCTCACCTCACAGCCGCTGAAGACCAACACCGTCTCCAACACCGCTTATCGTGGCTTCGGCGGCCCCCAAGGCATGGTCGGCGGCGAGCGCATCATCGAGGAAATCGCCTACCAGCTCGGCAAGGATCCGCTCGAAATCCGCAAGCTGAATTTCTATGGCGACAAGGGCTCCGGCCGCGATGTCACGCCCTACCATCAGCAGGTCGAAGACAACATCATCGCGCAGATCGTCGCGGAGCTGGAAGAAAGCGCCGACTATCAGGCGCGCCGTCAGACGATCCTCGCGTTCAATCGGGAAAGCCGCGTCATCCGCAAGGGCATCGCGCTGACGCCGGTGAAGTTCGGCATCTCCTTCACCATGACCGCCTTCAACCAGGCGGGCGCGCTTGTGCATATCTACCAGGACGGCTCGATCCACCTCAACCACGGCGGCACCGAGATGGGCCAAGGCCTCTACATCAAGGTCGCGCAGGTGATCGCCGACAGCTTCCAGGTCGACCTCGACCGCGTTCGCATCACTGCGACGACGACCGGCAAGGTGCCGAACACGTCGGCGACCGCCGCCTCTTCGGGCTCTGACTTGAACGGCATGGCCGCCTTCGACGCCGCGCGCCAGATCAAGGACCGTCTCGTCGGTTTCGCCTGCGAGCGCTGGCAGACGACGCCCGAGAATGTCAGCTTCGTCGCCAACCACGTAAAGATCGGCGAAGAGCTGATCCCCTTCCCTGAATTCATCAAGCAGGCCTATATGGGCCGTATCCAGCTTTCGGCCGCCGGCTACTACAAGACGCCGAAGATCCACTGGGATCGCGCCAGCGGCCGCGGCACACCCTTCTATTACTTCGCCTATGGCGCTGCGGTTTCGGAGGTTTCGATCGACACGCTGACCGGCGAATACATGGTCGACCGGGTCGACGTGCTGCACGACGTCGGCCGTTCGCTCAATCCGGCGATCGACCTCGGTCAGATCGAGGGCGGCTTCGTGCAAGGGATGGGCTGGCTGACGACGGAAGAGCTCTGGTGGGACGACAAGGGACGGCTTCGCACGCACGCCCCCTCCACCTACAAGATCCCGCTTGCCTCCGACCGGCCGAAGATCTTCAACGTCAAGCTTGCCGAATGGTCGAGCAACGCCGAGAAGACCATTGGCCGCTCCAAGGCGGTGGGAGAGCCGCCCTTCATGCTGCCGATCTCGGTTCTGGAAGCCCTGTCGATGGCGGTGGCGAGTGTCGCCGACTACCGCGAGTGCCCGCGGCTCGATGCTCCGGCAACACCGGAGCGTGTGCTGATGGCCGTCGAGCGTCTGCGAAATCGCTGACGGCCATCACGATTTGCCTCAGATCCGCGGCAGTTCATTGATGCTGAACAGGCGGCGAGCGTTGGCCAGCGCCTCCTCGTCGTCGCGGTGCGGGCTATGAACATCCATGAAACCCATGTCTCTCTTGATATGATCGGAGAGCGCGTTGACATCGAGCATCGGCTTGGGGGCAACAAGGCCGCCGAACAGGGCGGCTGTGAGCCGGGCGACCGGCTCGAATGAAAGAAATGCTTTTCTTTCAGTACGTTCGTAAGTGTCGCAAGTCATTTCAGCACCTGTTTCGTCTTGGGAAGTTGACTTGAAGGATGCCGTGGGGGAGGATCGAAATCCAATCGAACATCCGTCTGGATGCATCAAGAGAACTTATCCATGAAGATGTCGAAGCAGTTTCCGCTGAATGCGCTGCGGGTCTTCGAGGCGGTCGCAAGGCTCGGCAGCTTCACCAAGGCCGGTGAAGAGCTGGGCATGACCCAGACGGCCGTCAGCTACCAGGTCAAGTTGATCGAGGAGAATGTCGGCGAGCCGCTGTTCCTGCGGCGCCCGCGCCAGATCTCGCTGACGGAAGTCGGCCAGCGCATGGCGCCGCGCGTCACCGAAGCCTTCGAGATGCTGCAGGAAGCGGTTTCGAATGCCCGTGGCGATATCGACAGCGCGCTCCTGATCAGCTCGACGCCGACCTTCGCCTCGCAATGGCTTGCCCGCAACATCGGCAGCTTCCAGCTCGCCCATCCGAACATCGCCGTTCGGCTGACGACCAGCGACTCGCTCACCGATTTTACCCGCGAGCCGGCCGACCTCGCCATCCGCTCCGGTGCCGGCGTCTGGCCCGGCCTCGACACGCATCCGCTGATGCGGGTGGAATTCAGCCCGATGCTGAGCCCGGCGCTTGCCGAGACCATTGGCGGCGTGCACGAGCCGCGCGACCTGCTGAAGCTGCGCATCATCGATCCCGGTGACCCCTGGTGGCCGATGTGGTTCAAGGCCGCCGGCGTCAAGGATCCCGATCTCGAAGGACGGCCGCACAGCCGCCTCGGCGCGCAATCCTTCGAGGCGCGCGCCGCCATCGCCGGCCAGGGCGTGGCGATCCTGACACCGGAATTCTACCCCGATGACGTGGCGCTCGGTCGGCTCTACCAGCCCTTCGAGCTGCGCTGCAGCGATGGCTGCGATTATTGGCTCGCCTATCCGCACGCCCGCCGCAACACACCCAAGATCAGGATTTTCCGCGACTGGATCCTCGGCGAACTTTGCGCGCCGAACTTCCTGCAAGCAAATAGCGCTTGAGGAGCGCGCAAGCCCCTTTTCCCCTCCGCGGTTTATGCGCAAAGTGAGGCAACGGAGACAAAGGGGATCTGAATGTACGAGTTCGCCATCGCCTGGGAATGGCTGGCCTTTGCCGTGCGCTGGTTGCACGTCATCACCGCCATCGCCTGGATCGGCTCATCCTTCTATTTCATCGCGCTCGACCTGGGTCTCGTGAAGCGCGATCACCTGCCCGTCGGCGCCTATGGCGAGGAATGGCAGGTGCATGGCGGCGGTTTCTATCACATCCAGAAATACCTGGTCGCACCGGCCTCGATGCCCGAGCATCTCACCTGGTTCAAATGGGAATCCTACGTGACGTGGCTTTCTGGCTTCGCCATGCTCTGTGTCGTCTACTATGGCGGCGCCGATCTGTTCCTGATCGACCGCCACGTGCTCGACATCTCGGCGACCACGGCGATCCTGATTTCGCTCGCCTCGCTCGGCATCGGCTGGCTGTTTTACGATCTGCTGTGCAAGTCGCCGATCGGCAGGAACACCTGGGGGTTGATGGCACTGCTCTATGTGGCGCTGGTCGTCATGGCCTGGGGCTATACGCAGGTCTTCACCGGCCGCGCCGCCTTTCTCCATCTTGGCGCTTTCACCGCGACGATCATGTCGGCCAATGTGTTCTTCATCATCATCCCCAACCAGAAGATCGTCGTCGCCGACCTGATCGCCGGCCGCACGCCGGATCCGAAACTCGGCGCGCAGGCCAAACAGCGCTCGCTGCACAACAACTACCTGACGCTGCCCGTCATCTTCTTCATGCTGTCGAACCACTATCCGCTGGCGTTTGCCACCGCGTTCAACTGGATCATCGCCGCACTCGTCTTCCTGATGGGCGTCACCATCCGCCACTGGTTCAACACCACCCACGCCCGCAAGGGCCGGCCGACCTGGACCTGGCTCGTCACCGCCCTCCTCTTCATCCTGATCATGTGGCTTTCGACCGTGCCGAAGGTGCTGACCGGCGGCGAAAAGGCCGAGGTTGCGCCCGCCTTCAGCCGCTTCGCCGCCAATGCCCACTTCCCTGCAGTCAAGGACACGGTCTCGACACGCTGTTCCATGTGCCATGCGGCAGAACCGGTTTATGAGGGTATCACCCAGGCTCCGAAGGGCGTGATGCTCGAAAGCGACGCGGAGATTGCCGCCCATGCCCGCGAAATCTATATCCAGGCCGGGCGCAGCCATGCGATGCCGCCCGGCAACGTGACAGACATGACGACGGACGAGCGCCAGCTTCTGACAGCCTGGTTCGAAAGCGCCGTCGAGGAAGGCAAGACACAATGACGACCACCCTCATCCGCGGCCGATTGCTGAGCTTCAACCGCGCGCCAACGTCGATCGACGACAGCGCCGCCTACAGCTACGAGAGCGACGGTGCGCTTCTGATTGAGGGTGGACAGATCGCCGCGAGCGGCTCCTATGCTGCGGTCAAGGCAAGCGCGCCTGACGGCGTCGCGGAAGTGGACCATCGCCCACACCTGATCGTGCCCGGCTTCATCGACACGCATCTGCATTTCCCGCAGATGCAGGTCATGGCCTCCTATGCCGCCAACTTGCTTGAATGGCTGAACACCTACACCTTCCCCGAGGAGTGCCGCTTCGTCGAGACCGCCCATGCGGAGCGCATCGCGACGCGCTTCTTCGATGAGATGGTGCGCTATGGCACGACAACAGCAACCGCCTATTGCTCGGTTCACAAGGCGTCGGCCGATGCCTTCTTCGCCGAGGCGCTGCGCCGTGACATGCGCATGGTCGCCGGCAAGGTGATGATGGACCGCAACGCCCCGCAAGGCCTGCTCGACACGCCGCAGATGAGCTACGACGAAACCCGCGCGGTCATCCGCGAATGGCACGGCAAGGGCCGCAATCATGTGGCGATCACCCCGCGCTTCGCCATCACCTCAACGCCGGAGCAGATGGACGTCGCGAAGTCGCTGGTGCACGAATTCCCCGACCTGCACGTCCAGACGCACCTTTCGGAAAACCGCGACGAGATCGCCTTTACCTGCGAACTCTATCCGGAAGCCGAGGACTACACAGACGTCTACGCCCGCTACGGCCTGCTCGGACCCAAGAGCCTGTTCGGCCACTGCATCCATCTGTCTGAGCGCGAGGCGGATGTCATGAGCGAGACCGGCTCGGTCGCCGTTTTCTGCCCGACCTCCAATCTCTTTCTCGGTTCTGGCCTCTTCCCGCTGCGCGCGCTCAGCCGCCGCGAAAAGCCGGTGCGCACGTCGGTCGCCTCCGATATCGGCGGCGGTACCAGCTATTCCATGCTGAAGACGCTCGACGAGGCCTACAAGATCCTGCAACTGCAGGGCGAGCGGCTGAACCCGTTCGACAGCTTCTTCATGATGACCCGCGGCAATGCCGAGGCGCTATCGCTGGTCGACAAGATCGGAACCTTGGAAGCCGACACCGATGCCGATTTCATCGTGCTCGACATGGCCGCGACGTCGGCGATGGCGCTTCGGGCCGAAGTGGTCAACTCTCTGGCAGACGAACTCTTCCTGCTGCAGACCATGGGCGACGACCGGTCGATCGTCGAAACCTATGTCGCCGGCAAGCCGGCAAAATCGGCGCTTGCCGCCGCATGACCGACCAAAACCAAAGAGGTCAAGAAAATTGACCTCTCTGCGTTCTGGCTATTAACAAGCCTCTGCCAAACATGGTAATGGCTCGTTCAATCTCCGTTGGACGAAGGCCTTATCCATGACGCAAATCCTCGAAATCAGCGATCTCAAGGCGCTCGCCAAGCGCCGGGTGCCGAAACTCTTCTTCGACTACGCCGACAGCGGCGCCTGGACCGAAGGCACCTATCGCGCCAACGAGGAGGATTTCGGCAAGGTGAAGCTGCGCCAGCGCGTGCTGGTGGATATGACCGACCGGTCGCTGGAAACGACGATGATCGGCCAGAAGGTGTCGATGCCGGTGGCACTCGCCCCGACCGGCCTCACCGGCATGCAGCACGCCGACGGCGAGATGCTGGCAGCCCAGGCGGCGGAAGCCTTCGGCGTGCCCTTCACGCTCTCGACGATGAGCATCTGCTCGATCGAGGACGTCGCCTCGGTTACCACCAAACCCTTCTGGTTCCAGCTCTATGTCATGCGCGAACGCGAATTCGTGCTGAACCTGATCGACCGGGCCAAGGCGGCGAAGTGCTCGGCGCTGGTGCTGACGCTCGACCTGCAGATCCTCGGCCAGCGTCACAAGGATCTTCGCAACGGCCTCTCGGCACCGCCGAAGATGACGCCGAAGCACCTCTGGCAGATGGCGACGCGCCCCGGCTGGTGCATGAAGATGCTCGGCACCAAGCGCCGCACCTTCCGCAACATCGTCGGCCACGCGAAAAGCGTCACCGACCTCTCGTCGCTCGGCGCCTGGACGGCGGAACAGTTCGACCCGCAGCTCTCGTGGAAGGATGTCGCCTGGATCAAGGAACGCTGGGGCGGACCGCTGATCCTCAAGGGCATTCTCGACCCCGAGGACGCCAAGATGGCAGCGGCGACCGGTGCCGACGCGATCATCGTCTCCAACCACGGCGGCCGCCAGCTCGACGGCGCCCATTCCTCGATCAGCATGCTGCCGCGCATCGTCGATGCGGTCGGCCACCAGATCGAGGTGCATATCGATGGCGGTATCCGCTCCGGCCAGGACGTGCTGAAGGCCGTCGCCATGGGCGCCAAGGGCACCTATATCGGCCGCCCCTTCCTCTACGGCCTCGGCGCCATGGGCAAGGAGGGCGTCACCAAGACGCTGGAAATCATCCGCAAGGAGATGGACATCACCATGGCCCTCTGCGGCAAGCGCGATATCAACGACGTGGATCGTAGCATTCTGGCGGAATAGCCGCGGCACCAGCCACTCCCGCCCTCATTCCTGTGCTTGTCACAGGAATCTCTAGCAGTTCCGTTGGAACTGCGGGACCAGCACAAGTCCTTGGGCTGAAAGGTCTTTTGACCCGACGGACGTCGGGCCGCTGGACCCCCGCCACAAGGGCGAGGATGAGGGAGCTTGGAGTGACCCTTCCGGCAAAACGCGAAGCGAGCGCAAGCCTCCTAAGCCTCAACTACCCCGGTAGGTCGAATAGCCGTAGGGCGAGAGAAGCAGTGGCACGTGATAATGGCTGGCCGGATCGGCGATGCCGAAGCGCAAGGGGATGCGGTCGAGGAAGGCCGGCTCCGGCAGTGTTACGCCTGACCGGCGCAGATAGTCGCCGGCATGGAACACCAGCTCGTAATTGCCGGCCATGAAGCCGATGCCTTCGACCATCGGGCCGTCGACGCGGCCGTCGCTGTTGGTATGTACGGTGCGGATCAACTGCCGCTCTTCACCCTCCAGCCAGTAGAGGTCGATGCGCAGACCCTCGGCCGGTTTGCCGAGAGCGGTATCGAGAACATGGGTGGTCAGGCGGCCGGTGCTGCTCATGGCTTCTCTCTTTCACACATTGGCGCGGGATGCTGTCAGAAGCCGCGCGCACGTCCTGCTAGATAGCGCTCTCGATGACGAAGGGCTCGTCATAGAAGAACTCCTCGAGATTGTTGCCCGGCCCTTCGCGGTCGACGATGAGGAAATCGCTGACGGCGCCGACGGACATCAGCGGGTGGTGCCAGATATTGCGGCCGTAGTTGACGCCCTGCCGGCCGTTCGCCTGGAAAACGCGCGGCGTGCCCGGGCGCCCGTCCTCGTCGTCCGCCACCACGACGAGCCATGGGCGGTCGTCGAGCGGCGAAAAGCTCTGGCTGCCGAGCGGGTGGCGCTCCATCATCGTCACCGAATAGGGGAAAGACCGCGGCTGGCCGCGGAAGATGTTGATGATGACATTGGCGCCGTCGCCGACGACATCGGCACGCGCAAGACCGTGGAAACGTTCCGTGTTGCCGCCGTTGATGTGGCGCATCGTTGCCGGATCGGCTTCGATGATGGTGCCGAAGGGAGCGAAGGCCTCGCGTGTCAGCGGTTCGATTTTGAGCAGGCGCGACATTATGCGGAGACCTCGCAAGACGATTTTGCGCTTGCGGATGTCCGATCCAGTTCGAGGGCCCTCCTCATGAGCGGGGACAGGCATCGAACGGTTTTGTCAGGCATTTTCGTCTCCAGGAATCATCGACTGCAGGCGCAGGCGGGCGATTTTCTCGACCTGTGCGCAAGCGGTTTCAAATTCCTCTTCGGGCGAATTGTCAATGCGGCTTTGGAAGGAGGCAAGAATTTGCCCCTTGGTCAGCCCCTTCACCGCGATGATGAAGGGGAAGCCGAATTTTTTCGTGTAGGCGTCGTTGAGCGCGGTGAAGCGCTCATGCTCCTCTGGTGTCAGCCGGTCGAGGCCGGCAGACGCCTGCTCCGCCGTCGAGTCCGCCGTCAGCTTACCGGCGATCGCCAGCTTGCCGGCAAGATCGGGGTGCGCGCGCAGCACCTGCATCTTCTCGCGCGGCAGCGCCGTGCGAAAGGCCTGGCAGAGCGCCGAATGCACCGTGCCCGCCGTCAGCCCGGTCGCCGCGGCTCGGTCGTAGGCGCGTTCGGCAACCCAGGGCGAGTGCTCAAACACGCCACCGAAACGGGCAACGAAGGCATCACGGTCGGTCATCAGAGCGCCCCTTCCGGCTTGTGGTGCTGGTACCAATGGTTGGCGATGTCAATGCGACGCGGCACCCAGACCTTGTCGTGCGACATGACGTAGTCGATGAAGCGAGCGAGCGCAGCAGCGCGGCCCGGGCGGCCGACGAGACGGCAGTGAAGGCCGATATTCATCATCTTGGCGTCGCCCTGGCGACCTTCCTCGTAGAGCACGTCGAATGTGTCCTTGAGGTAGCTGAAGAACTGGTCGCCGCTGTTAAAGCCCTGCGGCGTCGCAAAGCGCATATCGTTGGCATCAAGCGTATAGGGAATGATCAGGTGCGGCTTGTCGGCCGAAAGACCCGGCACCCAGTAGGGCAGTTCGTCGGCGTAGCTGTCGCAGGAGTAAAGGAACCCGCCCTCCTCCAGCACGAGTTTCAGCGTATTGGCCGAAGGCTTGCCCTGGTAGATGCCGAGCGGCCGCTCGCCGGTGAGCTCCGTGTGCAGGCGGACGACCTCGCGGATATGCTCGCGTTCGACCTCTTCCGGCACGTCCTTGTATTCCAGCCAGCGCAGACCGTGGCTGGCGATTTCCCAGCCGGCTTCCTTCATGGCAGCGACCGCTTCCGGATTGCGCGCCATGGCCTGCGTCACGCCATAGACGGTCAGCGGGACGTTGCGGCTGGTGAACATGCGCCACAGCCGCCAGAAGCCGGAACGGGCACCGTATTCGTAGATCGATTCCATGTTGAGGTTACGCTGGCCAGCCCAGGGCTGCGCGCCGACAATTTCCGACAGCAGGCACTCGGACGCTGGGTCGCCATCGAGAATGCAGCTTTCGCCGCCCTCTTCGTAGTTCAGCACGAACTGCACGGCGATGCGCGCATCGCCCGGCCAGTTTGCCTTCGGCGGATTGCGGCCGTAGCCAACGAGGTCGCGCGGATACTTAGTCTCAGACATCAAATCACCCTTCGAATTTTTAGGAACGGTATCACCGCCGACCGGATTGTCGATACCGAAATGACGTGAGGCAGGGCAGCGGCAGCGCCACGGCCCTGACGGAAATTACCAGAAAAATTCGGCTGAACCCGAGGTTGAGAGATTTTTCGAAACAGCGTTGAATGGATCGGCAAGGACAACGGCCCTCATCGAGATGAAATCCTACATTCAAGCGCTCCGCGAAAAAGTCGGTTCCGGCCTGCTTCTCTGCCCGTCAGTGGCGGCCGTCATTGTCGATTCCGATGGCCGGGTCCTCTTGCAGGAGAAAGCAAGTGGCGAAGGCTGGAGCCTGCCGGCCGGCGCGATCGAGCCGGGCGAGACGCCTGTCGATGCGGTCATCCGCGAGGTCATGGAGGAAACCGGCTATCCGGTCTCGGTCGAGCGGATACTGGGCGTCTTCGGCGGAGAAGCGTTTCGCTACACCTACCCGAACGGCGACCACGTCGAATATGTGGTTACCCTCTATCGATGCCGGATCGTCGGTTCCCAGCAGCCGATCACCGATGGCGAAACGAAGTCGCTGCGCTACTTCGCGCCGGCGGACATGCCGGACCTCGGCCTGCCCTATCCGAAAGCGCTGCTCTTTGCAGCTTCGCCCGCGTCCGTTTCCGATTAGCGCTGCGCCATCAGCGCAGCGACGATCAGCGGCAGCGGCCGGACCGCGCCTTGCGGCGCCAGCGACGGGTCGGCGGCGGACCGCTTCGCCCGCTCTGCGCGCGTGTTCGTCGAGATCTTGCCGAGCGGGTGCTGCGAATGCACCCGCATGGGTGCGCCCGTCTCCTCGACAAACAGCGCAAGGCTGCCGATCGAAAGCGGTTTTGATAGGCAGGACTCGAACAGGTCACGGAGCGGCGCCTCGACCCGCCGCATCGCGTCTGGCGCAAGCGGACCGGTCAGCATCATGTGGAAACGGTATTCGTCCATCACATGCGGATCGCCCCAACGGTGCAAGTTGGAGAACTGTGGGGCGGTCAGCCTGTCCGGATCGGAGCGCTCGATCTCGTCTTCGCTGAGCGGCGCGCGGAAGGCGTCGAACTCCTGGACGACGTTGGCGGCAAGCAGATGCATGGCCGTGCTCGGCACCTGCGGCATCAGCCCGAAGCATCGGCCGATGCGGGCGACCTCCAGGCGATCGATTTCGAACGGAGTCTGGGCGCCGGCAAAATGCATCAGCGCCTTCAGAAGCTTCGGTTCCGTCATGTCCGGATGCAGGCGGAACGGCGACATCATCACTGCATGAAAGCCGAAGCGTCGCGGAACCGCCGTGTGATAGGCGACATCCGCGGCGCTCAAGCCCGCGACCGACGGCAACTCGGCAGGTTCCCCGGAATAGACATTGCGCCCCAGCCAGCTTGCAGCGGTCGCGGAAAGCGGGTCGGCCATCGGCGGCGTAAAACAAATGGCATAGCGCATCGGCTGGCTCCGGGTATCCGTCAGCGCAGGATGAGCAATAGCTGCGGTTTTCCGCCCTCACCCCGACTTGTCCAATGGCCGCGTCTTAGGTGATTTGCGTGACAGATTGACGAAGTCGGCCGGGGATGAGCGCGGCAGCGGTGCGAACGTCACCCCTCGTTTTTCGGAACCATCCGGCCCATCGCCCGTTCCTAAAAGGTAGGAAAACAAGGATGGAGAAGAAGCGTGACCTATCACAATGCGAACCTTCAGGACGCCCGGATCAAGGAGACCCACGACCTGATCGCAAGCGACAAGGTTGAAGGCACGAGGGTCTATGGCCCCGACGACAAACACATCGGCTCGATCGAGCGCGTGATCATCGAGAAGCGCAGCGGGCGCGTCGCCTATGCGGTGCTCGGCTTCGGCGGTTTTCTCGGCCTCGGCGAAGACCACTATCCATTGCCTTGGGCAAAGCTGACCTATGACGAGAAGCTCGGCGGCTATCGCACTGATGTGACTCGCGATCAGGTCGAAAACGCGCCGAAATATCACGGCACCGAAGAATACGACTGGAACGCGGAAAACGGACGCCGTGTCTACGACTACTACGGCGTGCCGCCCTACTGGATGTGATGCTACTACGGCGTGCCGCCCTACTGGATGTAATGCCTGACTTTCGATCTTTCGGGTCCCGCCGCGGGCGGGGCCCTTCGCATGTCCGGCCCTAAAGATGTTTCTCGCGAAGTGCGGCTATGTGATTCCGGCAGAAGAAAGAATCGGGAATATCGATCGCCGGAGAACCGGCGATCTCTTCGACGACGAAACGCGCCAGGCGGTGTGCGATGCCGAAGCTCACCTTGAACCCGCCGGTCAGGACCGAGACGTTCGGATGGTCCGGATGCCGGCCTGCCATCGGCTCGCGCCCCGTCGCTTTCGGGCGCAACCCTGCCCATCGCTCCACCACCTCGGCACCTGCCAGGCGCGGCGCGAGCGCTACGGCGCGCCGAAGCAGCTCATCCAGCTGCTCGTCCGTCGACAGGGGATCGGCAAAACTGTTTTCGCTGGTGCTGCCGACCGCCACATGTCCGTCGTCATGCGCGATGATGTAAACGCCGTCGGCAAAGATCACCGGAAGCGCCGGATCGATCTCCGCCCGCAGCAGTGCCGCCTGCCCCTTGACAGCCGTGCCGCTCGTTTCCGCCAGCGGCACCGACACGTCGTCGATCAGTTGAAAACTGCCGACGCCGGCCGCGATGATGCAATCCTCGAAATCGATCCGGGTGCCATCGTCGAGTTCGGCCCGGCCGCGTTCCGGCTCGATCCGGCGCACGCCCCTGCCCTCGTCTAAATAGGCGTTCGGTGCCTGCAGGAGCGCTGTGCGGAGCGCAGCAAGCATGCGACGCGGCGAAACCCGTGCGGCGAGCGTGTCGAAGACCATGCCATGCGCCGCCGCGGCAGCACCCGGCCAGCCCTCGGGCCCGTCGTCCTTCACGTGCCAGTGGAACTGCCTGTCGGCCGCGCGCCAATGGCTCCGTGCATCCTGCTCGTGCCGGAGGGCGATATCGCGCAGGTGAGGCTTGGCAAGCGGGATCAAACGACCCGTCCGCCGATAGCCGGTCGAAAGGCCTGTCTCCGCCTCGAGCGCCGCGATCTCTTCCTCGAGCGTCACAAGCGCGTCGAATTGGAACTGCTTCTTATCGTTCCAGCGATCCGGCATATGCGGCATGAGCGCGCCCAAAAGGCCACCGCTGGCGCCTGCACCGATCGCTTGTTGCTCGACGACCCGCACGGTCATGCCCCTGCGCGTGGCGCAAATGGCGGCCCACAGCCCCATGATGCCGCCGCCGACGACCAAAAGCTCGCTCATCGATTGACCTTCTCCGGCCGGCGGATTATCGCCTTGGCCATGACAGGATCCGCAGACCCGATCGAGCCCCCGGCGCACCAGAACCTTGATTGGCACGAGGGCGATATGCCCTATTCCCGGGAGTTTGGCGATCACTTTTATTGCCGCACCGACGGGCGGCTGGAGTGCGGCCACGTCTTCCTGTCGGGCAACGGCCTGCCCGATCGTTGGGTCGGTGCGGGCACCTTCCGCATCGGCGAACTCGGCTTCGGTACCGGGCTCAATTTCTGCGAGACGTGGCGCCAGTGGAAGATGACCGCGGCCGCTGGCGATCAGCTGCAGTTCGTGTCCTTCGAACGCTTTCCGATGGCGGCCAAAGAGATTTCGCGCGCCCTCAGCCATTGGCCGGAGATCGACACGGAGCGCCAGGCGCTGGCCTCTCGCTGGCCGGCCGAGCCTGATGGTGACGTCCAGATCGACTTTGGTGACGGCGTCAGCCTCACGGTCGTCTGCGGCGCGGCACTCGGCGGCGTCGCCCGCGCGGAAGACCCGTTCGAAGCATGGTATCTCGACGGCTTCGCGCCGTCGCGCAATCCCGACATGTGGTCGGAGGAACTGATGCGGCTGGTCTTCGAAAAGACCACGCCCGGCGGCAGCTTCGCCACCTATGCCGCCGCCGGCTTCGTCCGACGCAATTTGCAGGCCGCAGGCTTTGCCGTCGAGAAGCGCAAGGGTTTTGCCGGCAAACGCGAGATGTTGCGGGGCGACCGACCCTAGCGCTCGTCGCGATTGCGGCCTGTCTTGAACGGTTGCGCCACCCGACTGCAGAAATGCGTCAGCGCAAGCATTTTACTCCACAAGAGAACTGAACTGTCGCAAATGGCGGGCCATCGCCGTCTCGAATCTGCGACACACTCCCCATCGGCAACACGGTGGGTCTTTCATGAACGACGATCAGTTTCCCGATGCAGCAACCGGCGACGCAGCCTCGACCCCGCTGGAGCGCCGACGCCGCCCGGGCGGGCGCAGCGCCGAGCGTGTGCGCAAGTCTCCCGGCGGGAAATACCTCAATCTTGTCAATACGCTGGCGAAATCCACCGTACTTTCGGATGATGCACTTGAATCTGTGCATGAGGCATCGCTGACGATCCTCGAAGAGATCGGCATGGACGTTATCCTGCCGGAGGCGCGCGAGCGGATGAAGGCGGCTGGCGCCGACGTGACACCCGGCACCGACCGGGTGCGCTTCGACCGGGGCCTGATCATGGACATGATCGCCTCTGTTCCTCCGGCCTTCACCATGCACGCCCGCAACCCGGCCCGCAATGTCGCGATCGGCGGCAACAATCTCGTCTTCGCCCAGATCGCCAGCGCGCCGTTCGTCGCAGACCGGGACGGCGGCCGCCGCACCGGCAACCAGGAAGACTACCGCAAGCTGGTGAAGCTCGCGCAGTCCTATGACATCGTCCACACGACCGGCGGCTATCCGGTCGAGCCGGTCGACATCCATGCCTCGGTGCGCCACCTCGATTGCCTCTCCGACATGGTGAAGCTCACCGACAAGGTGTTCCACGTCTATTCGCTGGGCAAGCAGCGCAACACCGACGGCATCGAGATCGCCCGCATCGGCCGTGGCATCACGATGGAGCAGATGGAGCGCGAGCCGTCGCTCTTCACCATCATCAACACCTCCTCGCCGCTCCGGCTCGACGGGCCGATGCTGCAGGGCATCATCGAGATGTCCTCGCGCAACCAGGTGGTGGTCGTCACGCCCTTCACGCTCGCCGGCGCCATGGCGCCGGTGACGATCGCCGGTGCGCTCGTCCAACAGAACGCCGAAGCGCTCTGCGGCATCGCCTTCACCCAGATGGTCAGGCGCGGCGCACCTGTGATGTATGGCGGCTTCACCTCCAACGTCGACATGAAGACCGGAGCGCCCGCCTTCGGCACGCCGGAATACATGAAGGCGGTGGTCGCCGGGGGCCAGCTCGCCCGCCGCTACAACATCCCCTACCGCACCTCAAACACCAACACCGCCAATACGCTGGACGCTCAAGCGGCCTACGAATCCGCCATGTCGCTCTGGGCGCTGACGCAAGGGGGCGGCAATTTCGTCATGCATGCCGCCGGCTGGACCGAAGGTGGGCTTACGGCCTCCTTCGAGAAGTTCATTCTCGACGTCGACATGTTGCAGATGGTGGCGGAATACCTGACCCCGCTTGATGTCAGCGAAGATGCGCTGGGCCTCGATGCCGTGCGCGACGTCGGCCCGGGCGGCCATTACTTCGGCACGCTGCACACGCTGCAGCGCTACGAGACCGCCTTCTATTCACCGATCCTGTCGGACTGGCGCAACTTCGAGACCTGGACCGAAGCCGGGCGGCCGACGACATACGATCACGCCAACCGGATCTTCAAACAGAAGCTGAACGAATACGAGCGCCCGCCCCTCGATCCGGCGATCGAGGAGGAACTCGATGCCTTTGTCGCCAAGCGCAAGGCCGAGGGCGGCGTCCCCACCGACTTCTGACGGGACGCCTTGGGTAAACCGGAAAGCGTTACGAAGTCCGGCTGCGGCCGAGCCTTAAGGGAACACCGCGGCCCGTGCCGTTGCGATCAGTTGCTCGGTGGTTGCAGCCACGCAGTTGCGGTCGATCTCGGCGACTGTCCGCTCGCGGACATGGGCGGAAAGCTGCTTGCGGAGATCGCCAAGCGTCCGGGGTGCTGCGCAAATCACCAGGCTGTCGAAGGCATGGTTGGCGGCGTAGCTCTCCAGCCTTCCGGCCACGTCCGCAACAAAGCGCTGCTGCTCCTCGCGAACGGGATCGCTCTTGTATTCCATGGCCGAGCGGCCGTGTCCGACGGACGAATGCGACCGGCCCGGCTTGTCGGCCATGATGTCCTGAACGCGCTTCGGTTCGGTGTGAAAGGTCTCCTCCTCCGGCCGCTGGCGCTCTTCCTTCAACAGGTTCACGCCCTTGACGATGCGCGCGGTGTTGCCATCCGCGGCCAGTATCCAAGTCCGGTTCTGCACGATTGTCTCCCAGTGAAAGGTGTGGATCGCGAAGGGTCATGAAGACCCTGTAAAGGAAACGAACGAGCGGCGATCCGGTTCCATCGGAAGGTGGCGATGATGCTGATTATTTGGCCGGATGCGCCGGTCACATCCGCGCGATATAGGCTTCGAAGCTGCGTTCCGGCGTCACCTCGTAACGCTCGCGCTGGACACGAAGCGTGCTGATCCTGTCGACCCGGAAATCGCGGAAATCCGACCTCAGTTCGCACCAGCCCGTCAGCAGCCAGAAGTGGCCGAAGACGCTGAGGCCGAGCGGCCAGATGGTGCGCTCGGAATGTTCGTCCTTGAGGCTGTCATAGGCCAGGCGAAGCTTGCGGCGACCGGCGATCGCCAGGCGGATCTCGCCGAGCAGCGCCGGCGGTTCCGGCTGGAGCGAAGAGCGGAAGGCGCGAAGGGGCGCGGCTGTCAGCCGCTGCCGATGTTCGGGCGGCAGACGATGGGCGATCTTCTCCATAGCCTCGCGCGCCGCCTGGGCGAGCCTGCCGTCGCCGAGCATCTGCACGGCGCGGGCGCCGAAAGCGAGCGCTTCGAGCTGCTCGAAGGTAAAGGCAAGCGGCGGCGCATCGAACGCACCGCGCAAGAGATAGCCGACACCGCGTTCGCCGTCGATCGGCGCGCCGGAGGCGATCAAGTGCTCCATGTCGCGATAGATGGTGCGCTGGGCGACCTCCATCTTCTCGGCGATCTCGCGCGCCGTCATCACCCGGCCGCTCGCGCGCAGGAGCTGGATGATGCGAAACAGCCGGTCGGCGGGTCTCATGCCTGGCCTCCCCGCGGCAAGACTTCGTTCAAAAGGCTACCGCGCGCATCGCGTGTCCACAAGCACGGCACCGCCGATAATGGCCATAAGGCTGTCAGTTGCCCTGTGTTAAATCAAGCGGCAACTCACAGGGAGCCTCATCATGACCAGCGATCACATCCTTGAACTTGCCGTCTGCATCGTCACCGACAGGCCGGCGGCCACAGCCACGCGCCAGCGAGCGATGCAGGCCGTTTCCCGCTATCCGGGCTTCGTCTCCTGGCGCGCGGTCGATTCCTGCGAGACCTCGGGCATGTTCGCAGACCTGGTCGAATGGGAGACACTGGAGGCTGCGCAATCGGCCGGAGAGCGCGTCCGGGTCGATCCGGAGTTCGCACCTTACGCAGCGACGATCAGCGCGGTAATGCTCGTGCAGCATTTTAGCGGCGGCCAGAGGATCTGACCGGCCCGGAATTGGACGAGCAAAGGACTGCCTGAGCGATGGCCGAACCACTGAAGAATCTGCTGCACCCCGGTGTCGTCATCGCCATCGCCGATGCGCTCGAACGCAACGCCGCCGGTTTCGACCGCAAGAGGTTCGTGGCGCTTGCGGGTGACGGGCTGGAGGCGCTGGAGCTGATGCAGCGCTCGCTGCAGATCCGCGACGCGCTGGTCGAGACGCTGCCGCAGGCGTTTCCGGAGGCGGCCGCCAACCTCCACGCCTGCCTTCCTCGCGACGGCGCCGACGGCATCAGCGGCTGGTCGCTGCTGCCCTTCAGCCAGTACGTCGCCTTGCGCGGCCTCGACGACTTCGACCTTTCGCTGTCGCTGCTGCGGGCGCTGACGCCGCATTTCACAGCCGAGTTCGGCATCCGCGTCTTCATCGATCGCGACCAGGAGCGCGCCCTCGCGACGATCCGGGACTGGACGAAGGATCCCAACCATCACGTCCGGCGACTGGCGAGCGAAGGCACCCGCCCGCGCCTGCCCTGGGCGATGCGACTGCCGCAGCTCATCCGCGATCCGCAGCCGATCCTGCCGATCCTGACCGCGCTTCTCGACGACCCCGAGGAGTATGTGCGCCGCTCGGTTGCCAACAGCCTCAACGACATCGCCAAGGACCATTCGGATCTGGTGGCTGCTTTCGTCGCCGAACATATCGGCGACGCATCGCCGGAGCGCCGCCAGCTTCTGCGCCACGCCTCGCGCACGCTGCTGAAGCAGGGGCACGCGGACGCGCTCGGCAATTTCGGTTTCGCTCCCCCGGCCGGCATCAATGCGCGCTTTTCGCTCGATCGTTCGGACATCGTGCTTGGCGAAAGCCTCGGCCTGCGCCTCGCCGTCAGCCATGACGCCGAGACGAGCCAGAAGGTGATGATCGACTACGCCGTGCACCATCGCAAGGCAAACGGTGCGACCTCGCCGAAAGTCTTCAAGTGGACGTCGGCTTTGCTTACCCCCGGCGCATCGATCGAGATCGAGAAACGCCATGCGATCCGGCCCATTACCACCCGTCGCTATTACCCGGGCGCGCATCGCATCGTCATCCTCGTCAACGGCCAGGAAGCGGCAGAAGCGGGCTTCGATCTCGCGCTTGAGTAGATCTCATTTCGCACCTGCGAAAAGATGGACCTTGACTTTTTCGTCCAAACCAACGACATGGTGCCCAGCGTCACCTTCCGGCCGCCGCGTGAGCGCGCCCTCGGCAGACATCGAAAGCCGTGAAGAAGGATAGCGCACATATCACCGCGATAGGCGGTACAGCACAGGCGCTTGACGACTTAATTCAACCCACAAGTTCCCAATTCACGCGGGGTTCTTGACGCCGAACGACACCGGAACAGCAACAATGCGGTTCCGGCGAATGCGTTTGGCGCCCCCAAAAGGTATATGCATTTGTCCACCTTTAAAGATCTCGGCCTCTCCGAGCACATTCTGGAAACCCTGACTGCCAACGGCTTCGAAAAGCCGACCCCGATCCAGGCTCAGGCGATCCCGCTGGTGCTGAAGGGCAACGATCTCATCGGTCTCGCCCAGACCGGCACCGGCAAGACGGCCGCCTTCGGCCTGCCGATGATCGAGAAGCTCGTTGCCGAAGGCAAGCGCCCCGATCCGCGCAACATTCGCGCCCTGGTTCTGGCGCCGACCCGCGAACTGGTCAACCAGATCGCCGCCAACCTCAAGCTGTTCGTCAAGAAGTCACCGCTGAAGATCGGCGTTGTCGTAGGCGGCGTCTCGATCAACAAGCAGACCGAACAGCTCGCCCGCGGTGTCGACATCCTGGTCGCAACCCCCGGCCGCCTGCTCGACCTCGTTGCCCGCAAGGCCGTGACGCTGACGCAGGGCCGCTACCTGGTGCTCGACGAAGCCGACCAGATGCTCGACCTCGGCTTCATCCACGACCTGCGCAAGATCTCCAAGCTGGTGCCGAAGAACCGCCAGACGCTGCTCTTCTCGGCCACCATGCCGAAGCAGATCGCAGAGCTTGCTGGCGAGTACCTGACCAACCCGGTCAAGGTCGAAGTCACGCCTCCGGGCAAGGCTGCCGACAAGGTCGAACAGTATGTTCACTTCGTTCCCGGCAAGGACCTGAAGACGACCATCCTCAAGAAGACGCTGACAGAGAACCCGGACGGCCTGTCGCTGATCTTCAGCCGCACCAAGCATGGCGCCGAGAAGCTGATGAAGCATCTCGACCACGTCGGCTTCAAGGCCGCCTCGATCCACGGCAACAAGAGCCAGGGCCAGCGCGAGCGCGCGCTCAAGGCCTTCCGTGACGGCGAGATCCGCGTGCTGGTCGCGACCGACGTCGCCGCCCGCGGCATCGACATCCCCGGCGTTACTCACGTCTACAACTACGACCTGCCGGAAGTGCCGGATGCCTATGTTCACCGCATCGGCCGCACCGCGCGCGCCGGCCGCGACGGCATCGCCATCGCCTTCTGCGCGCCGGACGAAATCCGCCTGCTGCGCGACATCGAGAAGCTGATGGGCATCAACATTGCCGTTGCCAGCGGCGAGGCTCCCGCCGACCAGGCGCGTCCAGCCAAGGGCCGCGGCGGCCGTGGCAACAACGGCGCCGGCCACCGCAAGGGCAATGGCGGCGGTCACCACCAGAACGGCGGCCGTCCGCCGCGCCGTGAGCGTCCGGCCGGCGAACCGGTTGCTGCGACCAGCGGCTTCACCGGTGACGACCTATTGCGCGACGAGCGTCGCCCGCAGCGCCAGGAGCGCCGCGATCACGGCCATCCGCAGACCGACGGCCGTGGCGAAGGCAACCGCAACCACGAAGGCAAGAAGCACCACGGACGTCCCGGCCAGAAGCAAGGCGACCGTCGTGACCGCAACCATGGCGGCCGCAACGAAAACCGCGGCGGTGGCGAGCGTCGCGAAGGCGGCCAGGGCCAGCGTCGGGGCAATGGCGGCAATCGCGGCCACCAGGGCTGACCGAGGCGCTGCGCGTCAACCGGGCGCGCAAAAGCCAGCGTAGAACTTTGAAATGTGAACGGCGGGTCGCTTCGGCCCGCCGTTTTAGTTTTGGGCCAAGCGCATGCCGCTATTGCAAAACCGCTTCACACTCTCGCGCGTCGTGCTTCACGCCTGCTTGCGGTTGGTGAGATAGACGCCGGCAACGGCAATGATGGTGCCGATGACCATCGGCAGCGTCAGCGCTTCGCCGAAGAAGAGCCACGCCTGCACGGCGGCAAGCGGCGGCACGAGATAGATCAGCGACGCTGCGCGCGACACCTGCCCCCGACGGATCAAATAAAGCAGCAGCGCGATCGCGCCCATCGAGAGCCCGAGAACCGACCAGGCAAGTGCCAGAACCACCTGGAGGTTCCAAGTGACGTGCAAGTCTTCGAGCATCAGCGCCAGCGGGATCGTCACGATCAGCGCGCCGAGATATTGCAGCGCTGCGATGGTGCGGATGTCACCGCTCTGCAGATGGCGCTTCTGGTAGAGCGTGCCATAGGTGACGGCGCCCATGCCGAGCACGTTGATGATCACAGGCAGAAAGTGGATCGGCGTCGCCCCCGTGTCGATCGCCAGCACCTTCGGCAGGACGGCAAGCGCAATGCCGAAGAAGCCGAGCACCAGCCCGAGCTTCTGCTGCGTGCTCAGCCTCTCGTCGATGACGAAGGCCGCGGCGACCGCGGTCATCAGCGGCTGCAGGCCGGCGATGATGCCGGAAATGCCGGCCGGCACGCCCTCGCCGATCGCCCACCAGACCGACCCGAGATAGAGCCCGTGCAGGAACATGCCGGACACGATCGCATGACCGGCCATTTTCCAGGACTTCGGCCATCGTGCGCCGGTGACGACGCAGAACAGGATGAAGAGCGCGATCGCCAGCGTGTAGCGCAACACGAGAAAGGTCAGCGGATCTGCGTAGACCGCAGCATATTTCGCCACCACCCAGCCGGTGGACCAGAGCAGAACGAAGATGGCGGGAGCCAGACGGGCGAGCATGGTGAGCCTATCGGAATGACGGCGGCAGGTGGAAGCAATGAACCGCCCTCGCTGAAGCGCGTCGGGCTGTTGTAACGCTTTGATCTGCCGCTGATTTCGCGCTCAAATCCCTCCGATTTAAGCACTCATGCAAGTATCCGCGCCGGTATCGATGGTCAAAGCAATTTTTCTGATGGGAAGCATCAGCCAATCGGAACCATCAGCCTGAGCGAGGATAGCGACAGCGAGACGAAACCGGGATCGTACTCCTCGCGATAGTGCAGCAAGGCGGTATCGACCGCGTGGCCTTCGGCCGCGATCCAGTCGAACATTCTCTGGTAATGGGCAAAGACGTCGCCACTATCAGGGTGATGCAGGGCCGTGACGAAGCGCATGGCCGGCAGGTCGACAAAGCCTGGGTGCACGGTCGTCTCTGCCTTGTCGGAAACATAGCCGACGAGATAGCGGAATCTGGAGGGTTATGTGAGGTCGCATCCGTCGTCGCGGCGAGCTCGAGCGACCTCACATAAGCCGGATTGAAGTAAGGCGCGGGTTGTTTGGCGCCGTTATGGGAATAGTAAAGCACGCCGCTTGATGCCGATAGCGGATTCGTCGTGGACGGCAATCGCACCGCCGATTTTTGTGGTGATCTGGCGACCTTCGCGAGCAGCTTGCCGGACGATAGGAAGCGATTTTTGCGCTCTCAATGCACACTGTCGGTCTTTCGGTGTGGCCAGGGCCACGCGGTATCGCGCGCCGGCGCGGCGCTTGGTTTTGTGGGCATATGGGAGGGGGTGCGGATTGTCGGAGTTCATGATGTATCGCACCAGAAAGATGATGGCCGGGGCGGCGAAACAGGCGCAACAGTGATTCCTGTCCTACGCATGGGACGCCGGCAGTCAGGGCATTCGTAGGATTGCCCGGGCTGTGATTTGCCTGCCTGCGACCGCTCCCCTGCTGATGATGGTTGATCGAGGATCTGCCTGCAGAGGCCGATACGATCCCGTCGGTGGCTATTGGCGAGAAAGCCGAAGTGGCGCATGCGGTGGAAGCCGTCCGGGAGCACGTGTAGAAGAAAACGCCGGATGAACTCGTGCGGGTCAAGGCGCATGATCTTCTCGCGGTCGCGACCCTTGCCACGGTAATCCTTCCATCGGAAGGCAACGTGGTCATCATCGACCTCGACGATGCGGCTGTTGGCGATGGCAACACGATGGGTGTAGCGGTACGAGATAGGCGAGCACCTGGTCGGGGCCGCCGAACGGTGGCTTCGAATAGACGACCCATTCGACGCGGCGCGCACGCGCGAGATGGCGGGTGAACGCCTCGTCATCGTTGAGATGGCTGAGTTCGTTGGAGAAGCGGAGTTCACCGTGAGCGAAGGCTCTAGCAAGGGCCGTCAGAAAGAGCCGCCGAAACAGCCGCGACAGTACGCGCACGGGCAGAAAGAAGCCCGGCCGGCATGCCACCCACCTAGCTCTGTCGGGCGAGAGACCGCCGCCGGGCACGACGCAATGAACATGGGGATGATGGGTCATGGCCTGGCCCCAGGTGTGAAGCACGGCGACGATGCCGATCTCGGCGCCCAGCCGCTTGGGATCGGCGGCAACGGTCTGCAGCGTCTGGGCCACGATGCGCATCAGCAATGCATAGACGACCGCCTTGTTGTGGAAAGCGATCTCGGCGATGCCCGGTGGGAGCGTGAAGACCACATGAAAGTACGGGACCGGCAACAGATCGGCGACGCGTGCAGCGACCCACTCCTTGCGGGCCGCGCCTTCGCACTTCGGGCAATGGCGATTGCGGCAGGAATTATAGGAGATGCGGGTCCTGCCGCAATCGTCGCAGGCATCGACGTGACCGCCGAGCCTCGGCGTCCGGCAGGCTTCGATCGCGCCCATGACGCGTCGTTCGCCGCGGCCAAGATGACCGGCGTTCTCACGTCTGTAGGAGCTCCCATGTCGCCGAAAGATGTCGGCGACTTCGAAGGTGGGACGCAACCGATCACGATTCCGGCGGTGTCACCTCCAGTCGTAACCGATCGAGCGGACTGGCCGTCGACCGGATCGTGTCGGTAGAGACCTGCGTATAGCGCGCTGTCGTGGAGAGGTGGGCGTGACCGAGCAGGACCTGGATGATGCGGATATCGGTCCCGTTCTCGAGCAGGTGAGTGGCAAAGGAATGCCGCAACGTATGGACGGTGACGTGCTTGGAAAGACCCGCCGCCGCAACCGCCGAACGGCAGGCGGAATGCAGCACCGACGGCGCGATCGGCTTGTCTGGATCGCGCCCAGGAAACACAATGTCCTTGGGCCGCGCCAACCGCCAATAGCTGCGCAGGATCCCGAGCAGTTCCGGCGACAGCATGACGTAGCGGGCTTTGCCGCCTTTGCCACGCGTGATGTGGATCACCATCCTTGAGCTGTCGATATCGTTGGCGCGAAGACCACAGACCTCCGAAACCCTCAGGCCGGCGGCATAAGCCGTTGTCAGAGCCACCCGCGCCTTCAAGCTGGAGACGGCTTGCAGAAAGTCGACCACCTCGTCGCTCGAAAGAACAACCGGCAACTGGCGTGGCTCGCGCGCATACGGAATATGCTCCGGGATCGTATTCTGGCCGAGCGTCACGCCATAGAGGAACCGGAGGGCGCAGACGATCTGGTTCAATCCGGACCAGGAGATGCCCGTCGACACAAGGTGAACCTGGAAGGCGTGGACCTCGTCCAGGCCGAGCCGAGCCGGTGATCGGCCGAAATGGCGGCTAAACTTTGCGACTGCATAAAGATAGGATTGCTGCGTGGCCGGAGAAAGATTGCGGACCGTCATGTCCTCGATCATCCGGCGACGCAGAGGGCTCATCTCGGCCATCTGGATCTCCTGTCTGAAGGGTGGGTTTGCAACACCCAAATCCTCTCAGACAGGAGACATCTCTCAAAGAGGCCACCAATTGCCGCGACTAGCGGCTTAGTTCAATCCATCCGGGCGATCGTTCCAGGAGATGCCGACCAAGGCTGCATGATCGCCTGGATGCAGATGCTGGTGATGCCCCTGCATTTCGGCGATCAGCCGGCGAACGGCACCATCGGCCGCCTCGCCGAAGGTGCCCTCCCAGAACGATCCGGAAATGCGCTGTGCGGGTCTCTCGACAATTTCGAACACCATGGTCGCCTCTTAAAAAAGAGATCCTGCAGCGATTGCCAGGGGTCTCCCGCATGGCAAGCCCTGGAGCAAAACGGAATTTGCCTCAAAGCAGTTCCACGAAGGCCCGCGCCGCGTGGCTGAACTGCCTCTCGCGGTGGGTCAAAAGCTCGAAGCTGCGCTCAGCCAGTTCGAACGGCAGTTCCACGAGCCGGCCGCTATCGACGAAAGGTTGTGCTGCGAGCCGGGAAACGGCCGTGACGAAAGGACCGCTTTCGACCGCCGTCAGCACCGCCTCGTTCGAGGGCAGCTCAAGCTCGATCCTGAGCCGATCGACGTCTGCTCCATGATCATTCATCGATTGCAGGAACATTGCCCGCGTGCCGGAGCCTTCCTCGCGCAGCACCCAGCGCGCAGAAAGCAGCATTTCCAGATTGACGGCAGCCCCAACGAACGCGTGCAAGGGCGCGGCATAGACGGCGATGCGATCGACGGCGACGCGGCGATGGTCGAGCTTGGCGCCATCCACGCGCCCCTCGACGAAGCCGAGCTGCGCCGTGCCCTCTTCCACCGCCTCGGCGACGACGGCCGTGTTGCGCACGGTGAGCTTCACATCGACCTGGGGATAGTCGTGGGTGAAGCGGGCAAGGCGCGACGGCAGCCAATAGCTCGCGACCGTCTGGCTGGCAGCGATCGACAGTTCGCCGCGGCGAAGCTCCGAGAGATCGCGCAGGCAGGCAGTGGCGGCGAGCGCCCGGGCGAGCACCGCCTTTGCCTCCGGCAGGAAGATCTTGCCGGCATCGGTCAGCGTCAGGCCGCGGCCGACGCGATCGAACAATCTGATGTCGTGCTGGGTTTCGAGCGCCGCGATGGCCGCGCTTGCGGCCGACTGCGTGACGTTCATCGCCTCGGCGGCTTTGGTCATGTGCAGCCGCTCGGCGACCGCGACGAAGATTTTAAGCTGATCGAGTGTCATGGTAGATCAATCGCAAAAATCGATCAGAATGACAAGAATAATCCGTTAGACTGATTCATGGATGAGCGTAGGTTGCGCCCATGTCCAGATCGCATTCCCCATTTCGCTCCCAATTTTCCTCAGTCGCCTCCCGCCTGACGTGCATTCTTCCGGGCCTTTTCCTCTGCTGTCTCGTCGCACTTGCGGCCATCGGTCTGGAATGGATCGAGCGGCGCTGGACCGGCCGCGCCTGGCTGGAAGCGCTCGTTCTCGCGATCCTTCTCGGCGCTATCGTCCGCAGCCTCTGGACACCCGGCCCCCGCTTCCTCTCCGGCATCCACTTCTCGGCGAAAGTCCTGCTGGAGACAGCGATCGTGCTGATCGGCGCGATGCTGAGCTTCGATGCGATCGCCGCGAGCGGGCCGACCCTGCTCGTCACCATCGTCGCCATGGTTCTTCTGTCGATTTCCACCGGCTACGTGATTGCGCGCATGCTCGGGCTGCCGAAACGCCTAGCGACCTTGATTGCCTGCGGCAACGCCATCTGCGGCAACTCGGCGATCGCCGCCGTCGCACCGGCCATCGGTGCCCGCGGCGAGGAGGTCGCAGCTGCAATTTCTTTTACCGCCATCCTCGGCATCGCCGTCGTCCTGTCGCTGCCCTTCGTCGGCGGTTGGCTCGGCATGACGCCTCAGGGCTACGGCGTCTTTGCCGGCATGACCGTCTATGCCGTACCCCAGGTCCTGGCCGCGGCCAGCCCCTTCAGCCCGCTCTCGGTCCAGGTGGGCACGCTGGTCAAGCTCGTGCGCGTGCTGATGCTCGGCCCCGTCGTCTTCTGCTTCTCGCTAATTGGCAGCCGCGATACCGAGCCGGAATGCAAAGCGCCCGGACAACGGAAGTCGCGCCTCGCCACGATCCTCCATTTCGTTCCCTGGTTCATTCTGGGTTTCCTCGCCGTTGCGATCGCCCGCAACAGCGGCGCAATCTCCGACACACTCGCGACCGACGCCTTGACGGTCTCCACCTGGCTGACGGTCATCGCCATGGCCGCCCTCGGCCTTGAGGTCGACATCCGCGCGCTCGCCCATTGCGGGCCGCGTGCAAGTGCTGCCGCCACATTGTCGCTGCTGGTGCTCGGTGTCCTCGCGGTCCTCGCGATCGTCTGCCTGGGTCTCGGCTAGCTTCGGCGCCCGCGTCCAAATTTAGAGCAAGTGCATATTTCTTGCCCACCCGGTCGCAACCACTTTCTGCGACCGGATGCGGCTGCCCTGTCGTTGGGCAGATTTCCCCGCGAACGGGCGCTTCTGGCGTGGCCAACTTTCTTTTCAGGCGACTGAGCACGCTTCTTGCATTGCAACCAGCCTTGTACTCAAATGGTCAAAAATAAGGGGACCACGCCTTTGGCATTTGACGAAATGATGAATGCGGACAGCAGTCCGCGCCAGCCATATTCGACCTATCATGATTGGTATGCCAGCCAGGACAGAAATCGGCTCATAGCGAAATCCAAGGACGCCGAGAACATCTTCCGGAAAACCGGCATCACCTTCGCGGTCTACGGACACGCAGACAGTTCCGAAAAGCTCATCCCCTTCGATCTCATCCCCCGCATCATCTCCGGCCGCGAATGGCGCAAGCTCGCCCAGGGCATCGAACAGCGGGTCATCGCTCTCAACGCCTTTCTCGACGACATCTACCACAAGCAGGAAATCATCCGCGCCGGCCGCATCCCGCGCGAACTGATCGAGAAGAACGAAGCCTTCCTGCCGCAGATGATCGGTTTCCGCCCGCCGGGCGGCGTCTATACCCATATCGTCGGCACCGACATCGTCAGAACCGGCGAAGACCAGTTCTACGTTCTCGAAGATAACGCGCGTACCCCGTCCGGCGTCAGCTACATGCTGGAAAACCGCGAAACGATGATGCAGATGTTCCCGGAACTCTTCCATCAGAACCGCGTGCGCCCGGTCGAGAACTACCCCTACCTGCTGCGGCAGAGCCTTTCGTCGCTAGCCCCTCCCGGCTGCAGCGGCAAGCCGCGCGTCGCGGTGCTGACGCCCGGCATCTACAATTCGGCTTACTACGAACACGCGTTCCTCGCCGACCAGATGGGCGTCGAGCTCGTCGAAGGATCGGACCTGCGGGTGATCGACGGCAAGGTGAAGATGCGCACCACCCGCGGCTACGAGGCGATCGACGTGCTCTACCGCCGCGTCGATGACGACTTCCTCGACCCACTCACCTTCCGACCGGATTCCGCCCTCGGCATTCCCGGCATCATGGACGTCTACCGCGCCGGCAACATCACCATTGCCAACGCGCCCGGCACCGGAATTTCCGACGACAAGGCGATCTATTCCTACATGCCCGAGATCGTCGAGTTCTATACCGGCCGCAAGCCGCTCTTGGAAAACGTCCCGACCTGGCGCTGTTCCGAGCCGCAGAGTCTCAAATACGTGCTCGAGCATCTGGAAGAGCTGGTGGTCAAGGAGGTCCACGGCTCAGGCGGCTACGGCATGCTGGTAGGCCCGACGGCGACCAGGAAGGAACGCGCCGTCTTCGCCGAGAAGCTGAAAGCCCGCCCGACCAATTACATCGCCCAGCCGACGCTTTCCCTTTCCACCGTGCCGATCCTCGTCAACAAGGGCATCGCGCCCCGGCACGTCGACCTTCGCCCCTATGTCCTCGTCTCCGACAAGGTCCAGATCATCCCCGGCGGCCTGACGCGCGTGGCGCTGAAAGCCGGTTCGCTCGTCGTGAATTCCAGCCAGGGTGGCGGGACCAAGGACACCTGGGTGCTGGAGGACTGAGAGATGCTGGGAAGAACTGCAAACGGCCTCTACTGGATGTTCCGCTATATCGAACGCGCCGAAAACAGCGCCCGGCTGATCGATGCCGGCCTGCGCATGGCGCTGACCCGCAGCGAGGCAACGGAGGGCGACTGGGACGGTGTGCTGCAAAGTGCGGGCGTGCGCGAACTTTATGACGAGGTGCACGAGACGCTGACGAGCATCGACGCGATCGACTTCCTGCTGCGCGACCGGGCCAACCCCTCAAGCGTGATGTCCTGCATCGAGGCGGGGCGTCACAATGCCCGCATGGTGCGCACGGCGCTGACGCGCGAAACCTGGGAAGCCACCAACGAGTGCTATCTCGAGATGAGGGCAATGCTGTCGAAGAAGGCGCGCCCGACGGACATGCCGGAGATCATCGACATGATCAAGCGCCGCGCCGGCCTCATCCGTGGCGCCTTCCACGGCACCATGCTTCGAAACGAGATCTTCAATTTCTCGCGCATCGGCACCTTCATCGAACGGGCCGACAACACCGCCCGCATCCTCGATGTTAAGTATTATGTGCTCCTGCCGGCGGTCGCAGCCGTCGGCTCGTCGATGGACAATGTGCAGTGGGAATCGATTCTGCGCTCGGTCTCGGCGCATCGCGCCTATGGCTGGGTCTATGACGCCGAGCTCCGCCCCGCCAACATCGCCGACTTCCTGATTTCCAACGGCCGCATGCCGCGCTCGCTTGCCTATTGCTACGAGAAGATCGCCAGCAACCTCGGCTATCTCGAGCGGGAGTATGGCGAACGCCATGCCGCCCACGAGACGGCCGACCGGACGCTTGCGTCGCTGCGCAGCCAGTCGATCAAGGACATCATGGATCAGGGGCTGCATGAGTATCTCGAAGAGTTCATCAGCCACAACAACCGCCTGGGACAGGAAATCTCCGACGGCTACCGATTCTACTAGAGCAGTTCCAGCGAAAGTGTGACGCCGTTTCGCGTTTGGAATGCGTAAAAACAAGGAGATAGAGCGCTTTCACAACTCCGTTGACCGGAAGCGTTCTAGATCGGAGGATGGCATGCACCTGAAGATCAGCCACACGACCGAATATCACTATGACGAGCCCGTGCAGTATGCCCTTCAGCGCTTGCGGCTGACGCCGCTCACCCAGGTGGGCCAGACCGTGCTCGGCTGGGAGACCCTCGTCGATGGCGCTGCGATCGAAGTGAACTACGACGACCACTTCGGCAACCGTGTTCACCTCGTCAGCATCGACGGCGACCGCGAAACGATCCATATCACGGCCTCCGGCGAGGTCCACACGGAGGACCGCGCCGGCGTCTTCGGCCCGCACCAGTCTTATGTGCCGCTGTGGCTCTTTGCACGCGAAACACCGCTTACCAAGGCCGGAAAGCTCATCCGCGAGCTCGCAAAATCCGCCGAAGGTGACACCGCCCTCGCCCGCATGCATGCGCTGATGGAGACGATCCACGAGGCGGTGACGTACAAACCCGGCGAGACTCATGCGGAAACGACGGCCGAGGATGCGCTGGAAAGCGGCCAAGGCGTCTGCCAGGACCATGCCCATATCCTGATCGCAGCGGCCCGCTCGCTCGATCTACCGGCGCGCTACATCTCGGGCTACCTGATGATGGAGGGGCACCCCGAACAGACGGCCAGCCATGCCTGGGCCGAGGTGCATCTCAACGGGCTCGGCTGGGTCGGCTTCGATGCAGCCAACAAGATCTGCCCAGATGATCGCTATGTCCGCATCGCCTCCGGCCTCTGCTACCGCGACGCCGCCCCCATCTCCGGGCTGATCCACGGCGAGGCGAAGGAGACGCTGAAGGTGTCGGTCACGGTCGAACAGCAGCAGCAAAGCCAAAGCCAAAGCCAGAATCAAAGCCAGGCCCGGGGCCAGAGCCAAAATCAGAGTCAGTAGGTCGGAGACGGGGCGGCGGCGACGCCCCGTCGAAGCTACCGGATGTTCCGACTACCGCGAGGCGCTCGCCTGCAGGATGCGGCAGAGCGAAACCAGCCCGCTGTCATAACCGCCGCCAACGACATCGCGACAGCGTTTGATCAGCTTGACCCGCTCGCCGGCGGGCAGTGCATTGAACGCGGCCATCGAAGCGCCTGGTGAAACCGAGCCTCCCGAACCGCCTCCGGTGCCACCGCCAACGCTGCCGCCACCCCCGGAGCTCCCGCCGCCGGATCCCGTTCCAACTCCCACGCCGAGCCCAAGCCCGACGCCGTTGCCACCGCCTGCATTGGCCTTGAGACCAGCAGTCAGGCCATTCCGTCCACCGACCGTGGCATTGACCGAAGTGTTGAGCCCTTTTCCGCCGCCAAGGCCGACATCGGCATCCGCGTTGATGCCATTGGCGCCGCCGGCGCTCGCCTGCACATCGGCGTTGACGCCTTGCGCACCGCCGATCGAGGCGTTTGCGTTGGCATTGACGCCGTTTGCGCCGCCGAGCGATGCGTCGACATCGGCCTTAAGGCCGTTCGAGCCACCAAGTCCGACATTGGCGTTCAGCCCGCTCGGGCCACCGACGGACACGCCGACGCCAAGACCGTTCGCACTCTGTGAAAATGCCGGCTGGGACAGCGCCACCGTCGCAAGAAGACCGAGCGACAACGCAAATACATTCCTCCGCATGATCGTCCTCCTAACAAGGTCAGGGTCGGAATGGCCCCGACAATGGGGATACGTCGCAGGGTTGCTGCCGGTTGCAGCGGATCAGCCGAAAAGCGAGGGTTTTGCCCGGTGTGGATAACACAGGGCGAAGATGCGGCCGAAGGCGTGTCTTTTCGAAACGATGACCTTGGCACCCAAACAGGATCGCCGCACCGAAAGTGGTGCGGTGATCGCTCTGAGGCTCTTAGCCGATCAAAGGACGTCTGATGACGCTGGAAGGCTGGCCAATGGCCCGAAAAAACCGATGATGCGCGTAATGCGCGTCGCGTTGGGATCGAGGAATGCGATGTCCAGACCCTCGGGGAAAGATGATCCGTCGGGCATCACAAATCGCCAGGCGAAGCGTGCGATCCCATGATGAACGTCCACGTCGCTTGTCCGAGTAATACGCGCGCCCGGGTGCCCAGCCTGAATACCTGCAATGTGCGCGAGCAGTTCTTCTGCACCGGCGGCATGAACCGTCGGGTCCGTGTACGTTGCGCCATCGGCCCAGATCGGCACCAGCAACGCCCGCCTATGCTGGGCGTCCTCCGACGACCAGGCAGCGCAATACGAATCGATAAGATCTGTTAACGGCACGCTTCTTCACTCCCGTAGATCATAGGTTCCGACACGCTCCGACGGCCAAGCCGAGGCGCATGCTCCTTCTCGCCGCAAGATAGCTGACGGCTGTTCGGCTGCTGCATTTATCCTTCGATCGTCTCCGATCAATGGAGCACTGCCGCGGCCGCCCACCTGCAGGCACGCAACGTCGCGGGGGAAAACTATGACGTCGACGCTGCGACGCCAATACGCACCGCGCGGTCAGTGGTTACCCAGAGGTAAGGGAAGATGAACAGGCCCGCCGACTAGGGTCAGGACCTATTAATTTCGTTTGAGATGTGATTCAGAGTCTCCGTTGAAGGAGGTTCTGATGGGTGATTTGTTTCTGCTAAGCGAGCGCCAAATGGCTCGCATCTCTCCACATTTTCCTCTTTCACACGGGGTTGCGCGTGTCGATGACCAGCGCGTTGTCAGTGGTATCGTCTATGTGATCCGCAATGGTCTGCAGTGGAAGGATGCACCTTCGCAGTACGGGCCACATAAGACGCTCTACAACCGCTTCATTCGCTGGAGCCGGCTCGGCGTGTTCGACAGGATTTTCGCCGCTTTGGCCGGCGAAGGTCCTCAGCCTGAGCGCATCATGATCGACGCGACACATCTGAAGGCCCACCGCACCGCGGCAAGCCTTCTAAAAAAGGGGATGTTCCCCGCCGTATCGGGCGAACCAAGGGCGGACTGAACTCGAAGCTCCATGCCGTTTGCGATGATGACGGCCGACCGATCATCATGCTGCTCTCCGAGGGTCAGATGAGCGACCACAGGGGCGCCCGGATGGTGCTCGACGCGTTACCCAAGGCCGATTGCCTCATCGCCGATAAGGGCTACGACAGCACCTGGTTCCGCGAAGAGCTCCTCGCCAGGGGCATCGAGCCCTGCATTCCGTCCTCTAAAAGCCGGACGAAACCGTACGCCTACGACAAAGCTCTCTATCGCCGCAGACACAAGGTCGAGAACCTATTCGCCAAACTCAAGGATTGGAGACGCATCGCAACTCGCTACGACCGATGCGCCCACACCTTCTTTTCAGCAATCTGCATCGCAGCTTCCGTCATCTTCTGGCTGTAATTAACGAGTCCTGACCCTAGGGCTGATTGCAGCGATGAAGACGGTCGCGGGTCAGTGCCAGCATAAAAGTTACAGGTCCCGTCCCGCGACGATGCTTGCGGGTGCGCCAAGCCTGCTCAGCTCGCAGCGGCCTCCTCGACGCTGGCACCTGGGACCGTCGCACCGCAATTACGGTGCGACGGCGGCCTTTGCGCGTCTGATATGACGCGAGCTGTGTTGAGCGCCAAAGACAAGAGCGAACTGTCCGCTCTCGCGCCGACAGCGTCAGTGGCTGTCGCGGTTCATCGGAATTTCCGCGCCGCGCGGACCGACGAGGAAGTCGAGATCCGCGCCCGTGTCGGCCTGCATCACGCTCTTGACGTAGAGGCCGGCATAACCACCCTTGAGCGGCATCACCGGCGACACCCAGGCAGCGCGACGACGGGCCAGTTCTTCGTCGGAGACATCGAGATGGATGGTGCGGGCCGGCACGTCGACGGCGATCATGTCGCCGTTTTGAACCAGTGCCAGCGGGCCGCCATCGGCCGCTTCCGGCGCCGTGTGCAGGATGACCGTACCGTAGGCCGTGCCGGACATGCGCGCATCAGAGATGCGGATCATGTCGGTAATGCCCTTTTTCAGCACCTTCGGGGGCAGGCCCATGTTGCCGACCTCGGCCATGCCCGGGTAACCCTTCGGGCCGCAATATTTAAGCACCATCACGCAGGTCTCGTCGATGTCGAGATCATCGCGATTGATGCGAGCGTGGTAGTCCTCGATGCTCTCGAACACGACCGCCCGGCCCTTGTGCTGCATCAGGTGCGGCGATGCGGCGGACGGCTTCAGCACGCAGCCCTTGGGCGCAAGATTGCCGCGCAGCACCGCGATGCCGCCGGACTTGGTCAGCGCTTTGTCGCGCGGCACGATGACGTCGTCATTGTAGTTGACGACATCCTTGACGTCGTTCCAGATCGTGTCACCGGTGACGGTCACAGCATCCTTGTGAAGGAGGCCCATTTCGCCCACGGCCTTGATCACGACCGGCAGGCCGCCGGCATAATAGAACTCCTCCATCAGGTACTTGCCCGACGGCTGCAGGTTGACGATCGTCGGCACGTCGCGGCCGAGGCGATCCCAATCGTCGAGACTGAGGTCGACACCGACACGGCCGGCAAGCGCCAAGAGGTGCAGCACGGCGTTGGTCGAGCCGCCGACAGCGCCGTTGACGCGAATGGCGTTCTCGAAGGCCTGCTTCGTCAGGATATCCGAAGGCTTCAGATCCTCCTTGACCATGTCGACGATGCGGCGGCCGGAGAGCTGGGCTATCACCCGGCGGCGGGCGTCGACGGCAGGGATCGCCGCATTGCCGGGCAGCGTCATGCCGAGCGCTTCGGCCATCGAGGCCATGGTCGAGGCCGTGCCCATGGTCATGCAGCTGCCGGCCGAGCGGGCCATGCCCTGCTCCGCATCCATGAATTCGGCGAGCGACATCTCGCCGGACTTCACCATTTCCGAAAACTGCCAGATCGCCGTGCCCGAGCCGACATCCTTGCCGCGCCACTTGCCGTTCAGCATCGGGCCGCCAGAAACGAGGATGACCGGGATGTCGACGCTGGCAGCCCCCATCAGCAGGCTCGGCGTGGTCTTGTCGCAACCGCCGAGCAGCACGACGCCATCGACCGGATTGCCGCGGATCGCCTCTTCGACGTCCATGGCCGCGAGATTGCGGAACATCATCGCCGTGGGCCGCAGCGTGCTTTCGCCAACGGAAAACACCGGGAATTCGACCGGGAAGCCACCGGCCTCGTAGACGCCGCGCTTCACCCGCTCTGCGAGATCACGCAGATGCGCGTTGCACGGCGTCAGCTCCGACCAGGTGTTACAGATGCCGATGATCGGCCGGCCATCGAAGGTGTCGGCGGGCAGGCCCTGGTTCTTCATCCAGGAGCGGTGCATGATGGCATTCTTGCCGGTACCGCCGAACCAATCCTGCGAACGCAGCTTGCGCGGCCATTCAGCTTTCTTCTTCATCTCTTCCTTCCTTATGCGGCCCGCACCGTTCACGTGGGCCCGATGACGGCGTGCTTCAGGCGAGCGTGTAGGCCGTCTTGACGGTGGTGTAGAACTCGGCGGCGTAGCGCCCCTGCTCGCGCGAGCCGTGGGACGAGCCCTTGCGGCCGCCGAAGGGCACGTGGAAATCGACGCCCGCCGTCGGCAGGTTGACCATCACCATGCCGGCTTCCGCATTGCGCTTGAAATGGGTCGCGTGCTTGAGGCTGGTGGTGGCGATGCCCGAGGACAGACCGAAGGGCGTGTCGTTGGCGACCGTGAGCGCTTCGTCGTAGTCCTTGACGCGGATGACGGATGCAACCGGGCCGAAGATCTCTTCCCGAGAAATGCGCATCGCGTTCGTCGCTTCGGTAAACAGCGCCGGCTGCAGGTAGAAGCCGGGCGTGTCGCGCTTCAGAAGCTCGCCGCCGAAGGCAAGCTTGGCGCCTTCCTGTCGGCCGATGGCGATATAGTCGGTGTCCTGGTTGAGCTGGCTCTCATCGACCACCGGACCGATCTGGGTGCCGGCCTTCAAGGCGTCGTCGACAACAAGCCCCTTCATCCGTTCGCCCATGGCCGCCACGAAGCGATCATGAATGCCCTCGGTGACGATGAGCCGCGAAGATGCGGTGCAACGCTGGCCGGTCGAGAAGAAGGCGGAGTTGACCGCGGCTTCCACTGCAACCGAAAGATCGGCGTCATCGAGCACGACGAAGGGGTTCTTGCCACCCATTTCCAGCTGGTATTTGCGATTGTGCTCGACCGAGGCGAGCGCCACGCGTTTGCCCGTGCCGGTCGAGCCGGTGAAGGTGATGGCGTGAATGTCGGGACTGTCGAGCATCGCCTGGCCGACGACCGAGCCCTTGCCCATCACGAGGTTCAAGACGCCCTTCGGCAGACCGGCGCGGTTAAGAATGTCGACGATCGCCCAGGAACTGCCGGGCACAAGTTCGGCCGGCTTGAAGACGACGGTGTTGCCGTAGCAAAGCGCCGGCGCGATCTTCCAGGCGGGAATGGCGATCGGGAAGTTCCAGGGCGTGATGATGCCGACGACACCGACCGGCTCGCGGGTGATCTCGACGCCGATATTGGGTCTTGCCGACGGCAGCACCTCGCCCGCCAACCGCAGGCACTCGCCGGCGAAGAAGTCGAAGATCTGGCCGGCGCGCACCGTCTCGCCGATGCCTTCGGCCAAGGTCTTGCCTTCCTCACGCGACAAGAGCTTTCCGAGTTCGTCCTTGCGGGCAAGGATCTCGTCGGCGGTCTTCCTCAGGATCGCGTGGCGCTCGAGAATACCGGAGCGCGACCAGGCCGGAAACGCCGCCTTGGCGGCCGCGATCGCTGCGCGCGCATCCTCGGCTGACGCGCGGGCATATTCGCCGACCACGTCGTTGGTATCGGACGGGTTGATATTGGCGACCCCGTCACCGCCGACCCATTCGCCGGCTATCAGGTTCTGGTGCAAAGTCATGGCCTCAGGCCTCCTTCATAGATGCGCATGACCGTCCCTCGCGAACGGTCGCGCTTAGGAGATGTGTCAGAGCTGGCGGATCGCGACCTCTTCGTCAGCTGCGATCGCAAGAGCGTTGCGGAGCGGAAGGCCGAAACCATCGGCCTCGATCTCAAACACGTCACCTTCCTCGGTGCGGATGCCATCACCGAAGGACAGCGTCGCCGTGCCGAACATGTGCACGTGGATGTCGCCCGGCTGGCGGAACAGGCCATACTTGAAATGGTGATGCTCGAGATTGGCGAAGCTGTGCGACATGTTGGCTTCGCCCGACAGGAACGGCTTTTCCCACAGCACCTTGCCACCACGCAGGATACGCGACATGCCGCGAATGTCCTCCGGTGCGACACCGATGCGGATCTCCGGACCGAAGCTCGCCTGGCGCAGCTTCGAATGCGCGAGCCAGAGATAGTTGACCCGCTCGGTCTTGTGATCGGAGAATTCGTTGGCAACGGCAAAACCAATGCGGAACGGCACGCCCTTCTCGGAGATCACGTAGATCCCGGCCATTTCCGGCTCCTCGCCACCATCCTCGGCAAAGGCGGGCGAAACGAGTGCCGACCCCGGCGCGACCGCGGAGGTGCCGTTGCCTTTGTAGAACCATTCCGGCTGCACGCCTGTTTCGCCAGCCCTCGGCTTGCCACCTTCGAGCCCCATGCGGAACATCTTCATCGAGTCGGTCAGGGTTTCCTCGGCCGCCTCGCTCGTCTTCTTGTGCATGGCGTCGCGGGTCGCAGCCGAGCCGAGATGGGTGAGACCCGTGCCGGTCAGGTGCAGGTGTGCCGGATCCGGATGAGTGATCGGCGGCAGGAAGCGCCCCTCCGCATAGGCCTTTTCGAGGTCGACGGCGGCGCCGAGCCCCTTGGCCTCGATCGTCTGCTTCAGGCTCCGTCCGGCATTGGCCGCTTCCATCGCCAGCGCATAGACGCTTGTCGCGCCGTTCACCGCATGCGCCGCCTCACCCGGCAGCCGTACCGCCACCGTGATCGACCCGTCTTCGTTCCTGATCTGCGAAATCAGCACGATGCTATCCTTCCTATCGTCTTGGGTCGCTGTGTTCGCCTCTTCAAGGCAAAAGCGTCCCCGTGGGTGGCTTTCGCCACCCAATTCCGGCGGACCAATCCGCCGATCCTGGCAGCTGTGGCTGCCGGTGAATGTTACTGGTTCGCGTCGGGTCTTATGGCTTTCCGCTCAACCCTTGTTCTTGTTGTAGACATCGAAGAACACGGCAGCGAGCAGCACGAGGCCCTTGATCAACTGCTGGTAATCGATGCCGATGCCCATGATCGACATGCCGTTGTTCATCACGCCCATGATGAAGGCGCCGATGACGGCCCCGATGATCTTGCCTACACCGCCCGACGCCGAGGCACCGCCGATAAAGCAGGCCGCAATGACGTCGAGCTCGAAACCGACGCCGGCCTTCGGCGTTGCCGAATTGAGGCGAGCGGTGATGATCATGCCGGCGAGTGCCGCAAGCACGCCCATGTTGACGAAGGTGTAGAAGGTCAGCCGCTCGGTGTTGATGCCCGAAAGCTTGGTCGCCTTGACGTTGCCGCCCATGGCATAGATGCGGCGACCGATCGTCGAGCGCGTGGTGACGAAGGTATAGAGCGCAATCAGCACGGCCATGGCGATCAGCACGTTCGGCAGGCCGCGATAGGTCGCAAGCTGGAAGCCGATGAACAGCGCCACGGCAGCGATGACAGCCATCTGCACGGCGAAGAAAATGAACGGCTCGTTCTCCGTGCCGTGCTGCTCGTTGATCTTGCGGTCACGAATGCCCGCGTAGATCGCGTAGCCGACGAGCGCGATGACGGCGACGAGCGCCACCATGTTCTGAATGGTCTCGGGCGCCGGATTGAGGAAATAGAGGAAATCCGGAACGAAGCCGGTCGACAGCAGCTGGAATTCCTTCGGGAACGGACCGATCGGGCGGCCGCCGAGCACCACATAGGTGAGCCCGCGGAACACCAGCATGCCGGCCAGCGTCACGATGAAGGATGGGATCTTCTGGTAGGCAACCCAATAGCCCTGGGCCGCCCCCATGATGCCGCCAACGATCAGACAGGCGGGAATGACGATAATGGCGGGCAAGCCCCATTTGACCAGCATGATCGCTGAGATCGCGCCGATGAAGGCGACGATCGAGCCGACCGACAGGTCGATATGCCCGGCAACGATGATCAGCAGCATGCCGAGCGCCATGATGACGATGAAGGAGTTCTGCAGCACCAGGTTGGTGATGTTGACCGGCTTGAACAGCACGCCGTTGGTGACGAACTGGAAGAACAGCATGATCACCACGAGCGCGACGAGCAGGCCGTATTCGCGGATGTTGTTCTTGAGATAGTCCCCGATCGAGGGCTTGTTGTTTTGGGTGCTCGTATCGGCGACCATTAGTGTTTCTCCCCTGAACGCATGATGGCACGCATGATGGATTCCTGGCTCGCTTCCGCCTTCGAAAGCTCCGCGACGATGCGGCCCTCGTTCATGACGTAGATGCGATCGCAGGTTCCAAGCAGCTCCGGCATTTCCGATGAGATCATCAGGATGCCCTTACCCTCGGCGGCAAGCTGGTTGATGATGGTGTAGATCTCATACTTCGCGCCGATATCGATACCGCGTGTCGGCTCGTCGAGGATGAGAACTTCCGGATTGGTGAACAGCCATTTGGACAAGACGACCTTCTGCTGGTTGCCGCCCGAAAGGTTGACCGTTTCCTGATAGATCGAGTGCGAACGGATGCGCAGCTTCGAGCGATAGTCGGAGGCGACCTTCGCTTCCTTGCGATCGTCGATGACGCCGTTCGCGGCCACCGCCTTCAGATTGGAGAGCGTTGTGTTCTCCTTGATGTTGTTGATCAGCACGAGCCCGAGCTGTTTGCGGTCTTCGGTGACATAGGCGAGCCCCGCATCGATCGCACGCGGAATGGTACTGACGTCGACGGGCTTGCCGCGCATCGTCACGTCGCCGGTGATCTTGTGGCCCCAGGACTTGCCGAAGAGGCTCATCGCCGTTTCGGTGCGCCCTGCCCCCATCAACCCGGCGATGCCGACGACCTCGCCGGCGCGCACGGTGAAATTGACGTCGTGCAGGAACTGCCGGTCGCGGTGCTGCTGGTGGAAGACGTTCCAGTTCTTCACTTCGAGCAGAGTCTCGCCGATCTTGGGCTCGCGCGGCGGATAACGGTCTTCCATGGCGCGGCCGACCATGCCCTTGATGATCCGGTCTTCGCCAATGTCTTCGCTGTGACAGTCGAGCGTTTCGACCGTGCCGCCGTCGCGCAGGATGGTGATCTGGTCGGCAACCTTCCGGATCTCGTTCAGCTTGTGCGAAATGATGATCGAGGTCATGCCCTGGGTGCGAAACTCCATCAGCAGCTTCAAAAGCGCATCGGAATCGGTTTCGTTGAGCGAGGCGGTCGGCTCGTCAAGGATCAACAGCCGCACCTTCTTCGAAAGCGCCTTGGCGATCTCGACCAGTTGCTGCTTGCCGACACCGATGTCGGTGATCAACGTCGCCGGGGATTCGCTCAAGCCAACCTTCTTCAGCAGTTCCTGCGTACGGGCAAAGGTCTGCGGCCAGTGAATCACACCGTTGCTGGCGATCTCGTTGCCGAGGAAGATGTTCTCGGCGATCGACAGCAGCGGCACCAGCGCCAGTTCCTGGTGGATGATGATGATGCCCAGGTCTTCGCTGTCGGAAATCGTCGAGAAGCGGCGGGCTTCGCCGCCATAGTGGATTTCGCCATCATAGGTGCCGGCGGGATAGACGCCGCTCAGCACCTTCATCAGCGTCGACTTGCCGGCGCCGTTTTCGCCGACGAGTGCGTGGATCTCGCCTTCGCGGACCTTGAAGCTGACATTGTCCAGCGCCTTGACGCCCGGGAACGTCTTGGTGATGCCCCGCATTTCAAGAATGATATTGTCCATGTTCAGTCATTCCAGCGGCAGTCTTCAAGAGAGTACCGGCTCCGTCATCTGGATAAAAGGGCCCGCGCGCATGCACGGGCCCTCACGCTCAAAAAGATCAGTTGTTGATCTGGTCTTCGGTGTAGTAGCCCGAGCTGACGAGCACGTCCTTGATGTTGGACTTGTCGACGGCAACCGGCTTCAGCAGGTAGGACGGAACCACCTTGACGCCGTTGTCATAGGTCTTGGTGTCGTTCACTTCCGGCTCCTTGCCTTCCATGATCGCGTTGACCATGCCGACGGTGACCTTGGCGAGTTCGCGCGTGTCCTTGAAGATCGACGAATACTGTTCGCCGGCAAGGATCGACTTGACCGACGGTAGTTCGGCGTCCTGGCCGGTGACGGCAGGCATTGCCATGTCGCCCGAACCGTAGCCGACGCCCTTCAGCGCCGAAATGATACCGATCGACAGGCCGTCATAGGGCGACAGAACGCCATCGACCTTGGCGTCGGTGTAGTTCGACGACAGCAGGTTTTCCATGCGGGCCTGGGCCACGGCACCGTCCCAACGCAGCGTGCCGACCTGGTCCATGCCCTTCTGGCCGGATTTGACGACGATCTTCTTGCTGTCGATCAGCGGCTGCAGGACCGACATCGCGCCGTCGTAGAAGAAGAAGGCGTTGTTATCGTCCGGCGAACCACCGAAGAGCTCGATGTTCTTCGGCTCGGTTGCGCCGTCGAGCTTGAGACCCTGGACCAGCGACGTTGCCTGCTGCACGCCGACCTGGAAGTTGTCGAAGGTGGCGTAGTAGTCGACATTGCCCGAGTCGCGGATCAGGCGGTCATAGGCGATGACCTTGACGCCGGCGTCGTGGGCCTTCTGCAGGATGTCGGAGAGCGTGGTGCCGTCGATGGCGCCGATGACGAGAACCTTGGCGCCCTTGGTCACCATGTTCTCGATCTGAGCGAGCTGGTTCGGGATGTCGTCGTCAGCAAACTGCAAGTCCGGCGTGTAGCCAGCTTCCTTGAACAGCTTCTCCATGGTCTCGCCGTCGGAAATCCAGCGGGTCGACGTCTTCGTCGGCATGGAAATGCCGACCGTGCCCTTGTCCTGCGCAAATGCCGGTGCAGCGAAGGACGCGATCGAAATCGCGGCGGCTGCGAGAAGCGAAGTCATCAATTTCATCAGTTCTCTCCCAAAAAAGTTGAAGCCGGCAGGCGAGAGCCTTTCCGTCTATGCGCAGCAATCCGCCGCCCGAGATCTTCGTCTCCGGCAGCGGATCAAGGTGAAGGAGAGGCCTCCCCGCCTCGCATGCTCCTACATGCGCTGGCACATAAGCAAAAACTGGAATGAAACCATATAACTGTCAAATACAATATTGCTTTGAATACATACCAAAAATGATATATCGAGCGCAAACAGTGTGATTTTTGAAAATCCCTGAAAACCAAAGAAAAAAACGCAGAGGTTGAAATGCGCGATCAGAAACCGAGCACCGCCGGCGAACTCTTCGATTCGACGCTTTTCCGCTCGGGCCTGAAGATCAGCCACCTCCGGCTGATTCTGGCGATCGACGATCACCGCCGCATCAGCGCCGCCGCTGACGCCCTCGGCATCTCGCAACCGGCGGCCTCGCGCATGCTCTCGGAAATCGAGACCATGCTGAAGGCGCCGGTCTGCGAACGCGTTGCCCGCGGTGTCCTGTTGACGCCCTATGGCGAAGCGCTGGCGCGACGCGCGCGCAGCATCTTTCTGGAACTCCGGGAGGCATCGCGCGAGATCAACGAGTTGAAGACCGGCAGCGGCGGCTCGGTTTCGCTCGGCTCGGTCACGGGCCCGGCGCTCAATCTCGCCGTGCCCGCCATCCGTCAGGTGATGACCGCCTATCCCGGCATCGAGATCAACGTCCAGATCGAAAACAGCAACGTGCTGGCAAGGGAACTGCTCGCCGCCCGCCACGATTTCATCATCGGCCGCATCCCCGACGACCAGCCGCCGCGGCTCTTCAACATGGTAGAGATCGGCTACGAGGAGGTTTGCCTGATCGTGCGCGACGGCCATCCGCTGCTCGACAAGCCCATGGTCGTCGCCGAGGACCTGCCCTCCTATGACTGGGTATTCCAGCCGCCCGGCACCCTTCTGAGACGCGCAGTCGAAGACAGTTTCGTGGCGGCCGGGGTGAGACTGCCGGCGACGGTGATCAACACCTCCTCGATCATCCTGACGCTGTCGATGGTGCGCAACACCAACGCGATTGCACCTGTGGCACTCGACGTCGCCAACCTGATTGCCGGCAACGGTACGCCGGCCGGCGAAATCCGCATCCTGAAGACCGAAATCCCGATCCGAATCAAACCCTATGGGCTGATCACTGCCGAGGGACGCGCGCTGCCGCCGAGCGCCAAGCTGCTCTACGACCTGATCCTCAAGCAGGGCCGCGCCTGATCAGCCCTGGCATGATCAGTCTGATCAGCCCGAGATAATCTCCGCCTGCCATGGTGCGCCGCGATCGGAGACGTCATGTTTGGAATGTCAGTCTTTCAGTCGGTGCTCGAGCGGCTGAAATCGGAAGAGGATATCGAACCGGCACCGGCCGAAGCGACGCGCGTCGCCACGCCTTACGCCCCGGCATTCGACAACGCCTTTGCGGCCGAAAGCGCCCGCTCGGCGGCCTTCGGCGCCGTGGAGCGCGCCTATCTCGATGCGTCCTTCGTGGAGCCGCCACCTCCGCCGGTGATGCCGGACTATCTCAGCCGTACGACCCTTGCCGACGTGGCCGAGGAACTGGCCCTTGTCGACAGCGAAACACAAATGACGCTTGCGGCAAAGCGCCGGGCCTTCGCGGCCCTGAACCATCCGGACCGTCTGCCGGCCGCGTTTCGCGCCAACGCCACCGTGCGCATGAAACTCGCCAACATGCTGATTGACGAAGCCGCAAAGCAGATGCGCGCCATCACCCCGGCGCCGTGAACCTCAGCCGGCAGCGTCGCTCCCGTCGCCCTTGCCTTGCCCCTCGTCCCCAGCTTTCTCGACGCCCTTCTCGCTCGGCTTGTAGAAAACCAAGAGAGCCGCCGAGGCATAGGCGGTCACCGCGAGGAAAATCATCCCCCACATCGCTTGCTCGCCCAGGAACTCGACCACTGTCCAGACGCCGCAGAAGCCCACGATCAGCAGACGGATCCACAGTGGGCGGTAGAAGGGATGGTCCGGATCGATGAATTTGAGCATTCTGTCCTCTGGTGGCCTTGTCGCGTGCGTCCCATTTAGGGGAAATTCGTCGCTGACGGCAAGGCCATGGCCTCCGACTCCCTTGACGGACGCAATAAAAATGGAATAAAAATTCCGAAATAATCTACATCGGCGACTTCATTCTAAATAGGAAGTTGCCGAGTAGAAACGGAGGTATCAAGGGAGAGGTGCTGAGCGCAGCGTTCCAACGCGCGGTCTTTCGTGGCAATTCTCCAAACCATTCGCGGAAGCAGCGTTCCGCGGCGCCTTTGCGCGATGAGCGCCGATCATCACGCCCCTTCCCGGTCGCGAACCGGAATTCGAGAGAAACAGAGATGACAGTCAGATTTGGTCTTCTGGGCGCCGGCCGCATCGGCAAGGTTCATGCGAAAGCCGTCAGCGGCAATCCCGACGCTGTGCTTGTTGCCGTCGCCGATGCCTTCCCCGCCGCCGCCGATGCCATCGCCAAGCAGTATGGCTGCGAGGTCCGCACCATCGAAGCGATCGAAGCGGCCAAGGACATCGACGCCGTCGTCATCTGCACGCCGACCGATACCCATGCCGACCTGATCGAACGCTTCGCCCGCGCCGGCAAGGCGATCTTCTGCGAGAAGCCCGTCGATCTCGACGCCGAGCGCGTGAAGGCCTGCCTCAAGGTCGTGAGCGAGACCAAGGCCAAGCTGATGGTCGGCTTCAACCGCCGCTTCGACCCGCATTTCATGGCCGTGAAGAAGGCGATCGACGCCGGCAAGATCGGCGATGTCGAAATGGTGACGATCACCTCGCGCGATCCGGGCGCCCCGCCGGTCGACTATATCAAGCGTTCGGGCGGCATCTTCCGCGACATGACCATCCATGACTTCGACATGGCCCGTTTCCTGCTCGGCGAAGAGCCGGTCTCGGTGACGGCAACCGCTGCCGTTCTCGTCGACAAGGCGATCGGCGAAGCCGGCGACTACGACAGCGTTTCGGTCATCCTGCAGACGGCGTCCGGCAAGCAGGCGATCATCTCCAACTCCCGTCGCGCCACCTACGGCTACGACCAGCGCATCGAAGTCCACGGCTCGAAGGGCGTGGCTTCCGCCGAGAACCAGCGCCCGGTCTCGATCGAGATCGCCAATGGCGACGGCTACACCCGCCCGCCGCTGCACGATTTCTTCATGACCCGCTATACCGAAGCCTATGCCAACGAGATCGAGAGCTTCATCGCCGCGATCGAAAAGGGTGCGGAAATCACGCCGTCCGGCAAGGATGGTCTCGCGGCTCTCGCGCTTGCCGATGCGGCTGTAAAGTCCGTCGTCGAAAAGCGCCAGATCAGCGTCGCCTGAGCCTTCGACCGACGACCGATCAAGGAAAAAGGCCGGGCCTTTTTCGTATCCGCACTGCCCGGCCGCGGCCGTTTCAACCGTCGGCGCGCGCCGGCACCTTCTCCCGGCGCGCGGTTTCCTGGCCGGTGCTGGGCGCGGCACCCGGCCGACCGGAGAGAAAGCCCTGTATCTGCAGGCAGCCCTCCTCCGCAAGGATCTGTCTTTGCCGTTCGGTTTCGACGCCCTCGGTCACGACCGCGAGCCTAAGGCTGTGGCCAAGCGCGATGATCGCCCGGACGATCGCCTGCGCCGAAGGGTCCTTTTCCAGCGCCGCGGTGAAGCTGCAGTCGATCTTCAGCTTGTCGAAGGGGAACGTCTGAAGGTTGCTCAGCGACGAATGGCCGGTGCCGAAATCGTCCATGACGATCCGCACACCAAGGACCCGTAGCCGCACCAGCACTGCCAGCACGTCCTCGCGATTGTGCATCAGCGCCGCCTCGGTAATCTCGAGTTCGAGCCGCCAGGGATTAAGGCCGGTGCGGCGCAGGATGTTCGCAACCTGGTCGAAGAGGTTGGGCAAAAGGAACTGGACCGGCGAAATGTTGACGGAGATCGGCAGGGGCTCGTTCCACTTCGCCGCTTCCGTGCAGGCTTGCTCCAGCACCCATTCGCCGATCTGGATGATCGAGCCGCTCTCCTCGGCAATCGGGATAAAGACATCCGGGCCGATCAACCCGCGCTGCGGATGCTCCCAGCGCAGCAGCGCTTCGTAGCCGATGATCCGGTCGCTCTGGACTTCGACCAGTGGCTGGTATTCGAGGAAGAATTGTCGGCGGAGCACCGCATGGCGCAGGTCGTTTTCGATCTGGCGGCGGGTGCGTACCGCCTCGTCCATCTCCCGGTCGAAGAAGCAGGCGATGCCCTTGCCGCTCTGCTTGGCGCGGTAGAGCGCCGTGTCGGCATTGTTGCGCAACTGATCCGCCGTCTGCCCGTCTGCCGGAAAGATCGCAGCCCCGATGCTGACGCCGACGGCGGTCGGGTCACGATTGGTGTCCATCTCGGCAGCAAACAGCGCCAGGATCCGGTCCGTCAACTGCCGCGCCGCCTCCGGCTCCCTGCCGCCCACCTGGATGATCGCGAACTCGTCGCCGCCGAGCCGGGCGATCGTATCCTGCTCGCCGACGGCTGCGCGCAGGATATCGGCGACCTTCATCAGGATGCGGTCGCCCTCGCCATGGCCGAAGATATCGTTGACCGCCTTGAAGCGGTCGAGGTCGAGGCAGAGGATCGCCAGTTCCTCGTTTCTCGCAGCCGCCGCCGCCAGCGTCTGGCCCAGCCTGCGGTCGAAGAAGGCGCGGTTCGGCAGGTCCGTCAGCGCGTCATGATGGGCGAGATGTTCGATCGTGCGCTCGGCTTCCTTACGCGCCCGCAAGTCACGCACGAAGATCACGTCGCATTCCCGGCCGCGATACTCGATCGTCCGGCACATGAACTCGACGGGAATGGTGCGACCTTCTGCGTTCAAGAGGTCGATTTCGCCCGGACCGTCGCCGTGTCTGTGGGCGTCCAACCCCTCCTCGCCGAAGACGAAGATGTCTGCCGGGTGCCGTCCGGAAAGCTCCGAGAGCTTGCGACCTGTCAGGCCCGCGAAGCGTTCGTTGGCGTCCACGATTACGCCATCGAAGACGATCGCCATGCCTTCGAGCGATGCATTGGCGAGTCCGCGCAGATCCGTCAGATGCCGGTCGAGGAAGAGCGCGCCGAAGGCGAGCACGATCAATGTGGTCGAAGCGGCAATGACGCCGCCTGCAAGCCAGGCGGGATGGATGGTATCGGCAACGGCGACATTGGCCTCGGGCACCAGCGTGATGCCGCTCATCGAGGTGAAGTGCAGCGCGCAGATGCCGACGACCAGCAGGAGCGACGCGACGACCAGGCGCCGCACGCCGCGCAAGAGCTGAAAGGCGTAGAGCGCGGCACCGGCCAGCACCGTCCCGGCGAGGACGGCGGAGACGGTGGATTGGGGATCGTAGGCAATATGTCCCTGGATCTCGATTGCCCGCATGCCGGTAAAGTGCATCGCCGCAATGCCGGCGCCGAGCAGCAGGCCACCGCAGGTCATCGAGAGATGCGAGCGCCCGCCAAGACCGATCGCAAAGGCCATCCAGGACGCTGCGATCGCCGCGGCCACCGACAGGAGCGTGCCCCAGGCGCCATAGGCAACGGGAACGCCGCCGTCATAGGCGAGCATGGCGATGAAATGGGTGGACCAGACGCCGATACCGCAGGCAAAACCGCTGGCCGCGATCCACAAACCGCGTTGGCTGCCTTCGCTTCGTTGCGCGCGCAACAGGAGCAGCATCGTCGCGACGCTGCCTGCCAGGCAGACGATCGCGGCAACCAGGATGAGGCGCCAGTCATGATCGTCGCGTATGCATGCAATCACTGAAAACATAATCGTCTCCCGCGTCAGGGTCACCTTGACAAGGAGTCGCTAAATAACTGTAAATTGTATCACTGGAATTGTTCGCCTTCGGTACAACCCCAAAAATGGTTGCCCGAAAATTCGCCTCAACCGTGCATCGCCGATCCGCCGACGCTGGCGATGTCGCCATCGATCACACCCAGCGCCCGCGCCAGGTGCCCCTCGAAAACCAGGCGCTGCTCGTCGGCAACGACCGTGATTTCCGGCGGCCCCTGAAGACGGATCTGCATCGATTGGGCAAGCCCCTCCTCGATCCCGGGCAGCATCAGATCGAAGTATCGGATGCCGGGTCCGGTGACATGGACCGGCATGCGCTCGTAGAGGCTCAACATGCGTGAGATGCCGTTGCCGAGCGCGATGCCGGCCTGGCGAAAGGCATAGCCGGCCATGCGGTGGCCCTGTCGTGCGCTGGCGGCAATCTTGTCGAGCTCCGTCACCGGAACGAACTTGGCGGGGATCGTGTCTGCCGGCACCTCAAAGGCCGCGCGCAGGATGCCGTAGAAGCCGGCCGCCGCCTCGATGCAGCCATAGGCGCCGCAGCGGCAAAGGCCCGCGGACGGCGCGTGCAGCATGTGGCCGAAATTCGGCGCGCTGACATCCATATCGCCGCTCTGGCTCTTGCGGGCAACACCAAGGCCGATGCTGTGGCCGAGCGAGATCGCCGCAAGCGCCCTGAAGCCGCTCTCCGGCTTGCGCTCTGCCTGGGCGGCGAGGGCCTGCGCGACCAGAAGGGTTTCGTTGCTGAGCATGACCTTCGCCCGCCAGTCCGGCGCGAGCAGCGCGGCGAAATCCAGCTCCTCCCGCCCGAACACCGGCGACCACAAGAGCCGCGCGGACGCGCCGTCGACCAGGCCCTTGCTGCTGATAGAGACGGCCAGTACCTGGTTCCGCTCCAGTCTCGACCGCTGCAACAGGCGCTCGAGCGCATCGACGAATGCCCGGGCGAAAGGGGCCGTACCGCGCTCGTCGTGGTTTCGGCTTTCGTCGAAGCGGTCGAGCAACGTGCCGCCGTAGTCGACCAGCGAATATTGCACGATGTCGGACGAGATCCGAACGACGATCAGATGACCGTGATCGCGGCGTGGCGTGAACAGCACCCGCGGCCGCCCGCGCCCGCCCTGGACCTGCTGCTCTGCCTTGGCGAGCGCACCAGCCTTTTCCAGTTCCGCCGTGATCGCCGAAACGGTCGCGGAGGCAAGCCCGGTCTCGGCAGAGATTTCCGTATGGGAGAGATTGCCGGCGCGCCTGAGCGCCGCAAGGACCAGCGCGCTGTTTTGCTGACGCACGAGCTCAGTGCTGGACTTGGTCAGCATGAGACGTCCCTGTCAGTGGCGGATCCTTCGAACACATGCCCCTCCCAAAGCATCTGTTGAACGGCAAGACAAGGAGCAGAACGCCTTGTCGACAGCCTTGTGGCACCGATTTTCAGGGCGGTCGAGAAACATCGGACGCGACCGCTCGCGGAGCACCTTGTTGATGCCGCAACCACCGCTTTCGCACCGTGTTGACAGCCTCAAAAATCCATGACATTCATTTTCTCGACTGTCGAGAAAATAATTCCGCACAATGTAGCGGCACGATCTACGACAGCGTCTTAAGGCTGGCGGAGGATGGTGCGGGAGGTTCGCACGCTTGGCCGGCCCTCACTCGGGAGGATGAAATGAAAACCGTTTTGAAGCTGATGGCAGGGGTTGCCGTCATCGTTTCCCTGCATTCCGTTGCCCAGGCGAAGGACCTGGTCGTCGGCGTATCCTGGTCCAACTTCCAGGAAGAGCGCTGGAAAACCGACGAAGCCGCCATCAAGGCAGCCCTCGAAGCCTCGGGCGACAAGTACATCTCCGCTGACGCCCAGTCGTCCGCCGCCAAGCAGCTGACCGACATCGAGTCGCTGATCGCTCAGGGCGCCAACGCACTGATCGTGCTCGCCCAGGACAGCGACGCCATCGGCCCGGCGATCGAAAAGGCCGCTGCCGAAGGCATTCCGGTCGTCGGCTATGACCGCCTGATCGAAAACCCGGCCGCCTTCTACATCACCTTCGACAACAAGGAAGTGGGCCGCATGCAGGCCCGCGAAGTGTTCAAGGTCAAGCCGGAAGGCAACTATGTCTTCATCAAGGGCTCGTCCTCCGACCCGAACGCCGACTTCCTCTTCTCCGGACAGATGGAAGTGCTGAAGGAAGCCGTCGACGCCGGCAAGATCAAGAATGTCGGCGAAGCCTATACCGACGGCTGGAAGCCTGAAAACGCCCAGAAGAACATGGAGCAGTTCCTGACCGCCAACGACAACAAGGTCGATGCGGTCGTCGCTTCCAACGACGGCACCGCGGGCGGTGCAGTCGCAGCCCTCGATGCCCAGGGCCTGGCCGGCTCCGTTCCGGTCTCCGGGCAGGACGCCGACAAGGCGGCCCTGAACCGTGTTGCTCTCGGCACGCAGACCGTCTCGGTCTGGAAAGACAGCCGTGAACTCGGCAAGCGCGCCGCAGAAGTCGCCGTCGAACTTGCCGGCGGCAAGAAGATGGAAGAAGTCTCTGGCGTCACTACCTTCAACGGCGGCCCGAAGGGCGTGGCCATGCAGTCGGTCTTCCTGGCTCCCCTGCCGATCACCAAGGACAACCTGAACGTCGTCATCGACGCGGGCTGGATCTCCAAGGCTGAAGCCTGCCAGGGCGTCAAGGGCGACGTCGCGGCCTGCAAATAAGCCGCACCAGCAGAACTGAGCGCTGACAAAAGACAAGCGCCGCAACGCAACCCGTTGCGGCGCTTGCGCAAGGTGCGGACGCGGCGGACAATACCGCTACCGCGACCGCACAATCAGCACGAAGGCTCGGTTTCTGCCGTCGTACCGGACTTGTCGCGTCCACTTGGGGCTCTTGGTGCCACTGACGCGATGACATCAACAACATAAGTGGGGGGAAGGCACGTCCATGGCCGACATCACACAAGGCAACACAAAGGGCGCACAGACAAATCGCGCCCGTACAGCGGACGAGAACCCGGTAAAACGTTTCTTCCGCGCCACCGAGATCGACACCCGGCTGCTCGGCATGGTCGGCGCGCTCGTCATCATCTGGGTCGGCTTCCAGATCATGACCGGCGGGCTGTTCCTGACGCCGCGCAACCTGTGGAACCTGACGGTTCAGACCTCCTCCGTCGCCGTGATGGCGACCGGCATGGTGCTGATCATCGTCACCCGCAACATCGACCTCTCCGTCGGCTCCGTGCTCGGCTTCTGCGGCATGGTCATGGGGGTCATGCAGGCGAAGTTCCTGCCGCAATATCTCGGCCTCGAACACCCGGCCATCTGGATCATCACCCTTCTGAGCGGCATCGCCGTCGGTGCCGCCATCGGCGCGCTGCAGGGCTCGATCGTCGCCTTCCTCAACGTGCCCGCCTTCATCGTCACGCTGGGCGGCCTGCTCGTCTGGCGCGGCGCCACCTGGTTCGTCACCAGCGGCCAGACGGTCGCGCCGATGAACGCCACCTTCCGCCTGATGGGCGGCGGCACTGAAGGCTCGATCGGCGCAACGGCAAGCTGGATCGTCGGCATCCTTGCCTGCATCGCCATCGTCGCCGCCATCCTCAATTCGCGCAAGCAGCGCAAGCGCTTCCGCTTCCCGCTCCGTCCGATCTGGGCGGAGTACTTCCTGGCGATCCTCGGCTGTATCCTGGTTCTCGGCGCGATCGCCGTTGCCAACAGCTACTACTGGCCGACCAACATCGCCCGCAAATATGCCGACGCCAACGGCATCGCCTGGCCGGACGGCGGTCTGCTGATCTCGCACGGCATTGCCATTCCGGTGCTGATGGCGATCGCCGTCGGCATCGTCATGACCTTCATCGCCACCCGCCTGCGTTTCGGCCGCTACGTCTTTGCGCTCGGCGGCAACCCGGAAGCGGCCGAACTCGCCGGCATCAAGACCCGCTGGGTTACCGTCAAGATCTTCACGCTGATGGGCATTCTCTGCGCCATCGCCGCGGCGATCTCGACCGCCCGCCTCAATGCGGCAACCAACGCGCAAGGCGAACTCGACGAGCTCTACACGATTGCTGCAGCCGTCATCGGCGGCACCTCGCTTGCCGGCGGCGTCGGCACGATCGCCGGTGCCATGATCGGCGCGCTCGTCATGCAATCCCTACAGTCGGGCATGGTGCTCTTGGGGATCGACAGTCCGTTCCAGCGCATCGTCGTCGGCGTAGTCCTCGTCGTCGCCGTCTGGCTCGACACCGTCTACCGCGCCCGCGCCAAGTAAGGAGTACGATCCATGAAAGACCAACGCACTCCGCTTGTGGAAATGAAGAACATTTCCATCTCCTTCGGCGGCATTCACGCCGTGGACAACGCCTCCGTCGACCTCTACCCCGGAGAGGTCGTGGCGCTGCTCGGCCACAACGGTGCCGGCAAGTCGACGCTGATCAAGATCCTCTCGGGCGCCTACAAGCGCGATGCCGGCGAGATCCTGATCAATGGCGAGGCCGCCGACATCAACAACCCGCGCGACGCCAAGAAATACGGCATCGAGACGATCTACCAGACGCTCGCCGTCGCCGACAATGTCGACGCCGCCGCCAACCTCTATCTCGGCCGTGAGCTGCGCACCCCCTGGGGCACGCTCGACGACGTGGCGATGGAGGCCAAGGCCCGCGAAGTCATGGGGCGCCTCAACCCCAACTTCCAGCGCTTCAAGGAGCCGGTGAAGGCGCTTTCGGGCGGCCAGCGGCAATCGGTGGCGATCGCGCGCGCGATCCTCTTCGACGCCCGCATCCTGATCATGGACGAGCCAACGGCAGCCCTTGGGCCGCAGGAAACCGCCCAGGTCGGCGATCTCATCAAGCAGCTGAAGCGCGAAGGCATCGGCATCTTCCTGATCAGCCACGACATCCACGACGTCTTCGACCTCGCCGACCGCGTGTCTGTCATGAAGAATGGCCAGGTCGTCGGCCAGGCCCGCACCGAGGACGTCACCAAGGACGAGGTGCTCGGCATGATCATCATGGGCAAGGTGCCGCCAAAGGCGATCCCCGGCCCAGGCGCCATGCAGGTGGCGTAAGCCCAGCGTCGCACAAGACCACCCTCTCAATGACGCCGCGCCCCCCGGGCGCGGCGTTTCTATTTGCCCGATGGGGCTCGCCCCGCAGCACGGGCCGGCTCTGTGCCGCGCCCTTCCCCCGCGCTGCCGGCGCGAAAGATCAGCGTCCGGCTCAGCGCATAGTTCACCGAAAAGACCAGGAGCAGCGCCAGCGCCTGGGCAACGACATAGTGCATGACGGCCGATAGCAGCGTGAAGGCGACCGCGTTTATTCCGGCGCCGAAGGTCGACACCGCCAAGAACTTCGGCAACGCCTTCAGGTGCGGTTCGTCGGATCGGAAGGTGAAACGCCGCTGCAGGAAATAGTTGACGACGACGGCAAAGTAGAAAGCGATGGTGGACGCATAGACCGGTTCGAGCCGCGCCGTCTCGACCAGGACGGCGAGCGTAGCCACCTGCAGGCTCGCCGCGATGCAGCCGCAGGCGAAATAGCGAACAAAGCTCATATCCAGAAGGCGTCTCATCCGGTGCCTTTCGCATCGAGCGACATCCAGCGGCTGGCGCATAGATGGTCGCCGCCTGGTCGAAAACAACGTTTTAGTAGCTTTTGCTTATAAGAGCAGCTAGAAATACAGGCAGTAAAGAGCAGACAACCGTATTCATCAAAGCAGCGCCAGGCTCCTTTCGAGGGGCCGGCTTGATAACGGGGCTCGGCCATGTCGCAGCACTTTCAACAGGCCATCCTGGCGCTCGGCGAGGCGATTGCCCATGAACGCGGCGCTACCGATGACAGCCGAGGCGCCCTGGGCGTACGTGCGGCAGAGTTTCTGCTGAAAGTTCATCGTCAGATGCCCGACTATCTGCGCCCGCCCTTCCATAGTCTCGTGCTTCTTTTCAATGCCTGGCCGCTGCTGCGCAGAGGCAAGTTCTTTCATCAGCTTTCGCTCGACGACCGACTGGCCGAACTCGACAAATGGCGGCAATCCCGCCTCGAGTTCCGGCGGCGCTTCGTCGAGTTCCATATGTCATTGGCATTATTCTGTATTTACTCAGACCTTTACGGCCAGGATTACCAGCATGAACCTGCAACCGGAGCACCTGCTAGCCCCTGAGAGGCTTGCCCCCGACATCATCGTCATCGGCTCCGGCCCGGGCGGTGCGGTGACCGCCACCCGTTGCGCGGAGGCGGGCAAGTCCGTGCTGATGATCGAGGAAGGTCCGCATCTGGCGCTCGAGTCTGCGCCGCATTTCTCCCGCGAGGAAATCCTTCAGAAGTACCGCAACGCCGGCATCAACATCGGCTTCGGCGCGACGAAGATCGCCTATGTCGAGGGCTGCTGCGTCGGCGGCGGCAGCGAGATCAACCGCGGCCTCTACCACCGCACGCCGCAAGCGGTGCTCGACCGCTGGAACCGCGACTATCGGGTCGATGCCCTGACGCTCGAAGAACTGACCCCGCATTTCGATGCCTGCGAGGCAGTAGCCCGGGTCGAATACCTGCCCGGCCCTGCGCCGCAGCTGTCGACACGGCTCGATGAGGGTGCGCAGCGGCTCGGATGGTCTTCCCTCGAAGTGCCGCGCCTCTTTGCCTACGCCGCCGCCGGGGCCGGCGGATCTCCGGGCCGCAAGCAATCGATGTCGGCAACCTTCGTGCCGCGCTTCCTCGACGCCGGCGGTATGCTGCTCGCCGATACCTGCGCGACCAAGCTTACCCATGCGAACGGGCAGTGGACGGTGCATGCGCGCAGCAAGGGACCGGCGGGCACGCGCCAGATCGAACTGAAGGCAAAAACCGTCTTCGTTGCCGGCGGCGCGGTGCAGACCCCGTGGCTGCTGCGCCGCTCAGGCATCACGCGCCATGTCGGCGACAGCTTGCGCTTCCATCCGATGCTGAAGGTGGTGGCAGTCTTCCCCGACGAACTCAACACCCCTGGCGAACTCGAACCCGTCCACCAGATCAAGGAATTCGACCCGCGCTTCAGCATGGGCTGCTCGATGAGCAAACGGCCGGCGCTGGCGCTGGCCATGGCGGCACACCCGGAGATGATCGATGCGGTCGATCGGGACTGGCGGCGCATGGCGATCTACTACGTGCAGAGCACCGGCGGATCCGGCAAGGTGAGATCCCTGCCCGGCTTTCGCGATCCCTTGGTGCGGGTCGGCCTTCAACCGTCGGACCTGAAGGAACTGGCCGTCGGCCTTGCACGCCTCGCCGAAGTGCTCTTTGCCGCCGGTGCCCTTGCAGTCTATCCGAGCATTCCGGGCTATCCGGTGCTGAAATCGCTGGCCGATATCGCCAAGCTTCCCGAAACGCTCCCTCCCAAGCAGGCAAACGCCACTGCGCTTCACCTCTTCTCCTCCTGCCCGATGGGCGAGGACGCCGAGAAATGCGCTGCGAGTTCGTTCGGACGCGTGCATGGCGCCAGCAATCTCTACATCGCCGACGCTTCGCTTCTGTGCGGGCCGACGGTCGTCAATCCACAAGGGACAGTGATGGCCGTCGCGCATCGCAACATCACACGCGCGCTCGAGGATCGGGCGATCTGATCAGAAAACTTCCGCAGACAGGGGCTGGAGGGACATATGCGACATCTCATCACCGGCGGATCAGGCTTCATCGGCAACCTCGCAGCTCGACGGTTGCGCGAACACGGCGACGAGGTGCGGGTGCTCGACCTCTGGGAGGATCGCTCCCGCCCGGCGGATATCGAGTTCGTCAATTGCTCCGTGCTCGACCGCGACGGCGTGCGCGCCGCCATGCGCGACGTCGACGTCGTCCACCACAATGCGGCGCTGGTGGCGCAGACGGATGCGGGGCGCGACTACTGGAACGTCAACGTCGAGGGGACCCGTATCGTCTGCGAGGAAGCCGCAAGAGCGGGCGTCCGGTCGCTGATCCATGTCAGTTCGACCGCCGCCTACGGCATCCCGCCTTCCGGCCCCATCACGGCGACAACCCCGCTTCGCCCGGTGGAGCCCTATGGAAAATCGAAGCGCGCCGGCGAAGAAGTGGCCGAGGCCATCTGCACGGCCGCCGATATGACCCTGATCACCATCCGGCCCCGCGCCACCCTTGGCGGCGGCCGGCTCGGCATCTTCCAGATCCTCTTTGAATGGATCAGCGAGAACCGCGCCGTCTATGTCATCGGATCCGGCAACATCAAGTTCCAGTTCGTCCACGCCCATGATCTCATGGATTTCTACATGCTGGCGCTCAAGGCCGGTCGGAGCGGCACCTACAATGTCGGCACCGACAGCTTCGGCACGCTGCGCCATGACCTGGAGGCCCTGATCCGCTATGCCGGCAGCACATCGAAAGTCCGGAGCCTTCCGACCGCTGCCACCATCAACACGCTGCGGGCGCTGCATTGGCTGAGGGTCTCGCCGCTGGTGCCCTGGCACTACCTCACCTACCACAAGGAATGCTACTTCGACGTCGAGCCCCTGCTTGCCATGGGCTGGCGGCCGAAATACTCCAACGAAGCCATGCTGCAGGAGAGCTACGACTGGTATCGCCAAAGCGCGAAGCTCGCGTCAACCGTCACCGCAAAGAGCCCGCACCGCGCGCCGCTCAAGCAGGGCGCGCTCTGGCTGCTCAAGATGATATCGTAAGCGAGCGGGGCGCCGGAGCCGGCGCGCCCATCGGCTGCGGCTCCGTCACTGGCCAAAAGATTTCGTCGTCATAGCCGCGGAACGTATCGACGCCGGCAATTGGGCTTGCGCTGCGAATCAGGGCGCGCATGCCGTGGCTCTGCGCCACCGCCCAGTCGCGCTCCACCCGGTCGCCAATCATGATCGCCTGCTCCGCCGGCACCTGCGCACGATTGAGCACATGGGCAAGACCGGCCGGATGCGGCTTCAAAGCGCCGACTTCGGGATCCATGGCGGAGACGACGATGCTGGCGCCAAGGCCAAGCGCCTTCAGTTTCTCCGACGCCGGATAGTCGGACAAAACCGCAATCGTCTTTCCCTGAACCGCAAGGCCGGCAAACACCCGCTCGACGCCGCGGCACCGGCAAGCCGGAAGGAGATCGAGCGGACGCCGTTCGATCCATTCCTCGACCGTCTTCCGGACGCTCTGCGGCGACTGCCCGCACCGCTCCGCAGTCAGTTCGTATTGCCGGGCTGCCACATCGGTCGCCAACGCATCGCCCAGTTCCTCGCGGCAGTCGCGAAAGGCGCGCAGGACGCGGATGGTGCCAAGGCTGCACCTGCGCGCCGCGTCAGCAACAAGCCGCAGCAGCATCCGCGCCCGCAGCCGCCGCTGGTCGTAGAGCGTGCCGTCGAGATCGAACACCACGAGGCGCACCCGATCCCAATCCACCGGTCCATTTGGCAAGGCCCCGTTCGGCAGCGTCGAACCGGTCATTGCAGCGACGATATCGGCACGAGGAACGAAGCGGCCAGGAAGTCCAGCACCGGCACGTTGACGAAGCTCGCGAACAGGAAGACGACGATGGTCAAGGTCAGCATGACGTCCAGCCGCCGGGAGTGAAACAGCCTTTCCGGCCGTTGCACCACCGATCCGGGGCGCGTGGCAAGCCAGAGATAGACGGCGAAGAGGCCGCTGATGAACGGAAAGACGAGGATGTATTCCACCCGGTATTTCACCAGGAAAACGCCAAGCAGAAACGCCGTCATCATCGCGTAGACGAAGCAGGAAACGGTGAGGCTCTCCTCGGTGTAGTATTCGAACGACCGCCTGTATTTCTTCAGGACGGCGACCCCCGCATTCGCGGCGATGTCGCGATACTCCCCGAGCCGCTTGGCCGCCATCAGGAAGGCGCCGGCCATCCAGTAGGCCGCAAGCACGCTGACCGGCGGCAAGGTCACCTGATCGACGATGGCCCAGCCGAGCAGGAAGCGGATCGGATTGTTGAGGCATTCCGTCAGCACATCGAGATAGGGCTTGTCCTTCGCCCGGATGGGCTCGACGTTGTAGAGGATGCCGGACAGCAGGAAGAGCAGCGACGTGGCAAAGAACAGCTTACCGACGACCGACGCAAGCAGCAGTCCGATGACGGCAAGCAGCAGATATTCGCCGTAGACGATGCGCGGCTGCATCTCGACGACGACGGCGCGACGCTGCGATTTGGTCGGATGGGCCGCGTCGCGTTCCCGGTCGAGCCACTCGTTTATGACGTAATTGGCCGATGCGATCGAGACGGCGCTCAGAAGCCCCACGGGAATATTGATGACGAGAGCGGCCGGATCAGGCTCGCTGAGGGCACAGGCAAGGATCAGCCCAGGCAGGATGAAAACGTGCTTGGTGACATGGTCGAACCGGGCCAGCGACAGGTAGTCGCTTGCCCTCCCCCGCGGTTGGGGCCCCAACGCCTCGATAGGCGTCGTCTCTTCCGGGTTTGCTGGCATGTCCCTCTCCTTGTCTAGAGACCACGCGCCTGAGTCGGGACGCCTACGGCGCGCCGGTACTTGCCGTCTGGTAGATGCGACCGTCCCTCTCGGAGCGCACGAGCTTCAGCTTGGCGAGTTTGACGAGCTCTTTCTCCGTCACCAGGTAGAACCGCCAGTCGATCGCATCGACGAAGACGACATAGGCATTCTTCTGCGCCATATCCTCGCGAAACCGCTCTAGCTGTACGTCGAGCGAACCCGCGTCACTCTCAAGGCCGGTTCGCCTTTCGCTGTGGGAGGGGATCCAGTCCGTCGCGCGGCGCGTCAGGAAATTGAGCGGGTCGCACGCATTGGTGAAGATGACCGCATCTGCCGGCAACGCCCTGACTGCGCGCACGATCGGCGACGACTTCCAGGCCGTGCTCTGAAACCCCACCCCGTCACGGAAGGCCTCCGCCGTCTGGGCGGTGCTGCGCAGTCCATGGATGGCGAGAAGGCAGAGCAGGATCAGCGCAAGCGAACGCCGGACGACAGGTGCTGCATCGACGCGACCGCAATAGTCCGCCGCCGCAATTACCAGAACGAAGATGATGGCGACATAGAAGGGAAGCGAGTAGCGCGAATTAAGCTGCAGGTTCGCCTCCACATGCACGGCGAGCACGACGAACAGCAGATAGAAATATCCAAACAGGCCGAAGATGAGGGTCATCAGATCGTGGTCGTCCGGCCGGCGTTCGGGCCAGTTTCGCTTCAGCGTCTGCACCAGAACAACCGTCGCCGCGACAAGCGCGAGAAGCAGCACCGGGATGCGGATCACCTGCGGCACCTGGCTCGGCAGGAGAAAGCTCGCCAGAAGCGACAGCCCGCCTAGCCAGCGATCGGCATCGGCATTGCCATAGAACCATAGCGCGCGGCCAACCGACCGGCCGATAAGCAGCTTGCTGACGATCACCCAGGCGAGAAAGATACCGGCGCTACCAGCGAACAGGAGGACGACGTCGAGGAGCCTTTGGCGAAGGGATCGCGCCGAATTGTAGAAGAGCGCGATTGTGGCAAAGGCCGCCCCGACCGGAGGCGCCACGAAGCGAGCGAGCATGGCAAGCCCGACGCAGGCAGACGAGGCAAGCAAGGGCCCCCGCCCTTCACCGCGCATATAGCGAATGAAGAAACGGATGGCGAGAAATGTCAGCGCAAGGAACAGCGCCTCCGACATCGCTATCGTGCTCGTCCAGAGGAATGTCGGATTGACGATGATCAAAAGCGTTCCGACAGTCACGAAGAACGGTTGATCCGGCAGCGCCGTCCTGAACAGCGAAAAGACGAGCCAGGTATTGAGAAGATAAAGCAGAAAGGCGATGCCGAGCGCGACATGCTCAAGCGCAAACCCAAGGGATCCCCCGGCACCCAGCATCCACGCGTAAAGCGGCGCGTCATAGGGCGTGCTGACGATCTGCATGTAACGCGTCGAATCCGGGAGGATGCCGATACCGTTCCAGGTGTTCAGCACGAAAAGCACGGCCGCGAGAGCAACAAGAAACATCAATGCGGGATCGGAGCGCAGCCTCTCCAACGCCGGTTCGCCGGTCGTGAGATATCGGTTGACCAAAACTTGCCCCCTCGCCTGAAACAATTACGCGAGCACTGGGTACTGGAGCACTTGGTTACTGGAACGCTTGCCTACTTGAGCACTGGCACTTTAATTTAGAATTATCTTTAATGCAGAATTTATAACGCGCCGCCTTTCGTCGCAAGGACGTTCGCCTGACCAATTCTAGCTACATCGGGTGGGTGATCCCGTCAGATGGGTTGGCCGTCGCCCGGCGCCATTGCCCGAAGCGATGCGCCGCGACCACAACGCAAGCACAGGATGGCGGTTTCTACCACAATCTCTTGCAATGACCATTGAAGCGACGCGCAAGCTAGGCTAAGAACCGCTCACAGCCTGCTTCGGCGGCCCTGCCGCCAACGGATGCACCCGTAGCTCAGCTGGATAGAGTGTTGGATTCCGATTCCAAAGGTCACAGGTTCGAATCCTGTCGGGTGCGCCATTTAAATTTCAGCCAGATTGTTCGCCTTCAAACGAGTTGACCCGCAATGCGCTCATGCGCCTCCGCACAACGGTTCTCGCCATCAAGCTGTGCTTTTGCGGACAGAGCCCGCTCAAGTCGCGTCGCGTTCCGTCCTGAGATTGGAGACGACGCGGCGGTTCTGGACCTTGCAGGAGCGCTCGGTGCAGTCGCGCACCTCGCGGTCGTTGCCGTAGCCTTTGGCCCACAAGCGATTGGGGTCCACACCCTTGGACACCAGATAGGCCATTACCGCATCGGCGCGTTTCTGCGACAGCGTTTCCATCTTGGAAGCGGAACCGCTGTCGTCGGAGAAGCCCTGCAGCTTGACCAGCCAGCGCGGGTTGCTGTTGAGCCAGATCGCCTGCTTGTCGAGTGTCGCCTTGGCGACGCTGTCGAGTGCGGAGGAATCCTGGGTGAAGTAGGTCCGGCGGCCGACATTGAGGATAAAGTCCTCTTCGGTACCGACCGATACGGTTTCGAAGCCGGGTGCCGGGTCGTCGGTTTTTCCGGTCATCGGCACGGCTGCGGGCTCTTCGACGGCGGCAATCTCGGTGGTGTTGCAGGAAGCAAGCGTCAAGAGAATGGCGGCCGCGGAAAGCAGCCTCGTCAATCCGGTCATAGCGGGCATCGGGTGATATTCCTCATTCGACCGGAGTTGCGACCGGGGTTGCTTGGCTGACCTCGGGGGCCTTTTCGGCGATATGCGGCAGCACCTGCACCGCCGTGCCGATGGGGCAACGCTGGTAAAGGTCGATCGCATCCTCGTTGAACATGCGGATGCAGCCGCTGGAGGCATCCTTGCCGATGCTGCCCGGCTCCAGCGTGCCATGGAAGCGGTAACCGGTATCGACGCCGTCGCGCAGCAGGTACATGGCGCGGGGGCCGAGCGGGTTTTTCGGCGAGCCGCCCTCGACGAACTCAGGCAGTTCGGGGTGGCGCTCACGCATCTCCGGTGGCGGCGTCCAGCGCGGCCACAGCGATTTCCGGTCGATTGTCGCCCGGCCGTACCATTTGAAACCCTCTTTCCCGACGCCGACGCCGTAGCGGATGGCCGTCTTGTTCTCCATGATCAGGTAGAGAAAGTGGTGCCTGGTATCGACGACGACGGTGCCGATCGGCTCGCTGCTGAAATACTTGACGACCTGGCGCTGCCATTTCCTGTCAATGTTGGCGAAATTGGTGCTCCGGTATGTGACGCCGTTATCCACGGCCGGGCCGGAAAAATAGGCTGTCGCCTTTGCCAGTGCCGGGCTCTGAAGCGCATTGGCGCCAAGCAGCGCCAAACCACCAAGCATAGTCTCCCTGCGGGTCCACACCATCGGCAATATCCCCCGAAAGCCAATTAGCGAGGCTGCAGTAAATCAGATTTTTGAACTGCTACAACAGAAAATTCTCAAGCATCGATTCTTTCGCGACGACCGGACAATAGATTGGATCTTCTCGGCGTTCGTCGCAAACGAACAGGCGGCAGACATCGCCAGCCCACCGCGGACGTGCCTTCGCCCGCCTCGCCGTTGCAATGCTGCGCGGCGCCGGCCGCGGCGCAAGCGTCAGCTGCGTTTACCGGCAATATGCGGCGAACTACTTGATATCGCGTGCCTGACCTGACGCCCTGAGCTCCGCGAGCGTCTTTCCAAGGCAACTCCCGCCGGCATCAGAGCCAACCGCCTTGGCCGCGCCGTCCAGCGTGATCGTACCGGCGAAGTTGTCAGAAGCCTGATAGGTTGCGGTTCCATCCGCCGTCACCTTGGACAGATAGAAGGCGTGCTGGGTGCCCTTGTATTCGCAGGCAACGGCAAACGGAAATTGATCGAACAGGACGCCTTCGGCACGTGCCGAGGTACCGAAGGACTGAACGCTGGTCGCAACCAGCAGTACTGCCAGAGACTTGGACATATTCGCAGAGCGTATGCGCACCATCGATCCCCCAACCCAGTTAGATAAAGGTATCCGTCGAGCGCGATGGTGCCGCCTAGCGTGCGCTTTGACAAGCCCGACTGGCAGATTCAAGCACAGCAAATATCGACCAGCGGTTGGCCGCTCCTTCCCGCTTCAAGCGGATGGCGCCAAGGAACAGGCGGCAGGCGTCACGCCAGCGCAAACAAGATCGTTCTGAACGGCCAGTCACGCCGGATGGCTGAAGCGGGCGATCTGCGCGCCCCGCATCAGGTTGCGGAAATTCGCGCCGCTCATGTGCACCAGCGTCCGGTGATCGCCGCCTTCGAAATAGACGTCGCTGACATCGCCGAGGCTTTCGTCTAGCAGCACCGGCACGTCATAGGCCGAGCCAACCGGCGGCACGGCGCCGATGTCGCAATCGGCAAAGAGATTGCAGACCTCCTCTTCCGAAGCGAGGCCGAGGCGGCGGTCCATTACGTCCTGCAGGGTCGAGAGTTCGACCCGGTGCGTGCTCGGCACGACGGCGAGCACGTAGCCCATTTCGTGGTGAACGACCACGGATTTGGCAAGCCGGCTGCCCGGCACATGCGCCGCCCGCGCCGTCTGGCTGGTGGTCGCGGTGCGGTGATGGTCGACGGTGTCATAGGCGACACCCGAACCGTCGATATAGTCCTGAAGTTTTCTGGCGATCGTCATCGTCGACACCCCTTCTCTCTCGTGGTGGCGCGGAGAGGTTATTGTCCTCCCATCCCTCACGAAGTCAACGACGGGCGGCGACGATCCTGTTCGGCAGCAAAGGGAGCGCCTGGTCGCGCGGCGACATTTGCGAGACCGGCAACGGCCAGCCGATCGCGAGCCCCGGATCGAGCGGGTTAAGCCCGCCTTCGGCCTCGGGCGCATAGGGCTTGTCGTGCAGATAAATCAGCTCGCAATCCTCGGTCAGCGTCTGGAACCCGTGGGCAAAACCGCCAGGGATCATCATCGAGCGACCATTGTCCGCACTCAGCACCTCCCCGTGCCATTGCAGATAGGTCGCAGAATCCGGCCGCAGGTCGACCGCCACATCGAAGACAGCGCCGGAAAGGCAGGAGACGAATTTCGCCTCGTCGTGCGGCGCCTGCTGGAAGTGCAGGCCGCGGATCGTGCCTGCTGCCTGCGTCAGGGTATGGTTGATCTGCGCGATCTTTCCATCGCCGCCGAAATCGGCCAGCGCCTCGCGACAGAAGAAGCGCGAGAAGAAACCGCGATCATCGCCCCTGCGTTGCCGCTCGACGACGATGAGACCCGCTATGGGTGTAGAAATTCGATCGAATCGCGACATGGTTCCTTCCGCCAGAGACCAAGGACTACCCGTCTTTTCGCCCTTAAGAAACCGGCCTTGACCGTATTTGCAATTGCCGACATGAAAGCGTTCACAGGAAAGCGTTGCGAATCGGATAAACCGCAGCAGATCGCGCTTCGCTTCTGGCGACGCATCCGTAGATTGCATTCAATAAAGGGTGTCAGGCAGCAATGACAGTAGTTGACGATCGTCTCGCATTCGAAGCCCACAAGACGGAGATGGCTCTTGCGCTGGGCAAGGATAAGGACGCCTTCCAACAGTCGCTCGACACCCTGGTAACGCTCGACAAGTACGACTATTCCTATCTCTGGTCCTTCATGGGCGTGCCGATCATACAGATGCCGGCTGACGTCATGGCGACCCAGGAAGTCATCTGGAACACGAAGCCGGACATCATCATCGAGACGGGCGTTGCCCGCGGCGGCTCGGTAATCTTCATGGCCGCGATGCTGCAGCTGATCGGCAAGGGCAAGGTCATCGGCGTCGACATCGACATCCGCGCCCACAACCGCGACTCGATCGAAAAACACCCGATGTCTTCGCGCATCACGCTGATCGAGGGTCCCTCGACGGCAGCGGAGACGCTGGCCAGGGTGAAGGCCGAGATCCCCGAAGGCGCCTCGGTCATGGTGGTGCTCGACAGCGACCATAGCCGCGACCACGTGCTCGACGAACTTCGCACCTATGGGCCGCTGGTGACCGAGGGCCAGTACATGGTTGTGGCAGATACGGTGCTCGGGTGGGCGGAGGCGTCGCAGACGCCAACCAAGCGGTCGAAAATCTGGCACGCCGGCGATGAGCCTTACGCGGCGCTCAAGGCCTATATGGAAGAACAGACGCGCTTTGAGGCCGATGACGTGCTGAACGGCAAGCTCGTACTGTCAAGCTCGCCGCGCGGTTATCTGCGCTGCATCAAGAAGTAGGGCGACAAGTGGAGTGGCGCGAGAACGGCGCTGCTCTCCAACCCTCGATCGCGAGAACACCCACCGCAGGCGAGTACCGGATGACTAGAAACATTGTCATCTCACAATCCATGTACTTTCCCTGGGTTGGGATGCTGGAGCAGATCAAGTTGGCGGACGTTTTCGTCCACTACGACGATGTGCAGTTCTCGCGCGGCAGCTTCACCAACCGGGTGCAGATCAAGACCGAAAACGGCATTCGCTGGCTGACGGTCCCTCTGAAAGATCTTCGCCTGGGGCAGCGGATCGATGAAGTGCTGATCGACAATCGCACCGACTGGCAAAGCCGCCATCGCGATATCCTGCGGCAGGCCTACAAGAAGGCACCTTTCGTCAAGGATATGCTGGAACTGGTCGATGATGTGTTTGCCAAGGACGTCGCATCGATCGCCGATATCGCGCGCAACTCGATGCTTGCACTTGCCGCCTACTTCAATCTGGACAGGCCAATGTTCGTCTCGGCGGACGCGCTGACAATTGGCGGTGCCAGCAGCGAGAGGGTCTACGACATCACCGCGTATCTTAAAGGCACGGTCTACATCACCGGCCATGGCGCGCGGAACTATCTCGATCACGATCTCTTCGGGCAGAACGGTATCACAGTTCGCTACATGAACTACGAGCGCACGCCCTATCCGCAACTGCACGGAGAGTTCACCCCTTATGTGACCGCATTGGACCTCGTCGCCAATTGCGGCACCAGCGGCGCAAATGTCGTGCATTCCGGAACCGTCGATTGGAGGGAGTTTACCAAGTGAAAGCCGAGAACCTGGACAACGTGGCATCGGAATATCTTCCAAACGCCGTCACATCGATCGAGAACAATCTCATTCTCAACTGGTATCCGCAGCGCATGGTCCAGCGCTTCGGCAGGTGTGATGCGCTGCTCGACCTCGGCATCGGCCACGGTTACACCCCGCACCTCTTCAACAAGGCCTGCGACCGGCACGTGATCGTTGAAGGCTCGCAGTTCGTCATCGATCTCTTCAGGAACAACAACCCCGATTTTTCCGGCGAGATCGTCTATTCCTATTTCGAAGATTTCGAAACGGACGAGCGTTTCGATGTCATCATCATGGGCTTCGTTCTCGAGCACGTCGACGACCCGGGCCTTGTCCTCGACCGCTTTCGCCGTTTCCTGAAGCCCAACGGCCGCCTGTTTGCCGCTGTTCCCAACGCCAAGTCCCTGAACAGAAGGATGGGCGTGGAACTCGGCAAGATCGATGACATCTACAGCCTGAACGCCAACGATCTGGCGCTCGGCCACAAACGCCAGTATTGCCGCGACACCTTCCGTGCCGAATTCGAAAAGCACGGCTACCGCGTCGCGCACGAGGAAGGGATCTACCTCAAACCGCTTCCGCTGCCCGTGCTGCAGACCCTGCCGGATTTCGAAGCCAACCTGCAGGCCATGCTCAGGGTCGGCATCGAATTCCCCGATCTTTGCGTCGGCCTACTGATGGAAGCGGAACTCGCATGAAGACTGCTGCCATCATCGGCGCACGCTCGATGCTCGGCAGCGAACTCGCTCGCCGGCTTGGGGCGCGCGGCGTTGAAACGCTCAGCGTCGGGCGATCGATCGAGGACGACATCCGCTTCGACCTTGAAGGTGACCTCAACGGCCCGATCGACGCGTCCGTCGATGTGGTTTTCCATTGCGCCTCGGGCTTTGGCGACGACAGCGATGCCGGCGTGCGGCGGAACTTTGCGACGAACGCCACGAGTGCGCTGAATGTTGCGGAGCTTGTGCGCCGCCTCGATGCAAAAACCTTGGTTTTTGCCGGCTCGGTCTGGTCCTATGAGGATCTGAACCGTGACAGGTTCACGTCCTACGGTCTCACCAAGGCTCTGGCCGAGCAGATGCTGGGCTGGCTGCTGCAACGACAGGGCGTTCGCTTCTGCAGCCTTCGGCTGTCTCAACTGTATGATACTGGCGGCCGCTGCCGCACACATCAGCCGTGGTTCGGCCGGATCATCGCCTATGCCTCTCGCGGCGCCACCATCCGCATCCCTGCCTCACACGGGCATCAGAATTTCCTCCATGTCAGTGATGCCGCGGATCTCATGATCGGGGCAGCCGATGAGGGACTTTCCGGAGTGCACCCGGCCGTGCATCCGATATGCCTCAGCTACGGCGAAATTGCCGATATCGCCTACGACGTGTTCGGCGGCGGCAAGGTCGAGGTCGCAACGGAAAAGGCGCCGTTTCGCGCGGTGAATTTTCCAGATGGTGCGGAAACGCTCGCCCAACTGGGCATGCACCCGCTGATCGCCATGCGGGACGGGATTGCCATGATCAAATCAGCCAGGACCGCCGAAGCCTTCGGCCCGATGGATGTGAATTGATGGACGACGCAAAACAATCGAAACAAGCTGTTACGGTCGTGGTGACTGCGGTCGGCGCCATCATCGGCCAGGGTATCGTTGCATCGCTGCGCAAATCGGAAGCGCCGATCCGGATCATCGGCATCGACCGCGATGCCAATGGCATCGGCCGACACTTCTGCGACCATTTCGTTGCAAAACCCGCATGCGACGAGGCGTCCCAAGACTATCTCGAATTCTGGCTCGAGCTGCTGCGCCGAGAAAACGTCGCCCTGGTGCTGCCAGGCCTGGAACTCGATGTCCTGTTCTTCAACGAGCACCGGGCGCTTTTCGAGACGACAGACACACGCGTCGCCTTGAACAGCTCTGCGCTGATCACCCTCGGGCAGGACAAGTGGGACATGGGCGAGTCACTGCTGTGGGCGGGGTTCCCGGCCATTCCAAGCACGCTCAGTCGCACCCTCGATGATTGCACGCGCGAACTCGGCCCCCTGCCCTTGCTGCTGAAGCCACGGCGCGGCAACGGTTCGCGCGGCATTGCCCTAATCCGGGACACCGCCGATTTCGACTACTGGACGCTGAAAAGCGCCGACGACTTTCTCGTTCAAAAGTATGTCGGTAGCAACGACCAGGAATATACGGTCGGCGCCTTCGGGTTTGGTGATGGGACTACGCTGTCGCCGATCGTCTTCAAGCGCAAGCTATCGGTCGCCGGCAACACCCAATATGCGGAGGTGGTCGACGAGCCTTTGCTGACCGAGGCCGTGCAAAGGCTCTCGCAACACTTCAAGCCGCTCGGGCCGACGAACTATCAGTTCCGCCTGGAGGGAACGACGCCCTACCTGCTCGAAATCAACCCGCGCTTCTCGAGCAGCACCTCGCTGCGCGCGGCCTTCGGCTACAACGAGGCAGCGATGGCGGTCGACTATTATGTGCATGGGAAAAGGCCGGAGGAACCGGAGATCAAATCAGGTCGGGCATGGCGCTACTCCGAAGATCTGGTCGTCCTATGATCGCGATCATTTCCGACATACATGGCAATCTGCCGGCGCTTGAGGCCGTGCTTGCCCGCATCGATGAACTCGGCTGCAGCTCGATCCTCTCGCTCGGCGACGTCGTTGGATACTACGCCCAGCCGGGCGACTGCATCGACGTGCTGAAGGCGCGCGGCATTCAAAACATCATGGGCAATCACGACCACTATATCGTCAGCGGTGAAGGCTGTCCGCGCTCGAAGATGGTCAACGACATCATCGAGCACCAGCGGGGCATCATCTCGGCCGATCAACGGGCATGGCTTGCCGAATCGCGATCCAAAATCATCGACGGCTCGACCTATTTCGTCCACGGAAGCTGGCAGGATCCGATCGACGAATATCTCTACCAGGTTTCAGAGACGCACTTCCCCGAAGGAGCCGAAAGGCTCTTTACCGGCCACACCCATGTGCAGGTGCGTCTCGAGATCGGCGGCAAGACCTTCTGCAATCCCGGCTCGGTCGGACAGCCGCGCGACGGCGACCCGCGCGCAGCCTTCGCCCTCTTGTCTGCAGAAGGTTCCATAGAACTTCATCGTGTCGAATACGACATCGACCGGACGGCGTTCCACATGCAGCAGGCCGGCTTCCCTGCCCGCTGCTACGAGAATCTCTATATCGGGGCGCAGATCGGCGGTCGCATCGACAGGATCGTTGCCGCCGAGGGGGCATGCGAGGGATCGGCTTCGGCTTAAGTCTTCCCGAGGCGGCACGGTCAACATCCGCGACCTCCGGTTCCATGACACGACCACTGCCACCCGGCGTGGCCACAGCCCGGCGAAAGCTTCACGCTCTATTTTTCCAGCCTGGACCCGACCGCGCGCACCAGACCCGATGCGCGCCAGCATTTTGTTACCGACGAAAGGAGGAAGCAGGCGTATCATGAAGAACGGCACCATCATTTCCGAAAGCGCGCGCCAGGAATTCGAAACCAAGGGCTACCACGTCGTGCCCGGCTTCTACGACGCCCAGTCGCAGATCGAACCGATCCAGGAAGGCATCCGCCAGATCCTCGAATTGATCTGCAAGAAGTACGGCGTCGACGCACCGACCGGTACGGCGCACGAAGCGATGACGATCGCCTATCGCAAGCTGATTGCGGTCAACCGCTCCTGGGGTGGCGAAGTCTATGATGCGGTGAAGCAGATTCCAGCCTTCATGCGGCTTGTCAGCTCGGCTGCCAACGACGAGGTCTTCAAGGCGCTTCGGCCGGAAAGCATCCCGGGCCTCGCAGCCGGTGGCTATGGCATCCGCATCGATAATCCAGGCGAAGAAAAGTTTCGCGCGCAATGGCACCAAGAATTTCCCGGCCAGTTGCGCAGCGTCGATGGCATCGTCTTCTGGACTCCGCTTTTGCCGGTCACCGCAGACATGGGCCCGGTTCAGATCGCTGAGGGCTCGCAGGCCGAAGGCTTCGTCCCGGTTTACGAAGACGATGCCGGCCTCGGCAAGACCGGCGCCTATTCGCTGTTCCTGCACAAGGGCGAGGAGCGTCTAGCGCGCTACAAGCACGTGGCCCCGCTCAGCAAGCCCGGCGACCTCATCCTCATGGATTTCCTGACCCTGCATCAGTCGGGCCACAACGTTTCGCAGACGCCGCGCTGGAGCATCCAGTTCCGCTACTTCAACTACGCCGAGCCGGTCGGCATCCGCATCGGCTGGAAGGGCTCGTTCGCAGCAGGCGTCAATTATGCCGACGTGCTGCCGGAACTGATTGCGCCCCAGGGAGAGCTCGCATGACCGCATGCCGCGTTTGTAGTACCCACATCGGTGCCCCATCCTATGAAGCGCCTGCACCGGCACTCACGTCGGGCACGACCCTGCTCGACGTGCCGACCCGGGTCTTCGTCTGCGGCACGTGCGGGCACGCGCAAAGCGATGACATCCCGGACATTCAAGCCTTTTATGACACGGAATATCGGATCTCGTTGAGCAGCGAGAACCACGACCAGATCTTCGCGGTCGCAGCCGACGGTACGATCACCTATCGTACCGACCACCAGGCTGCACTGTCCCTGCGCTTGCTGGACCTGCCTGAGGGCGCGAGCATCCTCGATTATGGTGCCGCCAAGGCTGACACGCTGCGCAAGATGGCCGTCGCCCGCGAGGATCTGCGTCCGCACGTCTTCGAAGTCAGCTCCGACTACGCTCCCGCCTGGCAGGGTTGGGTGCCGGAAGCGGCACAGGCCACCTATTCGGTACCCGAGGCCTGGCGTGGGACGTTCGATGCCGTCATGAGCCACTTCGTCATCGAGCACGTGGCTGATCCCATCGGCTTCATGCGCGATGTGCATGACCTGCTTCGCGCGGATGGCACCTTCCTGTTCTCGATCCCCGACGTTGCCGGAAATCCCGGCGACATGGCCGTCGCCGATCATCTCAATCACTTCAGCGAAGCCTCGCTTGCCCATGCCCTGGCAAGCGTCGGGTTCGAACTGCAAGTGATCGACTCGACCTCGTTCCCTGGCGCCTTCTTCGTCGTTGCAAAGCGCGCGGAAGCGACCGTCGAGGCCGCCCACACGTCGAAATCCGCCGCCGATGCGGCCAAGGAAGCCCGCGACATTTGCGCCTTCTGGGATCGGGCGTCGGAAACGCTCGCGGGCGGGGCAGATCGCTACGCCAAGCGCAAGGTCGCGATCTACGGCGCCGGTTTCTACGGAAGCTGGATCTACTGCCGGATCGGCCAGGCCGTCGATGTCGTGGCATTCCTCGACCGCAACGAGAACATGAAGGGTGCCACCCATTTCGGCATCCCGGTGCTTTCGCCTGAGGACCTGCCAGCGGAAGCCGAAGCACTGTTCATCGGCCTCAACCCGCTCAAGGCCCGCGCTGCGATTGCCGCGCAACCCTGGCTGCAGCGGCCTGGGCTCGACCACGTCTGGCTCTGACAAGAGCACTCGCAAGAAGCCGGAGCGGGACGAAAACTCGACAAAATCCCGCCCGGCATCCACGCCCCTTTCGAACTCCCGGTTCTCACCAAGCGCTCCCCATGAAACCCCGCATCCTCTACACCAAACCTTCGATCACCGACCGTGAAGTGACCTATGCGACCGATGCGGCGGCCAATGGCTGGGGCGAGCGCTGCTACGACTACATCAACCGCTTCGAGGCGGCCTTCGCCGCGCATCTCGGCACGACGCACGCGATCTCGACATCGAGCTGCACCGGCGCGCTGCACATGGGGCTTGCCGCACTCGGCGTCGGACCCGGCGACGAAGTGATCCTTGCGGACACCAACTGGACGGCGTCTGCCGCGCCGATCGTTCACCTCGGCGCAAAACCGGTCTTCGTGGACGTGCTTGCCGATAGCTGGTGCATCGACCCGGAAAAGGTCGAAGCGGCAATCACGCCAAGAACCAAGGCGATCCTTGCGGTTCACATCTACGGCAATCTCTGCGACATGGACCGGTTGCTTGAGATCGGCGCCCGGCACAAAATCCCAGTTGTCGAGGACGCTGCAGAGGCGCTCGGCTCGGAGTGGCATGGCCGCAAGGCCGGGTCGCTCGGCGCCTTCGGCGCCTTTTCCTTCCACGGCACCAAGACGGTGACGACCGGCGAAGGCGGCATGTTCGTCACCAGCGATGCGAAGCTCCATGAAAAGGTGCTGACGCTCTCCAATCACGGCCGCGCCCGCGGGCAAAAAAAGCAGTTCTGGCCGGACGAGATCGGCTTCAAATACAAGATGTCGAACCTGCAGGCCGCCGTCGGCCTCGCGCAGATCGAGCGCGTCGGCGAGCTGGTCGATCGCAAGCGAGAAATCTTCTACGCCTATCGCGAGCAGCTTGCAGGCGTGAACGCCATTGCCATGAACCCAGAGCCGGAGGGAACGAAGAACGGCTTCTGGATGCCGACCGTCGTCTTTGCACCGAAAACCGGCGTCACCCGGGAGGCTTTGCAGAACGCCTTTGCGGCCGAGAACATCGACGCCCGTGTCTTTTTCTGGCCGCTGAGTTCGTTGCCGCCCTTTGACGAGGTGCCAGCGAACACCGTGGCCTATGACCTGCCCGGCCGCGCGATCAACCTGCCGAGCTATCACGACATGACATGCGACGAGATCGGCCGCGTGGTCGAGGTCCTGCGGGGCTGCCTCGCCGCCTGAGAGCAGGCGCGCGCAGACCACCTCCGCGCAAGGTCGCCAGGATATTAGGACTTTGCAATGCGCCATGCCGAGTGGCCGGCGCAAATACGGGGCGGTCGCATGAAAATCGTCATTCTCGCCGGTGGCTACGGCACGCGGATCTCGGAGGAGAGCCATCTCCGGCCAAAACCGATGATCGAAATCGGCGGGCGGCCGATTCTCTGGCACATCATGAAGATCTACAGCCACTACGGCTTCTCGGATTTCGTGATCTGCCTCGGCTATCGCGGCTACATGATCAAGGAATACTTCGCCAACTACGTGCTGCATTCCTCCGACGTCACCTATTGCATGGCGACGGGTGAAACCCTGTTCCATTCGAACAAGGCCGAGCCCTGGCGCGTGACGCTCGTCGATACCGGAACGGACTCCATGACCGGCGGGCGCCTGAAACGCGTGGCCGACCATCTCGGCGATACGTTCTGCCTCACCTATGGCGACGGCGTTGCCGACATCGATATCAAGGCGCTGACCGACTTCCACCGCCATCACGGCCGCCAGGCGACGGTCACCAGCGTGGTCCCGCCCGGCCGATATGGCGCGCTTGCTGTCAGCGACGGGCGGGTCAGAAGCTTCATCGAAAAGCCGGCAGGCGACAACGGTCACATCAATGGTGGCTTCTTCGTCCTCAACCGTTCGGTGCTCGATCGCATCGAAGGCGATCAGACGCCGTTCGAAGCGGAGCCTCTGGAAGGTCTCGCCGCGGACGGCCAGTTGATGGCCTTCGAACACGCCGGTTTCTGGCGCCCGATGGATACGTTGCGCGACAAGAACCAGCTCGAAGACCTCTGGCAGAGCGGAGCGGCCCCCTGGAAAGTCTGGGCATGAGCAGGCTTGCGGACCCGTCCTTCTGGGCCGGAAAACGGGTGATGCTGACTGGTCACTCCGGCTTCAAGGGAAGCTGGGCCCGCCTGTGGCTGACACAAATGGGCGCTGAGGTGACCGGATACGGCCTGTCACCGGCGGCCACCCCCTCGCTGCACGCACTGCTCGGATCGGAATCGGCCACCAACGAACATTTCGCCGACATCCGCGACGGCGACACGCTCGCATCCGCCGTCCGCGCTTGCGACCCGCAGATCGTCCTTCACATGGCGGCCCAGCCTCTGGTTCGCGAAAGCTACCGGACGCCGGTCGAAACCTTCGACGTCAACGTCATGGGCACGGCGCGCCTGCTGGAGGCAACACGCGCAGCCCCTGCCCTCAAGACCGTCCTTGTCGTCACCACCGACAAGGTCTACCGCAACGACGAAAGCGGCCGGCATTTTCCGGAAGACGCCGTGCTTGGCGGCCATGATCCTTATTCCGGTTCGAAGGCCGCCTGCGAGCTGGTCGTTTCGACCTGGCGGGATTCCTATCTGCGTGAGCGCGGCATAAGGGTGGCGACCGCCCGTGGCGGCAACGTGCTCGGCGGCGGCGATTTTTCCGCGGACCGGCTGGTTCCGGATATCGTTCGCGCTGCCCTTACGGGCGAGACGCTGGACATCCGCAGCCCGATGGCGACACGTCCCTGGCAGCACGTGCTCGACTGCCTCAACGGATACTTCGTCTATGCCGAGGCGCTTCATGGCGGCCAGACCGATGTGGCGGCGCTGAATTTCGGCCCGGCTCCGGACGAGCGACAGATCCCGGTTCGGGACGTTGCCGCCGCCATCCAGACCGCAATGGGCTTGCCCACGCAATGGCGTGACGCGTCATCCGAGGACCAGCCGCACGAAATGAAGACGCTCGGCCTCGATCCGGCACTTGCCGGACGGACGTTGTCATGGGCAACCCGTCTATCGCAGGACGAGGCGATCGCCTGGACCGCCCACTGGTATGACGGCTGGCGCCGCGGCGCTGACGCCCGTGATCTGACACTCAGCCAAATCGACGCATTCATGAGAGGCTAACGACTTCGATGTCCCACAACTGCCGTTTCTGCTCGACACCGCTCAAGACCGTCGTTGCCGACCTGGGCTCCACGCCCTGGTCCAATTCCTTTCTCGAACCGACGAAGGAAGCCATCGCCCGCGAGCGATCGTTTCCGCTGAAGGCGATGGTCTGCTCCGAGTGCCTGCTGGTGCAGACGACGGAAAACGTGCCGGCCGATGAAATCTTCACCGACGGCTACGCCTACCTCTCTTCCTTCTCCACAAGCTGGCTCGAACACGCACGCCGCTACGCCGAGAGCATGACCGAACGCTTCGCGCTCGATGACAATTCGCAGGTCGTCGAGATCGCCTCGAACGACGGCTATCTGCTGCAGTATTTCGTCGCCAAGGGCATCCCGGCGCTCGGCATCGAACCGGCCGCCAATGCCGCGCGACTGGCCGAGGAGCGGCAGGTCCCGACCGAGGTCGCCTTCTTTGGACGGGAGACGGCAACCGAACTCGTCAAGCGTGGCATTCGCGCCGACCTCACGGCGGCCAACAACGTGCTCGCCCATGTGCCCGATATCGCCGACTTCGTCGGCGGCTTCGCCATCCTGCTGAAGCCCGATGGCGTTGCGACGTTCGAGTTCCCCCATCTGCTGCGTCTGATGGAAGGCGTGCAATTCGACACGATCTACCACGAGCACTATTCCTATCTGTCGCTGGCGGCCGTCGAACGCATCTTCGAAAGCTCAGGCCTCAAGGTCTTCGACGTCGAGGAACTGCCGACCCATGGCGGTTCGCTGCGCGTCTATGCGCAGCTGAGGTCCGGCGTGCGCGAGACCACGCTGGAACTCGAGCGGTTGCGAGCGACTGAGGCGCTTGCCGGGCTGATGCGGATGGAGACCTACACGGCATTCGACGACCGCATCGCCGCCGTCTGCAAGGATTTTCAGAATTTCCTGGCGAACGCCAAGGCGGAGGGAAAAACCGTAGCCGCCTATGGCGCCGCTGCGAAAGGCAACACGTTCCTCAATGTCTGCGGGCTGTCGCCCAGCGAAATCGCCTTTGCCGTGGACCGCAATGACCTGAAGCAGGGCAAGCTCCTGCCCGGTACCCATATTCCGGTGCACGCGCCGACGGTCATCGAGGATGCAAAGCCCGATTATCTCGTCATCCTGCCCTGGAACCTGAAGACCGAGATCGTCGCCGACAACGAGGCGATCCGCGACTGGGGCGGCCGCTTCGTCGTCGCCATTCCGAAGCTGAGCGTCTTCTAATCCTAGACGCCAGGAAGTGTGGACAGTCCTCAACCAGACCGCGTTGAGCCGCCCAAAATCGACTTTATTGATCGCCTTAGGTCGCTTTGCCGTAAATTCGGTGACTTTGCCGTAAATTCGGCACGATCTAAGTGAACGTCAGGGTTGGCGTGGGTATTGACGGTTGAAAAAAATGCACCCAAGGAGGTGCTATGTCCACGATTGACCTATGCCTTGTCGCCACCCGGCGCCCGGACCTGCTTGCCCAGACGCTGGCGAGCTTCCGGGACAAAATCTTTTGCAGGCTCGACCTGCGCGGCGCCTATCTCAATCTCGATCCGGTTTTCGGATCGGAGGAGGATCATCGCGCCTGCGTCGAGATATTCCGCAACCATTTCCCCGACGGAACCGTGTTCCAGCCCGAGAGCCCGGGCTTTTGTGCGGCCGTCGCGAAACTCTGGTCGGCCACCAGCGCCGACTACGTCTTCCACCTGGAGGACGACTGGATCTCGCTGAGGGACATGGGCGACGAACTGCTGACGCCCTTCGCGGATCCGGCGATCAGCCAGGTCTCGTTCCACACGGCGGACCAGAACTGGAATATTCGCCGCAAGGGCCATTTCCATCGGCGCAACGAATACGCGTATCTGTTCGGGATCAAGATCCCGTTGTTTCGCACTTTCCCGAAATTCACGACGTCGCCGTCGATCCTTCGCGGCGACTTCGCGCGGCAATGCGCCGGCCTGATGGACCTCTCGCGTGATCCGGAAAAGCAGTTCTATTCGGGCGTCAACCCGGCGATGGAGGCCTATGTCGCCAGTCGCCGCAACTATATCTTCTCGCCCGAGGCGCAGCCGGTCATCAAGGATATGGGCCGGGAATGGCGCGAGCAGCGCCGCATCCAGAAGGTGATCACCGACTCGACCTCGGTCTGGCGGCAAAGCGCCTAAGCGGCCGGGCCTGGACCGGATGGTTCGAAACGAAGCGATACAAGCGGGACGATGGCCCCGCTTGTATCGGTACCGTCACGCAGTCACGGCAGCGTTCTTGCGCTGAAAGCCCTTGCTCGCGACCATGAGGCTGCGCGTGTAATCTTCACCGATACGCCCGGCGACGAGGTCCGCCGAGGACAGGCGTTCTACGACACGTCCACCCTGCATCACCGCCAACCGATCGCACATATGGGTGACGACACCGAGATCGTGGCTGACCATGATGAAGGTCAGCTTATGGTCGCGCCGGACCTGTTCCAGGAGGTTCAAGACTTCCGCCTGGACCGAGGCGTCGAGCGCCGAAGTCGGCTCGTCGAGCAGCAGGATCGATGGTTCGAGGATCAGCGCCCGGGCGATCGCAACGCGCTGGCGCTGACCGCCCGACAGCTGGTGCGGATAACGGAAGCGGAAACCCGACCCGAGACCGACCTCGTCAAGCGCCTTCAGGATGCGCCGCTCGCCGTCGGCCACGCCGTGGATCGCCAGCGGCTCCAGCAATTGCCGGTCGATCGTCTGGCGCGGGTGCAGCGAACCATAGGGATCTTGAAACACCATCTGCACGGCGCGGTAGAAGGCCTTGTCGCGCTTTGCCCCCTGCAGAACACGATCATGCACGCGAATGGTGCCGCCGGTGACGGGCGCGAGACCGGCGATCGCCCGAAGCAAGGTCGACTTGCCCGATCCGGACTCGCCGACGAGCCCGAAGGATTCGCCCGGCGCAATCTCGACGCTGACGTCGTTCAGCGCCTTGAACTCGTCATAGGTGACGGAAAGGTTCGAAACGGAAACGGTTGAGGTCATTGGGCCCACTCCGGCTTGCGGTCGAGAACCGGCAGAGGATGACGATCGGATCCGATCGCCGGCATGCAGTTCAGCAAACCTTGGGTATAGGGATGCTTGGCATTGGCAAGCTCGGACGCCGCCAGTTCCTCGACGATCCGGCCGGCATACATGACGATCACGCGGTCACAGAAGGACGACACGAGTCGCAGATCGTGCGATACGAAGACCAGACCCATGCCTCGATCGGCGACGAGCTTGTCGAGGATGCCAAGCACTTCGAGCTGTACCGTCACGTCGAGCGCCGAGGTCGGCTCGTCGGCGATCAAGAGTTCCGGCCCGGCAACCAGCATCATCGCGATCATCGCGCGCTGGCCCATGCCGCCCGAAACCTCGTGCGGGTAGAGATCGTAAACGCGCTTCGGATCACGGATCTGCACCGCGGCCAGCATGTCGAGTGCCCTCTCCCGGGCCTCGCCGCGGCTGACATTTTCGTGCTGCCGTAGCGTCTCGACGATCTGCCGGCCGATGCTCATCACCGGGTTCAACGAGTACTTGGGGTCCTGCAGGATCATCGCGATCCGCTTGCCCCTGAGATCCCGGCGGACCTTCGGCGATGCGGAGAGCAGGTCGATGCCGTCAAAGTTCAACTGCTTTGCCGTCACCTGCGCATGACCAGGCGTCAGCCCCATGATCGCCCGGCCGGTCTGCGACTTGCCGGAGCCGCTTTCGCCGACGATGCCGAGGCGCTCGCGGCCGAGCGTGAAGGAGACGCCGCGCACGGCCTCGACGAGGCCGGTGCGGGTCGGGAACGAGACCTTGAGGTCTTCAACGGTCAGAAGCGCACTCATTGGCCGCTCTCCCGCGGATCGAGCGCGTCGCGCAGACCGTCGCCGAGCAGGTTGAAACCGAGGCTGACGATCAGTATCGCGATGCCGGGCATCGTTGCCACCCACCACTGGTCGAGGATGAAACGGCGACCGGAAGCGATCATGGCGCCCCATTCCGGCAGCGGCGGCTGCGCGCCGAGGCCGAGGAAGCCGAGGCCCGCGGCCGTCAGAATGATGCCGGCCATGTCGAGCGTGACACGCACGATCAACGACGACATGCACATCGGCATCACATGGCGGAAGACGATACGGATCGGCGATGCGCCCATGAGCTGCACGGCGGCGATGTAGTCGGAGTTGCGCACCGTCAGCGTCTCGGCGCGGGCGATACGCGCATAGGGCGGCCAGGAGGTGATGGCGATCGCGATGACGGCGTTCTCGATGCCCGGTCCGAGCGCTGCCACGAAGGCGAGCGCCAGAACCAGTTTCGGGAAGGCGAGGAAGATATCGGTGATACGCATCAGCACTGCGTCGACCCAGCCGCCAGCATAGCCGGCGACAGCGCCGACGATGAGCCCGACAGGTGCTGCGATGATCGCAACGAGAAGCACGACGGCAAGCGTCAGCCGCGAACCATGGATCAGCCGCGAGAGAATATCGCGGCCGAGATCGTCGGTGCCGAGCAGGTAGTCGGGGGTTCCCGGCGGCAGCAGACGGGCGTTGGCAAGATCCCCGATATAGGGCGAATGCGGCGCCAGGAGATCGGCGAAGGCGGCAACGAAGACCAACGCCAGCAGGATGAGCAGGCCGAGAACGGCGAGCTTGTTGGCGGCAAAACGCTGCCACGTCATATAGGCACGGCCAAGCCGGGCCTGGGTGCGCGACTGCGGGCGATCGGACAGCAGCCATTCGCGACGCGTCATCGCACGGGTTTCGGTAACGGTACTCATCGCTGGCGCGTCCTCGGGTCGAGCGTCCGGTAGAGAAGATCGGACAGGAGATTGATGCCGATGAAGACCGAACCGATGATGATGGTGCCACCAAGCACGGCGTTCATGTCGGCATTCTGCAGCGAGTTGGTGATGTAGAGACCGAGACCTGGCCAGGCGAAGACGGTTTCCGTCAAGACCGAGCCCTCGAGCAGGCCGGCATAGGAGAGCGCAATCACCGTCACGAGCGGCACGGCCGCGTTCCGGAGCGCGTGGCCCCAGATGATCCGGGTCTCGGACAGACCCTTGGCGCGCGCCGCGACGATGTATTCCTGCTGCAGCTCGTTGAGCATGAAGCTGCGCGTCATGCGGCTGATATAGGCAAGCGAGAAGTAGCCGAGCAACGAGGCCGGCAGAATGATGTGGCGGAATACATCCCAGAGCACGTCCCACTGCCGCTGCCAGAGTGCGTCGAACAGGTAGAAGCCTGTGATCGGCGTGAACGTGTACTCGAACACGATATCGATACGGCCGGGATAGGCGACCCACTTCAGCCGCGCGTAGAACACCAGCAGCGACAGGAGCGCCAGCCAGAAGATCGGCACGGAATAGCCGACAAGGCCGATGACGCGCACGATCTGGTCGGCAATGCTGCCGCGCTTGACGGCCGCAAGTACGCCGAGCGGAACGCCGAACAGGGCGCCGATGAGCGTGCCGAGCGTCGCGAGCTCCATGGTCGCCGGGAAGACGCGGCGGATGTCGGTCATGACCGGATTGGTCGTCAGCACCGAAACGCCGAAGTCACCGGTCAGCGCCTGGCGGACATAGATGAAGAATTGTTGGTAGAGGGGCAGATTGAGCCCCATCGCCTCGCGCGTCCTTTCGACGACATGCGTCGGCGCCCGGTCGCCGAGAACGGCCAGAACCGGGTCGATCGGGATTACCCGGCCGATGAAAAAGGTGACGGCCAGAAGGCCGAGATAGGTGGTGACGACAACGACAAGAAAGCGCAGCACCGCTGCCACGATCTTACCGGGACGGGCGCGTTTGCGCCCGCCCACTGTCCCTGTTGCGCTCATGCTCAAGGGAACGATCCTTTCGGTTTATTCCTTCGAGACGGCTTATTCTTTGGTGATGCCGGCGACGAAGTTGGTGTCGAAGCTCGGACCGAGCTTCAGGCCCTTGACGTTGCCGCGGTAGCCGGCGACTTCGGTCTGCTGGAAGATGATGACGAACGGGCTTTCGCCCAGCACCGTCTTCTGCAGTTCCTTGTAGGTCTCCGCACGCTTGGCGCTGTCGCGCTCGAGCAGAGCGTCCTTGGTCTTCTTCGTCAGCTCCGGAACGTCCCAGGCATTGCGCCAGGCAAGGGTCTTGTTCTTGCCTTCGTCGGAGTTGTCAGGGTTGCTGGTGAAGGTTTCGGCGTTCGAGTTCGGGTCGAAATAGTCCATGCCCCACTGACCGATATACATGTCGTGGTTACGGGCACGATACTTCGTCAGCGTCTGCTTGCCGTCGCCGGGGATGATTTCGAGCTTCACGCCGGCCTGGCCCAGCGTCTGCTGGAAGGACTCGGCAATGCCGGTGACCGGCTGGCCGTTGCGAACGTCCATGGTGACGGTGAAGCCGTCGGCAAGGCCGGCCTTGGTCAGCAGTTCCTTCGCCTTGGCGACGTCGAGCTTGTAGGGGTTCTCGTCGAGTGCACCCAGAACGCCCTTCGGCAGGAAGCTCTGGTGGATCTCGCCGATGCCCTTGATGAGGGTCGAGCCGATGGCATCGTAGTCGACCAGATACTTGAACGCTTCGCGCACTTCGGGCTTTGCGAGGTTCGCATTCTTCTGGTTGAGGCTGATGTAGTAGACCGTGCCCTTCGGCGCGTTCGTGGTGGCGAGGTCGGCATTCTTCGAAACGGCGTCGAAATCGCCCGGCTCGAGGTTGCGTGCCACGTCGATATCACCCGCTTCCAGCGCCAGGCGCTGGCCCGAGCTTTCCTTCATGTGGCGATAGATGACGCGAGCAAGCTTTGCCTGTTCGCCATAGTAGTTTTCGTTGCGCTCGAGAACGATGACTTCGTTGGCGCGCCATTCGCGCAGCTTGAACGGGCCCGAGCCGGCATAGCCGGTCTTCAGCCATTCATTGCCGAAGTCGTTGTCATACTTGTACTCGTCCGTCGGCGTGACCGGCTTGACGTTTTCGAGCACGAGCTTCTTGTCGAGCACGGCGCCCACGGTTGCCGTCAGGCAGTTCAAGACGAAGCTCGGCGCATAGGCCTGATCGACGGTGAAGACAAAGGTCTGCGCGTCCGTTGCCTTGGCCTTTTCCGTCACGTTGTCGCCCGTAAGGCCGAACTGGGTGAGGATGAAGGCCGGGCTCTTGTCGAGCTTCACGGCACGCTCGAAGGACCAAGCGACGTCTTCAGCGGTCACCGGATTGCCGGAAGCGAACTTCAGGCCGGGCTTCAGCTTGAACGTATAGGTCAGGCCGTCGTCGGACACGGTCCAGCTGTCGGCGAGGTCGCCGACGACCTTGGTCGTGTCGTTGATGTCGAGGCGCACCAGCATGCTGTAGGTGTTGCCGGTGATTTCGGCCGCGGTCAGCTCGAAGGCTTCGCCCGGATCCATGGTAATCACGTCGTCGATCGCAAAGGCTTCGACCAGCGTGTCCTTCGGCGTTTCCGCAAAGGCCGGTGCGGTTGCAGCCATCACCATGGCCAGCGCCGCAGAAGCCGTCAGAAGACGAAGACGTCCATTGAGCTTGTGCATCATGTTTGCAGTTCCCTCGTTTGCGCCCTTTTGGGCCCCTTCTTCATGGGTTCAGGCGGCCTCGTGCCAAGCCTGTCCCAGAACTCTCCACCAGTTCTCCCGGCATATCTTTGCCAGTTCGGCATCACCATATCCGGCGCTTCTGAGCGCCGCAACGAGCGCCTGACTACCGGCCGCATCAGCAATCTCCTCGGTGATCGTTGCCCCGTCGAAATCCGACCCGAGTGCGACGCAGTCGATGCCCATGCGCTCGATGAGATAGTCGACATGGCGCACCATGTCGGAAAGCGGCGTTGCGGCATTTTCCTGGCCGTCGGCGCGCAGCATCGTCGTCGCATAATTGAGCCCCACGAGGCCCTTGCTTTCGCGGACGGCGTCGAGCTGCTTGTCGGTCAGGTTGCGCGCGACCGGGGTCAGCGCATGCGCATTCGAATGGCTGGCGACCAGCGGCTGGTCGGTGGTCTTCGCCACGTCCCAGAAGCCCTTCTCGGTGATGTGTGCAAGATCGATCAGAATGCCCAGACGGTTGCAGGTCCGCACGAGCTCGAAGCCGGCGTCCGTCAGTCCGGGTGCGGTGTCCGGAGACATCGGATAGGAGAACGGTACGCCATGACCGAAGACGTTGTGGCGGCTCCAGACCGGCCCGAGCGAACGCAGGCCAGCGGCATAGAACGTTTCGAGCGCGGAAAGATCGGCGCCGATCGCTTCGCAGCCTTCCATGTGGAGGACCGAGGCGAAGACGCCGGCCTCGACCGCTCTACGGATTTCGGCGGTCGACCGGCAGAGCCTCCACGCCCCTGCCCGGTCGAGCCGGACGGCGATATCGGCGAGCTCCATGGCGATCGCCAGCGACGGCAGGTGCTCGAGCGGTGCCGAAAGCGGTGTTTCGTAGTGACCGTTCTCGTTCGGCGGCTGCAGGACGAGATCTCCCGAGGGCACGTAGATTGCCGAGAGGCCACCAACGAGACCGCCCGCCTTGGCGCGCGGCGCATCGATATGGCCCTGGTCGATGCCGTCGACGAATTCGCGTACCGGGTCCTGGCCCTTCCGGGCGTTCTGCCACAGACGCAGAAGCACGTCGTTATGGCCATCGAAAACCGCCTGCATTCCTGAATTTCCTTATCATTTCAGGGAGATCGGACGGGCCGTTCGGGTCGCGTCCAGGGGAAAGTCGAAGCGATGCTAGTGAAAGCCCAAAGCCTTTTCAATGAATATCAGGGGGTTTTACCCAGGCCTGCCTGTAGCGAAATGTTGCATGATTGCCGCATAGCCGCTGGCAAACACGGTGCCGCAGGGCTTCGAACCTCAGCCAAGGGATGAAAACCCAGCGTTTCTCATGCAAGGAGAATGGCTTGGGCCCACGGATCGGGCCGACATGCTGCATGATGCGGCACAGGGAGGTTGGTGGTGCGTTCGTTTTCTCTTGCGGGCTCGGAGAGGCCCTGGGGCCGCATCGCTGCCACGCTTCTCCTGGCGGCCACCCTTGCGGCCTGCGCCGGACGCCCCGTGGGCGTGCTCGTCCCTTCGGGCACGACGGGTGGCGCCTCCAAGGTCGATCTGCTGGTCGCAACCACCCGTGCTCCCTCCACCGAGCCGGGCGTGCTTTTTAGCGGCGAACGCTCAGCCGAGCTTTCGCTGACGGAAATTGCCGTCTCCATCCCGCCGGAAAAGAACCGCAAGGTCGGCCAGGTGCAATGGCCGACGAAGCTTCCCGCCAATCCGGAGCGGGATTTCTCCACCGTCAGCGTCACGCCGCTCAATCAGGGCAACGACGTGCAGAACTGGGTGAAAGGTCATCTGCCGAAAACCCGGCGCGTACTGATCTTCGTTCACGGCTTCAACAACCGCTACGAAGACGCCGTTTATCGTTTTGCCCAGATCGTGCACGACAGCGGCACCGATGTCGCGCCCGTCATCTTCACCTGGCCCTCGCGCGCCAGCATATTCGACTACAATTACGACAAGGAAAGCACCAACTATTCGCGCGACGCGTTGGAGGAACTGCTGCGGCGTGCCTCAAGCAATCCTGCTGTCGGTGAAATCACCGTCATGGCCCATTCCATGGGGTCGTGGGTGACGGTCGAGGCACTGCGCCAGATGGCAATCCGCGACGGACGCATCGCGCCCAAGATCACCGATGTCATCCTGGCGTCGCCCGACCTCGACGTCGACGTCTTCGGCCAGCAGATCCGCGCCATGGGTACGAAGCGCCCGAAGTTCACGCTGTTCGTATCGCGCGACGACCGGGCGCTGACCTTGTCGAGGCGTATCTCCGGCAATGTCGACCGCCTCGGCCAGATCGACCCGACCGCCGAGCCCTATCGCACGCAACTGGAACAGGCCGGCATCAGCGTCATCGATCTGACAGCGCTGAAGGGCGGCGACAAGCTCAACCACGGGAAGTTCGCCGAAAGCCCCGAAGTCGTGCGCCTGCTTGGCAACCGGCTGATCGCCGGCCAGACCGTGACCGATTCCGATGTCGGTCTCGGCGAACGGATCGGCGCCGTCACGCTCGGCGCCACGCAGACGGTCGGCAATGCCGCGAGCCTGGCGGTTTCGACGCCGATCATGATCTTCGATCCCAACACCCGCAGGAACTACGACGGGCAGCTGCGGCGTCTCGGCCAATCGATGGAAAACACCGTCGGCTCGGCAGTGACCCCTTGGACACCTCCGGAAAGCGGGGGAGCCGCGAAAAGCAACACCCCCGACCGTCACTCTCGTTAGACGGGCAGCTCGCGCCGCTCGGCTTCCGTCACCATCGCGAGGTCGAGCACTTTCTGCAGGTTCGCCGCATGGCGGAACCCGGGCTCCTCCGTCTTGCCCTTACGGACGGCGGCCACGAAGCGCTCGTAGTTCGTCGCGACGGAGCCCGCATCGACATCGCGCCAGGTCGCGGTTTCGACGTCCGCCCCGAGGCAGGCACGCAGCGTCGATCCATCGGGCGTGTGCACCACTTCGAGGGCACCCTTGTCGCCGTGTAGCCTCAGCCGGAGTTCGTTCAGATGCCCGGTCGCCCAGCGGCTGGCATGGACGACGCCCATGGCGCCGTTGCCGAACTCGGCCGTCATGACGAAGCTGTCATTGGCGTCGAGATCATACTCGCCGATGCGGTTATCAGGCGCCTTGTCGAAGGTCTTCAGCCGCGCAAAGATGCGGGCGGCGTCCGTGCCTGCGCCATAGCCGGCAAAGTCGAGGATGTGGATGCCGACATCGCCGAGCACGCCGTTCGAGCCGTGCTTCGTCGAGAGCCGCCACAGCCATTGCGATTCCGTCGCCCAGTCGCCCCAGGCCTTGGAAACGAGCCAGCTCTGCAGATAGGACGCCTCAATGTGACGCAGCTTGCCAACCTCGCCGGCAAGCACCATTGCGCGTGCCTTCTGCAGCGGCGCGACGTTGCGGTAGGTGAGGTTGACCATGGTCACAAGGCCGGAACGCTCGGCCGCTTCCGCCATCTCTGCCGCCTTGGCATAATTCTCGGCGAGCGGCTTTTCGCACAGCACATGCTTGCCCGCGGCAATGAGCGCCAGCGTCGTCGGGTGATGCGCCTTGTCGGGCGTCACGTTCGTCGCCGCATCGAACTTGCCCCAGGCGATCGCCTCGTCGAGCGAGGTGAAGGTCGCGGCAATGCCGTGCTTGTCGGCAAAAGCCTTGGCCCGGGCGGGATCGACATCGACAGCGCCGACCATCTCGACGCCTTCGATCTTGGCAAAGGCCTGGGCATGGCTGTTTGCCATGCCGCCGGTTCCTACAATGAGAAGACGCATGATGCTCACCTGTATCCTGCTTCGCCGGCCTGGTGCAGCCTGGGGCCGCGCTCGACGATCGGCTCCAGCGCCCTTTCGACCGGCACGTTTGGTGCGTCGTGGATCGCCGTGTAGCGGTTGTCGGCGTTGTAGGCCCACTTCACCGAATTGCGCAGCACCTTCTGGACATTGGCGTCGTGATAGGTCGGGTAGGTTTCGTGGCCGGGACGGAAATAGAAGATGTTGCCGGCACCGCGGCGCCAGGTCAGCCCCGAGCGGAACACTTCGCCGCCGGCAAACCACGAGATGAAGACGGTTTCGAGCGGCTCCGGCACCGAGAACTGCTCACCGTACATTTCCTCGTTCTCGAGCACGAAGTTCTCCTCGATGCCTTCGGCGATCGGGTGACGCGGATTGATCGCCCAGACGCGCTCACGCTCGCCTGCTTCGCGCCACTTCAGCGCGCAGGGCGTGCCCATCAGCCGTTTGAAGATCTTGGAGAAATGGCCGGAGTGCAGCACGATCAGGCCCATGCCCTCCCAGACGCGCTTGGCAACACGCTCGACGATCTCGTCGCTGACGGCGCCGTGGTCCTTGTGGCCCCACCAGAGAAGCACATCGGTGTTGGCAAGGCGCTCGACGCTCAGGCCATGTTCCGGCTCCTGCAGCGTCGCCGTCGTCGCCTCGATCGCAGCTTCCGTATTCAGCGCCGCCGCGATCGTATTGTGCATCCCGTTTGGATAGATGCTGCGGACGATTTCGTTGGTCTGCTCGTGAATATTCTCGCCCCAAACAACTGTTCTGATAGGCACGGTCATTCTCCTTGCGTGTTCGCCCGTTACGGGCCTGTCGTCTTACGATAGATGGGGCCGCCAGGAATTGGCGACCCCGAAGCTCTGGGTGTCTTCAGCTTGTTCGGGATCTGGTCAGGCAGCCCCTTTCATGGGTGCGCGGCCGAGAGCCTGCCCCGATGCATCGAAGCGGTGGATGTTGCCGCCGAGCGGCGAGATGTGAATTGTCTCACCCGGCCGGTGATGCGAGGTGCCACCTTCCCGGACGATGACCGGTTCGCCAGCGCCGATATCAAGATAAATGTAGCTGTCGGACCCCAGCATTTCGGAATGCACCACCGTTCCCGACCATTGACCCCCACTCGCCTTGATCTCCAGATGCTCCGCTCGGATGCCGATCGTAGGGGCATCGTAGGGCGCAGCCAGTGCGCCGGACAGAAAGTTCATCTTCGGCGAACCGATAAAGCCGGCGACGAAGACGGAGTTCGGGCTTTCATAGAGTTCGAGCGGCGTGCCGATCTGTTCGACCCGGCCATCCCGTAGCACGCAAATGCGATCGGCCAGTGTCATCGCCTCGACCTGGTCGTGGGTGACATAGATCATCGTCGTCTTGTGCATGCTGCGATGCAGCTTGGCGATCTCGATGCGGGTCGCAACGCGCAGCGCCGCATCGAGATTGGAGAGCGGCTCGTCGAAGAGAAAGACCTTGGGATCGCGCACGATAGCCCGGCCGATCGCCACGCGCTGGCGCTGGCCGCCGGAGAGCTGCCGCGGCAGCCGCTGCAGATAGGGCGTCAGCTGCAGCATCTCGGCTGCCGCCTCGACGCGCTTCTTGCACTGCTCCTTGTCCTTGCCGGCAAGCTGCATGCCGAAGGACATGTTCTCGAATACCGTCATATGCGGGTAAAGCGCATAGGACTGGAACACCATCGCGATGCCGCGCTTCGACGGCGTCAACTGGTTGACCACCTGGCCGTCGAAGGACAGCGTGCCCGATGAGATGTCTTCGAGCCCGGCGATCAGCCGCAGCAGCGTGGACTTGCCGCAGCCGGAGGGCCCGACAAAGACCATGAATTCGCCGGCCCGGATATCCATGCTGACGCCCTTGATCACCTCGAAGGCGCCGAAGGACTTGCGGATGTTGCGCAATTGAAGCTCTGCCATATTTTCTCCCCTTATCCTTTGACGCCGCCGGCGGTGAGCCCGGAGATGATCCGCCGCTGAAAGATCAGCACGAGAACAACCAGTGGCACGGTGACGATGATCGATGCGGCCATGATGTTGCCCCACGGAATTTCGTACTGGCTGTTTCCCGAGAGCAGCGCGATCGCGACCGGCACCGTGCGCTGGCTGTCCGATGAGGTGAAGGTCAGCGCGAACAGGAACTCGTTCCAGGCGGCGATGAAGGCGAGCAGCCCCGTCGTCACCAGCGCCGGCCACATCAGCGGCATGAACACGCGGGTGATGATCACCCAGGGTGTGGCGCCATCGACGATCGCCGCTTCCTCGATCTCCACCGGCAGATCGCGCATGAAGGTGGTGAGCACCCAGACCGTGAACGGCAAGGTGAAGATCATGTAGGAAAAGATCAGCGCCAGGGGCGTGTTGAAGATGCCGACCGAGCGGATGAGTTCAAAGAGGCCGGCAAGCACCGCGATCTGCGGAAACATCGACACCGACAGGATCGTCAGAAGCAGGAGCCCGCGACCGCGGAACCGCACTCGCGCCAACGCATAGGCAGCGGTGACGGCCAGGAGCAACGACACGGCAACGACGATCGTTGCGACCAGCAGCGAATTGGCGAGATTGCGCAGGAAGCCGCTGCTGGTGACGATGCCCGCGTAGTTGTCGAAGGAGATCTCGGTCGGCCAGTAGTCGACCCGGAACAGCGCCGTCCCGGATTTAAAGCTCGTCAGCACCGCATAGTAGAACGGGAAGACGGCCATGATGATGATGGCGGCAACGAGGGCGTAGAACGCCGTGCGCTTGGCAAGGGTGGCAACCATCAGCGCTCTCCTTCGAGATTGACGCGGCCGAACCACATGTAGGCGACGGTGATCGCCGCGATGATCAGGAACAGCATCGTCGAGGCCGCGGCGCCATAGGCGAACTTGTCGAAGTCGAACAGGTTTTCGCGCGCGAGCACCGACATCGTCTTGGTCTTCGCGTTGTTGGGCGTCAGCACATAGATGAGATCGAAGATGCGCAGCGCATCGAGCATGCGGAAGATCACCGCCACCATCAGCGCCGGCCGGATCAAGGGCAACGTCAACCGCCAGAAGACCTTGACCGGATGCACGCCATCGATCTTGGCCGCCTCATATATATCCGACGGTACCATCTGCAGGCCGGCCAGCATCAGGAGCGCCATGAACGGCGTCGTCTTCCAGACGTCGACGATCAAAACGGCGACCATCGCGGTCTCCGGATTGGCGGTCCAGGCGACCTTCTGGCTGATGAGGCCTAGGCCGAGCAGAAGATCGTTCAGGATGCCGAACTGGTCGTTGAGCATCCAGGCCCACATTTTGGCGGACACGATCGTCGGGATCGCCCAGGGAATCAGGATTGCGGCGCGCACCAGCCCGCGGCCCGGGAAATTCGCATTCAGGACCAGCGCGACGATCAGGCCGAGCACCGTCTCGATGGTGACGGAAACGGCCGAGAACTTCAGCGTGTTCCAGACGGCGTTCCACCAGGCCGGATCGGCAAGCAGGCCGTTATAGACGGTGCGCCCGCTCTTCAGCGTGATCCAGGAAAGGTAGTTCTTGAAGCCGACGAACTCGGCGCCTTCGAGGTTGGTCAGCGACGCATTGGTGAAGCTGAAATAGACTGTGCGAATGAGCGGCCAGCCGGCGACGAGTGCCAGCACCAGAAGCGTCGGTGCGAGAAAGATCCAGGCGGAGCGGATGCGCTCGGCGTTGAGGTCGGAGCGGATCCGGGCCTGCTGCCCAAGGGCGGAAGGCGGGTCTGCGACGGAAATGTCGGTCATGTCTGTACTCACCCTTGCCATTCGGCGCACGGCCGAGCGGTTGATCGGAGAGAAAAGGCGGTGGCTCGGTGGAGCGAAGGGAGGCTTGACAAGCACTCCCCTCGCCCCCGGGAGGATCACCAGTTGTCGCCCTTCATCTCGGTGAGTTCGACTTCGAGCAGTTCAAGATTTTCCGCTGCCGTGCCGTTGCCGGAAAGCGAGTTGTGCACCGCGTTCCAGAACTTGGCGGAAACCTCGTTGTATTTGACCTTGGTGACGGCCGACGGGCGCGGCACCGCGCTTTCGAAGATCGGTTTCCAGGCCGGCATGAACGGCTGGGCCTTGGCGACCTCCGCATCGTCGTAGAGTGCGGCAACTGTCGGCAGGTTCGAAAGCTCGATCGCCCGGCGCTTCTGCACCTCGGCGGACGACAGGAACTTGGCGAGCGCAATCGCCGCCTCCTGGTCGTCGGAATATTTGGAGACGGCGACGTTCCAGCCGCCGAGCGTCGAAGACGGCTGGTCACCATCGGTGGCCGTCGGCAGCGGCGCGACGGCAAACTTGCCCTTCACCGCGCTGTCATCGCCATTGCCGAGCGCATAGGCATAGGGCCAGTTGCGCATGAAGACGGAATTGCCGGTCTGCCAGACCCCGCGTGATTCCTCCTCCTGATAGGCAAGCACGCCCTGCGGCGAGATCGTGCCGACCCATCCCTTGATCCGGTCGATTGCGGCGGCCGCCTTCTCGTTGTTGATCGAGATCGTGCCGTCGGGCTCGACGATCTGGCCACCGCCCGACGACTTGACCCATTCGAGTGCGTTGCAGGTCAGGCCCTCATAGGCATTGCCCTGGAAGACATAGCCCCAGAGATCGGCTTGGCCGGCGGCCCGCTCCTTCTCCTGGATTTCCTTGGCGGTCGCAGCCAGCTCGTCCCAGGTCTTCGGCGGCGTCTTGCCGTATTTTTCGAGCAGGTCCTTGCGATAGAACAGTGCCGGTGCATCGGTGAAAACCGGCAAGGCCACGAGGCGACCGTTCACCGTCTGCGAAGCGATGATCGACGGGAAGTGCTGGCCAACAACGTCCTTTGCCGCCTCCGTCAGATCGACGAACTGGTCGGCCAGTTGCGGCGCCCAGACGACATCGGTCTGGTAGACGTCGACATCCTTGTTTCCGGCGGCAAGCCACAGCCGGTACTGGCTGAACTGCTCGCTGCTCGATGGCGGCATGGTGACCAGGCTCACCTTGTGCCCGGTCTGCTTCTCGAAAATGTCCAGCTGTTCGCGAATGAAATGGACGTTCTTCCCGGTCGTGTTGGCGGCGAGCGAAAGCTCGGCGGCGCCAGCCGTCCCGGCTGCAACGATTGCGGCACAAAAACTCAGCACATTGAGCGTGGTTGTCATTGGGTCGACTCCTCCTGTTCCCCCTCCACCGCACGAAAGCTCCTCGGCAAATTCGAAAGCGGTTTGGATGAGAAAAAGTTGGCAGAAGACAGAAAAACTGTCAATCCACACACTTAGAAAAGTCCATTTGGCGTGGATTATTACAAATATTCGTTGTTTTTCAAACAAATAGCAATGGGAGAGAAAAATCGACCGCCCCTCACAGAACCCCATAAAATCAAAGGGGAACCGTATTAATTTAAAACGGTTTGGTAAAATCCATACCCGGCCTGTAGAACCTGGCGTCCCCGACAAACCGATTGTTACGGGCAGCGAAGCTGTATATTTCTGGGACCGGGCTAGGCTTGAGGAAACGCATTTCGAATGAAGCTGAGGGAGTTCGCACAACAACTGGGCCTTTCGCCGACGACGGTCAGCCGGGCGCTGAGCGGTTATCCCGAAGTCAGCGAAAAGACGCGCAAGCGCGTGGCCGAAGAGGCAACCCGCCTTGGCTATCGTCCGAACATCAATGCGGTGCGGCTCGCCACCGGTCGGGCCGGCGCGATCGGCGTGGTCATGGGCCGCTCCGGCGAGTTCCATTTTTCCGAGTTCATGGGTGGCCTGGCCGAACGGCTCGGCACCGAGGATATCGACATTCTCGTCAGCCCAATGGACGACAAGAACCCCACGGGCGAAATCCAGCTCTATAGCCGGCTCGCCGTCAGCGGCCGCGTCGACGCCGTGATCGTGCACTCGCCCGAACCGAACGACGAGCGCATCGCCCTCCTCCACAAGCTCGGCATGCCCTTCCTCGTGCACGGGCGCTCCGATATCGACGTGCCGCACGCCTGGCTCGACATCGACAACGAAGGCGCGATCCGCCGCGCGACCTCGCATCTCATCGATCTCGGCCATCGCCGCATCGCCATGATCAACGGCCGGCAGGGCCGCACTTTCTCGCTTCACCGCGACAAGGGGTACCGCGACGCGCTGCAGGCGCGCGGCATCGCCTTCGATCCGCGCCTCGTCGCCCATGGCAACTTTACCGACGAACTCGGCTTCCGCTTCGCGCGCTCGTTCCTGGAGCAGACGCCCCGCCCCACCGCCTTCGTTGCCGGCTCGATGATGACAGCGCTCGGCATCTACCGGGCAGCACGGTCCATGGGCCTGGAGATCGGCCGCGAGGTCTCGGTCATCGCCCATGACGACGTTTTCCCTTACCTCACGGCCGACAACATGGTTCCGTCGCTCTCGGCGACACGCTCTTCGATGCGGGCGGCGGGCGCGCGCTCGGCCGACCTCGTGCTGCAGCTTCTCTCAGGCCGGCCGACCGAAGAGGTTCACGAACTCTGGCCGGTGGAACTGATCCTCAGGGAATCGACCGCGCCACCGCAGGGCGCTTGAGGACAGGCGCTGCCGACCGCTTCAGTGGAAGGTCGACTTGGAAAAGAGATTGAGGACCACCACGCCTGCTATGATCAGCCCCAGTCCGAGGATCGCCGCCAGATCGAGCTTCTGCCCGAAGGCGAAGTAACCGACGAGCGAAATGAGCACGATGCCGAGCCCACTCCACACCGCATAGGCGATGCCGACGGGGATGAAGCGCAGCGTGTAGGACAGGAAGAAGAAGGCGATCGCATAGCAGACCACCATCATCACCGTCGGCCCCAGCCGGGTGAAATGCTGCGCGGCCTGCATCGCCGAGGTGCCGAGCACTTCGAAGACGATGGCTGCAACCAGGACGGTATAGAGCATGGCGGGGTTCATCGGGGGACTCCATTCCGGACCAGAGCAGTTCCAGGAAAAGTGCAAAGCGGTTTTCCGTCCGGAGCTGCGTGATTTCAAAGACTTAGATCACTCCAGTGTTTCGATAAAACGATGAAGTGATCTATTGCGCCGAAAGCGCCTTGAGATTTTCAACCAGACCGACCCGCGCCTCGGCATCGAGGTCGTGGCTCTGCATCAGATCCGCGAGCCAGACGCCGTCGCAGGCGAAACGCGCAAGCACGCAGCCGGTCGAACCGTCCGTCTCCGCAAACTCCGCCGATCGCCGGCCGACCCAGTCGCGCCAACGGCTCTTCAGATGCGGCTCGGCAATCAGCGCGATGGTCAGCATGCGCCAGCCCGGCACGTCTGTTGCCGGATCGAGCGCGAAGCAGACATCGATATAGGCGCGGGTGAACCGCCCCTTCGCCACCGGATCGCGCGCCATCGCCGCCTCGATCTCGCGATCGAACCGTGTCACCAGGTCGTCGAACAGCCCGTCGAGCAGCGCGAGCTTGTTCGGGAAATGGTGCAGCAGCCCGCCCTTGCTGACCCCGGCTGCCTGCGACACGGCATCGAGCGTGATGCCAGCCACGCCCTGCTCGTGCGAAAGGCGTGCGGCAACCTCCAGCAATTGCTGGCGCACCTGTTCCGGCTGTTTCTTGCGACGATGAGCTTCGGTCATGCATCCATAAAGATACCGTCTGGACGGTTTGTCAAGAGAAGTGTTGTTTGACCGCGATGAAACGCCGCAAATTCGCGTTCTGAAAATCGTTGTCCGCCCGGTCGCTGCGCGCTAGGACCGAACGAACGAAGGACGCAGAGCATGGCGGAACCGGAAACCACGACCCTCTACGAAGCCATCGGCGGCGACCCGACGGTCCGCGCCCTGACGCGCCGTTTCTATGAGCTGATGGACACGTTGCCGGAAGCGGCGCGCTGCCGTGCCGTGCATCCGCCCGATCTTTCCGGAAGCGAAGAGAAGTTTTACGAGTACCTGACCGGCTGGCTCGGCGGGCCGCCCATCTATGTCGAAAAGCGCGGCCATCCGATGCTGCGCCGTCGCCATTTCGTCGCCGAGATCGGGCCCGAGGAACGGGACGAGTGGCTGCTTTGCTTTACCCGCGCGCTTGAGGAAACGATCGACCATCCCAAGCTCCGGCAGATCATTCTCGACCCGATCACCCGCCTCGCCCTTCACATGCAGAACAAGGAATGACCATGTCGCACAGCGGATTTCGCGCCACGACGCTATTTGTTGCCGGTTTGATGGGCCTGACCGGCGTCGTCAGCGCGGCCGCCGCTTCGCATGGCGATGACCCGAGGCTGCTTGCCGGCATTTCGGCGATGTGCCTCGCCCACGCCCCGGCATTGGTGGCGCTCTACGCCGCCTGGCCGCACTTTCGAATGGCGGCCGTTGCCGCGCTTCTGATCGCGGTTGGCACGGCGCTGTTTTCGGCCGATCTCGCCATGCGCCATGTTGCAGGCCACGGTCTCTTCCCGATGTCCGCTCCGCTCGGCGGCACGACGATTATGGCGGGGTGGCTCGCCGTTTCGCTCGGCGCCTTCCTGCCGAAGAAGACGGCCTGACCCCAAAACAATTCGCCTCCCGGAGAGGTCCATCCGGGAGGCGAATAACACGCAAAATCAGGATCATATGTCCGCGCCGGCGCGCGGATCAGGCGCCTTCAACGGCCGAAAAACCCTCGAACTTCGGCGGACCGAGATACATCGCCCTGTTCTCGCCGGCGTTCTTGTGGGCCGCGCGAAAATTCTCCGACTTGGTCCAGGCTGAAAACGAATCCTTGTCCTTCCAGACCGAGTTCGAGGCGAAGAGCGTGTAGCCCTCCTCCGGCACGCTGTCGCCGCGCAGCAGGTGGAAGGAAACGAAGCCGGGCATCTCCGACAGGCTGGAATCGCGCCCCTTCCACACCGCTTCGAAAGCCTCTTCGTGGCCGATGGCGATACGAAAACGGTTCATGGCAACAAACATCTTGGTCTCCTAGGTCCTTTCACCGATACGGCAAAACGATCCAACTCTTTGAATGGACGCAACCCCGCACGGAAAACCGCTTCGCACTTTTCCTGGAATTGCTTCCTAGCTTACGCATTTCCGGACGGAAAACCGCTTCGCACTTTTCCTGGAATTGCTAGGCACTTTCCTTCTTGAGGGCGGCATCGCTTGTGGCCCGTGGAAAGGCGAGGATAGTTCCTTCCTTCGGCTCCGCAAGCCCGAACGGGTCGCGCACCGGCGGGCGCGCCTGCCAGGTGGGGAACTCGGCGACATTGGTATTCTCTTCCACCATGCGCGCCCGTCGCGTCAGGATCTCGTAGAGCTCGGGCACCAGGCCGTCGCCCTGCTGGGCCGCCAGCTTGTGCAAGCCGATCATCATGGCGAGGTCGGGACGTTCTTCGTTCATTGCAAATTCTCGTCTTGTCTTTCAGAGGATTACCGCTCGTTGCGGCTGGTGGTCAGGTCCTGGAGCGCGCGTTCCAGGCTCGACTTCGAGCCGTTGCGCAGCGGCACGAAGGCCTTGCCCCACTTCTTGCAGCCGGTCTTCACGCGAAGACATGCGTCATGGCTGATGCAGTCGATCGGGCAGAAGACGCAGTCGACAGACGGCAGCACGCGGTCGATACGCGAAACGGCCTCACGCAGGCCACCGTCGTGGTGCAGCAACTCGGCGCCGAAGGAGCTGGCGATTTCGCGCAAGTGCGCCACCTGGCAATCACGGCCACCGACATACAGGAAGCTGCGCCCTTCGAGCGTCGCCTTGCCGGCCTCCTGGCGGGCCTCGACCGGTTCCGAACCCGAGCGACCCTTGCCGTTCTTCGCCGCATTCTGGTGACGCTTGCCGCGCATGCAATCTTCTCCGTCTGGTCGCGCAACAAGGGCCTTCGTCAGGCAGCCGGTCGCATCGGGATATCCTCTCGACACACACCCTTCGGCTGCGTGACGAGGGCAACCTATTAAACTTGATAAACAGAGTAAAGTATAAACATGAGTTTTCTAATCATATTTTTTCTTGCAGCTTCTGCGCGAATCCCACGGCAAGGGGAAAAGGTCAGCGGACGGTCGCAACCATCGGCACGATGAAGGATTCGGAGCTTGGCGCTCCGGCCGGAAACGCCGGGAATGGCGCAGCGCGGCGAACCGCATCGATGGCGGCCTCGTCGATCGCCGGCGAGCCGGAACTGCCCGCGAGGCTGACACGCGTCAGGTTTCCATTCGACGTCAAGGTGAAACGAACGGTCGCCGTGCCGGATACGCCGTCGCGTCTTGCAGCCGACGGAACCTTGAACCGGCGTGTGATCCGCTTGCGGATCTTGCCGCCATAATTCTCCATGTTGGCGTTGCCGACCTCGGACGCGCGGCTGTTGCCATTCGCAGCGGACGAACTGCCATTCTCCTGGCCGTCCTGCTTGCCCTTGACCTGATTTTGCGCCTGCTCGCCCTGATCGCCCGCCTTCTTGCGGGTGACCTTCTTCTTTTTCACCGGCTCCTTCTTCGGCTCCGGCTTTTCGACCTTTTCCTTCTTCGGCTCCTCGGGCTTTTCTTCCGGCACGACAGTCTCGACCGGCGCGACGCTCGCCGTCACCACAGCCTCGGCGACTTGCAGGGTAGGCATTTCCTCCGCCGGCAGGATCACGTCTGCCTCCGTCGCCGTCAGGTCGTGGGGTTGCTCTGCAGCAATCTCCTGCGTGGGGGCAACATCCTCGACCGGCTGGATCTCGGCGGGCTGAACCTCCTCGGGCAGATCTTCCGTGGGCTCGACGATTTCGGACACTTCACCGGACTGAAGCGTTTCCTCGAATGCATCGCCGAGAAGCGCCACTTCGACGCTTTCGCCACCCTGGATCAGATCCAGTTGCGTCTCGGGCGGGCTGCTACCAAACAGCGTCGCGAGCACGACGCCGTGGGTTGCAAGCGATAAGACGGCGGCCCCGCTCCAGATGACGATACGCTTCATTTCAGCCTTACCTTCGTCGCACCAGGGCGACGCAAACCTCATGCTCGGATTGCCGGACGCGCTAAGCCCCAGTCCCGCTCACCCCTTGAGTTCGACCGCCGACTTAGAGCCGGTCTTGATCCCGCTCATGCAGGCGCCCGGCTGAACCCCGTCGCCGACACAGGCCGGCGCGTCGTTGATCAGCAGGCTCTTCACCGCATCGCAGTTGGTGCCGGGCAGATCGAACTGGCGAACCTTGGTCTTGCCGGCGGGAAGGTCGCGGAAATCGAGCACGGCCATGCGTTCGACCAGCCCCTTCTGGTCGAAAATGACGAACTCGAAGGAAACCTTGCTCAACGACTGCGCGAATTCGTTGCCGGCAACGAAGGTGAGCTTGCAGCCCTTCTGGGACGGCGCCACCTCGTAGAGCTCGATCGTCAGCCCCCCAGCCGCTGCGGTCTCCTGCGCCTTGGCAGCGGTTGCGGCAACGAGAGCCGCAAGAGCAACGGAAACAATCGGAAGGCTGGGAAACTTCATGACGACACCACTCCAAAGGATCGAGCACACCACCGAACGCCGGCCGCACGCCCTTGTCCACAAGCCGGCAGCAAGTAACTTGAGTTTATAAGTCCGGTATTGCGTCCATAAATAAATATGAGTAATGAAGTCAAGATAGTAATCGAATTGCACGGCGGGAAATGCGGGAAAATCAGCGCGGCCTGCCCACTCGAAACGGCCGAAACACAGTGACCAACGACAACAATCTCGCACGCCCCTCGGAGCCTCCGGTGCTGACCGGACGGGCGCAACGGATCATCGAAAGTCGCGAGCTCTTCGGCACCGAAAACGAGATTCTCATTTCCCACGACGGCGCGATCTACCGCATGAAGATCACCCGCCAAGGCAAGCTGATCCTGAACAAATAGGCAGATGAAAATGACCGAGAGCCTTCGCCCCACTCCCGTTGAAATCCGCGCCTACCGCGCCGAAAACCCGAAATTGCGCGAGCGTGATATCGCAGCCCAGCTCGGCGTTTCCGAAGCCGCGCTGGTCGCTGCCGAATGTGGGCTGACCGCCGTGCGCATCGATGCCGACGCCAACCGCTTCCTGTCGCGGGTCGAAGAGCTCGGTGAAGTCATGGCGCTGACCCGCAACGAAAGCGCCGTCCACGAAAAGATCGGCGTCTACGAGAAGATCACCACCGGCGAGATGGCGAGCATCGTGCTTGGCGAACAGATCGACCTTCGTGTTTTCCCGAGCGCCTGGGCACACGCCTTCGCCGTGACGAAGACGGACGACAAGGGCGAAGTCCGCAAGAGCCTGCAGTTCTTCGACAAGTGGGGCAACGCCGTGCACAAGGTACATCTGCGCGCGGCATCGAACGACACGGCCTATGAAAAGCTCGTCGCGGATTTCCGCCTCGACGATCAGACGCAAGAGTTTGTCGCCGACACCAGCGTTCAGCCGACCGACGACAAGCCGGAAACCGTCGTGGACGTCGTCGAGCTGCGTGAACGCTGGACGAAGATGACGGACACCCATCAGTTCCACGGCATGTTGCGCAAGCTGAAGATCGGCCGCCGCCAGGCGCTGAGCAACATCGGCGACGATTTCGCCTGGCAGCTCGACCCGCAGAGCGTCGAAGCAATGATGCAGGCAAGCGCCGAAGTCGAACTGCCGATCATGTGCTTCGTCGGCAACCGCGGCATGATCCAGATCCATTCCGGCCCGATCGCCAAGATCGCGACGATGGGCCCCTGGCTCAACGTCATGGATCCAACCTTCCACCTGCATCTGCGCACCGACCACATTGCCGAGCTCTGGGCGGTGCGCAAGCCGACAGCCGACGGCCATGTCACCTCGATCGAGGCGCTCGACGCCAAGGGCGAAATGATCATCCAGTTCTTCGGCAAGCGCAAAGAGGGCCTGGCGGAACGTCCCGAATGGCGCTCGATCGCCGAAGGCCTGCCGCGCCTCGATACGACGGTTGCCGCCTGAGCGAGAGAATAGGATACGCAAGATGATCAACGGTCTCGACTTCCGTCGCCTTCGCCGCTCGGGGCTGGCGCTCGGCGCCTTCGCCCTTTCGGCGACCTTCCTGCTGCCGGCAGTGGCACCCGATGCCCCCGCCTTCATCCGGACGGCCATGGCCGAGGACACGCAGAAGGCCGACGTCTCGCGCGTCGTTTCGGTCGGCGGCGCCGTCACCGAGATCATCTATGCGCTCGGCGAAGAAGGCCGTCTCGTCGGGCGTGATTCCACCAGCACCTATCCGGAAGCAGCAAAGACGCTTCCGGATGTCGGCTATATGCGCCAGCTCGCGCCCGAAGGCATCATTGCGGTCAATCCGAGCGCCATCGTCGCTGTCGAAGGCAGCGGCCCGCCGGAGGCGCTGGCGGTGCTGAAGGAGGCCAACATCGCCTTCACCAGCGTGCCCGAGACCTTCGACAAGGCCGGCATTCCCGCCAAGATCCGCGCCGTTGGCGCTTTTCTCGGCGTCGAGGACAAGGCAGAAACGCTCGCCAAGAGCGTCGAAGCCGATCTCGATGCAGCCGTGGCGGAGGATGCCGCGCGCGCCGACAGTGAGCGCAAGCGCGTGCTGTTCATCCTGAGCACCCAGGGCGGCAAGGTCATGGCCTCTGGTCAGGGTACCGCCGCCAACGGCATCATCGAACTCGCCGGCGCGGTGAACGCCGTCGGCACCTTCCCCGGTTACAAGGCACTCACCGACGAAGCGATCGTCGAAGCCAAGCCCGACGTCATCCTGATGATGGATCGCGGTGGCGAACACGCCGCCAAGGCGGAAGAGCTCTTCGCCATGCCGGCATTGAGCCTGACCCCTGCTGCCCAGAACAAGGCGCTGGTGCGCATGGACGGCCTGCACCTGCTCGGCTTCGGCCCGCGCACAGCAAGCGCCGTTCGCGAACTGAATGCCGCCATCTACGGGAAGAAGGCCAATGCCTCGCAGTGAGGCATTGGGCCGCGGCATGCGCCTGACCGGATTGGCCGCCGACATCCGCAACGAATGGCGTGCGGGCAACCGCTCGCGGCTGGCCCGGCTTCTCGTCGTCGCCCTCGTGGTAATCGCCATCGCCACCTTCGTCGGCTCGATCATGACCGGCGCGGCCGACGCGTCGCTCGCCAATGTCTGGCGCTGGCTGATCGGCGAGGCCGACCAGGCCCTGAGCATCCGCGACCGCATCATCATTCTCGATATCCGGCTCCCTCGCGCCGTGCTCGGCATGCTCGTTGGCGCGTCGCTTGCAGTTTCCGGCGTGGTCATGCAGGGGCTCTTCCGCAATCCCCTGGCCGATCCCGGCCTCGTCGGCGTTTCCTCGGGCGCGAGTCTTGGCGCCGTGCTGCTGATCGTGCTTGGAACCGCCACCTTCGGGCCGCTGTTTGCCCTGTTCGGTTTCTATGCGCTGCCGGTCGCTGCCTTCTTCGGCGGCCTCGTCACGACGCTTTTGCTCTACCGCATCGCCACGCGCGGCGGGCAGACCTCGATCGCCACCCTGCTTCTGGCCGGCATCGCGCTTGGCGCACTGACCGGCGCCGTCACGGGCGTGCTCGTCTTCATGGCCGACGACAAGCAATTGCGCGACCTCACCTTCTGGGGCCTGGGCTCACTTGCCGGCGCCAACTGGACGAAGATCCTGGCCTCGGCGCCGATCATTCTGCTTTCGCTCGCCGTCACCCCTTTTCTCGCCCGCGGCCTCAATGCGATCACGCTCGGCGAGGCGGCAGCCTTCCACATGGGCATTCCCGTCCAGCGGCTGAAGAACGTCGCGATCGTCAGCGTTGCTGCGGCGACCGGCGCGTCGGTTGCCGTCAGCGGCGGCATCGGCTTCGTCGGCATCGTCGTGCCGCATCTGCTGCGCCTCGTCATCGGCCCCGATCACCGCTACCTGCTGCCGGCCTCGGCTCTGCTCGGCGGCACGCTGTTGATCCTTGCCGACATGATCGCCCGCACCATCGTTTCCCCGGCGGAACTGCCGATCGGCATCGTCACCGCTTTTATCGGCGCACCGTTCTTCCTCTGGATCCTGCTGCGCGGCCGTTCGAACATGGGATTGTGAGCGAAGCCATGATCAACGTTTCCAATCTCTCCGTCCGCCTCGGCGGGCGACCGGTCATCCACGGCGTTTCGCTCGAGGCCCGACCCGGCGCGCTGACGGCGATCGTCGGCCCGAACGGCTGCGGCAAGACCACGACGCTGAAGGCCATTTCCGGAGAGCTTGCACCAGCAGGCGGGACGATCCGCATCAACGGCCGCGACCTGCGCGGCCTGAAGCCCTGGGAACTCGCGTCGATGCGCGGCGTGCTGCCGCAATCGACCGTCATCTCCTTCCCGTTCACGGTGCGAGAAGTGGTTCGGCTCGGGCTTGCCGCCGGCGCAAACGCCGACGCCGCCCTGCACGACCGGATCGCGGCAGAAGCGCTCGAAGCGGTCGATCTCGGCGGCTTTGCCGGGCGTTTCTATCAGGAACTGTCCGGCGGCGAGCAGCAGCGCGTGCAGCTTGCCCGCGTGCTTTGCCAGATCTCAGAACCCGTTACCGATGGCCAACCGCGTTACCTTCTGCTCGACGAGCCCGTCTCAAGCCTCGATATCCGCCACCAGCTGGGCATCATGCAGCTCGCACGCAGCTTCTGCGAACGCGGCGGCGGTGTCGTTGCCGTCATGCACGACCTCAATCTCACCGCCATGTTCGCCGACCACATGGTGATGATGAAGGCCGGCAAGGTCCGCGCCAGCGGCGCGCCGGCCGAGGTACTGACGGACGAGACGATGGAAGCGGTCTTCGGCTGCCGCATGCGGGTGGGCGTGGCTCCGCCAGCGCCGGTGCCCTTCGTGCTGCCGCAAACCGCATCGCTCTGACGCAAGCGCACGTCCGGATTCTTCCGAGAGCCAACACCAAGATTTATCGAAACAATTTCCGCACTTGCGCGTTGTTCTCCCGAAGCGCCGGCGTAGGCCTGCAGTTGTGCCCGCCGGTTTGATCAGGAAGCGCCGACCGTTCGCGGCCGGCGCATGTGTGAAAGGGAGTATTCGTCATGGCGTCAGGCCTCTTCTCCGGTTCGAGCTCGCGTTCGACAAAAAGCAACGGCAAGCTCGCCGACATCTCCATCGAGGAACAACTGGGCGAATTGCGCAATGATGTGGCGACGCTTGTCGCCCTCTTGGCCGATCGCGGATCGACGGCTTCGCAGCAGGCGCGCAGCAAGGCACAGGATGCCCGCGAACAGGCTGAAGCGGGCCTCAGCGAACTGTTGGCAAGCGGTGAAGATCTGCTGGCCGAGCTTCGTGATCGCTACGCCGGCACGGAAAAGCAGGTTCGGCACGCCGTGCGCGAACATCCCGTCGCAACCCTCGGCGCCGCCGCCCTGATCGGTCTGGCCATAGCCGCGCTTCTTCGTCGCTGAAGAAGATGCAAGCCGGTGAGGCGGATGGGTTGCGCCCATCCGCTGAGATCGAGGGGAAGATGATCGGGGGCAATTCATGGGACCATTGACGGCAGCCCTGACCGCGCTCATGAGCGCCGATATCGGCGCGGCCACTGCGCGCGTGAAACGCAATGCGATCTTATGGGGCATTATAGGATTGCTGCTTGCCACGGCCTATGTCTTCGGCCTCGCAGCCGCGTTCCTGTATCTCAGCGCACTTTACAGTCCGGTCACAGCCTCCGCCGCGATCGCGATCGCGTTTTTCGTGACCGCGCTGGTGCTGTTCGGCATCATTGCGATGCTGCAAGGACGCGACCGCCGCCTGGCCGAGGAGCGTCGCCGCCGCAGACAGATGCAAACCAACCTGACACTGCTTGCCGCGGCGGGCATCCTGCGCAAACAGCCGCTGCTTGCGGTCGCCACCGCTCTGGCGATCGGGGCACTCGTGGGAACTGGCAAACGGCGCGAGCGCCGACGCGACGACTGACGCTTAAACAAGGTCCCAAACCAGTTACGGACTCGTCCGCCGCGATTGCGATCGACGCCTTATAGCGGCAGGCGGATCAGCGCCGTGACGCCGGCCGGCAGATATTCCACCTTGACCGAGCTGCCCAAGACCTTGTCGAGGCTCCGCTCGATCAGGATCGAGCCGAAGCCGCGCCGTTTTGGCTCGCGCACCGGCGGCCCGCCGACTTCGGTCCAGGTGAGATGCAGAACGTTGTCGCCATCCTCGATCATGTTGCGCGCCGTCAGAACCACCTTCCCCTTCGGCACCGACAGCGAACCATATTTGACGGCGTTGGTAGCAAGCTCGTGCAGAACGAGACCGAGGCCGACCGCCTGGTCAGGCCCGAGCGATATCTCGTCCTTGTGGATCTCGATCTGCTCGGCATAGCAGTTGACATGCGGCAGCAGCTGCTTGGCGATGAGGTCTGCGAGCCGGATGGTGCCCCATTCGTGATCGGAAAGCAGGCCGTGCGCTTCGGAGATCGCCTGCAATCTCCCGGCAAAGGCGGTCATGAATTCCGCCGGATCGCTGGTCTGGCGCAAGGTCTGACGGGCGAGCGACTGCAGCATCGCGAGCGTGTTCTTGACCCGGTGGTTGAGCTCCTTCAGCAACAGCCGCGTGCGCTGTACCGACGCCTGCTGGTCGGTGACATCGATCGTGACGCCGATGAACGTCAACGGATTGCCCTTGCTGTCGCGATCATGCACGCGGCCGCGCCCGAGCAGCCAGCGGCCGGTGTCGCCGACGCGGAACATGCCGTCGTACTCGTCGTCGGCCTTCATCGCCTGGCGTAGCTTGGAAAAAGTCGCGCCGCGATCGTCGATATGGATCGCTCCGAAGATCTCGCGGGCGCCGACGAAGCTGTCGGCCGGCAGTCCGAACATGCGTTTCATCGCGCTGTTACCGGCAATGACCCCGGAGCGGATATCCCACAACCAACTGCCGATGTTCGCTGCTTCGAGCGCCATTGCGTGGCGCTGCTCCTCGCGTGACAGCGCCGCCTCTTTGAGCGCGCGCCGGCGCGCTTCGTCCTTGATCTTGAAGAGGGAAGCGGCCAGCCCGGCGAGCCGGCTCAGCTGGTCCATCAGCGCCTGCGGCACGTCGGCGCGCGGCTTGTCGTCGAGAACGCAGACCGTGCCGACGGCCTGCCCGTCGAGCATGATCGGCGCGCCGGCATAAAATCGCAGGAACGGCGGCCCTACGACCCGCGAACGTCGCATGAACAGCGGATCAGTCGATGCGTCGAGCACGACGAGACTGGTGTCGGCTTCGGCCGCCACCTGCACGCAGAAGGACTCCTCCGACGACGCCCGGCTCTCCGTGGTTCCGACGGCCGCCTTGAACCATTGCCATTCGCGGTCGATCAAGGTCACCAGCGCAATCGGCGCGTCGAAGAGGCCGGCCGCAATTCCAACGATGCCGTCGAAGTCCCGATCCGGCACCGCCATGTCGGGCACGGTCGCGTGCAAGACGCTCAGACGTTCAGGCGCGTCGAGCAGCGTCATGACGGGCGGGTCTGTCCTTTCAGTCCTCATGCGCATTCGGTCTCAATTCCCAATCTGAGCGGCTTGGGGAGCCCTTGCAGGCTGCACCCGCATCTCGCTCGGTTCTGGGCATATCGACCCAAAATCGTCATGATTGCGCTCTGCCTCCACCACCCGCCTGCCCCTCGGGCACAGGCGTCAGTGAAAGCAGGACACCGCCGATTTTGCAACGGTGTCCGGCTCGAAACTTTCCTCAGGAAACAAAGGCGCGCGACGTGATCGGGGCCGACGTCTCGTCGGGGCCGTAGTCGTTTTCGCCCTTCACCTGAAGAATGTCCTGCAAGCGCTGGCGCGCCCGGTTGACACGGCTCTTGATCGTTCCGAGCGCGCAGCCGCAGATCGTGGCCGCTTCCTCGTAGGAAAAGCCGGAAGCGCCCACGAGGATGATCGCTTCACGCTGGTCGGGCGGTAACATCTCCAGCGCCTTGCGGAAATCCTGCAGGTCCAGCGAGCCGTATTGTTCAGGATGATGGGCGAGAGACTCGGTGAAATGTCCGTCGCTGTCCTGAACTTCGCGTCCGCGCTTGCGCATCTGGCTGTAGAGTTCGTTGCGCAGGATGGTGAAGAGCCAGGCCTTCATGTTGGTGCCCATCTCGAAGTGGTCCTGCTTCGCCCAGGCCTTCATGATCGTGTCCTGAACCAGGTCGTCGGCACGGTCGTGACGGCCGATCAGCGACATGGCGAAGGCACGCAGACTCGGCAACGCGGCCAGCATCTCACGCTTGAAATCATTCTTTTCGGATGACATTCCGGTACTTACTCCCTGCCCTGCAGCGCCGATTGCTGCTCGGCCGCGTCGAGTTTTTCCAGAAGATCGAGAAAACGCGCGGGTATCGCCTCTTCCTGCACGGACTGATAGAGCGCCTTCAGCTTCGCTGCAATTTGCGCATTTGGATCTTCTGTCCATAAGGTCGTGCCGGTGGTCCGCCCTGCCCCTGTTTTATGTTTCATTTTCAAACTGTCGCCTTCAAGTGTCGAAATCGCCAAAACTGTCCATAGCCGCCATAACGCTGTTGAAAATTGAAATGTTCCCTCGCGGAACCTTTTTTTACGCGGAGCGTTCTCGCAACGTCACCGTAAAACGATTTTCGAGGGAGTTCCTCTATGACTTTGTCCACGCGGATCGCACCGCTCCTGCCGTATCTGCGCCGCTACTCACGCGCGCTAACCGGCTCGCAGACATCAGGCGACGCCTATGTTGCCGCCGTTCTCGAAGCGCTGATCGCCGACACGTCGATTTTCCCCGAAGCAAGCAATGATCGCGTTGGCCTGTTCCGCCTGTTCACCTCGCTCTTCGGCTCCTCGTCCGTGCTCGTGCCTGAACCAGTTTCTCCGTTTGCCTGGGAGCAGCGCGCGTCGATCAATCTCGCAACCGTCTCGCCGCTTGCCCGCCAGGCATTCCTTCTGGTCTCGGTCGAAGGCTTCCGGCCGGAGGAAGCGGCCGAAGTTCTCGATGTCAGCATCGACAAGGTCGGTGGCCTGCTCGATCGCGCCTCGCAGGAAATCTCGCGCCAGGTCGCGACCGATATCATGATCATCGAGGACGAACCGCTGATCGCCATCGATATCGAGCAGATGGTCGAGAGCCTTGGCCATCGCGTCACCGGGATCGCCCGCACGCGCGACGAAGCGATCGCGCTCTACAAGAAGACACGGCCGAGCATGGTGCTTGCCGATATCCAGCTTGCCGATGGCAGCTCCGGCATCGACGCGGTCAACGACATCCTGAAGACGAGCGCCATTCCGGTGATCTTCATCACCGCCTTCCCGGAGCGGCTCCTGACCGGCGAACGGCCGGAACCGACCTTCCTGGTCACCAAGCCGTTCAACCCGGACATGGTCAAGGCGCTGATCAGCCAGGCTTTGTTCTTCAACGAATCCACCAAGGCGGCGGCCTGAGCGCGACTGCATGTTTCCCTCGACTGTAGGCGGTCGAGGGGGGCATGCGCCGATCCAGATCTTGCAGCGGCCCGCGTCTTACGGCGCGTAGGCCGCTGCAGGTCGTTTCGGGAGTTGTTTGGCAAGATTGCCGGAACGTCCCGACGAGAACTCTCTGAGCTGACATCAGCAATTTCGTCACTGGACCTGCGCATTCACCGGCGGCTTCTGCCAATCTGCGCGTACCACCACACTTGGCTAGGTTTCTCGCAAAGGAAGCCCCCTGAAAACACAACAGCCAGTGCCGAGGGAAGGCACTGGCTGGTATGTGCAACTCACTCGGGGAGTGTGAGTTGTAGGCCGGCGGTCTGCCTCCGGCGCCGCATTGGGGGCTATGCGCGCCACCGTCCGGTCAACAACAGAATGCGCGACACGGAAAAAGGTTCCATGACCCCGCAACAACCTTTTCGGCAGCAGCCGTCACGCCATCTTGTCGAGCTCGTCACGGTGGCGATAGAGCGCCAGGAAGCGGCGATAGTCGCGATCATAGGCGTCGCGAACCGCCGTGTTCGGCAGGCGCTCGTGCCCACCTGACGCCATTTCGGCGCCGGCCGCGGCGAGATCCGCGTGCATGCCGCCGGCAACCGCTGCCGCCATTGCCGTTCCGAGCAGGACGGCATCCGGCGCTTCCGGCGCCACAACCCGGCAGCCGGTAACGTCACAATAGAGTTCCATGAGCAGCGCGTTGCGCACATGGCCACCGGTGACGTGCAGTGTGTCGAGTTGGTAGCCGACCTCGCGCATCATCTCCAGGATATGGCGGATGCCGAGCGCGATCGCGACGCAGGTGCGCCAGTAGAGCCGGCAGAGCGCGTCGAAGGAGGAATCAAGCGGCAGGCCGCTGATGACGCCGAGGCCATGCGGATCGGCGAGCGGCGAGCGGTTGCCGTGGAAATCCGGCAAGACATGCAGGCGATCGGCAAAGGCCGCGCCCTGCTCGGCGCGCAGTTCCTGCACCCGGGCGATGATCCGGCCATGGGTTTCAGCGGTCAGTTCGAGACCGCCGCCATGGAGCCGCACGATATGGTCGAGCAGCGCGCCTGTCGCCGATTGCCCGCCCTCGATCAGCCAGGCGCCGGGCAGCACCGCCTCGTAATAGGGGCCCCACATGCCGAAACCCGGCTTCATGTCCTTGGAAAAGGCGACGATGCAGCTCGACGTGCCGGCAATCAGGGCCAGCTGTTTTTCGAGCTTCTCCGGCTTGCCGATGAAGCCGCCGACGACGCCGAGCGCGCCGGCATAGGCATCGATCATGCCGGGGGCTACCTGGCAGGTCTCGTCGAGGCCAAGCTCGGCGGCGGCCGCAGCGTTCAGACGGCCGACAGAGCTTCCGATCGGCAGGGTCTCTTCCGGCAGCCCGCCGCGCTCAATGAGATCCTCGAGCCCGATCTTTGCGAGATAGTCCGGCTGCCAGCCGCGCTTCTCATGCGCCAGGTAATTCCACTTGGCCGTCAGCGTGCAGCGCGAACGCGCAGCACTGCCGGTCGCCCGCCAGGAAAGATAGTCGGCAAGATCGAAGAAGAAGCCGGCCTTCTGCCATTGCTGCGGCAGATTGCGCTTCAGCCACATGAGCTTCGGCATTTCCATTTCCGGCGACATCACGCGGCCGGAGAAGTCGAGCACCGGATGGCCAGTCGCCGTGCAAAAATCCGCCTCGGCGAGCGCCCGGTGATCGAGCCAGACGATCGTGTCCCAGCGCGCCTCACCCTTGCGATTGACCGAAAGCGGCTTGCCCTCGCGGTCGCGCACCACCAGCGAGCAGGTGGCATCGAAGCCGATCGCTCCAATATCCTCCGCAGCGATCGCGGCCTTTTCCTTCGCCGCTTTGACGGCGCCGCAGACGGCGCGCCAGATATCTTCGGAATCGTGCTCGGCGTGGTTTTCTTCCGGCCGGTTCATGGCGATCGGCAGGTCGGCACGCGCAAGCAACCTGCCCTTGCCGTCAAAAATACCGGCGCGCGCACTGCCGGTACCGACATCGACCGCAACGACGAATTCACGCATCAAAGAAAGTCCCCGCCCCCAAGATCACGATGATTTAGGATCTGCCCGACCCAATCACAACCGCGATCGATTGTCATGAAGGAGAGCGGACGTGCGGGCGGAAAACCGCACACATGTTCCTCGTCCCACTCCCGTTTCGTCCCTGCTGCTATCGGCCGACAAACTGTAGCAATTCGCCCATGTCGTCAAACAGCGCGTCGGGACTGAGAGCGGCAAGACTCTGCCGGTGCTTGTCGGTGCGCGCGTGGCTGCCGCCGGCAAAGGCAAAGACCCGCATGCCCGCCGCCTTCGCCGCTTCGATGCCGGCCGGACTGTCCTCGACGACGACGCAGTCGTGGGGATCGAAGCCCATCTGACGGCTCGCGTGGAGAAAGAGATCCGGTGCCGGCTTGCCGTGTTTCACCATGGTGGCGGAGAAGATGTTGGGCTCGAAGAGGTCGATGAGCCCCGTGACGGTCAGCGACAGGCGGATGCGCTCGGGCTGGCTGGAAGAGGCGACGCAACAGGCGCCCTTCAGGCCTTCAACGGCGCCCCGGATGCCGGCGATCGGCTGGAGTTCGGTGCGGAAACGGTCGTAAAGCCGGAGGCGCATGCTTTCGAGAAACGCATCGTCGGTGGCAAGCCCGTATTCGTCGTGCAGGATCGCCGACATGCTTTTGAGGCTGCGTCCGAGAAAGCGTTCGGTCGCCTCCTCGGTGGTCATCGAGACGCCGGCGGCCGAGAGCACGTCCACCAGCACCTCCAGCGAGATCGGCTCGCTGTCGACGAGTACCCCGTCGCAGTCGAAGATCACCAGCCCGGACGCCGCATCCGCCATCGCATTTTATCCCTCAAGCTTGCCGTCCAGATAAAGCTGGAGCGTAGCGCGCGTACCCTTTTCCCAGAGGGTTTTCAATGCATCGGCGAAACGACGTCGGAAGAGATCGGAGCGAGCCACGTCGCCGAAGATGTCGCCGAGCGCCAGGAAGGCCATGGGATCGCCCTTGGCGGCAAGCGCTGCCTTGTTCAGCCGGTCGGCGCTCTGGTCGTTGAAGGCGATCGTCTTGCCGCTGTCCGACGTGCCGGCAAAGTATCGGCACCAGAGCGCTGAAACGAGCGACAGCCCGACGACATCCTCGCCGCGCGCCAGCCGATCGGCCGTCGAAGGCAGGATGAACTTCGGCTGCCGGTTGGAGCCGTCCTGGGCCAGCCGCGGGATGGTGTCGCCGATCTTCGGATTGGAAAAGCGCGTCTCGATCAGCTTGTAATAATCGCCGAGATCGGTGTTCGGCACCGGCGGAATGACCGGGATGATCTCGTCATGCTCCAGCTTGGCAAGGAAGGCGCGGATCAGCGGCTCCTCCATCGCCTCGTGGACAAAATGAATGTCGAGCAAGGCGGCGGGATAGGCGATCGCCGCATGGCCGCCGTTGAGAATGCGGATCTTCATGTGCTCATAGGGCGCCACGTCAGGCACGAACTGGACGCCGACCTTCTCCAGGGCCGGGCGACCGAGTGGGAAGTGATCTTCGAGCACCCACTGCTTGAATTCCTCGCAGAACACCGGCCAGGCATCCTCGATGCCGTAGTCGTCGGCGACGATGCCGATCTCGCGCGCACCGGTTGCCGGCGTGATCCGGTCGACCATGCCGTTCGGGAAGGCGACATTGGCGTCGATCCAGTCGGCAAAGGCGGGATCATGGAGACGGGCCAGCCCCGAAACCGCCGCATGGGTAACCTCGCCGTTGCCCGGGATGTTGTCGCAGGACATCACGGTGAACGGCGGCACGTTTTTGCCGCGGCGCGCCTTCAGCCCGGCAACGATCAGCCCGAACACCGTCTTCGGAGCCGCCGGGTTCTGCGCATCGGCAACGATATCGGGGTGGGTCGGGTTGAACACACCCGAGGCCGGATCGATGAAATAGCCGCCTTCAGTGATGGTCAGCGAGACGATGCGGATCGAGGGATCGGCGAGCCTGGCAACGATCCCGGCGACGTCGCCCGGTTCCAGATAGTCGATCATTGCGCCTGTGACATGGGCGCCTGTGCGGTTGTTGTCCTGCTCGACGACGGTCGTCAGGAAATCCTGCGCCGCGAGCTTGGCCCGCATCGTTGCGTCGGAGGGAAGGACGCCGGCACCGATGATCGCCCAGTCCGTGTCGTGGCCGGCGTTGAAGAGATCGTCGAGATAGACGGCCTGGTGCGCCCGGTGGAAGTTGCCGACGCCGAAATGCACGATGCCCGCCGTCAGTTGCGACCGATCGTAGGCAGGCACGCCGGCTTTGGCCTTGATCGTGTCGAGGGCGGCAATTGAGAGTTTGGTCGTCATGATCCCGTATCCTTTCGAGGCTTCACCGACTGGCGCCGGTTCAGCTCATCCAATTGCCGCCATCGACGTTGTAGGTCTGCGAGACGACGTAGTCGCTCTCGGCTGACGCGAGGAAGATCGCCATGCCCGTCAGGTCCTCTGCCGTTCCCATCCGGCCGAAGGGCACCTCGGCGCCAACGAGCTTCTTCTTTTCGCCGCGCGGGCGGTTCTCGTATTTGGCAAACAGCGCATCGACGCCGTCCCAGTGTTCGCCATCGACCACGCCGGGCGCGATCGCGTTGACGTTGATGCCGTGCTTGATGAGGCCGAGGCCGGCCGACTGGGTGAGACTGATGACCGCCGCCTTGGTGGCGCAATAGACGGCGACCAGCGCCTCGCCGCGCCTGCCTGCCTGGCTTGCCATGTTGATGATCTTGCCGCCCCTGCCCTGATCGATCATCTGCCTGGCTGCGGCCTGCATCGTGAACAGCGTGCCCGATACGTTGATCGCAAACAGCCGGTCGTAGCTCTGACGGCTGATCTCGACGATCGGCGCAAGGTCGAAGAGCGCGGCATTGTTGACGAGGATGTCGAGCCCACCCGCTTGCCGGACGACGGCGGCGATCGCCTCGTCGATCGACGCCTGTTGGGTCACGTCCATCTCCACCGCATAGGCGCCGGCGCCGATCTCGGACGCTGTCTCACGCGCCCGCTCGATGTTGATGTCGGCGATTGCGACCGTGGCGCCCTCGCGGATATAGGCCTCCGCGAAGGCACGACCGATCCCTCGCGCAGATCCGGTGATCAGCGCGCTCTTCCCGTCGAGCCTCTTCATCGAACCGCCAGCCCCTTTTCGTCGAACCTGTGGACGCGCTGCGGATCGGGCGTCAGGAAGACCCGGTCACCATGGGTCACGGCGAAATCGCCGCTGACCCGCGCCGTCACCGTGCCGACATTGTCGACATTGACGTGCAGGAAGGTGTCGGAGCCGAGATGCTCGGCAACACCGACCGTGCCCTGCCAGGTTCCGCTTTCCTTCGAAAGCGCCAGATGTTCAGGCCGAATGCCCATCGTGTGCGCCTGAAAGGCGGAAGCCGCCGCACCGCTGACGATGTTCATGCGCGGCGAGCCGATGAAGCCGGCGACGAACAGGTTGTCCGGCTTGTGGTAGAGGTCGAGGGGCGAGCCGACCTGCTCGATGCGACCGCGATTGAGCACCACGATCTTGTCGGCCATGGTCATCGCCTCCACTTGGTCGTGGGTGACGTAGATCATCGTCGTCTTCAGGTCCTGGTGCAGTTGGCTGATTTCAAGCCGCATGTTGACGCGCAGCGCCGCGTCGAGGTTCGACAGCGGCTCGTCGAACAGGAACGCCTTCGGCTGGCGCACGATCGCTCGGCCGATCGCGACGCGCTGGCGCTGGCCGCCCGAAAGCTGACGCGGCTTGCGGTCGAGATAGTCGGTGAGGTTCAACACGCGGGCTGCATCCGACACCTTCTTGTCGATGACGGCCTTGTCCTCGCCCGCCATTTTCAGGGGAAAGGCGATGTTGGAACGCACGCTCATATGCGGATAGAGCGCATAGGACTGGAACACCATCGACAGGCCGCGCTGTGCCGGTGGCAGTTCGGTGGCGTTCTTGCCGTCGATGACGATGTCGCCGTCACTGACGTCTTCGAGGCCGGCAATCAGCCGGAGCAGCGTCGATTTCCCGCAACCGGACGGTCCGACGAAGACGACGAACTCGCCATTGTTGATGTCGAGGTCGATCGAGGGGATGACGGCATGGGCGCCGAAGACCTTCGAAACCTTGCTGAGTGTAATGCTTCCCATTGTCGTATCCCTTATTTGACCGCGCCGAAGGTGAGGCCGCGTACGAGCTGCTTCTGCGAGAACCAGCCGAGTATGAGGATGGGGGCGATCGCCATGGTCGAGGCGGCCGAGAGCTTGGCGTAGAACAGGCCTTCAGGGCTCGAATAGGAGGCGATGAACGCCGTCAGCGGTGCTGCCTTGGCGGCACTGAGGTTCAGCGTCCAGAACGCCTCGTTCCAGGCGAGGATGATGTTCAAGAGCAGCGTCGAGGCGATGCCCGGGATCGCCATCGGCGTCAGCACATAGATGATCTCCTTGGAGAGCGATGCACCGTCCATGCGCGCGGCCTCCAGGATCTCGCCGGGGATCTCCTTGAAGTAGGTGTAAAGCATCCAGATGATGATCGGCAGGTTGATCAGCGTCAGTACGATCACGAGGCCGGTGCGGGTGTCGAGCAGGCCGGTGTTGCGGAACAACAGATACATCGGCACCAGCACACCGACCGACGGCATCATCTTGGTGGAGAGCATCCACATGAGCACGTCCTTGGTGCGCTTGGTCGGCGAGAACGCCATCGCCCAGGCGGACGGGATGGCGATGATCAGACCGATCAGCGTCGAGCCGAAGGAGACGACGACCGAGTTCATGAAGTGCAGGAAGTAGTTCGAGCGGCTTTGCACCTCGTGATAGTTCTCCGTCGTCCAGTCGAAGAAGAACAGCGACGGCGGCGATGCGATCGCCTCGGCCTCGGTTTTGAAGCTCGTCAGGAACGTCCAGAGGATCGGGAAGAAGATGAGGATGCCGATCGTCCAGGCGACGACGGTCACGACGATCTTTCTTTGGGTGGAGACGTTGCGTGCCATGGTTCTCAAGCCTCCAGCGTCTTGCCGATCATGCGCATCAGGAAGAATGCGACGATGTTGGCGAGGATGACCGCGATGATGCCGCCGGCCGAAGCACCGCCCACGTCGAACTGCAGCAGGGCCTGCGCATAGACGAGGAAGGTCAGGTTGGTGCTCTGCGTGCCCGGGCCGCCATTGGTGGTGACCAGAATTTCGGCAAAGACCGAGAGCAGGAAGATCGTCTGAATGAGGATGACGACGGTGATCGCGCGAGAAAGATGCGGCAACACCAGGTAGATGAAGCGGCTCCAGGCGCCGGCGCCGTCCATCTGCGCGGCTTCCTTCTGCTCCTCGTCGAGCGATTGCAGCGCGGTCAGAAGGATCAGTGTCGCGAACGGCAGCCACTGCCAGGCGACGATCAGGATCACCGACATCAGGGGTGCGTTGGCGAGAAAGTCGAAAGGCTGCAGCCCGAAGAGCTTGGCGATCCAGGCAAAGAGCCCATTGACCGGGTTCATGAACATGTTCTTCCAGACGAGTGCCGCGACCGTCGGCATGATCAGGAACGGCGCGATGACCAGAATGCGCACGATCCCCTGCCCGAACATCGGCTGGTCCAGCAGAAGCGCCAGCGCGATGCCGCCGATGACAGTGATGAACAACACGCCGAGCACGATCGCCAGCGTGTTGAAGAGCGCCTGGAAGAAAGCGGGATCGGTCAGGAAGTAGCTGTAGTTGGAAAAGCCCGCGAACTCCTCCATCCCCGGCATCAGAAGATTGTAGCGCAGGAACGAGAAGTAGATCGTCATGGCCAGCGGAACGATCATCCAGGCCAGAAGCAGAAGCACCGAAGGCGCAATCATCAGACGCGCGGCGGAGCGGGTGTGCAAGGTCGCCATGGCGTCCCCCCAAATGACGGAATTCAACGCTGTTTCGAGATCGGGTCGGGCGGCGCGTTTTTCCGCGCGAGCCCTGCGGCTACCTTCGGGATTTACCGGGGCGCCAGCCATTTGCGGCCAGCACCCCGGGCCCTTGGGAGCCTTACTTGATGTAACCGGCCTTGGTCATTTCGCGTTCGGTCAGCTTCTGGGCGCTGGCAAGCGCGTCGTCGACGCTCATCTGGCCGGCAAGAGCCGCCGAGAACTGCTGGCCGACCGCCGTGCCGAGACCCTGGAATTCCGGGATCGCCACGAACTGCACGCCGACATAGGGAACCGGCTTGACCGCCGGGTTCTTCGGGTCGGCCGCGTTGATCGAGTCGAGCGTCATCTTCGCGAAGGGTGCTGCCTTCTGGTACTCGGGGTTGGCGTAGAGCGAGGTGCGCGTGCCCGGAGGAACGTTCGCCCAGCCTTCCTTGTCTGCCACGAGCTTCAGATAGTCCTTGCCGGTTGCCCAGGAGATGAACTTCTCGGCCGAGGCGACCTTCTGTGAGCCCGCGGGGATCGCAAGGTTCCAGGCCCAGAGCCAGTTGCCGCGTTTGCCGAGGCCGGTGTCCGGCGCGAGCGCGAAGCCGACCTTATCGGCAACGGTCGATTCCTTCGGGTTGGTGACGAAGGAAGCGGCCACGGTCGCGTCGATCCACATGCCGCACTTGCCGGTCTGGAACAGCGACAGGTTCTCGTTGAAGCCGTTGGAGGATGCGCCGGGCGGTCCGGCGTCGTTCATCAGCTTGACGTAGAAGTCGAGCGCGTTCTTCCATTCGGGCTGGTCGAACTGCGGCTTCCAGTTCTCGTCGAACCAGCGGGCGCCAAAGGCGTTCGCGGTCGCCGTCAGGAAGGCCATGTTCTCGCCCCAGCCGGCCTTGCCGCGCAGGCAGATGCCGTAGACTTCGGCGTTCTTGTCTGTGATCTTACGTGCCGCGTCGGCGATGAAGTCCCAGGTCGGCGCGTCGGGCATGGTCAGCCCGGCCTTCTCGAACAGGTCCTTGCGGTACATCACCATCGAGCTTTCGCCGTAGAAAGGTGCCGCATAGAGCTTGCCGTCGATGGTGAGGCCGGAGCGGATCGCCGGCAAGAGGTCGTCGACATCGTAGTCGGCGCCGAGATTGTCGAGCGGCAGCAGCCAGCCCTGCTTCGCCCAGATCGGCACTTCATAGGTGCCGATCGTCATGATGTCGTACTGGCCGCCCTTGGTGGCGATATCGGTCGTCACGCGCTGGCGCAGCACGTTTTCCTCAAGCGTTACCCACTCGAGCTGAATGTCCGGATTCTTGGACGTGAAATCTTCCGTCAGCTTCTGCATCCGGATCATGTCGCCGTTGTTCACGGTCGCGATCGTCAGGGTTTCTGCTTGGGCCAGCCCCGACAGTGCGACTGCCGAGCACGTGCCCAGCAGGAAAGTTCTCAAGTTCATTGACTTCCTCCCAGAAGAAATTGAGCATTTGCCTCGCTCATGGGCAATTACTCACTTCTCATGACGAATTGTCAATGCGCATTCGTTGCTGCGGCGCACACAGAAACATTAGAAGATTGTTTTGATTGCCGATTTTTTCGTTTCGCAAATGCGAAAGGCCGGCGCTGGGGCCGGCCTTTTCAATCGTTTCGCATAACGATCATGCGTTGAGCAGATAGCTCGCCGTCGCCTCATCGGTGATAAGGCCGTTGATAATGCCGCCCTTTACGGCCGCCCGCAGCGCCTCATACTTGCGCTGCCCCTTGGCAAGTCCGATTACAGACGCCCGGTCGCGCGGCGGCAAGGGAACGGAGGCGACGCGCTCGTTGAAGCTGCCCGAGAGCAACGCGCCATCATGATCGAACATCCAGCCGCAGATCTCGCCCGCGGCACCCGCCTTGGCCAGACCGGCCATCTCGTCCTGGGCGAGGAACCCGTCCTGGCAGAGCGGCGCATCAGGTCCCAGTTCGCCGACGCCGACGAAGGCGACATTGGCTTCGGCGCCTAGCTTTAGAGCCACCTGCACCAGGCTCTGGCTGTGCAGCACCTCCCGCTCCTCGGCCGAAGCGGCGAGCACCGGCAGCGGCATCGGAAAATGCCGGGCCTTGACCGCATCGGCCATGCTGAAGATGACGTTGTAATAGGCGGCCGAACCGTCGAGGCCGATATTGCCCGTGAGCGACACGATGCGGTGCTGCGGACATTCCATCGGCGGCAACTGATCGACCGCCGCTTTCAGCGTGCGCCCGGTACCGATCGCCAGCACCTGCGGCTCAGACGATTTCAGCCAGCGCTCGATCTCGGCGGCCCCGGCTTCCGCGATGCCAACGGTCGTCGAGGTCGAACCGGGATCGCTCGGCACCACCTCCACATGTTTCAGTCCGTACCTGTCGCGAAGACCTGCGGCCGCCTCGAGGCAGGCGGCAATCGGATGGTCGAGCCGAACCTTGATCAGCCGCTCGGACATGGCGAGCGAAACCAACCGCTGCGCCGACTGGCGCGAGATTCCCATGACGGTGGCGATCTCATCCTGGGTGCGGCCAGCGACATAGTATAGCCAGCCTGCCCGGGCAGCATCGTCAAGCCTGTTGTTCGCCTCGCCCCTGCGTGCCATCGCTGTTCTCCATTCCCCCCGATCACGATACTTTTGGATCCTGTCGATCCAAAAGTATCGTGATCGATCCTCATAAGCAGAGCGGGGTGCGGGCGGAAAACCGCGCACACTTTTCCTCACCCCGCTCTGATCTGCTGCCACTATTGCCCCGCCCTGTCAAACATCGGCTAAGAACAAGGGCTTGGCAGGTCTGCCGCAAGGCCCGGGATCACAAGGCTTTTCGGCCGTTTCGACCTTAAATTTTTACCGTTTGATAAAAAAATAAAGCGTGTTACCGTTCCATCATCCTGAGAAAACATTGGGAGCCAAAAATGGGAACGACACAATCTGGGATCCTCGGCGGCCGCCTGCCGCTCGGGGAGTACGAGAGCAATTTCTCCGACCTGCATCCACCGCTCGACAAGCACGAGGCCCTCGTCGCTTCCGACCGCTGTTATTTCTGTCATGACGCGCCGTGCATGACGGCCTGTCCCACCTCCATCGATATCCCGCTGTTCATTCGGCAGATATCGACCGGAAACCCGATCGGATCGGCCAAGACGATCTTCGATCAGAACATCCTGGGCGGCATGTGCGCCCGCGTCTGTCCCACCGAAACGCTGTGCGAACAGGCTTGCGTTCGCAACACCGCCGAGGAGCGCCCGGTCGAGATCGGCCGCCTGCAGCGCTATGCGACCGACGTGGCGATGAAAGAGAACAAGCAGTTCTACACCCGTGCTGAAACCTCCGGCCGCAAGATCGCCGTCGTCGGCGCCGGCCCGGCCGGCCTTGCTGCTGCCCATCGGTTGGCCGTCAAGGGCCACGACGTCGTGATCTACGATGCCCGGCCGAAGTCCGGCGGCCTCAATGAGTACGGCATTGCCGCCTACAAGTCGGTCGACGACTTCGCGCAGAAGGAAGTCGACTACGTGCTGGCGATCGGCGGCATCGAAGTGCGCCAGGGCCAGGCGATCGGCCGCGATTTCACCCTCGCCGACCTCTCGGAACAGTATGACGCCGTCTTCCTCGGCCTCGGCCTTGCGGGCGTGAACGCGCTGCGTCTCGAAGGCGAAAGTGCCGAAGGCGTTGACGATGCCGTCGACTTCATCGCCGCCCTTCGCCAGTCGAAGACCAAGGCCGATATCCCGGTCGGCCGTCGCGTCGTCGTCCTCGGTGGCGGCATGACCGCAATCGATGCGGCCGTGCAGGCAAAGCTGCTCGGCGCGGAAGAAGTGACGATCTGTTATCGCCGCGGCAAGGAGCACATGAACGCCTCCGAGTTTGAGCAGGACCTGGCGGCCTCCAAGGGCGTCACCATCCGCCACTGGCTGCAGCCGAAGCGCATCGCCGAGAAGGACGGCAAGGTCGCCGGCATCGAGCTGGAATACACCACGCTCGAAGACGGAAAGCTGACGGCGACCGGCGAAACCGGTATCATTGCTGCCGACCAGATCTTCAAGGCGATCGGCCAGAGCTTCCTCGGAGCAGGCCTCGGCGCGCTGCAACTCGAAGGCGGCCGGATCGTCGCGGACGCCGAGGGGCGCACGTCGCTGCCCAACGTCTGGGCCGGCGGCGACTGCGTGCTCGGCGGTGAAGACCTCACGGTCTCGGCCGTCGCCATGGGCCGCGACGCGGCTGAATCGATCAATCGGGCCTTCGCCGCGGCAGCGCCGCGCGCGAGCGCAGTTGCCTAAGGGATCGGGAGGAGAAACCAATGGCTGATCTTCGCAACAATTTTGTCGGCATCAAATCCCCGAACCCGTTCTGGCTGGCATCCGCCCCACCGACGGACAAAGCTTACAACGTCGAGCGCGCCTTCAAGGCGGGCTGGGGCGGCGTCGTCTGGAAGACGCTCGGCGAGGAAGGCCCGCCGGTCGTCAACGTCAACGGCCCGCGCTACGGCGCGATCTGGGGCGCCGACCGCCGGCTGCTCGGGCTGAACAACATTGAGCTCATCACCGACCGCGACCTCTATGTGAACCTGCGCGAAATGAAGCAGGTGAAGATGAACTGGCCGGATCGCGCCCTGATCGCCTCGATCATGGTGCCCTGCGAGGAAGAGGCGTGGAAGGCGATCCTGCCGCTGGTCGAGGAAACCGGCGCCGACGGCATCGAACTCAACTTCGGCTGTCCGCACGGCATGTCTGAACGTGGCATGGGTGCTGCGGTCGGCCAGGTGCCGGAATACATCGAGATGGTCGTGCGCTGGTGCAAGCAGTACACGCGCATGCCTGTCATCACCAAATTGACGCCCAATATCACCGACATCCGCAAGCCCGCCCGCGCCGCCAAGGCCGGCGGCACCGACGCGGTGTCGTTGATCAACACGATCAATTCGATCGTCTCGGTCGACCTCGACAACTTCGCCCCCAACCCGACGGTCGGCGGCAAGGGCACCCACGGCGGCTATTGCGGCCCGGCGGTGAAGCCGATCGCGCTCAATATGGTCGCCGAGATCGCTCGCGACCCGGAAACCTACGGCCTGCCGATCTCCGGCATCGGCGGCATCACCACCTGGCGCGACGCGGCCGAGTTCCTGGCACTTGGCGCCGGCAACGTCCAGGTCTGCACCGCAGCCATGACCTATGGCTTCAAGATCGTCCAGGAAATGATCTCGGGCCTCTCCGACTGGATGGACGCCAAGGGTCACCGCAACCTCGATGATATCACCGGACGCGCGGTCCCGAACGTTACCGACTGGCAGTATCTGAACCTCAACTACATCGCCAAGGCGAAGATCGACCAGGATGCCTGCATCAAGTGCGGTCGCTGCCACATCGCCTGCGAGGATACCTCGCACCAGGCGATCACGCAGTTCGTCAACGGCGTACGTCACTTCGAGGTAATGGAAGACGAGTGCGTTGGCTGCAATCTCTGCGTCAACGTCTGTCCAGTCGAAAACTGCATCACCATGGAAGAGCTGCCGGCCGGCACACTCGACCAGCGCACCGGCAAGCCGGTCGATCCAAACTACGCCAACTGGACGACCCATCCGAACAACCCGATGGCCCGCCAGGCCGCTGAGTAGCGGATCTCGTCACTTCATCGAAACGCCGCCGGACCACAAATCCGGCGGCGTTTTCTCATGTGCCCTCAGAACTCGACGACGACCTTGCCGAACGGGCCGCGGTCGAGATGCGCCAAAGCCTCGCGGAACTGTTCGAACGAATAGCGCGCATCGATGACTGGCTTGATCGCGGTCCGGTCGATCGCGACGACGAGATCCTGCAGCGCCCGGCGGTGAGCGACGCCAATGCCCTGGATGACCGGCGATTTCAGCAGGACCGGCGTGACCGGCGCCGAGATCTCCGCGCCCTCGAACACCCCGATCACCGATATCCGCCCTTGCACGGCAACCGCCTGCAGCGACTTGCCAAGATTGGTACCACCCGCCATCTCCAGAATATGATCGGCGCCGTGATCGCCGGTAATCTCAAGAACCCGCTCCGCCCAATCCTCTCTTACGCGGTTGATGCCATGGTCGGCGCCCAGAGCAAGCGCGCGCTCGAGCTTTTCCTGGCTGGCCGACGTGACGATGACCTCGGCGCCATGCGCCTTGGCGATCTGCAACCCGAACAGCGATACGCCGCCGGTGCCCTGCACGACGACGCGGTCGCCGGCCTTGGGATGCCCCTTCTCGACCAGGGCGAACCAGGCCGTCACCCCGGCACAGGGCAAGGTGCTCGCCTCGCCATCGTCCAGGCTCTCGGGTGCTGCGACGAACCAGTCCTCGGGGAAAGCGACATATTGCGACGCGACACCCGGGTTCAGGCCGCCAAGGGCAAACGACGTTGGGTGACGAGCCGTTCCCGGCTTTTGACCGTCGATCCAGGTCGGATCGAAAACGGAGATGACCCGATCGCCGGGCTGGAAGCGTGTGACGCCCCGGCCGACCGCTTCGACCACACCGGCCATGTCGGAGCCCGGCACGAAGGGGAAGGATAACGGCATGCCCATGCCGTTATCCAGGACCAGCTTGTCACGAAAATTGAGCGACACGGCCGTCGTGCGAACCAGCACCTCACCTGGGCCCGGCTCCGGAACACGGCGCTCGGTAATTTTGAGGTTTTCGGCTCCAAGCGCGTCGATCGTCCATTCCTTCATCAGTCTTGCCATGGTCCGTTCCTTTCACTGGATTGATCTGATGGAGGAAGCATAGCGTTGAATTTACCTCTCCAGTTGCGATAAGAATTCGCCACATTGGTTCTTAAAAGGAGACAATCGTGGAGCGGTTGGGAGGCATTTCGATCTTCGTCGAGGCGGTCGAAGCTGGTGGATTTTCAGCGGCGGCCGAACGGCTGAACCTCTCGCGCTCCGCTGTCGGCAAGACGATTGCCAAGCTCGAACAAAGACTTGGCGTCCGGCTCTTCCATCGCACGACCCGCACACAGAGCCTGACGGCCGAAGGCCAGCTCTATTATGAAAGTTGTCTCAGAGCCGTTGGTGAGATTCGTGCCGGCGAGGCACTGCTGGAATCGGGCAAGCAGGAGATCAGAGGTCGGCTGCGCATGTCCCTGCCCGTGGTTTTCGGACGGCAATGCGTCATGCCGCTCTTGTCGGAACTGCTGGGTCAGCACCCGCTCCTGGAACTCGACGTCAATTTCAGCGACCGCAGGGTCGATCTTGTCGAGGACGGCTTCGATCTCGCCATTCGCACGGGTCCGCTGCCCGATGAACCCGACTTGATGGCGCGCAAGGTTGCCGACCAGCCCATGACGGTCTGCGCCTCCCCCGCCTACCTGCAGCGGCACGGCACGCCGCGCAGCATCGATGACCTTCTTCACCATCAGGCGATCCTCTATCGGCGCAGCAGCGATGCGCTTTCCTGGTCCTTCCCGGTCAAGGGAGCGGTACCCCGGCAGGTGACGCCGCCGGCACGGCTGAGACTCGACGACCTGACCTCGATCGCCGATGCGGCGGCAGACGGCTTCGGCCTCGCATGGCTGCCGTGCTGGCTGGTGCGCAGCCACATCGACTCAGGACGGCTCGTCCGCATTCTTACCGATGTGCCCGCCCTCTCCTTCGCAGCCCATGTCGTGTGGCCGCGCACGCAATACATGCCGCCGAAATTGCGGCTGATGATCGACACGCTGGCCGATCGACTGGCCCCCATGATGCAATGATCCGCGGAGCATTCCTGCTTCCAAAGGCGGCGGCGTGTGGATAATGGCCGGCTTTGGCGGCCGCTTCGCCCGGCTCTGCGGATCCCTCCGGCGCCCGAGCGCGGCCCGACGGCCGAACTCCGTTGAATAGCGTTCCCGGCCGATAACGAACAGGACACGAAAACGAAACAGATTGTGTAAAAATGGTAAGTTGTCGGCTCGTACGATCTGGATGATAAGGGAGTACTCATACGGGGTGCGTCGCGGGCTAGATCAGGGCCGCAACGCGATCTCCAAAGGTTTTGACACTGCAGCCGGACGACGCTCCGGCAGAGCCGGACTTGTTGCTTGACGATCATTTCGGCCAACCGACGCAAGCGAATGCACCTCGTCTCCGGGGCCATACTCGGTACGTTCGTTCTGGCGCATTTCTTCAACCATTCGCTCGGCCTGATCTCCATCGAGGCGATGGAAACCGCCCGCAGGGGCTTCAATCTCATCTGGCACAGCCTGCCTGGCACGGTGCTGCTCTATGGCGCCCTGTTGCTGCACTTCGTCATGGCCCTCGAAAGCATCTATCGTCGGCAGACACTCAGAATGCCGGCGCGCGAGGCGCTGAAGATCGTCTTCGGCCTCAGCCTGCCTTTCCTTTTGATCGGTCATGTCACCGCCGCACGCGTCGAGCCACTCCTCACAGGGATCGACGTGGACTATCCGGACATGCTTCGCACGCTCTGGTCGAATTCGTTCAACGCCATCAGACAATCGCTCGCCCTGCTGCTCGTCTGGGGCCACGGCTGCCTCGGGGCCTGGTTCTGGATGCGCGGCCGAGCCTGGTTCCCGCGCTACGAAATCCTGCTCTACACAGTCGCGATCCTCGTGCCGATCTTCGCGCTGCTCGGCTTCGTCAGCGGCGCCCGCTCGATCGAGGACGGTTACGCCGAACATGGCGGCTACGGCGACCGTTCCTATTCGAAGCCTCCGTTCGACCTCACGCTTCTCGAGGATATTCGGCTCGGCCTCTATTTCGGCTTCGGCGGCCTGATCGCCGGCACGTTCCTGCTGCGGGCCATGCCGAAGGGCGGGCGCATTCGCGTGCGCTATCCCGACGGTCGGGTGGCCACCGTCAATCTCGGCTTCAGCGTGCTCGAGGCGAGTAGGGCCGCGGGCATCGCCCACGTCTCGGTCTGCGGCGGCCGTGGCCGATGCTCGACCTGCCGGGTGCGCATCATCCAGGGGCTTGAAGACCAGCCGCCACCCGAGGATGCGGAGCTCGCGACACTCACCCGGATCGGCGCACCCGACAATGTCCGCCTCGCCTGCCAGTTTCGCCCTGTCCACAACGTCACCGTCGTGCCGATCCTCGACAGCGACAGCCTCGGCATCAAGAAGCAGATCGGCCGCGAGGGCGGCGAAGGTCGCGAACGGCGCATCGCCGTGCTCTTCTGCGACCTGCGCGGCTTCACCAGCATTGCCGAACACAAGCTGCCTTTCGACACCGTGTTCCTGCTCAACCGCTACTTCGAGATGGTGGGCGAAGCGGTCGAGGATTCCGGCGGCGTCATCGACAAGTTCATCGGTGACGGCGCATTGGCGATCTTCGGGCTGAAGAGCACCTACACGGAGGCCTGCCGGCAGTCGCTTGCCGCCGCCGTGCGCATATCCAAGGGCCTCGAGACGCTGAACCAGACCTTCCGCGGCGAACTCGACGAGCCGCTGCGCATCGCCATGGGCCTGCACGCCGGCCCGGCGATCATCGGCGAGATCGGCTACGGCCAGGCCACATCGCTGACGGCGGTCGGCGATACGATTAACACGGCGAGCCGTCTGGAAGGCCTCGCCAAGGAACACGACGTACAATTGGCCGTCTCGGCCGAGCTCGTCAACCGCGCGGGCCTGGTGATCGAAGGGCATGAGCGGCTGGACATCGGCCTGCGCGGCCGGCAGGCGACGCTCGAAACCTGGATCGTCGGGGATGCCGCCGGTATCTCCACGGCCTTGCAACCTGCACCGTCGAACGCGTAGTGCAACCCCTTGAAAGCGTGAAACAGTTTCCACGCCCGAAGTTGCATACCTTCAAGGCTTTGGATCTTTTCACGGTTTCAATGAAGCGCTGAAATGATCTAGTAGTGGAGATCCTTCCCGCCCTCGCCGCCGATCCAATCCGGAAGCCCGCATGAAACAGGACGTCTCCCCGAAAACCGCGCACCAGGTTCATGCGAAGGGCGCCGAGAAGCTGAAGGCGCATCTGGCGATGATGACCTTCGCCGTCCTGATCGCCGGCTCCTTTTCCTTCGGCGGCCTTGCCACCCAACATATGGGCGCCGGGCCGCTGACGCTCTGGCGCTATCTTTTGACCGTCGTCGTCCTTGGCCTGCTCACCTTCGGCTATGCGCGCGTTCCCTTTGGCTTTCCCAAGCAAGCGTGGCGCTTCGTAATCCTCGGCGGGTTGATCGCCGTCTACATGCTGACGATGTTCAAGGCGCTGGAGTTCACCAGCCCTGTTTCAACAGGCGCGGTCTTCACGCTGATGCCGCTCTTGAGCGCCGGCTTCGCGTTTGTGTTGCTCGGTCAGCATACGCGCCCGGGCGTGCTCGCCGGGCTCATCATCGCTGCCCTTGGCGCCGTCTGGGTGATCTTTCGCGCCGATGTCGGCGCGATCCTTGCCTTCGACGTCGGCCAGGGCGAATTGATCTTCTTCGTCGGCGTCGTCTGCCACGCGGTCTATGTGCCGCTGATCCGCAAGTTCGGCCGAGAGGAAAGTCCATTCGCCTTCGGCTTCTGGGTGGCTGTCTTCACCGTTCCCTGGCTGCTGGTACCGGGCGCGGCCGGTCTCGTCAGGGCCGATTTCGCCAGCCTGCCACCGGTCGTCTGGCTCGCCGTCCTCTATCTGGCCGTTGTGACCACGGCGATCACCTTCCTGCTCCTGCAATACGCCTCGATGCGGCTACCCGCATCGAAAGTGCTTGGCTACGGCTATCTGACGCCGAGCTTCATCATCCTGCTCGAAGGTCTGCTCGGTCATGGCTGGACCAGCCTGCCGGTGCTTGCCGGCGCGCTGACCACGGCCTGCGGCCTGCTGTTGATGGCGCTGCTGCCAGATTGAAAGGCGGCTCAAGCCGCCGGCTGCTCGCTCACCTGCAGCCCGTCGACGAAGAGCCGTTCGAGGAAGCGTGCCGCATCCTCGAAGCGCCCGTCCCCGGCGTTTCCCTGGCCGAGCACGGCGCGCACCTGCACGTCGAAGTCGGCGTAGTGCTGGGTGGTGGACCAGATCGCGAAGATCAGGTGATAGGGATCGCATTTGGCGATCTTGCCGGCCTTGGCCCAGGCCCGGATTACCTCGGCCTTCTCGTCGACCAGCGACTTCAAGGGCCCCTTGAGCTCGTCCTCGATATGCGGCGCGCCCTGCAGCACCTCGTTGGCGAAGAGCCGGCTTTCGCGCGGATAGTCACGGGCCATTTCGAGCTTGCGCCGAATATAGCTGCGGATTTCGGCGACCGGATTCCCCTCGGCGTTGAACTCCCGCAAGGGGTCGAGCCAGGTGTCGAGCACCCGGTCGATCAGCGCCCGGTGCATCGCTTCCTTGGTGCGGAAATAATAGAGCAAATTGGGTTTCGACATGCCCGCCACTTCGGCGATCTGATCGACCGTCGAGCCGCGGAAACCGTTGGCGGAAAAGACTTCGAGCGCGGCCTCGAGAATGCGCTCTTCCTTCTCCCCTTGTATGCGGGTCCGCCTCTGGGTCCTGGCCGCTCTCGGTAATACCATATGTCCCCCTGGCCATGCCTGCGCAGCTCGTCGCGCAGGAACCGGCTGCCCAATTTCCGGCCTCGCCATCTTATTGGGCAACAACTTCGTTTTTTTGTTTTTCCGGCTTGAGTGCCGCAACGGAAGTTGTAATGTTTACCAACCGGTCAAATTATCAGCCAGTTCACCGCCAAAGGCAACGGCTGATCGAAGGGCACCAGAAAAAACCAAGCCTGGATTTGACCACGGGAACATGAGGGCGCGCCGATCAAGGCAAAGCCCTGAAAAGATGAGGAGACCGCCGTGGCTGCACCTGGCGAGAACATGCGCGTCAATGCCGACCGCCTGTGGGATTCACTTATGGAAATGGCCAAGATCGGCCCTGGTGTCGCGGGCGGCAACAACCGCCAGACGCTGACCGACGAGGACGCCGAAGGGCGCCGGCTGTTCCAGTCCTGGTGCGAAAAGGCCGGCCTCACCATGGGCGTCGACACCATGGGCAATATGTTCTTCACAAGGCCCGGCACCGACCCGGATGCGCTGCCCGTCTATATCGGCTCGCATCTCGATACCCAGCCGACCGGCGGCAAGTATGACGGCGTCCTCGGCGTGCTCTCGGGCCTTGAGGTCGTTCGCTCGATGAACGATCTCGGCATAAAGACCAAGCATCCCGTCGTCGTCACCAATTGGACCAACGAGGAAGGCGCGCGCTTCGCGCCGGCCATGCTCGCATCAGGCGTCTTTGCCGGCGTGCACAGTCAGGATTTCGCCTATGGCCGCAAGGATCCGGAAGGAAAGACCTTCGGCGACGAACTGAAACGCATCGGCTGGGTCGGCGACGAGGAAGTCGGCGCCCGCAAGATGCACGCCTATTTCGAGTACCATATCGAGCAGGGCCCGATCCTCGAAGCCGAGGGCAAGGACATCGGCGTCGTCACCCACTGTCAGGGCCTATGGTGGCTGGAGTTCACGCTCACCGGCCGCGAAGCCCATACGGGCTCGACCCCGATGAACATGCGCGTTAACGCCGGCCTTGCCATGGCCCGCATTCTGGAAATGGTCCAGGGCGTCGCGATGGAAAACCAGCCGGGCGCCGTCGGCGGCGTCGGCCAGGTGTTCTTCTCGCCCAATTCCCGCAACGTGCTGCCGGGCAAGGTGGTCTTCACCGTCGACATCCGCTCGCCGGACAAGGCCAAGCTCGACCGCATGCGGGCAAAGATCGAGGCCGAGGCACCGAAGATCACGGACGCGCTTGGCGTCGGCTGTTCCATCGAGGCGATCGGCCATTTCGAGCCGGTCACCTTCGATCCAAAGCTCGTCAGCGCCGTGCGTAACGCCGCCGAGCATCTCGGCTACAGCCACATGAACCTCATCTCGGGCGCCGGGCATGATGCCTGCTGGGCCGCCAAGGTGGCGCCGACGACGATGATCATGTGCCCCTGCGTCGGTGGCCTCAGCCACAACGAGGCGGAGGACATCTCCAGGGAGTGGGCCAGCGCCGGCGCCGACGTCCTCTTCCACGCCGTCGTCGAAACGGCCGAAATCGTCGAATGAGTTTGCGGGCGGGACGAAAGTTCCGCCCTTTTTCGTGGCGGTTGCCTGGCCGCCGGAAGCGCAATCGCGAGGAACAATCATGAGCACTGTCATCAAGGGTGGAACCATCGTCACGGCCGACCTGACCTACAAGGCGGACGTCAAGATCGAGGGCGGAAAGATCGTCGAGATCGGCCCGAACCTGTCGGGCGACGAAACGCTCGATGCGAGCGGCTGTTACATCATGCCCGGCGGCATCGACCCGCATACGCATCTCGAAATGCCCTTCATGGGCACCTATTCCTCGGACGATTTCGAGAGCGGCACGCGCGCAGCCCTTGCCGGCGGCACGACGATGGTGGTCGACTTTGCACTGCCCTCGCCCAACCAGTCGCTGCTCGAAGCGCTCACGATGTGGGACAACAAGTCCACCCGCGCCAACTGCGACTATTCCTTCCACATGGCGATCACCTGGTGGAGCGAGCAGGTCTTCAACGAGATGGAGACCATCGTCAAGGACAAGGGCATCAACACCTTCAAGCACTTCATGGCCTACAAGGGCGCCCTGATGGTGGATGACGACGAGATGTTCTCGTCCTTCCAGCGCTGCGCAGCACTAGGTGCGCTGCCCTTGGTGCACGCCGAAAACGGCGACGTCGTCGCCCAGCTCCAGGCAAAGCTGCTCGCCGATGGCAACAATGGGCCGGAGGCGCACGCCTATTCGCGTCCGGCCGAAGTCGAGGGCGAAGCGACCAACCGCGCGATCATGATCGCCGACATGGCCGGATGCCCCGTCTACATCGTGCACACCTCCTGTGAGCAGGCGCATGAAGCGATCCGCCGCGCCCGCTCCAAGGGCATGCGCGTGTTCGGCGAACCGCTGATCCAGCATCTGACGCTGGATGAAACCGAATATTTCAACAAGGACTGGGACCATGCAGCCCGCCGCGTGATGTCGCCCCCCTTCCGCAACAAGCTGCATCAGGACAGTCTCTGGGCAGGCCTTGCCTCGGGCTCGCTGCAGGTAGTGGCGACCGACCACTGCGCCTTCACATCCGAGCAGAAGCGCTTCGGCGTTGGCGATTTCACCAAGATCCCGAACGGCACCGGTGGCCTCGAAGACCGCATGCCGATGCTGTGGACCCATGGTGTTAACACCGGCCGCATCACCATGAACGAGTTCGTGGCGGTGACCTCGACCAACATTGCCAAGATCCTCAACATCTACCCGAAGAAGGGCGCAATCCTTGTCGGCGCCGATGCCGACCTCGTCGTCTGGGATCCGAAGCGCACCAAGACGATCTCCGCCAAGAGCCAGCAGTCGGCGATCGACTACAACGTCTTCGAAGGCAAGGAGGTAAAGGGCCTGCCGCGCTTTACCCTTACCCGCGGCGTCGTCGCGATCGAGGAAAGCACGGTCAAGACCTGCGAGGGCCACGGCGAATTCGTCCGCCGCGATCCCTTCCCGGCGGTCAGCTCAGCCCTTTCCACCTGGAAAGAAGTCACCGCCCCCCGCGCCGTCCAGCGCACTGGCATTCCGGCCACGGGCGTTTGAGGCCTCATGTTTCGCGGCCTGCACGTCTTCGCGCCGCTCTGTCCCACCGGACATGCCCCGCCACCTTGGCGGGGCGTTTCGGCCTGGGAGCCGTCAGGCGGGCACGAGCTGATCGAGCTCGGGCAGCAGCACGAGGCTTTCGCGCTGGTTCGGGTCTGTGCGCGCGATGACGGCCGAACAGGGCGCGTTCGAGCGGTTCTCCGGCAGATGCGGCATGCCGGCGGGGATGTAGACCATCTCACCGGCCCTAGCGACGATGTGCTCCTCAAGCCTCTCGCCAAACCAGGTCCAGGCCTCCCCGGAAAGCACGTAGATCGCCGTCTCGTGGCTCTCGTGCAGATGCGCCTTGGCGCGCGCACCGGGCGGGATCGTGACGATGTGCATGCAGAGCCCGGTTGCCCCGACGGTCTCCGCTGCAATGCCCTCGAAATAGTTGAGCCCCTGCTGGCCGGCCACGGCGCCTTCAGGACGAACCACGCGACAGCCCGGATTGGATGATCGAGACATGAGCGTTCTCCAGAATTCCCTGAAAAACCAGCAACAAACGGCTTCGCACCCAAATCCGCGATTGCATGTTGCCGGTCCGGATAGCAGTCTGACACAGACCAGCCAGAATGAGTATTCGCCGATGACGTCCAATACCGCATCCGTGGTTTCGGCCCGGGACCTCTGCCTGACTTTCGAAACCGCCGATGGCCCGGTGCATGCACTGACCGGCGTCAACCTGGATGTCGCCAAGGGTGACTTCGTTTCCTTCATCGGTCCGTCCGGCTGCGGCAAGACGACCTTCTTGCGCGTGATCGCCGATCTGGAAAAAGCGACCTCCGGCACGATCAGCGTCAACGGCATGACGCCTGAGCAAGCGCGCAACAAGCGCGCCTATGGCTACGTCTTCCAGGCCGCAGCGCTCTATCCCTGGCGCACCATCGAAAACAACATCGCTCTGCCGCTTGAGATCATGGGCTATTCGAAGGAAGAGAAGAAGGCCCGCATCGAGCGCACGCTCGACCTCGTCAACCTCTCCGGCTTCGGCAAGAAATATCCCTGGCAGCTCTCCGGTGGTATGCAGCAGCGCGCCTCCATCGCCCGCGCACTGGCGTTTGATGCCGACCTGCTTCTGATGGACGAGCCCTTCGGCGCGCTCGACGAGATCGTTCGCGACCACCTCAACGAACAGCTCTTGAAGCTCTGGGCCCGCACCAACAAGACGATCTGCTTCGTCACCCATTCGATCCCTGAAGCTGTCTACCTCTCCACCAAGATCGTGGTGATGAGCCCCCGCCCCGGCCGCGTCACCGATGTGATCGAATCGCCGCTGCCGCGCGAACGGCCGCTCGGCATTCGCGAAACGCCCGAGTTCCTCGAAATCGCCCATCGCGTCCGCGAAGGCCTGCGCGCGGGACACAGCTATGACGAATAGCATCGGCATCCGCCGGGCCGAACAGACCGACATGGCCGCCTGCGCCGGCATTCTCAACCGCTGGATCGACGCGACGGCCTGGATGCCGCGGGTGCACGAGCATGCCGATGTCGAACGCTATTATGCCGAGACCGTCTTTGCCGAACGCATCGTGCTCTTGGCAGAGGACGACGGCGAGATCGCCGGCTTCCTTTCCCTCTCTGACGACCACCACGTCACCGCGCTTTACATCGATGAGTGGCATCGTGGCGCAGGCATTGGCGCCCGGCTGATCGACACCGCCAAGGCGATGTCACCGGATGAATTGAGCCTATGGACCTTCGAACACAATCGTGATGCCCAGCGCTTCTACGAGCACCAGGGCTTCGAGGCTGTGCGGCGGACCGACGGCGACAACGAGGAGCAGCTGCCGGATATCCTCTATCGCTGGCGCGGCAGAGAGGTGCGGGCATGAACCTTGCCTTCGGCCTCTGGATGCTCTTGGCGACGACGATCTTCCTTGGCGGCGCCACCGCCTCGCGCGCCTATGTCTCCAACAACCACCTCGGCATGCTCTTGCTCGCACTCGGGCTCTACGTGATCGGCAACATCATCATGGTGAAGCTCATGCGCGAGGGCGGCCTCGGCCTGGCAATCTCGCTGTCGGCGATCGTGCAGCTCGTTATGGTCAATGTCATCGCCTTCACCGTGTTCGGCGAACGATTGAGCCTCACGCAGGCCGCCGGCGTGCTTCTCGGCATCGTCGCAATGGGCCTGATGTTGTTCCCCGCAAGCGGAAAGGCGTGACGATGCAGGAACCAAGTTTCTTCAGGGACAAGTTGGTGCCGGTCGGCACCGTCGTCCTGCTGCTGATCGCCATCTGGTATGTCGCGGTCGTCTTCCTCAACGCCCCCTTCGAGCGTGATACGGCAGCCCGCGCCGGCACCGAGATCAGCTTCTCTGAGATCGTGCGCAACACCATGGCGCAGGAACGTCCGGTACTGCCGGCACCGCACCAGGTGATCGCCGAGATCTGGGACACCACCTTCAACAAGGCAATCACCTCGAAGCGCAGCCTCGTCTACCACGCCTGGATCACGCTCTCGGCAACCCTTCTCGGCTTCGGCATCGGCGCCGCCCTCGGCATCCTCCTGGCAGTCGGCATCGTCCACAACCGCGCCATGGACCGCTCGCTGATGCCCTGGGTCATCGCCAGCCAGACGATCCCGATCCTCGCGATTGCGCCGATGATCATCGTCGTCTTGAACGCCATCGGCATTTCCGGACTTTTGCCGAAGGCACTGATCTCGACCTATCTCTCCTTCTTCCCGGTCGTCGTCGGCATGGTGAAGGGCCTGCGCAGCCCGGAGACGATCCAGCTCGACCTCATGCACACCTACAATGCCTCCCCGTCGCAGACCTTCTGGAAGCTGCGCTGGCCGTCGTCGATGCCCTACCTCTTCACCTCGCTGAAGGTTGCCGTCGCCATCTCGCTGGTCGGCGCCATCGTCGGCGAATTGCCGACCGGTGCGGTCGCAGGTCTTGGTGCCCGGCTGCTGGCCGGCTCCTATTATGGCCAGACGGTGCAGATCTGGGCCGCTCTCTTCATGGCGGCAGCCCTTGCGGCCGTTCTCGTCATGATCGTCGGCTTTGCCCACACCGCCGTCCTGAAGCGCATGGGAGCCAAGCCATGAACCTTCCCGTCCTTGCCGCCGCGATCATCTTCTGGCTCACCGCCTGGGCCTTCAACGAATGGCTGGTGCGCCAGAACTTCCAGAGCGCGGCCGCAAACAGCGCCGCCCGCTTCGCCGTACCGGTGATCTTCGGCATCACCATCCTGGTTCTCTGGGAAGGCATCGTCCGCGGCTTCCAGGTCCCCTCCGTGCTTTTGCCGGCACCCTCGATGATCTGGCAAAAGCTGATCAATTCGCTGCCGACGCTCGGCGCCGATTTCCGCCAGACCTTCCTGAAGGCAGTGTTGATCGGCTATGCGCTCGGCTGCGGCCTCGGCTTCGCCGTTGCGATCCTGATCGACCGTTCGCCCTTCCTGCAGAAAGGCCTTCTGCCACTCGGCAATTTCGTCTCGGCCCTTCCCGTCATCGGGGTAGCCCCGATCATGGTCATGTGGTTCGGCTTCGACTGGCAGTCGAAGGTCGCCGTCGTCGTCATCATGACCTTCTTCCCGATGCTGGTGAACACGGTTGCCGGCCTTGCCGCCGCCAGCCACATGGAACGCGACCTGATGCGCACCTACGCCGCCTCCTGGTGGCAGACGCTGGTCAAATTACGCCTGCCGGCCGCCTGGCCGTTCATCTTCACCGCGCTAAAGATCAATTCGACGCTGGCGCTGATCGGTGCCATCGTCGCCGAGTTCTTCGGGACCCCCATCGTCGGCATGGGGTTCCGGATTTCCACGGAAGTGGGACGCATGAATGTCGACATGGTCTGGGCCGAGATCGCCGTTGCGGCGGTCGCCGGTTCCGCCTTCTACGGCGTGGTCGCACTCATCGAGCGCGCCGTCACCTTCTGGCATCCCTCCATTCGCGGAGGGCGCGCCTGAGCCTGCTTGAAGAACTTAAATAAAACGAAGTAAAAACAAGAGGGAACTGACATGAACAAAAGACTTGCATCGCTTCTCGCCGCAGGCGTCTTTTCGCTCGCAGCGTTCCAGGCTGAAGCTGCCGAAAAGGTGACGCTGCAGCTGAAGTGGGTGACCCAGGCGCAGTTTGCCGGCTACTACGTCGCCAAGGACAAGGGCTTCTACGAAGAAGAAGGCCTCGACGTCGACATCAAGCCCGGCGGTCCGGACATCGCCCCGGCCCAGGTGATCGCCGGCGGCGGCGCCGACGTTATCGTCGACTGGATGCCGTCGGCCCTTGCCACCCGCGAAAAGGGCGTGCCGCTCGTCAACATTGCCCAGCCGTTCAAGAAATCCGGCATGATGCTGACCTGCCTGAAGGAAACCGGCGTCACCAGCCCGGACAAGTTCAAGGGTCAGACGCTTGGCGTGTGGTTCTTCGGCAACGAGTATCCGTTCCTCTCCTGGATGGCGCACCTGAAGATCCCGACCGACGGCGGCCCGAACGGCGTGACCGTCCTGAAACAGGGCTTCAACGTCGACCCGCTGATCCAGAAGCAGGCCGCCTGCATCTCCACCATGACCTATAACGAGTACTGGCAGGTCATCGATGCCGGCATCAAGACGGACGACCTGGTGACCTTCAAGTATGAAGACCAGGGCGTAGCGACGCTCGAAGACGGCCTGTACGTACTTGAGGACAAACTCAAGGATCCCGCCTTCAAGGACAAGATGGTCAAGTTCGTCCGCGCCTCGATGAAGGGCTGGAAATATGCCGAGCAGAACCCGGACGAGGCCGCCGATATCGTTCTTGAAAACGATTCCACCGGCGCCCAGACCGAGAAGCACCAGAAGCGCATGATGAGCGAAGTGGCAAAGCTCACCGCCGGCTCCAACGGCTCGCTCGACGAAGCAGACTACAAACGCACCGTGCAGTCGCTGCTTTCGGGTGGTTCCGATCCCGTGATTTCCAAGGAGCCCGAGGGCGCCTGGACACATGAGATCACCGACGCCGCGCTGAAATAGGCCGGTCTCCGCAACGCAAAAGAGGGTCGCACGGCTCAGTATCGTGCGGCCCTCTTCCGTTTTATTAGCGGTCGTTCGCATCCGCCAAGCTGCTGCCGGGTACCGGGCGTGGGGGTGGTAATCCGGCGAACAACGGCGCTACCTTTGCTTGCCATTGTCAAGATCGTGTCAAGATCGCAACCATAACCGCAGAACGAACGGAATATTGAGGCACCATCGCTTCGTGCACCCTTGTAAGCGTCAAAGGCCGAGATTACATAGGCCACGATGTTTGTTGGAGGCAGGCATGACGGAGGAAGTCTTTTTTCCAGTGCCTTGCCTGCGGTAACCGGTCCCAGTTCCGCCCGCGTCTACGGTCTGATACCGTGCACGCGGAGCGCGAAGTGAGGAATACGCCATCTCCTGTTCTCGAGCACTTTGCCGGGACCTTGTGGCGGTGCGGTAAAATAGCCTGATTGCCCGTGGATCCTGCATCAAGCGGAGATCCGCTCGATATTGTTTCCATTGCCGGGACTGTGAAGCCGATGGCTCAAAAAGTATTGCCTGTCCTCAGCGTGTGCGCTGCGATGACCCTTGGTTCGCTTTCCTTCGCCCGGGCGGAGGAAGCAGCGCAACCGAAACCAGCACCGAGCTTGCCCTCCATCGTCGTGACGACGGCGGTCGACCAGTCGATCAGCGACCGGGTGGTTGCGACCGGCACCATCCAGGCCGTCGAGCAGGTCTATGTCGCCCCGATGGTCGACGGCCTCTCCATCCGCACGCTCAATGTCGATGTCGGCGACACGGTTGAAGCCGGCAGTGTTCTCGTGGTCCTCAACGACGACGCGCTTCGCCTGCAAAAAAGCGAACTCGAAGCCTCGCTTGCCAAGGCCGAGGCCGGGCTTGCCCAGTTGAACGCCCAGCTCAGCGAAACCAAGGCTAACAACGACGAGGCCAAGCGCGTCAGCGACCGTGCGGCCGAACTCTCCAAGAACGGCACCGTCTCGACGGCCGAGGCCGATCGCGTCCGGGCGCTCGCGATCGCGACGCATGCCCGCGTGCTTTCGGCCGAACAGGCCGTTGCCGTGGCGAGTGCCGACATCAAGGTCGCTGAAGCGCAAATCGACGACATCGACCTGCGCCTCGCCCGAACCGAGGTCAAGGCACCGGTCGCAGGTGTCATCTCGGCCAAGAATGCCAAGGTCGGCGCGATCGCCACCGGTAACAGCGACCCGCTCTTCGCCATGATCCGCGACGGTGCCATCGAGATGAAAGCCGATGTCGCCGAAGCCGATATCATCAAGCTCGCTGTCGGCCAGCCGGCCGTCGTGACGCTTGCCGGCGGCAACACCAAGGTCGAAGGCAAGATCCGCCTGATCGCTCCGACGGTTGATCCCGTCAGCCGCCTCGGCACCGTCTTCATCAGCCTGATGGACACCGAGAAGGCACGCGCCGGCATGTATGCGAGCGCGCTGATCACCGCCGAACAGAAGCAGACGGTGGTCCTGCCGCAAACGGCCGTTACCAATGAGAACGGCCGCACCATCGTTCGCAAGGTCGAAAACGGCGTCATCCGCATCCTGCCGGTCAAGACAGGGATTTCCGACGGCAAGTTCATCGAAGTCCTCGAGGGCCTTAAGGCCGGGGAGGAAGTGGTAGCGAGAGCCGGCGCCTATGTCCGCGACGGTGACCGCATCAACCCCGTCAAGTCCGCCGCATCAGCGACCAACTGACAGGAACCGTGACCATGAACTTCTCAGCCTGGTCCATACGCAATCCGATCGCTCCGATCCTCTTCTTCGTCGTCCTGATGGTGCTGGGCTACCAGTCCTTCGTGTCGTTGCCGATCACCCGCTTCCCCAACATTGACGTCCCGATCGTCTCGATCAACGTGACGCAGAGCGGCGCCTCTCCGGCCGAGCTCGAAACCCAGGTCACCAAGGAAGTCGAGGACGCGGTCGCAAGCGTCACCGGCGTCGATCATATCCAGTCGACGATCAACGACGGTACCTCGACCACCGCCGTCATTTTCCGCATGGAAGTGCCTACGGCACAGGCGGTGCAGGACGTCAAGGACGCGATCGACCGCATCCGCAGCGACCTGCCGACCTCGATCGAAGAACCGATCGTCTCCAAGGTCGACGTCGAAGGCCAGGCGATCCAGACCTTCTCCGTTTCCGCGCCGGGCATGTCGCTCGAAGAACTCTCCTGGTTCGTCGACGACGTCATCAAGCGTGAGATCCAGGGCAAGAAGGGCATCGGCCGCGTCGACCGTTACGGCGGCGCCGACCGCGAAGTCCGGGTCGAACTCAACGAAGACAAGCTGAATTCGCTCGGCATCACCGCCGCCGACGTCAACGGCCAGCTGCGCCGCATGAACATGGACCTCGGCTCCGGCCGTGGTCAGGTCGGCGGCAGCGAACAGGCTATCCGTACGCTGGGCGATACCCGCAATGTCGAGCAGCTCGCCAACACGATGATCTCGGTGCCGAGCGGCCGCTTCGTGCGCCTGTCCGATCTCGGCACGGTCACCGATACCTATGAGGAACCGCGTTCCTTCTCGCGCTTCAACGGCAACCCCGGCGTGACCTTCGCGGTCTTCCGGGCGAAGGGCGCCTCGGAAGTCAGCGTTGCCGAGACGGTCGCCAAGTCGCTCGAAAAGATCCGCGCGGCCAACCCCGACGTCACCATCGAGATGGTCGACGATTCCGTCTACTTCACCTACGGCAACTACGAGGCGGCGCTGCACACGCTGATGGAAGGCGCGCTGCTTGCCGTCATCGTCGTCATGCTCTTCCTGCGCAACTGGCGGGCAACGCTGATTTCCGCCGTGGCCCTGCCGCTATCGGCGATCCCGACCTTTTGGGTCATGGACCTGCTCGGCTTCTCGCTGAACCTCGTCAGCTTCCTGGCGATGACGCTCGCAACCGGTATTCTCGTCGACGATGCGATCGTCGAGATCGAGAACATCGAGCGGCACATCCATATGGGCAAATCGCCCTATCGCGCCTCGATCGAAGCGGCGGACGAGATCGGCCTTGCCGTTATCGCGACGACCTTCACCATCATCGCGGTCTTCGTGCCCGTATCCTTCATGCCGGGCATTCCTGGCCAGTACTTCATCCAGTTCGGTCTGACGGTCGCCGTGGCGGTATTCTTCTCGCTGCTCGTCGCGCGTCTGATCACGCCGGTCATGGCCGCCTATCTGATGCGCCCGTCGGACGCCGGCAGTGATCATCATGACCGGGACGGCTTCATGATGCGCAACTATACGCGCCTCGTGGTCGCCACGACGAAGCACTGGTACACCCGCTACCTGACGCTGCTTGCGGCAATCGTCTTCTCGGTCGGGTCTGTCTTCGCGCTCGTCCTCTTCGTGCCCGGCAGCTTCCTGCCGCCGGAAGACGCCTCGCGCGTCAGCCTGTCGATCGAGCTGCCGCCGGACGCCATGCTCGAGGACACGGACCGCACCACCACCGAGATCTACGATCGGATCAAGGATATCGAAGGCGTCGACAACATCTTCGTACTCGGCGGTGCCTCGCCGAAGGGCGACCTGGAACTGCGCCGCGCGACGGTGACGGTGCTTCTCAAGAAGCTCGACCAGTCGCTCGTCAACAAGATCGTCAATGACGTCATCGGCCGCACGCCGGTGATCGGCGCGTACCTGCCGAAGATGCCGCCTGCCGGCCGCATCATCCCGCAGTCGCAGATCGAGAAGGAAATCTTCGCTCGCGTCCGTGACATTCCGGATGTGCGGGTGATCAAGCTCAACGACCGCGGTGAGCGCGACCTCTCCTTCAACCTGCTCTCCAACAACGAGGCCGATCTCGACCAGGCGGTGGCGACGCTGGAAGGCAAGTTGAGGAGCGACTCGTTGCTGGCCAATGTCAGCCCGGATGGCGCCCTTCCCCGTCCGGAACTGCAGATCCGTCCGCGGGACGAGCAGATGTCGCGCCTCGGCATCACCACCGCGCAGATCTCCGAGGTGATCCGTGTCGCCACCATCGGCGATATCGACGCGGCGCTGACCAAGATTGCCCTCGACGGGCGGCTGATCCCGATCCGCGTGCAGATCAACCGCGACTTCCGCACGGATATCGCCGCGATCCGCAATCTGAAGATCACGACCGCCGCCGGCGCCACCGTGCCGCTGTCGAGCGTTGCCGACATCAACTATTCGGAAGGCCCGAGCTCGATCAAGCGCTACGATCGCAACCGCGTCGTATCGCTCGGCGCGGACCTCCCGGTCGGCGTCGCGCTCAACACCGCCTCGGAGCGCTTCAAGCAGATCGCCGGCCAGGCCGATCTGCCGAAGTCCGTGCAGTTCCTCGAAAGCGGCGACGCCGAGGTGCAGGCGGAAATGCAGCAGAGCTTCGGCAACGCCATGCTGCTCGGCCTGATGCTGGTGCTGGTGGTGCTGATCCTCTTGTTCAAGGACGTGATCCAGCCCTTCACCATCTTGTTCTCGCTGCCGCTCGCAATCGGCGGCGTGGCGGCCGCGCTGATCCTGACACAGAACGCGCTATCCATGCCGGTTCTGATCGGCATCCTGATGCTGATGGGTATCGTCACGAAGAACGCCATCCTGCTCGTCGACTTCGGTATCGAGATGATGCATCACGGCATGGACCGGCAGGTCGCCATGATCGAGGCCGGCCGCAAGCGCGCCCGCCCGATCATCATGACCTCGATCGCCATGTCGGCGGGCATGCTGCCCTCCGCACTCGGCGTCGGCGAAGGCGGTTCGTTCCGCGCCCCGATGGCGATCGCCGTGATCGGCGGCATCATCGTCTCGACGGTGTTAAGCCTCGTGATCGTGCCGTCGTTCTTCCTGATCATGGACGACCTCTCGCGACTGCTCGCCCGCATCTTCGGCCGCTTCGTCGGCAAGAAGGACGAGGAAAACCTGCCGCTCGACCGCGAGGCCCTCACGGATCTGGTGCACGAGCAAGGCAAGACGATCGAAGGCCTGGAGGACCGGCTGAAGACGCTGGAAACGGACCAGACCAAGGGACGGTCCGGCGGCAAGGTCATCAACCACCCGGCGCTCGCTGCCGAGTAGGTCATCGCCGAAGAGGCTCTCCGCCCGGGGCGGCCACAATTCTAAAGCAAGCCCGCGCCCTGCAAGCGCGGGCTTTTTGTGATTTCTATTTGATCGAGGTCAAACCAAGATCTGCAAAGCCCTCTACCCTAGCACTGGATTTTACTCAGGACGGGTACGATGAAGACGTTGCGATTGAACTCGAACGACAGGGCAGTGCTGCTCGGCTCCTGCTTTTTCGAAAAGCTGCCGGCGGCGGCGTCGAGCGCCATTCTCGATGATGTCGTGGTTTCCACACACGAGGAGCACGACATCCTCTTTGGCCAGGGCGAGGCACTGGATCAAGTCTTCTTGGTCCTCTCCGGTCTGGTGCGGCTCTACCGGCTGGGCAAGGACGGGCGCGAGGCGGATATCGCCGTCTTCCCGAAAGGCGAACTGTTCGGCGAAAGCGCCATGTTCCTTGGCAACCGCGCCACCGCCAACGCCCAGGCGATCGAGACGACGATGCTTGCGCGCATCGACAGCCGCAGGCTTCGCAAGCTGGCCGAACAGACGCCCGAGATCGCCGACGCACTGATGCAGCTTTTGTGCCGGCACGCGCAAATGGCGGAGGATTGCCTGGCCGAAGACCGGCTGCTCACGGCACCGCAGCGGGTCGCGAGCTATATCCTCGGCAATTGCCCCGATGGCATCACCAACTTTTCCTTCCGCCTGCCCTTCCAGAAGAATGTGCTGGCCGGCAAGTTGGGCCTGGCGCCCGAGGCACTGTCTCGCGCCTTCTCGGCCCTTCGCCGCTCCGGCGTCACCGTCAAGGGCCGCGTCATCGAGATCCATGACCGGCAGGCGCTGGAGCGCTTCTGACGCGCTGACGAAGGTTCAGGCGCCAGGAGCAACAAAAGCGGACGGCGTCAGAGGCCGCCGTGCAGCGTCAGGAAATCGACGATCCGGTTGATGCCGTCGCCGCGCTTCATGTCGGTAAAGACGAAGGGCTTTTCCGCCCGCATGCGCGTCGCATCCCGCTGCATCACGTCGAGATCGGCCCCGACATAGGGCGCCAGATCCTTCTTGTTGATGACCAGAAGGTCCGATTTGGTGATGCCCGGCCCGCCCTTGCGCGGGATTTCCTCGCCCTGGCAGACCGAGATGACATAGATCGTCAGGTCAGCGAGATCAGGCGAAAAGGTCGCCGCAAGATTGTCACCGCCGGATTCGATGAAGACGACATCGAGATCGGGGATGCGGCGGTTGAGATCGGCGATCGCCTGCAGATTGATCGTGGCGTCCTCGCGGATCGCCGTATGCGGGCATCCACCGGTCTCCACCCCGACGATGCGATCGGAGGGCAGCGCCTGCATGCGCACCAACGCCTCGGCATCTTCCTTGGTGTAGATATCGTTGGTGACGACGGCGACGGAGTACTTCTCCCGCATCGCCTTGCAGAGCTTGTCGGTCAGCGCCGTCTTGCCCGAGCCCACCGGCCCGCCGATGCCGACGCGAAGGGGACCGTTCTTCGATGCCATCTGGATGTCCTTTCAAGGTGGAAGCAATTCCAGGGAAGCGTGAGACAGTTTCCGTCCGAAATTGCGCAGTTCTATGAGTTACGAACGGAAGAGCCGCGAATGCAGGCTCTCGTGTCTGAGCGACGAAATATCCGCTGTCATCGTGGCCGAGCCGAGATCGTCGAGCGAGGCGCCGGCGGCCTTGACGGCTGTCGCCGCGATGACCGGTTCGAGTGCTGCAATGATGCCGACGCCATCGCGCTGGCCGGTCACGCCGCAACGGATCGCCACCGAGACGGCGTTCGAGACCGAGGCGTTGAGATAGGCGGCAAGCGCCGGCTCGAGGCCCGTTTCATGAGCGCCGGCGACGGCACCGACTGCGACCGGATAGGCGACACTCTCAGGCAGCGCATCGAGAACCGGATGCGGCCACGAGCGCGCCGCTGCCAGAAACGCCTGGCCCTGCAGCATCGTTTCCATATGGCGCTCGCGGCCTCCCGCCAGGGCTTCGGCAAGCTCTGCCGCCGCAGCCAGCCGGGCATGGTCGTTCACGGCGCGATAGCTCTCGGTCAGAAGCAGCGCATCGTTCCAGCCGTAGCCCAGAGAGATGACCGCCTCCAGCCAGTTGCGAAGCTCGCCGGCGTCGCTCACCAGACGGTCGTGAACCGCCTGCTCAAGCCCGCTGGAATAGGAAAACGCGCCGACCGGAAAGGCCGGCGACATCCATGTCACGAGGCGAAGCAGCGCTTGCGTGTCGACCCGCTCAGCCATGGTGGTGATGATTATGGCCATGATTGTGGCCGCCGGCATGGTAGGCGCCGCGCAGCGGATGGAAAGGCAGCGAAACCTCGTTCACCGCCGCGCCCAGGCCTTCGAGCATCTGGCGGATCACCGGATCGCGGGCAATCAGGATGCGGCTCTCTTCGAACTGTGCCGGCAGGTGGCGATTGCCGAGATGCCAGGCAAGCTCGATCAGATGCATCGCGTCGCGCGGGCGGATCTCGTAGAGCGCCTCGGGCGCGGCAGCGATGCGGATATGGCCGCCGCCTTCGAGCACCAGGAGGTCGCCATCGGCAAGCATAACCGCTTCCTTGAGATCCAGCATCACCACATCGTCGTTTTCGAGATGCAGCAACTTGCGGCGCAGATGCCGCGCGTCGTGCGTCAATGTCACGCTATGAAGCGGCGCAATATCGGCCGGCCCCGGCGAGAGAACCTCTGTCGAACGATAGGGCATCGTCAGAGAACCTCGACCTTTTCCGGCGTCACGAGCTCGAGGCGCGCCTCGACGAGCAGGTCGGCCATCGCCGCCTGAAAGGCCTTCAGATGTGGTTCCTCGAAATGCGCGTCGACGGCTGCCTTGTCCTTCCAGGTTTCGACAAAAACCAGCGCGTCGGGCTCGGCCGGCTTGCGGTAGAGATCATAGGTGATGCAGCCGGCCTCGCGCCGGGTGGCCTCGATCAGCGGTGCTGCGAGCGACACTACCTCATCCCCCTTGCCGGGGTGTGCGGTCAGGTAGGCGATAATGTAAACCATTGAACCCTCGATATCTTTTCTGCCGGCTACTTTAGCAAGAAAAAGCCCTGGCGCCAGCGGCGGGTGCGGCTTTTCAGGCGCTTGCGGCGGCTGTACCGCGCAAGAAAAAGCCCGAAGACCGGATCCGATCTTCGGGCTCTTTCCAATCAGGAACGATAGGCTGCCATCAGGCGGCAAGCTTCTGGGACTTCAGCGTCTCCAGAATGTTCTGCGGCGAGGAAACGCCATAGGGGTCGCTGTCGCAGTTGTCGGAATAGCCTTCTTCCTCGAACCACTGCTCGACAACGCCGTTGTTGACGACGGCAGCGTAGCGCCAGGAGCGCATGCCGAAGCCGAGATTGTCCTTGGCGACGAGCATGCCCATCTTGCGGGTGAACTCACCCGAACCGTCCGGGATCAGCTTGACGTTTTCGAGGCTCTGGGACTTGCCCCAGGCGTTCATGACGAAAGCGTCGTTGACCGAGATGCAGTAGATTTCGTCAACGCCCTCAGCGCGGAAATCGGCCGTCAGCTTTTCGAAATCGGGCAGCTGGAAGGTCGAGCAGGTCGGCGTAAACGCGCCCGGCAGCGAGAACAGCACGACGCGCTTGCCTGCGAAGTAATCGTCGGAGGACACGTCCTCCCAGCGGAACGGGTTCGAGCCGCCAACGGCCTCGTCGCGAACGCGGGTGCGGAACGTTACAGCGGGTACTTTTCTGCCAAGCATCGTCATCTCCTTTGGACCACGATGATTTGGGATCGGTTCGACCAAAATCATGAACGTGATCGTCTCTTGTAAGTTAGAGCGGGATACATGCGGAGAACCGCAAACCGCTCTGGCGCAGCTCTCGGTCGGCAGGTCTTGGGAGGATTGCTGGCAACCGAGGAAGGTCGGCCGTCTTCCTATCGGATATTGCGCTGCGACGCAGCACGAAAGGCCCCAATTCACATGCGAGCATGGCAGCCATGCGGTGGCCGCATGGCTGCTGCCTGCCAATCACTGCCTGCCAATCCTTGCTCAATTATGGAGCCGCAGCGACAACCCGAGGCTTGGCGGGACCGGGTTCCACAGGCCCGTTCGCAAGCCCGCCTCACGCAACGCCCGCGCCGTCCATGTGTTGCAGCCGAAAAGCGCGTTGAAGCTGCCTCCGGCCTCGAAGAAGCGGTCGTTGCCGTTGTAGGAAAAACCCTCGATCGAAACGACAGCTCCGGCCTCGCGGGTGAAGCTTTCGGCAATAAAGCCGAGCAGCCGATCGTATCCCGCTTCGTCCAGCTCGAAGCCGGTGACGGCAGCCTGCGGCTCGACGATCCGACCGGCGATATCCACATGCATCACCGAGCGATCGACGGTCAGCGCCTTGAACACGGGCCCGGGCTTCAGCTCAGACCAGGTCGGCGTTTCCAGATAGAAGGACCGCCCGCCCCAGCCAAAGATCAGCCATTCAGCCTGCGGATGCGCAAGCGGCACGCCGGCCGCCTCGACAAAGCCGAACCGCGCTCGAATCTCGTCCGTCAGAGGTATGGCGATGTCCGTGTGGATCGGGCCGGAAAGCAGAAGGATGCGCGTGCCCCCTGCTCCCGCCGCAGAGGCGGAAACCGGCAGGAGCGGCCGCGGCAGCAAGGTTCCGGCAACGATGGCAAGTATCGCCGCCAGTAGGCCGAAGAAAGCCCATTTCAGGCCACGCTTCATTCCCTGTCCCTGCTTGTTCAGAACAGGAAATAGCGCTGTGCCATCGGCACGACCGTCGCCGGCTCGCAGGTCAGAAGCTCACCGTCGGCGCGCACCTCATAGGTCTCCGGATCGACTTCGATATGCGGCAGCAGGTTGTTGTGGATCATCGATGCCTTGCCGATGCCGCCACGGGTGTTGCGGACCGCCACAAGCTGCTTGGCAACGCCGAGCTTGGCGGCAAGGCCGGCGTCGAGCGAGGCCTGCGACACGAAGGTTACAGACGAACTCGTGCGGTTCTTGCCGTAGGCGGCAAACATCGGCCGGTAGTGCACCGGCTGCGGCGTCGGGATGGAGGCATTCGGATCGCCCATGGGTGCCATCGCGATCGAGCCGCCGAGAAGCACGAAGTCGGGCTTCACACCGAAGAAGGCTGGGTTCCAGAGGACGAGATCGGCGCGCTTGCCGACCTCGATGGAGCCGATCTCATGGCTGAGGCCGTGGGCGATCGCCGGATTGATCGTGTATTTGGCGATATAGCGCTTCACCCGGAAATTGTCGTTGTCGCCGGTTTCCTGCGACAGCGGCCCGCGCTGACGCTTCATCTTGTCGGCGGTCTGCCAGGTGCGGATCGCCACTTCGCCGACGCGGCCCATGGCCTGGCTGTCCGACGAGATGATCGAGAAGGCGCCGATATCATGCAGGATGTCCTCGGCGGCGATCGTCTCCTTGCGGATGCGGCTCTCGGCAAAGGCGATGTCCTCGGGGATCGACGGCGACAGGTGATGGCAGACCATCAGCATGTCCAGATGCTCGGCAAGCGTATTCTTGGTGTAGGGCCGCGTCGGGTTGGTCGAGGACGGAATGACGTTCGGCTGGCCGCAGATCTTGATGATGTCGGGCGCATGGCCGCCGCCGGCCCCTTCCGTGTGGAAGGCATGGATGGTGCGGCCCTTGATCGCCGCGATCGTATCCTCGACGAAGCCGCTCTCGTTCAAGGTGTCCGTATGGATCATCACCTGCACATCGTATTCGTCGGCGACACCGAGGCAGCAATCGATCGCCGCCGGCGTCGAGCCCCAGTCCTCATGCAATTTCAGCGAGGTGGCGCCAGCGAGCACCATTTCCACCAGCGCGCCCGGCCGCGACGCATTGCCCTTGCCGGCAAAGGCGATGTTCATCGGGAAGCCATCGGCCGCCTCGATCATGCGGGCGAGATGCCAGGGACCGGAGGTGCAGGTGGTGGCGAGCGTGCCATGGCCCGGCCCGGCGCCGCCTCCAAGCATGGTCGTAAGCCCGCTCACCAGCGCTTCCTCGATCTGTTGCGGGCAGATGTAATGAATGTGGCTGTCCATGCCGCCCGCGGTGATGATCTTGCCTTCGCCCGCGATGACCTCCGTGCCGGGACCGACGATGACGGTGACGCCCGGCTGCGTGTCCGGGTTGCCGGCCTTGCCGATGCCGGCGATGCGTCCGTCCTTGAGGCCGATATCCGCTTTGACGATGCCCCAGTGATCGACGATCAGCGCATTGGTGATGACGGTGTCGACGGCGCCCTCGGCGCGTGTCGCCTGACTCTGCCCCATGCCGTCGCGAATGACCTTGCCGCCACCGAACTTCACCTCCTCGCCATAGGTCGTGAAGTCCTTCTCCACCTCGACGAAAAGTTCGGTATCAGCGAGCCGCACCTTGTCGCCGACCGTCGGGCCGAACATGTTGGCATAGGCCGCGCGCGACATCTTGTAGGGCATGGTTCAGGCTCCTTGGGACGAAGTAGAAATGGGATGGAGGCGGCGAAGACGGCCGCTGGCTGCAAGCGCATCGACATGGCGGCGCTCGGCGGCGAAGGGATGCCATTCCCAACCGACATGGCCGAAGCCGGCAAGAACGACCTCGTCGTCGGGTGTCGCTAGATGCGCGAGCACATCGGCAATGACGATCATCCCGCTCGATGGAACGACATAAGGGGCTGGCGAAAAGCCGGCGAGATCCTGCTCCACCTGGTCGTGCACATCGACCGGGACGACGCGAAAGCCGCGGTTGGTCGAACGGGCGAAGCTCTCGAAACCGACAGTGTAATCGTCGCAGAAATCGTCGAGGTCCGGATGCGTTTCCGCAAGCCCGGCGCGCATGGCGGCAAACTTCGCGCCGGAGCGAACGCACCATATCTCCCGCGCCTGGCGCACGGCGGCATTCGTCTTCCAGCGACCACCGCCGAGCATGGAAATCCCCGGGCGTCCGGTATTGCAGACCGCGATGATATCGGTCCTGTGGCCACCGGAGCCGACAGAGCGGCAATCGTTGAAGCGCACGACCAGATCGGCGGCATCGATCGTTGCGCCGGCGCCGTCAGGCACCTCGCCATTGCCCACGATCATGATGACGCGGCGAGCCTGCAACGGTCAGTTCCCTTGAGCTTCGAGAAATTCGTTGAGTTCGGCGGTACGCTTCTGCGTGAGCTGGGCAAGGCAGCCTGAAACCAGCATCGGCTCCGCCTGGCCGCCACGGGCCTGGAAACCGGCCAGCTCACATTGTCTGTCGCGATAGCCGATCCAGGCGCGCTGCGCCGTCTTCAGCGCCTCGACGGCGCCGATATCGGCGCCTTCCAGCTCCTTGTCGACCTTCTGCGCCGCCGTCATCGCCTGCCTGTAGACCGCATTCAGTTCCGCGTCCGCCGCTTGGTATTCCCGGTAGGCGCAGTCATTCAGATCCGGCTGAGCCATCGCATTCGCGCAATCCACGTCCGGCTCATCCTCGGCGAGCGCCGAGGTGGCAAGGACCAGAAGCAGACCGAGAACCGGCGGTGCCCTCATAGCTTTCCCATTACCTGCTGGCGGAAGCCATAGACCTCGCGCTTGCCGGAAAGCGGTATCAGCGTCACCTGGCGCGTCTGGCCCGGCTCGAACCGCACGGCCGTGCCGGCGGGAATGTCGAGCCGGCAGCCGTAGGCTGCCTTCCTGTCAAACTGCAGCCCCGCATTGGTTTCAGCGAAGTGATAGTGGCTGCCGACCTGGATCGGGCGGTCGCCGGTGTTGGCAACCTCGATCGTCGTCGTGTCGAGACCGACATTGAGCTCGATCTCTCCGGCCGCAGCAATGATTTCTCCTGGGATCATGGTCTTCTCCTCAAGCCGCCCTCGGCCGGCCGCATGCTTTTATCCCGCGTTCAGGCCTCAGGCACCCTGCGCCAACAAGCCACGTACTCACCTCACGCTTAGCGGATCGGCTCGTGCACGGTGACGAGCTTGGTCCCGTCAGGAAACGTCGCCTCGATCTGGATGTCGTGGATCATCTCGGGGATTCCCTCCATCACCTGATCGCGCGTCAGCACCTGGGCGCCCGCCTCCATCAGTTCGGCAACCGAGCGCCCGTCGCGCGCGCCCTCGACGACGAAATCGGTGATCAGCGCGATCGCTTCGGGATGGTTGAGTTTCACGCCGCGCTCCAGGCGCCTGCGGGCGACCATGGCCGCCATCGAAATCAGCAGTTTGTCTTTCTCGCGCGGGGTAAGATTCATGCGTCGCCACCGGTTGTTCGTGAAGCAATTCCCTGGAAATCTGCGAAGCGGTCTTCCGCCAGGAATTACAAAGTTTCAATGCGTTAGATCATTTCACTGTTTCAAATAAAAATGTGAAACGAGCTAGAGAACCCAGACTTTCGGCACAGTCTTCTGCTTGCGCAAGTGCGAAATAACCGGGATGAGGATTTTTCTGAGCGCGAAGCCATCCGGCGCTACGAAGCGGGCAACCAACTTGTCGCGGCCATGGACCTGAAAATGGCTGATGCCGACGCCCGCTGCGCCATCGACGAGCGACCGAAGACGCGGCAACAGGGGCTCGCAGTCGGGACCGACATAGAGCAGCGTGGCGAAGGCGGCCCCACCATCGAGCACCGCCTTGCGCTGACTGAGGCGCGCGACCTCTCCTGATAGCGCCAGATTGTCCGCATGCAGCAGCTTGCCCTCGACGCGGATACGCCAGCGATCGCGGAAGAGCCCGGTTTCAACCGCCTCGCCCATCGCCTTGCGACCGAGAAGAACCGCTTCCACCGCGAGAAACGTCGCGTCGGCAGCAAGCTCCACCTCCAGCGAGCGCGATAGCGAGGCACGGTCGAAGAGGATCGTCTCCTGCGGCAACCAGTCGACGCGGGCGCCGGCGGCAACCTCGATGCGCGTTTTCACTTCGACGGTATCGGCGCTCGCCTTATAGATCTTCTCGCAGGCCTGCGTCGTCACCGTCACTTCGGTTCCAGCCCCCGCCGCGACCTCCCAGACCATGCGGTCGCCGCCGGTGAGGCCGCCGGAGGAATTGATGAGCACTGCCTCCATCGAGGTGTCGAAGGTCTTTGGCAGGCGGATCTTGGCGCAGCCTTCCTGGTAGAGTTCGGCAATGCGGCTGTGGCCGAGCGCCGCCTTGGCGACCAGCCGTCCCTTGCCCCAGGCCCGCTGCGGGGCGATGCGTGCTGCCTTGTCCATGTCAGACCGCTAAGCGGCGTCCTTCATTCTCGACGCGGCGCCCATGGGCGCGATCGCCTTATCTTGGCGCTATCGTCCGCATCGCGGCACGACGAGTCAAGTTATTGTTTTGCAAAGAAAATCGCCAGCATGCCGCATTTCCGTGCAGGCCCTGCGCAGAAAACGGGCAACCGCCTACGCCACGCGATCCGGCGGCTCGCGACCGTCGAAAAACGCCGTGATATTGTCGGCCACCTTCATGCCCATGGCGACGCGCGTCTCCTCCGTGGCACTGCCGAGATGCGGAAGCAGCACGACATTTTCGAGCCCGCGCAGACGTTCCGGCACGTTCGGCTCCGCCTCGAAGACATCGAGCCCGGCGCCGCGGATGACGCCGTTTTCGAGCGCCGCAATCAGCGCCGGCTCGTCGATAACATCACCCCGCGCCGTGTTGACGAGGTAGGCGCCCTTTTTCATCAGCGCCAGCCGTTCGGCGTTGATCAGGTGACGGTTTTCGCCGCCGCCGGGGCAATGGAGCGACACGAAGTCTGCAACCTTCAACACGTCCTCGACCGTGTCGAGTTGACGCGCACCGTAGCGGCTTGCCTCGGCCGGGTCGATGCGCGAGCGATTGTAGAAGACGACATCCATGTCGAAGCCGAAATGACAGCGCTTGGCCATGGCCTTGCCGATGCGGCCGAAGCCGACGATGCCGAGCGTCTTGCCGGTGACCTTGCCGCCGATCATATGGGTCGGCCGCCATCCAATCCATTCGCCGGCCCGTACCTGCCGCTCGCCTTCGCCTGCCCGCCGCGCGACCGCAAGCAGCAACGTCATGGCGATGTCGGCGGTGCAATCTGTGAGAACGCCGGGCGTGTTGGTGACGACGATGCCGGCAGCCTTGGCGGCCGCGACGTCGATGTGATTGTAGCCGACGCCATAGTTGCCAAGGATCTTCGCGCGGAGGCCGCCACCGGCGAAGAGGTCGGCCCGAAGTCGATCAGAAACTGTCGGAAGAACGGCGTCATAGGTCCGGAGTGCTTCAGCCAGTTCTGCAGCCGTCAGAGGCACGTCCCCTTCGTTCAAGGTGACGTCGAAGCGTTCGGCAAGCACCTGCTCCACCGCCGCCGGCCAACGACGGGTGAGGAGAATGCGGGGTTTCGAGCTCATGCCTGCCTCCGGATCAGAATCGCTGCGAGATAGTGCACGAAACGGCGCGACGCGACAGCTATCTCGACAAGCGAAACACCTATCACCAAAAGCAAAAAAGAGGCGCCGTTGCGGGCGCCTCTTCTCGGGCTTCGGACATCTCAGGCCTTGGCGAAGGCGAGCAGGTCGGCGTTGAGCTGGTCCTTGTGGGTGTCGGTGATGCCGTGCGGTGCGCCGGCATAGACCTTGAGCTCCGCATGCGGCACCAGCGTCTTCGAGGCCCGTGCCGCCGCATCGATCGGCACGATCTGGTCGTCGTCGCCATGGATGATCAAGGTCGGCACGTCGAACTTCTTCAGGTCCTCGGTAAAGTCGGTCTGCGAGAAGGCGACGATCGAGTCATAGGTGTTCTTGTGTCCCCCCATCATGCCCTGCAGCCAGAAGCTGTCGATCATGCCCTGAGAGGCGACCGCGCCCGGGCGGTTGAAGCCGAAGAACGGGCCAGACGCGATGTCGCGGTAGAGCTTCGAGCGATCCTTCAGGCTTGCCGCCTGCAGGCCGTCGAAGATTTCCTTCGGTAGGCCGCCGGGGTTCCTGTCGGTCTTGACCATCAGCGGCGGCACGGCTGAGATCAAACCGGCCCTGGCGATCCGGCTGGTGCCGTGGCGGCCGATATAGCGGCTGATTTCGCCGCCGCCGGTCGAAAACCCGGCAAGGAAGACACCCTTCAGATCGAGTGCGTTGATCAGATCCGCGAGGTCGTCGGCATAGTGGTCCATGTCGTTGCCGTCCCAGGGCTGCGACGAGCGGCCGTGGCCGCGGCGGTCATGGGTGACGACGCGGAAGCCGTTGGCGGCAAGGTGGAAGGCCTGCGCTTCCCAGCTGTCGGACGACAGCGGCCAGCCGTGGCTGAGCACGACGACCGGGCCATCCTTCGGACCCCAGTCCTTGAAATAGATCTCGACGCCATCGCGGGTGATGATGCGGCTGCCCATGGTGTTTTCTCCCTTAGTGCCGGAGGCGCCGGCGGTTGTTGCGGTGGTGGATGCGGCCTTGGCCGGCGTGTTCATGGCATTGACCGCGGCTGCCGTGGCGGCAGCGCCAAAGGCGGCCGAGAGAACCGTGCGGCGGGAGATGCCGTTGGCTTCGGTCTTGCTGATTGCCTTGCTCATGGAAACGCTCCTTCTTCCGTGCGGTCACACCGCTGTTAAATACTTAGCGATTAAATCGTGCACGACTTATATGATTTATATCGCTACCGATTAGATCGTGCACAATATTTATATCGCAACTGCGCTATAGTCAATGTCTTGCGATTATATCGTGAACGATTTATTTTAAAGGCATGACAGGAGAAAGCGATGACTGACACCGATCCCAAGGGCGATGAGGCAATGCTGGCGCTCGATAGTTTCCTGTGCTTTGCGGTCTATTCCGCAAACCACGCCTTAACGCGCATCTACAAGCCGCTGCTGGAAGAGCTCGATCTCACCTATCCGCAATATCTGGTGATGGTGCTGTTGTGGGAAAAGGACGACCAGACGGTCGGCAGCCTCGGCGAGCGGCTCTTCCTGGAATCGAGCACTTTGACCCCGATGCTGAAGCGCCTGGAGGCCGCCGGCTACATCGCCCGCGTGCGCGATAAGGCGGACGAGCGGCAGGTCCGGGTGCAATTGACCGAGATGGGCAAGGCGCTGCGGCAGAAGGCAATCGACGTGCCCCGCAACCTTGGCGAAGCGACAAAGCTCGACCCCGGCGATCTCGAGCGACTGCGCGCCGAAGTCTCGTCGCTCAGAGACACGCTATTGAAATAATAGACTGCGCCAAGCGTCACCAAAAGAAAAGCCCGGCGATTGCTCGCCGGGCCCCAACCAGTCGGACACAAGGTCCGAAATCAGAACTACTCGTTCTGGAAGTAGTTGTACTTGCCGTCGTCACCCTTCTTCCAGGTGTACATGACGTAGTCCGGACGCGTGATGTCGCCCTTTTCGTCATAGCCGAGTTCGCCGATTGCGGTCTTGAACGGACCCTTTGCCTTGATGGCTTCGGCAACTGCCTGCGGGTCGTTGCCGCCGGAAGCCTTGGCAGCTTCGGCGATGACCTGGAGAGCGGCGTAGGCGTAGAGCGTGTAGGCTTCCGGTTCGAAGCCGGCAGAGCGGAACTTCTCGACGAGGTCCTTGGCAGCCGGGTTCTTGCGCGGATCCGGAGCGAACGTCATCAGCGTGCCGTCAACGGCGTCGCCGGCGATCGAGGCCAGTTCGTTCGAAACGATACCGTCGCCCGACATCAGGGTAGCCTTGAGGCCCTGGTCCTTCATCTGGCGCATGATCAGGCCGGCTTCGGTGTGCAGACCGCCGTAGTAGACGATCGAAACGCCGGCTTCCTTCATCTTGGCGATCAGAGCCGAGAAGTCCTTGTCGCCGGTGTTGATGCCTTCATAGAGGGCTTCGGTGAGACCGGCTTCGTTCATCGACTTCTTGGTTTCGTCGGCAAGGCCCTGACCATAGGGGGTCTTGTCGTGAATGACGGCGATCTTCGCGTCCTTGAAGTTGGCAGCGAGGTAGGCACCGGCAACCGCACCCTGCTGGTCGTCACGGCCGCAGGTACGGAACGTGTTCCAGAGACCGCGCTCGGTGAACTGCGGGTTGGTGGAGGCCGGGGTTACCTGCAGGATACCGTTTTCGGCGTAAACTTCAGAAGCCGGGATGGACACGCCCGAGTTGAAGTGACCGACAACGAACTTCACACCGTCAGCAACGAACTTGTTGGCAACCGAAACGCCCTGCTTGGCATCCGAAACGTCGTCGCCGAGCACAACCTTGATCTGTTCCCCATTGATACCGCCAGCGGCATTGATGTCGGCGGCGGCCTGCTCTGCACCTTTCTGGAGCTGTGCACCGAAAGCGGCGTTCGGGCCAGTCAGCGGGCCGGCGACACCAACGAGAATATCAGCCCAGGCGCTGCCGCTGAAGGCAACCATAGCCGTCAGCGCGACCGCCGACAGAAGAGACTTTTTCATCTTGTTACTCCCAATTATTCGAGCGGGTCTCGTTACCAACCTGCGCAATGCCCACCATAGTTGCGCCGGTGTTTCTTTCGCACCGGCCGCGGCGGCCGGCGCGCGCTGTTCCCTTTATTTGGCTTTCCAGGAGAAAGGCGAAGCCTTCTCATAGAGCCAATAGTAGTTATTGGTCATTTGCTTGGTCCGGTAGTACCGGAAACCTGCGGTAGCAAACAACAAAAGTACGATCGTGTCCACGATATAGTATTGCAGGCTGAACATGGTGCCTTCGAACAGCGCATGGTGGACGAAACGGATGCCCAGTCCCAGCAACGCCACGTAGAGGATGAGCCGCGGCATGCCTTCCCAGCTTTCAGCCACGCTCTTGCCCGTGCGCCAGGCGGTCCAGCCGCCGAGCACGCAGCTTATGAAAAGAAACTGCCAGATCGACACTTCTTCGTAGAGAATTCCCTGCATGTCACTTGCTCCAGATGCGGCCGGTCAATGACGGCCGCCTTCGAGATAGGCCGCGCGCACTTCCGGATTGGCGAGCAGTTCCTTGCCGGAACCGCTCATCGTCACCCGACCGTTCACCATCACGTAGCCGCGGTCCGAAAGCTTGAGCGCGCCGAAGGCGTTCTGCTCGACGAGGAAGACCGTCAGCCCCTCCTCTTTGTTGAGTTTCTTGATCGCTTCGAAGATGCCCTTGACGATCAGCGGTGCGAGACCGAGCGACGGCTCGTCGAGAAGCAAAAGCTTCGGCCGGGCCATCAGCGCGCGGCCGATCGACAGCATCTGCTGCTCACCGCCCGAAAGCGTGCCGCCGCGCTGCGCCTGGCGCTCCTTCAGGCGCGGGAAAAGCGTAAACACCTTTTCCACGTCCTGGTCGAAGTGCTTCAGGTTGTCAAGGCTGGCGCCCATCTGCAGGTTTTCGAACACGGTCATGCGCGGGAAGATGCGCCGACCCTCAGGCGATTGCGCAATGCGCAGCCGGGCGATCTCGTGCGTCGGCATGCGGGTGATGTCCTGGCCTTCGAAGAAGACCGAACCGGTGCGCGCCTGCGGGCTGCCGCAGATGGTCATCATCAGCGTCGACTTGCCGGCACCGTTGGCACCGATCAGGCAGACGATTTCACCACGGTGAACTTCGACATCGACCCCGCTGAGCGCCCGGATGTTGCCGTAGTAGGTCTCGACGGCTTTGACTTGGAGAAGTGGCGCCGTCATCAGTGGGTGCCCCCCTGCCCGCCTTCGATTTCCTCGATTTGTTCGATCACCTCTTCAACCTCTTCATCCTCGACACCCAGATAGGCCGCAATGACCCTCGGATCGTTCTTCACGAAATCCGGTGTGCCGTCGGAAATCTTCTGTCCATATTCCAGGACCACCACGTGGTCGGAGATCTCCATGACCACGGACATGTCGTGTTCGATCAAAAGAATCGACGTGCCGGTATCGGCGCGAATGCTTTTCAGCAATTCGTTGAGCGCCAGAGACTCGCGCGGATTGAGACCGGCGGCAGGCTCGTCCAGGCAGAGAAGCTCGGGCCCGGTGCACATGGCACGCGCGATCTCGAGACGGCGCTGGGCGCCATAGGAGAGATCGCCGGCCGGATCGTCGGCACGGTCGATCAGCGACGCCTTTTCCAGCCAGTGCTTGGCAAGTTCGATCGCCTCGTGCGACGCCTGGCGGTAGGCCGGGAAGCCGAGCAGGCCAAGGAAGGTGTAGCCGGATGCCTGCATCAGCTTGTTGTGCTGCGCGACGAGCAGGTTTTCGAGCACCGTCAGACCGGAGAACATCCGGATGTTCTGGAAGGTACGCGCTACCTTGGCGAGCTTGGTGATCTCGAAGTCGGGCAGACGCTCCAGCAGGTATTCCTTGCCGGCCTTCTGCTTCATCGTGATCATGCCCATCGTCGGCTTGTAGAAGCCGGTGATGCAGTTGAACACCGTGGTCTTGCCCGCTCCGTTCGGGCCGATCAGCGCGGTGATGTCACCGCGATAGGCTTCGAAGGAGAAGTCGTTGATGGCCATGAGACCGCCGAAGCGCATCGACAGGTGCTCAACCTTGAGAATGGGGTCTTTTGTCATTGTCGTTGTCTCGCGGGCCATCAACCGTGCCCTTCCTTGGTGAAGCTGCCGGAGACTGCCTTGCGTTCGTGCAGGAAGGCTGTCGGTTCGCGTGATCCGACGAAGCCGCGCGGCTTCCAGACCATGACGACGACCATGGCCAGGCCAAAGATCAGCATACGGTAGAGTTCAGGTGTGAAGTCCGGTCCGAAGACCATCTTCAGGAAGGAAAGCTCGCGCAGGATTTCGGTGCCGCCGATCATGACGGCCGCAGCGACCGCGATGCCGGTGAGCGAGCCCATGCCGCCGAGAACCACGATCGCGAGAATGACCGCGGATTCCAGGAAGACGAAGGATTCGGGCGACACGAAGCCCTGGCGCACCGCGAAGAACGAGCCGGCGATACCGCCGAACATGGCGCCCGTCGCAAAGGCGGTGAGCTTGGTCGTCACCGTGTTGATACCGAGCGAGCGGCAGGCGATCTCGTCCTCGCGCAACGCTTCCCAGGCGCGGCCGATCGGCATGCGGCGCAGCCGGATCGTCACGTAAGCCGTGAGCAGCGCAAGTGCCAGGATCAGATAGAACAGGAAGATCTTGTAATAGGCCGACGACATCGGCAGGCCCATCATTGCTGCAAAACCGTCCTTCGAGGCATCGAACTTGATGCCGAACAGCGTCGCCTTGGCGATACCGGAGACGCCGAAGGTACCCTTCGTCACTTCGGTCCAGTTGATCAACACCAGTCGGATGATTTCACCGAAGGCGAGCGTCACGATCGCCAGATAGTCACCGCGAAGACGCAAGACCGGGAAGCCGAGAATCATGCCCCAGAAGGCGGCGAGAATGCCGGCGACCGGAAGAAGAACCCAGAAGGACAGGCCGAAATAGGTCGACAGCAGGGCGTAGGAATAGGCACCGACGGCGTAGAAGGCGACGTAACCCAGGTCCAGCAGGCCAGCGAGGCCGACGACGATGTTGAGCCCCCAGGCCAGCATCACGTAGATCAGGATCTGGATGCCGAAATTGTCGACCCACTTCAGCGAGCCCTGGACGCCGAAGATCGCGACGACGAGCGGCGGATAGATGAGCAGGAACGCAATCGCGAGCTTGGAGAAGTTGCGGCTGAAGAAGGTCTCCTCCTTCACCGCATCCTCGGCCTCGGCCTTGGCGGCCTTGCGCCGAGCCATGGCCGGCTGGACATAGGCAACCATCAGGAAGCGGCCGACGGCAGCGACGATCACGAAGATCGCCAGCAGTCCCCAGCGCTGGTTGAGGATCAGCTCGTTGCGGATGTTCTGGTCGGACTTGAGACCGACGAACAGCACGAAAAGGCCGAGCGAAATCAGGCCCGCGAAGACAGCCTCGCGCAGGGCCCGCGCCGTCACGTCAGTGCCGGCGCTTGCAGTCGTAGAAGCAATGTTTGCCATGGAATTATACCTTCTCGACTTCCGGTCGTCCGAGAATGCCAGACGGCTTGAAGATCAGGACGATGGCGAGAATGGAGAAGGTCGCGACGTCCTTGTAGTCGATGGTGAAATAGGCCGACCAGAGGGACTCGATGAGCCCGATCAACAGTCCGCCGAGAACGGCGCCCGGCAGCGATCCGATGCCACCGAGAACGGCCGCGGTGAACGCTTTGACGCCAGGCACGAAACCGTCGGTGAAGACGACGACGCCATAATACATCAGATACATCGTGCCGGCGACGGCAGCGAGTGCTGCACCCATGATGAAGGTCACCGAGATGGTGCGGTCGACGTCAACACCCAGCAGCGCCGCCATCTTGCGGTCCTGTTCGGTCGCGCGCTGGGCGCGGCCGAGCGGCGTCTTGTTGACGATGTACCAGAAGATCGAAAGCAGAGCCGCCGTGATGACTATGATGATGATCTGCTTCAGCGAGATGGTGATGCCGAAGACTTCGTAGACCGAAGAGACGAGCGGCGGGATCGGCTTGTTGCGCGGGCCCTGCGTCACCTGGATGAAGTTCGACAACGCAATCGACATGCCGATCGCGGTGATCAGCGGCGCAAGCCGGAACGAACCGCGCAGCGGCCGATAGGCCACTTTCTCGATCGTCCAGTTCCAGAGACCTGCGGTCAGCATGCCGACGATCATCATCAGCAGGAGAGCAAGTACAACCGGGACGCCCCCGATGAATGTTGTGAGAATAAGAAAGACAATCAAAGCAGCAAAGCCGCCGAGCATGAAGATATCGCCGTGGGCGAAGTTGATCATGCCAATGATGCCGTAGACCATGGTATAACCGATTGCGATCATACCATAAATAGACCCAAGAGTCAGCCCGTTGACGAGCTGCTGGACGAAATACTCCATCAATCTTCCCCTGGACCAGATCCATAACGGTCCGGTCTCTTGTTTTTTGAGCTCATTGTTGAGCGCTGTGTTTGCTCGATTCCATACCTCTTTCAAACGAAAAGGAAAGCTAAAAAACGCGACTTCGCCAAAAACTTCCTCGATAAAATCGATTTGGCGCTTTTACAGCCAGAAAAATCAAATCTTTCGCAGCTTTCGCCCGCGAAATCATCAACTTTAGTCGTAAAAGCGTCGGGTATTCTACGAAGCTTCGACAGCCACTTCGGTCTGCATTACACCTCGAATGCTCAGGCGCGCATGCGCTGACCGTTCGAATCGAACAGCGGATGCGGCTGAAGACGGGCCGGCAGGATCTCACCCAAGAGTTCGATCGACCAGCCATCGCCTCGGTCGGCGATCTCCTTGGGCACGTAGCCCATAGCGACCGAAACCCCACTTGCATGCGCATAGCCGCCCGATGTCACCCAGCCGCGCACGACACCGTCGAGATAGATGGGCTCGTCGCCGATGACGTCCGCATCCCTCGCATCGAGCACGAAGGTCCGCAGCCGCATCGCGCCGCCATCCGCCTTCTCCTTCACGGCCGCCGCCTTGCCAATGAAATCGGCATCCTTGCCGGTCGCGACGAAACGGCCGAGCCCAGCCTCGACCGGGCCATAGAGCGGACGATATTCGCGCGCCCAGCTGCCGAAGGATTTTTCGACGCGCAATGCATTCAGCGCCCTCAGGCCGAACAAACGGATCCCGGAAGCCGCCCCCTTCTCCATCAGCAGTTCGAAGAGATAACGCTGGTACTCCGGTTTCATCCAGATCTCGTAGCCGAGATCGCCGGTGTAGCTGACGCGGCCGACGAGCGCGGGCGCCATGCCGAGATCCATCCGGCGGATGTCCATGAACGGGAAATCGGCGTCGGAGACATCGAGATGGGTCAGGCTTTCAAGCACATCGCGCGCCTTCGGCCCGGCGATCGACAGGCCCACCAGCTCCAGCTTCAACGCCTTCAGCGTCACCGAGCCGTCCGCAGGCAGATGCGCCTCGAACCAGCGCATGTGGTAGTCCTCGGCTATGCCGGATCCAACAAGCAGGAAATCCCCCTCGCCGAGCTTGGCAAGGGTGAAGTCTCCGATCAGCTTGCCGTCCTCCTTCAGCATCGGTGCCAATGTCATGCGTCCCACCTCAGGGATGCGGCAGGCAAGCATGCGGTCGAGCCAGGCGTCAGCGCCCTTGCCGGTGATCGCATATTTGGCAAAGCCCGACGTCTCCATCAGGCCGACGCCTTCGCGCACGGCCCGGGCCTCCGCGCCCACCGTCTCGAAGTCGGTCGAGCGCCGCCAGGAGAAGGCGTCCTTGACGCCTTCGGGTGCAAACCACAGCGGCGTTTCAAGCCCGTAGGACGCGCCGAAGACGGCGCCCGCAGCCTTCAGCCGGTCGTAGATCGGCGTCGTCAGCAGAGGCCTTGCCGCCGGCAGCTCCTCGTTCGGATAACGGATCGAGAAGCGACGCGAGTAGTTCTCGCGCACCTTGGCATTGGTATAGGCAAGCGTGGCGAAATCGCCGTAGCGCGAAACGTCCATGGCAAAGACGTCGAAGCCGGGGTCGCCATGGATCATCCAGTTGGCAAGCGCCAGGCCGACGCCGCCACCCTGGCTGAAGCCGGCCATGACGGCGCAGGCCGACCAGAAATTCCTCAAGCCCCGCACCGGGCCGACCAGCGGGTTACCGTCCGGCGAGAAGGTGAAAGGACCGTTGATGATCTTCTTGATGCCGGCCTTGTTGAAGGCCGGGAAGTGCCGGAAGCCGACCTCGAGTTCGGGCGAGATACGGTCGATGTCCTCGGCGAGAAGTTCATGGCCGAAGTCCCAGGGCGTCGTGACGGGCGACCACGGACGACACGCCTTCTCATAGGTGCCCATCAGCATGCCGTTCCGCTCCTGGCGGAGATAAATCTCGCCGTCGAAATCGACACAGTGCATCAGCTCCTTGCCGCGCGTCTGGTTGAACTCGATGACCTCGGGCATGTCCTCGGTGATGAGATACATGTGCTCCATAGCGAGCACAGGCAGCTCCAGCCCCACCATGCGCCCCACCTCGCGGGCCCAGAGGCCGGCGGCGTTGACGACGTGTTCGGCGACAATTTCGCCCTGGTTGGTGATCACCCGCCAGCAACCGTCGTCCCGCTGCACCAGATCCTCGACCTTGGTGTGCAGATAGATCTCCGCACCGTTCTTCTTCGCCGATTTGGCATAGGCATGCGTCGTTCCGTAGGGATCGAGATGCCCCTCGACCGGATCGAACACCGCGCCGACGAACTGGTCGGGATCGAGCAGCGGCATCAGGTCGTGCGCTTCCCTGGGTGTCAAAAGTTCAGCTTCGAGCCCCATGTAGCGGCCCTTGGCAAGGATCGACTTCATCCAGTCGAAACGTTCCTTGGTGGCGGCGAGCATCATGCCAGAGGTCATGTGCAGGCCGACATCCTGGCCGGAATACTCCTCGATCTCCTTGTAGAGCTCGACCGTATATTTCTGCAGCTTGGCGACGTTCGGGTCGCCGTTGATCGTGTGCATGCCGCCGGCCGCGTGCCAGGTGGAGCCGGAGGTGAGTTCCGATCGTTCGAGCAGCACGGCGTCGGTCCAGCCGAATTTCGTCAGGTGATAGAGCACCGAACAACCGACGACACCGCCTCCGATAACGACGACCTTGGCATGGCTTTTCATGCGTACACTCCGTCTCCCCATGCTCCTGCCGAGGCATGGCCAAATTGTCAGGAAGAAACTCAGGCACGGCCACCGCTTGCTTCAGGGACAGAAGTGCAAGCGGCGAATGATGAAAGCCTAGTCAGAAAGACGGCGCCGATAAAGACACGGCTGCGAAGGACGCTTGTCCATTTCCGCCGTTTGCTGGCGGATGGGCGACCTGTTTGCGGCATTTCATGCCGCATTTGATTTCGACCTCTTGAAGGGGCCGTCTCAATCCGAGAAGGCGGCGGTGAGATCGAAGGCCCGCCCCATCTTCATCAGGTCATCGAAGAGCGATTCCGCATAGCTCCGCGGCACGATCAGCTCGAACGTGTCCTCGTCCGTCCGGGCGAGATTGACCGGGATGTGACCGCACAACGCATTGGTGCTGCCGCCAACCGTGAAGGCTGAGGGATGAAGATCAAGGCCGATGCCCTTGACGAGGATGCTGCGCACGTTCGGGCCGGCGATCCGGAAGACGACGCGCCCATCGCTTTGGTCGACAACATAGGCACCGCCGTCGCAAAGCTCTTCGAGCCAACGCACGAGCCCGCTCGGCGCTTCCACCTCGGAGACGACAAGCCATTCCCCCGGCGCCGAAAACCGCATGGACAAGTCGGACTGTGCGGCGATCGCCTCACGCACGGTCTCCTCCCGGCCGGCGCGCGCAAGAACCGTCGCCATCGTGCGCCAATGCCCGACCATCAGGTGGTCGGCCGCCGGCGACGTGGGTGCCGATCGCAGTTTCTGCTCCAGTGCGTGGCGGTTGTTGTAGTCGCGAACCATCACCGCCTCCTCAGGCCTTCAGCTTTGCATTTTGCGGATCGACGAAGACCGGGTCGCAGACCTCGGCGACGATCTCCTGATCGCGCAGCTTGTCGAACACCACGACCTTCTCGCCATAGCGTTCGCGCCCGGATTTCAGGAAGGCGAGCGCGATGGCGTGCCCCAGGACCGGCGAGAAACCGGCCGAGCTGACCCAACCCTGATCGTTCAGCGTCGAGGGCTTGGTCCCCTCCTTCAGAAGATGCGCTCCGGCCCGCATGTCCTTGTCGGCATCGACGGGCTTCAGACCAACGAGCTGCATGCGATCCGCCGCCGTCAGGCCGTAGCGCGTCGACAGGCGTTTGCCGATGAAGTCGGTCTTCTGCATCGAGAGCATTCGGCCGAGTCCGGCATCGTCTGGCGTCACGCGACCGTCGAATTCGGCATGCGTCAGCAGACCCTTCTCCAGCCGCAGCACGTTCAAGGCTTCGACGCCATAGGCACAGATTTCATGCGGCCGGCCGGCCTCCATGATCTGGTCGGCCACCGCCTCGCCATAACCTGCCGGCACCGCCAGTTCGAAAGCCAGCTCCCCGGAGAAGGAAATGCGGAAGAGCCGCGCCGACACGCCGCTTTTCAGGACGATCTTGCGGGCGGACAGGAACGGAAACGCGCCATCGGAAATATCGCCATCGACGGTCTGCTGCAGCACCGCGCGCGCTTTCGGACCAGCGATCGCCATCTGCGCCCATTGGTCGGTCGACGAGGTGAAGCGGACTTCGAGTTCAGGCCAGAGCGTCTGGGCGCAATATTCCAGGTGCGCCATGACGGGACCGGCCATCGCCGTCGTCGTGGTGACGAAGAAATGTTCCTCGTCGAAGCGGCTGACCGTACCGTCGTCGAAGACGAAACCGTCTTCGCGCAGCATCAGGCCGTAACGCGCCTTGCCGATCGGCAGCTTCAGGACCGGGTTGCAATAGAGACGGTTGAGGAACTCCGCAGCGTCGGGGCCGAAGACCTCGATCTTGCCGAGGGTCGAGACGTCACAGAGGCCGACATTGGCCCGCACGTTCAAGACTTCTCGATCGACGCTGTCGCGCCAGGTCTTTTCGCCGGCGCGCGGGAACCATGCGGAACGATACCAGACCCCGGCCTCGACGAAGGTCGCGCCATTTTTCATCGCCCAGCCATGCAGCGGCGACTTGCGCGCCGGTGCTGCATGCTCATCGCGCGCCGTGCCGGCAAGTGCACCGAAGGAGACCGGCGTATAAAAAGGCCTGAAGGTGGTGGTGCCGACCTCTGCCGGGCTGACGCCGCGCATGCCGGCGAGAATGCCGACGGCATTGATGTTGGAAAGCTTGCCCTGATCGGTCGCCATGCCGCTGGTCGTGTAGCGCTTGGCGTGCTCGACATGGCCGAAACCTTCGCGCAGCGCCAGGCCGAGATCCTTCGCATGCACGTCGTTCTGGAAATCGACAAAGGCCTTCGACTTGGCGCCCGGCACATACCAGAGCGCCGAGAAGGAAGCGGCCTCTTCGCCATCGACGGCCGGTGCTGCGGCCGAGCTGGCGCTGAAACCGAGGTCGGCCGCAATCGCTGCGGCCTTCTCCGCACCATCGGACAGGCAGCCCGAGAGCGTGTAGACACCGTTGGCAGCGCCCACGGGACGCAGCCCGCCACCGACATCAGGTGCGACGAAGGCCTTCAATTCCTCCGACCAGACCGGTCTTGCGCCGCGCTGGCAGGCAAGATGCACGACCGGGCTCCAGCCACCGGACATCCCCAGCGCATCGCAGACGATCAGTTCCTCGAAGCCGGAGCGTTCGACGACGATGCCCTTGAGGCGCTGCCTGCCCTTGGTGTCGACGACGGAAGCCGAGCGGATGACCCGGATGCCATCAGGCGCCTGATCGGCGGATTCCGCTCGGGCGTCGACGATCGCCGCGATGGCGACGCCCTTGGACGCAAGGGCCCGCGCCGTGCGGTACCCGGCGCTGCCGCTGGTAAAGATCGTGATCTGCTTGCCGGCGGCCACACCATAGCGCTCGGCATAGGTGGTCATGGCGCCCGCCATCATCACGCCGGGCCTATCATTGCCGCCGAACACCAGCGGGCGTTCCTCGGCACCGGTTGCCATCAGCGCGCGCTTGGCAACGATGCGCCAGACACGCTCGCTCACGAGCTTCGAAGACGGTTCAGCGATGTGTTTCTGCACGCGTTCAACCGCGCCGAAGACGTTGTCGTCATACCAGCCGAAGACCGTGGTGCGCGAAAGCAGCGTGACGTTGGGCAGCGCTTGCAGTTCGGCGACGGTGCGGTCGGCAAAGACCGATGCCGGCGCGCCGCCGATGGTCTCGCCGGTCGCAAGCAGGGAGCCGCCGAGCCGGAAATCCTCGTCGGCGACGATGACCCGAAGGCCGGCGCGGCCGGCCGTCAGTGCTGCCATCAGGCCGGCGGGACCGGCACCGACGACGAGCAGGTCGCAGAACGCCCAGGACTTCTCGTAGCTCTCGGGGTCGCGCTCCAGCACCGCCCGGCCGAGGCCGGCGGCGCGGCGGATGAAGGGTTCGTAGACGCGCTCCCAGAACTGCTTCGGCCACATGAAGGTCTTGTAGTAGAAGCCGGCGCCGAGGAACGGCGAAAGGACGCCGTTGACCGCCCCGACATCGAAGCCGAGAGACGGCCAGCGGTTCTGGCTTTTGGCAGTCAGCCCGCCATAGAGTTCGGCGACGGTCGCCTTGGTGTTGGCATCGGTGCGGGCACCAGAGCCGAGGGTGACGAGCGCGTTGGGCTCGGAGGGCCCGGCGCTGACGATGCCGCGCGGCCGGTGGTATTTGAAGCTGCGGCCGACGAGCAGCTGGTCATTGGCAAGAAGTGCGGAGGCGAGCGTATCGCCGGAAAATCCGCGCAGCGGCCGGCCGTCGAAGGTGAAGCTCAACGTTTTGCTGCGATCGACGAGGCCGCCGGAGGAAAGACGATAGCCGGTCATCGCGCAGCCCTCCGCGCAAACTCGGCCGCATCGACGACGGAATAGACCTCGTGGGTGGCCGTATCGCGCTCGACCACCAGGAAGCGGCGACAGCCGGCGATGTGATGCCAATGCTCCAACGTGCGCCCACGCGGGTTAGCGCGCACATAGACGTAATCATGCCAGGCCTCGTCCGAATCCATCGGCTCGGGACGGCCGCGCGAGGCGTCGCCGCGGATCGCGAATTCTTCCTTCGGTCGGACCCCGCAATGCGGGCAGGTAATCAGGCTTGCCATCGTCTTCCGTGTCCTGAAGCCGCACTCCGGCTTCCTGTTCATTCCATACGAGCCGGCGGGCCGGCCGTGTCCTGTCAGTGAAGGTTGGGCTGCGGGCCGGCGCCGGCCTCGTCGACGGCATAGCCGCGGGCGAAGCGATCGAGCCTCAAGGCGCGCGCCACCGGATGGGTGTCGTTCTTGGCGATCAGGTGGGCGAAGCAGTAGCCGGAAGCCGGCGTCGCCTTGAAACCGCCGTAGCACCAGCCGCAGTTCAAGTAGAGATTGTCGATCGAGGTGCGGTCGATGATCGGCGAGCCGTCCATGCTCATGTCCATGACGCCCCCCCAGGCGCGCAGCACCCGAACGCGCGACAGGCCGGGGATCATCGTTACCCCCTCCTCCATCACGTGCTCGGCGGTCGCCAGATTGCCGCGCTGGGCATAGGACGAATAGCCGTCGATCTCGGCGCCGAAGACGAGGCCGCCCTTGTCCGATTGCGAGATGTAGAAGTGGCCGCCACCATAGACGATCACGTGATCGATGCAGGGCTTCAGCCCCTCGGTCACGAAGGCCTGCAGCACATGGCTTTCCAGCGGCAGCTTCAGATCGGCCATTTCGCCGACGCGCGAGGTGTTGCCGGCCGCCGCCAGCGCCAGCTTGCCGCAGCCGATGAAGCCCTTGGTCGTTTCGACGCCGGTGACGACACCGTTTTCGCGTCGGATGCCGGTCACTTCGCAATGCTCGATGATGTCGACACCATGCTGGTCGGCGCCGCGGGCATAGCCCCAAGCGACCGCATCATGCCGCGCGGTACCGGCGCGGCGCTGCAGCAGGCCACCGAGGATCGGATAGCGGGCATGATCGTAGTTGAGGAAGGGGATCATCTTCTTCAACTGCTCACGCTCGATGAGCTCCGCTGCCACGCCTTCCATCCACATGGCATTGCCGCGGCGCACATAGGCATCGCGCTGGCCGTCGCTGTGGTAGAGCATGATGACGCCGCGCTGCGACAGCATCACATTGTAGTTGAGATCCTGCTCCAGCCCCTCCCAGAGCTTCATCGAGAACTCGTAGAAGGGCTCGTTGCCCGGCAGCATGTAGTTGGAACGCACGATCGTCGTGTTGCGGCCGACATTACCCGAGCCGAGATAGCCCTTTTCCAGGACCGCGACGTTCTTCACGCCGAATTCCTTGGCGAGATAATAGGCGGTCGAGAGCCCATGGCCGCCGCCGCCGACGATGATCACGTCATAGTGGGATTTCGGCTGTGGCTGGCGCCAATGCGGTTTCCAGTTCAGGTTTCCGGAAAGGGCGTTCCTGACAAGCGAGAAGGCGGAATAACGCATGAAGGCATCCAGTTCAGTTGCGCCGGCACATTTGCACAGCCGGAACGCGGAAGCAAAGACGCAAAGCCGCTCGCAATTGCAAAAAAGCTTGAGATGCTCCGCCCCGCAGATCAGCTGCGACCACGCGTAAAGAGCCGCCTGCCATGTCAAAAGCATGGCTATAATCTTCCTCTCAATATGCTATGGGCCTGATGACGGACCGAAAGACAGGGCGAATGCTGGAGATACTGCAACAATCGGCAATAACGGCGGGTCGGGCCATTCTCGACATCTACAATGCCGGGCCGGAGGTCACCCACAAGCCTGACTGCTCGCCGGTCACCGATGCCGACACGACGGCCGAACGCATCATCCTGGCAGACCTCGCCTCGGCCTTTCCGGACATCCCCGTGGTCGCCGAGGAAGCGGTGTCTGCCGGCTTCGTGCCGGAGACTTCCGGCAAGTCGTTTTTCCTTGTCGATCCGCTCGACGGCACCAAGGAATTCATCAGCCGCAACGATGACTTCACCGTCAACATCGCGCTGATCGAAAACGGCGCGCCCGTCGCGGGCGTCGTCTACGCCCCGGCGCTTGGCATCCTCTATGCGGCACACCATGGCAAGGCGGTAAAGTCGGTTATTGATGGCAGCTTTCGCCTGACCGAAGAAACGATCATCGGCTGCCGCAGCTGCGGGGATCGCATGGTGGGGCTCGCCAGCCGCTGGCACAACAGCGCCGAGACGATCGACTACCTCGAAAAACACGGCATCGCCGATTACCGGACGGTCGGCTCGTCCTTGAAATTCTGCCTGCTCGCCGAAGGCGTGGCCGACGTCTATCCCCGCTTCAGCCGGACGATGGAATGGGACACCGCCGCTGGCGACGCGATCCTGAGGGCCGCCGGTGGCGAAACGCTGACGATGGATGGCACGCCGCTCACCTACGGCAAGCGCAACCAGAAGGACGACAGCGACTTCGCCAATCCCTGGTTCGTATCGCGCGGCAAGCCCTGAGCAGGTCGCGCAAGGGCTGAGGCGGTTCCTAAGCCTCTCTCGTCTGGATCCCAGCGGCGATCAGCTGGCCGATCGATTTCTCGTTAAAGGGTTTGTCGATCCGCGGAACGTGCCTGAGATAGGTCGGGAAGTGCTCGGCATCGCCGTAGCCGCTGGTGAAGCCGAACGGCATGCCGCGGGCAAGCATGGCATCGGCAACCACGAAACTCGTGTGATCGCCGAGATTGACGTCGAGGATCGCAAAATCGAAGGCCTGCAGCGCCAGCAGTTCCAATGCCTGGTTCGCATTTCCGGCGATCGTAACCTGCAATATTCCGAGAGAAGCGAGGATTTCCTCGACGTCCATGGCGATGATGAAGTTGTCCTCGAGAACGAGGACCGTCCGGACGGACGGTGAAAGCTCGGCCATGTCAATGCACTCCATTTTTCACGCACAGCGACGGCAGTCATCGTCGCTGCAGGCGCATTTCCAGGCGGAATGCCGTCCAGAGTCCCGGAACCTCCACTGAGGCAACGGCAACGACTGAGCTTAGGCTCCAATGGCCTGACCTGGCATTTAAAAAAGACATGTGAGCGTCATGACGGGATCGGGAACAAGCCTTTCGTCGCGGCGTTCAGTTCATGCGGCGTGGCCCTCGGCCGCCTCCGCTCGACATTCCAAGACAGAACTGGAGCAGAAGAATGAAACAGACTGCCGCCGTGCTGAAGCCCAAGGTCAGGGACGAAGAATTCGACATCGGCCTGACGAAGGCCTATCGCCAGCAGATGGCAACCGCGCTTTCCGATATCCTTGCCGATACCTACAAGCTGGTGATCAAGAGCCACATCTACCACTGGAACGTGGTCGGCCCCCTGTTCAAGCCGCTGCACGAACTGACCGAAGAGCACTACAACGCGCTGTTCAAGGCAACCGACATCATTGCCGAGCGCATTCGCGCCCTTGGCCACCTGGCGCCGGCGAAGCTCGCCGAAGCAAAAACCTTCGCCCCCAGCGCCGCCTCGGTCAACCACACGACGGCGGCCGAGATGGTGGCAGACCTGATCACCGATCACGAAGCGGCGGCGCGGCGCATACGCGAGGCCGGCACCAAGGCCGATGAAAACGGCGACCTGGTCACGACGGACATGCTGACCGATCGCCTCAACTTCCATGAAAAGGCTCTGTGGATGCTGCGGGCGATCATTGCCGCCTGAACTCCCCCACCTTGACATCGATGCGGCCCCCGGCGCCGCATCGATCGGCTTCGACTGGGCACGTCAGATGAACGGCCGCTTGGGTTCGCGGAGCCCTTCCCAGCCTGAAACCGCGAGCAGGCCGTCGATGTCGCGGACATTGCAGCCCTTCTCCGCCCAGCGGATCAGGCCCCGCTCGGCAAGTTTCTTCAACGTCTTGTTCGTGTGAACGATCGAAAGGCCGAGCGTGTCGGCTACATGCTGCTGGCTGATCGGAATGGCGACGCGGCTGTTGCTGAAGAGGTCGAGCACCTCCGCCCGCTGGTAGAGGAAGGCGATGAGATAGGCCGCCCGCTCCAGCGCGGATCGGCGGCCGATGCTCAAGAGGTTTTCATCCAGAATGCGCTCCTCGCGTGCAGCGATCCAGGTGAGATCATAGGCAAGCTCAGGGTAGTTCTCGAACAGACGGTTGAGCTTGCCGCGCTCGAAGACGCAGAGAGTGACGGGCGACAGCGCTTCGATCGAATGCTGCATCTCCCCCATCAGGCTGCCCTGCAGTCCGATCAGATCGCCGGGCATCACATAGTTGAGGATCTGGCGGCGGCCGTCATCGAGCATTTTGTAGCGGAAGCCCCAGCCGGAAAGCACGGTGAAAAGGTGCGCACTGTGCGCGCCTTCGACGAGTATGGTCGCGCCACCATCGACCGCCAGTTCGCCAGTCTTGAACTGCGAAACGAAGGCAAGTTCTTCGCCGGTAAAGGCACGAAAATGATCGAGCTTGCGCAAGGGACAGCTTTCGCAAGGGGTGCGCTTTTCGTTGCGGGCTGTCATTTCGTTCATCGTTCCATCCACCGCATGCGTTCGTTCAGGCTTTTGCGTCCAAAACTGCAAGTAGCGCCGGCATCGCAGGTGACAAGATACAACCCTGAAAACACTTGGTTTTCCGAAGCGCCATCGTTGCCATGATCATGGACAGCCAGCCCTTGGCGCCCTATCTCTTGCACTCGACCCCGCCACAGGAGCTTCACCATGTCCCACCCTGCCTTCGCCCCCGGCAATGTCGCCGTCGTTACCGGTGCTGCTTCCGGCATCGGCCTTGCGGCTGCCAGACACTTCGCGACGCTCGGCATGTACGTCGTGCTCACCGACCTCGCGGGCGACAAGCTGGAGAAGGCGGCCGCCGAAGTCGCAGCCGCCTCGCCCGGCGGGGCGCGGCACGTCACGGCCATCGCGACAGACGTCTCGCGGCTCGACACGCTGGAAGCGCTTGAGCGGGAGGTGCATCAGCGGCTCGGCGACGTGCATGTGCTCATGAACAATGCCGGCATTCAGCCCGGCAGCGCGATCCTCGGCCCCTTGGCCGCCTGGGAGGCGACGCTCGGGGTCAATCTCTGGGGCGTCATCAACGGTTCGCGCGTCTTTGCATCCCGGATGATCGCCCACGGCAAACCGGCCGTCATCATTAACACTGGCTCGAAACAGGGCATCACCACGCCACCCGGCGACCCGGCCTACAACGTCTCCAAGGCGGCCGTGAAGGTCTTTACCGAGGCGCTGGAGCACGAGCTGCGCAACACCGCCGGAAGCCAGGTCCACGCGCACCTGCTGATCCCCGGTTTCGTCTACACCGGGCTGACGGCTGGCGGCCGCACGGAAAAGCCCGCCGGCGCCTGGACGTCGGAACAGACGGTCGGCTTCATGATGGAGAGCCTGGCGCGCGGGGATTTCTACATCCTCTGCCCTGATAACGACGTGCCACGCGCGACCGACGAACGGCGTATCCTCTGGGCCGCCGGCGACATCGTCGCGAACCGGCCGCCGTTGTCGCGCTGGCATCCGAAATATGCGGATGCCTTCAAGGCGTTCCTCGACAGGGATGGCGATTGATCCTCCTACGTTGACACTGCGTTCTCGGCGACCCTTCTGGTGCTGGCGGGACACATCGTGTTTTGTGGGACGACGATAATGAGGGACTAAGAATGACGAGCGGCATCCATCACATCACCCTGATTGCCCGGAAGGTCCAGGCAAACGTCGACTTCTATGTCGGCTTTCTTGGCTTGCGCCTGGTCAAGCGGACGGGCGGCTATGAGGACGCCAACCAGCTGCACCTTTTTTACGGCGACGCCGAGGGTTCGCCGGGTTCGCTCGTGACCTTCCTGATGTGGGAAGACGGCGGCCGCGGCCGCGTGGGCCATGGCCAGCCGAGCGAAATCGCGTTTGCCATCCGGCCGGAGAGTATCGGCTTCTGGCTGACCCGCGCGCTGCAGTTCAACATCGCCACGTCAGGACCAGCGCAGGAGTTCGGTGAGCCGGTGCTGCGGCTCAAGGATCCGGACGGTGTCATCGTCAAGCTCGTCGGCACCGAGGCGGTTTCGGGTGGGGCCCCCTGGAGCACGCGCGATATCCCGGCGGAAGACGCCATCCGCCGCCTGCGTGGCGCCACGATCCTCACGGAAAAGCCGGAGGAATCCGTTCGCTTCCTGACGTCCCATTTCGGCTATACGGAAACTGGCGCAACCGACGCGATCCGGCGGCTCACCTCCGCCTCCGGCGACACCATCGACGTGCGCAATGCAAGCGGCTTCTGGACGTCTGCGCCGGGAACCGGAACGATCGATCACATCGCCTTCCGCGCGCCCGACCGAGCCGCCGTGGAACGGGTGCACGAGGACCTGCAACGGGATGGCGCGGGCGCGATCAATGCGCATGACCGCAAATACTTCTATTCGCTCTACGTCCGCGAACCCGGTGGGTCGCTCTACGAACTGGCCAGCGACGTGCCCGGCTTCACCGTCGACGAACCGAAGGAAACACTCGGCACCGAACTCTTCGTGCCGGCGCATTTCAGCGCCGCGCGCGAAGAAATGCTGCTCGCGATGCCGCAGTTCGCTCTGCCGGGAGAACCGCGGCTGACCGAGCGCGACCTGCCCTTCGTGCACCGCTTCTATCACCCTGACGTGCTGGATGACCGCACCTTCATGCTCTTGCACGGCAGCGGCGCCAACGAAACGCAGCTTCTCCACCTCGCCCATCAGGTCGACAGGCAGGCGACGCTTGTCGGCATTCGCGGCCGGTCGAACGAGGAGGGAACGCCGCGCTGGTTCCGGCGCTATTCGCCGACGACCTTCGACCAGAAGGACGTGCGGTCGGAAGCCGAGGCCTTTGCTGCCTTCGTCGAGGGTGCCCGCGACGGCTACCGCATCGATCTGGAGAAGACGGTTTTCATCGGCTACTCCAACGGCGCCAATCTTCTGGTGGCCCTGATGCTGTTGTATCCGGGGCTCGTGCGCAATGTCGTACTGATGCGCTCGATGCTCGTCCTCGACGACGTGCCGCCGCCGGATCTCTCGGGTACGAAGGTGCTGCTCCTGACCGGCAAGCACGACAGCTACGGCGACTTCGCTCCACGCCTCAGGGAAGAGCTCGCCCGCACGCGCGCGGATCTGACTGCGGTCGACCTCGACATGGGCCACGAGATCGGCGCGCCAGATATCGCGGCTATCCAGCAATGGCTGCAGGATAAGGGCCTCTAAGCGTTCCCTAGGTCGTTTCGGCGAACGCTTTCGAGAAATCCAACAGCGCTCGCTCCCTCACCCTCATGCTCGGGCTTTGCCCGAGCATCCATACCCAGTCCTGTCCGCGATGTCCGGGGCAGCCTTAGCGCCTCACTGTGTCGGCAGCCTACCGCGCTCCCTCAGCGCCGGCAAAATCCGCAAATGCCTTGACGAAGGCGGCGAGCCGGTCGCGGGCGTCCGTATCCGTCAGCGTCCCCGCCTCATCGAAAAGCGTATCCGCCTTGGGCAGCATCAGGCGCTTGCCGGACCAGAGCTCGGCGCCGAGCGTGCGCATAACGGGCAGCCAGGCGTTCTGGCTGAGGATGGTGCCGAAATTGCCGGGCGAGCTGCCGGCAAGCGCAAAGGGCCGACCGCGAAACACCTTGGCGATATCGGCAGAAGGCCGGCTCATCCAGTCGATCGCGTTCTTGAACACGCCGGGGATGGAGTTGTTGTATTCCGGCGTGAACAGGATGACGCCGTCGGCAGCCATCACCTTTTGCTTCAGCGCCGTCACGGCGTCCGGAATGCCGCTCTCCTTTTCGACATCGCCGTCATAGAGCGGAATTCCGTGCAGCGTCGCGGTGTCGAATTCGACGCCACCGGGCGGGTTTTCCGCGGCCGCCCGCATCAGGCCGGTGTTGAACGACGCCTTGCGCAGGCTCCCGGAAATGCCGAGGATTTTTGTCATGAGGTCTGGTCCTTTTCCAAATCCTTGCGGGCGCGCCTCGAAGCGCGAGGCGGGATGCCATCGACATAGGCAACGCAACAGCTGTCATGATGGGTCCGCGCGGAACCGATGTCCAACGGGATCAGAGGGATAGAGACAAAAAAGCCGGGGACGAGCCCCGGCTTTTCGTTGGGATCAGACCGTTAGACGAGCGGCTTCAGCCGGGCCTCGATCTGCGCGCGCTTCGGCTCCAGGAACGGCGGCAGAGACAGGCTCTCACCGAGCGTTTCCATCGGCTCGTCGACGGCAAAACCGGGACCATCGGTCGCGATCTCGAAGAGGACGCCGTTCGGCTCGCGGAAATAGAGCGAGCGGAAATAATAGCGTTCGACCTCGCCGCTCGACGGCAGACGGAAGCCGTTAAGCCGTTCCGCCCATTCCGTCAGCGCCGCATTATCAGGCGCCCGGAAGGCGACGTGGTGCACGGCACCGGCGCCCTGACGCGCGATCGGCAATCCCGGTTGGACGGCCACGTGCAGTTCGGCCGCAGGACCGCCCTCGCCCATGGTGAAGACGTTGACTTCCCCCTCACCGTCCGGCGACGGATAGGTGCGGGCCTTGCTCATGTTCATCACATGCGTCAGGACGAGTTCGGTGTTCGTGATGTCAGGCACGCTGATGGTGATCGGTCCGAGGCCCTTGATCTGGCGCTCGGCCGGCACCGGGCTCTTTTCCCAGGGGTGCGAGGGCGCAAGCCCGCCGTCGTCGACCAGCCGGAAACGTTGGCCTTCGGCATCCTCGAAATCAAGCGCGGTGCGGCCATCGATCTCAGTGACCTCTCCACTCGTGACCTTGAGTTCGTCGAAGCGGTCCTTCCACCAGCGAACGGTTTCGGCGCTGCCGACCCTCAGACCCGTGCGCGAAATGCTGTGCGTGCCGCGCCCTTCCGGCCCGACCGGCCAGTCGAAGAAGGTCAAGTCCGTGCCGGGCGTGGCGCGCCCGTCGGCATAGAAGAGGTGATAGGCGGTGGTGTCGTCCTGGTTGACGGTTTTCTTGACCAGCCGCAGCCCGAGCGTCTCGGTGTAGAAGCGCAGGTTTTCCGGTGCGTTGGCGGTGATCGCCGTCAGGTGATGGATCCCAGTCAGTTGCAAGCTCATGATTGCCTCCAATGCGTTGGCATTGCTGTTGAGCCCAATATGGGATGCCGCATCGTTTCCGACAGTGGACCAATAGAGAACAGAACGTTCTCCTCAGGTAAACAACAAACGGCCCGTCCGCGCTGCCATCGCTGAGACGCAACAGCAATCGGCGCGCCCTCAGCGGCGATTGAGATCGCCGAGATAGGTGTTTTCAAGGCGGGAGATTGCGTAGGCCTTGGGGTCGATGTCGACGAGGAGCACGGCTTCCTGCCCAGACCCCGCCTTGGCGAGCAACTGCCCGTCGGGTGCTGCAATGCGCGACAGCCCGGCGAAGGAGAACAGCGGGTCCGAACCACAATGGTTGATGTAGGCGACGAACACCTGGTTCTCGAAGGCGCGCGTCTGGATCATGTGCTCGGCGATGAAATCGCCGGACCAGCCCGCCGGCAGCGCCGTCGGCACCAGCACGGCCTCGGCGCCGGCGAGCGCCAGCCGCCGCACATTCTCCGGAAACTCGACGTCGTAGCAGATCAGCATGCCGCAGGTGACGCCACGATGTGTGAAGAGCCGCGTCGACGGCTCCGGCGCGCGGAAAATCGAACGCTCATAGTCGCCGTAGAGATGGGACTTGCGGTAGACGACCGGCGCGGCATCGCCATCGACATAGACGGCGCTGTTATAGACGTCGTCGCCGTCGCGCTCGGCAAAGCCGGCGATGAGCGCAATGCCCGTCTCAGCGGAAATCGCCTTGAGGCGCTGAACGATCGCGCCATCCGGCGCCTCGGCGAGCGCTGTCAACGCCTCGCCGGCGCCATAGCCGGTGACGCCGAGTTCGGGCGTCAAAAGCAGCGTCGCCCCTTGTCCTGCAGCTTCCGCCGCGGCACGGGCAATGCGGTCAAGATTGGCGGCGACGTCACCCGCCGCCGATTGCATCTGGAGGGCGGCGAGCTTCATCATTTTCCATCCGACGACATGGCGCCAAGCAGCTTCGGCAGGTCGCCGAAACGGGCGACGAGGCTGAAGATCACCGCGGCGGTCGTGACGAAGAGTACCGTCACCGACGCCATGGTCGGCGTATAGCCGTAGCGCAGCGCATTGAAGATCTTGATCGGCAGCGTTTCCACCGTGAAGCCGACCGTCATGTAGGCAACGATGTATTCGTTGAGCGACAGCACGAAGGCGAAGGCGTAGCCCGACACGATATAGGGCAGAATCAGCGGCAGCACGACGGTGCGGAAGATCGTGCGCTCATCCGCCCCCATGGTCGAGGCGGCCTCGACCAGCGAGCGGTCGATCGAGGTGAAACCGAGCGACAACGTCACCAGCGGCAGCGTCACGAAGAAGATTGCGTGGCTGACGACGGCCGTCCACGGCTGGCCGTAGAAACCGACCGTCGCCCAGAAGGTGAGCATGCCGAGCGCGGTGATGACAGGCGGCAGCGTGAACGGCGCGACACCGAGAAGCTGGAAAATGTTCGCCCAGGGTGCAATGCGCCGCCACAGGAACCAGGAGAGCGGCAGAGCGATCGCCACCGCAAGCGCTGCCGAAAGCACCGCCAGCGTCACCGAGGCAAAGAGCGCGTTGCGCCATTCCGGATTGAGGAAGATCTCGCCATACCAGGAGAGCGAAAAGCCCTGCGGCGGAAAGGCGAGCGTCTGCTTCTGGTTGACCGAGACGCCGGCAACGACGATCAGCGGCAGCGACAGGAACAGGCCGATCAGGAAGAAGTAGGCCTTGCGGAAGATCGAGGTCATGCCGCTTCTCCCTTGCGTCCGGCAATCACGGTGAGCGCCACGAGCCCGAGCGTGACCAGCACGAGGAACACGGCCATAGCGGCGGCAAACGGCATGTTCGACTGGTAGATCGCCTGGTCGGTGATCAGCACCGAAAGCGTCCAGTGCTGCGGCCGGCCGAGCAGCTGCGGCAACAGATAGGAGCCGAGCGCGAAGATGAAGACCATGATCAAGGTGGCGGTGATCGTGTTGCGCAGCGCCGGCACGACCACGGTGAAGAAGGCCTTGAGCGGTGATGCGCCGAGTGTGCGGGCGGCTTCCGTCAGCGTCGGATCGAGGCGCACGAGCGCCGGGAAAAGCACCAGCACCGTATAGGGGAAGGCCTGATAGACCATGCCGGTCAAGACCGCGCCGAAGCTCGGCGTCAAGGCCTTGGCCTGCTCCATGATGCCGAGCGCAACGAGGATGTTGGTGATCCCTGCGGTGCGCGAAAACAGCGTCGACCAGGCAAAGCCGATGATGACTTCCGAGAGCGACAGGATCGACAGGAGCGCCACCAGCCACACGACCTGTACCTTCCGCGCCATGCGCGTCAGCATGTACGTGAAGGGCAAGGCGAGCACGACGCAGCAGATCGCCACGATGACGGCGAGCATCAGCGAAAAGCCGAGCACACCGCCGAAAAAGACCGAGAGGAAGCGGGCGTAATTGTCGAAGACGAAGGCCGGCGTATAGAAGCCGCCCTGCTGGCGCTGGAAGAAGCTGACGGCGATCATCGTGCCGAAGGGCACGACGAAGAAGATCGTCAGCATGGCCGCCGGAAAGAGGAGCGGCAGGTAGTCACCAAAAGTTTGGGGCGGTTCGCGTCTCATTTCTTCAGCACCACGCAGACATCGGGTGTGAGCGCGATGCCGACCTCCTGGCCGACGGAAACGTCGGGCCGGGCGCGCGGCGTCGAGACGGCGACAATCTGGTGTCCCGCGATATCGACGAAGGTTTCGATCGTGCCGCCGAGATCGCGCACGAAGGTGACCTTGCCGGTGAGCGCCCCGGCGCCGGGCGCCGTCAGGTGCACGTCTTCCGGGCGAACCGACAGCGTACCCTTGTTGGCGCCCGCAGGCAGGGCGAGGCCGGGGACGACATGACCGAGCACTTCCGCGCGGCCGGCACTGTCGGCCTGAACGTCGAGCAGGTTGGTCTGGCCGATGAAGTCGGCGACAAAGCTGTCGGCCGGGCGGCGATAGATTTCGATCGGCGACGCAGCCTGGCGGATCTCGCCGCCGCTCATGACGACGACGGTGTCGGCCATGGTCATCGCTTCGCGCTGGTCGTGGGTAACGACGATGGTGGTGATGCCCAGCTTCTGCTGCAACTGGCGCAGTTCTACCTGCATCGCCTCGCGCAGCTTCGCGTCGAGTGCCGAAAGCGGTTCGTCGAGCAGGAACAGTTTCGGCGAGATCGACAGCGCGCGGGCGATCGCCACGCGCTGGCGCTGGCCGCCGGACAGCTTGGCGACCGGCCGGTCGGCATAGCCCGAGAGATGGATCATCGACAGAAGCTCGTCGACGCGCTTCTTCTGGTCTTCTTTTGCCGCACCGCGGATGCGCAAGGGGTAGGCGATGTTTTCGCCGACGGTCAGGTGCGGAAACAGCGCCAGCGACTGGAACACCATGCCGAGGTTGCGCTTGTGCGTCGGAACCCGGGTGATGTCCTCGCCGTCGAGCCGGATCGCGCCGCCGGTCGGCAGATCAAGCCCGGCGATCATGCGCAGCAGCGTGGTCTTGCCGCAGCCAGATGGTCCGAGCATGCAGACGAAGGTGCCGTGCGGCACCGTCAGATCGACATTGTTGACGGCCCTGAAGGCTCCGAATTCCTTGACGACGTTTTGAAGGGCAAGTCCGGACATTGTTTCTCCGCGAGGATGGTCCCCTCCGCCTCATGGGAGGGTTTCAGGCGGGGAGCGGCTGCAAGGCCCCTCCCCGTCGTTATGCTTGTGGCTCTCCCCGGAGCCCGGGGAGCAGGCCGGATCAGCCGACGATCAGCTCGGTCCACTTCTGGTTCAGCCAATCCGCCTTGGTCTGGTAGAGATCGTAGCGCGGAATGATCGGCTCGATATCCGACGAGACGGCTGCGAATTCCTTGTCGGTCAGATCCGTAACCTCGCGCTTGACGGTCGGCGACGTTCCGACCTTGCGCGACAGCGTCGCCTGGATCGAGGGTTGGCACATGTAGTCGATGAAGATATGGGCTTCCTCGGCCTTCTGCGAGGCACGCGACAGTGCCCAGCAACCGGAATCCTGAATACCGCCTTCCTTCGGGAAGGTGGAGCGGACCGGGTGACCGTCGGCAGCAGCAAGGCCGGTGACGTCGTGATAGTACTGGCCCATCGGGATTTCGCCCGACTTCAGCGACTGCTCGAACTGCGCCTCGTCGCGGTACCATAGGCGAACGTTGGGCTTCACTTCAGCAAGCTTGTCGAACGCCTTGAGAAGGCCTTCTTCGGTGTCGAGCGCATTGGTGCCGCCGAAGAACGTCTTGGCCGTCACTTCGAGCAGGAACGAGTTGGAGACGAGCGCGAGCAGGCCGAGCTTGTCGGCGTTCGCCGGATCCCAGAAGGCGGTCCAGGAGGTCGGCGCTTCCTTGTAGACGTCGGTGTTGGTCACCAGCGTGATGTACCAGGAAACAGCGCCGATGCCGGCAATGCGTCCGTCCGGATACTTGTTGACGAAGCGATCAAGCAGGTTCGAGGCATTCTTGATCTTGGCGGTATCGAGCGGCGTCCAGAGATCGGTCGACTGGCCCTTCAGCATCGCGACCTGCGACATCATCGAAACGTCGGCTGGGGCCTGGCCGGCGCGGGCGGCCTGTTCGAGCTGGACGAGCCAGGCTTCACCGGTCGGTTCCGCGATCGACTCGACGGCAATGCCGGTCGCTTTGGTGAATTCCGGGAAGATGTTCTTGTCGAACGAATCCTTGAAGTAGCCGCCATAGACGCCGACCTTCAGCGACTTGTCCTGCGCGCGCAGGATCGACGGCATCGCCAGCATGGAGGCACCGGCAAGGCCGGCGCCGAGCAGCGTGCGGCGCTTGATGGAAGTGGTGATCATTCGCGTTCTCCTTTGTTTCGGCGGTGATCCGCCTTGTTCCCTGTTCTGTTTGATTTCTTGCACATTTTCAGTCTCAGTGCGCGGCTGTTTTGCGCTCCAGCATGCGCGAATATTGTGTCAGCGGATAACACAGCACGAAGAAGATCACCGCGACCAGCCCATAGACCGTGAAAGGTTCGAAGGTTGCATTATTGATCGCATTCGCGGTTCTGAGAAGCTCTTCGAAGCCGATGATCGAGGTCAGCGCCGTGCTCTTGATGAGCTGCACGAGGAAGCCGACGGCGGCCGGCCGGGTGATGGCGAAGGCCTGCGGCAGGATGACGAGCCGCAGTTCCTGCAACCGGTGCAGCCCGAGGCTCGCGCCGGCATCCCACTGCCCGCGCGGCAGTGCCTCGACCCCGCCACGCCAGATCTCGGCGAGATAGGCACTGGCATAGAAGGTCAATCCGAGGGCTGCCGCCGTCCACGGCTCGATGCGGAAACCGAGCATCGGCAGGCCGAAGAACATCAGGAACAGCTGCATCAGGAGCGGTGTTCCCTGGAAGAGCGCGATGTAGCCGGAGCCGAAGCGCCGCGCCCAACGGCGCTCGGAAATGCGCGCTGCAAGGACGGCAAGCCCCACTGCTGCGCCGCCGGCAAAAGCGACGATCGACAGCAGGATCGTCCACCGCGTAGCGAAGATCAGGTTGCGCAGGATGTCCCAGAAGGTGAACTCGATCATGACACGCCCGCTCCAAGCACGCGGCGCCCGCCGGCGACGAACAGCCGCCGAAGCGCCATCGACAGGCCGAGATAGATCAGCGTGACGACGAAATAGGTCTCGAATGAGCGGAAAGTGCGCGCCTGCAGCAGGTCCGCCTCATGCGCCAACTCCCGCACCGCGATCTGCGAGACGACCGCCGATTCCAGCATCATGATGATCACCTGGCTGGTGAGCGCCGGGAAAATCACCTTCAGCGCCTGCGGCAGGATGATCTTGACGAAGACCTGGCGGGGCTTAAGCCCGAGCGCAAACGCCGCCTCGCTCTGCCCCTTCGGCACAGCATCGAGACCCGCACCGACGATCTCGGTCGTATAGGCCGCCATATTCAGCGTCATTGCGACTATTGCCGCGACGATCGGGTCGAGTCGGATGCCGAGGCTCGGCAGGCCGAAATAGATGAAGAACAGCTGCACCAGGAACGGCGTGTTCCTGACGACTTCGACGTAGACGGCCACCGCCTTGCGCAAGACGCCATAACGGCTGCGGCGAGCGGCGGCGAAGAGAATGCTGATCAGGATGCCAAGCACCGTGGTGCAGGCGATCAGGAACACGGTCATGGCCGCGCCATGGGCGATTGCGCCCGCGGCGTCCTTGAGCCAACCGAAGCTGAGGCCGTAGCCCATCGTCGCAACCTTTCCTCAAGCGGACCGCGAGGGGATTGCCCCCCGCGGCCACCGAGCTTGTTAGTCCTTGAGGTTGTCGGGGTTGAGCGGCGTCTTCAGCCAGGCCTCCGAGCTCGCGTTCAACTTGCCGTCCGAGAGCATTTTGGCAACGGAGTCGTTGACCGCCTTCTTCAGGCCTTCCTCGCTCTTGTTGAGACCGATATGCGACGGCGAGGTCAGAAGCTGGAACTTCTGCTCCGGTTTCAACGCTTCCTGGCGGGCCAGCACCTGGGCGCCGACGTCGTTGCCGACGACCATCAGTTGCGTCTGGCCGGAGATGAAGGCCTGGATCACAGCATTGTAGTTGTCGAAGCGCTGGATGTCGGCATTGGCCGGGGCCGCCTCGGTAAGCGAGGTGTCTTCCAGCGTGCCGCGATTGACGGCGATGGTCTTCTCGGCAAGGTCTTCCTTGCCGGCAACCTTCAGTTCCGCCGGGCCGATGACGGCGATGTAGTAAGGCGCGTAAGCCGCGGCAAAATCGATCACCTCGGCGCGCTCCTTGGAGAAGCCGACGCTCATCAGGATGTCGACGCGCTTGTCGTTGAGATAGGGAATGCGGTTCTGCCCTGTGACGCTGACGAGGTTGAGCTTGACGCCGAGATCATCGGCGATCTGCTGCGCGACGTCGATGTCATAGCCCTTGATGCTCATGTCGGCGCTGGCCGAGGAGAACGGCGGGAAGTCGGAGAAGATGCCGACATTGATCTGGCCGGCGGACTTGATATCGGCAAGCGCGTCGGCCTTGGCGATGCCGGCGGCGGCCCCGAGCATCAGGGCGGCGGCGAAGGCTGTCTTCAGTTTTGCATGGATCGTCATGGTAATTCCCCTACCCGGAAGCTTTGTGATTGTGCAGTCTGGTGGTCGGCCGCCGTTTCCGGTCCGGCAGCCGACGAACCCTTAGTCAGGCCTCAGGCGGACTTGCCCGTGATCGCCGGGCTGAAGACCATGAGGCTCAGGATTTCGAAGAGCACCTGCGCGCCGCATGGGCCGTGTTGGTGGTCGAGTCATATTGCGGCGCCACTTCGACGACGTCGCCGCCGACGAGGTTGATGCCCTTGAGGCCACGGATCAATTCCAGCACTTCGCGGGTCGTCAGACCGCCGACTTCCGGCGTGCCGGTACCCGGCGCGAAGGATGGATCGAGGCTGTCGATGTCGAAGGACAGATAGGTCGGGCCGTCGCCGACGATCTTCTTCGCTTTCTCGATGATCGCGGGAATGCCGAGACCGGTCACTTCCTCCGCATGGATGACGGTCATGCCGGACTCGTAGGAGAACTCCCAGAGATATTCGGCCGAACCGCGGATGCCGATCTGCACGACGCGGGTCGGGTCGAGCACGCCGTCGAGCACCGCGTTGCGGAACGGACCGCCATGGTGGAACTTGGTGAGGTCGTAGGCGCCGCCGGTGTCGCAATGCGCGTCGATGTGGATCATACCGACCGGGCGCTTTTTGCCGACCGCTTTCAGGATCGGGTGGGTGATCGAGTGGTCGCCGCCGACCGACAGCGGCAGCACGCCGGCATCGACGATCTGGTTGATGCGCTTCTCGATGTCCTCATGGCTGAGTTCCAGCCGGTAGCGGCTCTGGAACGGCACGTCGCCGATATCCGCGACGCGGAGTTCCTGAACCGGCGTGCAGCCGAGCACGTGGTTATAAGGGCCGATACGCTCGATCGAGCGCAGCGCCCGCGGTCCAAAGCGCGAGCCCGGACGGTTGGTGACGCCGAGATCCATGGGAATGCCGACGATCGCCACCTGCAGATTGCCGAAATCCGGGTTTTCCGCGTCGACAGGCATGTGCGGCGCCGTCAGGAAGGTCGGGATGCCGGAATAGGGCGCGAGACGTGTGCCGCTTTTGTTGAAGATCTTGTCGGCGACCTTGCGGAAGGTCGGGTCGAACAGCTCGCCGCCATGGCTTTCGCCATACTTTGCCTTCAGTTCGGCAAGCTTGTTGTCGTTCCAGGCCATCGATTCAATCCTCCGTCTTCCATAGCCTGAGGCATGCGCGCGAAGGCGCCACAGATATCTGTCTGCGGAAGGTGCCGGCTCGTCCGGCGCGTTCATGTTCCCCAGGCGTTTTCGCCTTTGTTGATGAATATTAGGCGGCAATTCCCCTAGAAAATCAATTGACATTGTTATAGCGTTTCGTGTGAGAAAAATTCACATCACAGCAACCGCCGGAACGCCCCGATTTGTCCAGCCGCCTGCCTCCCCTCAACCCCTTGCGCGCCTTCGAAGCGACGGCGCGGCGGGGCTCCGTTTCGGCCGCGGCGCGTGAACTCAACGTCACCCACGGTGCGATCAGCCATCAGATCCGCGCGCTCGAACTTTCGGTCAAGGCGGCGCTGTTCGAGCGCGGCGGCAAGCGGCTGAAGCTGACGCCGCAGGGCGCATTGCTGCTGCCGGCCGTCACCCATGCATTCGCTGAAATCGCCGCGGCGACCGCAGCGATGACGCGGCCGACGACGAGCGGCGAACTGCGCATCACCTGCGTCCCGGCGCTGCTTTCCTTCTGGCTGATCCCGCGGCTGCATCTTTTCACCGAGCAATATCCGGACGTGCGTCTGACGCTGATCGCCTCTAACGACGAGGCGTATCTCCACTCGCCCGACGTCGACGTCTGCCTGATCTATGGCGACGGCAACTGGTCCGGCGCCTGGGCCAAGCTCTGGAGCCGTCTCGAACTTTTCCCTGTCGTCAGCCCGACCCTGCTCAACATGCGGCCACTGCGCTCGGTTCGCGACCTGCGCGACCACGTCATGCTGCATGGCGACGATGGCCGCGAATGGAACACCTGGCTTGCGGCGGCGGATGCCAGCGACCTGCAGCGCGGCCAGCAGCATTTCATGAGTGACGCACGGCTTTCGACCGAGGCGGCCCTGCACAACCAGGGCGTCGCGCTCGGCGATACGATTACCGCCGGCAGCCTGATCGCGCGCGGCGAACTGATCGCCCCTTTCGACCTGACGGTGCCCGCCAACGACGCCTTCTTCGTCGCCTGCCGCAACGAGGTGCTGGCGGCACCGATCGTGCGCATCTTCATCGACTGGATGTTCGAAACACTCGAAAGCGACCCGATGCCGGAACTGCAGACATCGGCGCGCACGATTATTCGCAGCCGCACCTCGAAATCCGAGCCGACAGATCGTAAATCGGAGAAGAACGGTTTTCAGCCGGTTTCGGCGCCGAGCCGTGCTCGCCGCACCGATCGTCCGCAGAAACGCAAAGCCAAGGCCTAACCCACAGGAACACCCGTCATGCCGCATTTCAACCCGCTCGTCGAAAAGCTCTCGCCGCCGCCCGTGCCCTCGGTGCTGGCCTGGGCGAAATCCTACGACGGCTCCCGTGGCCCGCTGATCGACCTGTCGCAGGCAGTGCCCGGCTATCCCGCCCATCCGGACATGCTGGCCTGGCTCGGTGAGGCTGCAGCCTCAACCGCTTACACCGGCTATGGCGCGATCGAGGGCGAAGCGGAGCTGCGTGAGGCCTATGCGGCGCATGTCGCCGGCCTCTATGGTGCCGCGGTCACCGCCGACAACATCCACATCACCTCGGGCTGCAACCAGGCCTTCATCTGCACGGCAATGGCCATTGCCGGCGCGGGCGATACGATCCTGATGACCAACCCCTATTACTTCAACCAGGAAACGACGCTGTCGATGCTCGGCATCAATGTCGAGCTCGTACCTTGCGATGCCGGCGCCGGCTTCCTGCCGGAGGTCGATGCAATTGCCGCGGCACTTCACCCCGGCATCCGGGCGCTCGCGCTGGTCTCGCCCAACAATCCGACCGGCGCCGTCTACCCGCCGGAGCTGCTCGCCCGTATCTACGAGGCCTGCCGTGCCAAGGGCGTCTGGCTGATCCTCGACGAAACCTATCGCGACTTCCTGCCCGATGCCTCCGCAGCGCCCCATGGCCTGCTGGCCACCGAAGGCTGGCAGGATAGCTTCATCGGCCTCTACAGCTTTTCCAAGTCTTTCTGCATCCCGGGCCATCGCCTGGGCGCGATCACCGCCGGCCCTGCCGTCATCGAGCAGGTGACGAAGATCATGGACAACCTGCAGATCTGCGCGCCGCGCTCAGCCCAGGCCGCGGTCGCGAAGGCAATTCCGGCTCTTGCCGACTGGCGTCAGACGAACCGCGCCGAAATCGCGGCACGAGCCGATGCGCTGCGCGACGTCATGAGCCGCCTGCCGAAGTGGAAGCTGCAGGCGGTCGGCGCCTATTTCGCCTATGTCCGCCACCCCTACCCGGATATCGATTCGCAGTTCATCGCCGAGAAGCTGGCCAAGCTCGCCGGCGTCGTCTGCCTGCCCGGCGACTATTTCGGCGAAGGCCAGGAGAACTACCTGCGCTTTGCCTTCGCCAATGCCGACGCCGAAACGATCCGCAAGCTTGAAGAGCGGCTGGCGAACTTCACGCCACCCGGTCTCTGATCGGAACGTAGTCGCGCGGCGTTATCCGCGCCGCGCGATCAAAATGCCGACAAGCACGATCGCCCCGCCGATCGCCTGCATCAGCCCGACCGGCTCGGCAAGCAGGAGCCAGGCGAGGATCGCCGCCACGACCGGCTGCAACAGCAGGGTCAGCGACGAAAATGCGGGCGGCAGATAGGCGAGTGCGTAGGTGATCGCCACCTGCCCGCCGGCATGGCTGACGAAGGCGAGCCCGAAAAGCATCGCCCAGCCGAAGGCGGTCGGCGGCAACAGCGACGGCTCGAACAGGACGGCCATCGGCAGCATGCAGATCGCAGCCGAAGCCGTGCTCCAGATCATGATGCGCACGGTGCTGAACAGGCTGCGCAGCTGCCCGATCGCCAGAATATAGCCGGCGTAGAACATCGCCGCGACGACGGCCACGCCATCGCCGAGCAGATTGCCGTCACCCAGCGCCATCGGGCCGCCCTTGAGGATCACCACGCCCGCGACTGCCGTTGCGAGGCCGAGGGCGAAGACGGCGCTGACGCGTGAGCGAAACAAAAGCCAGCTCGTGAGCGTCACGAAGACGGGCGCGAGATTGGCAAGCAGCGTGGCGTTGGCGACCGATGTCTTGGTCAGCGCATAGTGCCAGGCACCGAGATCGATCGCGAGAAACACGCCCGGCAGGATCAGAAGCGCATATTCCGAGAGCTTTTCCGGTCGCCGCCCCCCGGCGCCCTCGGGACGAAACCAGGTCCAGGCGAGAAGCGGGATCAAGGCCAGCGCCACGCGCCAGAAGGCGGTCGCCATCGGCCCGACTTCCGACAGCCGCACGAAGATCGGCGAGCCGCCGATCGCAGCGCCGCCGATGAGAAGGGCAGCCATGGCAACGCGATTATGGGAATGGGAAGCTTGGGTCACGGGAGGCATCCGGAAGGGCGCGGTCGTCTGGGGCGGTAAGCCGACGAGCTACCAGATGCGGACGACCGGTGACAGCCCTGCAAGCGCCGAAGCCTGAAAGAAAAAACGGCCGCCGCAGATTGCGACGGCCGTCGTTCAAGGACGTAGCGCTGTATTCAGGCAGCGTCGGGAACGTGAACGGTCTTCACTTCGAGGAAGTCCTCAAGGCCGAACATACCGCCTTCGCGACCGTTGCCGGACTGCTTGTAGCCGCCGAACGGGCTGCCGTAGCGGTGCGGCCCGCCATTGATGTGCACCATGCCGGCGCGCAGGCGTCCGGCGACGCGCTCGGCCCGCTCCGGGTTGCCCGTCTGCACATAGGCGGCAAGGCCGTAGTTGGTGTCGTTGGCAATCGCGATCGCCTCCTCCTCGGTGTCGAAGGGGATGATCGCCAGCACCGGACCGAAGACTTCCTCGCGGGCGATGCGCATCTCGTTGTTGACGTCGGCAAAGATCGTCGGCTTGACGAAGTAGCCGGTCTCGAAGCCCTCCGGCTTGCCGGCACCGCCGACGAGCAGCCGCGCGCCTTCGGCAATGCCTGCTTCGATCAGCGCCTGCACCCGGCCGAACTGGATGTGGCTGACGAGCGGGCCGATATGGCCGCCCTCTTGCGTCGGGTCTCCGACTTTCGCCTCGCGGCCGACGCGCTTGGCGATCTCAACCACCTGGTCATAGACGCTACGCTCCACCAGCATGCGGGTCGGCGCGTCGCAGGACTGGCCGGAATTGTTGAAGCATTCGAGCACGCTGCCGGTGACGCGGTCTTCGAGATCGGCGTCGGCAAAGACGATGTTCGGCGACTTGCCACCGAGCTCCAGCGTCACGCGCTTGACCGTTTCGGCGGCATCCTTGCTGACGGCGATGCCGGCGCGGGTCGAGCCGGTGAACGACATCATGTCGATGTCGGGATGCTTCGACAGCGCGGCACCGGCGTTGATGCCGTCGCCGTTGACGAGGTTGAAGACGCCGGCCGGGAAGCCCGCCTCATGCACCATTTCAGCGTAAAGCATGGCGTTGAGCGGCGTGAACTCGCTCGGCTTCAACACGCAGGTCGAGCCAGTCGCGAGCGCCGGCACCACCTTCAGCGCGATCTGGTTGATCGGCCAGTTCCAGGGCGTGATCAGGCCGCAGACGCCGATCGGCTCGCGCAGGATCACGTCGCCGTTCGGCAGCCGGTCGCGGGTCTTCAGGCGCTTCAGCGCATCGATGAAGCCCTGCAGGTGGCCGACGCCGACATCGGCCTGCTGCTCACGGGTCATAGTCTTCGGCGCGCCGAGTTCCATGGTGATGGTGTCGACCATCTCGTCATAGCGGCGCTTGTAGACGGCAAGCAGCTTTTCGAGCAGCGCCAGTCGCTCCTCGACGCTCGTCCGGCTATAGGTCGCAAAGGCCTTCTTGGCCGCGGCAACGGCCCGGTCGATGTCTGCGGCCGTGCCCATGGAGATCACCGCAACCGGCTTTTCCGTTGCCGGGTTCAGGACCTCGAGGTCGTTGGCGACGATGGGATCCACCCAGGTGCCGTTGATGTAGAACTTGCGTTTGTCGAGCATTCGCTCCTCCTTCCCGTCAGTTTGTCTTTTGTTTTTCGGCAAGCCATTCAAGGATTAGCGCTCGGTAACGCTCACCCGAAAAGCTCGGAAAATGTCCGCCGTGAACGATACGCGCGGGTATCTTCAGCAGCCGTTCCATCGACGCCAGATAGTCGTCGGCGTTGGAATGATAAGTGTCCTCGATCAGCGGGCCATCGTAGAGGATGTCGCCGGAGAACAGGATCCCGGTCTTCGCCTCGAAGAGCGCAATCCCGCCGGGCGAATGGCCGGGCGTGTGGATCACCTGGAAGACGCGGTCGCCGAGATCGATATGGTCGCCGTCTTCGAGCAGCCGCGTCGCCGGCGCCGCCTTCACCGCATAGGTGGTGGAGGCGTAGGGCTCGGGCGGCAGCGCGTCGAAGATCTCGTCGGCGACGTAGGGGTTTGCGAGCGTGTTCTTGCGCGTCGGATGCGCCAGCAGTTCCGCCTCGGCCGAATGCACGTAGCGGCACTCGAACTCGTGATGGCAGCCGATATGGTCGAAGTGGGTGTGGCTGGCGACGGCGTCCAAGGCGCGTTCGGTGACGAGGGGCACCCATTGCCGGAGCGACACGACACCCATGCCGCTATCGACGAGCATATCGCGGTCGCGGCCGCGCACATGCCAGATGTTGCAGCGGTAGAATTCCTGGATATAGGGCTCATCGATAGCGGTGACGCCGTCGTCGAGCCGCCTCACCCGGTACCAGTCCTGAGGTGCAATCCTTTGCATCATGCTACGCATGTCCACCCGTGGCGGGCAAGGCTACGACGTCGGCGGCGCGCACGGCAAGCGGCACAATCTCGCCCTCGCGCACGCTTGCCGATTGCGGCAGGTGCGCGACCAGCGCCCTCGTGTCCGCCGCACAGGGCTGCAGGTGGCAGCGGTAATGCGTGCCGAAGAAAGCGCTGCCGGCAACCCGCGCCTCACCAAGCGCCACTGTCGGACCCTCTGCCTTGTCGTCAGCGCGGAAGTGTTCCGGCCGGATGGTGAGCGTAATCCGGTCGCCGGCCTTCGGCGACGATGCGGTAAAGTTGCCGGTCGGCAGCGCCAGGCTGCCGAGCGGGGTTTCGACACGGGCGGAGCTGGCGTCCGCCGCCGCCACACGGCCGGAAACGAAATTGACCTCGCCCATGAAGCCCGCCGAAAACAGCGAGCGCGGGCGCATATAGATCTCCGATGGCGGGCCAAAATCCTCGATACGGCCCTGGTTCATCACCACGATCCGGTCGGCGATCGCCATCGCCTCTTCCTGGTCGTGAGTGACGTGCACGAAGGTCGTGCCGACGCGCTTTTGGATCGCCTTCAGCTCGTCCTGCATCTGGCGGCGCAGTTTCAGGTCGAGCGCGCCGAGCGGTTCGTCGAGAAGCAGCACATCCGGGTCGACGGCAAGCGCGCGGGCGAGCGCCACGCGCTGGCGCTGGCCGCCCGAGAGCTCGTGCGGCCGCTTGCCGGCGGAAGCCTTCAGACCGACGAGATCGAGGAAACCGAGCGCCTTTTCGTCCCGCTCGGCCTTGGCAAGGCCGCGCATCCTGAGGCCAAAACCGACATTGTCGACAAGGCGCATGTGCGGAAACAGCGCATAGTCCTGGAACATCGTCGTCGTCGGACGCTTGGCCGGCGCCACATAGGTCATGTCCTGCCCCGCGATCGTCACGCGTCCCGCGCTTGGCGACTGAAAGCCGCCAAGGATCGACAGAAGCGTGGTCTTGCCGCAGCCGGACGGCCCGAGCAGCACGATGAACTCGCCAGCCCGGATATCGAGGGAAACGTTATCCAGGGCCGTGAAGGCACCGAAGATCTTGCTGACGTTTTCGATCGAGACAGGAGCGGTCATTGTTTTTTCGTCCTTCCGAACAGGGAAAGCTCAAGGATGAGGAGCACGGCGACAGAGGCTAAGAACACCAGCGAGCCGATGGCATTGGTTTTGGGGTTGAGGCCGGAGCGCAGCATGCTCCAGATCTCGACGGGCAGCGTCACTTCGAAGCGCGACAGCAGGAAGGCGATGATGAACTCGTCCCAGCTGAAGGTGACGGAAAGGAAGAAGGCAGCAAGGATCGACGGCATCAGCATTGGCGCCGTCACCAGCGCCATCACTTTGAAATCGTTGGCGCCGAGATCGCGCGCCGCCCGCTCGATGTTGATGTGATGATCCCCCATCGAGGCATAGATGATCGCAAAGCAGAGCGGCAGGTTGATCACCACATGGCCGATGCCGACCGTCATCAGCGACAGCGGGATATGCAGCGCGTTCATGAGCGACAAAAGGCCAAGCGCGATGATCAGGTAGCTGACCGTCATCGGCGCGATCAGCAGTCCCCTTTGCAGCGCCGAGCCGGGCAGCTTGTAGCGCGCGAGCGCATAGGCTGCGAGAAAGCCGAGCAGCACGGAGATGACCGAGGAGACGAGCGCCACGACCATCGAGTTACCAAGCGCTGCCATCAGCTTGCGGTCGGCGAAAACCGCCTCGTACCATTGCAGCGAAAAGCCGTTGAACGGCGGCACCGGCAGGCGACCATCCTGGAACGAGAACAGCACCAATACGGCAACCGGCAGGAAGATGAAGGCATAGACGAGGACGAGATAGGTCCAGGAGAGCACGCTTGCGGAGATCTGGCGCAGCATCGTCAGGCCCTCTCGATCTTCAGCCAGCGAGCGCAGGCGAGATAGGCGACGGTGACGGCGAGCATCAGCACGATCGACAGCGCCGCTGCCATCGGGAAATCCGCCCGGCGCCCGAGCTGCAGCATGATGATCTGCGGCAGCACCAGCTCGTTGTTGCCGCCGAGGATCTGCGGCGTGACATAGTCGCCGATGCAAAGCACGAAGGTAAGGAAGGCGCCGGTCATGATACCGGGCAGCGTCAAGGGCAGCACCACATGCCAGAAGGTCTGGAAGGCATTGGCGCCGAGGTCTGCGGCCGCGCGGCGGTAGTTTGGCGAAAGCTGGATCAGGTTGGAATCGATCGTCAGCGTCAAAAGCATGACGAAGAAGTGCACGAAGCCAATGACCGTGGCCGTGCGCGTGCTCGCCAGCTCCAGCGGCTCGGAGATAAGGCCGATGCTCATGAAGACCTGATTGATTACACCGTTCTTCGATAACACCAGCAGCCAGGAATAGGAGCGCACCACATAGGAGGTCCAGAACGGCAGGATCGCCAGGATCAGCGCCATGCGCTGCAGCCGCTTCGGCACGCGCTCGGCGATGATCCAGGCGAGCGGATAGGCGAGCAGCACCGAGATCACCGTGACGATAACGGTGATCTCGAGCGAGTTGACGAGCCCCCGGAACAGCGCGTTTTCGGAGAAGAAGCGGACGTAGTTGTCGAAGTTCCAGGCATGGACGATGTCCCGCCCTTCCCGCTTCCAGAGGCTCATCGCCGCCATGAAGGCGAAGGGCACGACGAAGAAGGCGACGGTCCACAGAAGCGCTGGAGCAACGAAGCCCCAGGCCTTGCGCCGGTCGGCGTCTTCAAGCGCTGTCGCTGATGTCAAAGCGGTGTCTGCCATTACCGTCCCAGATCAAAGGATTTCGGCGAGCGAAGAAGAAGGGCGAGCGCGACACATCGCGCCCGCTGCTTTCATTACTGCTGCAGCATTTCCGTCCAGGCGTCCTGGAACTGCTGGTCGAGCTCGGCCGACGGGATCGGATAGAGCTGCGTCTTCTTCAGATATTCGGCCTGCTCATTGAAGCGCAGTGCCGCCTTCTGCTGGTCGGTCAGGTGTTCACCCGCCTTGGCATTGGCCGGCATCGCCCAATAGCAGGATGAGGTCGCAAGCCGCGCCTGGCCCTCGGGGCTCACGATGTACTGTACGAACTTCAGCGCCAGATCCTGCTTGGTCGAATCCTTCATCACGCCGATCGACTGCGCCCAGCGCACAGCGCCCTGCTCGGGGATGGTCCAGTCGAGGCTGGGCTTATCGGCCGAGAGAACAGCGGTGATCCATTCGCCGCCGCCGACGAGAATGTCGACTTCGCCGGTCGCAAGCGCGGTCTGCGAGGAGACGACGTCGCTCACCTGCTTGGAAACGGCCCGCATTGCCGCGAGCTTTTCCTTGATCGCCGGCATGTCCGCGTCACTCAGATCGGCGGTCTTCTTGCCGAGGCCAAGCCCGACGAGACCGATCATCGGCAGATAGTAGTCGTAGAGCGCTATGCGGCCCTTGTATTTATCCGACCAGATAACCGAAAGGTCCTGCATGTCCTTCGGGTCGACCTTGGTCTTGTCGTAGGAAATCGTGTTGTAGCCGAACTTCTCGGTGACGGCGTAGGTCTTGCCGTCCTTGGTGTTGTTGGCCTCCATGCGCACTTCCGGGAAGATGTCGGCGGTCGGCAACGCATCGGCCGGCATTTCGGCAAGCAGATCGAGGTCGATGGCCCGGTGCACGTCGACGCCGTCGATCACGAGCACGTCCCAGTCGCCCGGTTGCGACTGGTCGAGGATCGAGAGCCCTGCCCCGGTACCCTCATAAACCTTGACGTTGACCTTCACGTCATTGGCCTTCTCGAACGGCTCAAGAAGCGCCGGATCGGTGTGGTCGCACCAGACGAGCGCATTGAGCTCTTCCTGGGCAAAGACCGGCGCGGGGGCCGCGACCGTCGACAGAGCGGCGATCGCGATTGCGGCCGTGGAGGAGAAAAAACGGCGCAGGCGCGCACCGTCACGAACTGACTGCATCATGCTGTTGCCCTCTTGTTTTGACGCTCGTTTCGGCGTCTTCAAAAAAAGATTGAATGAATTCATTTTTTAAGTCAATCTCAATTTTGAACCAATTCATAATTCGGGGAAACACTGGAATGACAGGGCTGCGCGCACGGCAAAAGGCGGATCGCAACAGGCGAATTCTCGACGCCGCCGCCGCGCTTTTTCGCGAAGTCGGCTACGACAGCGCACGCATCGAGGACATTGCCGAGCGCGCTGAAATTTCGGTCGGAACCTTCTACAACTACTATGAAAACAAGGGCGACATCCTGCTCGCCACCGTATCGATGGAAGTCGAGGAGGTGCTCGCCGGCGGCGGATCGATCGTCGACAACCCGCCCGCCTCCGTCATGGGCGCACTCGATGCGCTGATCGGCGAATACTACGATCACTCGCTCCACTATCTCAGCAAGGAGATGTGGCGCACCGCCATGGCGATCGCCATCCAGCAGCCGGAGAGCCCGTTCAGCAAGCGCTACACCGAACTCGATCGTCGGCTATGCGAGCAGGTTTCGACGCTGATCCGCAAACTTCAGGCCAAGGGCGTCGTCGCACTTGATGTCGATGCCGAGGCGGTCGGCGAGATGTTCTTCAACAATCTCAACATGATGTTCACCGAGTTCGCGAAGCGCGAAACCATGTCGCTCGACGATCTCAAAGCGCGCGTCTCACGGCAGAACCGCCCGCTGGCGACGCTCATTGCAGTGCGCTGACCATCACGAAGACCACCGGAGCAGTCTGCTTCCGGATAAAGAGGGAACCCCATGAAAAATCTCGAACAGTCGGTGCTTCAGGCCGCCGACCGGCTGGTTGCCGCTTTCGCCAGGCATGACCGGACAGCCTATTTCTCCGCGTTCGCGCCGGATGCGACCTTCATCTTCCACACGCTCGACCGACCGCTGAAAAGCAGGGCGGAGTACGAGGCCGAGTGGTCGCTTTGGGAGGAACGGGACGGTTTTCGCGTGCGCGCCTGCCGGTCGAGCGAGCGAAATGTGCAGACGGTGGGCAATGTCGCGGTCTTCACCCACCGGGTCGAGACCGAACTGGAATTCAATGGAGAGCCCGCAACCGCGGACGAACGGGAAACGATCGTGTTCGAGCGGAAATCGTCAGGAGAGTGGCTTGCCGTGCACGAGCATCTGTCACGGCAAAGCTGAGGCTGCCGTCAGAAGGCGCCGACCACGACGGCGCTGACGAAAGAGAAGGCGGCAACGATGGCAATTGCGTGCGGAACGAGATGAACATGTGAGCGGCGTTGCGGTGTGGTCCCGTAGAGTGCGTAGCGGGACTGGATCATCGGTTTCGCTGCGTTCATCGCGTCTCTCCGTTCCTGCGAGGGCCACGGCCCATCGACTGTCTTGTTCTCCTATATTTTCCATTGAGTTTGTAGATATTAAATTCCGCAAATCGCATAAATCGTAAAAAATCGGTTCGCCGCCATCGCGCTCATCAATGGCGGTTGCGGTCGCGGTCCTGAAGATGCTTCGCCCAGGTTTCGCTGAACCATGGGGTGAGCAGCGAAACGTCGGAGGCGCGATGCGAGCCTTTGAGCGCGCTATCCGTTTCGACGCAGGTCCAGACGGTGAAAGCGGTGAGCTCATGTTTGCCGAAGGTCTGGATCAGCGGAATGTCGGCGGCATCACGGCCGCGGGCAACCGCGATGCGCCCCGCCCGCCGCTGGTTGTTCTTGGCGTCGAACGTATGCCAGCGATCGCCGAGATAGACCTCGAACCAGGCATTGAAATCCATCGGCGCAGGATGTTCGCTCGCGGGGATATCGGCCATATAGCCGTTCACGTAGCGCGCCGGCATGTTCATGCAGCGACAGAGGGTGATCGCCAGATGGGCGTAGTCGCGGCTGACACCGACGCGATCCTCATGCGCCTCGAGTGCCGTGCGCATCGCCTGCGCATAGCCGTAGCTGAAAACGAGGCGTTCATGGACATAATCGCAAATCGCCTGGACGCGCTCCCAGCCGGCTGGCACATCGCCGAACAGACGCCAGGCAAGCGCGCCAAGCCGGTCCGTTTCGCAGTAGCGGCTGGCTGCAAGATAAGGCAGCCACTCGGCGGGCAGGTTCTCGACCGGCACCGCATCCGCCAATGGGTCCGTGGCGTCGAGCCTGCCGTCATCCTCTATCACCGCATCATAGCAGAGCTTGAAATCGCCCTCGGGCACAGTCATCCGGAAGCAGGTGTTGCCATGCGGATCAGTGATCTGCTCCATCTTCACGATCGGCGAAGAGACTGGACCATGCTCGCGCCGCAGGCATGAGCGCCGTTCCGGCACGACGGAAAGATAGGTCATCATCGGGGTCGGCTGCGGGCAACGAATGCCGATTTCATAGCCAAAGCGCACGAACATCGCGAGGTCTCCCAGGAAATCAATCGGGAGCGATAGGCTCCCCGTTTGCTTGCCCGCAGCGACAGGCGGGCGATCCTTGGTGACCGATTCAGCAAGCGCCAGATGCGGGCGGTCACAGGGCAGAGACGCAAAGGCCCACTTTGAGATGGCGGACCCCTGCCGCAGAAGGTCGATACTATCGCATCGCTAATCAGGACGGAAACACATTCGACGCGAGATCGACCGCTGACCGCCGCCGAGACGGCGGTCCGCCCGGCCAAAACGCCGCTGCGCGCGGATTGTTCCTAGAGCCCGGCCGCGTCCTTGAACTGGTACCACCAGGAACCGATGGTGGAATACTGCGCCCGGAACATGCGCCCGCCCGGGAACGGATACCAGGGCAGCTTCTCGAAGACGTCATAACGCGTGGTGTCGCCGTCGATCGCCTCGGCGAGCGTGCGGCCGAAGAGGTGCGAACCGGTAACGCCGTGGCCGCTATAGCCATGGGCGAAATAGGTGTTGCTGCCGATCCGGCCCATCTGCGGCACGCGGGTGAAGGAGAGCGCGAAATTGCCGCTCCAGGCATAGTCGATCTTCACGCCCTTGAGCGCGGGGAACACCTTTTCGAGATTGGGCTTCAGCTTGGCGACGACATCGGCCGGATCGGTTCCGCCATAGACGGTACCGCCACCGAAGATCATGCGCTTGTCGGCCGAGAGCCTGAAATAGTCGAGGATATAGCGCACGTCCTCGACGCACATGTCGCTCGGGATCAGCGAATGGGCAAGCTCTTCGCCGAGCGGCGCCGTGGTGATCATCTGCGTCGAAACCGGCATAACGCGCGAGACGAGCTTCGGCACGGCATCGCCGAGATAGGCATTGCCGCAGAGAACGACGATGCGCGCCGAAACCTCGCCGCCTTCAGTATAGACGGTCGGCCGCGCCGCCTCGTGGTCGACACGTGTCACCGGCGACTGTTCGTAGATCGTGCCGCCAATGCTTTCGAAGGCACGGGCCTCGCCGAGCACCAAATTGAGCGGATGCATGTGGCCGCCGGTCGTATCCAGCATGCCGCCGCAATAGGCATCCGACTTGACGAGCTTGGCGAGCGCGTCACGGTCGAGCAACTGGTGATCGTCCATGCCGTATTTGCGCCAGAGCGCCTGCTTGGCCTCGAGCTCCTTCATATGCGCCGGCGTATAGGCGGCGTAGATATTGCCCGGCTTCAGGTCGCATTCGATCTGGTACTGGCTGACGAGGCGGCGGATGATCTTGCCGCCCTCCTGCACCAGCCCGCCGATGAAGCGCGCCGCATCCTCGCCGTAGCGGCGCTGGATGGTCGCGAGACTGGCATTGAGGCCGTTGACCACCTGACCGCCGTTGCGGCCCGAAGCGCCCCAGCCGACCTGCGCGCCCTCGATGACGACGACCTTGTAGCCTTTTTCGGCAAGGTGGATCGCCGTCGACAGACCGGAATAGCCGGCGCCGACGACGCAGACATCGGCCTCGACCCGGCCCCGCAGCCGGACCGGCGTGCGGATGATGTTGCGGGAGGCGGCGTAGTAGCTGGTCGGGTAGCTGCCGTCACCGGCATAGGATTTCTGTTTGGTAAGCATCAGACGATTTCCAGATAGGCGCTGAATTCGTAGTCCGTGACCTGCTCGGCAAAGCCCGCGATTTCCTGGCGTTTGCAGGCGATCAGCATCGAGCGCAGCACGGGATCGAAGATTTCGGCGGCAATCGGTCCTGCCTCGAAGCTGTCGACCGCTTGCCCCCATTCCGAGGGAATTTTGGGCAGTTTCTCCGCTGCATAGGCCCGACCCGAAACCGGCGCCGGCGGCTTCCACTTGTTGCGGATGCCGACCAGGGCAGCACCGAGGATCGCGGCGATGACGAGATAAGGATTGGAGTCGGCACCGGCGACGCGGTGCTCGATACGCCGCGCGGCAGGATTGCCGCCGGGAATACGGATGGCCGAAGTGCGGTTCTCGTAACCCCAGCAGACGGCGGTTGGCGCGTGCGTATCCGGCCGCAGTCGCCGGTAGGAATTGAAATGCGGCGCAAACAGCAGCGTCGTCTCGGCCATGCCGCGCAGTAGACCGGCGACGGCGTTCTTCAGCATCGGCGAGCCCTCGTCGCTGCCGTCGTTGAAGACGTTGTTGCCCTCCTCGTCGAGCAGGCTGAAATGGATATGCATGCCATTGCCGGAACGGGTGCCATAGGGCTTGGCCATGAAGGTCGCGGCGAGCCCATGCTTGCGCGCCACGCCCTTGACAATGCGCTTGAAGAAGATCGCGTCGTCGGCCGCCTTCAGCGGGTCGTCGGTGTGGAGCAGGTTGATTTCGAACTGGCCGATGCCGTTCTCGGCGATCGCCGCATCCGCCGGCACGTTCTGCCGGGCGCATTCCTTGTAGACGTCGGAAAAGAACTCGCCGAAATCGTCGAGTTCGTCGATTGAGAGGATCGCATCGGAATCGAGACGCTTGCCGGTATAGGGCGAGATCGGCGGCACTGCGCTGTCCGGCTCCGGGTCGATCAGGTAAAACTCCAACTCGGTCGCGACGACGGGGCGAAGGCCGAGCTCCTTGTACTCACGCACGACCGCCGCCAGGGCCTGGCGCGGATCGGCGAGGAACGGCTTGCCGTCCTCAAGCTGCAGCCAGAGCGGCACCAGCGCGCTCGGCCGCGAGGTCCAGTTGACCGGCAGCGCGCCGCGGCCAGTGACACCGCAGATGCCGTCGCGGTCGCCGCTAGCAAACACCTGCTCGCTGTTGATGATGTCCTCGCCCCAGACGTCGACACCGACAATCGAGAGCGGCATGCGGATGCCGCCGCCGAGCACCTTGCCCGCCTGCTCCACTGGCACGCGTTTGCCCCGCATGATGCCGTTGAGGTCGCAGACGACGGCCTGGATGCTTTCGATCGGCCCGTTCTGCTCGAGCCATGCCTTGAATGCGCTGGGATCTTCCGCGTCGAGCGACATATCGCAAATCTCTTTTTGTGATCACATTTTCAGAAAGTTGACATAATTCGGGAATTGGAGTCAAGCAGCGGCAGTGCTATCAGGCGTTTGACGTAGAGCGGGACGCGGAAAAGTGTATGCAGGCGTTTGCCAAACACCGCTCTCGCTGATGAGAAAGCCATCGCAATTCGGGCAAAAGGACATGCGCACTTGAAACCCCTTGTCTTACCGCCGCTTGCGCGCCCCGACGGCATGACCACGCATGACTATGCCTTTCACCGGCTGCGCCAGGCGATCATGGTCGGCGCGTTCCGACCCGGCACCTCCGTCACCATCCGCGGTCTGGCCGAGGCGCTTGAAAGCAGCCCGACCCCGGTGCGCGAGGCGCTTAGACAGCTGACCTCGATCGGCGCGCTGCAGTTCCTCGAAAACCGCCGCATCGTGGTGCCGCACATCACGCCCGCCCGCTTCGAAGAACTGATCTCGTTGCGCATCGCGCTCGAAAGCCATGCGGCTCGCCGGGCCGTCGCTCATCTTTCCGAACGTCAGATCGAGAAGATCACGGCGATCGACGACAGCATCGAGACGGAGATCCGTCGGGGTGACAAGGTGGCGGCGCTGATCGCCAACCAGGCGTTTCACCGGATGATCTACACGGCCAATCCCGATGCGGTCGCCATGCCGCTGATCGAGAGCGTCTGGCTGCAGCTCGGCCCGATCCTCGGCATCGCCATGGAACACGTGACCGAACTCTACGTGGTCGACCGCCACCGCGAGGCAATCGAGGCGCTGAGGCGCCGCGATGAGAACGCTGCTGCCGACGCGGTCGCTGCCGACATCCGTGAGGGTATCGGCGGCTTCGACCAGCAGGCGGTTGCACGGTTGCTGCGATTGGCTGCCTGAGGCGATGCCGTCACAAATTTTAGTGTGACTAAAATTCCGTATTGACAACGCTCAGCCGCAGCACCAAAGTCGTGCAAATACAGACGCATAGCGACGGGAAGCGACCAGCCTCCCGGCCTCATGTTCGTGCATTCGAGGGGGAGGTGTCCGCTTGAAGAGCCAAAGATCCAAGTCCCGCCGCAAGACAGGCGCGGGCCTCAAGCATTCCCCATAGCCGACGACGCGCCGATCTCCGGTGCTCCTTTCCCCCTCACCTTCGGCCACGGCCGCATGACCGGCTGTGGCATCTGATTTCTCAAGCCAGAATTGGAAACACCATGAAGGAACTCACCAAGAGCCGTTTTGCAGCACTCCGCCGCACGATGGCCGAAAGCAATGTCGGCCTCGTCGCGTTGGCGCCAGGATCGCATATGGATTGGCTGATCGGCTACCATCCGCATCCCGACGAACGCCCGTGCCTGCTGCTCATCGGCCCGGAGAAGGAAGCGTTCCTGATGCCGGCGCTCAACGCCGAAGGCACGCGCGAGCACACCGATATCGCCTTCCACAACTGGGCCGATGACGTTGGCCCCAGCGACGCCCTGACCGCAGCGCTTGCCGATGTCGGCGCCGCAAAGCCCGGTCGCGTCGTGCTCGACGAAACCATGCGCGCCGATTTTGCGCTGCTGCTGATCGATGCGCTGCCCGCCGATACCGCGCGCGAATTCACCCCGGCGACGCTCGGCGCACTCCGCATGCGCAAGGACAAGAGCGAGTACGCGCTTCTGAAGATGAACGCCGGCATCGCCGATCGCGCCATGCAGGCGGCATTCTCCAAGATCCGCCCGGGCATGACCGAGAAGGAGCTGGCCGCCGACATCCGCGCGCACTTCGCCTCGGAAGGTGCTGCACCGGCCTTCTGGATCGTCGGCGCTGGCGGCAACGGCGCCTTCCCGCATCACTCCGCCAGCGAGCGGGTGATCGAGGAAGGCGATGCCGTCGTTATCGACATCGGCGGCCGCAAGCAGGGCTTCCCGAGCGACATTACGCGCATGGCGATCGTCGGCCGCGCGCCCGAAGGCTACGGGCAGATCCACACGATCGTCGAAAGGGCCGTCCAGGCGGCACTGAAGGCGGCTCGCCCGGGCGTGCTCGCCAAGGAGGTTGATGCTGCTGCCCGCAAGGTGATTTCGGACGCCGGTTATGGCGAGTACTTCGTCCACCGCACCGGCCACGGCATGGGCATCGACGGCCACGAGCCGCCCTACATCACCGCGACCTCGGAAACCGTGCTCGAAGAAGGCATGGTCTTCTCGATCGAGCCCGGCATCTATCTCCCCGGCCGCTTCGGCATCCGGCTCGAGGATATCGTTATCCTCCGGGAGGATGGGCCGGAGGTTCTCTCCTCGCTCCCCCGCGACGTTCACGTCGCGAAGGTCTGATCAAAGTTGCGGCGCCCCAGGGCGCCGCTTCTCTTTGCGCTCTTCGTCGAGCCCTGCGGCTATTGAACCGGCCGCTTGCGCGGCTTCGCGAGCTCGCTCCCCTTCTTGCCGGGTTGCTTCTTGTAGACGGGCTGCTGCTCGACCGGTGGCCAGATCCAGTAATAGCCATAGGGCTTGCGCTGGATCCCCTCGTAATACTCGCCCTTCCGCGTCCGCATCTGAGCCTCGGCATCCCCCGCAGCCGCCACCATGACGAAGAACGCGCCGAGCACGGCTGCGACCACGAACTGATATTCCGATTTCATCATCACCAGAGCTCCTTGCCTCCCTTGTCTACGCCTGAGGCGGGCGGGGTCAACAGTTGTGCGTCTATCAGTTCTTGCTTGACGACCCCAACTGGCTTGACCATATTGGTGAGATGTCAGACCAATTTGGCCTCTGGGGAGGGAGCCGAATGAATGAACCGGCAAGAGCGGCACTGATGCCCCTGCCCCCGGCCGACCGGGCTCAGCAGGTGATTGCCGCGTTGGCTGACTACATCGAACAATCGGGCCTGAAACCCGGCGAACGCCTGCCGGCCGAGCGCGAGCTGATGACGGCGCTGGTCGTCGGCCGCTCCACGATCCGTGAGGTCATTCGCCACTTCCAGGCACTCGGCGTCGTCGAGGCGCGCAAGGGCAGCGGCACCTATCTCTTGCGCACGATCTCCGGCGCGACCGTCCATATGCCGCTCACGCTCGACGCGGCGCACCTGCGCGACGTGCTGTTGATGACGCTCGAAGTGCGCCGCGGCATCGAGGTCGAAGCCAACATGGTCGCCGCCCGCCGGCGAACCGATGAAGACCTGAAGATCATCGAAATCAGGCTCAACGAAATGGAGCGCGTGCATATCGCCAAGGGCACGTCGGGGCCGGAAGACCTGGCCTTTCATCTGGCGATCTACGACGCCACCCACAATCCGCTCTTTCGCCAGCTGCTGGAACAGATGCGCGAGGCCTTCGAGCGCTTCTGGGACCATCCTTTCGACCGAACGGACTTCGCCCGTCGCTCCTTCCCGTTCCACCGCACCCTCTTCAACGCGATCGCTGCTCAGGACCCTGAGACCGCGCGCGAAGAAACGCTGAAAATCCTCGCGATCGTCGAGGAAGACATCAAGGAAATGTCCAAATGACCAACGGCCTCGATCCGTTCGACCACGCCTCGCTGATCGTCGCGCATGACGAAGGCCACGCCTTCGACGCCGTCGTGCCGCCGATCGTGCAGACCTCGCTCTTCACCTTCAAGGACTATGACGACATGGTCGCCTCCTACCGGGGCGAGCGCGTGCGGCCGATCTATACCCGCGGCCTCAACCCGACTGTGCGCATGTTCGAGGAGATGCTGGCGAAACTCGAAGGCGGCGAGGACGCGATCGGTTTTGCGAGCGGCATGTCGGCGATCTCCTCGACCGTGCTTTCCTTCGTCGAGCCGGGCGACCGGATCGTTGCCGTCAACCATGTCTATCCCGATGCCTTCCGCCTGTTCGGCACGCATCTGAAGCGCATGAAGATCGAAGTGACCTATGTCGACGGCCGCGACGAGGAAGCGGTCGCCAAGGCGCTGCCCGGCGCCAAGCTCTTCTACATGGAAAGCCCAACGAGTTGGGTAATGGACACCCACGACGTCGCTTCCCTTGCCCGCCTGGCGAAGGACCAGGGCATCATCACCGCGATCGACAACAGCTGGGCGAGCCCGATCTTCCAGCAGCCGATCTCGCTCGGCGTCGATCTCGTCATCCATTCGGCCTCGAAATATCTCGGCGGCCACTCGGACGTCGTCGCCGGCGTCGTCACCGGATCGAAGGAACTGATCGGCCGCATCCGTTCCGAAGCTTATCCCTATCTCGGCGGCAAGCTTTCTCCCTTCGACGCCTGGCTCTTGATCCGCGGTCTGCGTACCTTGCCGATCCGGATGAAGTCGCACGAGCGCTCGGCGCTTGAAGTCGCGCGCCGCCTGCAGGCTCACCCGCTGGTCGAGACCGTCTGCCACCCCGGCCTTGGCAACACGTTGCCGCCGGGCCTTTCCGGCACCTCCGGCCTCTTCTCCTTCATCTTCCGCGAGGGCGTCGACGTCAGGCGCTTCGCGGACCATCTCGAACTCTTCAAGCTCGGCGTGTCCTGGGGCGGGCATGAAAGCCTCATCGTGCCGGGCGAAGTCGTGCTGTCGCAGAAAGCCCAGCCCAATTCCGCGGCCGCCTTCGGCATCTCGCCGCGATCGGTACGGCTCCATGTCGGTCTGGAGGGAACGGAGGCCCTCTGGAGCGATCTCGAAGCGGCGCTCGCCGTCGCTTCGACTGACTGACTGGAGCGGGATGAGGATCCCGGTCCGCCCACTTTGAACCAAAACCAACGAAGAAAAAAGGGAACAGAAATGAAGAAACTGATCACTGCCACGCTTCTCGCCAGCCTCATGGCTGGAAGCGCGCTCGCCGACACCAAACTGAAGCTCGTCGAGGTCATTACCAGCCCCGAGCGCACCGAGACGCTGAAGTCGATCGTCGCCAAGTTCGAGGCCGCCAACCCCGGCACGACGGTCGAGATCATCTCGCTGCCCTGGGGCGAAGCCTTCCAGAAGTTCGCGACCATGGTTTCGGCCGGCGAACTGCCTGACGTCATGGAAATGCCCGACACCTGGCTGTCGCTCTATGCCAACAATGGCATGCTCGAAAGCCTTGAGCCCTACCTCGCCAAGTGGGAACACACCGGCGGCCTGACGGAACGCGCGCTCGAACTCGGCCGCGACGTCAACGACACCGCCTACATGCTGCCTTACGGCTTTTACCTGCGCGCCATGTTCTACAACAAGAAGCTCTTGTCGGAAGCCGGCGTCAACGAGCCGCCGAAGACCATGGACGATTTCGTCAAGGCGTCGGAAGCCGTCTCGAAGCTTCCGGGCAAGTCCGGCTACTGCCTGCGCGGCGGTCCGGGCGGCCTCAACGGCTGGGTGATGTTCGGCGCCACCATGGCCGGCAGCAACACCTTCTTCAATGAGGACGGCACCTCGACCATGAACAGCGAAGGCTGGGTCAAGGGCCTCACCTGGGTGATCGATCTCTACAAGAAGGGGCTGGCGCCGAAGGACAGCGTCAACTGGGGCTTCAACGAAATCGTCGCCGGTTTCTACAGTGGCACCTGCGCCTTCCTCGACCAGGACCCGGATGCTCTGATCGCAATTGCCGAGCGCATGAAATCGGAAGACTTCGGCGTCACCACCATGCCGAAGGGCCCGAGCGGCAAGGCTTTCACAACCATCGGCTTTGCCGGCTGGTCGATGCTGTCGGCAAGCCAGAACAAGGACCTCTCCTGGAAGCTGATCGAGACGCTCGAAGGGCCGGAAGGCAACATCGAGTGGAACAAGCGCACCGGGGCGCTTCCGGTACACAAGTCGGCCGAGAAGGATCCCTTCTATGCCAGCGCGCAGTTCAAGGGCTGGTTCGACGAACTTGCCGACAAGGACGTCGTCCTGACTGTGATGCCGACCTACCTCGAGGAATTCGCCTTCTTCAAGGATTCGCTCGCCATCAAGACGACCCAGGAAGCCTTGCTCGGCGATATCACGCCGCAGCAACTCGCCGACCAGTGGGCCGACTACCTCACCAAGGCACAGCAGAAGTTCCTCGCCAGCAAGAAGTAAGCTTTTGGCCGGCGGCGGTTCGCCGCCGCCGGCCCTCATAACTCTTTGAGCGGAATGAAGTGCGCGCGGTCTCCGCCCTTCCCGCTCCGACCTAGAATCGAGGCACGCCCGAAAAACCGGCGGCCGCACAGGGGAAATTTCGATCGATGGCCTATGTCGCCCGCCAAAGCGGCCTGCCGGCAAGCAGGACGCCGCTGAAGAAGCGCATCGCCGATGGCGCCGCACCCTATCTCTATAGCGCGCCGGCGCTGATCCTGATCGTCACCGTGATGCTGGTGCCGCTGGTGCTCGGCGTCTCCTACGCCTTCCGCGATATCCAGCTCCTGAACCCGTTCTCCGGCGCCTATATCGGTCTTGATCATTTCCGGGCGCTGTCCGAGGACCAGGCCTTCTATCGGGCGTTGCGCAATACGCTCTGGTGGACCGGTGCCTCGGTCTTCTTCCAGTTCGTTTTCGGTCTGATCCTCGCATTGCTGCTCGACAAGCCCTTCTACGGCCGCGGCCTCGCCCAGGCGCTCGTCTTCCTCCCGTGGGCGGTGCCGAGTTTCCTCGCCGGCCTTAACTGGGCCTGGCTGTTCAATCCGGTCGTCGGCCCCCTGCCGCACTGGCTCTTCGGCCTCGGCATCATGAGCGAACCGAACAACATCCTGTCCGACCCGCAGCTTGCCATGTGGGGACCGATCATCGCCAATGTCTGGTGGGGCATACCCTTCTTCGCCATCACGCTGCTAGCAGCCCTTCAGGCGATCCCCCGCGACCTCTACGAGGCCGCCAGCATTGACGGCGCCGGCCCAGTGCAACGTTTCCTGTCGATCACCCTCCCCTTCCTTGCGCCGACGATCGCCATCACCATCCTCTTGCGCACCGTCTGGATCTCCAACTTCGCCGATCTCATCATCGTCATGACCAATGGCGGACCGGCCGACCGCACCCAGATCGTCGCCAGCTACATCTTCACCCAGGCCTTCAAGCGGCTGGATTTCGGTTACGCCTCGGCGATCGCGCTCGTGCTCCTGGCGCTGCTGCTCGCCTATTCGATGCTGATCGTCATCCTGCGGCAATGGCTCCTGAGCAAGGATTGAACCGATGCGCGCCAAACCTCTTTTCCTCATGATCGCGCACCGGCTGGCAATCCTTGCCTACATCGCGTTTGCGCTCTTCCCGCTCTACTGGCTGCTGAAGGTCGCCGTCACGCCCAACGATCTGCTCTACTCCGAAGGCATTCGAATGTGGCCGTCGCGCGCCAGCCTTGAGCACTTCGATTTCGTGCTCCGCCACAGCGCCTTTCCGGTGTTCTTCAAGAACAGCCTGATCGTCTCGGGTTCCACCGCCGTCATCGTCACCATCCTCGCCTCGCTCTCGGGCTACGCCCTGTCGCGCTTCAATTTCCGCGGCAAATACTGGCTGGTGGCGCTGATGCTCCTGACGCAGATGTTCCCGCTGGTCATGCTGGTGGCGCCCATCTTCAAGATCCTCTCGCCGCTCGGGCTGACCAACAGCCTCACCGGCCTTGTCATCGTCTACACCGCCTTCAACGTACCGTTTGCCACCTTCCTGATGCAGTCGTTCTTCGACGGCATCCCGAAGGATCTGGAGGAGGCCGCGATGATCGACGGCGCCACCCAATTCGTCGCCTTCCGCCAGATCATCCTGCCGCTGACGCTGCCCGGCATTGCCGCAACGCTCGGCTTCGTCTTCACCGCAGCTTGGAGCGAGCTACTGTTCTCGCTGATGCTGATCTCCGGCAACGATCAGGCGACGTTCCCCGTCGGGCTTCTGTCCTTCGTGTCGAAGTTCTCCGTCGACTTCGGGCAGATGATGGCCGCCGGCGTGCTCGCGCTCATCCCCGCCTGCCTCTTCTTCCTGCTCATTCAACGCTATCTCGTCCAGGGCCTCACGGCCGGCGCGGTCAAAGGCTGAGGATTGTTCTCATGGCTTCCATCGATATCGCCAATATCCAGAAATCCTACGGCATCCACCCGGTCCTGCACGATGTCGACCTGAAGATCGGCGACGGCGAATTCGTCGTGCTCGTCGGCCCGTCAGGCTGCGGCAAGTCCACGCTACTGCGCATGATCGCCGGGCTCGAAAGCGTGACCTCGGGCGAAATCCGCATCGCCGGAAAACGCGTCAACGAACTGGCCCCGAAGGACCGCGACATCGCCATGGTGTTTCAGTCCTACGCGCTCTATCCGCACATGTCGGTCGCCAAGAACATGAGCTACAGCCTGAGGCTGAGGAAGGTCGCCAAGGAAAAGATCGCAAGCGTCGTCTCGGGCGCTGCCGCAAAGCTCGGTCTCGACCCGCTGCTCGAACGCCGCCCCCGTGCACTTTCGGGCGGACAGCGCCAGCGCGTCGCCATGGGCCGGGCCATCGTGCGCGAACCCAAGGCGTTTCTCTTCGATAAGCCGCTCTCCAACCTCGACGCGCGCCTCCGCGAGCAGATGCGCGCCGAGATCAAGAAGCTGCACAAGGACTTGGGCGCCACCTCGATCTACGTCACCCACGACCAGATCGAGGCTATGACGCTCGCCGATCGCATCGTCGCCATGAACGGCGGCTTCGTCCAGCAGGTCGGAAGCCCTCTTGATCTCTATGACCGCCCGGCCAATCTCTTCGTGGCCGGCTTCATTGGGTCGCCAGGGATGAACTTCTTCGAGGGAACCTATCGCAACGGTACCGCCCCGCGCTTCGAAACCGAAGGCGGCATCATCGTTCCGGCCCAGCCGCATCCTGCCTTGACGGACGGCGCCAGGGCGACGCTCGGCATCCGGCCGGAGCATGTCGAGATCGGCGTCGAAGGCCCGGATGCGCTGAAAGCCAATGTCGACCTGGTCGAACCGACGGGCTTCGGCATCATCCTGCACCTCTCCTTCGGCCGTGCCGGCTTCAAGGCGTTTACCAACGACCGCCGGTTCCTCAACGTTTCCGGCTCGCTGCCCGTACGCCTGCCGGTCGAGCGGCTGCACTTCTTCAACGCCGACGGCAATCGCGTCTGAGCGACGGCAGCGACATGGCGAAAATTTAGGCGCATCCGGCAAGCCGGCCGGCTGCGCCGGTTGACTTCCACAAAGCGAGGCGTACCGTCGTCGTGTCGCAAGTATCAACCGCCGTGGCGCCAACTTAAGAGAAGAAAGCACCGCCAAAACGACAGATTGACGATAGCCTTCCTTGCCTGCGCCCGGCGATATTGAGGAAGTGTCATGCGAATTCTTGTTGTTGCCCTTGCCTTTTCGACAACGATGCTCTGTCCGTTCGCTGCCCTTTCGCAAGAGGGCGATGCGGCCGCCGGAGCCACCGTCTTCAAGAAATGCGCCGTCTGTCATGTGGCCGACAGCGACACCAACAAGGTTGGGCCATCGCTCAACCATCTGTTCGGACGAACGGCAGGCACTCATGCCGACTTCAGCTACTCACCGGCGATGATCGACGCCGGCAAGGGTGGACTCGTCTGGGATGAGGCGCATCTGCGCGACTATCTGCACAATCCAAGGACCAAGGTGAAAGGCACGAAAATGGCCTTTGCCGGTTTGAAAGATGATACGGATATCTCCAACCTCATCGCCTATCTCAAGCAGTATTCGCAGTAACCTGCGGAGACTAAACGCAACCGCTGCTCGCACGGAGGCGGCGAATTGCGACTGTTCGAGGTTCGTGTAATAATTGCAGCTACAGCACCGCGTGTCTGACCAGACGCGCAAAGGTCGCTGTAGAACTTTGAATTCCTGCATGTTTTGCCGTTTGATCGGCGACGATTAACGGAAACATGCAGAAGGCTCTACGGATTGCGTATTCATGCCCACAGCCGGCAGCGGCGAGGAGGGACAGAAATGGCCGTGGTAGTTGTTCTGGTTTTGGTGGCCGTCGGTTCGGTGTTGTTCCATCTGTTGAGCCCATGGTGGTGGACGCCGATCGCGTCCAACTGGAATTACATAGACAATACGCTCATCATCACCTTCTGGATTACCGGCGTCGTCTTCGTCGCCGTCGTGCTTTTCATGGCCTATTGCGTCCTGCGTTTTCGGCATCGCCCGGGAAACCGGGCCGCCTATGAACCGGAAAACAGGAAGCTCGAAGGGTGGCTTGCCGGCGGCACCACGCTCGGCGTCGCCGCCATGCTCACCCCCGGTCTTTTCGTCTGGCACCAGTTCGTGACCGTGCCGGACGGTGCGGCGGAGGTAGAAGTCGTCGGCCAGCAATGGTTGTGGAGCTTCCGGCTGCCCGGCGCCGACGGCAAGCTCGGTACGTCGGAGACCCGCGACATCACCCCGGAAAATTCGCTCGGCCTCAACCGCAACGATGCGGCCGCCCTCGACGACGTCGTCATCGAAGGCGGCGAGCTGCATTTGGAGGTCGGCAAGCCGGTCAAGATCCTGCTGCGATCGGTTGACGTGCTGCATGATTTCTACGTGCCGGAGTTCCGCGCCAAGATGGACATGGTGCCGGGCATGGTCACCTATTTCTGGCTGACGCCGACGCGCACCGGCACGTTCGAGGTGCTGTGCGCCGAACTCTGCGGCACCGGTCACCCACAGATGCGCGGCACCGTCGTCGTCGACAGTGCCGCCGATTATCAAGCCTGGCTCTCGCAACAGACGACATTCTCGCAATTGCAGGCAAAGGCAGGAACGAAAGAAACGGCGCAGGCAGTGAATGCCGCCCCGGCGCAATAACAGGCGCCCCGACGGCCAAAGCGGGATGAGGAAAAGTGCTCGCGATATCCGCCCGCATCCCGCTCGTGAGGAGACGCAATTCCATTGTTGGACGTGCGGAATTGCAGGTTCAAGGCGTTGGATCGAGATGATCCGGTGTTGGGAGGTTCTCGCAGATGGTCGATATCCGGTCAGGCACGGGCGAACAGATTGGCCCCGCGGAAGTGGAGGACGTGGAGCTCTATCATCCCCATAGCTGGTGGACGCGTTATGTCTTCAGCCAGGATGCGAAGATCATCGCCGTGCAATATGCCTCGACCGCGATCGCCATCGGCATGGTCGCCCTCGTGCTCTCCTGGCTGATGCGTCTGCAGCTCGGCTTTCCCGGCGCCTTCGCCTTCATCGATGCGGAACGCTACTACCAGTTCATCACCATGCACGGCATGATCATGGTGATCTATCTGTTGACTGCGCTCTTCCTCGGCGGCTTCGGCAACTACCTGATCCCGCTGATGCTCGGCGCGCGCGACATGGTCTTCCCCTATGCCAACATGCTGAGCTACTGGCTGTATCTGCTGGCCGTCCTCGTGCTCGTCGCGAGCTTCTTTGCACCGGGCGGGCCGACCGGCGCCGGCTGGACGCTCTATCCGCCACAGGCAGTACTTTCCGGCACGCCCGGCGGCAAGGACTGGGGCATCATCTTGATGCTCTCCTCCCTCATCCTCTTCGTCATCGGCTTTACCATGGGTGGCCTCAACTATGTCGTCACCGTGTTGCAGGGGCGCACGCGCGGCATGACCTTGATGCGCATGCCGCTCACCGTCTGGGGCATCTTCACGGCGACGGTGATGGCGCTTCTCGCCTTCCCCGCCCTCTTCGTCGCCTGCGTCATGATGCTGTTCGACCGGGTGCTCGGCACCAGCTTCTTCATGCCGGCGATCGTCGAGATGGGCGAGCAGCTGCAGCATAGCGGCGGCAGCCCGATCATGTTCCAGCACCTCTTCTGGTTCTTCGGCCATCCGGAGGTCTACATCGTCGCCCTGCCCGCCTTCGGCATCGTCTCCGATCTCATCAGCACCCACGCCCGCAAGAACATCTTCGGCTACCGCATGATGGTCTGGGCGATCGTCATCATCGGCGCGCTCTCCTTCATCGTCTGGGCGCACCACATGTATGTCAGCGGCATGAACCCCTATTTCGGCTTCTTCTTCGCCACCACCACCCTGATCATTGCCGTGCCGACGGCGATCAAGGTCTACAACTGGGTGCTGACGCTCTGGCGCGGCGACATCCACCTGACGCTGCCGATGCTGTTCGCGCTCGCCTTCATCGTCACCTTCGTCAATGGCGGGCTGACCGGTCTGTTCCTCGGCAATGTCGTCGTCGATGTGCCGCTCTCCGACACGATGTTCGTCGTGGCCCATTTCCACATGGTCATGGGCGTTGCGCCAATCATGGTGATTTTCGGGGCGATCTATCACTGGTATCCGAAGATCACCGGCCGCATGCTCAACCAGGCGATGGGGCAGATCCACTTCTGGGTCACCTTCGTCGGCGCCTATCTGATCTTCTTCCCGATGCACTATCTCGGGCTGATCGGCATGCCGCGCCGCTACTATGAGATGGGCGAGACCGCCTTCGTGCCGGCATCCGCCCATACGCTCAACGAGTTCATCACCATCATGGCGCTGATCGTCGGCGCCGCCCAGATCGTCTTCCTCTTCAATCTCATCTGGAGCATCCGCCACGGCCGCGAGGCCGGCGGCAACCCCTGGCGGGCAACGACGCTCGAATGGCAGACGCCGGAAACGCCACCGCGGCATGGCAATTGGGGCAAGGACCTGCCGGTCGTCTACCGCTGGCCCTATGACTACAGCGTGCCGGGTGCAGCGGAAGATTTCATTCCGCAGACTGAGCCGGGTTCCGTAGGCCACGCGCCGGAGGGGGCCTCATGAACGTCACCCTCGTCTTCCTGGCGGTGATCTTCGCGATCGCCGCCTGGTGGCTCAGCCGGCAGCGGCTGTTCTCGAAACCCTGGCTGGAGGTCGGCCACGCCCACGACCCCCGTCCGCGCGGTAGGCCTTCGATCCCGCCTGCAAAAATCGGCCTTGGCGTCTTCCTTGCTGTCGTCGCCGCGCTCTTCTCTCTCTTCATCAGCGCCTACTTCATGCGCATGGCCTCCACCGACTGGTGGTCGACGCCGATGCCGAAGATCCTCTGGCTGAACACCGCCATCCTTGCGCTTGGCAGCCTGCTTCTGCATGCGGCCCGCGTCACTGCCGAACAGCATCGTGACGAGGCGAGCCGCACGGCGATGATCGCAGCCCTTGCCGCCGGTCTCGCCTTCCTCGCCGGCCAGGTCTTTGCCTGGCGGGAGTTGACCGACGCTGGCTTCCTGCTCGCCGACAATCCGGCCAACAGCTTCTTCTACATGATCTCGGGCATGCATGGCCTGCACATCCTCGGCGGCCTGTTCGCGCTTACCCGGGTCATCGTCAAGACGCGCACCGGCCCGATGGGCGAAAGGGCCGTGCTGTCGATCACGCTCTGCGCCACCTACTGGCATTTCATGCTGGCCGTATGGCTGGTGCTTTACGCGCTCTTTTCCGGCTGGGCCAACGACTTCGTCGAGCTCTGCCGGTCCCTCTTGACTTGAAGGAGGCAAGGCATGTCCGCCGAGACACATTCGCCTGTCCGAGAACCGCTCCATCGCCCCGCGGGACTTGCCGGCTTTGCCGCCGACTGGGCCTCCGACCAGCGGACGTTCAAGAACGTCTCCTGGGGCAAGGCGATGATGTGGATCTTCCTCTTGAGCGACACCTTCGTCTTCGGCTGTTTCCTCATCGCCTACATGTCGGCGCGCATGTCGACCGCCGTTCCCTGGCCCAATCCGAGCGAGGTCTTCGCCCTGCACATCGGCGGCTCGGACGTGCCGCTGATCCTGATCGCCATCATGACCTTCGTGCTGATCACCTCGAGCGGCACCATGGCCATGGCCGTCAATTTCGGTTACCGGCGCGATCGCAAGAAGACCGCTCTGCTGATGCTGCTGACCGCCCTTTTCGGCGCCACCTTTGTCGGCATGCAAGCGTTCGAATGGACGAAGCTGATCACCGAGGGCGTGCGTCCCTGGGGCAACCCTTGGGGTGCTGCCCAATTCGGCTCGACCTTCTTCATGATCACCGGCTTCCACGGCACCCACGTCACGATCGGCGTCATCTTCCTGCTGATCATCGCGCGAAAAGTCTGGCGCGGCGATTTCGACACTGAACGGCGTGGCTTTTTCACGAGCCGAAGAGGACAATACGAGATCGTCGAGATCACCGGCCTCTACTGGCACTTCGTCGACCTCGTCTGGGTCTTCATTTTCGCATTCTTCTATCTGTGGTGAGGCATGGCCATGACGGAAACGACTGTTCACACCCACGCGGTACCGGCAGCAAAAGTAGAAGGCCACGCACAAACGCACCAGCAACACCCGATCGGTCTTTATCTGGTCGTCTGGCTGCTGCTCTTCGTGCTCAGCACCTTCTCCTACCTCGTCGACTATGTCGGGCTGCAGGGTTATCTCCGGTGGTCGCTGATCCTGATCTTCATGGTACTGAAGGCAGGGCTGATCGTCGCGATCTTCATGCACATGGCCTGGGAACGGCTGGCGCTGATCTACGCGATCCTGCTGCCGCCGCTGCTGGTGCTGGTCTTCGTGGCGCTGATGGTCTCGGAATCGCACTACGTGCTCTTCACCCGCCTCACCTTCTTCGGCGCCGCACCATGATTGCCAACCGGCGCCGCCCCAATGGCGGCACCGCTGGACACATCCGCCTCAGTGTTGCTGAAGCCCGGTGATCATCGCGATGATCTCGTTTTTGTCGGTCTTGGCCGTCTCACGGATGCCGATCTGCTTGCCGCGGCGCAGAACGCAGATGCGGTCTGCGAGCTTGAACACCTGATCGAGGCTATGGCTGATGATCAGTACGCCGATGTTGCGGCTTTTCAGCGATTCGACGATCTCCTCGACCTTGGCGGTTTCGGCAACGCCGAGTGCTGCCGTCGGCTCATCGAGCAGGATCAGCTTGCTCGCCCAATGGGTGGCGCGGGCAATCGCGACGCCCTGGCGCTGGCCGCCCGAGAGGTCGCGGATCGTCGCATGGGCCGAGGGGATGCGGACATCCAGTTCCCTCACTAGCGTTTCCGTCTCGGAAATCATCCGGCGACGGTCGAGCAGGCCGAAACGGTTTACCGGCTCGCGGCCGAGAAACATGTTCATATAGACCGTCTGCTGGTCGGCAAGTGCCAGGTCTTGATAGACGACCTCGATGCCATGGGCGCGCGCCATCGTGGCGTTCGACATCGCCACCGTCTGGTTTTCGATGGTGATCGTTCCCGAGGTCGGCGTGTAAACGCCGGAAATGATCTTGATCAGCGTCGACTTGCCGGCGCCGTTGTCGCCGACGAGCGCCACGATCTCGCCCGGACGGACGTCCAGCGAGAAGTTCTCGATCGCGGTGACGCCGCCAAAGGTCTTGCGGATGTCCTTCAGCTTGAGGACCGGCTCGCGTGCAGAATTCGTGTTCACGTTCATGACGTCACCCCTCAAACCGGCCAGGCCGCGGTTTCGCCGAAACCGTTTTCGATCGTTTCCACCTTCGGCGCGCCCTTGGAGATGCCCGACACGCCGACGACATAGGCCCGCGTGACGAAGGCCTGCCCGCGGAAGCCGAACACCGCCGTATCGCCAGGCTTCGGGGCCGCCGCACCGCTGGCGTCGATCATCGCGTAATAGTCGATCGCCGAGGGCGGCGGCACCTCGACGCTTCGAAGCGCCGATGAAGCCGTCGTCGGCTCACTCGATACGATCGCCTTGACGTCGTAATCCGGGAAGATCGGGTCGATGTAGAAGCCGCCGCCGAAGCAATAGGCCTTGCCGCCCGAGAGATGGGAAACTTCGGTGAGGTAGAGTACCGCCGGCAGTTCCGGCAGATCTTCCATCACGTGCAGTGCGGTGGTGCCGTGCAGACCGTTGCCCGGCTCGCACTGCGTCGCGCCCGCTTCGGCAAGAGCCGGGAGCATGACGCTGGAGGTCGTACCCGGCGCATTCACCTCGATCCCGTTGCGGCCGGCCTTGGCCAGCGCCTCGGCAGCTTTCGAGAGTGTCGCGAGATTGTGTGTCGGCTTCACCTTGCGGCTTTCATGGTCGAAGAGCAGCGCCGGAAAGGTGGTGATGCCGGCAAAGCGGCCACCGTCGAGCGCATCGAGACGGTCCGCCACCGCGGCAACGTCGCTGGCATCGAACCCGCCTTCATGGCCGCGGTAGAAGGTATCACCTTCCGCCCGGATACGGGCGAGCAGATCCTGCCGATAGCCGGCTGCATGTGCGCCAGCCGCCGCTTCTGCAGCCTTTTCGCCGTTGAAGACCGTCCAATAGTCCGGCCGGAAGGTTTTCGCTGCGGCAGCCGCCTCGTGGCGCGCGACCTGCTGCAGGTGGCCGAGATGGCCGACCTTCAGGCCCGCCTTGTGGGTGGCGCGGGCACAGGCCATGTCGACGGCAACCGAACGGTCAATGCCACCACGCTTGACCGCTTCGCAGAAGGAACTGGAGCGGCCCACCTGCTTGGTCATCGCAAAGGTCTTCAGGCCGAGGCGACGGGCCTCGTTGCTCATAATCGCCGCATTGGCCTCGACCGTGTCGAGATCGAGCACATAGGCGTTGGCCGGGAGCTTGCCCTGCTGGTGCAGGCTCATGGCCGCTTCGATGAATGCCGGGTTGCGGCGGCGCAGAACGTCGAGAAACATGAAATCCTCCTTCAGCGGGACTTTTCGCGCAGCGACACGGCGACCGCAGCGAGGATGATGAGACCGCGAACGATCATCTGGTCGGATACGGAAAGGCCCATCAGGATCAGGCCATTGTTGAGCATGCCCATCATCAGCGAGCCGACGAGCGCGCCGATGATCGTGCCCTTGCCGCCGTTGAGCAGCGTGCCGCCGACGATGACGGCGGCGATCACCGTCATCAGGTCGGTCTCGCCAAGCGTATACTTCGCCGCCTGCAGGCGACCGGCGTAAAGCAGGCCCGCAAGGCCGGCGAGACCGCCGCTGATCATCAGAACGGCCAGCCGAATGCGCGGCACGCTGATGCCGGAGACGCTCGCTGCCCGGCTGTTGTCGCCGGTCGCCAGCACATGGGCGCCGAAGCGGGTTTCGCGGTAGATGACATGACCGCAGACGACGGCAACGAGGGTCCACCAGATCAGCGAGGGCACGCCGAGGAACGAGCCGGAGCCGAAGAAGCCGGTAAAGGTGCTGTCGGTCACCGGGATCGAGCGCAGGTTCGTCATCGAGCGGGAGACGCCGGCGAAAAGCCCGAGCGTCGCCAGCGTCACCAGGAAGGACGGCAGTTTGACATAGGCGACCAGTGCGCCGTTCAGGAGCCCGATCAGCACGCCGGCGCCGATACCGGCGACGACGCCAGCCACCAGGCCGTATTCGTTGATCGTCACCGCCGCCGCCAGTGCCGAGACGGCAACTGTCGAGCCGATCGACAGATCGATCTCACCGGCCGACATGACGAAGACGAGGCCGATCGCCATGATCGTCACCGGTGCTGTCTGCAGCATGATGTTCGACAGGTTGCGAACCGTCAGAAACCCGCTGTCGCGAAGCACGATGGCGAAGAACAGAAAGATCGCCAGGAAGCCGAGATAGACGACGTATTGCTGCAGGTTGAGGCGACTGACGAGGCTCGCCGGCTGGCCGCTCGCGCTGGAATGGGCACTGGACATTATTCTTCCTCCGAAGGCAGGGGGAAAGCTCCCCCTGCACTACGGCGCCGCGGGTCTGGTCAGACGCGCAAAGGTCGCCGCAGCACTAGAAAAGCTGCATGTTTTACTCATGCAGCGGGCATCATTTCATCACTTCATCGCATCCGCGATCGTCGCGGGCACATCCTTGTTCAGAGACTTCTTCCAGCCGTCGGCGACCGACGCCTTGGTCACGGCAAGCGAGTCGACCACCAGGAAAGGCTCGGCCTTCTTGCCGACCAGCGACCCTGCCGCGGCGCGCGCTGCGGTGACACCGATATTGTAGGCTTCGTCGGCGACCAGAGCTGCGATGTTGCCGCCCTTGACCATGTCGAGTGCTGCCGGTTCGTTGAGGTCGAGCGTCACGATCTTGGTGTGGCTGTTGCCGGCGCCGCGCAGCGTCGAAAGCACGCTCAGTGCCGGCTCCGCCCAGGTCACATAGATCCCGTCGAGATCCGGGTTCTGGGTGATCATCCCTTGCGCGATTTCCTCGCTGCGGGCCGGATCGGCCATGCCGGCCTCGGCAACGATCTTCATGTCGGGATAGTCCTGCTCGATCGTCGACTTGAAGGCGCCATCGCGCTGGTTGGTCACGTAGAAGTCGGCGTCATGATAGATATAGCCGAGCTTGCCCTTGCCACCGAGCGCATCCGCCATGGCAACGGCCGCCTTGTTGCCCATCTGGAAAAGGTCGTCCGAGACGATCGTCACATAGTCCTTGCCGTGTTCGTAACCGGCCGGCGAATTGTCGACGAAGGCGAGCTTCACACCGGCGGTGCGTGCCGGATCGTAAACCACGGCGGCGCTTGCCGGGTCGACCGGCAGCGACAGGATGATCGAGGGCTTCTTGGCAAGCACCGTCTCGACATCCGCCTTCTGGCGGGCTGCATCAAAGCCGGCATCGGTCTGTGCGACCACCTCTACGCCGAGGCGCTTGAACTCGTCCTGGGCACCGCTGTTGACCGCGTTGGTGTATTCGCTCATCTCGTGCCAGACGAGCGCTGCGGTAAACTTGCCGTCCTTGATCTGCTGTTCCTGCTCCGCCGTCAGCGTCAGGCTGCCCGCCGGCGTCGGCGTCTCGCCATGCGGACCCGTGGTCTTGCCGTCAGCGGCAAAGCCGGATGTCGCGGCAAAGACCGTTGCCAGCAACGCGAAGTGTTTCACTGCCCTGTGCATATCTGCCTCCCTTTTAGGAATGACGCCGCCGGAAGCGTCCTCTCTCCCGGCGGCAACCTGACTACTTGGCCGCGTCGAGCACCGACTGCGGCGCATCGCGGTTGAGCGACTGCTTCCAGCCGTCCGCGACGTTTTCCTTGGTGACGGTCAAAGCCGGGGCAACGACAAAGGCCGGCGTCTGCTGTCCGAGAAGCGACTTCAGGCCGGTCGCAGCCATGGCGCGTCCAAGCTCATAGGCCTTGTCGGCAACAAGCGCGGTGACGTTGCCGCCCTTGACCATGTCGAGCGCGACCGGTTCGGCAAGATCGAGCGTGACGATCTTGGTCTTCGTATTGCCGCTCGAGCGCAGGGCAGAGAGCACGCCGTCGGCAGGCTCGGCCCAGGTCACGTAGATACCGTCGAGATCAGGGTTCTGCAGCAGCATGGCGCTTGCCAGCTCCTCGGCACGTGCCGGGTCTGAGATGCCCTGCTCGGCAACGATCTTGATATCCGGATAGTCCTTCTCGATCGTCGACTTGAAGGCCTGGTCGCGCTGGTTCGTCACATAGTAGCTGGCATCGTGGAAGATGTAGCCAACCTTGCCCTTGCCGCCGATCGCCTTGGCCAGCGCATCCGCCGCCTGCTTGCCCATCTGGAAGAGATCGTCGGTAACGATCGAGGCATAGTCCGTGCCCTGCTTATAGCCGCTCGGCAGGTTGGAGAGGAACACGAGCTTGCTGCCATCGGTCACTGCCTGGCGGAATGCTTCGGCCGAGGTCACCGGATCGAGCGGCAGCGCCAGGATGACGTTCGGCTTGGCGGCAAGCGCGGTTTCGATATCGCTGCGCTGGCGGGCAGCGTCGAAGCCGGCATCCGTCGTCACCGCGATCTCGACGCCGGCGCGGGCAAACTCATCCTTGGCACCGGCCGAAACGGCGTTGGTGAAGTCGGACGAGGTATGCCACAGCAGCGCCGCCTTGTAGCCCTTGCCCTTGAGCGCGCCGATATCGGCATCGGTCAGGGCGACATCGGCGCTCGGCGTCGCGCTCTCGCCGGACGGACCGACCGTCTGGGCAGAGGCGGCGTTTGCGGCAAGCACGAAACCGCTGACGAGTGCGGCAGCCATCAATTTCTTCAGAAGCATTGTCGTTCTCCCTCTTGTTTGGCAGTTCAGTCCATGACGCCGCAGTAGCGCGCCATGAAGGCGGCAAATCCGACGATCCCGGCGAGGTATTCCTCCACCTCGACCCGTTCCTCGTAGGTATGGCAATTGCGGATGTCGCCGGGCGCGCAATAGACGGCAGGCACACCCAAGCGGTTGACGAAGAATGGCGATTCCGACCAGAAGGGCGCGCCTTCGATGACGCCGCGCCCACCCATGGCTTCGGCCATGGCGGCTGATAGCGCACCGACTTCGCCCGCCGTTTCGTCGATTTCAGCCGCCGTGCCGCCAAGCGCATGGTCGCGGCCGGCCGGATAGGAAAACTCGACCGTGATTTCCGGATCGGTGATCGCCGAGCGCACCGCAGCCTCGATCTCGGCCGCCGCCGTGTCCAGCGATTCCCCTGGCAACAGTTTGCGGATCAGCGACAGTGTGCAACGCTCGGGCACGGCGATGTAGCCGCCGCCGGCAAGGCCGGTGATCAGCAGGAAACTGCGACCGATCAGCTTGTGCTCGGCCCGCGCGGCGATCTCGTCGGAGTGTTTCCAGAGAGCCGACATCGCCGCGTGGCTGGCGCGCAATGCATCCTTGCCGAGTTCGGGTACGCCGAAATAGGCGGACTTGCCTGTAATCGTGATGTCGGCGATGAAAAATCCGATCTGCGCCGGATAAACCGAAAGCCGTGTCGGCTCGACATAGACGACGAAGTCCGGACGGACGATGTCACCGGTCTCGATGCGTTCGACCAGATCCTTGATACCGGCGGAGACACCGGTCCCCGGCTGACCGCTTTCCTCGTCGCCGACGAAGGCAAACGCCACGTCCCCGGCCAACGCAACGCCGGACTTGTCGAGCAGCGACAGCGCCGCCAGCGACGCGCAGATGCCTGCCTTCAGATCGCCCGAGCCGCGCCCCCAGACCGCGCCGTCGATGATCGGTGCAGCGAAGGGATCCTCGCGCTCGGTACCGGCCCAATGCTCGCGCCAGCCGTCGACATGCACCGTATCCGTATGGCCAATGAACAGCAGGCGTGGCCCCTTGCCGCGCCCCTTGCGCTCCGCCCAGACGTTCGGCCGACCCGGCAGGAACTCCGCCGTTTTCAAGCCTTCCAGGCCAAGGCGCTGCATCGTTTCGGCCAGAAAGGCGACGAAATTCGCCTCGTTGCCGGTAATGCTCTCACGCCCGATCGCGCCACGAAAAAGATCAATCGCCGTCTCGCGATCAAGCACCGCTCGCAAGCGCTCGACCAAGCCGTCATTCATCGTCATCACATCGCCTCCCGAAGCGCGTTGACGTTTGCCCGCGGCAGCGAAATCCGGCCATCGGGCGCATCGACCCCGAACAGGGTGTTGTGCAACTGACCGAGCCCGATCGCCGCCGCCCCGATGATCGCGGCGCGCGCGCCGAGTTCACCGGTCTCCACATTGACCGGATAGGGGAAGCACTGCGGCAGGAACGCTTTTACCCGCTCAAGCATTTCCGGCCGGAGCCCGATGGATCCGCCCAGGATGACCTTCTGCGGGTTGGCGATCGCGGCAATCGCGGCAACGCCGGCTGCCAGATACCGCGCAGTGTCATCCAGCACCGTCAGCGCTGCCGCATCGCCCGCTTCTGCCTTGGCAAAGATGGTGGGCACGGCAACGGTCTTGCCCGAAAGCGCCGCGTAACGTTCCGCCATGCCATGCGAGGCAACCGCGCGCTCGAAGGCGCCGGTGCGCAGCGATTCCGCCTCGAACGGGTCGGCGCCGAGCGGCAGGAAACCCATTTCGCCGGCCGCATTGCTGACGCCGCGCACCAGATGGCCGCCGACCATCAGGCCGCTGCCGACGCCGGTGCCCAGCGCCACATAGGCGAGGTTGTCGATCCCCTGCCCCTGGCCCAGCCAGTTTTCGCCAAGGACGGCAAGATTGACGTCGTTTTCGAGCATGGCTCCAAAACCGAGCACCTCTTCGAAGGCGCCGACGACATCCATCGTGTCGAAACCGGCAATGTTCGGCGCAAGCAACACACGGCCGGTCTCGCTGCAGGGCGCGCCGGGAACGCCGACCACCGCAAGCCGGATCTTCTCGCGAGCGATCTTCTGTCGGTCTGCCGCATCAAAGGCCATGGCAGCGATCTGCTCGACGACGAAGCGGCCGCCCCGCGGATCGGTCGGCGCCGTGTCTTCGGCAAAGATCTGGCAGGCGAGATCGGTGATCGCCACGCGCACCTTCGTGCCACCGAGGTCGACGGCGATGATGAAGGCGGCATCGCACACCAGTTCGTAGGTGACGGCAGTGCGCCCGACATGGCCGCTGGTGCGCCCCGTCTCCTGCACCCAACCCTCTTCTTCGAGGCCGCGGACGATCTCCGAAATGGTCTGCTTGGAAAGGCCGGTCTGCTTCGAGATCGACGCACGCGAAATCGGACCGCCCTGGACGATCGCCTCCATGACGGAGCGCTGGGAGAACTTCCGGGAGATGCGCAAGCTGTCGTTCACGGGGACCTCTTTTAATTCGTTCTGTTACCGAACTTATTAATATCACGCATCGCTGTCAATCTTACCCGATGGGATTATCTTTCGTGGCCAACGCTGCGATCACTGGAAAGCAGGTAGATCGCAATGACGCATTCGGATGCGTCGCCATTTGCGATATGCTAGATGAAATCAGATTGGCGCTGAGAGGCGCTTTTTCTCACGAAATCAGTGGCATGACCGTCTCGACAGCTCTCGTTCCGCGAACCGCAAAATGCTCGGCTCTGGTCGTGCAGTTTGATGAGAATGTCGTAGACAGGCTCTGGTCGGGGCGGATCAGGCCCTAAAATCCGGCATCCAATCCAACTAGGGTCGCAATCAATGGCAGAGTTTCCGCAAAAGGCGAAAGTCGTAATCATCGGGCTGGGTGGCATCGTCGGTGCTTCGATCGCGCACCACCTGATCGAGCGCGGCTGGGACGATATCGTCGGCATCGACAAGTCGGGCGTACCGACCGATATCGGCTCGACCGCACACGCCTCGGACTTCTGCTACACCACCAGCCACGACTATCTCTCGGTCTGGACGACGCAGTATTCGATCGATTTCTTCGAGAAAATGGGCCACTACGCCCGCATCGGCGGCCTGGAAGTGGCGCGCACCGGCGACGATGTCTGGATGGAAGAGATCAAGCGCAAGCTGTCCTCCGCCAAGGCCTTCGGCACCCGCGCCCACTATGTCTCGCCGGCTGAAATCAAGACGATGTTCCCGCTGATCGAAGAAGATCAGGTCATGGGCGGCATGTTCGACCCGGATGCCGGCCTCGTCATCCCGCGCTCGCAAACGGTTGCCGGCAAGCTCGTCGACGCCGCGGAAAAGTCCGGCAAGCTGCAGGTCTTCGGCAACACGCCGGCAAAGTCGCTGATCGTCGAAAACGGCCGCATCAAGGGCGTCGTCACCCATCGCGGCACGATCATGGCCGACCACGTCATCGTCTGCGCCGGCATCTGGGGTCGCCTGATCGCTGAAATGGTCGGCGAAGACCTGCCGGTCATGCCGGTCGACCATCCGCTCACCTTCTTCGGCCCGTACAACGAATTCGAAGGCACCGGCAAGGAGATCGGCTTCCCGCTTTTGCGTGACCAGGGCAACTCGGCCTACATGCGCGACACCGGCGACCCGAAGACCACCGAGGGCGGCCAGATCGAGTGGGGCTATTACGAGACCACCAATCCGCGCCTCTGCCATCCACGCAACATTCTTGAAAAGCACGAGGCGCGCCTGTCGCCTTCGCAGCGCGACCTGGAGATGGAACAGATCATCGAGCCGCTCGAGCGCGCCATGGAACTGACGCCGATCCTCGGCGAACTCGGCTACAACGAGAGCCATTCCTTCAACGGCCTGCTGCAGGTCTCGGCCGCCGGCGGCCCCTCCTGCGGCGAGAGCCAAAAGGTGCGGGGCTTGTGGTACTGCGTCGCCATCTGGGTGAAGGACGGCCCCGGTTATGGCAAGCTGATCGCCGACTGGATGACAGACGGCCGCACCGAGATCGACCACGCCTCGATCGACTATTCCCGCTTCTATCCGCACCAGCTGGAAGAAAAGTTCATCGAGGGCCGCTGCTTCGAGGCGGCGCAGAAGATCTATTACCCCGCCGTGCACACCCGCGAACCCTATGCCACCGGCCGCAACGTCAAGCGCTCGCCCTTCTACGAGCGCGAAAAGGAACTCGGCGGCTATTTCATGGAACTCGGCGGCTGGGAGCGCGCCCACGGCTACGCTGCCAACGAGCACCTTTTGGAGAAGTATGGCGACCGCGTGCCGGTACGTGAAAACGAGTGGGACAGCCGCCATTTCTGGCGCGTCTCCAACGCCGAGCATCTGGCGATGAGCGAGGACTGCGGCATCGTCAATCTCTCGCACTTCCATATGGTCGACATCGAAGGCCCTGATCATGTCGAGCTGCTCGAATGGCTGTGCGCCGCCAAGGTCGGTGGCGACGGCAATATCGGCAAGGGCATCTACACCCACTTCCTCGACGACGAGGGCATGGTACGGGCCGACTTCACCGTCTTCCGCATGGCCGACCGCTGCCGCCTGGTGAACGGCGCCGACGCCGGCCCGCGCGACTTCCAGTACATGCGCCGCGTCGCCGAAGATCGCGGCCTTGACGTCACCATCACCGACGTCTCGGAGAAGTTCATCACCATCGGCATCTGGGGCCCCAATGCCCGTGAGACGCTGAAGAAGGTGGTTGCCGATCCCTCGGGCCTCGACATCGAGAACTTCGCCTTCGCCGCGATCAAGCCGATCGAGATCGCCGGCAAAAAGGTCACCGCCTTCCGCATCTCCTATGTCGGCGAGCAGGGCTGGGAACTGCACATGAAGTACGAGGACGGCCTCGCCGTCTGGGACGCGCTGCGCTCGACCGGCATCATGGCCTTCGGCGTCGAAACCTATGCGAACTCGCGCCGCATGGAAAAGAGCCTGCGCCTGCAGAACGCCGACCTGCTTACCCAGTACAACCTCATCGAAGCCGACCTTGCCCGCCCGAAGGTCAAGGACGTGGACTTCCGCGGCAAGGCCAAGCATCTCGAATACAAGGCGCGCGAACATCAGCCGGCCATGCTCTGCACGCTCGTCATGACGGAGAATACCGACAAGAACGGCGTGAAGCGCTATCCGGTCGGAACCCTGCCGGTGATGGATCCGGAAACCGGCAAGGTGCTGGTCGATGAACTGGGCCGCCGTTCCTACCACCACCTCGATCGCCTTCGGCCCGACGATCGGCAAGAACATCGCGCTTGCCTATCTGCCCTGGTCCCATTGCCAGGTCGGCCGCAAACTCAACGTCGAATACTTCGCCGAGACCTATCCGGTCGAGGTTGTCGGCGTTGGCTACAAGCCGCTCTACGATCCGGAAAACCTGAAGCCGCGCAGCTAAGCCATCGGCATCCGCCCCCAAAACATAAAAGGCCCGCTCGGATCCGAGCGGGCCTTTTCAATGGTCTGCAGACCTAACGAGGTCACGGCAGCACGTGTCCTGCTGCCGTGAAGAGACGATACCAGTCCTCGCGCGACAGCGTGATGTCGGCGCCGGGCGCGATATCGGCCAAACGCTCGGGACTTGTCGTTCCAAGCACCACCTGAATGTTGGCCGGATGGCGGGCGATCCAGGCATAGGCGATCGCGGAAGCCGATACCCCGTACTTGCCCGCGAGTTCGTCCAGCACCCGGTTGAGTTCCGGAAAGTTCTTCTCGTCGCCGACGAAGACGCCGCCGAAGAAACCCTGCTGGAACGGTGACCAGGCCTGCAACGTCATGCGGTTGATGCGCGAATAGACGACCACTTCCCCGTCGCGATCGATCGATTGCTCGAGACCCGCCATATTGGCTGCGATTCCGAAGGCGACCGAAGGCGCATGCGCAATGCTGAGCTGGATCTGGTTGCCGACGAGCGGTTGGCGGACGGCGGTCTTCAGAAGATCGACCTGCCGCGGGGTGTGGTTCGAGACGCCGAAATGCCGGACCTTGCCAGCCGCCTGCAATTTCTCGAAGGCGTCCGCCACTTCCTCCGGTTCCACCAGCGCATCCGGGCGATGCAGCAAGAGAAGATCGAGATAGTCGGTCTTCAGCGCCGTCAGCGATCGATCGACCGACTGCAGAATATGATCCTTGGAGAAATCGAAATAGCCGCGACGGATTCCGCACTTGCTCTGGATGACGATCTGTTCGCGCTCAGTCGGCTTTAACCGCAACGCATCGCCGAAACGGCGCTCGCAGGCATGCAGTTCGCCGCCATAGATATCGGCATGGTCGAAGACGTTGATGCCGACGTCCCGTGCCTTCCCATAGAGCCGACTTATGGCGTCGTCGCTGAGATCGGCAATCCGCATCAGGCCGAGAACGGCAGAGGAAACGGAAAGGTCGGTTGGTCCCAGATTGAATCTTTTCATCGGCTCGCACCATCAACATCGTTTCGAGGGAGGATTTTCGCGCACGGACGGAGTCATCGGCCTTGCGAAATCTTTGATCCTCAATTTCTAAGCAGCCTGAGGGCGCTTGGCAAACGCCTTTGAGGCAAACCGTGGAAACGATGTGGCTTGCTGTGCCCAAGCGGAAAGGCCCGAGCATCGACCGTCTCAGGAGGTGCAGGCGTTCGGAGCGGACGCCAAACGCCCGCTCCGTGCGTGGACCGGTCAGGCAGCGGACCGATAGCGCTCGGCCGGCAACGACTGTGCAAAATTCGGCAGCATTGCCTGCCGTGCCGTATCGAGAGTGTTCCACTGGCCGGCATCCGGAAGCGGCGGGATGGTTACCAACTCGCGTCGATCGTAGCCGATCAGCGCCGCATCGACGAGATCGCCGACCTCCATCACACCGGAGAGCGTCTCGACATCGACGCCGGCATGATCCCAGATCTCGGTGCGTGTCGCTGCGGGCAGAACCGCCTGAACGTAGACGCCCTTGGTGGCGAGTTCGACATTCAAGCCTTGAGAAAGGAACAGCACGAAGGCCTTGGTCGCGCCGTAGACGGTTGCGCCCATCTCCGGTGCAAGCCCGACGACCGACGCGATGTTGATGATCGCCCCCTCGCCTCTCTCCGCAAACCCCGGAGCTGCCGCATGCGCGAGCCTGGTGACTGCCGTTACGTTGAGCGCGATCAGCTTCGAGATGTCCTCGCTCTGCTGCTGAAGAAAGCCTCGGGGGATAGACGTCCCGGCATTGTTGACCAGCACGCCGATGCTCCGGTCTTCGCGCAGCCGCTGCTCGACCTTGGCGAGGTCCTGTGCGTCGGTCAGGTCCGCCGGGACCACATCCACCGCCACGCCGGTTTCGTTCTTGAGGCGCTCAGCGAGCGCGTCGAGCCGCGCCGCATTGCGCGCGACCAGAACGAGATCATGACCGCGACGGGCAAATCGCTCCGCATAGACGGCGCCAATGCCGGTCGAGGCACCGGTTACAAGGACTACTGGCTTCCTGCTCATCGATTGGGCTCCTTCAGTTTATTCATGATAACCATCATGTATTTGGATATATGATGACTATCATGTATATTGTCAATCGAAATTTCAGGAGACGATGATGCGCGTGAGCCGGAAGCAGGTCGAAGAGAACAAGAAGACAATTCTGGAGGCGGCGGGACAGCTGTTCCGGGAGCGCGGCTTCGAATCCGTCACCGTTACTGATGTCATGAAGGCGGCAGGCCTCACCCATGGCGGCTTCTACGGCTACTTCAAGTCGAAGGAGGATCTGATCGCGCAGACATTGGCCGGTCTGCAGGGAGAAACCGAGCCGCTAACGGTGGATCTTGCATCCGTCGCCCGACGTTATCTTTCGCCGGAGCATCGGGACGATTTCGGCCACGGCTGCCCGCTTGCAGCCCTTGCGTCGGAGGTAAGCCGCCAGCCCGGTTCCGCACGGTCGGAGATGACGGACGTCCTCAAGCGCCAGTTCGCCCGGTTCGGCAAGGTCGCGCCGGGCCCGGATGAGCATGAGAAGCGTCGCGCGGCAATCGGCAGTTCTGCGGCCATGATCGGCGCGCTTATCCTGGCGCGGATGACTGACGATCCCGACCTGTCGACGGAAATCCTCGATGAGACGCGGGTGTGGCTTTCCGACCGCGATCACGGAAAGCTGAGAAGCCAAGGTCCTTCCGACGGCAAGAGCGACGCCGGAAGCTGAACCATGTCGCGGAAAAATGCGCAGCGGTTTGCGATCACGGCGCACGGCAATTCAAGATATTGGAGCGCAAGCGGCAGAGCGGAACGGCGGCCACGTGCTTGGCATATCCTCTAATGCACCGCATTCGTTCGCAGATCACTGCGCCGGAACGATACCAAGGCGAAACACGGGAATCGTTGATGTGGGGCGTGAAGCGCCCAAAGACAAATCGTTAAAGCGTGTCTCGGGTCGAGCTCGGAGCAACCTGTCCAACGATCCGCCCATCGCGTCTTATCCCGTCACCGGGCGGCGATCCCTTATCGCACCGTCACCGGGCCTCCGGCCAGCCGAATTTCTTCGTCCAATAGCCGTTCCAGTCACTCACCGACTGCTGCGTTCGCCGGTAGATCCGCTCGGCTTCCTCCTCCGCCTTCAGAGCCGCCGCGAGCGCCGCATCGTCCTTCGCATTGGCGCGCGCCTTTTGTGCGATGTCGAGACCGATACGCGCTTCGTTCTGGGCATCCGCCAGGAACTGACCGGAGCTATGGCCCTCGGCATCGGCAACATAATGCAACTGGTCGCCGGCGGCTTTCAGCTTATAACCGAGCACGATCTCGGTTTCGGCAAAACGGCTGCGATTGCCGCGCACCGTCGCGGTCAGCGCATTGGCGATGGCCTCTTCGTGTCTGAGACCGGGATTGTTGAGCAGTTCAGCCTCGACCCGGCCGGCGAAAATCTCACCCTGCTCGTTGAGGATTTCCTTCAGCACTGCCTTCACATTGGGGTCGCTGGATCTGAAACGGTCGGAGTTCAGCAATTCCAGCGCTGTGCCGACGAAAGCGTCGGCTCTTGCCTTCAGCTCCAGCATGCTGTTGTTGATTGCACGCTGCGCCTGCGTCGCTGCTCTGCCAGGCTCCGCTGAAACGCCGTTCGCAGCCGTGAGGATGCTGTTCGCGCTGTCGGCAGAACCGGCTTTCTCCTCGGCCTCGGCCGTTGTCCGCCTGAGGATTTCCAAGGCAACGTTGCTCGTCGGCGATATGGTGGTCACGCGTGGGTCTCCGCGGCAAAGGCGGCGCTCCTGCACCTGCCTGCCGAATGGGCGCGCACAGCCTCATGCCATCGCGAGAATCAAGAATGAAAGCAACTATCGATTGTATGTCTTAATAAACGGGTAACGCCGGTCATAGAAGCAGACGACGCCGCCACCTCCCCCGCCCCTCTCCACCCGATGAGGATTGAAGGACGCTCGCTCACCGCGTTGCGGCGCCCGCCCCTTACATCTGCCCGCCTGCGCCCGTCTGGGTCTTTTCCCTGCGGTTTAAACGCCAAAAAGCCCGCTGGATTTCTCCATGCGGGCTTTTTTTGATTTGGTTGCGGGGGCAGGATTTGAACCTGCGGCCTTCAGGTTATGAGCCTGACGAGCTACCGGGCTGCTCCACCCCGCGCCAAGCGTAAATCCCGATGGGATTTATCGCGGTAACGTAAATCCCGAAGGGATTTATGGTCTGTGCCGAGCAAATTGCGAAGCGATTTGTCTCGTGTAAGGGACGCACTGATGACTTCGGTCTAGCAAAACAAAAGGGCCGCTTGAGGGCGGCCCGTGTTTCGGCTGGGCCGAGGCATGAAGAGAAGGTGATCTTTGTTTTCCGGATTTTCTTGCGCTTTGCAGACCTGGCAGCGACCTACTCTCCCGCGTCTTAAGACGAAGTACCATCGGCGCTGGGGCGTTTCACGGCCGTGTTCGGAATGGGAACGGGTGCAGCCACCCCGCCAGAACCACCAGGTCGGCAAAGCGCAAGATTTGCGTCTAGCGGACGCAAACCGGATGAGAAGCTGGTGAGGTCGGCGTAAACCGCTTGCGGTTTATCGCCTTCACTCGTTTTGTTTTGAACACGTCGCTCATCTGAAGATGAGCATGAGCAATGGGAACGATCAAGCCAATCGAACGATTAGTACTGGTAAGCTTCATGCGTTGCCGCACTTCCACACCCAGCCTATCAACGTGGTCGTCTTCCACGGTTCTCAAGGGAATACTCGTTTTCAGGTTGGTTTCCCGCTTAGATGCCTTCAGCGGTTATCCATTCCATATATAGCTACCCTGCTATGCCCTTGGCAGGACAACAGGTCCACCAGAGATATGTCCATCCCGGTCCTCTCGTACTAGGGACAGATCCTGTCAATATTCCTACACCCACGGCAGATAGGGACCGAACTGTCTCACGACGTTCTGAACCCAGCTCACGTACCGCTTTAATTGGCGAACAGCCAAACCCTTGGGACCTGCTCCAGCCCCAGGATGCGATGAGCCGACATCGAGGTGCCAAACAACCCCGTCGATATGGACTCTTGGGGGTCATCAGCCTGTTATCCCCGGCGTACCTTTTATCCGTTGAGCGATGGCCCTTCCACGCGGGACCACCGGATCACTATGACCGACTTTCGTCTCTGCTCGACTTGTCAGTCTCGCAGTCAGGCGGGCTTATGCCATTGCACTCGACGACCGATTTCCGACCGGTCTGAGCCCACCATCGCGCGCCTCCGTTACTCTTTCGGAGGCGACCGCCCCAGTCAAACTACCCACCATACACTGTCCCGGATCCGGATAACGGACCGCGGTTAGACATCCATGACGATAAGGGTGGTATTTCAAGGATGGCTCCACAAGAACTGGCGTCCCTGCTTCAAAGCCTACCACCTATCCTACACATGCCGACACGAATGCCAGTGTAAAGCTATAGTAAAGGTGCACGGGGTCTTTCCGTCTGACCGCAGGAACCCCGCATCTTCACGGGGAATTCAATTTCACTGAGTCTATGCTGGAGACAGCGGGGAAGTCGTTACGCCATTCGTGCAGGTCGGAACTTACCCGACAAGGAATTTCGCTACCTTAGGACCGTTATAGTTACGGCCGCCGTTTACTGGGGCTTCGATTCAGAGCTTGCACCCCTCCTCTTAACCTTCCAGCACCGGGCAGGCGTCAGACCCTATACGTCGTCTTGCGACTTCGCAGAGCCCTGTGTTTTTGATAAACAGTCGCTACCCCCTGGTCTGTGCCACCCCAACAGACTTGCGTCCCTTGGGGTCACGCTTCTTCCGAAGTTACGCGTGCAATTTGCCGAGTTCCTTCAGCATAGTTCTCTCAAGCGCCTTGGTATACTCTACCTGACCACCTGTGTCGGTTTCGGGTACGGTCTATACGGTGGAGCTATTTCCTGGAACCGCGTCCCCGCCCACACAATCCAATAAGTGTGAACAAGTTAAGCGATCCGTCACTACCACCAGGCCCACGAATATTAACGTGGTTCCCATCGACTACGCGTGTCCGCCTCGTCTTAGGGGCCGGCTAACCCTGCTCAGATTAACTTTAAGCAGGAACCCTTGGTCTTTCGGCGAGAGGGTCTCTCACCCTCTTTATCGTTACTCATGTCAACATTCGCACTTCCGATACCTCCAGGACCCCTCACGGGTATCCCTTCACAGGCTTACGGAACGCTCCGCTACCACACGTCTTGCGACGTATCCTCAGCTTCGGTGCATGGCTTTAGCCCCGTTACATTTTCGGCGCAAAGACCCTTATTTAGACCAGTGAGCTGTTACGCTTTCTTTAAATGATGGCTGCTTCTAAGCCAACATCCTGGTTGTTTTGGGATCCTCACATCCTTTCCCACTTAGCCATGACTTGGGGACCTTAGCTGGAGGTCAGGGTTGTTGCCCTTTTCACGACGGACGTTAGCACCCGCCGTGTGTCTGCCGACTAGTACTCCTCGGTATTCGGAGTTTGGTTAGGATCAGTAAGACGGTGAGTCCCCATAGCCCATCCAGTGCTCTACCCCCGAGGGTATTCGGTCGACGCACTACCTAAATAGTTTTCGCGGAGAACCAGCTATTTCCGAGTTTGATTGGCCTTTCACCCCTAACCACAAGTCATCCCAATCTATTGCAACAGATGCGGGTTCGGTCCTCCAGTTGGTGTTACCCAACCTTCAACCTGCTCATGGCTAGATCACTCGGTTTCGGGTCTAATGCGACGAACTGAACGCCCTGTTCAGACTCGCTTTCGCTGCGCCTTCACCTATCGGCTTAAGCTTGCTCGTCACACTAAGTCGTTGACCCATTATACAAAAGGTACGCTGTCACCCTTGCGGGCTCCAACTGTTTGTAGGCATCCGGTTTCAGGTTCTATTTCACTCCCCTTGTCGGGGTGCTTTTCACCTTTCCCTCACGGTACTTGTTCGCTATCGGTCATGCACGAGTACTTAGGCTTGGAGAGTGGTCTCCCCATGTTCAGACAGGATTTCACGTGTCCCGCCTTACTCAAGGACAATGAGTGTTCTACGTGTAAGGGGCTATCACCCTCTACGGCCGACCTTTCCATGTCGTTCCACTTTATTCCTCATTGCCACTGGCCTGGTCCGCGTTCGCTCGCCACTACTTGCGGAGTCTCGGTTGATGTCCTTTCCTGCAGGTACTTAGATGTTTCAGTTCCCTGCGTTCGCTTCTTACCCCTATGTATTCAGGATAAGATACCTTTAAACAATGCTT